>NZ_CAJHCI020000001.1:0-652500 GCF_904848545.2 Acidithrix sp. C25
GCTTCTGCCAGGAATCTTATGGATTAATCAGTGGGGTGTTGCCATCAACTATTTTTGACCCACCCCACCTATTCATGGTAGTGCTTTTGAGTAGATTGAGGTATCGTTGATTGTAGATTCTTGACTTCTCTTGGGTCAAAGTCCACTGCGATAACTGACATTTGCCACTGGCGTAAAGCTTGAGTGATTGAATTGGATTGCTTGCAAAAGATAGGCATTAGGGGTTAGATGAGGCTTCGGCTAAAACTGAATAACAACCCTGATTTATCTTTTTATTCAGAAAGATAGTCGACCTTGGCCTTGTGTTATTTGATTGGTCGATGATAGTAGTATTTAAGCACTGGCCGCCATTTAACCTTAGCTGGATCGTTTGCGCAAATGCAAGGCAGGATATTTCCGTCTGGAATTTTGGCATGATCTCTGCGCGTGTGGTCAGCGGTGATTTTTGAGTTGTAAATATATAGCTTGATCCTCTGGTACTTCTTTTACGGGAAGGTCTCAGAGATCCTGTTTGCGCGTGGGCGTTATAGGGTATCTAGCACACTTCTTTGACGGAGTTTGCTTTCTTTGGACGGAGATGACCTTAGCTGAGCTTCGTCAATTTGATCCTTGATCTGTCGGCTTGGCTGTCGTCATTTAAAGTGTTGTCCTAAGCCGTTATGGCTTAGATGCTTTTGGGTCTTATTGGAAAACAGGGCCAATTGTCAAGTTGGCTTCGAAATCGGAAATCCCCTTAGGTCTTAGGGATCCTGGTGCACTTGTCTCTTGCCCGAAAGCATTGTCCCTAACTTTGATCGGTTTGAATCTCTGGTTGGTTGATGAAGTTTCCATCCGTTGTCATGGCAACGGTCAACATAGATGTGCGGCCAATAAGGTGTTCGAATCTGCAGCTGACTTGAGGATGGAGTGTATAGTTTCGCATTAATATCCTTTCAATAAGATTATGTCTTGCACCGCTGGGTTTAGGAATACTTGTCTTTTTATGATCATTTCGGCTGAGTTGATGTGATGATCTAGGAGGGCGATCAAGGGTCGCTTTGGCGAATTAGTGATTTTTCCACATGGGAGGCCGATTTTCCAATAATGAAGCCAATCCTTCTTGGAGGTCGTCGGAGGCGATGAGTTGATCCAATGCCTGAGCTTGATGTTTGACGAGGTCGAGGCGACTGCCATTTTCTCGAGATTTCTCAAGGATCTCAAGAGAGAGTCGAATTGATGTGGGCGAAGCTGCGATAACTTTTTTGGCTAACTCCCGCGCACCATCTAAAGCCTTCCCGCTTTCAGTGATCTGGTTGACAATACCCAAGTTGAAAGCTTCGCTAGCGCTCAGTCGCTTTGCTGTTAGGATCAATTCGTTAGCTAGCTGTGGTGAAATTGTCCTTTCGATTTTTGTCATCCCAAAAGCGCCTGGAACGAGCCCCGTTCTCGATTCGTTGAAGCCGAATTGCGCATTGTCGTCGGCAACGATCATGTGACAAGCTAGTGCTATCTCAAATCCTGCGCCCATCGCGAGTCTGTTTACTGCGGCTATGACCGGCTTGTTGATAACTTTTCTTTGACTCAAACCTGCTAGTCCGTTTTTTGGGATCCATACATCTCTTCCAAAGATCGTCATTCCAAAATCGTTTCCACTCGAGAAAGCCACATCCCCAGCGCCAGCAAGAATCGCAACCCATAATTGCGAATCATTGAAAAAGTTATCGAAGATTGAGTCCAGTTCGCAATGTGCCTTGGTGTTCAAGGCATTGTATTCGCTTTGGCGATCTATCGTGATCTCTAGGCTGTGGCCGTATCTTTGGACCTTGATAAACTCATAGGGCTCTTTTATTTCAAGGTAATCGGCTTCGTCCTTGATAGCCTGCGTGGCTTTGTCTAGGGAAAATCGGTTTCCAAAGCCATAGGATTTTACTTCGATTTGGAAGGTCGCAAGGTCATCTTTCTCCAACGCTTGGAGTGTCGCTTCGTCGCCATCTTGGGTTCTCGCAAAGAATCGCTTGTTGTTGGAGATTAATCTCCCCACAACTATTGCGAACTTGCCTGATTTGGAGTACTTGATTGTATAAGTCTCTATGGTGGCTTTGCCCTCTGGTGAAAATGTAAAACCGGGCGATGGCCATTGATTGACTTCTTGTTGGATCCGGCTGCTCATATTGTCAGCCCGCCACGGACACGGGGAGTTAGAGTAGATTCCAACTGAATATTTCGAGAGCATGCCTCCATTGGCTCCTATAAATGCATAACTGCCTGGATGTTGGCGGAGTCGCTCTGTCGCCTGGATGATTGCATGCATTGAGTAGTCGTTACCGGGTCCTCCAAAAAATGGGAGACCGCCGGAGATAGTCAGGTCGCGAGGGTCATCTCTCTGGATTCCGAGTCCGTCACATATATTAAAGACGGCAATCGGAAAGCAACTATAGAGGTCGAAAAAGTTGACTCGATCGACTCCTATGCCGGCCATTTCTAGCGCAGCTTTAGATGCCAACACCGCAGCTGGGCTCTTTGACAGGTCGTCTCGCTCAATTAGAGGTCGTTCCGCTACATCACAGCGGCCATGGAGAAAGACCATCTTATCGATTGGAACTCCTAGTTGTAGCGCGGTTTGGATCGACGTTATTACCAAAGCAGCTCCTTGGTTTACTTGGTCTCGAGCTATTAGATAGCGGGTATAGGGTTCGCATATCATGCGATTACTGTCAGAGGGCGTCGTAAGCTCGCGTGCGCTTCGAACCTTAGGCGCACTAGAGTGCGAGTTTTGTGCAGCGATTTTGGTAAAGGGTTCGAAGAGGGTTCCCATTTCAATGGCATAATCTGGCCTTGACTTATGCATGCGAATCCTTCTGGCATTTTCAAAGAGTGCATATTGACTAGGTGCATTTGTCAAGCCATGACTTGATTGATGCAAGGATACGATGCCATTTAGTCCATATCCTCGATCTTCAAGGTCGCAATCTGCGTGGTCAGAGAAGTCTGGTCTATCCGGTAGATCTTTGTAATGGCGTGTGGTCGATATTGCTTCGGAGCCGAATGCGAGAGCTATGTCGCTCGTACCATCATAGATTTTTTGACATAAGTCGCTTACTAGACTTTGGGGAGATTGTCCGCCAGTAACTTCCAAAATGGCTCGTTTGGGAGTTATCCCTAGACGTTTTGCTACCGATGCTACAAAGTTATTTGAGCGACCCAGAGGCGCAGACGCCCTTGGACTAGAGTTTTCAAATTGTCGGGTAGCTGCTACTGTGTCTATAGCTTTGAACAGTCGGTCGCTTTTTATGCCGCAATCTAAAATCGCCGCTTTTGCTGCTGTTTCTGCAAGATCAATCGGTGACATTGCCTTGTATTCGGAGGTAGAGATTCGCTCAGAGCTCTGTCCGGCTCCAATAATAACGGGCGTTCTTGGATCAAGTTGGTCATAGTTCACCGTCCCCTCAAAGGTTTGGGGATTGCCATCTTTGTAGAGAGGTGAATGATCTTTCATGGTTGTTGGTTGTCTCGTTCCTTAGGTATAGCTTCTAAAGTTAATTTTTAGGGCAATCGAATCTTTTCTCGTGCACCGTGCCAAGGCAGTTTGGCGCAAGATCATCTCAAGATCTCCCTATAGATATTTCTACTACCTTTAAGAGTGGGAAGTGAGCATATCGGAATTGGGCGAAAGTTCTTTGGCGAATTTCAATTGCTAGAAGCTTTTGGTTCAAAGAGCCCTTGGTTTGGATTATTCAAAATGTGGATGAATTTAACAATCCATATAATTTTTAATAATTGATTTTATGTTGAGATAGAAAATCCCCTTGTAGCTTGCAAGATGCGCATCCTTATTGGATGTCTAGATTTGAAATTATTTTTTAATTAAGTTGCTAATTATGGGATCTTTATTAAATATAATATCTCTCAAAATGTGCGAGTCTAGGTTGCAGAAGCAATGATTATGGCCAAAGCTCACCCTCATGGGCAGGGTGAGACGGACGTTTGATATTCATGTTAGCGAATTATATCTGTTATGGTGGCCACATCGAGGTTTGATTGGTGAAATGAAAGATTCTTTCAACTGTCGATTTGAAATAATTATTAGATTAGAGAGTGCACTAAGGTACTTTTGAGAAAATTTCGAGATGTGATTCCACTGTTGGGTTAATATATGTTTTTAATTGATAGTAGTTTTGAGATCATTGCTGGAAATTGAGACCATGATTTTTTGTAATACCTTAACGCGATAAGTCTTACCTTTTGTATAACATTTTTTTGTCTTAATTTTATTGGCTGGAGTAGCACATAATAATTTTTTGAATGATCGTGTCGGTTCGATGGCCTTTTGTCGCCGCAGTCTCTTATATGCGCTTTGGGACGATCTGATCAGTCCCGAAAATAAAGCATTTGTTAACTGGCGGGTGGCATGGTGGTTGCGAAGATTGCCATTTATCTCTTTGCTATCTTAATTTTTTGTGTGTTTGATACCTCTGGGGGTATATAATTTTGAATATAGAAATGTGATGGATGGGTCTAACGTGATTGAAATACCAGACGAAACTATAGAAAACCTCCAAGTACGCCTTCGCAGGATCTCTGGGCAAATTTTGGGAATTGAGAAGATGCTTAGCGACGGCAGAGACTGCAGCGATGTCGTGAATCAAATCGCGGCAGCTCGCAAGGCCCTAGACCAAGTGGGTTTCAAGCTCGTAGCTGCAGGATTGAGATCATGTCTTTCGGATCCCGTTAAAGCTCAAGAGAGCGGATACGATATCACTCAATTGGAAAAGATGTTTGGAAGGCTAGCCTAGCTGTTCGTGGGCGTTAACTATAGGTTTATATGTGCTCATTGGATCTCGTGAGTGACAGAGCGACTAGATGGCTTTGTGGATTGAGTTGCTACTTGTCAACCTTGGTCTAACGGTTTTAAGCTCGCCCCATCTCGATATCTGAGCTTTGGTATATTTCGAACAGCCACAAGGTCATAGGTCGAATATTGGTTCGAGATGGCGTGTTCTGTTTTGGCGTCGTCAAATAGATGTTGCGCAGCTGAGCTCCGCTTATGATTTGCAGATAGCTCGTGTTGGGACCAATTCCTTACAATGGCTTTGAGATGATGTTGGAGTTGGCTCATTTTTAGCTATAGCCATCTATTTAGATTTGATTTGCCGAAGGCTATGCCATGAAAGGTCCAGAAATTATCTTGAGGGATTCCGCTGTGATCGGTAGCAATATAAGCAATGTTAAGTTCCAGCTACCAGGCGCCGATTGGAATGACAACGCCCCCACTTTTTAGTCGCTCGTGCTTTTAACTTCTTGGATTAAACCCTTTTTATCAGGTCTCGTGGTCTTCTTTGAAGTAGATCGCCTCCATGGATTCGGATTTTCTTTGAGAATGGCTGGTCGATAGGTTAGATTTTCCCATAGGTTTTAGCTGGCTGGGCTGACCGTGATAACCAGGAGGAAGATTACGTGAATAAAGACCAGGTTGGAGCCATTAGTGATGGGCCGTTGTCGGGAATTGTCGTTGCAGATTTTTCTCGAGTTCTAGCGGGACCATATGCCACGATGTTATTGGGTGATATGGGCGCTGATGTAATAAAAGTTGAATCCAAGTTGGGCGATGAGACTCGCACGTGGAAACCTCCGAGTTTTGGAGAGGATTCCACTTATTATCTGGGGATAAATCGAAATAAGAGATCAATAGTGCTGGATCTATCGGATCCACAAGACGTTTCGGTCGCAAAGGAACTGATACGTCGGAGCGATGTGATGATTGAGAATTTTCGCTCCGGTGCAATGGCCAAGTTTGGACTCGATTATTTAGGGGCCAAGGAGATAAATCCCCAAATAATTTATGCATCGATTAGTGGTTTTGGAAGTGATTTGGGGGCCAGCATCCCAGGTTATGATCTTATGGTTCAAGCCATTTCGGGATTGATGAGCCTAACCGGCGATCCGGATTCTGATCCGATGCGGGCTGGATTTGCCGTTATTGATGTGATTACAGGCCTTCACTGCGCTTTGGGAATTGTCTCAGCGCTATTTGAGCGATCCAAGAGTTCTGAAGGTCAGAACCTCCAGGTAAGCCTTTTAGCCTCTGCTCTTTCGGGAATGGTGAATCAAACGAGCGCTTATACAGTTGGTCATGTGGTTCCGAACCGGATGGGCAATGCCCATCCAAGTCTCTATCCATATGAGCCATTTGACGCCAGTGACGGCAAGATCGTCGTCGCAATCGGAAATGATGGACAATTTCAAAGATTCGCGAACGCTATCGGCTTAGGTTTTCTAGCCGAAGATCCCAACTTTGCGACTAATGAGGAGAGAAATCGTAACCGGGGCGTGCTGCGAGAGAAGTTGAATCAGACCCTTTCGAGCAAGACCAAGAGTGAGTGGTTCGATATTTTTGTCGGCGTGGGTGTGCCAGCGGGTCCCATCAATACTGTAGACGATGGCATCGCCTTTGCTCGATCAGTAGGACTGAATCCAACGATTAACCAAGATTACAATGGTGGTGAGATTGCTACTGTTCGCAATCCGATCTCTTTTTCTAAGACTCCAAATAGCTATCGATATTCACCTCCTAAATTGGGCGAAGATTCTAAGGAGATTCGGCAGTGGCTCTCTAGCTAGTCTTTTGAAACTGAGCTTCGATCAATATCTGTTTTGGAGGATTAAAGATTGGATATGATGTGATTCCCATTTTGAGGAGGCTTTGTGTAATTTTCAAGCCGTAGTCGAGCTCTGTCTTATTCGTTGATCTCTGGGTCTAAATGTGCAATTGCCACCTCTCAAAAAGAGAGATCGTCTCTCGGATCAAAGTCCTCTCGATAGATCCATATTACGAATTTTTGCGATCTGTGTCGGAGATGTAAATGGCGTCTTGAGCTCTTTAAACATTTATATATGAAGTGGAATGAGAGGCTACCTTTGCGGGTTTGTGACTTTTGGTAATTTAGTTTTCTACCAGAGGAGCGTCATGGAGCGCGAAATTCAAATCTTAGGCGCCAATTGGTGCCCCGATTGCAAACGGGCCAAACAATTTCTAGCTGATCAACGTATTCCTTATAAATTTCTCGATGTGGAGGCCGACCTCGAGGCACGTGCCGAGGTTGAAGCTAGAAATGGTGGCAAATTTATTATTCCGGTTGTCATTTTCCCAGATGACACTTATCTGGTGGAGCCCGATAACGCTGAGTTGGCATCACGTCTTGGAATTGAGATTACCGCAACAAAGTCCGCATACGACTTGATTATTGTTGGAGCGGGTCCCGCTGGATTGTCCGCAGCTATCTATGGCGCTCGAGAGGGAATAGACACTCTCGTCTTGGACAAAGGCGCCTTCGGGGGACAGGCTGGTGTTACTGAGCGTATAGATAATTATCCTGGTTTTCCTCAAGGGGTAGGCGGTTCGGAATTGTCAGCTCTCTACGTCGAGCATGCTAAACGATATGGTGTCGAGATGCTCTCTGGCGTGGAGGTAAAGTCAGTTTTACCTGGCGAGGGTTTCTTGGAAGTGGTTACAGATCGAGACCTTACCTACCGCGCGAGTGCGGTGGTGGCGGCCACGGGATCCACTTATCGACGTCTTGATGTAAAAGGCGAAGAGGATTTAATTGGAGCGGGTGTTCACTTTTGTGCAACCTGTGATGGTCCCTTTTACGCCGGAGCGGCCAATATAATCGTTATAGGCGGAGGTAATTCTGCGATCGAGGAGGGGTTGCACCTCTTAAAATTTGTCGACCATGTCACTATTCTGCAGAATGGTCCAGAACTTACTGCGTCAAAGATATTACGTGAACGAATTAGCGAGGATCCGAGGTTCGAAGTCATCACGTCAGCAACGGTTAAGGAATTCGTGAAAGGTCCCAATGGTAAGCTCACTCAAGTGCGCTACGAACAAGAGAAAATCGAGCATGAGATCGAGGCTCCGGCCGCTTTTATCTTTATTGGTTTGACCCCCAATTCCAAGTTTATCTCTGACGTGGTCGATACCGATGGTGTCGGATATGTCGACAGTCACGGAACTATGGGCACCTCTCTGCCTGGCTTGTTTGTAGCTGGTGACTTGCGGAAGGGAAGCACCAAACAGATTGCATCGGCCGTTGGAGAAGGGGCCGCTGTTTTGCTGATGGTTCGTCAGTATCTGGAATCTGTGGATGCGATAGCACCTAACCCAATGTAGAACTCCTTTTAGGCTATATCTGAAGAGCGAGATCGTTAGGTTAGGGGAGTGGCCCAGACCTAACGAGAACTATTTCGATCTTTAGTTATTTCGGATGAAGATGATTCGCTTCGCAATTGATTCAGGTATATCCTTCAACTTCGTGTAATCAATCACTTCATATAAGGCGGAATTTTGCTTCCTGTGCTTGCCAATATTGCACTCTTTGTTCTCGGTGATCACCTTGAGAAAGTTTGGGAGCGTGATATGGGAACTCGTTCTAAACGAGCCGCACGCCGGAAAAACAAAGAACCCACATGCCGACTTATTCGGTACGCGGATTTCTGATACGCCCCGGGTTTAAAGGAGACTCCATTATCGCAGAACCAATCGGTTCTCCTGGGTACGCATTAGCGTAGCAGAGACGGATGTCAATACCCCTAAAAGCACGATATTTGATGGAATTTGAGCTGTCTGGCGAACTAGTTGTTTAGATTAAATCTTTAAAATATGGCTGGTTCATTACTATTTAGGACATCTCTCACTACCACCAACTTTGTAACAAACAAATCCACAATCACAACAGAAGCATTTGTGGTGATTGTCGACTTAAAATGCTGGGTACATCAAAATACCTACGGGAACTTTGATGGAGCTCTGGATTTAACTATGGAAGGTTAGTTATCGAGATCGACGTGGGCGACTGGTTCGTCACAATGAGGACAAAGACCACCCGTTCCAATACGGGTACGCAAAAGGTTGCATTCTGGGCATCTTTAAAATAACGATGTAGCGACTCTCGCAGCGGGGACACTCATAGACGACTTGAATCCGTAGGGCATCGTAGGCATCACATCCACCTCAGATGGCAAGGGCTACTGGCTAGTCGCAAGCGATGGAGGAGTCTTTAGCTTTGGCGATGGCGCCATCTATGGTTCGCTGCTAACTAAGAAGCTAAATGAACCAGTTGATGGAATTGCTATTGGCTAGGTAAGAAAGCTGATTTGGTTTATTGAATCTAGAGTGAACTTTCTTTATGAGGCATAATCCAAAGAGGTGGTAAATCTCCTACAATGCGATAACAATCACACTGCACTACTAAAGATAAACGATGGGCCCTAGCACTCCGATGGCTAGGGGAGGTCTACTCCAGAGAGGAGACCTCGGAGGGCTATGTCAATTGTGGAATGGTGAATTAGTTAAATTAGTCAAAGAGCCTTCTTCAAAGGGGTATTTAAAAAGCTCAAGTAAAGACTATTTCAAGTACGGGTTGGCTAGAAGAGTGAGAAGAAACCATCTGCATCAATCGCGACAACTATCTCGAAAGCGCATCGGATGAAATTGAGAGACTAAGAGGGCTATCTAGAAAAAGAGGATTTTGCGATCGGCAACGATGAAAACGAGGCTCTTTGGCCAATTAGTTAAAGTTGTACCTGGTCTTATGCTGGCCTGTGTAAATCCATTCATGTGCTTATTTGCGTCTGATGTGTCAATCGAATAGGTGATGCTTCGCTGGGTTCAGTCCCTGAAAATGCACATATGTGTTATTCCTATGCTTAATTAACATTATTTACTGTAGGATATGCAAATTTAGATCTAGGTCCATGACCACTATTAGAAACCGCCAAGACGGGAGCCGTAGTGTATTTCAATAGATTATATTGTCCTCGGGAAAGAATTCGTCGATGAACTTCTTTGGATTATCAAAGCGATCCAATGTTCCAAATATTGAGCCAGAGTAAGTCGGGGAAAGTCGGGAGTTACAGTAAAGCTCAGCGATTGCCGGCGGTGCGTACTCTAACATGACTGATCCTTGGAGCAATTTGGCCATGTATTCCACCATTGATCGAGCACGCCATTGGATGTCATCCCCATTTGTAAGCATCTTTAGCAGGTTGTTGAATGCGGCGTCGAATGTTTCTACATTTCCTAGTTGGGGTCTACATTCGTCGATTAGCGCATTGGTGGCGGCGTCATCTTTTTCCATTGCCCGTAAAGTGTCGAGTGCATTCACGTTCCCCGACCCTTCCCAGATGCCATTGAGCGGTGATTCGCGAAACATCCGAGCGATTGGTGCTTCTTCAACGTACCCACTTCCACCAATGCATTCGAGAGCTTCAGCAATCAAGGCTGGTTCTCGTTTGCAGACATAGAACTTTCCTAGCGCAACCCCGATCCTTCTAAGCGCTGCTTCCTCGGGATTATGCAAGGCTAGGTCGTCCGCGAGTGCAAGTCTCATCGAGAGGAGCGTTGCAGCGCTAGATTCCAGTGCCATGTCTGAGAGGACGTTTAGCATTAGATCTTTCTCGATTAATTGTGTTCCAAAGGCGGCTCGATGCCTTGTGTGATGAATGGCCTGCGCTACACCAAAGTGAATCTGACCAGCCGAACCAATCATCGAGTCCAATCGACAGTGGCCAACCATATCGATAATTGTCTTTACTCCTCGACCTTCTTCACCAACTAAGTATGCATGCGCGTTTAGGAACTCAATTTCACTGGACGCATTCGATCGATTGCCGATCTTGTCTTTTAGACGCTGAACCAAAAGTCGATTCAATGTTCCGTCGGGCAGAACTCTAGGGATCAAAAAGGCACTGAGCCCTTCGTCGGTTTGGGCTAAAGTTAGGAAGATATCGGACATGGGAGCAGATACAAACCATTTGTGACCTGTAACGTACCAGAATCCTCTCTTTGTATTTTCGGCGTGGGTCGTGTTGGCGCGTACATCGCTTCCACCTTGTTTTTCGGTCATTGCCATACCGCAGGTGAGCGAGGTTTTTGTCTGCCAAGAGCCCAAGTCTGGTTGATATGTGGGCTCTCGAAGCTTTTCGACAATATCTCTGAATTCGGAGCCACATTTATCTAGAACCGGAACACTTGCATAAGTCATTGATATTGGACAGCAATGGCCGGGCTCTACTTCAGAAGCGAGATACAAGAGAGCGCCACGGCGCAGATGACTATTTGAACCATTGGGAGTTGGATAGTTTGCCATACCCGCTCTGATGGATTGCTCCATGAACTGATGGTAAGCAGGATGGAAGTCGATTCTATCTATCCGATTTCCAATTCGATCGTAGCTCTTCAACACTGGCGAATAAGCGTTGGCCAGACGTGCAAGTTCAAACGTTTCTCCGCGACCGAGCCAGCTCGCGTAGTCAACAATTGAGTCATCTCTTGGAATATGGTTTCGAACAAAGTTGGCTAAGAGCGGATTCGTGAGGAAGACGTTGTAGTCCTCCATTGGCGGAACTTGGTTTGTAACAGTGTGAGTCGGGTAGTTGTGTTCTCTCGTGTTCATTATTCTTCCTTGCATCTGGTAGTGGGAGTGGATCGCGCGGTAGTTGTAAGAATTCCTGTTACTTGCTCCTTCGCGCGACTTGCTAACTCTTTAGTAGTGGGTTCGAGGGTCGTCAAATTTGAAGTTGCTTGGCGATGATCTCATTCATGATCTCATTTGTTCCTCCACCAATTCCCATTATTCGTCCATCTCGATAGTGTCGTTCGATCTCGTTTTCGCGCATGTAGCCCATTCCGCCATGGAGTTGAAGTGCCTGGTTTATTATCGCCTCCATGGCATATACCGCGGTATTTTTTGCCATAGCGACTTCCATTATGACCTTTTCTCCATTTACGTATCTGATAGCGGTGTCATAGAGAAACGTTCGGGCTACCGTGTACTGCCGTTGCATCTCGGCTAGTTTTTGTCGAGTTAACTGCATTTTTGAGAGTTCGGTTCCGAATACCTTTCGATTTTGAACCCAAGTCATGGTCAGGTCAATACATCGCTTTGCGCTGGCTAACGCTTGGCTAGCCATAGAGAGGCGTTCGGTGGCAAAGTTCGCCATGATAGCGCTAAATCCGCTACCTTCCTCGCCGATGAGGTTTTTGCTAGTTACAATCACGTTGGAAAATGAGAGTTCAGCGGTGTCGGAGCAGTGCCATCCTAATTTTTCTAGTTTTCTAGTTACAGTGAAACCCTCTGTACCTTTTTCGACCACGACTAAGGAGATCCCTTTGTGGCCGAGAGTAGGAGATGTCTTTAGGGCGACAACCACAAAGTCAGCTCGGTAGCCTGAAGTGATGTAGGTCTTGGCGCCATTGATCAAAAATCTGTCGCCATCTCTCGTCGCTGAAGTCGTTATTGCAGCTACATCTGATCCTGCATTGGGTTCGGTGATCGCTAAGGAGCCAATTAGATCGCCGCTCATCGTTGGCTTGGCATACTTTTCGATTAAATATTGATCATTCGAGGCAATGATATGTGGGATTGCTATTCCCAGGGTTAGAAGGGCAGCACAGATGCCACTCGATCCACCACTTTGGATGATAGCCTCTGAGACGATCATCGAGTCGATTATGTTGCCGATTCCCCCTACGTTTTGCGGAAACCCTACGCTGAGAATACCTAGTTCAGCTGCTTTTTTATGGAGCGATCGTGGAACCTCGCCTTGGTCTTCCCAACCCTCGATATTAGGTACAATGTATTCTTTCGTAAATCTAGCGACCATCTGATAGAGCATTTGACGCTCTTGCGATCGGATGGTCAGGAGGCTTTCTGGTATTTTTGTCTGCATCTCAAAGATCGCCTTTTAGGTTCGAATATTTCAGTCAATCGACAACTTGTGAACTGATTTTGCGTTGCATTCAAATTGACAAATCGTTTATTGATAAGCTCATGTTATCTCAGGTCGATGATGGAATGTGAAGGATAACAAATGAGTACATTCGTTATGGGTGAATGGATCAGCCGTCGAGCTCATATTGAGGGTGATCGCATTGCGTTGATGAGCAAGACCCGACGTCTTAGTTATAAGGACTTTGAAGCACGAACCAATCAGGTTGCAAATGCACTATACGCGGCTGGCGTTCGGCCATACGACAGGGTGGCACTTCTGAGTCTAAATAGTGTGGAGTTTCTAGAGATAGTCTTTGGGGTGGCGAAACTTGGTGCGATAGCGGTGCCTATTAATTTTCGATTGTCGTCCCAGGAGGTCGCCTACATCCTCTTTGACTCAGGTGCGACAACATTGTTCTATAGCTCTCAGCTTGAAGAGGTGGCAGTGACTGCATGTGAGGCCGAGGGCGTTCACGTACGACGAACTATTTCAATAGGGCAACCTTCATCAGGAGCGAGCGATCTAGTAGCCTCTGACGTAATGGCCTTTGAGGACTTTGTTTCAAAGGGCTCAGTCGATCCATATCCATCCCAAGTACTCATCGACGACGTGGCAATGATTATGTACACCTCGGGTACCACAGGTCGGCCTAAAGGAGCGATGCTTACTCACTCCAATATGACATGGAATGCGATCAACCTGCTAGGGGGCCTTGATGGAGTCTCTCATAATGATATAACTGTCACCTCAGCACCGCTCTTTCACATCGGAGGGCTTGGCGTCTTTTGCCTACCTTTGATCTACATTGGGGCTACCAACTACATCCAGGAGAGCTTCGATCCAAATGAAACACTTCGTCTTCTTGAAGAGTTTAAAGCTACCTGTCTTTTTATGGTGCCTGCGATGTGGGCGGCGCTATCTAGGGTCGCTGATTTTGATTCTTATGACTTGAGCTCTCTTCGCTTTGGAGTCTCCGGCGGTGCTCCTTGTCCATTACCAGTTATTGACTTCTTTATCGACCACAGCGTTTCGTTTTTAGAGGGGTTTGGGATGACCGAGACCTCTCCAATGGTCTCGGTGCTTTCGAGTGATCAAATTCGCCTTCGTGCGGGATCGATTGGACGAGTGGTCATGCACGTGGATGCCAAGATAGTGGGAGAGCAGGGAGAACTACTTTCGCCAGGAGTAGTTGGTGAACTTTGTGTGAGAGGCCCGAATATCTTTAAGGGATATTGGGGTTTGGGTTTAGCTACCAAAGAAGCAATTGTTGATGGGTGGTTTCATACCGGAGATCTTGGCAAGATGGACGAAGAGGGGTTCATCACCCTGGTCGATCGTAAAAAGGACATGATCATCTCCGGTGGCGAAAATGTCTATCCAATAGAAGTCGAACAAGTGCTATTTCGCCATGAGGCGATCATGGATGTGGCTGTAATTGGTGTGCCCGATGATAAGTGGGGCGAAACTGTCGCCGCGATTGTGGTTCTGGCTGACGGTTTTGAGTGCACTTCTTCGGAGATAATTGATTTTGCTAGGTCAAAGATGGCTCGATACAAAGCGCCAACGATAATTTATTTTGTGGATGCTTTGCCCCGAAATGCCACTGGTAAAGTGCTAAAGCGAACGCTAAGAGGCGACTTCACCGGAACTTCTTCTTCGGTATTAAGATAGATAGTTCAGGTCAGTGGAACTTATTTGTTTTAGCTAGAGCCTCCCTTATCTAAATCCAGGGGAGGTTTTAGCTGGTGAATTGTAACGATCCGCTATGGATACTTTTATTTCCTAAGGGCTGCATGGGTATTTTCTTATAGCATTATGATTTTGATTAGTTTATTGGTTTGGACAAGCCGGTGCGTTGGCACAATAGTGGCTGATGTGTTTGATGAGAGCATCACGGAGTATCTACGGTTCACAAGTGAATGATAAGTAGTCAAATGAAGCTTGCCGGACGCGTTACAGTCTCCGTAGTAGGTATTATTCTTTATGTAACGCCTTTTGTCTTTGTCGATTCGGCATATGGCATCTCCAAGTCGTCTCTACAAGCTGAGGCCTCGCAACTTGCTACTACTATTGCGGATCAAAGTAGCCAGATTCACACCCTTTCCATTGCGCATCTTCAAGCTGTAGCTGAGTTGTCCACTGTGAACGCTCAGCTCAAAGGTGACGAACGGCGGCTCGCAACGGCCCAAGCGAATGTGGAAAAGCACAAAGCCCTATTATCTAAGATTGCCATAAGCCAATATATGAACCTCTCGGGAATCACCGATATTTTTACAGAATTATCCATGTCGCAAAGTGAGTATGTCGCTCGTATTGAGTTTGAGCGTGTTATGGGACTTGACGTAAGTACCGCAATCTTCTCTTACAACTCCGCTCTTCGTACGCTGAGTGGCGACTTGGCTAGCGCGAAGGCTGCGCAGGATGCGGCCACAACTGCTAAGGCGAGGATCGATGCTTCAGAGAGTAGCCTCTTGGCTGCGGTTTCTAGTGAACAATCGACGTTGGCTTCAGTGAATTCACAAATTTCCAATCTCGTTCAACAACAGATCGCCCAGAGGCTAGCCCTAGAACTTCAAGCCAAAAGGGTAGTTTCGGCCCATAACGCCCAGAGCTCCCAGGGGGCGCCGACCTCTAGTGGCCTATCGAGTGTTTCGAGCGGTGCTGGAAGGGGTGCTGGCGTTTCAAATTGGGGAGGTCATCCAGCACCGATATCTGCTGCTTCGCTTGCCGCATTGCGACGGTGCGAATCTGGAGGAAACTATCAAGATAATACGGGTAATGGTTATTTTGGCGCCTATCAATTCTCTATTTCAACTTGGCATAGCCTTGGATTTCCGGGAATACCATCCGATGCATCTCCCGCTACACAGGACCAAGCGGCTTCAATCTTGGCTCGAAATGGCTGGTATTCATGGCCGGAATGTTCTTTGGTGTTAGGCTTGAACTAGAAGTAGATGGCCGCTTTAGCTTCGGGTGATTGATTTTGGCCATTGCCCAAGAGTAAGGTCTTCTTGGAAGTGCAAGTTTCAACGGATCTCTAATCTCAAAGGAATTGTCCAGTGTTAAGGGTTTGATCTGGATTTGCATTTTAGAGATCGTTTGTTTTTCGCATGAATTTTGTCGATCCTGTTAGTGCTTTAGAGACGGTGTAATTTTTGAAAGGTAGCCATTCCCGGCAGAGAAGTCTCCTCTAAGATGGTTTAGCTGATGCTATATCTTTCGATCATTTTGATTTTTGGGATCGAGTCGCTATCTTCTTGTTGTATCTCGCTCTCATTGGTGGTTTGGCTTGTGGCACTTTTTATTTGGTGGAATTCGAGCAACTCAGATTATGAAAGGTGTTTGATATGACGAAGAAAGTCCCCGAGATATCGTCTTCTCCTTCGGCAAATGCAATTGAAGGCCAGATGGTTTTTAACAAGCATCGCGCCATTTGGGAATTTGACTTCAATAACTTGGCCTTTGAGTGGCGCCGAATCGCGGCTGAATTGGTAGGCACCTTTCTTTTGGTCACCGTCGCTGCCGGCGGCAGTGTTGTGAGTGCTATATCGCATGGGGCCATTTCGAGAGGTGCGGACGTTATAGCTCCGGGTTTGATGGTGACGGCGATAATTCTTTTTATGGGAACGATCTCTGGGGCCCATCTGAATCCAATTGTCACAATTGCCTTTGCTCTGCGTCGGGAATTTCCTATCAAGAGGATTCCTGCTTATTTTGCCGCTCAGATTGCCGGGGCTCTCCTGGCGGGTTGGTTTTTAGATGCCACCTTGGGCAACCATGGGAATTTGGGCATGACGTTGCCTGGGCATAACATTACTGATTTTCAGGCTGGTTCGATGGAGGTGTTTCTTACCTTTGGATTGATCTCTACGATATTGGGAACGTCCTCAGGTGCTCAAAACGTCGGTGGACTTTCGGCTTTGGCGGTTGGTGGTTATATTGCTTTGGCTGGCCTGTGGGCCTCGCCAATCAGCGGTGCATCGATGAATCCCGTTCGAACATTGGGACCAGCGGTCTTTGAAGGAAACTACTCTCACATTTGGGTCTATATCGTTGGTCCGCTAGTTGGTAGTCTTCTTGGAGTTGTCTTTGCATTTATATTGAGAGGTCGCGGGGGTGACCTTAAAGCCTCAATGGCGGCTCAAGGAATCCTAGGTGAGCTTGTAACGGATGCAAAGGGTCACCACACCAGCGCCCCGTCATCAGATGAGGCGCAATAGGAATGTTTCTCTTCCGGGTTCGATGCGGTTGACTGCGATCAAAAAGGGGATCGGGCTAACGCTAATCATCAATTGATAATTTAATTACCTTTTATGGGCTAGATGATTGTGCCATGGCGACGAGTTGGCCGTAGCGTGACCTTATTCTGATAAAGGTCCAAATAGTGACAAAGTTGGCTTCGGAGCTCGCTTGGAATTATTAACTCATCTACAACCATTTCACCCGCCAACTGATAGATGTTGTAGCTCTCCTTGTACTCCTGACGCAGGCGTAGGGTCTCCGCCTTTCGTTCCTCTGGATCAGCAATCGCTGCTAGCTTGTTGAAATAGACGGCATTTACGGCTGCCTCTGGTCCCATTACTGCAATTTCTGCAGATGGAAGCGCTAAGGTAACATCGGGATCGTAAGCAGGACCAGACATAGCATAGATTCCTGCCCCATAGGATTTGCGAACGATTACACAGATTCGTGGCACTGTAGCGCTAGATGTGGCGAAGATAAACTTGCGTCCGCGCTTTAGGATTCCAGCCCTCTCAACTGCGCTTCCGACCATGAAGCCTGGTGTGTCAACCAGGTAGACCAGGGGAATTTGGTAGGCGTCACAGAGCCAAACGAACTCGGCTCCCTTGTCTGATGACTCGGGGAAGATGGTGCCACCTTTTACAGCGGGATTGTTCGCTACAATTCCGACAGCTCTTCCATCGATTCTGGCGAATCCAACGCAAAGCTCTTTCGCATAGTGCGCTTTGACCTCCAAGAAGCTATCTGCATCCACGAAGGCATCGATTAGATCTCTTATTTGATAGGGACGATTCGGATCGTCAGGAATTATGTCATCGATCTCATCTGGGCTTCGACTCGGGAGTTTGGCGGGGCGAAGCGGGGTCTTTTCTTCACATGAAGAGGGAAGGTACTCAAAGATCGCTCTTACGATATCAGCTGCTTCGACCTCGGTCTTGGCGATGAAATCTACTGAGCCAGATACCTCAGCGTGCATCTTGGCACCACCTAGTTCTTGAGGAGATAGCTTTTGTCCTATCGCCATTTCAACCATACGAGGTGATGCGATGGCCATAGCTGCATCTTCCATCATAACTAAGAGGTCGCAAAAGACAGGAGTGTAAGCGGTGCCAGCAAAGCAGGTGCCGTATAATACGCCGACCTGAGGTATGAAACCAGACATTATCGAATGGAGGTAAAAGAGCTGTCCTCCGCCTTTTTTATCCACGTGATGGCCAGCCGTCTCGTCAATTCGAGCGCCGGATGAGTCTACTAGATAGAGTATTGGACGTTTTGCTCTAATGGCGGACTCTTGTGCGCGAATTAACTTTTCACCGTGGTATTTGCCAATCGAACCTGCCTTTACGCTGTAGTCGCTAGCAGTAAATATGATCTTGGTCCCCGAGACTGTCGCGCTTCCGGTCACAACTCCATCACAGGCAAGCTCTTCTTCGAAGTTGCGCGCCATCGTTCCAACTTCGGCTTCAACATTTTGATTATCGAAGAAAAGTTTGAGCCTATCTCTTACAAATAGTCGATTTGATTCGACCAGCTTTGCGTGACCTCGCGGTGGTCCACCAGCTTTTACTCGTTCGATAGCGCGCAATAGACGCTCTTGCCGGTTGCCCATATCGGTAACCCCTTTTATCTATTTTGATCAATTGATCGGATGATTGGTCCTGAAAGTTGTTTGAGTTATTTAGGTCTAAACCTCGAGCGCCGTAGCTCCTTAGGACTTTCAAAACCACCAATACCTTATTTACTAATAAATCATATTTCACCGAACAAGCAAATCCCAGACTTGAAAGTCCGTGGTTGCCTGTTGGATATCGCGAGCGCACTTTTACTGACTTTTTTGGAGGTCTTTGGCTCTAGGTTTTAAATCTTTCTAATATGAGCGAGGTAGGCCAAGGTCGTGTTCGGCTATAAAGTTGAGAACCATCTCATTATTTATCGGTGCGGTCTTGGATAGACGTGCTCCGGCTAACATCTGAATTATCATGTTGTCTTCCACGAAACCTCCTCCTCCAAAGGTCTGAATGGCCCGGTCAGCTGCTTCGAAGCAGGTCTCGGATGCAAGATATTTGGCCATATTTGCATAAGTTCCAACGACCGAAGAGGGAGCTTTTTTATCGTAAAGGCTTGCAGCCTGGTAGGTCAGTAGTCGGGCAGCCTCTTGGTTCGTGCGGATTCGCGCTAATGGATGAGCAACCCCTTGGTAGGATCCAATGGGTTGATCCCCAAATACCTTTCGTTCTTTTGCGTATTCGACTGCTTTGGTGACGAAGTAGTCAGTCATCCCCACCGCGAAGGATGCCCCCACTATGCGCTCTGGGTTGAGTGCGTGAAACAAAACTTTTGCTCCGAGATTTTCTTCTCCGATCAACGAATCGGTCGGTATTACACAGTCGTCGAAATGAAGGTGGAATTGCGAGAATCCTTCTATTCCGTATGTGCGCATCTTGTCGAGCTTTAGATTATCTAGATCTGTGGGTATTAGAAATAGCGACAGTCCATATGCCTTTGGCAGGTTGGCGGCCTTGAGATCCGCGATGGAGGTTGTCCGCGCGACAACGAGAAGCTTTTCGGCACGATCAACTCCGGTTATCCAGGCCTTCTCGCCATTTAGGTGGTATCCGTCATCTTCCTTGGTCGCCCTAAGTCTCATATTGAATGAATTCGTTCCAGCGTCAGGCTCGGTTATAGCAAATGCTAGCTTGAGTTCGCCCTGGGCTATTCGCGGAAGCAAGTCGGCTTTTTGGGGCTCCGTGCCACCCTCCATTATTGCTAAGGTATCCATTGTGGTGAGTAAAGCTAGGGTGTTCTCAAGTCCATAGGCGGAAAACCTCTCCATTGCTACGACCATAGCCAGAAGTCCGACCTCTGATCCACCATAATCCTTGGGAATTAAAGTTCCAAAAAGTCCAAGTTTTGCCATCGCTACCATGAGTTCCTCGGGATAGCGTTTCTCTTGGAAGATCTTGCTTAAAAGTTCGTTTTTGCGATCTCCTAAGGAGTCAAGGTAGATGTCGACCGCTTCCGCAACGGCGATGTGCTCGTCATTGAAGAAGGTCGAAGCTAAGCTCGCAGATGATCTGGTCATGTTCCGCCTCGAATATTGTTCTTAAATGTCATGTGAAATCAAGCAAATCATTAGGCAATCAAAGCATTGGTTGTTTTTTCGTTTGGTATCTAACAAAAGATACACTGGCGAATTTGAATGGGTGAGCTAAAAACAAATATCCGGTGTTTTATTGCAAGTGTGTTAGTAGTCTTGGTGTGGATATTCATTTGACCCCACTAACTCTGCAGTGATCTCTCGGGCTGCAGATTGAGATCTTTCCGCGACGCTTATTACGGAATAGAGATCCCCGTTCGACCAGCTAGCTATATATGCAAAACTGTAGTCGTCTGAATCGATTCCAAAGTTAGACATCACAATAAAGGCAGTTGTTTCGGCCTCAATCTCAGCAATAGCCCTAGAGCGAACTCCCTTTTGGTGCAGGATTATGTGGCTGAGTTCATGGGCTAACGTCTTTGCTCGTTGTGTTGGCGGTAGTTCATGGTGGATTACGACTTGACGCAATTTGAAGTCGCTGAGGCCATTTGCGCCCTCTAGATGGCTGTAGATCACCTCAAATCCCCGATTGGCGATGGCTCGCGAGAGCAAGATCACCAATTCAGGCGCTTGTTTGGCAACCATAGTCAACAGCTGAGGAGCTGGCGGTGTTATCTCTGCGCCTACGGTCTGGCTTACGTCGAAGATGGTTACCCATCTAAATCGCGTCACCTTTTTTGGCTCGTCCTCTGCTTGTTCTTCGTAGCGCTCAGCCATTGAAGTTGGATTCTGAGGCTTTGATTTGGCTTCAAAGATCGGTGCCAAAATGGAATAGCCCTTTTCTCCAACCTTGATAGATCTGCCAAGCTTTTGCCAGTTCTTGTAGCCACAGAGATGACTCACTGGCGTGCCTCTGTCCTTGGATTGAATCGATATCAGGACTGCATTTCTAGGGGAGAAATTATTTAAAAGCGCGCTCGCTTTTGCGATATTAGCCCAGTCAGTTTGAGAAATTATCCCGGATACTTCTCGATGAAGCCGCTCTAGGACCGCATTATTTAGATTTGGAGTAGTGGTTATCGTCATCCTTGTTACACCTTGCTATTTGGCATTTGGATTGGCGATGGTTCGCGAGAAGAAGTTGATATGTACGCTGCGCTATTATCTTTGCAAAGTCGTTGATAGACCAGAAGAATTTCTCAACAAACAACGACTATTTCTCGAGATTGTGAAAGTGGTTTTCGCTTTACAGTTGAGGCTATCTGACTCCTGTGACAGCATCGAATGACACGAGCTGAAAGTTTTAAGTTGTAGCGATTTGTAAGAATTGAAAGGTTGAAAAAGATCAGAGCTGTTTTTGATTGGTCAAGTTTGAGAGATATGCCCGAGAGGATCGACGGCTTGATTAACGATTGTACCACATTGGCCGTCGCATTCCGTCACTACGCGAGAGTGGCTTTACGTGCGCGTGTGAGGTCGACGGTGTTTTCTCAAGATGCGAAGATCGATGTGCGGGGCGTTTGGGTTCCATTATCAACATGAGCTATTTGGAATGTAGGATGTAACTGTTTTAGGAAACGAGTTGGATAATGCTGTCAGTTTGGCAAATCTGTGGAACTAACTACCTCTATCGACATGGTATACTCGGTCGATAGAGGTGAACTAACTGAGAATTGCGTCCTTAGCATACACTCAAGCCTTGCGATATATTTATAGAATTACTGTCAAAATATTCCAAAATAGCACTAGATAATTCATAAATAATTATCGATAAATTATGAAACATGGTAATCATTGTTTAGTGGAGCCTTAAGAAATAACTGCTTGTCTCGTAGCTCGTATCAATATTGACTTTAATCATTGAATTTCACAATAATGCTACTTTATAAAGATTACTATACGTTAATATGTTTGTTGTAAAATCGAGGCTGTGAAAGCCAATTTGATGATTTAAATAGCTAGATGAAAGAGTCTAGGTTTGCTCGTGAATTGAACGGACATAGCAATTCGAGGGATTTCACAAAGACTCTTCATCTCACTAAAGCTAAAGGAAAACGCCCTATGAACTGGCGCGCGATGTTGGTCTTACCTTGACGATGACCCGAACTTCCCCAGGGCCTCGGTAAGGGTAGGACTCTTGGTCTAGGTATTTTTTTGCCAGAAAGTCGATGTGCGCGTCGGCGCCTTCCTCGGTCATCTCTGCAACGCCACTTATGCTGATCCAATGGTATGGGTTAGCTGAGTCGACGATACATATGGTGATATTCGGGTCGGCTAAGATATTTCTGTGTTTTACTCGGCCCTTTGACGTATTGAATATCACGTTAGTACCGTCGGTGTCGATCCACACTGGTGTTAACTGCGGCCCCTTTTCTTGGGAATTGGTGCCGATTATGGCGAATTCTTTTCCCTTCAAGAGTGCTATGTCGGATTCGGTAAGCATCGGTTCTCCTTTGAGCAGATTTGCGCACTGTATCTAATAGTGATAAATATACTCCGTAGCTGATGGGTTGAGTGGATTTTTGTGCATTCGGACTGTAGATTTTGACAATATTTGTAATACCGTGTGCTCTGAGTGATCTATCTATGTTTCAGTCTGGAAGTTCCTTTCAATGGAGTTAGATTTTTAATTACTGGTTCTTCTAGACTCCCCGTCGTGACGTCTAATTGCTAAGACTTTGTCTCAGGGACGGAGTGATCAATTGAGGCGATTTTACCTTGTGGATTCCATGCTTTTAAAGACGGTAGCACTACCTGGAGAGAGTAGGTTTTGTTGTGCTATTTGACAGTACGCTTTTTGGGTAGCAATATTGTAAGCTTTTTGTGACTAACAAGAGTACTGCTTGACTTATTCGTTGCGGTGAGAGACCCTGTGAGGATGTGGATTCCAGTAACGGTGGATAGTTCCAATCTTTGATACTGACTTCTATTGCTTGATTTCACATGGTCTCCCTATGGTTTTTGACTTTTGTGTTTGTACCTTCTAAGCAGGTATTTGGGCGTTGACTATTGACTAGAGATGGTCTAGTTGAGTGGAGCTTTTATTTTGAAGTGTTTGCGACCGGTCGGTCGCTTCACGGACAGCCCAGGTATAGATGCCCTTTGCCATCAAGGATAGTTCTCTCTCTGATCGACGAAGGTATATAGAAGCGCGTAGGTCTGCGACCTTTTGACTCTCTTTAAGTGAGTTGAATGCTATGTCAATCATCTGGCAGGCGATCCTCATTGATTGATCGTCGGCTTTATAGGAAAGTTCTTCTGCTCTGTCTAGAAATGCGTCAATACTCTGGATTTGAGAGAGAAGTTCAAAGGATAGGGCATCAAGGGATGGCGGTTTTAAATCGCCTGGCTCGCCTTCGTACCACCCACCATACTTGCGCCAAACCGCTCTAATTATGAATTCGGGTTCATCGTATATTGGCTTAAGGTAGGGCAGTTCGAGAAGGTGTGAGGGTGGTCTTAGCGTCTTTATTATCTCCGATAGAATGAGGCCTTCATTCATCATTGCAAGGGTTTGAGATACTATCGACCCAAGCAGTTCGGCTGAATTCAAAAGTGTGGTCTTGATCCTTTCGGCCCCAAAAAGAGGTAGTCCATGACCAGGTATGAGGAGTTCCGCCCCGATCTGGGCCATTTCGATTAGTGACTCTGCCCATTCCTTTGGGTACCGCTGAACCTTTTGAGGATTACCCGCATTTGGCGATACCCAGGTAAAGAGGTCGCCGCATGCAAGCATTTTGGATTCGGGAAACCAACTCATGGTATGGTCGTCAGTCTCTCCCTTGGAATGACTCAGAGCTATGTCGGTATCGCCGACCTTCAACTCCAATGTTTGACGATACTCGCGGTCGGGATAGCGGAAGTCTTTCGGCCACACGAATTTATGATTTTGGAATTGTCGCTTGTTTATTATCTCGTTGAAGCCAGCGCTTTCAATATATCTGTCGAATCGATGCTTGAGGTTCTCATGGGCGATAACCGTGATAGGCCGGCTCTGGTTCGCCTGAAAGACCGGGACTCCAAAGACATGGTCTATATGGCCATGAGAGTAGATTGCGACTTCGAGATCCTTTTTTGACCAGGATCTAACGGCCGCATGGACTTTTTTGGCCAGCCCATACCCTCCTGTGTCGACCATTGTGATTGTCTCTCCGACATCAACAACAGCCACGTTAGCAAAGGAGTGCACGAAGGCAATTCGATCAGTTATTTCATAGATCTGATTATCTGCGGTATTCAAATTTTCAGTTTTGGTATCGTCTATATTTCCTTGCCAAGCGCGCGTCGAGCGTTCCTTGATATCCATTTAACGTCCTTGGGATAGCTGTCTGAGCGATCAGTTTTTCAACGTATTTTTCTTTAATCTTCTCACACTGAATCTTGGCTGATGCATCTAAAGCTAATTTGAACTTCTAACGAGTTGGGGTGGTTAGATACAGTTGATATCGAGCTTTTTAATGACCAAGTCGATCTCTGTCGGTCTACCTTTGCTAATGGGGCTGACTATGAGAAAGTCACTGCTTTTTGGTCCTGCCTAATCTATCTTTTTTTGGCTCGTAGATTCTAGGCCTGCTGCCAAAAACCTTAGCATAACTGCTCAGAGCCTTTAGGCTTATCCGCACGCGTTTGATAGGAGATTTTGGTCTCCTTCAACTCGTGCCCCTTGACGCATCGTTGCGCTGGAGAACGAGCTATTGAGATACCTCGGACTTCCCTATACGGGCTGTAGAGAGTTATCTCTTGATCCGAGCATCTATGTAGCAAGTTCAAAGCAGCGTTGAGGTCGACTTGGAGAACATCCCCGTTTGCACAGTAAAACTTATCTCCCTCACGACTACCTTCCCTTCCCTAGATGTGAGTTCGAGTCCATTTGCGACCTATAGGCTGCATTCACAAGGTCATGCCTTGCTTTGGCCTGTTGTGTTGTGGATTCAAGGGCTTCGACAAGTGTGCCTTTTACCCATGACGACATTCTTCTGGTGTACTTCTTCCAAGACTGTTTCTTGGTGATAGGACAGCTTAGGTCTTTAGAGATCACGACACTAGCTTTGTCTACAACTGAGTGAGCGACCTCCTAGGAAGGAGTTTTCATCGGGAAAGATTGGCGGAATCGACTTTGTGTAATGATCGATGTCGCTCTAGGAGCCAATTGTGCAATTCATAGATCAACTCTTTCGGGTAATATTTTCTGACTCAGAATGCAGTTGCTATGCCTTATCTAGCATTAAGTGTGGAGCTGTCGGAAAAGTACCCGCGGGGAATCTCGTAGGCCAAATCCGTGAGGTGAAGCCGACACTGCCAGCGACAAGGCCCTAAGGGGCCAGACAATAAGGAACCAGGCAGCATGGAGGTAGGCCTAGCTGGGTATGAGCAACATATATGAACTGCTGGTTAAAGATCGTTATTGCAAACAAGCCAAAGTTGCTTATGGGCTTAGACCAAAAGCTATCTGGAACGGTCGAATCATTGTCTTATAGATGCGCGCTGACAATAATTCCGTCCGGTGAAAAGGCAGGCCCTAACCCCAGCGTATGTTATTTCGGTGGAACATTTCTAAGCCGCTATCTCCGCCCAAGCAATTGGGCAAGCCAACTACAAGGAAGGTCGATGGGGATGCGAGCATACGGATTGGTGAAATATTCAATTGGAGGCAAAGCGAAACGCGCGCTTGCAATGAGACGGATACACCTTGAGACATTACCTGGTGAGACGTTACCTGGTGCGGAGCCAAGCAGACTTCTCTGTGGTGCCAAGGTGTGAAATGGTCTTAGTTACGAGACGGTCTTAGTTACGTGATTCATAGAACCTCATAGGCTAGGAAGGCAAATTAACATGGCTAACGCCACAGTGTGGTCCTACTGACGAAACACATTGGGATAAGATCGATCGGTCGGAACTTTAGTAGTAACTTCAGAAGGTCACAAGCCTACGTCGTAAAGGCTATACCTCCATGGCAAATTGGTAACTGTATGACCGGGTCCCGAAAGGGGCCTTCATAAGGCTTGAGCCTAGTGCGATGAAAGTTGCCCGCCAGGATCTTAAGGGGGCACGGCTCGGCAATGAGTCGTGCCTATCCGACTAGGGTCCGGGTTTTGGTGAGATATTAAAAGGTGCGAGCTTCCCAAGGTATCTTTAGTATCGTGCCAATCTTGGAGAGAGCGAAGTTTGCATTGAGCGAAGTTTCTTTTCATAATTAGAGCCGTACCACGGTTGAATTGGAGTCTAAGCTATTTAAAGATAAGCCGCTACCGCAGTTACTTTAGCCAATGCCCCTCGCAAAGACTCGGCTTCGCCATCGCCCTCTGAGAAGTTGATGCAAACTGCCAAGACGCTATTTGACGATATAGAGCACCAGCAACGCGATCAAGGCAATAGTAGAAGAGCGATAGAACAGGACTTCTCGCACTTTCGCGCATATAAATCTCCGCTACTATCTTAAATCTTTGGCCACCATTGAGAATATTAGTGTTTATTGCATTTGCGATTCGCCTATTTTTGCATTCGCTATTTGATTTGGGCAGGAGAGTATCGGTTTTTTTTTGATCGGATCTATTTTTGAGATAAGAGATGCGGCGCTTTTTTCTGATTGGCGTTGTTCAAATTCGAATGGTATCGATTGGTGCAATTGGTAAGCTGCATAGTTTTTCTCAACTTCAATAATCGTACCTTCTATTCGTTCACGCTATCGTGAAGCGAAATTCGAAGAAGTTTTATCCCTAGCTCCAAATAAATATTTTACAAGCTTTTTTAGGTTGCTGGCTGGAGAATAAACGCCTTTTTGCCTAGTCGGGGTCTGTCTATAATATCTTGGTTTTATTCCAGGTCTACTTAGAAGTGCCACTCGGTGGTTATGTTCCTAAGTGGTGTTATTGCTAGGCGGATACGCTAATAATTATCTCCAAGTCTCGAGATCGACTGGATAGGATTTAGAAGGGGAGTGTTCACTCACAGAAACCAACGAAACTGCTGTTTTGCCCTTCGTGGGGTTTATCTTGAATTGATATGGTTGAAGTTAGTGATGAGATCTGGGAGCTCTGGAGCGAGGTCTCTCTGGAGGTTTTTATTGGTAGAGATTCCTATCTACTTTGTGATGGCAAATTACTCGCTGATTCCTATCGCAAGTTTGTCGAGACTGCCTCGGTATATGCATCTGAATTACCTTTTTTTATCTTGACAGCCTGGAATCCAAATGCGCAGAGGTTGTCAAGCCGTACTAACCACGCAAGACAGGCACGCCTCTTATTGGAGTTAAGTAACCAGAAAGTCAAATTTTGGCCCAGTCGAGGTTGGAGCAGTGGCTGGAGCGAGAGTGGCACTGCATTTTTTGCAAAAGGCTTCGATTTGGTTGATCGCCTGGCTCGAGACTTTGGACAGGCTGGTTACTACTATATCTTCGACGATCACCTATGGCTTGTTGATGTATCAAGGTCACGACCGGCTCTTGCACTTTGATTTTAGGTCGACCGTTAGAAGAATTATATGCGTTTGTTTTTTTATGCGGGATAAGTAATTGATGAAAAGGCTTAACTAATTTTTCTTTGTGGTCGACTTATTATGGCGTGAGGGATAGGGAATTGACAGAAAAGGTGACTCTTGAGATAACTCTGCGAAGGGTTGCAGAAAATCTCTGGCTTGCCTCCTTGTTGGATGACCCCGATCTGTCTTCCTTGGCTACGGATCCAGTTTCTGCTCAATGGGAGCTACGCTCGGTAGTTGCTTTATCTATGGGTCTGGAACCGTTGTGTATTGAATTTAGACGAAATTATACGACAAAGCCGGTCAATGATGGCCCTACTTTTTCCGCGACAAGAGTCGATATCCTTAGGCTTGAAGACAGTAGTACTGCGGACTACGATTCAATCGCCGCCGCCCTTAGAAGATCTCATAGTGATGCGTTGAAACTTGCAAGGGAAGCTCTTCGAAAGCTCGTTATAGAGGATTCGTTGACGTTAGCAGAGGCAGCTGCGGCCGTTGGAATTACGCCTATCCAGGCAGCGGCCCTGGTGGAGAATTGAATTTAGAGTTTCGTCAAGTAGATGCGAATTTCTGGAATTACTCACCAAACGCGACACGGAACTCCGCTTATCTATGCAGCTTTCACCATAGCTGACTTTTCAAAATCAATTGGCGAAATGTCACCAATACTTGAATGTCTCCTCTTCCGGTTGTACCATTGGATCCAGTCGAAGATCTCTATTCTTGCCTCCTCTCTGGTGCCGAAGACTGTTTGATATACGAGCTCTTTCTTCAATGAGGTTCGGTGTAGTCTCACCGGAAGCCTTCTTTGCTCTCCGAACGTTGTAGACCCGATTATTAAGAGTTGCCTCCGGGATACCCAACTCATTAGCCACCTGCTTAATGGATCGATTTCCAATCTCTACAAGTTTGACTGCGTCACTTTTGAAATCCGAGTCAAACTTTCTACGAGGCGTTGCCTCTTTTGGATGCAATTCTCCCATGACTACCATTCTCCTTTGATTTAGGGAGAGTCGTGTCGCGTATCGTGAGAAGGTTCATTCCTTGGCGTGGGATTCGTTCATACACCTTAGTTTCAGGATGTTGATTTTGGTTTTTTTAGGATAAGAATGGCAAACCGAGGAGGTCAGTGGTTACTTGCTTTACATTTCAATTGTGAGCTAAAGTTTTTTGAATAGTTTGATAACAAAACTAAATGAAAGCCCTGATGCGCCGATACAAGATTCTATGACAGGTTGGGTCTTTGAGGCGGTTTCGAAATGCGGATGTTGACCAGAGGTATGCATAAGGCGACGACGAGTCGCTCCAACTTCGGTACTTTCAACGTTGAAAGTACGGAAGTTGTAGTGGCGCGAATGGTCGCTTCGGCTTCAAGCCTTGGAATCGATGTTGTGGACATCTGGGGAATGCTAGATAGTCTCGCAACAAAGCTTGAAGAACAGGCCAAGTATTTTCAAGAGATGGGTGGTGTCGCTAGGGATGTTGTTTCATCCAATGAAAAAGTTGCTCAACTTGCTCAATCTACCCAAGTGGTCGCTCAAGATGTCGATAGTCTCCTAGAGTCTTCTAGAGGCACCGTGGGAAGCTCGTTGTCTGAGATTCGGACGTTGGCTTCATGGGTATCTAGCACTAGTGATGAACTCGTAGAGCTCGGTGTGGAGCTTCAGTCGGTCGCAGGAGTTGCTTCTCAAATCGATAAGATCGCCCAACAGACCCACATCTTGGCCCTTAATGCCAGGATTGAAGCAGTACGCTCTGGCAAGCATGGAACCTCATTTGCTGTTATTGCTAATTCCATCAGAGACTTAGCAGATCAAACAATTTCAATGGCTGCTTCGATAGGCGACAAATTGGCCGGTTTGACAGATCGGGTTGGAAGCCTCGAAGCTAGTGCCCAAAAGGCCCGCCAAGGGGCCAGCGCGACTGAAGCTGGGACTAACCAGATAGCTGAAGTCATCTCAGGTGTTTCAGTGGCAGTCGCCAAGGTGGATGGAGATGTCTCAGAGATGGCAAACGCGGCACAAGAATCTAGCGGCCAGATGACTTCATTCAATAACTCCTTGGCCATGCTAATTGAAGGGGTGGATTCAAGTTCTAAGGAACTTGGTCTGGCTAAGACGAAGAGTTCAGACCTTTTGGACTCCGTCGAAGTGCTGTTGCAGACGGCCAATACCTCGGATGTGGAGACGATCGATACCTCCTTTATCAACTTGGCGATCAACACGGCCGCGGAGTTCTCGCGTCTCTTGGAGAATGCGCTCTCAAGCGGAAAGATTAGCGAATCTGAACTATTTGATTCAGATTACGTTCCTGTGTCTGGAAGCAACCCTATCCAACACTTAACCAAGTTTGTTCGTCTGAGCGATGAACTTTTTGTCTCGGCCCAGGAGAAGGCTCTTGAGATGGATGAGCGGGTAGTTTTTTGTGTGGCAGTTGATCGAAATGGATATTTACCTACCCATAATCTAAAGTTCTCCAAGCCCCAAGGACCTGATCCGATTTGGAATGCTGCCAATTGCAGAAATCGACGAATTTTTGCGGATCGAACTGGACTTGCTGCGGGAAGAAATCAAGAGCATGTTCTATTGCAGACTTACCGACGAGATATGGGTGGTGGAAAGTACGCCCTTATGAAGGATGTCTCATCTCCTATTTGGGTAAATGGAGCCCACTGGGGCGGAGTTCGGGTTGCCTATCTAGCATAACGCTTTGATGCTAGATAGGTTTGGCCCTGAACGATCGAGCCGATGGCTCGCGCTACTAGCCCTTAGTCGTAGCATCGATGAGTTTGTTGATCGTTGCACTCGAAAGCTGACTGCGCTAATCTGTTTAGATTTGTTTTCATCCTACTAATTCGGTGGGTCTGGGTCATTTCATGAACGCCTTATATAGCACTAGAGTCACTTAACTTATCCGGATTGGAATCATTGGATTGTTCGAATCTGCATCCCTTTGGGTCCCTTTGGCTAGATTTTATTTCACGTATCGGTGGAACTATAGAGCTCACACTCTGACTTGCTCCTTGAAATCAAGCAAAGAGTATGGGAATGTCGTCGTGTTGAGATAGTCGACTAATTCCTTTGTGACTGGTTCAATCTTGGGAATGAAGCGATTGTGGGTTACAGCAGAGCGCCCTTGCTTCCAAACGTGTTCCTGGGGATTGAGTTGCGGAGAATACGGAGGGAAATGGACTGCTTCGATGTGATGCTCCCTAATTGCCTCTTGAGCGACGCTCCCTCTGTGCCATCCTGCCCCATCCCATATAAGCAGAATCTTCTCTCTTGGGTAGATCTTGCGGATCGCCAGCAGTATGGCCGCTGTTTCATGCATAGTCTGGCGCTCTGTTGCAAATGCATGCTCCTTGCCTGTCTTGAGGTTCAAAAACCCATAGATGCTCCGGTTCATTCTGGTTCCATTGGTCTCAATTACAGCTGGTGTGGTTCCTTTCGGTATCCACACTTTCTGAGTAGTTGTCGCCTGAGTGAGAACCATCTCGTCTTCACAGAGAATCACCGTATCTGGATCAGAGAATGCCTCTTTCAGACGTTCTTGCTGCTCGTCTTTCCATTCAGCTACCGCTTGTGGATCAGCCTTCTCGTACTGTTTGCCCGGCAGATGGAAGCTGAACTTACTTTCCCGAAACAGAACGTAATAGCTAGTCCTAGAGGCATAGAGAACACCGTATCTGCGCTTGAGTACTGTAGCCAGGATCCGTGTTGACCAAAACGGGGAACTGCTATAGCCGTGGTCATTGGGAGTTGTAGTCGTGAGCATGATTGCCACTTCATCTCTTTGAGACTTTGAGAGAAGTACCGGAGCGTTGTTATGGCGCTTGTCCTTGAATGCCTCAGTGCCAACGCTGCGGAATGACCGTCGAATTCGCTGTACATGCTTGACAGAGAGGCCTGTCCTGTTGAGGGGACTCCCATCTTCAAGGGTGAGAACTGCCAGCGCCCGCTTATATTCGTCGATGTTTTCAGTCTTCGCCATGAATGCTTCAATAGTGGCGAGTTCCTCGGGTGTAAGCATGTCATGAGAAGATTAACACACCTTACAAGAAATTAAAAGGGCTCATTGGAGCATTTCAGAGTGTTATGCGAATAAATGGTTTAGCATCGCTCGGGTGTGGGCGGATTTAGATGTCTTCGCTGGTGATGGTTTTGGTACACTTCGGGACTGGGTCATCTTTAAATCATACTTATCAAGTTTCGTAAGTTTCGCCTTCACCGAGACCAGATTGGAGCTAATCCTTAGTAGAACAGATGTTCTACTAAGGTGGCATGGTGGATCTCTCAGGCTTTATGGTACGCTTCGCTTCAAAGTAAGCATGTGAAGATCATTTGATCAAATTGCTATTGCTGTGAGGGATTTAGATGCTCAAAGTGTAACTTCGATCAATTTACTTTAGTAAGGCCAAATCATTTCAAGAAATGCAGCGTCTCGAGCTCCACTTTTTCAATGTAAATCTTGTCGACGTCAAACTAGCGTTACCTCCAGAACCATCTTCCATCGAAGCCATATCTCTTTATCCAAGTGGTTCTCCGCTATCTATCTATTGTCCAACGACAAGCGTGGTCTTTCGGCTACTACCCCCTAGCCATCAGAGCCCCTGCTAAATTCGTTCAAGTATCTTATTCGACTGGCTGGTTGATGCTAAATAAGCTACCTAAGGCAATGGCTGAGCGTAATGGCTGAGCGTAATGGCTGAGCGAGATGGTTTATATAAACTTGGAGGAAACGCCTGAGTAGATGAGTTCTTTTTAGGTGGTGAGAGCCATGGCGAAGGCTAAAGAGGAAAGGGAACAAAACTAACCAATGTTCTAATTGGAGTGTCGATTAGCAATAGTGCTCCTACTCATTGCTTCATGGAAGTAATCAAAGATACCACTGCTAAATCACCCAAAGATGTTTTTGTGAGACGTTTAGATTCCGACACCAAGCTGATAAGTGATGGTAACCCAAGTTACGGGGTATGTGCTGAAAGACCTTGGACTAGCGCACGGGTTCACTCTATCCAAAGACGAACAAGCACATGTAACATTCAAATGGCTCAAGATCCTAAATTGGGAACTGCAAGAAATTTATCGACGGAACATACCACGGACGTGAGGAACATAAGCAACTTATGCCTCGAGGAATTCGCATACCGATTCAACCCAAGGCACTTTGAAATGTCATTGGTCGAGCGACTTCTCAATACATGTGTGTTTGCGTCTCCACATCCGCTACTCCGCGAATCTGACTCCAAAATGGCTCTTGCTTACGAAACTTGATAAGTATGCTTTAAATTTTCGAGTAATGGCCCCTTAAAGTGGTTTTATCAAGTTGTTTGGCCAGACATCGCAAGAAAAGTATCAACTCGGGTAGTTGACCATTTGGCCAGTTGGCGAGTTGGGGATGCGTACATTTAAGCGGGAGCCAGAGTTCATTGGCGTAATTTGAAACAGCGGCGCCTCCATGGGGTAGTTTTTTTGACAATAGTCGATGTGATTTGGCTATTGTGTAAGAGGTGCACATAAATGTGAGCGGTATTACAGAGGCAATCGGTATCTGGGTGCGAGACGTTGGACTCGTGGTTGCTCTGATGGTTATCGGTTCTGTTTTGGCTGCAAGATCGGTGCACTTTGTTGGTACTAAGGTTTCAAGCTATCTAAAGCGAGTGGCGTCGCAACAGATTAGAGATGAGTTCGTCCTCTCTGAGAGAAATAAGTACGTCTCTGCTGTCGTCCAAGCCGTTGATTGGGCAGCAGTAGCGATCATTTACAGTGTCTCTCTGATTCTGGTTCTGATTCAGCTTCGAGTTCCGATCACTTCGCTTGTGGCTCCTGCAACCGTTATTGGAGTTGCGCTTGGATTTGGAGCCCAGACGGTCGTTCAGGACCTCCTGGCGGGCTTTTTCATCTTTGCTGAGCGGCAATATGGAGTGGGGGATATTATTCGTATATCGGCTCCGGGGGTCTTAGCTGGAATTACGGGAACCGTAGAAGAGGTGACTCTTAGGATTACGCGAATTCGAAACCTTTCGGGAGAGCAGATCATCTTGCCAAATTCGGAGATAAGGCAAGTAGTCAACTTATCGCGAGAATGGTCTCAGGTCGTAGTTGATTTTCCAATTCGCCAAGACGTAGATCTTGCGATGGTTCGACGCGAGTTGGAGAATTTAGCAACTTCGATTACTCAAGATCCTCGTTGGGTCAATGTATTGGTAGGCCCGTTGGTTGTAACGGGAATCGAGACGATATCTCCAGGAATGGTTACGATTAGGATTTTGGGCCGAACTTTGCCAGCACAACAATGGGAAGTTGGTCGAGAGATAAGGATGCGCGGTATTACATTGTTGGGTCAATCAGGTGCGCTCTTTAACCCTGATTCAGTAAATTATAACTTCGGGCCGTGACTATGAGCCATGAGATCTCAAATCAAAGCACTGATGTGAAGTTTCGACGATTTCATCGGCCGCGCCGATCGACAGTTATATTGTCTGTGCTTTTTTTTGCATTATTGGGGATTTACCTGGACCTAAGGCCACAGCCAAAAGCTGAGCCTGTTCCAATTTATGCAGTCGTTCCAACTACTACTACAACTATTGCACATCCGCTTGAAACGACGGTTGCTCCGAAGGCTTCCACCACCACCACTACTACCACAACTTCGTCAACTACAACTTCCACCACTACCACAGTTTTAGGTGGATCCACAACGACCACTGGATCTCACGGGTCGACCTCAACCTCAACCTCAACCTCTACAACTGTGTTTGGAACTACTTCAACCTCAATCCCAAGCAATAGCTCGACCTCGACACCAAGCACCTCCACCACTTTGGCATCTTGAAGCTACGTTGATGAAAATGAGCAATGTTAGGTCTGATGCATCATTCAGCATGGTTCGCGGTGAGTTTTCACCAAGAAAAATTAATCGCGAACCATGCGGAATAGCAGTTTCCAAAGTGTGTTTACAGACCTATTCAGCACGAACGGAACATTGCTCATTACCAGTATGTGGTGCGGTTTGGATTGAATCAGTGATTCTCTACAAATTGTGTGTAAGCGGACTTTTGGTAGATCTATACAAACTTGTCGTACGCTTTAGGCGCCGAGTAGGTTTTCAATCTCTGTTGCCCAGGAAAGTTTTTTCACACGGGCCCTAGAGGTGGCTTTTGTATTGCACCCTATTGGTGAAATCAATGGATGGATGGTTTTTCACAATTGATTGCGACCTCAACCTTGACAGTATTCATGCAAACCTGAAGGTCGCGGACACTCCGAGAATAACGAGGCGGGCAGAAATCTTAGTGGCTACTAGCTTTGGCCATCGTGGATACGTGTTTTGAAATTCAATGGAAGTTAGAGTTCGATTTGTTTCCGCGCGAATAAGGTCTCTTGTAGAATCCGTGCGCTAGTTTTTGTATATCATGACTCAATTTTGTGCAATTATCTTTTCGATCTCGAGCGCCAATTGCGAAAATCCAGAGTCATCGTGATGTGGAACGACGCGATCAGTAATTGAGAATAAGTCCGGATGAGCGCTTTGTAGGGTAAATGGATAGCCAACAAGATTTAGCATGTCCAGATCGTTTCTTTGGTCTCCTATGGCAGCTACTTGAGACGGAGAGATACCAATTATTTCACACACAATGGTAACTCCGTGTGCTTTTGTTATTCCGTGTGCAGCAAATTCAATCCAATCAGGTCCCGATATCGTTACGTCGACAAATTGGCTTAGCATTGGCGCTAGGTGATCTCGAAGCTCTTCGGAGCTTTTTCCTGGGACTCTGCCGATCACTTTTGTCATGCCCTGATCGACCTTGGTCAGTAGGTCTTTTGTTGTTGGAATGATCAAATCGGGAATGGGTCTTTTGAAGAAATTTGCCTCGGCGAAGAAGTCGTCAACGTATTCTCCAGCCAGGATTACAGCTTCAAATTCATCCCTAAGGATTGAAATTATTGATTTGGATACCTTTTGACTAATCGGATCATGGCGCAGTAGGGTCTTCGACTGCAAATCGTATACGATCGCCCCATTTGCACAAATGGCATAGGGGCCAAGGCCAGCTGTCTTTGATATCTTGCTAGCCGAACGCGGGGATCGAGCGGTCGCTGCTATCGTTGGTATGCCCATTTTATTGATCGCAGCGATTGCGTCAATATTTTGTCTGCTTACTTTTCCGTTTGCGTCAAGTAGAGTTCCATCTAGGTCGGTTGCTAGTAATTTGATCAATTGTTTAGATCTCCACTTCGGAATTTATCAATTCATTACGGTAGACACTCAAGAGATGCAATCGGACCATTCCTTATGAATTGTGATCTGGCGCAACTATCCAGCACTATTTGAGTTCTGTGGAATGGACGCCTGCTCGAAGACTCCAGAACCGTTAATATTTCCTGCATTACCATTAGCGCATTCGGCGGTTAGTGCAGATTGTAGATTTGTGATCTTCACCCTATTCGTCTCCGAAAGTGTTGCCTCTAGGGGCTGCCAGTCACCATTTGATCCTGCGGCAATCGCAGCATAGGGTAGTGCTCGACGGAGGAGTCCCAACGCATTTTGATTCTTTTGGGGTGTAATTGGTGCTTTGAGCTCTAGGAGTGCTTGATTGACCAGTTGGCATGCCTTCGTCCCGTTGGTACCAGCCGACGAACCACAGCTTGACAACAGTGGTGCGCACGCGAAAGAGACTAAGGCTGGGAGAAATATGTGAGCTTTCAATGAGGTGAGACCGTGCTTGGGGGCATCATTATATGGCTTTGGCCCACCGAAGTAGCCTCGAAGCCGTTTGAAGATATCGTCGCTTTTGGCTCTATTAGTACTCACTTGCTATAGCTTAGATGTCTTGGTTCGATAAATAAGGGGTTTCGATCTTCTGTGGTACGCACATTTAGGTTCGAAATGGTGGATGATTGCGTGTATCTTCGATAGAGTTCTAGGATTGAAGCCGTTGACAACTTTCCCGAAGTGCCATTGATCTTTCCGATTTGGTCGTTCTGGTGGTGGCTCTGAGATGTTACAAGGCGGGCTATGGACAGATATTCAATTTCGAAAAGTGACTCCCTGGGAATTATGGGCCCTGAAAGTATTTCATGGAGGATCCATGCAGACCCCACTTCGTTTATCGGAGGTATAAGGGCGCTGCTTGTTCAAGCTCTGTCTATCCCATCAATGGCGGCCGTAGCTGGATATTCCAACTACAGAAGTGATCCATGGGGACGTTTGGCGCGTACATCAAACTTTGTAATGACAACGACCTTTGGAAGTAAATCTCAAGCTTGGGATGAAATTGAAGGTGTCAAGGCTATACATCGGCGAGTAGTTGGTGTAGATCCTGAAAGTGGAATCTCATATCGCGCAGATGATCCGATATTACTTGCATTTATCCACAACTGTTTTGTGGATTCAATGTTGACTAGCTATTGTTTTTTTGTTCATGAATTATCCTTTGAGGAAAAAAATCTTTATCTACAAGAGCAATCCGTCATTGCTTTCGGCCTTGGCGCATCACCATCTAAGGTGGTGTTGAATGTTTCGGACCTTGGCGATGCTATAGCGAATGCTCCATATATCGGTATTTCAAATGGTGCGCGTCAGGCGTTTGACGATCTTGTGAAGCCTCAGTTTCCAGATGGCGCGGGAGTACTTTCGGTACTGTGGCCGCTGATAGCGGATTCTGCGCTGGATCTATTGCCGGCTTTTGCGAAGGAGCACTATGGGATAAATCGATCTCAGGTGGTATCGATCTTGCGAAGAAAGGTGGTTTGGGCACTCGGAATTTTTCTTCGACTCTATCTACCTGGGCATCCGATGTATCGACAGGCTAAGTTGCAGTGGTACGATGACCTCCGCTCGGCTCGGCGATCCCCTGCTCGCTAACTGCAATTGTAGTATTTAGACTTATATAGGCAAGTGATTAAGACGAGGATGAGATTATCAATTATTCAAGGTTTATAGAAGAATGCAATGACCTTACGACTTCGGTTCGAAATCTCATACACGGTGGGGAACTTGAGTGGGGTCCAACCGATGATATCCCAGGTCAACATAAAGGCGACGTTGAAGTTGACGACCTTTGCATAGATTTCTTTGTCAAACGAGGATTCAACGTCTTCTCAGAAGAGTCGGGATTTACCAAATCATTTTCAAGTGACTCAGCTCTAACCGTCGTACTTGATCCTGTTGATGGCTCCACCAATGCATCGCGGGGGATTCCGTTTTCTGCAATCTCTTGCGCCCTAATACGAGGCGATGAGCTCTTGGGCGGATATGTTGGGGAGCTTACCAACGGTTCAACCTATTGGTCATTGCGAGGTGAGGGAGCATATTGGAACGGGAATCAAATCCATGTGCAAGCCAGAGAGAGATCGCTATCTAAATCAGTCGTCGCTGTCAACGGATATCCACCTCGTCATCTTGGCTGGGGTCAATTTCGGGCATTTGGGTCTGCAGCCCTTGAGCTTTGTATGGTGGCGTCGTCGCAGCTTGACGCGTTTGTCGATTTTTCCTATAGTGGACTCGCAACATGGGATTACTTGGCAGGTGTGGCGATTATCGAAGAGGCAGGCGCGTTTGCAAAAGTGATAGATCCGCAAAGGTTGTTGAGGGGAGATTTCTTTGGCGGGCGTCGTCATATCATGGCGGCCGCTGATGAAAGTTTGGCTGGGATCATTTGCGATAGTTTGCCAAAGATGAAGATATCCCAGCCTTGAACGATTTATCGTTGAACTAGGTTGAAACTTAGACATAAGTGGCTAGAGTTTAATGAGTCCTTTCGGGCGTTTAGCTCAGTTGGTTAGAGCAGCTGATTTACACTCAGCAGGTCGGGGGTTCGAGTCCCTTAGCGCCCACCATTAACGCGTTACTCAAACAATTGACCTGGCGAACTGCTGGGTTATGGAGCCCGCTGGAAGATTTGCCAGCGGGCTTCTTGTTTGCCGGGGATATCCGCCTCGTTGCGTCCGCATTCTTGAGCTCGTCACCAAACAGGGTGTCGAATGGTGGCTTCAACTCCGCTTCGAGTCGAACTTCGCCGGGCGTATCGTCAACTTCAAACACGAAAACCTTTTCGAAGAACGCCTGGTTGAACAACTTCTTGATGTGGTCCGGAGCATTCTCATAGGCGGCACCGCAATCAACCGTTAGATCAAGAGCCTGCTTTAAGTTGACTTCGACAATCTCGAATTCGGTACGAATCGCCGAGAGTTCTGCGATGACCTTCTGCAGTGCCCTACCAATACGCTCTTGCTCGCTTCCCAACAGGTCTACTGGGATTGCCCCGGCGTAGTGAGCCTCCATTAACTTCTGACGCTGTCGTTCCAATTTTTCTTGCTCGCGTTTGAGTTCGCGCTTTTTCTCTTCGATTTGGGCACGTGAACTTACGAACTCCTCTCGGATCATCGCTTCCACGCGACCTCTGAACTCTGTATCAAGTTGAATGTGTTGATAGTGCTGCTCTAGCTTGGTCTCGACTTCGTAGATGAGCGCCGCTCGTTGCGTACAGGTGGTCCGCTTCGAGTGTCGCCCGGCGCAGTAGAAGTAGGGATAGGTCATTCCACTGGCCGATTTGGCACGCTGTACCATCAATCGCTCACCGCATTGTCCGCAGTAAACAGTACTTTTGAGGAAGTGAGGGTGCTTTCGCGTTCGCTCACCGTTGTTGTGCGAAGTGAGAATGTCTTGAACACGCTGCCATGTGACTTCGTCAACGAGCGTCTCGTGTCGTCCCTGGTAGAGCGCCCCTTGGAATTTGGTAAGTCCCTTGAAGTAGGGATTGGTAAGGACTTTGTGTAGTAAGCCTTCAGTGATGGGCCTGGAGGGAAGTTTCTGCGTTGGCGTTGTAGTGAGTCCGCGTTGATTGAGGTGCTCCGCTAGTGCTGCGACGGTCCAACTACCGGTGGCGTAGAGCTCGAACGCCTGTTTAATTAGCGGCGCACGCTCTTGGTCAATGACGACCGTACGAACTTCGCGTCCTTCTGAGTCAACAGATCGGTGGTTTCGGTATCCGAGTGGCGCTCGACCAACAGTTCCTCCCGACCGGGCCTTCTGGGACATTCCTTTCATAACCTCAGCGGCGAGGTTCCTCGAGTAGAACTCGGCAATGCTCGACATAATGCCATGTAGGAGCATTCCTGAGGGCGTCTCGTCGATTGACTCGGTGGTTGATACGAGACGCACGTTCGATGCGTCAAGAGCCTTAGTGATCTCCACGTCATCTGCTCGGTTGCGGGCGAGGCGGTCAAGTTTGTGGACAATTACGTAGTCCACTTCGTGATCAGCCAGATATTCGAGCATCCGTTGGAGCTCGGGTCGATTGGCGGAACGAGCTGATGCACCTCGATCCACGAACTCCTTGATAACGATTGCCCCCAGACTGGCGGCTCGACGCTTATTTGCGTCGCGTTGAGCTGGAATTGAGAAGCCCTCGTCGTCACCGCCACCTCGACGAGCTTGATCTCGGGTCGACACGCGTAAGTAGCTGACGGCGACTTTTGGGGCGAGTGCTTGAGCAAACATGTCAAGCGGATTGGTTGTCGGTGTGGCAGTAGCGGGGTACATAGGCGACTTTCCTCCAGTTACGTTCACTTCATTAACGCTCTGTTGGGGAGAAAAGTCCAGTGTTTGCTGCGCTGGAATTCCAACCAACGTCGGTCGGTCGCTAGGAATGTCACTCATAATTCGTCACCCTCCTTGCAATCATCGCGCGCCTTTTTATATTCCGTCGCCCCAAGAGAGACCAGTTTGGCCAATTCCTGGGACATGACGACGGTGAAAAGTCGGTGATCGATTAACGATTCATTCGCTAAGCGCTGTCGGAGTTGCTCTCTTCGTCGATTATTTGGTACCACCCAGACGACGGCTGGAAAGAGACCGTGCTCGTTTTGCTCCTTACCTGTGCGAAGGTACTCGTGATATTGCAGACACTTCTTCACGACTCGACCGGGCGGTTCGGTCGCGCGGTCTACCTCGATGAACCAGTGATCCTCAAACTCTCCCGTCAGCGTGATCGCGGCGAGATCTGGCTTAAGCCACTTCTGTTCGCCTGCGAACCCGAGATAATTGCGCCAACTCTCTGGTTCGAGTTGGACCCGTTTCAGAACGACCTCACCGCCTTGAGATGTCTCTTGCAGAGTGATGACGACTTCAGCGATCGCCAACGTGTGATCGAGGAACGTGATTCCAGGTTCGAACGTACGCAACCGTGCGCCACTCGGCACGCCATGGCGGATGCAAAGAGCTCTGTTGGCGAGGTCCGTGATCTGCCAGACGAAGCCGCCCGAGCCTGCCCTGACGCCCCCAATGCGGCGCTCGAGGCTGACCAACAGGCCAAGTTCGCGAAGCCGCGCAAGGGCGTGGTTTGCAGTTCTCGGAATGAGACCAGCGGGGTCGGAGAGACCAAAGTGCTGACGCGCTAGTTGTCGAGTGGTCAGGTATTTAAACCCTCTCACGGTCGAGAGAATTTGCCAGTCCCGATCGCTCAAACGCTGGGCGAGCTCGCCATATTGAGAAGCACTCATGATCGACTCCCGACCTGGCTGGGCGCACCCTCGAGGGACTGATTGAGCTGAGAATCCAGCAGAGTCTCGTCCCGGCAAGAGGATTGGACCCCGAAGGTTGGCACCATTCGCAATCTTTGAGCCGTCTCGAACTGACGATCGATCTGAAGGGTGGTCATGGTTGATCTCCCTTCACGGGTCGTCGACCAATTTGCTCATTGGGATCATCGTGCTGCTCGGCGTCGGTCTTAATGCCGATCTGTCGGAGCGCCTCCACCTCCACTTCATGGGCGTCTTGTCCATACAAGTTTGCCGAGCGTACCCGCAGGGACACTGGTTCACGTGTCGCGGCCTCTGGTGGGAGTGTGCGTCCCGAGAACCAGCCCGTTGAGAAGCCGTCCTGCACCAGGTTCGTATAAATGGCGAATCGAGGCAGGTAGATGAAATCTCTCGCTTCGAGTTCCGGTGCCTGTTTGGCGACCTCTGCAGCATCCTCGGCGTTAAGACCAAAGACGATTTTGTTACGCGCATTGGCGTCAACTCCCGAGCGAAGCCCTACGGGAAGTTGTCGTCGATACTGGTGGGCGATCGTGAAGCTGACACCCAGACTTCGAGCCTGGCTCAGAGCGTCCTCGAGGTCAGTCGGCAGTGCGAGGTAGTCCTGGACCTCGTCGATGAAGACGTTGACAATTCGCCGTCGTTCGGGCGGTAGAGCCGCTCTAGCTAGCACTAGCGGCCAGAGTTGGCCCACAATGAGTGAACCGAGCAGACGAGCGCTTTCCGTGCCAATTTGGCCCCGGTTGAGCGACACCAGCACAATCTTTCGCTTAGTAAAGAGGTCGAGGAGATCAAAACTCGGTTGTGCTTGACCGAGTACGGCACGAAGTTGAGGTCGCAACAAGAACTGACGTAGGCGGGTCATGGTGGGCGCAATGACCTGAGCCCGCTGCTGGGGGCTCATTGCCTCGTATCCCGCCCAGAAACTACTGAGACCAAAATGGTCATTGATGTTGCGGATCAGTTTCCTTCGGAAGTGGTCGTTAGTCAGAAGTGCAGGCAACATAGTCAGCGTTGCCCCCTCGTACTGAGTCAGGGTGAGAAGGGAACTCATGAACACGTCCTCGGTGCGGGGTCCCCACGCATCACCGCTGAGCTCTTTGAATACTGCGAGCAGCGAATCGGCCGTCAGGGCCGCGCGCCGACCATTGTTTCGCAGGGGGTTTAGTCCTACTGGTCGTGAATCCGTGGGGTCGATGACGACCACGTCATCAGCCCGGTCATCGGGAATGCGGGCCAGGACGTCGTTAACGAGGTCGGTTTTGGGATCAATGACGAGCACACCCCGGCCAGAGCGGATCGCGTCCATGATGAGCGCCAACATTGCGGTCGACTTACCAGACGATGTCGGCCCGAGCAGCCAAGTGTGCTGCAGGGAGTCGCTCCCACCGATTCCAAACTGAATGTCGATTCCCGGTGCGGTGGTTTCGGCGAAAGGGCTCCTTGATTCCACAAGTCGTTCGGGTGGTGCGATGAGCCTCGGATGCGTTGGCGGGTGCCCCGGCAGTGGCATTTCGCCCGTAGAGTCCAGGGGCCAGCCCATGAGAAGCACCATCTCTCTTGACGAGAGTTGCAGGGGCCAGCGCCACGGCAGTGAGGCGTGAAGAACATGAGGCTCGTTGTCGCCAAGGAGACTGATGCGCACTCCAGCGGCCTGGGCTACTCGGAGTCCATTTAAAACTCCAGATATAAGCGAACGAGCGCGTCCCTTCGACTCGGCAGTTGATCCGATTCGAATAGTTGCCTTACAGCCGTGAAGGGTTGCCCGATGCTTCATACTGGCGCGCGTCTCGGAGTTCGCCGGTCGAGTCCCGTGTATCAGTAAATCGAACCAGTGTTGGGTCGGGTCGAGCGTGTCGCTGGTCACGAATCGCGGGGAAAGCCGAGTACCCAGAACAATTTGTAGGACGACGGTCTCGTCTTTCATAGTCGCCATTGCTAGTCCGGCCAGGACGGCTCGAGTAGTTGCCGTGACCCGATCTATATTCAAGGACAGTGTTGGATGCGAAACTTTGAGGCGACCGGCAAACGCGACTCGTGGGCGGGCCAACGGTTGGGGCTCACTCAAGCGAGTGCCTGGAACAAGCGAAGCGGCCAACGACTCGAACTCTCGTAAGTGGTGAGCGTGAACGCCAACGAAGTACCTAACCTGACCCTTCGATACTCGTGCTTCAAGCGCCACAGAGCCGAGTTGTCGATCCGCAGCAATGCGATCGAGCAGTTCTAGTGCTAGGTCTGGGGTCAACGGTCGTGGCCACCAGATTTGTCGCCATCGCCAGGCTGGATTACTGCGGCGACCCATCGCTGGCCTCCTTTTCTAGTGCTTCACTGTCGACGCGGAATTTCGCTCGGTGGATTGCCAGAGCCAGAAACGCGCGTCCGAGATCGCGTGGATTGGGTTTGCTGTGAGGAACAGTTACTATCCGGAAGTCCTTCGATGTTGCCGGTCGTCCGCGACCCCTATTGGTGGGGCGCCTACTCATGATGCTCCCCCCAACGAATTGGGAATGCAGTTACCAACGCGTTCGGTCGCGCCAGTAAAGCAGCACGGTCACCGTGGCGATCAGCGCCATTATGGCGAGCAGGATGACCACGAGTATCACCCAGATTCGACTGATAATTTCGACGCAGATCGACAGGAGGACGGCGGTTCCAAGTAGGACGAGCGCTCCACGCCATGCGCGACTGAGTAGGGAGTTCGGCGAGTTGTTCGACATCGATCATCACAACTCCTTCTGCCGGCGGGCAGCTCGTTTATCTGGATTCTTCGGTACGGGGTAACCCGGTATTTCTATGTCGGAGGCGACTTGATTTCCCCATACGTCCCAACCGGGTTGGCGTCGACGGGCGAAGAGTTCAAGTTTCGGCCCTCCACCAGAGACTCGTTCGATGACCGGGTATTGCTCTTCGGGCTTGTGAGAGTGATCTTGCAGGGGCGCGAACATCCACGTTGGCTGGCTCTTGAACTTGACCGGGGCCTTACCCCTTGTGCCAAGAATTAGATGCTCGGTAGCGTTTCGCAGGTAGACACCCAGGGTGAAGCGCGGCTTGATCCAGGTCAGGGGAGAGCGTGGAGTGAAGCCCCACGTTTCCATTACGTCGTAGCCCTCTCGAAGGGTTGCGTTCGTGACCCAAAGCCACAGGTGTGCGTTGTCGGTAGCAAGATCCGCGATTGGCATGGCCTTGATATGTTCGAGCGTCATCAGGTCGTAATGGCGCTCCGCTCCGTAGGCACCCTTTTGTTGAACGTCCCATGGTGGGTCCGCCAGGATGACCGAGTACTTCTTCTCGGTGGATGAGTTGTGTGATGTTGTGTGATTCGATTTCATATGTATTTCTCCTTTCGATGAGGCGAGCAGCTCTGATATGCCGTTCTGCCTTTAGTTATCCGCCGAATAGACCCGGATTGGAAGGGGTCGACGTGTGATATTGGTTACCGACCTGAACACCTATATTCGGATCACCTTCGGTTATCAGCGCCCTTCTGTGGCCCCAGTTCGGTTGTATCAGCCGATGTTGTTGGTTAGACAACAAAGTCATCTGAACCACCCGTGCGACGTTGATACTGCCGCGTCGTGTCCCTCATCGCGCCGAGGGTCTGCACCGTCAGGTACTCCAGCCGTGAGTCGATATCAATGCGTTGCGCTAGTGCTTCGTACTTTCGATCAGTCCGACGACGCAAGACCGCTCCGATTGCTATTCCCAGGCCTGTGACACAAAGGGAAGCAATCGCAATAATCAGGGCAGCCATTGTCATCATCAGTTACGACGCATCTCACGCCGGAGGTCCGCCAGTAATTCCGAACATCCGAGGAGATGATCGTCGGCCAGAAAATTGAGCCGAACCGACGCTTCGGGAGCCAATTGCTCCAGCTCCCTTTGGACCCTGGCGATTCGGACGATCTGTTGCATCGCTGATCCAGTCGCCATCGTCAGGCCATCAAGTTTCGTAACTGCAACGTCCGTTGATCCATCGACCCTGGCGATCCTGACTTCGGTGCTGGCTCTATTCCGACTGATGGACCGAAACGCATGCCTGGACTCACGCGTTACGATTCCTCCGCCGATGAAAGGTGTCAGTTCACTCATGATGCCACTGCCTTAGTCTTGATATTCTCCATCTGTCTTTTCCTCCATGTTCTTAGGTGGTTGTGGTTTTTGATTCTCTGTAAGTGATCCGTTGCTACGGGTCGCTTACGCTTTGCTTCTCGAACTCCTTGGGAATTTCTGAAGCTCGAAACTCGAGAATATGAAGGAAAATGTCGCGTGAATGGAACAACCACTTAAGTTGGATGAAAGTTGGAAGTAGGCAAAGGTGGACGCACTGGAATCACCATTTAGCACCAACTGGAGCGAGAGCGAACCGCTCCGCCGTGACCTGCTTTTGATGCTCAAGCGCGAAGGATTCACACCGCCAAGAGTTGCAAAGGCCTTAGCATTGCGGCAGGCTCTCGGTGGTGAAGATGAACCATTTAACGTGCTGCGAGAGCGTCTGATTTCAGCGATCGAATCTCTTCATGACCCTGAACCCGAGATGCTGCTCGACGCTTTCGCGCTGTCACCAACTTCGAGCAATATTGATGGGCTACCGGAGCGTTACATCCACTACGGTCAGAAGGCAAATCTCAAGATCGACGCCGTTCGCAAGAAGGTCGCGTCCGCAATCGAGAACCTCCGCAATCAACTAACAACAGGTTGGTATCCGAAGTCTCCATTGCCATTTCATGTCCCAGAGTCGCACAACGGAATCGTCAATGAGTTCGTTCAGGTCCAGACCATCGTGAAGGGTCAGAAGTGGCAAGAGACTCGCGAGCACTATCGCTTTGTAGCTGCTTTCGATAAGGCAGACTACCTAGGCATCAGTAGCGCCCAAGAAGGACAAATCGAGACAGTGGGTGACTTCTCCTCAGAGCGAAGACGTGTGGATGATCACTTCGAAGATCGTTTTTACTTCAAGGAACCGATGCGACGAGGCCAGGCCTACGATCTCAAGTTTCGCCGATTGCCCGAACCGGACTTTGATGATCCGAACGTTCTCGTCGGTGAATGGCGAGGCTTCCATGAACCCACTCGACTTGCCATCTTCGAGGTGGCATTTCTTGGTCGATGTCCTGATCGGGTTTGGCAATTTTCAGGTCTGACTCACCTGCAAGCTCCCGGCGAGCCAACCAAGCACCAGATTCTGAGTCTCTCTCAGAACGGATCCACGAGGGCACGTTTTCATGATCTCTACGGCGGCCTGTTCAGCGGAATCGCGTGGGAGTGGAATAACGACACGCTGTAGCGACGCGCCAATTTAGCCATTGAGAAATATACTTTGACGAGGTATAATGCGAGTATTGAGACTTAGCCCCACCTGCCTCTACTAATTGCGTCGAGGTTGAACGTCTCGCGAGTTCAGGCTACGAACCTACGATCGATCTCAATGTTGTAGTTGCATCGTGTGTCATGAATACAAGGTGACAATTAGGAAGAGGAAGACATAGTGACAGAAATGGCAAATAGAAATCGACAAATTGCGGTACAAAGTAACCGCTTGTTTTCTATTGCCACACAGATATTTCGGATTAATCGATCCTCGCAGGTGGCGTCATGACAAGCGAGATGCCCACTTGGGACCGATACATGGTTCCAGTACTTGAAAGTCTTTCTGACGGTAATGTCCGGGGACGTCGAGAACTCTACGACCTGGTTGCAAATGCGATCAGCTTGACTGACGAGCAGCGCGCTGAGACTCTCAACTCCGGCCAACTCAAGTTTGAAAATCGGATTGGTTGGGCAATCACCTATCTCGTCAAAGCAAAGGCGATATCGCGCCCATCCAGAGGTCACCACTCCATAACGGACCAAGGTCGTGAGCTCCTCCACGATCACCCGGTGAGACTTGTTGAATCAGATCTTCGAGCAATCGAGGGCTACAAGGATTCCTGGAAAAAGCAGTTGACCGATCCGGTTATGAACTCCGACCGTCAGGAACTTGATCCTTATGAACTTGTCGAAGAAGGAATAACTCGAATTAACGAAGAAGTCGCATCAGATTTGCTGGATCGACTGCATTCACAAGATCCCGCGTTCTTTGAGCAGGCTGTGGTAGATCTCGTTGTTGCCATGGGCTATGGGGGTGCTGATACAAGAGCGACGCGTACACAATTGTCGAATGACGGAGGAATAGATGGAATCATTGATCAAGACGTATTGGGTCTGAGTCGCGTTTACATTCAAGCAAAGAGATACGCATTGACCTCCTCAGTGCAACGTCCAGATATTCAATCCTTTGTCGGCGCGCTGCAGGGTCAACAGGCAAATCAGGGCGTCTTTATTACTACCGGGCGCTTCAGTTCCGGTGCAGTTGACTACGCCAAGAGCGTTCCTACGCGCGTCGTCTTAATTGATGGTTCGCGGCTCGCTGAACTAATGATTCGCTATCGAGTTGGTGTACAAGTGAAACAGACACTCCAGATCGTTGACGTTGATGAGGATTTCTTCGAATGAGCCCAACAACTAAAGAAGCCCAGCGAGCTGAGCTTCACAAGACCATCTGGCGAATTGCCAATGACCTTCGAGGAAGCGTTGACGGCTGGGATTTCAAGACCTACGTACTCGGAATGCTCTTCTATCGCTTCATCTCAGAAAACCTCACCGCTTACATCAATGCGGGTGAACGTAAGGCCGGGGAGCCAAACTTCAATTATGTGCAGCTCAGTGATGCAGACGCAGAGTTCGGTCGTCGCGAGACGGTGGCAGAGAAAGGCTTCTATATCCTCCCGAGTGAGTTGTTTGCGAATGTGCGCAAACGTGCCCCCAAGGATGAGAACCTCAACGAAACTTTAGAGAGAGTCTTCAAGAACATTGAGGGCTCTGCGGTTGGGGCCGATAGTGAAGATGACCTGAAGGGCCTATTTGACGATCTTGACGTTAATTCCGGCAAGCTCGGTGCCACAGTGGCTAAGCGGAACGAAAGGCTAGTGAAGCTTCTTGACGCGATCGGCGACTTGCCACTCGGTAACTTCGACGACCACACGATCGACCTTTTTGGCGATGCATATGAGTACCTCATGCAAATGTACGCCTCAAGCGCCGGGAAGTCAGGTGGTGAGTTTTATACGCCGCAGGAGGTCTCCGAACTATTGGCTCGGATCACCGTATTAGGAAAGACTGAAGTGAACAAGGTTTACGACCCGGCCTGTGGTTCCGGTTCTCTCCTGTTGAAGTTCGCGAAGGTACTAGGAAAGGAGAACGTACGACAGGGGTTCTTTGGGCAAGAGATCAACCTAACGACTTACAACCTTGCCCGTATCAACATGTTTCTGCACGACGTTAACTACGAAAGCTTTGACATAGCTCACGGCGACACTCTGATTGATCCCGCGCACTGGGACGATGAGCCATTCGAAGCGATTGTTTCCAATCCTCCTTTCCTTGTAATGTCACTGTGTTGTGATATGATGTGTTGCAGTGACGGAGGACTTAGAAAAGACGGACTGGCGGCTCTGCCGGGCGCAGCGCTCGACGTGGAGAGGGAGCTACAGCTCGTCGCTGCTTGACGAATGGGATAACCTCGAAGAGGTTGAACAGCGGCTAGGCATCATTCCCGGACTGCCGTTCCTGTTGCGATCGAAGGCGAAACGGTCTCTTAGGCAAGATTCACTTCTCAGGAACGTTTTCTCGTGGCGACTCAATCCAACCGATTCGACCCATGTCTGCTCGTCCTTGAAGTACGCAAGCCCAAGGACCCCACTTATCTCTCAACACCTTCTAGAGCACATTCGTACAGGTATTCGTATTGGTTTGTAACACGTCTGAACTATAGAAGGAACCGCCTTACTCCATCAATTGGGAGGGCGACAGCAACCCCTTACTTATAAATGACCCGCGCTTTGCACCGGCAGGTGTTCTTGCTCCGAAATCGAAAGCTGACCTTGCCTTCACGATGCACATCCTGTCGTGGCTCGCAGTCAACGGTACTGCGGCGATCGTCGAGTTTCCCGGAGTTCTTTACCGGGGAGGCGCTGAAGCCAAAATCCGCAAGTACCTCGTTGACAATAACTACGTCGACGCCGTTATTCAACTCCCACCAGACCTCTTTTTTGGAACCACGATTGGCACTTGCATCATCGTTTTAAAGAAGTCCAAGGTCGACAACGGGATTCTCTTTATCGATGCATCCGCTGAATTCGTCCGTGTGGGGAGCAAGAACAAGCTCTCAGCGGCGAATCAGAAGAAAGTGCTCGATGCCTTTGCCGAACGAAAAGACATTGAGCACTTCGCGCGACACGTGTCAAATACGGAGATCGCTGCAAATGGCTACAACATTGGCGTATCGTCCTACGTCGAGCAGGAGGACCTCCGCGAAGTGATTGACATTGCCGAACTTAACGTGAAGATCGCTCACATCGTTGACCGGCAGTCCGAACTGCGAACTCAGATTGATGCCATCGTCGCTGACCTGGAGAGTCAATCGTGAGTCGAATCGATGATCTGATTAAGAAGTCATGCCCCGATGGAGTTGAGGTCAAAACACTCGGTGAAGCAGGCAAATTCATTCGGGGAAATGGGTTGCAAAAGATCGATCTTATAGATGCTGGCGTCCCTGCAATTCACTATGGGCAAATTCACACGACTTACGACACCTGGGCAACAGAAACAATCTCCTTTGTAATTCCCTCCACCGCCCAGCGACTCAGAACAGCTGCGCCAGGTGATCTTGTCATCGCCACAACTAGCGAGGACGATGAAGCAGTTGGAAAGGCCGTTGCCTGGCTGGGAAGTCGAGAGGCCGCCGTGAGCGGTGATGCCTACATTTATCATCATTCCCTCGAACCGAAGTACGTCTCGTACTTCTTCCAATCCGATCAGTTTCGGAGCCAAAAGAAACGGAGCATTACGGGAACGAAAGTCCGACGAATATCGGGCGACAAACTCGCCACGATTAGAATTCCGATTCCGCCTCTCGAAGTGCAGCGAGAAATCGTAAAAGTTCTTGATCTTTTCAAGGAGCTGGAAGCGGAGCTGGAAGCCCGACAGCATCAATATGACCACTACAGGCGCACACTACTAACCTTCGCCGAGGACGGGGTGCGGTGGACAACTTTGGGCGACGTTTGCACGAAAGTGTCGTCAGGTGGCACCCCCTCATCCGGCCGAGCCGACTATTACGGCGGTGACATTCCCTGGCTACGCACCCAAGAAGTTGACTCAGTCGAAATTTGGTCTACTGGGATGACGATCACTGAGAAAGGTCTGCGTAACTCATCTGCAAAGTGGATTCCTGCGAAATGCGTGATTGTAGCCATGTATGGGGCAACGGCCGCAAAGGTAGCGATCAACGCGATTCCGCTAACAACTAATCAAGCATGTTGCAACCTTCAGATCGACCCCTCTCGAGCCGAATACCGCTATGTGTTTCACTGGGTAGCGAACGAGTATGAGCGACTTAGGGCGCTAGGAGAAGGCTCGCAGTCAAATTTGAATGCACAAAAGGTCAAAAACTATCCGATCCCAATACCCTGTCTCGACGAACAACGCAGGATCGTTACGATCCTGGATAACTTCGATTCACTTGTGAATGACCTCAGCATTGGTCTTCCCGCCGAGCTGGTTGCGCGCCGCAAGCAGTACGAGTATTACCGCGATCACCTTCTTGCCTTCAGGGAGAAGGTGACATGAGCGAAGCGAAGGCAACACACTATGAGCCGATCGCCGTAAGTGCGGAGAGCACGGTCGTCGCGGAATTCACCTCGGACGAGCCAACTTCGATCGCATATCAGTCCGAGAGTGAACTTGAGCAGGAGTTCATTCGACTCTTGGGTGATCAGAAATATCAGTACCTGCCGCTCACCAGCGAGGCACAACTGATCGCGAATTTACGGACTCAACTCGAGAAACTGAATGGAATTGAGTTCTCAAAAGCGGAATGGGAACAATTCTTCACGGAGCGAATCGCTGGAGCGAACGACGGCATAGTTGAGAAGACCATACGGATCCAAGAGGACTATGTCCAATTATTGCGCCGCGACGATGGGTCCACGAAGAACGTGCTTCTCATCGACAAGGCGAACATCCACAACAACCAACTCCAGGTCATAAATCAATATGAAATCGGCCAAGGCGATGGCGGCGCATCTCGATCGAACCGCTACGACGTCACGGTACTCGTCAATGGACTACCGATGGTGCACATCGAGCTGAAACGCCGTGGAGTCGACATTCGCGAGGCTTTCAACCAGATCGACCGCTACCAGCGCGACAGCTTCTGGTCAGGCTCTGGTCTCTTCGAATACGTGCAACTTTTCGTCATCAGTAACGGCACCTTGACGAAGTACTACTCAAACACAACGCGCCGTCAACACCTGAGCGAAGCCGCAGGATCGAGACGGGTTCGAAAAACTTCGCATTCATTCGAATTCACTTCTTGGTGGGCGGACGCTGCGAACAAACCAATTCAAGATCTCAATTCGTTTGCAAAGACCTTCTTCGCTCGGCACACTCTGCTGAACATTCTGACCAAGTATTGTGTGCTCACAGCGGACCGGATGCTTTTAGTAATGCGGCCGTATCAGATCGCAGCGACGGAGCGAATGCTTCAGAAGATCGCCACGTCGGTCAACTACAAGCAACTCGGCACGATTGCCGCAGGTGGCTATATCTGGCATACAACCGGGTCCGGCAAAACGCTAACGAGCTTCAAGGCTGCGCAACTTGCAGTCAAGCTGCCCGAAGTCGACAAGGTTCTTTTTGTCGTCGACCGCAAGGATCTTGATTATCAGACGATGCGCGAATACGACCGGTTCCAAAAGGGCGCAGCGAATTCCAACACCTCGACCGCCGTACTCAAACGTCAGCTCGAAGATCCGAATGCGCGAATCATCATCACGACTATTCAGAAGTTGTCGACATTCATTGCTGCAAATAAGGGTCACGCCATCTACTCCGGCCACGTTGTAATCATCTTCGATGAGTGCCACCGATCTCAATTCGGTGACATGCACACTTCGATCACGAAGGCCTTTAAGCGCTACAACCTCTTTGGCTTTACTGGCACCCCAATTTTTGCAGTCAACTCAGGAAGTGGCGGAAATCCACAGCTGAAGACAACGGAGCAAGCTTTTGGAGAAAGACTCCACACGTACACGATCGTTAACGCAATTAGTGACAAGAATGTCCTGCCGTTCCGTATCGACTATGTGAACACAATCAAACTGCCAGAAGGCATTGCCGAAGAGCAGGTCTCAGCGATTGATAGAGAGCGGGCTCTGCTCGCACCAGAACGCGTAAAGCAGGTCGTCGGCTACATCCTCGAGCACTTCGACCAGAAGACGAAGCGAACGAGCTTCTACAAGTTGGGTGACCGACGCCTGGCTGGCTTCAACTCGATATTGGCGACCTCATCGATCGGCGCCGCCAAGGCTTACTACGGCGAGTTCCAGAGGCAGCAAGACACCGTGTCCCATGCGCAGCGCCTCAAAGTCGGTCTGATCTACAGCTTTTCTGTTAACGAAGAGGAGTCTGATGGCTTTCTTGGTGAAGAAGGATTCGAGACAGATGCTCTAGATACGAACTCCCGAGATTTCCTTGAATTGGCCATCAATGACTACAACAAGACGTTCGGGACGAGCTTCGACACATCTACCGACAGGTTTCAGAACTACTACAAGGACCTGTCCCTACGCATCAAGAGTCGTGAGATTGATCTCGTCATTGTCGTCAATATGTTTTTGACCGGATTCGACGCCACGACACTCAATGCTCTATGGGTGGACAAGAATCTCCGCTCACACGGCCTCATTCAGGCGTACTCGCGAACAAACCGCATTCTCAACTCAGTCAAGACCTTTGGCAACATCATTTCATTTCGTGACTTGGAACAAGAGACGAACGACGCCATTGCTCTTTTTGGTAGTAAAGATGCGAAGGGTGTGGTGCTCCTCAAACCATATGGCGACTACTACTCCGAATACGACGACAAGGTCGCCCAGTTACTCCAAAACTTTCCACTCGGAACTCCGATCACTGGAGAATCTGCGCAGAAGGAGTTCATCGTTCTGTTTGGATCAATCTTGAGGCTGCAGAACATCCTCACATCATTCGACGACTTCGTTGGTAACGAGATTCTCACAGAGCGACAGGGGCAGGATTATCGCAGCATCTATCTTGATCTGTACGCGGAGTTCAGGCGTGGTTCTGAGGCTGAACGAGAGCTAATCAATGATGACCTTGTATTTGAGATTGAACTCATCAAGCAAGTTGAGATCAATGTCGACTACATCCTTTTGCTCGTTGAGAAATATCGCGATGAACGAGGCGATGGTGACGATATCGAACTCCGTGCATCGATCACCAGAGCCGTTGATGCCAGCCCAAGTCTGCGAAATAAGAAGGATCTCATTGAAGCATTCGTCGATTCTGTATCGGCCACAGGGGAAGTCGATCAGGAATGGCAGGCATTCATTGCAACACGACGCAACGCGGAATTAGAGACGATCATCGAGTTAGAGGGACTTCGCCCTGATGAGACGCGAGCGTACATCAAGACAGCTTTCCGCGATGGCGTGATTCAGACCACTGGTACCGCTGTCACGAAGATTTTGCCACCGGTGTCGCGCTTCGCGGCTGACGGTAGTCACGGCGAAATGAAACAACGCGTTCTAACACGCCTGGCGACCTTCTTTGACCGCTTCTTCGGCGTCAGTTCGGATAGGAGTGAGTAGTGATTCGCCGTCTTGATTGGATTAAGGACAGCGGGATCTTTGTTGACTACCGATGGGCCACAACTTTGCCGGACTTTGCCAAGATCAACGTGATTTACGGGCCGAATGGTTCAGGAAAGACGTCCCTCGCCCGCGCAGTTGATGGAACCCGCAACGTAACCGATGGCTATCAAAACCTCTCCCTTAAGGTGGAAGAGTTGGGTTCGCGTCGTGATACGAACGGCAACGACGATCAGGTCTTTGATCGCCTCCACGTGTTCTGCGAAACCTATATCGAGCGGAGCCTACGTTTTCACGAAGGTAGTCCCAACATTGACGCGGTCTTGACGCTGGGCGAAAGGACCGCCGAAGCCGAGGCCAGGATCGAGCGCCTGCAAGAGGAACTCGTTGCGAGAACAAACGATCGCGACACTGGCCGAGCTGAAGCCTTAGCTGCCGAGCGCGCAGCTACAGCTTCCTACGAGCGTGTGTCGGCTTCCGTGGTCGGTCACCTTTCTCGCGTTCAGGGTTTCCGAAGTCGCGCGAGTTACAACTCCGGTGTTGTTGGTCGCAAGTATGTAGGCGACCGTACTGCGTGGAAAACGCTGACGGATGTTGAGATCGCTGAAAAGACAAGGTTTGTCGCTAGCGACAATCGCGAAGAGGTGGAAAGAAATTCTTTTTCGCTTAATCCAGCAGCTGAATTAAAGTCGCGAGCCGAATCGTTGCTCGCCAAAACTCCGGTGGCCATAGTGCTGGATACTCTGACTGCGCACCCCGAGGCAACATCTTGGGTCCAGGATGGACTGGCTCTACATGAGCACTTGAAAACCTGCCTATTTTGTGGCCAGCCGCTGCCTACAGATCGGTTGCACGATATTGAACAGCACTTCTCCGATGAGGTCTCTCGAATGCAGCGTGAGCTCGACGGCCTGAGTGGTGAATTCGAAAGCCTCGTCGTCAATTGTGACGCTCTAGTTCAACAGATTCCGACACGCGGTCTCTTGTTTGAGGATCTTCGATCCGACTTTGATGAAGCCGCCCAAGGTCTTCGAGATCAAGTGGATGCACTCAAGCGTTGGGCAGACGAAATCCTTCAGCGCATGAAGAAAAAGCGCACGAACGTGCTTAATATTGTCGAGGGCACTTTGGTTAATGCACCCGCGATTGACGGATCAGCTATGGACATGGTCTGTAGGAAGCATAACAATCGGGTCACTCAACATGATCAGCTTCTCACTTCCACCGCCAATGAGATCGAGGGACATCACCTTAAGGCGGAAGAGAAGGAAATCGACAACCAAGCCGTTAATCTTACGACTGCAAAGGCAAAGGTATCTGGTGCTCAGGCCCGAATCGATGAAATAGAAACAGAGATCGCCGCACTCCAGAACGTAGAGGGTGATCCAACTCCGTCAGCTGATGTTCTGACACGAGAGGTCGCTCGATTGCTAGGTCGAAGTGAACTTTCTTTTCAATCCCGAGATGGCCGATATGTCGTTACTCGTGACGGGCAACCAGCTATCGGCCTAAGCGTCGGTGAGCGATCTGCAATTGCACTTGTACATTTTCTTGAAGGGGTGGCTTGCCACGATCTCTCCAAAGGTAAACCAATAGTTGTCATCGATGACCCTGTCTCAAGTCTCGACAGCAACGTATTTATGGGTATCTCGACGTACATTTGGACCGCCACACTGAACGATGAGGTCGAACAACTTGTCCTCCTAACTCACAACTTCGACCTATTCAAACAGTGGGACGTTCAACTTGAGGGCCTTCATCGAGGTGCGGGGATGAAGGCGAGGTTTCCGGTGAGCATGTACGAACTGAAATCACGGCACATTACATCGAATGGCCTGACACGACGTCAACCAGTTCTCATTCAATGGCCCGAGTCCGACGCGGTACGTAAGAAGATCCGTTCGAGCTATCACCATGCCTTCATCTCGGTCGTCGACGCCAAGAAGAGGTTGGATACAAGTGACTCTCTCGAAAATCGCTTGGATGCGCAACTGTTATTTCCAAATGTCATCCGTCGAATTCTCGAATCTTTTCTTGCGTTCAAGCGACCGGACTGGGTAGGTGACTTCACTGCCTCGATGCGAAATGCAACGAAATTGTTAATCGACTCGGGTTACAAAGGCGATGCCGATGCGCTCCGACAACAACTCACACGGTATGCACACGCCTACTCACATAGTCAGACGCCTGAGACCGACGAGACAGTTAACCCTGACGAGATCAATGGAGCAATCAGTTCGGTCTTCGTATTCATGAATCAACTTGACCACGAACACTTTGTCGGACTCTGCAAAGTGGTTGGCGTTGATCCCGAATCGCTCCTACCGACACCAGAGGTAGAAGAAGTTGAATTAAGTATCGAAGAAACGGAGGTGCAAAAATGAACGAGATTACCTGCCCACACTGCGGCAAAGCATTCAAGATTGATGAAGCGGGATATGCAGACATTCTGAATCAGGTGCGAGACGAGGCCTTCGACAAGGCGCTGCACGAGCGGTTGGCTCTTGCCGAACAGGACAAGAAGACCGCAATTGAATTGGCGGAGACGAAGGTCGCCAGCCAGATGGACAAGGAGGCTTCCAAGAAGGACGCGGAGATCGCTCGGCTTAAAGAGGAACTCAAATCGAGCGCGGAACTCGTCCAGGCGAGAGTCACTGGTGAGCTCAAAGACGATGTTGCCAAGAAGGACGCGGAGATCGCTCGTCTTAAGGAAGAATTGAAGTCTGCTGACGTCGCCAAGAGGCTGGCACTTAGAGAAGCACTCGGAGGTGTCGAGAAGGAGCGAGACGGCCTGAAGCGCGATCTTGAGGCCAAGGACGTTGAGCAGAAGTTGCTGGCGAATTCCCTAAAGGAGAAGTACGAGACGCAAATCAAAGATCGAGACGACGCAATTGAGCGTCTAAAGGACATGAAAGCGAGGCTCTCTACCAAAATGGTAGGCGAGACGCTTGAACAGCATTGCGAGATCGAGTTCAACAAGATTCGCGCTACTGCGTTCCCACGGGCGTACTTCGAGAAAGATAACGATGTACGCACAGGAAGCAAGGGCGACTACGTCTTTCGTGAGGCCGACGAAGGGGGCACAGAATTCATCTCGATCATGTTTGAGATGAAAAACGAGAACGACGGAACAGCGACCAAGAAGAGAAATGAAGACTTCCTGAAAGAGTTGGATAAGGATCGCATCGAGAAACGTTGTGAATACGCAATCCTCGTATCTCTCCTCGAACCTGACAGCGAGCTCTTCAATGGTGGCATCGTCGACGTGTCGCATCGCTTCCCGAAGATGTATGTCATTCGACCGCAGTTCTTCATTCCGATGATCACGTTGCTGCGAAACGGGGCCCTCAACTCGTTGACCTACAAGTCCGAGTTGGCCCGAGTACGTGAGCAGAATATAGATATCACGAACTTCGAAGATGATTTGGAAGCCTTTAAGACTGGCTTCGCTAGGAATTACGATCTGGCCTCCAAGAAGTTCAAAACGGCAATTGACGAGATCGACAAAACCATCGAACATCTCCAAAAGACCAAAGAGGCATTGCTCGGTTCGGAAAATAACCTTCGCCTCGCGAACAACAAGGCCGATGATTTGACTATCAAGAAGCTGACAAGAGGAAACCCCACGATGGCGGTCAAGTTTACTGATTTGAAGGACGTAGAGGACACTGATGCCTGATTTGGTTGCCTTACGAGGGTCTAGACATATTTCGGCGGTCTTCTTCGACGTTAGAGAGCCGCGGATCTATATTCGCTTCAAGGCCGACATGCGCGCCAAGATGCGAAGGCTTCTTTTGAAGTACAAGTACGACTATCCGTCTAACTTTAAGGAACGTGCAGTTGAGTCGGCACTCCACCGGACCGAACTTTTAGCAGGAGCGGGAGCGACTTGATGGCTGGCATCGAGGACGACATAATCGAGTGGGCTAAGAGAATTCCGGTGTGGCAGCGCAACTTTCTCAAGCGAATTGCCCGTGTTGAAGTCATTGACGGTGATTACATCGAAAGTGTCGCAAATGCGATAGTCAGTAACTCAGTAATCGAGGAAACCCCAGCGCTATCCACATCGGATCTGCCCTCGGGTGCTCAGGCTGGTGCCACAACTCGACTGGTCAGCGTCAGCGAACTCGAAAACATCAACGCTCTCTTGGGTGGGCAGAATCTGACGTTCGGACTAGACGGAATTACGGTTATCTACGGTGATAATGGGACTGGCAAGTCCGGCTATGCCCGTCTGGTGAAGGCCATCGTCGGAGCTCGCCATCGCGAAGACATACTCCCTGATGCCTACGCTGCGTCCACAGGAATACAAAGTGCCAAGATCACGTATGAGTCGATCGGAGGTCGACTCGAGAAGGACTGGGCGAAACTTGACGACCCATCGCTACAGCAAGCGCATTTCTACGACAAAGCCTGTGGTGATGACTATCTCGACCGTGAATCAGAACTCAGTTACCGCCCTTCCGTTCTGGGTGTTTTCGATCAACTCATTAAGTACATCGATATGGTCAAAGCATTCATAGACGAGTTGGTCCGAGCTGGTCAGTCGACGAAGTTTGTGGCACCAGCACTCACGACGGGAACTTCCGTTCAGAAGTTCGTACGTGACCTTTCGCCAAATACGTCCGAGGCGGATGTTGATTCGATCCTTATATTGGATGAAAATGCCCATCAAACTTTAGCTGAACTAACTCAGGAAGAGGCTCGTCTCAAGACGACCGATCCTCACAAAGAAAAGGTTCGGCTCAATCAAGGAGCGTCGCGTATCGAGGCTCTAGCTATTCACTTGGACCGCGTGACAGGATTGCTCGGCATAAGCGCTGCTGAAGCTGTGATCAGGCAGCAGACCGATGCCAAGGAACTCCGATCGGCCGCGAGTAACGCATCAAAAACATCATTCGCTGAGGAACCGCTTGCGAATGTTGGCTCAGAGTCTTGGCGCATTCTCTGGGAATCCGCTGAGCGCTATTCAATGGAAGATGCATATCCCGATCAAGAATTCCCCGTTGTTGAAGATGGCTCTCTGTGCGTGTTATGCCATCAAACACTCGGGGACGAGGCTCGCGACAGGCTCACGAGGTTCCATCAGTTCGTTCACAACGATGTTGAGAAGCGTGCCAAGGAAGCAGAACAGAAGTTTGTCGATTCGAGAGAAGCGATCAAAGAGTTTGAGGTGTCGACGACTGAAGCAACTAAAGCGATTGATTTCATCAAGAAGGACGACAAGAAACTAGGTACGGTTCTACAGTCGGCGCTGACAGTCGCTCAATCAGCCAAGGAAAGACTTGGACAGCGGTTGCGCGGTGAGACTCTGGACAAGCTGATAGAGCTGGCGAATGTAGATGTTAGGGCTCTGCGGTCGCTGGCAATCAGCATCACGGCCAAGTCAGGCAAGATTGACGAGACCAAGTTCCAGGAGTCGCTCGTAACTTCGACCACAGCGACGAACGAGCTAAAAGACAAGATTGCTGTCGCCGATCAGAAAGGCGCGATCAAAAAGGAAGTCGCACGCCTAAAGCACGAGAAGGTTCTCCGTGACCTTTCCAGTGGAATCAGCACTGCATCAGCCACGAAAGCAAGCGCGGAACTTGCTCGCAAGTATGTAACCGATGTCGTCAAAGACCACTTCGTGCGTGAATCGGAGCAAATGAAACTCGAGCATGTTGTCCTTGGCGACAAGGGGAGCACGAAGGGCAAACTCCGACACCAGCCTGCGCTTCTAGGTGCGGCGGGCAACTCCCCGCGCCAAGTGCTAAGTGAAGGCGAGAAGACGGCCGCAGGTCTTGCAGGATTTTTCACAGAAGTCCACTTTGATGAATCCAAGTCTGTGGTTGTCTTCGACGACCCGATGTCTTCACTCGACCATGAGCGTCGTGACAAAGCAGCCCGCCGAATAGTGGAGATCGCGCAGGACCGTCAAGTCATAGTATTTACCCACGATCTGGTGTTTCTTGGTGAAATTGTGAAGATTTCAGGCGAACTCAAAGTGACCGTAACCGAGCGAGCGATTGAACGAAACGGAGCGAAACAACCGGGCCTAATTGTCGACAACCATCCGTGGAAAGCCAAGGACGCGAAAGCCCGTCTTGCGTCCCTTGGGACTGAACTGGTGAGAATTAGGGATAATCAGTCAACTATGTTGTCTGATGATTTCGAGAAAGCCTCGTCTGATTGGGCCGGGAAGGTTTCTGAGACGTGGGAACGCATAGTGCGAAGTGAGATCGTTTTTACGGCTGTTGACCGAGGCACGGGCAACGTGCAAGCGAAGCAGTTTCGAGTCTTTGCCAAAGTCACCGACCAAGACAACACAGATTTTCAAACCGGTTATGGGAACGTCACTACATGGGCCAGAAGGCACGATAAAAGTGAGGAAACAAATTACACGGCTCCAACGATCGTAGAAATGGAGCGAGAGCTCAAGCGAATCCAAGAGTTCTGGGAACGGGTTAAGAAGTACACTAATTCCTAATGTTCGCTCGGTGCATGGAGATGTCGGCATCTAATCACGATGCCACGAGCGCTTTACATTCTCATCCTTACTTATTGCGAATCATGATTCGAAATACCCGCAGGCAATCCCTGGCCGGGTCGGAGATAGAAACTTTGATATCACCAACTTCGAAACGAACTCGATGAGTTCGGAGGTGGCGATGCCCACAGTCTCAGTCTGGCTTCGAAGAGATTCAAGATAGCAATCGAAGAGATTGACAAGACCATCTGCGGATTCCAAGGGTTATGCCGAGTTCGTGATTATGCCGAGAAACGTGTCAAGGCCTGGCGATGGGCGGAGATCTGGAAGAAAAGATCGGCATAATCAGAGCGCTTCGAGAAAGGCAACGAGCCGGTCGGTTGCAACGTAGCGAACCGGCGTGGTTTGTAACGGCGCGTTGCGCGCCAGCGCTCGTTCCTTAATTGAGAGATCGGCGTGGATGTAAATCTGTGATGTTTCAATTGATTCGTGACCGAGCCACATTGCAATGATTGCGACGTCGTTGCCGCTCTGCAGCAGGGTCATGGCAGTCGTGTGTCGCAGTACGTGCGGTGACACCGTCTTGTGCTTGAGCGACGGGCATGTGCGTAGAGCGGTCTTGGTGTGCCTCGCCACGACCAGTGCTATAGCGTCACGGCTGAGCGGTCGCCCTCGACTCGTAGGGAACAGCGGGTCTCGAGGTTCTCCTCCTTGTTCATCCATCCACCTGCGCATCACGACAACAGTGTCGGCGTTGAGCGGAGTACAACGCGCCTTTCGACCCTTCCCGAGGCAACGAACGTGCGCACCTTTCTCCAAAGCGACGTCCTCACGACAAAGCCCCGTAAGTTCCGATACCCGCAGCCCGGTCTGGATGGCCGTGACGAGCAAGGCGTGATCACGACGACCGATCCATCGCGTTCGGTCTGGTGCTGCCAGCAGTGCAGCTATCTCTGATCTGTCGAGGAACGAGACATCAGTTCGACTACCGCGCTTGGTGGGAATTGCCAGGACCCTTTGTATGAGGGACGCGTGCTCGGGATGACTCAGTGCGGCAAATCGGAAAAATGAGTGAACCGCCGCCAGCCGGGCGTTCCGCGTGCGGGTGCTGTTGTGTCGTTCATTTTCAAGATGGTCCAAGAACGCACCAATGAGTAGGGCGTCGAGATCACCGAAGTCGAGCACGCTGGGTGCGGTCCCGGAGCGCTCATGCACGAACGCGAGGAGCAAACGAAACGTGTCTCGATAGGCGGCCACGGTGTGCGCACTGGCTTGGCGCTGATTGATGAGTCGATCGGTGAAGAACGCCTCTAACGTCGGGGCGACCGTGCTCATGATCGCCCCTCGAGCGTGAGGGTGAAAGCATGCTCCTGGCGTTGCGCCGCCAGCGATAGCAATTCCGGCACCGCCGAGAGATACCAATATGTACTCGCCGGATTGGCATGGCCGAGATAGGTTGAGAGTAGTGGCGTGCGTGAAGCAATGTCGCCACCGTCGCGGTACCAACTCAACAGCGTGTTGACGGCAAAGGTGTGTCGAAGATCGTGAATGCGTGGTCGGCACGACGCTTCTCCGACGAAGGTGCGGCTGCGCAGTGCGCCGAATGCCTGGCGGACCGTGCTGTAGTTAATCCGAGTACCTCGTGTCGACACAAAGACACTCTGGTCTACTGGTCGGATGTGTTGGTCTCGTTCGCCAACGTAGTGCCTCAGTGCTTGGGCGGTGCTCGGATGCAACAGAACCTCTCGAGATTTTCCGTATTTGGCGTTGTGCACTGTCAGCAGACTCTCGTCCCAGTTGACGTCACCGAAGTTAAGCGCGATGGCTTCCCCGATTCGCATGCCCGTCGTCACCAACAGACCAATAAGCGCTTCCAGGGTGATCGCAAGAAGTGGTGCGTCAAGCCCCTTCGCACCGTTCATCAACGCCGCAACTTCCGCGTCGCTGTAGATGTAGGGGGTGGGTCGGTGTCCCCGACTGGGACATAGATCGTCCGGCGGGACTTCGTGTCTGGGATCTATCGCGTAGAGATAGCGCGCGAAGAATCGAACCACTCGCATTCGTTTAGCCATATTGTGGAGGTGGGTATCCACCGCCCGTAGAGTCCAGATCATCGCCAGTTCCGTCGTTATGAGTTCCGCGCCGGATTGATCGGCGAACGTCACAAAGCTGGTGAGCAAATAGCCTTCGCTGCGCAACTTATAGCCGAGTGCCCGGCGGGCTGTCAGATACTCTTCGGCGTGTTGAAGAAGACTGGTCACGCGACACTTCCCGGCCACGAGCGCACCACGGCCACGAGCGCTAGTCGGTCCACTTTTGCGTAGTGCGCCGTCGTTTGCTGGGAACGATGGCGAAGCACTTGTGCAACCTCGGCCATACTTCCTCCGGCTCTCAGTATCCGCGTGGCCGTGGTGTGTCGTAGGCAGTGAGCACCGACGGGCGGCAGCCCAATTCGACCACAGGCGCGCCTCACGATCGCCGAAATGCCACTCCCGGAGATCTCGCGAAATGGCACGCATGCTCGAACGAACACCGAACGATACACGGAGCGCGGTCGACCTCGTTGCAGCCAGGCGACAAGGGCATCGCCAACGTCGCTCGGGAGCGGAAGCCTGTCTTGGCGATTGCCTTTGCCTCGAATAGTGACTTCCGCCCGTCGCCAATCGAAATCACTCAGCTGTAACCCGGCAACCTCGCTCGCACGCAGACCAAGCCTCGACAGCAACATCAAAACGGCGAAGTCCCGTGCGCCCGATGCTGTTCGGCGATCGCAGCTCTTAAGGAGACGGGTGACGGCGGCGGCGTCAAGGGCCTTGGGCAGCGAGGACTGACGACACGGCGCGACGGCGAGCACAGCCGGCGCCATTGCGGTTGGGGTGATTCCTTCGAGATAGAAGAAACGTAGGAGAGAGCGCAACTTCGAAACTGTTAGTTTCGCGGTGGTGATCTTCATTCGTTGGCACGTCGCGAGAACGAACTGATTGATGACGCCAGCATTAAGTTCTCGTAACTCGACATCACCGTGGGCGCGTAGCCACCGCAGAAAATTTCGAGACGCCTTAACGTATTGAACGACGCTGGACGTCGATAAGCCCCGTTCGTCGGTGAGGTAACGTGCGTAGCGAATCAAAACCTCGTCGAATGGTCCCTCCGCGACGATTACTTCGACGTGAGTGATTACTCCAACACCGACCAAGTAGTCAAACAGCAGAGCAGCACTATGCCGCGACAATGAGGTGACGTAGCCAGAATCTTCCCTCCAGGAAGAAAACTCCTCGAGACCCGCGGGTGTGAGGCTGTGCGTATCCAGGCCCCGACTGGTGAGCCACCGGCTGATCTGTGCCATTAGCCGCAGATGCTTCGTGATGGTTGATCGATAACCTTGCCTGGCGAGATGCTCTCTGTAGCCAGCGGCGTAAGGGGCCAACGGCCCCGCCATTCGCACAGTTATGGGTTTCTTCATATTGATCCGCTTTCTTTGGTGGTTTCCAAAGAGAGTCTCGGACAATGTCGCCGGATTATGCCGATCTTTTTTCCGGGTCGCCTCCTATTTACTGGTCTCTAACACAGTCCTCGGCATAATCACGAACTCGGCATAACCCCCGTTATGACGACATCCTCATAACGAGGGTTTCCGTACAGGCGTTGCGCTGACTCCCTGACTGCGCCCTTCGCGAAACTAACCTAATCGCGCATCACGATTTTAACCTTCAGAACGCAAGTGCAACATCGAGTGGTCAACGGTATCGTCCTCAGGGGAATTGCATCCGTGCAAAGATTGGGTCGTGCCTACTTTTATTGACGAAGGTGCTGCCAATGCACGTCGACAAAGTGGGGACGATGCAGCAATCCGCGGGGCAATTCTCATCGTTGCCGCGCTGAATGCAGTCGACCCAGAGGCTGAGGAAATTCGTGACATGCCATTGGTGATGATCGCAAAGATCCTGCTGCGTCTGCTCGAGTACGTGAAGACCGTGTTTCCTGACGACGAGTCGGTTCAAACTGCCTCGCTTGATCTAAAGGGAGATGAAGATACTCCAGAATTTGTGCTGATCGACTCCGAGATCTTCTTTGACGAGCTCATCCGGCTGCCATCTTTCAACCATCTCCCAGACGACGCAGCATTGGACCTGGAGTACCTTAATTATGTCATTTCTGGTGGCTACAGTTGTATCCGTCAGGCGACGGTGGGGGCAACGGAGGACCTTGAGCTTCTTGACTTCCCGAGCGATGAAGAGTTTCAAGAACTCATGCTGCTCTTTGCGTTCGATGATCTCAAGGTTCTCGTGCCTGCGATGTCATGGGCGTTCAGTAGCGAACTTCACTTTGGAGTAAGTAGTGACGGTACGTTTCCCGCTATGACACACATGAACGTGATCGAATTGTTTCGGGACAAGTTGGGCTCGGATGCCAATCAAATGTCTGAGAATGACACTCGAGTCAAGCACCTCAAGTTGCGTCTGAGCCACGAATTCGCGTTGATGGCCGCAGTTTGTCGGGCAGCTTGGACCGTTTTCCTCAATGTTGACGAGACGGCGTCATACGATCGCGAGGAGTCCATTCTCGCGGAAGGCATCAATCAGGCCCTCGTTCCAGCGACGAGAGTTATTGCCGCGGAGCACTTGAGCTATATCCGAAATCGAATGGCCCGTCGCTCGTTACAGCAAGATGCAACCTTAGCCAATTACGCCGAAGCTTGCCGCCTGGCTCACTTCGCCTTCAATGTAAGTGGGCGCGCGCGATACGCGAAGTACATCGCGCAGAATCTGTTAGAAATCGGGACCATTACGCGCGACGACTCGTGTCGTCTTCTCGCAGAGATGATCTGGGTTGATGCCTACGCAGTTCCTTTCGTGCTTGGTCTGACCGGTGACGGTAATACGCCCTTCACAGAACTGGGATGGCTTGATCCTATATATGCCCCACACGATATTGCGATCGATTATTCAATGATTCCCCCGTATAGCGTTAAACCTGACTTCGTCTATTCGGGTTCGGTCGCCGAACGACTTCAAATAATTGCACCCAGTTTCACTCCGGATCTATGGACTGCGGCGGTCTTATTGGTCCAACATCTCAAGGATTTTGGTGAACTTCACCTCTTTCCTGATCCGGATAAGAAACTTGCGCTGTTCGTGCCAACCGACGATGACAGAGGCCGATTTCCAATGCGAGAACAACATCCCGTGGCGTGGTTGTATTTCCTTTCAGACATGCTGATGAGGGAACATCAGTCCCAACGCAAAATACACGCGGGGCTACACTTTGCCTTGCCAGCGCACTATGAGTACCGTCGATGGCTTGGAGGAAAGTTGCATATGAACTTCCGAAACTCGCCATCTCAAGTTTCGCTTCCGTCAGCGCCGCGGACATTTCCCAATGTTGCGAAGTACTTACTTGAACCCGTCGGCAAGGATTCCCTGGCGATAGGCAACCAATCCACAATTTGGTCAATGGTCGCTGCCAAGTGGGGCGCCTAGCGTCACGGCCGAAAGATAACGGGCCGAACCAATGTGTCGAGCAACTTCGGGTGGGTTCGTTACGTGACTCTCAGGGGCAAGTCATTGCAACTGTTCACGAGCCGTTAGGGCATATAATCTGGCTTAGCGGTACTCAATGCGTACAGGAGGTTTGGCATGCCTTGCTTTACTGAGAGAACTGGATTCACAGGGGGCCAATCCACTTCGGGGTCTTTCGGAATGGGGACGATGTACAGCCGAGGACGCGGACCTTCCTCAAACGCGATTGTGACAGGGTTCCGACAAGATCGCGAAGGTCGAATCTACGCCCCTCTTGACGGATCTTCGAACCACATCACACAGTACGACCTCAACAGTCCTTATCGGGTGTCGTGGGATATGAGTTCGCATGGGGACACGGGGATCCATTCCACTAACCAGTCGCTGCCGAAGCAACACCCCGACCGGCATCAATGGCCGCGTGGGTTCGGGCCTTCTTAGAAGAACTTGATCGGACTTGTGAGGTTCATCGAGCAGTATGGTAAAATTGTGTTGCGGGTGAAGCAGCGTTAGATCGCTGCCGCATCAATTGATGCACGAAAGTCTGCGGGTAAGCGCATTTGCTTTGATGGAATACCGTGCCGCAGAACGCTAGCAAGGTGAGCGCACGTCTCACCCATCCGCAGAATTCTAATTGTACGTTGTCGACAATGGGTGTCTCTAGGCAAAGACGATTAAACCGAGATCTATGCGGGAGTTATGAATTGCCACAACGATTGATCAAGATGCGCTAATGCAACGCGCTCAAATTCGACGTCCCCGCAGACAATTCCGCACAGTGTTTGCGCAAAACCCAAGTTGCTTCCCGACCTCCAAGGGCGAAAGTCCACTTGAGTGGAGACGCACCATTGAGTCGACTGCTTCCGGCGTCGGGGACTGGCCTCGCATAACGATTTCTAACTTCTTGAGCCGTTCGGCAACAGTTGTGCGATGACAGCCGAATTCAGCTGCTAATTCGTAGACAGTGGCTCCTCCTTTGTAACGCGCGACCATTTTTTTCACTTGGACCTCGGAGAGCCGCCTCTGATGTTGACGGATTGGGCCGAGTAGTTGATAATCAGACGAAGGGGGATTTTCCTGTGTATTCCTTCGGGAGTGTTCTCCGTTAAGGAGTAACCATTTGTTTGTGTCAGCAGTGGACAGGGCCACCAAAGTTTTAGTAGCGTCCCGCAAGGTTCTCCCCAGAGCTACTACGAGAACAATTGAATCTAATGGATCTGGGTTCGCCCCAGCTCTGCTGATTCCTCAGCATCGCGCGGCACTTTTGCGTTCATCTTCTAACGATCCTGAACGCATCCTTCACCCCGCGCGAATAGCCGGAACAGCTGCTTGATTGCGACGCCAATGCCAGGAGCGTTCTGTCATACGCTCAGTTCAGACCGCGATAAATAAGGACAAACGGAATTTGATAAGGCTATTGCACTTAGCCTAAGAGCTATATATAATAACCACATGAAAAAGAATTCTGCCCGCACTCAGTTCCTTTCCCTTCCGGAAGGGCGTGTCGCATACGACCTTGATGGCGACGGCCCCTTAGTTGTGCTCGTGCCCGGCATGGGCGACTTGCGAGGCACATACAGAATGCTTGCTCCGATACTGCGAGACGCTGGCTACAGGGTCGCCTGCACGGATCTTCGCGGTCACGGCGACAGCGACGTCTCTTTCAAGACCTACGGTGACGTCGAGACGTCGAGCGACATTGTCGCCCTCATCGACCAGCTCGGTGGGCCCGCGTTCGTCGTCGGAAATTCGATGGGCGCTGGTGCGGCGGTTCTGGTCGCCGCCAGGAGGCCGGACCTTGTCCTCGGCCTCGTTCTCGTTGGGCCTTTTGTTCGTGATCCAAAGGCAAGTGCTGTGTCGCGTATCTTTCTTCGTTTTGCAATGGCCCCACTGTGGGCAGCACTCTCGTGGAAGTCGTACCTACCCAAGCTCTACGTCGGCCGAAAGCCTGACGACTTCGAGGAGTATCGCGACCAAGTCGTAGCGAGCATCCGCCGACCCGGACACGCCAAGGCATTCTCACTGACCACGCGGACGAGCCACGCAGCCGCGGAGGCGAAACTCGCCGAAGTTTCGAAGCCCACACTGGTGGTCATGGGCGAGCAGGATCCCGATTTTCCAGACCCCAAGAATGAGGCGGACTGGATTGCACACGCCCTGCACGGACAAGTCACCATGGTGCCCGAGGCAGGACACTATCCACAGTCGCAGCAGTCTGAGATTACCGCTGGTGCGATTCGGCGCTTCTTCGGAGAATTGGAAAACCGTGCCTAGGGCTGGACTGACCCGGCTACGGGTCATAGACGAAGCTGAACAAATCGTCGACGAAGTTGGTCTGTCGCGTCTTACGCTCGCCGTACTCGCGCAGCGTCTCGGAGTACGCCAGCCCTCCATTTACAAGCATGTCGATAGCGTGGACGATCTCCAACGAAGCATGGCCTTACGAGCTAAGCAGGAGTTAGCTGACACGCTTGTGCGCTCCACAGTCGGACGGTCGCGTAGTGATGCCATCATGTCAATGGCGTGGGCCTACCGACGATGGGCACTCGAACACCCGGGCCGCTACACCCTGATCCAGCGCCCATTCACCTCGGAGGACATCGAAGGCATGGCAGCTGATCTCGCCGTCGTTGAGATTGTCGCTGCTGTCCTCACTGGTTACGATTTGCGAGAGGATGATGCCACCGACGCAATTCGCGCTTTACGTGCCGCACTTCACGGTTTCGTAGTTCTTGAGATAGGCGGCGGATTCGGACTACCCGCCGATATCGACCGCAGCTTCGAGCGGCTCATCGCGGGAATTGAGATGGCACTACCGCGATGGTCTGAGGGGCTGAACTCACCAAGTCGGGCATGACGTCCAAACACAACAACACATTCCACGACGCGACGAGTAACGACGTCGGTGCCGAACTGGCCGCAACTGGTCGCACGTCGGCCTCGAGACCCTTCCTTTTGATCCCGGGATTGGCAGTGCTCACCGGTGCCATCGCGTTGGCCGTTCGTACCGGCACACCTTGGTGGCTCGTACTAGTCGGGTTCGCGGCCCCCGATCTTGCGTTCGTTCTGGCCATAGGGCAGGAAAATGGGGCTCTTGGTCGAATTCCGCGAAGCGCCATCGCCTCCTACAACATGCTCCATCGAACCTTCACGCCGTTGCTGGTGTTGCTCATATCGGCTCTGCTTCACTCCGTCCCCACCGCCATTATTGCGCTCAGTTGGTTCGCCCACATTCTCGTGGACCGTGCTGCGGGCTTTGGCATGAGGGACCGACAAGGGGCAATCATTCCGCGAAAGCGCATCCATTCCTGGCGGCGAGGGAACTCGTAATAGGACGAACGCCAGCACTAGGTACGCCAAGTATTTTCCGGTGTGCGAGGTGGTTTCTTTGATTGCGAACTCGTCACTTGGGGGCCAGGTACTTAATTGGACGACGGATCCAGTGCGATCGGACGCACCACCAAGAGCTAGTCGTCGTTGCGCGCCTCGATCGGGCGTCCCCGTAGGCAATTCCGCACTGTGTTCGCGCAGAGTCCGAGTTGCTTGCCGACCTCCAGGAGCGAAAGTCCGGATCCGTACAGACGCACCATTGAGTCGATGGCTGCGGACGTCGGAGACTGGAAGCGCATCGCGATTCCAGCCTTCTTGAGCCGCGCGGCGACAGTCGTGCGATGACAGCCGAATTCAGCAGCTAGCTCGTACACTGTGGCTCCACTTTCGTAACGAGCGACCATTTCGCTCACCTGAGCCTCTGTGAGCCGTCTCTGTCGTTGACGGATTGGGCCAAGTAGTTGATAATCAGACGCGGTGTGAACTTCCGGTGTTTGCCCTCTCAAGCGGTCTTCGATAAGGAGTAACCATTTGTTTGAGTCAGCAGTGGATAGGGCCACTAAAAGTGTCTTACTCAAACCATGTGCATGAAAAACAGACTTACTGTCGCAAGAACGATGCTTCTTATTTATAGATAATCCCGTGAGTTCACTCGGTCGAGTGGACTCTGAGTTGGACCTTCAGCTTTTAGCGGGGTCCAGGTATGTCGGCTCTCCCAACCATTATGTGGTTCTCCAACCCCCTCAACTGATAAGTGACGCCTCTGCGATAAGAACTTTGTGCCTTTAACAGTATTGAATGAAACTTGCAGAAGTTCTGGCCCCAGTTACTTAGCCCCATCTTTCGCAGTGCGTCATGAATGAAAGAGGTTGTAAATCACCTAGAAGCTGATAACAATCACACTGCAATGCTACATAGATGATGGAACTACGCCCTCCGGGATCGCCTTTTGGGAGGAGATTCCAAACCACCGTACGGGGCATTAGCTAAAGACTGTTGTCCAAAGCGGTACGGAAAAGTTAGAGCAATGACTCTTTCAGGTATGAGTTAAGAAGACGAGTGAAAACGAACCATCTTCATCAACTACGGCAAGTGTCTCGAAATTGATATAGATGATGTCGAAACCGAGGGACTAGGAACTCTCGGGACAACTTGGAGACTAACCCAATTAGTGCTCCCTTTGGCTATATGGTGCCATCCGGCGTGTAGGTGGCATGACCTTAACATCAGGCGTTTATGTGGAACATGAGAACCCAGTCCTAGACGTTCTTGGCGAAGCCCACATGGCCTAAGCCCAATGATGAGGCTAAACCTACATGGGCTAAACCCACATGGCCTAAACCCAATGATGAGGCTAAACCTACATGGGCTAAACCCAATGATGAGGAAAAACCTACATGGGCTAAGCCCAATGATGAGGAAAAACCTACAAGTTGCAGATCAACAAGAGGGAAAGTACCAAATGCCTATGGATTGGGGACGGACCATCCAGTAGGTGCGTCGAGATAAACCGGTATGGAGGAAGAGATGAAAGAGCTCTACATCGAAGGTCTAGCGAACCACGATGACCCCGAGTCATGCGTCGGCGTCCGCGAGGACGCAGGCGAAGCGTTGACAGGGGCACGTGCAGGCCAGGCTATTGAGCCGCGTAATCAGAGAATTCGAGGTGCTGACGCTGTCTATGGAAGCGGAAGGCAACACCACCGCTAGCGCTATCGCAAGTTGCTTGTGGGCCCCGCGCGGTCAGAGAACCATGGCACCTACGGAACCTCCATGCGCGAGAACCGGGAGATCCCGCGCTCGCCAGTCGGGTTGATCACCCAGTGGGCCGCTCAGGAAAGGCTAAGGTCGTACGCCTGAGATGAACGAGCGCGGGAAGTCAGACAACCCCATATTACCTACGAAGCTGTCGAACAAAACCGGGGGACCGGTAGCGGAGGTAGTGGAGGAAAGGAGGTAGTGGAGGAAAGGGGGTTGGCCAAGGGGAACACGACCGACCTAACACGCCCCGGACTCAGAACCGGACCCACTTGCGGACAAGGTGTGTCAAACGGGCTGGATCGTGTGCGCGAAGTAGCAAGAAAGGACAAGCAAGCAAAGTTCACAGCACTTATTGCACCACATCGACTCAGACCGCCTGAAGGCCGCCTATTTAGCGATTAACCCGAAGGCTGCGCCATGAAATCGATAACGTGACATGGCACTCCTACGAAGAGAATCTGAGGGAGAACCTCGAGGATCTTCTTCAAAGGGTCCACAACGGTGCCTATCGGGCAAGCCCTTCTCGTAGGGTATACATACCAAAACCAGATGGACGACAACGCCCACTCGGTATCGCAACGCTGGAGGACAAAATCATCCAACGTTGGGTGGTGGAGGTATTGAACGCTATATACGAGAAGACTTTCTCGGATTCTCCTACGGGTTCCGACCAGGACGTAGCCCCCACGATGCGCTTGATGCGCTGGCGGTCGGGATCTTAGAGAAAAAGGTGAACTGGATACTCGACGCTGATATCAGCGACTTCTTCTCCAAGTTGGATCGGACGTGGTTGAGGAAGTTTCTCGAGCATCGCATTGCGGATAAAAGAATCCTGCGACTGATCGACAAATGGTTGGCCGCAGGAGTCATCGAGGATGCGAAGTGCACAAAGACGACCGAAGGATCAGCACAAGGGGCATCGGTTTCACCACTGCTCGCTAACGTGTACCTTCATTATGTCTTCGACCGCTGGGTCCGACAGTGGAGATACAAGCATGCACGAGGCGACATGATCGTCTCGAGGTTTGCCGACGACTTCGTGGTTGGATTCCAGTATCTTGGTGATGCAAGGCAGTTCCTCAGCGACCTTCGTGAACGATTCGTGAAGTTCAACTTAGAACTGCACCCGGACAAGACCCGCCTGATCGAGTTCGGTCGCTTTGCGGCTCAGAACCGAAAGGAGCGGGGCCTCAAAAAGCCGGAGACCTTCGACTTCTTGGGATTTACCCACATCTGTGGAAAGACCAAGGACGGGCGTTTCTGGCTCAGGCGCGTCACTATCAAGAAACGACTGAGAATGAAGCTGAAGCAGATAAGAATCGAACTTCGGCGTCGTCGTCACCAGTCCATTCCTGAACAGGGGCGGTGGCTGGCGAGTGTGTTGAGGGGACACTTCAGCTACTACGCCGTTCCTGGTAACATCGACGCGGTGTCGGCTTTTCGTAAACAGGTGAGACGACTCTGGCGAGAGACGCTTCGGCGTCGAAGCCAGCGCAACCGGATGACCTGGGATCGCTTCAGTCGAATTAGCGACCGATGGCTGCCCCCTGCCCGCATTGCGCACCCCTATCCTAGCGTGCGCTTCGCTGCCAGAACCCAAGGCAGGAGCCCATTGCGGTAGTTCGACTCGATGGGATCTGTCCGGGGGGCCGCCCGTAAGGGCGGTCCCTACCGGGATTAGCTACGAAGTCCTTGTAATGAGGATGTAAGCCAAAGAGATGGAGTAAACAGCAGATCTAGTTGTAATTGGCAAATGAACAACTTCTCAAGGTAAAAGTTGAGAGGGAGGGATCAAATGACAAGACCACGACAAGAAAAAGCTTTTGACAAAAGACAAGTACGACGTACTTAAAGCATACAAAGAGGCAAAAGCTAATCACAATAGACACAAAGCGAGCACCAGGGATTGATAAGCAGTCCATCTCAGTCTTTGAGATGGATCTAAAGAACAATCTCTACCAACTCTGGAATCGAATGGCTTCTGGAAGTTATTTTCCAGCGGCAACTAGATATGTCGAGATAGACAAGTCAGATGGCGGTAAAAGAATCCTAGGTATTCCAACCGTCAAAGATCGCATCGCCCCAGGGGTAGCTAAAGCCTACATAGAGCCAAGATTGGAAGAGGTCTTCCACGAAGACTCCTATGGTTACAGGCCGAATCGCTCAGCCCATGATGCCATTGAAAAAGCACGCAAGAGATGTTGGAAGTACGATTGGGTCATTTATCTAGATATCAAGGCCTTCTTCGACACGATAGATCATGAACTGCTGCTAAAAGCTGTCTCTATGCACGTATCAGAGCCATGGATAATTCTCTACATCAAACGTTGGTTGAAAGTGATATGCCCCGGAAATAGTGGAGACTCCTAATCTTGAGAGAAGAACTCCATCTGCTAATATCAAACTAGACCTTGAGAACCAGTTGGTTCACAGGTAACTGAGTCTCCATTAAACCCGGCTCGTATCAAGTCACGATAACGGCGAGCGATCGATAGAATTGCTCGATGGCGGGGTTGTCATAGCGTACTCAGCTACTCGCATCCGCGAAAGCTTTAGGAGTTTTCTAGCTGCGGATCTTATCCATTTCCTGGTGATACGAGATGACAAATTTCCCAAGGACGGTGAAGCTGACTGAACTTTTTTAGTTGGATAAAGCTATGGAGTCTCGAAGAATTCGATCGACGGTGACGTCTAGATCAGGCCACGGGAAGCTTGTAATTGACTGACGTAAAGTTATAAGGCCGTGAAGGCCATACCAAAGCAATACCGCGCCCAGTGTAGTGTCACTTGCAGTCGAAATTCCTATATTTATGCACTCTTGTATGGTGTCTGTGACGATAGCGAAGGCTTCAGCCATCAGCGGGGAGGTTTCGACCATTGGGTGTCTATCTTCGTTCCAATCTGGTGAATATGTGCGACTGAAGAGGACTCGATAGCGACTTGGCGATTGAATCCCATAGTTGACATAGGCCTGCACAAGAGCGATGATTTGGTCTCTTGGGTTCTGTGAAGATGATCGGGCTTCATAAAGTAAACGTAGGAAGGCATTAAGCTCCCTAGCGATAACGGTATCGATGATCTCGTGGACGTCGTGGAAATGGCGGGAGATGGAAGGGGCTGCAATTCCTGCTTCTTTGGCTATCGATCTAAGGCTGAGAGTTAGTTCGGATGCGCTTTGATCGAGCAGGCGAATGCAAGCAAGAACTATCTCTTCGCGGAGATGGTCTCCTTGTCCTCGGGGGTTGCGAGTACGTTTGGTTATCTTTGTATTGGCCGGCATGTGCTTAGTTTAGTCGGCTCCAGCTTATGTTGCCATGACCTTGAATTGCGTAAAGTTTTATACGTAAAGTTACACTTGGATTTTCGAGAATAGTATGAAGCTGAGCCCCGGAGTTGAAGATGTTTTCAGGAAATTTTAAGTTCATACTTATCAGGTTTCATAAGTTTCGCCTCCACCGAGACCAGATTGGAGCTAATCTCTAGTAGAACAGATGTTCGATTAAGCGGTCTAGGCGGATATTTCAGCCTTTATGGTACGCTTCCGCTTCGCAATAAGCGCGTGAAGAGTATCTGATCAAATCGTTATTGCTATGAGAGCTTTAGATGTCCAAAGTGTGACTCTGATCAATTTACCTTATTAGGGCCAATTCATTTCAAGAAATGCAGCATCTCGAGCTCCACTTTTTCAATGTAAATCTTGGCACCGCCAAACGAGCGTTACATCTGGCACGATCTTTCATAAGAGTAGGGTTCCCCTCGCGAACTGCTTCCTAGCGGCGTATCTTGTTTCGAACGACAAGCGTGGGATTGCAGGTACCACCCTGGCACGACAGTTAGGTGTTTCGTATCCAGCTGCTTGGTTGATGCTAAACAAGCTCCGCAAAGCAATGTCGGAGCGAAACTCCATTTACAAACTCAATGAGAAAGTCCAGCTAGATGAATTCTGCCTTGGTGGGATAAGCCATGGAGAAGGAAAATAAGGTAGGGGAACTGACCAAACTACTGTGATGATCGGTGTGTCTCTAGCTAGCGGTGCGCCTATCCATTGCTTCATGGAAGTCATTGACAATACGACCACCGAAACAGTGCTTGATGTCTTAGAAAGACGCGTTAATTCGAAGATCGCTCTAGAAACCGATGGCAACCCCACCCACCTATCGAGCGTGTGCGAGAGAGATGGGTATAAACCACACAGTAACGTTATCGAGTCATGAAAGTGCGCACGAAGTTTTCAAATGGATTTACACACTGATTGGAAATACCAAGAAGTTCATCGATGGCACCTACCATGGAAGAGAAGTATACAAACAACTCTATTTAGAAGATTTCATATACCGATTCAACCGCAGAGATAGTCGATCATCGTTGGTCGATCGTCTATTGAACACCTGCGCCCTCACCGAAGAATATCCCTTTATCTCGACCCGTGGGGCGAAACTGGCCACGGCTAGCGAGTCTTTATAAGGATTCCAGAGATAACTCATCGTGTGTTTGCTCGCTGGCGTCAGGAAAACACACTCCGTTATACAAGAGAACACTTCGCGCACGGTGCACTTGACTTCTACGCGTTTATTGAGACGAACCTATTCGGATGGTCCTAAATCCTGCGAAAAAGACAGCCCAGACTGAATTACGTAAGGCACGTCTCGCCCTATCTCAGGCAGAAGCAGCGATAGGTGTCGCACTCGAGGAGCCGATGTGGACATCAATGTTGAAGTTCAAGGCACAAAACGAAGAACTCACAGCAATAGCAGCGAAAACACGAAGCGAAGTTGACCGCCTTGACCAAGAGTTACGTGCTATCCCTGTTCGAGTACCACTGCATAGTATCCGCCTAGGGGCAACACTCATGGACGAGGCGAGGGCATTGCTTAGTGAAGCATTCAATCGCGCTGGTGATCTCCGAATCGTTGATGGAGCACTTGACGTCCGGATCGACCCGTTATCTGCCCCTCGTTGCACCCGTGTACTTGTTTCATTGTGCGAACAACGTACATCCACAAAAACCTGCCACCCAGAGACCAATTTACCCAAGCGATTCTCTGTCAAAGATCGACCCGGCATCTCTTGAACTTTATCTCCCATTTCAGGAGTCCTGGACTCAGTGATTACTCCATGATTGGGGCATTTCGGTCTCCGTAGGGCACAAGAGATCCAAGTACGACGTATTCCCATGTCAAGATGTCTCCAGCGAGAGTTGATAAGTTCTGATGTCGTAGCGGTATTTTGTTTTGAATTTACGGCTTATTCAACAATACGGTGGACATGCGAGTTTGGATCGTGCAAGTTTGACATCTACAACAATTTCATCTTTTGAGGTAAAAATATCGTTGACAATGACACCTTTAACGTCAAGCAACTGCTTGACTAGAGAGTTAGCGTGCACGGTTAGATCTCCTAAATCTGTGTGTTAGTAACTTCAAATTTAGAGGTCACAAACCGTGCACGTTTCATTCAATGCTTTTAAAGACCCAAAAGTTCTTATCGTACAGGCGTTACTTATCAGTTATGGGGTCTTGGTGACCCACATGAGGGTTAGGAGAGCCATTTTTTGTTTTGGTGTGGCATAGCTATTTATGGGGGTGAATCGAGATTGTAATTTTATGCTCTATTAAAATTCCAGGAGACGAACTGCGAAGGCTTTTTATGTAATCAATCCAAATATGCTCAAGCGGATAACGATCTGGGTTGTTAGCGGCTCATATTCGGCGTATCTAATCGCTATAGTTCGAAGTTTGAATCATATCAATAAATGGGACTTTGACTGGGCGTACTTGGCCCGACTGATATGTTGAAATGGTCGTGAACTGACCTTGGGGAGCTGGACAGATTCTTTGAGATCAAAGTGAATAAGGTTAGTCGCTAGAGCGCGTTATGAGCGATTGAAGATTAAGCGTTTGTTGAATTTGATCGAGCGAGATCGGTATTATGTTTTTGAGGCGTCTCGGTTTTATTTTGAATTCCGAGAACGCATAGTTGTTTTTACAAGGGTGGAATTATCCATGGAGAACGAAAGAGCCGCTTCAAAGGCGGAGGTTGATTTTGGATACTTTCAAGGAGTTGATATTAGGGTCGGCCGTGTGATCTCAGCGCCCTTTGCTGTTGGTACTAGGTCTCCTTCCAGGGAGATGACACTGGATTTTGGCGTACTTGGCCTTCGGCGTTCGATCGGTCAGTTTGCGCTTATCCCCGAGGATGACCTGGTGGGCCACAATATTTTGGCAGTTGTAAATCTTGGACCACGAAAGATCGGAAAGTACACATCAGAGGTTTTAGTGCTAGGTGTCCGTCATCCTGAAAGTCCGACGAATCAAGCTCAAGCACTCCCTCTGACCGTCTCTGATCTGGCCGTCTTGGGTAGTGAAGTCTTTTAGGGGCGCTTTGTCACCTCCATGGGGCTCGCTACTGCTACTCTCCAGCTGAGCACTCTTGAACGAAGTTTACTATAATGCCTATATGACGAGGTTAGTGCCTATTGGGGTGCCAGCACAGGAGCTTGGGGTACACCCCATGACGCTACGGAGATGACAAGCAGAAGGACGTATCGATCCTCCTATACGCACACAAGGAGGCAGAAGGCGTTATGACCTATCTAAGCTTCGTGCTATTACTCCTCATAAAGCTCCATCCACCAGAGCTACCATCGCCTATGCCCGCGTGTCAACCAACGCTCAAAAAGACGACTTGGTTCGCCAGGTGGCTCTCCTAGAGAGCTATTGCGCCGCAAACGGGTGGAGCTATGAGATCATCTCCGATGTAGGGTCAGGACTCAACTACCATAAGCGTGGACTAAAAGTGCTTATCTCTTGGATTTGCTCCGGCGAGGTTGGGCGGCTGGTGCTCAGTCATAACCCATCTTTCCGAAAATCAACCTATTCTCCCAGCTAGTTGAGTATGTGGTCTTACGTTGGGACACTACAAATGCGTCGCAATGGTCTTTATCCGTTTAAGGGGATCACTAACTCCTAAGAGACGGTAGATCTCTTTGTGAACCGGCTCAGAAACACCACTAGTGCGGATGTGATAGACAACGCCTTTATCTGATGTAAGAACTATGGTGGCTCGGCGGTGACTGTTGAGTTGCTCTTTAATGGTTGACCATCTTCTCTTATCGTTATTTTGCCTCAAGGTCAGCTCAATAGCACTAAGGAGGTGATAGGCAAGTACTGAGATGAAGAGGTGAGCAGCAGTTCGGCTAGCTAGTTGATGATAGACCGGTCGAAGTCCAAGATCACTCTTGAGGGATCTAAAGGCATCTTCTACTTTAGTGAGAGTCGTATAGATATTCCAGATCTCACCTGCATCTAGCTCGCTATGGCTGGTGTCTATGACGTAGGCTCCTTGGAGATTATCATCTTTGGCTTTAGTGGGTTTTTCTGTAATAGTGAGATTGATTACTTTGTCAAAGCGTCTCTTTTTGATGATCTTGCCATGGTCTTGATGATATTCAAGGGATATCTCGTATTTGGAAGCAATACTTGGGTACTTGGCCTTGATGCGTCCGATACGCTCTGAGACAACTGTGGTCTTAGATATAGAACCCTTTGTGATTGAGGTATTCAACGAAGTGATATCTACTAAGAATCTCTCGTTAGCTTGACTAGAGATCGCTGATTCCTTCTTGGATCTCCCCAAAGAACGACACAACACCACGGTTGTGGTGTTGTTGTTGGAGGAAGAGGAGGAGATGGAGGTGGAAGAGGAGGAGATGGAGGTGGCGTTAGTATCAGTGTCGGTGCTGTCGCTGATATTGTTGCCGGTGGCACCATTACGGATATAGTCGTCAGTGTCGGTGCTGCTGTCGCTCTTGATGATTTTGGTGTCGGTGCTGCTGTCGCCCTTGCTGCTGCTGTCGCCGGTATTCTTGCTGGTGGCACCATTACTGCTATTGTCGTCAGTGCCGGTGTCTTCTTCTAGCGTTTGCACTTGTCCTTGTACTTGTGTTTTCACTTGTCCTTGTGGCTTTTGTGGTTCCACTTGGAGCTTTTTCACCAGTACTGGGGATCCTTGGGCATCGTAGATCTCGGTGAAGCCTTCCATCTCCATGAAATGGCTTCGATAGAGGCTCTTTTTGTTAGCTCTCTCAATTACTACGTAGTTGAGATTGCGCTTAATGAGAAGTTCTAGGTTTGCCTTGGTAGCAATTCCCCTATCCATCACAATGGTAGGAACAACATCCCCAAAGAGAGATCCATCCGATAGAGACTCCAAGGCATCAAGTACGCTAATGAGAGTTCTAGGCTCAGAGGTATTGCCCTCATGTATCTCTGAGTAGATGGGTAGTCCCCGGTGATCAACAAGTAGTGCCAGAGAAACTAATGTGCAATCAAAACGCTTCTCTTTGGAATGTCCATGTTTAGCTAGGGAGTTCCCCTTAGTAGAACCTTCGAAGTAGGTGTTGGTTAGATCAAAGAGAAAGAGCCTGGTATTCGTCCTAAAGAGATCAGAGCTAGCTCTATAGAGTGCTGGCTCTATGACGGCTTTAGCGTCATAGAGCTTATCTGCAATTGCATAGACCTTATCCTTGTGAAACTTAGAGAGATCGATACCACATATCTCAGGTAATGAAGAGTTGGAGTTGATATAAGAATAGGTCTTTCGATCAGATCCAGGATGAATAAGACGAGCTATTATCGTTGCCTTGGCAATGCCAAGAGATTCACCCGATAGACCTGCACTCTCTAGGATCTTATCGAAGCTAAGAGCTTCATAGAACGAGTTTCCTATGAGTTCTGGACCGATACTTCTACTATTGATAGTCTTAGCACTAGAGAGATCCACCATCTCAAGGTCAGCCTCAGTAGTTCTTGTTTCTTTAGCGGCTGCAACTTCGGAACGAATTGCATACTTAGTGATTGCCAGATCTGCGTATCTGGCAATAATAGGATCTGATTCAAAGAGTGAGGTTACTCCAGAGAGTCTCTGGGCAATTGCATTGGCCAGAGCTGGCCACAATGACTTATCCAGGTCCAGTTCGGTCAAGGTCATTACTATACGTTGACGGGGACCTTTTTCACAGCGGTAGGACTCAACGAGTTGGTACTTACTGTAGCTAACGCCGGTCTTTTTATTAACTGTTGGAGTTTCACGGATAAACACAACAAGACAATAGCACCATGTCAGAGCTAATGCAAGTCATAATCAACACTACTCAAAAATTAGGACACTACATTCGCGACCCAAAAAGACCTAATACCCATCTACCAGGGCATCTATAAATGACACAAGCCGAAAATCCTCAAAAATCAACTCAAAAGGGGCCAATTGGGGCGATTTTTCGGGAATTCTGCGAAAGATGGGATAAGGACAGACTGCTTCGTTTTGGGTCAGAGCTTGTTTTGTCTCTTTGTGAGCATTTTGGAGTCGAAGTAATCATTATCAACGCTAGCGAGGATTCAACCTTTGAAGAAGATCTGACAAACGATGTCATCGAAATCGTAACCGTCTTCTCGGGCTGGCTATATGGATCGCATAACCATAAAAACAAAAAGGTTATGGAACGGCTTCAAGAGGTGGCCAAAGAGGTAACTCCATGATCCGATCTCCGAGCCTCACTCTATGGTTAGCATTATGAAGCGCACGGTACGTCTAGCCACGTTGCCACTGAACAAGAACAAGTATGACGAGACGCGCTCTGTGATCGGGCACTATAGCGACGCAAAGCGCATCTTTGTAGCTCATCTGCGCCAGACTAGCCTATGGAGGCTGCTTGATAGAAGCAAAAGCTTTCGTGACTATGCAAAGGCTGAGCTTTCCCAGAGAAAGTGGACACTCAGATTACCAACATACGATGTTGGTTGAAGGGATGTCACAATGGCAATCAGCAAAAGGAAGTTCACGCTGGAGTTCAAGGTAGATGCAGCCCATAGAGTTATCGACTCTGGTCGAAGCGTTCGGGAAGTAGCACAAGAACTCTCAATAGAGCGAAGCACCCTTAGCAGGTGGGTACGTGATGAGCGTCGACGAGCGGAGGCGATCGATACCGCCACCGGACTTCCTCTCGAAACCGCAGAGAGAAACGAGCTCAACAGGCTTAGACGTGAAATCGCAGAACTACAGAAGGATAATGCCTTTTTGGGAAAAGCGGCAGCGTACTTTGCTCAAACCCCACCAAAGCGGAGAGATTCTCTTTGATGAAGGCGGAGTGCGCTAACTTTGAAATCAATCGGATGGCTCGGTTGCTAAAAGTATCCAGGTCCGGATATTACAAATGGATCGAATTGCAGAAAAACCCGTCTGGAGCAGCCATATGTCGTGAAAAGCTAAAAGCCAAGATCCTGTACTTTCACAGCAAATCACACGGTGTCTATGGATCCCCACGGATCACCGCTGATCTTTTCGATGCTGGAATCAAATTGAACCACAATACGGTTGCCAGCTACATGAGAGACCTTGGTATTTGCGGGATATCGCCACGACTCTTCAAGACCACCACCATCTCTGATCCTAAAGCAAAATACCCAGAAGACCTGGTAAAACGTCATTTCTCCCAGGAGAAACTAAACGCTCTCTGGACTTCGGATATCACATATTTGAAAATCGGAACCGGTGACGTCTACTTGAGCGCAATACGTGACGAGTGCTCATCTAGGGTGCTTGGTTGGGCTCTAGCTTACAATATGAGAACCGAGATCGTGACAGACGCCTTGTATCAAGCCGTAAAACTACGCAATGACCAGGTAAAAGGGACAATTTTACATACAGATCGAGGTGCACAATTCAGCGACCGCAAGGTAGTGGAGTTCTGCAAAAAAGCTGGGATTGTTCGTTCGATGGGACAGACTGGATCGTGTTACGACCACGCAACAGCGGAGTCATTCTGGTCTATCTTCAAACATGAGTACTTTTATCGACATGTCTTTTCCAATATGGAAGAACTGCGAGCTGGAGTCGAGTGGTACATCAACTGGTACAACACCACCCGGCGACGCGAACAGAACAACTACCTAAGTCCAATAGCATTCGAAGTAGGATTACAACAAGCAGATAAAGCTGCGTGAGCGTGTCTACTTTCCTTGGGGAACCTCAAACCTGGCACGGTGCAACTGCACACAACCTGGCACGAATAGGTGCTATTACAGAAACTGTAATAACCACACCAAAGCTTCGACGGTGTTACTTTCAGATCGCAGGACATATCACTCGTTCAGCTAGAAAAGTAATACTGCATCTTGAAGAACACTGGCACTATAAGGATAAGTTCTTAGAGGCTCTTGATCGGATCAGAAAGTTTGAGATCGCCATCACCTGAACATCTGGATACCTAACACACTGAATATTACTTGAAGGAACTGCTCTAGAAGACAAGGGATTAGGTTACTATACCCAAAATGAGATTTCAGAATCTCAAAAATGACCAAAAAGGCTCAATCACAAAGGGAATAGGTCATATTTGGCACTCTGAAACCAGATTTAAGCCATAGACCCTCCGTCAAACCTAAATCAGTTCCAAAAAACCGACTTGGATTCACACCGAGGGGCTCAAGCTGGTCCATTTCTGTGGATTCAGGCTTACCAAGCTGCCAGGTGGTCTTTAGTGACTGCGGCGCTCCGGGCAGCTTGACTTATGGCTGCACCTTCGCTTTAGCGCCTTGTCCCCTTCGGTGATCTTTTTGAAAGCCTGTTCGGGGGTATGCCTTTTGGACTTCACAACAATTTCCTCCATCTACATTATGGATACAAAGCTCACATTATTAGCGGATTAATTAAATGGAAGCCTTCCACTTGGTTGAAATTTACGGAAATCTACTTTGTTAATCTTTGATCGATGATGTATAGTTTGAATTAAGGGACAGACAGATGACCGACACACTTTATTCGCCAGTGTGTATTTTGGGGTTTTTGCTCTTGTCCTGTGAACACTCCTAATCGCTTTTGGCAATTCGTCGTTGGCCGTCGTCTGTTTTTCATTTTTGTTCGTATTGATGGAGGATTTGGATGAGCGGATCGAGAGTTTTTAGGGGAATTTCTAAGCGTGTGGTCAAGGTGGCACCTCAGGATCCACTTCGGCAAAAGTTAGTTAGAATATACCCCTCGAACCGAGTTCTTACAAGCGCTCTCTATCGCTCGGTCTATTCTCGGGATGGCTCTTATTTTGAATATAAACCTCAGGCTATTGTCCGTCTAGGCCAAATCGAAGATGCCTTGGCGTTGATAGATTTCTCTCGAAACGAGGGTATTCCAATTACATTTCGCGCAGGGGGTACATCTCTATCAGGTCAGACCGTTGGAGAAGGAATTATCGGTGAACTTCGCACTGGCTTTAGAGGTATCTCGGTGCATGGTGGTGGGGATCTGGTATCCTTCGAGCCTGGTGTAACCGTCAATCAGGTGAATGCGAAGCTTTCTCCGTTTGGAAGAAAGATTGGACCGGATCCAGCCTCCAAATCGGCGGCGATGATGGGTGGAGTTCTCTCTAATAACTCCAGCGGCATGCAAGCAGGAGTGATACAGAACTCCTACCATACTCTTGTCTCGTTGGAGTTTGTGCTGTACAACGGCCACCGATATGACACCTCTAAAGCTGCAGATAGAGAGCGTTTTGGACGGGATGAGCCCAAGATTGTCAATGGGCTGCTTAGAATTCGCGACGCGATACGGTCAGATATCGAATTGCGCGATCGAATCAAAAGAAAATATCGTATAAAGAATGTAACAGGTTATTCGCTGAACTCCTTTTTGGACTTTGATGATCCATGCGACATCTTTTCTCACCTGTTGATTGGCGCCGAAGGTACGCTGGGGTTTATCGCTAAAGCGACCCTATCGACCCTTCCGATAGAGCCTTATCGGGCAAGTAGATTACTTTTTTTTGCTTCCGACCAAGACGCGGCTAGGGCCGTTGGGGATCTAGCCGTTATCAATCCGGCTGCGGTCGAGTTATTGGATTATGCATCTCTAACTTCGGTGGTTGGTCGTGTCGGCGTCCCTGCGGTGGTTGAGACGATACCGACTGGTTCTGCAGCGTTGCTTTTTGACCTAGCTGCCTCGAGCAGCGAGGCTCTTGAACTTTTGATCGAAGGCGCACAAAGGGTTGTGGATGAGCTTGCATTGGTGGCAGATACTCCATTTTCGACTTCCGCCAAGGAGAGGGCTCAGTTGTGGTCTGTTCGAGACGGTATCTTTGCGAGCGTCGGTGGTGAAAGAGCACCAGGTACTACCGTCATCTTGGAAGATGTAGCGGTGGAGCCAATCCATCTTGGTGAGTTGGTGTCGTCTTTGAACGCTTTGTTTGATCGATATGGATATGCGGGAGTTATCTTCGGCCATGCCAAAGCTGGGAACGTCCATTTTCTTGTCTGTGACGACATGTCCGATCAGTCTCGTGTCCTTCATTTTTCTACATTTATGGACGAAGTGATCGACTTGGTGGTTGGACTTGAGGGGTCACTAAAGGCTGAACATGGAACCGGTCGAGCGGTTGCTCCTTTTGTAGAAAAGGAGTGGGGCTCAAAGGCCTATGGGTATCTCAAGGAGATTAAAACACTGTGCGATCCGTACGGTTTGTTGAATCCTGGTGTGATTATAAATGATAATCCTAATGTCCATCTGGAGAAAATTAAGGCCATCAAGATCATTGGGGATAACACAATTGACAAGTGTATCGAATGTGGTTATTGCGAGCATGTCTGTCCCACCAGGTATGTCACATTGACCCCAAGGCAGCGTATCGTAGCCCATCGGAGCCATCTGTCTCTTTTGGCAGATGATGAAATTGATGAGGCTGAGCAAATGTGGCGCGAGTACGAATACGCCGGCCGAGATAGCTGTGTAGCAGATGGTATGTGTGCCACGGTTTGTCCAATGGGCATCAATACCGCAGATTTGGTGGATCACGACCGATCGATGGCAAAGACCAAGACCTCGCAGTTCGTCGCAAAGTTGGCAGCCGAGCGATTCTCGCTAATAGAAACAGCGACTAGAGGGGCATTGGTGGTCAACAAGCGCATTACGAAGGTTGTGGGGAATCGATCACTAGAGAAATTGAATACGCAACTTCGCAAGTTAGACATTGTTTTACCTAGCCCGCCGGTCAGTCTGGGAACTTCCATATCAATTGCGCGCCCAACGCTGCGACGTAGACCAGATGCCATCTATTTTCCATCTTGTGTCTCGCGGATGTTTGGCCAGGGCAACGTCGATGGTGCGTCTGTGGTTGATTTAGTTCTTAGGGTCGCCGGTCGAGCCGGAATTTACCTTGAGATACCAGAGGATGTCCAGGGAGTATGTTGCTCTCAACCATGGTCGCATAACGGCTACGAAGACGGAGCTTCGGTCTCGGCCAATAAGGCGGTCGATTCATTTTGGCGTTGGACTCGTTCTGGAGAGATCCCGATTATCTGTGACGTAACTTCATGTACGCATAGTCTCATGCAGGAGTTAGGACGGCAATCCTTTGGCGTTAGAGGTGATCTCTTGACCTCCGCCAATAGAGGCCATCATTCGGACCTTCAAATCAGGGATCTTATAGTTTGGATTGAGGACTTGCTACCGCGTCTCGCGATTACTAATCGGTTAGATCGTGTTTTGATTCATCCAACTTGTGCCCTTACCCGGGTGGGACTCTCTGAAACCGCGGTGGGAATTGCTCAGCAGCTAGCCAATGTTGTCGTAGTGCCTGAATCGGCGACGTGCTGTGGCGCCGGAGGCAATCGTGGAATGTTGTACCCCGAAGTAGTCAAGTCTGCTCTTCGGGACGAAGTTATGGAGTTGAAGGGCCTCGTCTTTGACGGTGCATTTTCTTTTGCTAGCACTTGTGAGGCAACTCTAAGCGATGAGTTGGGCGTCTCATTTGAGCCATTCATATCTCTTGTCGAACGTGCAACTCGGTAGATCTATGGCTATGCAGTTAGCGACGAAACTATTTTTTGGCTTGGTTGGCGCAAAGGGCGTAGCAAGCCCGTTTAGATGGTCGGTAAGGCGATCCACGGCTAGGAGTTCGTTTCTTTCTTCTATTGCAAAGTAGATTCCATGGTGTTCCGAAGATATTCTCTGTTGGCCGAGAGCGTAACGAGCTTGAGCCATTGAGAGCCTTATCTCATCAAGAAGTGTTCTATAGAGTTCAATTAATCGCTCGCTATTAGTGGCATCCACAAGGCTGGCGTGAAATGCGAGGTCGGTATAGGCAAAGACGGATGAGGGGGCATCTTCTGGCAATTCGGCCAATTCATCGGCAGCCTTTAGTGCTGCCGATGGAGCCAAGTTGTTTTTGGCCAGATGGCGAACGACAGATGTCTCAATCTGAATTCGAACAAAATATAGATCCTCTATGTCGCTTTTGCTCAAATGTGGAACATAGGCAGGCTTGTTTGGACGACGGCGTAGTAAGCCGTCATGAGTGAGAGATTGAATCGCTGACTTCGCCGTTGGACGTGAAACTCCATAGGTTGAAGCTACTTCCGTTTCGGTAACCAGAGACCCGGCTGGGATGTCTCCATCGAGGACTTTCGAGCGAAGCTCCTCGGTTAGTGCTTCAGAGATTGAGACCGTCTTTGAAATCACGCTCTTTCTGGCGTCGTCGTTCACTAGTATTTACCTTCTTTAGCCGCTTTTACCTCAATGTTAGTAGTTGAATGAGGATCGCTAGGACTGATAGCTCGTAGTTGTGGACCGTATTCAATGAAGGTAACTATCGATTCAGGTGATCTATCGGGATGCCAAACTAGGTTCGATTACCCCAGCACAAAGAAGCTTGGGTAATCGACTCCGTTTGGCTAGCCGTGGCAAACATCCGCAAAGATCACATTGAATAACTATTTAAGGTTTGATTATCCTTAGCAAACTAGTGCCGACCCAAGCGACAAAAGGTCAGTTTGGCCCCGTTGTCAATACCTTTAGTCCGCAGCGACCTCTTTATCGGTACAAAGCTTTCGCAGGGGATTCGCCAGGGCGAATATCGATGGTAATCGATTTGCTAATCGCTGATGAGACTACCTTTGCGAAGTTGGAATAACACTCGTTACGATAGCCACAGCCCCATTGGAACTCTAACAATTAAAGTGTGGTTCTTTGAAGGATGGTTATATCCCGTGGTGATTCTTGACCAGATCTATGATGAGTCTCGTCTTTAGAGAAGGCTTCATTCGTCTGAGAACTGCCCGGAACTCCTGAGCCAGCGCCAATTTAGCCAAGATGCCCATCGATATCGAAGAGCCACGACATTCGATGAGATCTGAATGATGAGTCCGCTAGTTATTGGTTCGAGCCTAAGTTTCATTATGAAACTGGTTTGTCGGCCAGTCCCTTCGTCGAAACAAGGTTAGCTGAGACTGCTTGCCCACTGATCGACAAAGCGAGCCACGGTCACCACTGTAGCGAGACCCAAAAAAGTGACTCTAGGTTCTTGTTGCTTTAGCTTTTTCATACGACGACCCCTTTGACAAAAACTAGAATTTTACGAGGATTTTTGGGACTTGTTAAGATTTCCAAATGATAGATAAGTTATTGTTTGGCATTTAGGAAACTAGATGATAGGGCTCCAGTTCACTTGGTATGCATTACGACCAATTCGGCACCTAACCCTACTTTCGGCGTGCGTCATGAATGAAAGAGGTTGTAAATCATGTAGAAGCTGATAACAATCACACTGCAATGCTACATAGATGATGGAGGTAGGCCCTCCGGGATCGCCTTTTGGGAGGAGATTCCAAACCACCGTACGGGGCATTAGCTAAAGACTGTTGTCCAAAGCGGTACGGAAAAGTTAGAGCAATGACTCTTTCAGGTATGAGTTAAGAAGACGAGTGAAAACAAACCACTGACGAAGCGTTCGAAATTGGTATGGATGATGTCGAAACCGAGGGACGTCGAACTTTCGGGACAACTTGGAGACTAACCCAATTAGTGCTCCTTGGGCATCCGGCGTGTAGGTGGCGTGAGCTTAACATCAGGCGTTTATGTGGAACATGAGAACCCAGTCCTAGACGTTCTTGGCTAAGCCCACATGGGCTAAGCCCAAAGATGAGGAAAAACCTACAAGTTGCAGATCAACAAGAGGGAAAGTACCAAATGCCTATGGATTGGGGCGGACCATCCCGTAGTAGCTACGAAGTCCTTGTAATGAGGATGGAGCCAAGGGGATGGAGTGAACAGGAAATGCAAATGAACAACTTCTCAAGGTAAAAGTTGAGGGGGAGGGATCAAATGACAAGACCACGACAAGAAAAAGCTTTTGACAAAAGACAAGTACGTCGTACTTAAAGCATACAAAGAGGCAAAAGCCAATCACAATAGACACAAAGCGAGCACCAGGGATTGATAAGCAGTCCATCTCAGTCTTTGAGATGGATCTAAAGAACAATCTCTACCAACTCTGGAATCGAATGGCTTCTGGAAGTTATTTTCCAGCGGCAACTAGATATGTCGAGATAGACAAGTCAGATGGCGGTAAAAGAATCCTAGGTATTCCAACCGTCAAAGATCGCATCGCCCAAGGGGTAGCTAAAGCCTACATAGAGCCAAGATTGGAAGAGGTCTTCCACGAAGACTCCTATGGTTACAGGCCGAATCGCTCAGCCCATGATGCCATTGAAAAAGCACGCAAGAGATGTTGGAAGTACGATTGGGTCATTGATCTAGATATCAAGGCCTTCTTCGACACAATAGATCATGAACTGCTGCTAAAAGCTGTCTCTATGCACGTATCAGAGCCATGGATAATTCTCTACATCAAACGTTGGTTGAAAGCTCCAATGCAAAACAAAGATGGACAACTAATAGATCGAGAGCAAGGATTACCCCAAGGCGGGGTGATTTCTCCGATTTTGGCGAATCTGTTCTTACATTACGCTTTTGACAAATGGATGGTAAAGAACTTACCCTATGCCCCGTTTGAACGATACGCGGATGACCTTTTGGTACATGTGGAAACAAAGAAACGAGCCGAAGAGATCCTAGAGGCTATAGGTCAGAGAATGACGCAGGTCAAGTTGGAGTTACATCCACAAAAGACCAAAATCGTCTATTGTAAGGACTCCAACCGTAAAGGAGAGTTCGAACAAATACGCTTTGACTTTCTAGGATTTACCTTTGCACCACGCTACGCCCGCAATAAGTTCAAGCAGCAGTTTAACAACTTCCTGCCAGCGGCTTCAGATAAAGCGGTAGAAGAAATGGGCAGAGAACTTAGGCGGTTTCGTATTCACCTCCAAACAGGCCAAACCATAGCCGAACTCGCCAGGCTTTACAACCCGGTGATCTTAGGCTGGATCAACTACTATGGACGCTTCTACAAATCCAGATTAGGCCAACTCCTCCGTCGTATCAATATCTATTTGATTAGATGGGCACGCAAAAAGTACAGGCGACTTAGCATACGAGCAAATGCTTGGAAATACCTATCTCAAATAGCCGAACGTGAACCCAATCTTTGGGCTCACTGGTCATTTGGGGTAATACCAAAAGTCGGTTCGCTAGGAGCCGTGTGAATTGAGAGGTTCACGCACGGTTCTGTGAGAGCGGGGAGGGGAAGTTCCTCCCCGCCACTCGACAACCACCCCATGAAAGCCCAGTTCATGACCATATTGGTGTCTGGATTTGGGCACTACAGTTGAGCAATCACCTTCTTGGTTCGAGCTAGGGTATCTACTACTCCAAGAATAGAGTAGATCTCTTGTTACTGGCCATTGAGAACTGCAAGTTGGTGGACACGAAGAATGCATACAAGTGGCCATCGCTTTTGAATGTTTTACCACAGCTCGCGTTAAGCTAAAGCCCTCCTTTTTGGCCATTACGAGTAGATATTTCATACGGTTCTGCAATGGGCATTTCTTGGAGGGGAGAAACCATACAACTCGTTGGGCGCTCTAGCCGAATTCGCACCTTACAGGCCTCGGAGAGCTATGTAGAGTCGATCAGATGAAAGTTGTCGATGGCAGTTTGATTTTTAGCTAGGGTTGACATTTCGATGTGAGGGAATTGGAAAAAGATCTCTTTATTATTCCTCTTTAATTGGTAGAAATGATACTTGAGAGCATTGCGGCCACAGTTGGTGAAGCCGATCGTTTGGCAATTGCCCGGGTACTCAATCAGACGACTGCTAAACCTGCCATGTTCGCTTCACTCTACCGAGCGTTCAACCCATCCTGACGCAGTATCGATCGGTGCGCCTCCATTGGTGGGACGTCTGGTTATGGCTTTGAGAGAGGCAGGTATAGCAATTGGCGAACCCACATGTGTGGGATGTGGACGAACAAATCACAAGGCGACCTCGTCGCAGGAAGGCGGGGTGTGTGGTAATTATCGGCGTCGACAGCTGGCTACAACGTGTGTTTCGTGTGGGAAGATAAAGATCGTCCACAAACCTAATCAGCACGAACGGAACATTGCTCATCACCACTAGCAATGCTCCACAACTCAATAGCCCCAATGGCGGCGCTAAAGAGCTAGAAGTCTATCCAACCAAACAGGAGGCAGCTATTTGCGAACTCCACTGGCCCGCTACGCGACGATAGCGCGACGATTCTGTTATACATCTTCGATCTCCTAAGCCAAAAGCAATGAGAGATCGTCAATTAGTTGTCTGAATTGGCAGAGTTAAGTGTGGTCATTTGATTTAGTTGCCGACTTATCGTCGGCAACTAAATCAAATGACCACCACGGGTAAGTCGATCCACGGGAAACCTAAATTAACTAAATTTTGGCGGCACCAAGGTGCCAGAAAACCATTAATCTGGAACTGAGCAAATGTGCCAACTATTCTGACACTCACCGCTACCCAAAAAGATATCTACTCAATTCTTGGGATAGTAGACACCTCAGGTCGAACCAAGACGGTGATTGCTCAACTGTAGTGCCCAAATCTTGACACCAATATGGTCATAACCTGGGCTTTCACGGGGCGGTGCCCGAAACTAGAGCTAAGAGTCCTGGGCTACTGCATCATCAATAAAGACCTATTCACATAAGGTGCCCAAGTCTGTATTGAATCGCCCAAGTGCCCTGCCATTGAATCGCCCAAAGATAAGGACGTGATATTGCCCAAGAGTTAAGAACGCTGCGCTGGCGCTATTTGCCCGGGGTGATGTGAACTGCCTTGGTTTTGCCCGTCCAACTTCAACTGCCACATTTGCGTTGGCGAGGAATTAAATGGCTGGAAGCTTGGCGGTGTTTTGAATCATTACTGGCGAGGTGACTGCCCTTTGGCCCTGTTTTTTTCCTTGGCGTATGATTGTCAGACACGTATACTTGTCTGATTTGTATTTGTGACTTATGTCATATATCATCTACAACAACAGATCGCGTCTGGAGAAGATCTGTTAGAGAAAGAGAGATTATTCGTGAGTACACGCGAAAAAACTGCCCAAATTTCAGGGTTGGAGCCACAATGGGATCCGGCGACTCCAACTGTCCTAGATAATCGAGCCGATCCAGGCCCGCTGGGCGTTCTTGCCTTTGCGACTGGGTCATTGCTTTTGAATTTTGTCAATGCAGGAGTCCTCGATGGAAAGGCGACAGCCTTGATCATTCCGGTAGGGATTGTGCTAGCTGGTTTGATCCAAATTATTGTTGCCCTCGGTGAATACTCGCGAGGGAATACCTTCACTTACGCTGTTTTTGGAACATACGGAGCTTTTTGGATTATCGTCGGCCTTTGGATTTGGCACTTTGCACCTATGGCTGGTACTGCCGGAGGTAAAGCTTTTGGAGCGTTCATAGCGTGTTATGTACTTATGACTGTCATCTACTTTTTATGCGCCCTTAGGATCGAAAAAGTACTTGCCGTGATCTTTGCCTTGATCGTAATTGCGCTATCCTGTGCGTCTATTTCAAACTGGACTGGTTCCGCAAGCATAGGAAAGTTTGGCGGCTATGTCGGAATTGTCTTTGCTTTGATTGCTTTTTATAAGGCTGCCGCTGATATCTTGGCCTTTGTCTACAAGCGCGAAGTTCTTCCTTTGGGCAAAGTAAAGTGAGGTTGATCGCCGAGTAATGAAAAATTGATAACTTTTTAAGGATGTCCGGATTAAGGTTTAAGAACTATCTGAGATCTGTCCCCCAAGTCAATTTGACTTCTTGGCCCCGGATCATCCTTATCCATCCTCTTGATCGGTCTCGGTTGATTAAGAGGATTTCGTTTTTTTTAGATCTTGACGCTGTTAGGAATTGAGCCACCTTGATTACTTTATCGAGTCTGTAATGGTGCTTTGAGCGAGTTTTAGCATCGTTATCGGGAATCTTGAATTTTGGTTCTCGAACCTTCGATTGTATTTGAGTACTTATGTTGTCAGTAATTCTCTCTAATGTCATTCCTTTGCTCGGGATCCGGAGTTAGTTTGCCAATCTTGGCGTTTTGAATTATTAGTTTTGAGCCGATCTATTAGTCTTGCTAGATTTCGTCATTCTATGATATTGCGATCCTCTATGTGCGCCAATTTAGCCAATTGAACCAATCGACGAAGCCATCCCCGCGAAGGCGGTACCAGAGCGACGAGAGCTGACTGGGTGTCATATATGACCTAATCGAGGAGCCAGCTCTGAGCTTTAGATAGTGCTTCTTTTAGTATTCATGAAGATCATTATTAGTATCCGTTTTAATTTTTATGATTTTATGTAGCGATGCTACGGGAGTGATCCCTATAGCTATCCAAGAGGATTTTTTCATTTTGAGGGTTTGGCTAATTGAAACGTTCCAAGATCAAAACTTTTTAATTCTTTTAGCTAGCCAGACGTATTTCCTATCTAACGTTTCATTGCCTATGTTTTGGAACGCTAACACAGGATAAAATAGTTTGTGTGACTATCACTGTGCCAGCGCTTTTCCTTTGAAGGGATTTGTGTTTTGGATTGATGCTTAGGTCTAATAAGGTCTTGCTCCCATAAGGCTTTACCAAGTGTTGGATTGATCGCAATGGATTTGGAGCAATTTAAGGCCAAGGGGAAGTTGGACCAAGGGTCGATTTGATTTGGCTGCTACCGCGTTTTTTGTTTTGGTCGCGGCTTTAGTGGGCTGTGGAGGGACTTGTATTCCACCAATAGGTTGGTAGCAGCTCAATGCTAAGGTGTCCAGGATTGTTCCAAACGAGGCTTTGAACCCCCAAGATAAATACTATGAAACGATCCAGAGTGCGGTTTGTTCTGGTTATAAGTCTGTGGTGGTCACGTTCGCTTTGGAGGGCTAGCTCTCACTGTAAAAGTTTTGGGTTGCATTTTTTGCTTTAGAATTTATTTAAATCAGAGAGGCGCCAGTCACTTAGGTTTTGCTTTCCAGCCACTTAGGTTTTGCTTTAAAGAGGAGAGTTGGGAGCAAAATGATCAAGGTATTTGGTGCTATCGTTTGTCTTAGAATATTTTAATTTTCAAGATTCTAAGTGTTGAGTTCTCGGCAAGATCTGCCGATAACTTAAATTGTTGTTGGTTTCGAAGTCATCATATTTTTATAACGGTGAGTCCGTAGTAAGTTGGGGAGCTATGGGACGATACGCGCGAGGGCAGTTGCTCGAATCTAAGTTGGATCTTACTGATCGAGGACTTGCACTGGTCGATAGTTATCTTGGAACGCGACGTGGGTTAGCTGAGTCTTCTTTGGCGCTATATCGACGCGATTTGAAGGATTTTGTCTCGCATCCGCATGAGAATGAGATAGTGCAACTCTCAAATGATGATTTGCGGAGATATTTTTCAACATGTCGTGCTGCTGGCCTGTCTCAACGCACGCTCCTGCGTAAGGCGAGCGTTGTGCGCGGATTTATGCATTTTGTTCGATCGCAAAATCCGAACGATCCGGATGAATTTGGGCGAGCATTGAGCGTTGGGCGAACTCCGAGTTCACTTCCAAAGCCGTTAAGTGAATCTGTTACGCGAGAGCTTATCGATAGAGTCGAAACGACTGCCAAAATTTCAATGACACTGGTCGATCTTCGGGATTGGCTTATTTTGGAGTTGATCTATGGCTCAGGGTTGCGAGTTGCTGAGTTGTGTTCACTTGAGTGGCCGGACTTTCGACTAGGTTCAGGATTTGTTCAGATTCTTGGCAAGGGTTCAAAAAGACGAGATGTTCCTCTTTCTGGATCTGCACTGAGGGCTCTAGGACAATTTAGAGCTGCCGTTGATTCCTCAAGTACGCTCGGCCATGCAGGGGATGAAGGTGTGGACGTGGAAGTAAATTCTCACAATCCGTTTTTGAAGAATTCAAGGGGGAACCCGATGACTCCGCGGGATGTGAGGCGAATATTGGAGCGTTGGTCGCTTTTTCCGATTTCTCCACATCAGTTGCGCCACTCCTTTGCAACAGACCTATTGAACAACGGTGCGGATCTGCGATCCGTTCAAGAACTTTTGGGTCACAGTTCGATTGCTACGACGCAGATTTATACAAAAGTATCGTTGGCCCGCCTCAAAGAGGTCCACGCTAAGACCCATCCGAGGGCAAATGACAACTAAGATGCAAACTGTGGAAGTAGACGATCAAGATCAAGTGACTCTTTTGTGGAAAGAGTACAAGACAACCAAGAGCTCGGATGCTCGTGATAGGTTGATCGTGAATTACTCTCCTCTGGTGAAATACGTAGCAGGACGAGTCGCTAGCGGTTTGCCAGGAAACATAGATCCTTCCGACTTGGTTTCCTATGGCATTTTCGGTTTGATTGATGCTATAGACAAATTTGACCCTGAGCGAGCGATTAAATTTGAGACCTATGCAATTGCTCGAATAAAGGGTGCGATTATCGATGAGTTGCGAGCCATCGATTGGGTGCCTCGCTCGGTCCGAGCTAAGGCACGATCGGTTGAAAAGGCAATAGTAAAGCTAGAGGCAAAGCTATTGCGAAGTCCAAGCGACGAAGAGTTGGCCGCCGAGTTGGGGATCACACCAAAGGATCTTGGTGATATTCTTACTGAAACTCGACGTCTTGGAATTGCAGCACTAGATGAGATTTTGGCCAGTTCAGAGCGCGGTGATTCTGGTACTTTAGGTGATTCGATTCCAGACAAAGCAACTGGTCCCGTCCTAGTTTTTGAGAACGAAGAGACAAAGCAGCTTCTCGCGCAAGCCGTAAATCGACTTGGCGATCGAGAGAAGATGGTTTTGGCTCTCTATTACTACGAGAGCTTTACCCTTGCGGAAATCGGGCAAGTATTAGGCGTCACTGAATCTCGAGTTTGTCAGATCCACACCAAGGCTGTAATGCAACTCCGATTACGGCTGAACGATTTCGATTCTCAGAATTAGATTCCCGCCACATCCAAGATTCAACACATTACTATTCGGCTATTAAGGGATGCTCCAACCCTCTGGGCCTAGTTATCGTGAGAGTTGACATATCACCATATCTGCCCTCAATTAGCTAAATTTTGTTTTGGTCATTATGGACCACGACTTAGGCGTGCTGGGAGACTTCCTTGGCTAGGCAGCCCAGCGAGAATGATTTGGCCCGCAAGACAACAAGGCTACTCTTTTTTTGCCCAAATGGAAGAGCTAAATCGAAGAGCCGAACCAGTCATAAGCGTCTATGCCCCAAGATGCCGGGATCTTTGAATTGTTTTTATTAGGTAAAAGACGAACTGGTTCCATAAATGTGCCACATAGGTAACAAAGATCGCTCCTATATCTCTTTTTAGGTCGATACCCGATGACCGACGGAGGCATAACTCCATCGAACAAGGAATCCTGCTTTGTTGATCGTCGTATGACCTTGTTAGCGCATGCCTGTTTCGTACTGGCCTGTTTCGTACTGGCCCCCCTTTTTTTTGGTTCAACTGCTCTATATCCCCCTACTTCATCCCCCTACTTCATCCCCCTAATTCACTGTGGTGCTAAATAGTGGTCTCCATTAGACGCTCAGTGTACCTTGGGCGAGGATCTCTTATCCATAAACCTGTGGAGCTCTCGCATTCCGGGATGGATCGCAGGCCGAAATCGTCATGGGTTAGCCTTAGAGTCTGAATATAGCTACGATGTAAGTCCCATGTATCGAAGTTGAGCAGATTTGTTTTGGGGTTTCATTCTAAAACGACGCTTTTGTTGTATTGATTATATAAGCTGTATGACGACTAATTCAAGTTCTGGAGCGTCCCAACGGTCGCACAAAATAGTGCGCGAGCTCCAAAACTGGTATAACCGTGGGAGGAAACCAATATGAGTCAGCAACCTGTTGTAACTATGCGTCAGCTTCTAGAAGCCGGTGTGCATTTCGGACATCAGACCCGTCGATGGAACCCGAAGATGAAGCGATTCATCTATGGCGAGCAAAACGGAATCTATGTCATTGATCTTCATCAAACCCTAAAGCGAATTGAGACTGCTTTTCTTTTTGTTCGCGAGCTAGCGGCACAAGACAAAACCGTTTTGTTTGTTGGTACGAAGAAGCAAACCCAAGAGCCGATAGCCAATTTTGCTCAAGTCTGTGGAATGCCTTTCGTGAATGAGCGATGGCTCGGTGGCATGCTTACAAACTTCCAGACCATCCTTGGTCGTGTCAAGAAGATGCAAGAGTATGAGCGAATGAAGGCAGCTGGTGATTTTGACGCCATGCCAAAGAAAGAAGCACTGATTCTCTCTCGTGAGTTGGAGAAGTTGCAGCGAAACTTAGGTGGTCTGCGCAATCTCGATCGTCTTCCGGACGCCCTTTTTATCATCGATACGAAAAAAGAGGCCATTGCTGTTACAGAGGCGAACAAATTAGGCATCCCGATTGTCGCAGTTGTAGATACAAACTGTGATCCAGATGTGATCAAGTATGTGATACCTGGAAATGATGACGCGATTCGCTCAGGCGAATTGATGTGTCGAATCGTTTCAGATGCAGTTTTGGAAGGTCGCAGAACTCTTCCCCAAGTTGTTTCTATGGCTAAAGTGTTGGATCCCGAGGAAGAGGCAAAGAGGCTATCTGCACAAGCTGAGGCTCGACGTAAGGCCGCTGACGAGGCACGCGAGCGCGAAGCCCGAATCGCTTCAAAGCGTGCGCGTGGCAAAGAGAGTGAAGCAGAGGGCGAAGCCTAACATTAAAATCCTGGAGATTCTCGAAGGAGTCATCTTCAGGTGGAGCAATCCCCAAAGAGTTTATCAAGTAGGGTAGATCTAGATTCCTGAAGTGGCTGACACACATGTGGTTGGCCACTTTCAATGTCTGGAACTACTCAATTCATCGAAATTACTATTACGACAACCAAGGTTAGGGTGAAAAAATGGCAATAACTGCAGCTGATGTGGCTACGCTTCGAAAAGCGACCGGTGCCGGAATGATGGATGTAAAGAAGGCTTTGGAAGATGCCGACGGTGACATGGAGAAGGCCGCTCAGATCCTTCGGGAGAAGGGGAAGGCCGGTGCGGCAAAGCGTGAGGACCGCGAAAACTCTCAAGGAGCTGTAGCGCTTGTTGTCATCGACGATCATTTGGGCGCCATCGCTGAGTTGAAGTGCGAGACCGATTTCGTTGCTAAGTCTTCGGAATTTATTGCAATCTTAGAGCGAATTACGATTGCTGTCGCCGAAAAGGGCGAAGAGGCTAAAGATACCTTTGAGGCGGACCTGGATCTGCTAAGGGCCACTTTGAAGGAGAAGATCGAAGTCGGTAAGGTAGCTCGCTTTGTTGCACCTGAAGGCTCTGTAGTCGATGGCTATTTGCACACTCAGTCTGATCGCGGCGTCAATGCCGTTCTGGTCGAGGTGTCGGGTGGCAGTCGCGAATTGGCACATGATATCGCAATGCATATAGGCTTTTCGCGTCCCCGCTTTGTCTCTCGCGACGAAGTACCCAAGGATGAGGTGGAGGCCGAGCGCCAGACCCTAGAGACCATCTCTAGGAACGAGGGAAAGCCTGATGCTCAGATTGAAAAGATCGTTGATGGTCGTATGCGTGGCTTTTATGAGGGCATCTGTCTGATGGATCAAAGGTTCATCCGGGATGAAAAAATCACACTTGAGCAACTCCTAGGACAAGCTAAAGTGACCAGATTTTCTCAAATTCTTATCGGCCAATAAGCTATGGCACAGACTTCACAGCCGGTAGTGGCCAAGTGGAAGCGTGCTGTTCTTAAAATCTCCGGAGAGGCGCTGGCTAGCTCCTCTTCGGATGAGATTATCGATGCGCTAGTTCTAAATCAAATAGCTGCCGAGGTTGTCGAGGCGGCACGTGACTTCCAGGTGGAGCTGGCCATTATCGTTGGAGGCGGCAATATTTGGCGGGGAGCAGTTGGTCCGGGCGCAATGCTCGAGCGCGCAACAAGCGACCACATGGGAATGCTTGCTACAACTATAAATGCACTCGCACTCCAAAATGCGATAGAGAAGTTGGGTCAAGCGACTCGAGTCCAAAGTGCGATTCAAATGGCCGAGTTGGCGGAGCCCTATATCAGGCGTAAGGCCATAAGACATCTCGAAAAGGGTCGAATTGTCATCTTTGCAGCAGGAACAGGTAATCCCTACTTTACTACCGATACGGCTGCAGCGCTTCGGGCGGCTGAGATAGATGCTCAAGTAGTTCTGAAGGGTACACATTCAGGAATCGATGGTATCTATAGTGCTGACCCGAAATTAGATCCTTCTGCTACCAAGTTTGATTACATCCCTTTTATGGAGGTTGTCGCTCGGGATCTAAAGGTTATGGACTTGACGGCTATCACTTTCTGTAAAGACAACAACATTCCAGTACATGTTTTTGATTTAATGACTCCAGGTAACATACTTCGTGCGCTACGGGGCGAATTCTTAGGTACTCTGGTTTCATAATGGATGAATCAATTATTGAATTAACACTTTTAGACGCCAAAGACCGTATGCAAAAGGTAATTGCGCATACTCACAGTGAATTTGGTGCATTTAGAACTGGTCGAGCATCATCGAGCATAGTTGAGCGTTTACCAGTTGAGTATTATGGCACTGAGGTGCCGCTTTTGCAGATTGCTGGTTTTTCAGTTCCTGAGGCAAGAGTTTTGGTTATCACTCCATATGACAAAGGTGCTCTTGGGGCTATTGAAAAGGCGATTCAGGCATCAGACGTTGGCATCAATCCATCCAATGATGGGGCTGTCATTCGCTTGAACTTTCCTGTTCTAACCGAGCAACGTCGTAAGGACCTTGTGAAACAGGTAAAGCATCGCGCAGAAGAAGGACGAGTCGGCATACGAAATCTTCGTCGGACTATTCGTCAAGAGCTCGAGGCAGCCCAGAAGCGCAATGAGATCAATCAGGATCAACTTGACCGCGCAGAGAAGGACCTGGAGAAGATTACAGCAGATTCAATTGCTGACATTGACAAGATGTTAGAAAGTAAAGAGAAAGAACTCTTGGAGATCTAGGATCGAGTACAGCGGTGACTTCGTAGATGGAGTCAAGGAGGATTTAGTGACTCAGGCAAGCCAAGACGGATCGTACGACTCTTTAGGTGATGATAAGTCACCAAAGTGGCGAGAGCGACAAGAAAAACGCGCTCTGTCACGAAATGATGTCGATACGGATGGTTATGACGCCGATTTACCCCACTGGACGGAAGCTCCGACTGGTGAGATTCCTATCCAATTTGCAATTGACCGCACTGAGGTAATCGATGTTGATCTGGACTCTGTCGATGAAGGGGCTTTTCGATGGGTTAAAAATCGAAGACATCTGGACGCTGACGACGAGTTTGAAGCCACCAAGGAGGCTCTTTTTTCCGCTCAAAGTGAGGTAGCCGTTGGACGGCACTTTGCCAGCAGCGGCGATTTGATCGAGGAGGATGTGATTGACCTCGAAGGTTTCGATGATTATCCCATAGGCAAGCATGCTCGACGTATATCCACCACCCCAGTACGTACAGTATCGTCCTCTACACGCTCGACCAGAAGGACAAAGGTCTCTCCTTTGGTCGGTGACAACGCTGCATCTACTCCTCAACCAAAGCACCGTCACATGCGAACCTCTAACAAAGAAGTTTCAAGGGATTTAAAAGGCGATGCAGCCGATCTGCCTCCAGCAGGGTTTGACGCCCCACTGGTAGAGGATTCTTCGTCGTTTGTCTCGAGATTGGGACGAAGAGACAAGACTAAAACAAAACCAATGCGTGCTCCAAGTGAAAATAACGCGCCGGCCGAGGGGCCGTCGCGTTCGATTAAGGATGATCAAACAATGGCGCGAAACAAGCGAGGTGAAAGAAGGGTAGACCCACCTGCTTCTTCTTCGAACCCAGCGGGTGAGGTTCTCTATTCTCTGAAGGGCGATACCAACGACACATTGGGCGCTAGGGCTAAGAAGTCGTCAGTTTTCTTACGGATTGCGACTGGAGCGGCTCTTGGAGCGTTGGCTGTAGTCTGTTTTCTGGTGGGACAATGGGCTGTTTTGGTTATCTTAACCATAGCGGTGGTCATTGCAATGTCTGAGTTCTACAACATGCTGGTCACCGATCATCCAAATGCACCAGTTGGCGGGTATAAGCCTGCCAAGCTGATAGGGATCCTAGGTGGCGTCGCGTTGATATACGGTGCATACTACCAAGGTGCTGCAGCCATCGCTTATGTCTTGAGCATCTCGTTGGTTGCGTGTTTTGTCTGGTATCTCGCCGGAATACTCAAAGGTCCAATTCTCCCTAATGCCTCTGTAACCTTTTTAGGTATTGCCTGGATTGGCTTGGGTGGGGCATTCATAGCATTGGTGATGCGTCCTATTCCGGGTGATCCCCGGCGTGGCTTGGCCTACATGATGGCGATTTTGTTGGTAACGGTCTCTGCCGATGTCTTTGCCTATTTTGGTGGGTTGGCATTGGGCCGTAGAAAGCTGGCTCCAACAATATCTCCAGGCAAGACTATCGAGGGCTTTCTCTTTGGTGCTCTAGGTTCTGTTTTGGTGGGTGCTTTGATTACGAGCCACATACATCCTGTGACTCCGCTTCTGGGTGGGACCATTGGACTGATAACCGCCTTTGCAGCTCCAGTTGGAGATCTAGTTGAATCTAAGATCAAGCGAGAGATCGGTGCTAAGGATGCAGGTAGCATCCTGCCGGGTCATGGCGGCATCTTGGATCGTATTGACGCATTGATCTTCGTTACACCGATTCTTTATTATGTTTTGTACTTCAGTCATCATCTTTGATGGTACGAAGTTTCTGTGATGGTAACTTTCAATTTTGAAGGATTTTTTTTGAAGGTATTATCCAGTTATCGTTTTTGATTAAAGGTGCTTTCGGGGAGCCGATGTCGTCTTGATTGATCACATAGAGGCGGCCATCGACCTTTTTATTCGACCAACATTATTTCCGAATCGGTAAGGTCGATAGGTGATTGTCCTTGATGTAGCCTAACCTGGGGATAAACTTTGATGTTTTAAAGTTTTTCGTATCGTGGATTCAAGGTATTTAACAGTTAAGTGCCCTATGAATACTTTTGTGGAAATGGATCTCAGCAACTTGACTACAACTCTTTCAATCTTTGGATCAAGCGGTAGTATCGGTCGACAGACCTTAGATGTCGTTCGTGATTCAAAGGGTCGTTTTGAGATTTTGGCGCTGAGCGTGGATAAGTCGTTGGACCTGCTCGTTGATCAGATTCGAGAGTTCCATCCGAAGATAGTGGTTGTGGCTAACGAGGTGGCTTCACGTTATATTCAGGAGCTTTTTCCGGCTCTGGAAGTTCGTTTTGGTCCGTTGGGCCTCTATGAGACCGCTCGCGAAGCCGATGTAAGTGTCAACGCTGTGGTTGGCTTTGCAGGACTTTGGGTGACCCTGGGCGCGTTGGAAGCGGGTAAGCGGCTGGCACTAGCTAATAAAGAGTCGTTAGTAGCCGGTGGACCGGTCGTAAGGCGCGTACGTTCTACGCCTGGCGCAATGATTGTTCCGATTGACTCTGAGCACGGAGCAATCCATCAGTGTTTGCGAGGGGGTAAGACTGATGAGGTCGATAAAGTCATTCTTACGAGTTCTGGGGGACCATTTCGGACCAAGACCTATGAAGAACTGACCAAGGTGACCTTAGAGGAGGCACTTAATCATCCCACCTGGAAGATGGGTCCCAAGATTACAGTGGATTCTTCAACTTTGATGAATAAGGCGCTAGAGATTATCGAGGCGGTAGAGCTTTTCGACCTTGTTCCCTCTCAGGTAGAGGTTGTGGTGCATGCCCAGTCGATAGTTCATTCCATGGTGGCCTTTAGAGATGGTTCGATCCTTGCCCAGATGTCAAGGCCAGATATGAAGTTGCCGATTGCTTATGCAATCAATTATCCTGGGAGATTTGAGCCGATTTATGGGCCGATAGACTTTCAGAATTCCTTTTCGTTAAGCTTTGAGCCCCCTAGGAGAGATATTTTTCGGGGATTGGATTTTGCTTTTGATGTACTTCGGAATGGTAATGGTGCCACCACTTGGCTTAATGCCATAAACGAGGTGGTCGTAGCGGCATATTTGGATGGAAGATTTCAATGGTTGGAGATATACCCCCTGTTGGAGGATGCGTTGGCTCGCTTTGAATCTTGCGTTTTGGAACAAGTTGACGATGTTATAGCGTTGGATGAGGTGGCAAGAGTGCGAGCACAAGAAGTAGTAGATGCGCATTCGAAGGTTAATTGAATTTTTTCACCTAAATTGCGTGAAGTAATCGAGGAGTTTAATTGGAGTCAGACAAACTAGAGATAACAGAAGATATCTCTGATGGACCAAGAAATTCCAACGAAAGTGACGATCTTCTAGGCGAGGATCTCGTCGCAAGTCGTGGACAACTGTGGAGAAACCTAGCTCGGACAGCGCTGATATTGACCGCTGTGGTCTTGGTTGCTCTTTATCTAAATTTCGCTAAGACGCTCATTGTTGTGGTCGCCTTAATTGCCATGATCATGATTCACGAGCTCGGTCACTTTGCAACCGCAAAGTGGTCTGGTATGAAGGTAACCGAGTATTTCTTGGGCTTTGGTCCAAAGATTTGGTCTATCAAGCGAGGTGAGACTGAATACGGCGTAAAGGCGATCCCAGCAGGTGGATACGTTAAGATCGTGGGTATGTCCAATCTTGAGCAGGTGGATCCAGCAGATGAAGCACGGGCCTATAGAAATGCAACCTATCCACGACGTTTAGCGGTCTCTGCTGCTGGTTCTTTCATGCACTTTGTCATGGCATATTTGATCCTTGTCGTCTTGTTTTTGTTTGTTGGTGTTCCTAATGCAGCTCAAGCTAAGGTTGACGCCGTAAGTACTTTCTCTTCAGGTGGATCTCCTGCTGCTAGTGCTGGCATTCGGCCAGGAGATATCATCACTGGTGTCAATGGTCATAATTTGGTCTCTGCTAATGATCTTGTGACCGCAATACAGAATTCCCCAAATCACTCTTTGACCTTGGAGATCTTGCGGAATGGACACACGATTTCCATAAAAGTTACTCCAGTCAAAGCCGGCACCGTAGAAAAAGGGCTATCTCCAGCCGCAGCTAACAATGGGCTTATAGGGGTTCGACTCAGCGAGCCGACACAGACTAGCTCGTTCTTTTCTAGTTTTATAAAGCCATTTGGCGTAGTTAGCTCCTATAGCGCCGCTACTGTTGGTGCTTTGGTCTCTCACTTTAGTCCAAACGGGATATCAAAGTACGTGAATGCTCTACAGCATCCGGCCTCCACGGTCTCAGGTTCGGGTGCAAGTGTTCGTTTTGAATCCCCAGTAGGCATTGTAAGACTGGCAAGCCAGGCTGCCAATGTTGGGCTGGGGGCGGTTTTAACGTTGCTTTTTTCAATCAATATTTTCGTTGGAATCTTCAATCTCGCTCCTCTACTGCCTCTAGATGGAGGTCATGTAGTTATCGCAACATACGAGGCTATTCGTTCTCGAAAGGGAAGGAAATATCACGCCGACATGATGAAGATGGTTCCGCTCACGTACGCCGTATTGTTTGTTATCGTTCTTTTAGGATTGACGGCTTTATATCTTGATATAACACATCCGATAGCAAATCCTTTTGGCTGAATTCTCAATAAGTGCCTTTGGGATTTTGAGAGTTTTCCGGATGAGGAGTTTTTGACACTCGTGGATGTTTGCGATTTTGTAGGACCGTTGTGGACAGGTGTCTTGGTCTCTCGACATCTATGGAGAGGCTACAGCGAATATATTTACTGGCGTTTTTAAGGAATGTTTTTAAAAGGAGAATATGATGGCCAGATCTAACACATTTAGCGCGCCAAGGAGACACTCTAAGTCAATCTACCTTGGAAAAGTTCAAGTTGGTGGAGATAGCCCGGTCTCGATTCAGTCAATGACGACAACAAAGACTGCCAATGTCGAGGCGACTCTTTCACAGATCTATTCTCTAGCAGGAGCAGGATGTGACATTGTACGTTGCACTTGTAATGATGGGGAAGCAGCTATAGGGCTGGCTCAAATTGTTCCAAGATCTCCCCTCCCAATCGTCGCTGACATTCATTTTCATGTGGAGATGGCACTTGCTGCACTTGAGGCTGGCGTTGCCGGGTTACGTTTGAATCCAGGCAACTTACGCAAACCAGCCGAGATAAAGCTGGTCGCTCAGGAGGCTAAAGATCGCGGCGTTCCAATACGCATCGGAGTAAATGCCGGTTCTCTTCACCCGGATTTATATAAGAAGTACAATGGAGTTACCCCCGAGGCACTCGTTGAATCTGCGATGAACGAGCTGAGCCTCTTTGGTGAGGTGGGGTTTGAGGATGTAAAGATCTCCGTCAAAGCCTCCAACGTTGTTTTGATGATTGAGGCCTATCGAATTTTGGCAGAGACCGTGGACGTCCCGCTTCACTTAGGTGTTACCGAGGCGGGGCCGCCTCCGGCCGGTATCATAAAGGCGACGGCCGGAATTGCAACCCTCCTATCAGAGGGGATTGGCGATACCATTCGCTACTCTCTGACAGCAGATCCTATTGAAGAGGTAAAGGCAGGTCGTGTTCTACTAGAAGCCCTTGGTCTTCGTGAGCGTAAGGGACTTGATCTGATCGCGTGTCCTAGCTGTGGTCGAGCCGAGATTGATGTTATAGCTGTCGCCAAGGCTGCCCAAGAGGCACTTGAGAAGTTGAATCTCCCACTTCAGGTTGCAGTCATGGGATGTGTGGTCAATGGTCCAGGTGAAGCTCGAGAAGCAGATCTTGGAATTGCGGCTGGGCGATCAAAGGGCCATCTTTTTATTAAGGGCAAGATAGTCGGTGTCGTAAAAGAGTCAGAGATGGTTGCTGCGCTAGTTGAAGAAGCTCAAAAGATAGCCAAAGAGGGAGTGGAGGCTCGATTGGCTGCGGCAGATCCCAATGCGCAAGCCGAAGCTGAAGCCGATAGGTTGGCGCTTTTGGAAAATCGAGGGGTTGATGCTAATAATTCGATCACTAAGATCGAGCAGATACGTCGTCGGATCGATCTTAGTGAATAAGCCAAGATGCCTTAGCGTTAACAACTTGTAGCTAAGAGAACTTTGACCCTTTGAAGCGCGGTTAGGCTGTTATGATGCGAATGACACGTCTAGTTGCGAAAACTCAAAGGCAAGCCCCAGTTGATGCGGAAGCGATCTCACATAGGCTATTAGTAAGAGCCGGATACATTCGGCGACTCTCATCGGGTGTATATGCATATCTGCCACTGGGTCTTAGGGTTCTGCGTAAGGTTGAAGCTATTATTAGGCAAGAGTTCGACAATGCGGGCGCCCAAGAGGTCCTTTTGCCCGCATTACAGCCTGTGGAGATATGGGAAGAGACAAATCGGTCTGCCACTATGGACGATGTCTTAATGCGGCTAGAGGTTAGAGGCGGTAAGTTTGTTTTGGGGCCGACCCACGAGGAAGCCGTCATAGCTGCTGTTAGTCCAGATTTAGCGTCGTATCGAGATTTGCCAGCTACGGTCTATCAGATTCAGACCAAGTTTCGAGATGAAGCGCGTCCTCGTTTTGGTCTTTTGAGAACCCGTGAATTCGTTATGGCGGATGCTTACTCCTTTGATGAGTCCAAGGAGGCCATGCGTGAGTCGTATAGGAATATTTTTGATGCCTACTGTAGGATCTTTGATCGAATTGGTGTCGAATATTATCCAGTTGAGGCTGACTCTGGCTCAATTGGTGGAGACGTAAATCACGAGTTTATGGTTCCGGCAGCCATCGGCGAGGACCACTTTGCTAGCTGTTCAAATTGCGGTTATCGCGCGAATATTGAGGCTGCGGTTCGTTCCTCTAACTTTTCAGGTGGCGGCCAAGGTGAGGTGGGTCGATCTTACGAGGTTGAAACTGGCCAAGCTAAATCAATTGATGAAGTTGTCGATCTCCTTAAATCTAAGGGAATCGAGGTGCGAGCTTCGGAGACAATAAAGACTATGGCGCTAAAGTCCAAGGATTCAAAACTTACTTTAGCTTTGGTCCCTGGTGATCGGGTATTGAAGGTTCCTCACGGCTATGCTCCGCTCTCTGGGGAGGAATTTGCGCAGTATCCATTTCTTACACTTGGCTCGATTGGTCCGATATCAATGGGTGATCGTGGAGTGCATGTTATTGCCGATCATTCAATTGTCTCTAATTTAGGCTATGTTGTTGGAGGAAATGCTGAAGGTATCCACATCCTAGATGCAGTGTTGGGTCGCGATTTTTCCGTTGACGACTTTGATAACCTAGTGGTGGTTACACAAGGCGATAGTTGTCCACGCTGTGAGGCGCCAATGGATCTAAGGAGATCTGTCGAGGCAGGACATACCTTTCAACTTGGATTGACATATCCACAAAAGATTCGATCTGCTCGTTTCTCTGGTGAGGACGGCAGCGAAACGATGTACTTTATGGGATGCTATGGAATTGGTGTCTCCAGATTTCCAGCAGTTGTAGCTGAAGTCTCCAACGACGATGCGGGGTTGATCTGGCCAATCTCAATTGCTCCATTTGCGGTACATCTAGTTGCAATTAACTTCAGCGGTAACGAAGAGGTCAAAGCGGCTGCAGAACAGATCTATGGGGAACTTTCAAAGCTCGGAATTGAAGTCATATTGGACGATCGTGATGTTGGCGCCGGAGTCAAGCTGAAAGATGCTGATCTTATGGGTATGCCTATCCATGTGGTGGTGGGGCCAAAAACGATTGCAAATGGTTTAATTGAGATAAAGCTTCGTTCTGCGGGTTCTTCTAGAAGTGTTCCGTTGAATTTAGCTATCGATTCGATCTCAGAAACAGTAGTCGAACTAATCGGCAATAGTGCCTTGAGTGCCTGAAACGACCAATTAACTAGTTTTTCAAATAGACTATATGTGTATTGTTTTCACAAGCGTGGGCCCATGGCCCACGCTTGTCTTGCTCTAGCGCTATTGTGATTTTAGAGAAGGATCGGAGGGTGAGTTGGCAAAGGGATCTGCATTTAATGAGGAACTGGTTGAAATGCTCTATGAGCAGTTGGAGCCGTTGGCAAAAGCAAATGGACTTGAGGTTCTTGAGATTGAGGCGACCAAAGATACTTTGAGGGTCACCTTTGACGACCCAAAAGGAAATGTTGACGCAAGTAAGCTTGAACTGCTAACACCCTTGGTCTCTGAGTTGTTGGATTCTATTGAGGCAGTGGATAAGGCTTATTCGGGTCAATATATGCTTGAAGTCTCATCCCCAGGTCTAGAGCGAACTCTTCGAACGCCGGTTCACTTCGCTAGGTTCATCGGAAGCAAAGTAAATATCAAGCTCAAGAGTGGAGTCTCTTCAGATCGACGAGTCTTGGGTTGGATACAAGGTGTGCAGGATTCGACTGTTATCATTGGTTTTGATTCTCCCGTAGGCTCCGCAAACGTTCAAGTTATTGAATTAATTGATATTGAGCGAGCAAAGACGGTCTTTGAGTGGCAAATTGGTGAGAAGCGAACTATGGCGCCCAAAAGTGGCTCAAAAGACAAGAAATAACGAAAGATTTTATGATTACGCTCGTTGTCGAGTGTAAAAAGCGGGAAGGTGGATGATATCAATGGCGAGGCTTGGTGGCGACTTTATGGAGCCTTTGCAGGCGATTGCGCGAGAGAAGGGTGTCTCGGTTGAGACCCTTCTAGAGTCATTGGCGAATGCCTTACTTGCAGCATATAAGCGTAGGCCTGATTCGGCTGAAGATGCCGAGGTCACTATTGATCCCGATTCTGGCGATATTCAGGTTTGGGCGCAGGACCTAGATGAAGATGGTAATGTAATTCGCGAATGGGACGATACGCCAACAGATTTCGGCCGTATTGCGGCTCAGACTGCTAAGCAAGTCATGTTTCAACGTATTCGCGATGCAGAGCGCGATTTAAAGTATGAGGAATATGCAGGACGCGAAGGCGACATTGTTACCGGAATTGTACAGCAAGCCGATAGTCGTTACACTTTGCTCAATTTGGGTAAGGTTGAGGCTCTGCTGCCTCTTCAAGAGCAGCTTCCGGGAGAGCGCTATGGCAATGGCGTAAGAGTCAAAGCCTATATTGTCGAGGTACGCCGGACCAACAAGGGACCACAGATAGTGGTTTCTCGCTCTCATCCTGGTCTGATGAAAAAATTGTTTGAATTGGAAGTTCCAGAGATTGCTAGTGGGGTAGTAGAGATAAAAGCTCTCTCTCGCGAGCCAGGCATTCGCTCTAAGATCGCAGTTGCTTCAAATGACCCAAATGTTGATCCCGTTGGGGCATGTGTTGGACCTAGGGGAGCTCGTGTTCGAATGGTAATGTCTGAATTGCGCAACGAGCGAATCGACATAATTCCATTTTCCGAGGAGCCAGCTGAATTTGTAGCTCGAGCATTGCAGCCTGCCCACGTGCGTGAGGTAGACCTAAACGATGCCACTGGAACTGCAATCGTAATCGTCGATGCATCCGAGCAGCCTCTTGCTATCGGCAAGGAGGGTCTCAATGCCAAACTCGCTGCTCGTTTGACCGGGTGGCGAATTGATATTGGAACAGGCGAGGAAGCTGCGATTTTGGATTCGGTTCCGATAGACGAAGACGAGGATCAACCAGAGGCCGGCCAAGGCGAAGAATAGCTCGCGGAGGGCCATTCATTGGTTGTAACGAAAGAACTACCGGTGTCAAAGAGTCGCTTTTTGCGAAGTTGTATTGTGTGTCGAACAAGAGATTCGAAGTCGAAGTTGATTAGACTTCGAATCTCGGAGAATCGTGCCCAATCGACGGAGATTGATTGTGGTCGGGGATACTGGGTGCATGCAGATGCTAGCACTTGCTTGGATCCGACTAGGATTATGTATGCTTTGTCTAAAAGAGGTATCAAGGTAACCGAAGTGGTTACGTGCTAATCGGACGATATCGCACGTTTATTGGGTGAACGTAAAAAACCGTGTAGCATTGGAAGGCGGCCGTTTTGTCTGCGTGTCGTTATTCTATGTTCGTCCAGTATTGATTTGGACGATAATTTCTCAATTTGAATGAGTGTTTTAGGAGAGGACTGAAGTAGCAGTTGGCAAAACGGATACGGGTCTATGACCTAGCCAAAGAACTAGGGCTTTCAAACAAGGGCGCATTTGACCTATGCAACGATCTTGGCATGGGTATTAAGAGTCCATCGTCGAGCATAGAAGATGCTCAAGCTGATCGGGCTAGGCGTAAGGTAGTTCGAGAAGGCGCTGGACGCTATGAGAGGGCCGGTGGTGGAGAGCACTCACACGGCGATACAAAGACTACCGTGGCGGCTGGCGATGCTGCCGTTAACGTTTTGCCGGCGGATCCGATAGCTAGTAAAGCGTCAGCGCCGATAGAACCTCCCGCAGCCGAGCCACGAATACAAGTCAAGGCGCAGCCTCTAGGTGAGCCACAGAGCGAAGCCAAGGCACCGCCAGTAATTGAAGCTAAACCCGAGGCACAAGTACAAGCCAAGACAGAGCCCCTAACTGAGCCTGATACCAGTAGGCATTTAGATTCCGGCCATTCAAAGCAGAGCCACCGTCGCGGGGCGGATGCCCCTAGGGACTCTGAGGCTGGCACGGACAAGAGTGATCGAGCGGCTAAAGATAACTTTAAAGCGGTAAGTGGCACTGTTAGTGAGGTTCTGCCATCAGAGCCTGTCGCTAGGGTTGATGTTGCTCCATCACAATTAGCATCTTCGAAGAATAATGAGCAAGCACAAAAGGTGGTAAAATCACCCGAGGCTCCAGCCAAACAAGAGGAAAAAGTAGTCATTACTCCAGATTTAGATAGGGGCACGGTTGTCGTAAAGAGCGATGCCGATGCCACTGTGCAAAAGGTGCAACCGGCTCCCGAGGCCGAGAACAAGCCTGAGAACAAAAGTAGCTCATCGGAAAATCTTGCTCCAAAGGCTCGTGATTCACGCGGTCGCGTATTCAGGTCTACCGAATCACATGGTCAACGATCGTCAATGGGGCCAAATCGAGATACCAGGCCACCTGTGGTTCGTAATGACGTGGAGGCCAATTCAGCCCCTAGTCTAGAACCAGGTGCAAAAGGTGGAAGCGTGGCTCCCCCTCCGCGTCCCAGGGTGCCCTTGTCGCTTTCGGGAAAGCCAATTCCGCCACCTCCAGGGATGGGCTCTAATCGTCAAGGATCAGGAGGACGGTATCAGAACGATTCCCCAAATCCAAGACAAGGCGATCGTCCTGGCTTTAATAGAGGACCTCGTCCCGGTGGTGGATTTGATCGTAATTCTGAAGGCGGACGTCAAGGTAATTTTGGTGATCGCCCAGATCGTGGCGCGGGCCAAGGTAACTTCGCCGATCGTGGACCTCGCCCAGATCGTGGCGCGGGCCAAGGCAACTTCGCCGATCGTGGACCTCGTCCCGGTGGCGGCCAAGGCAACTTCGCCGATCGTGGACCTCGTCCCGGTGGCGGCCAAGGCAACTTCGCCGATCGTGGACCTCGTCCCGGTGGCGGCCAAGGCAACTTCGCCGATCGTGGACCTCGTCCCGGTGGCGGCCAAGGCAACTTCGCCGATCGTGGACCTCGTCCCGGTGGCGGCCAAGGTAACTTTGCCGATCGTGGACCTCGTCCGGGTGGCGGCCAAGGTAACTTTGCCGATCGTGGACCTCGTCCCGGTGGCGGCCAAGGCAACTCCGCCGATCGTGGACCTCGTCCGGGTGGCGCGGGCCAAGGTAACTTCGCCGATCGTGGACCTCGTCCGGGTGGCGCGGGCCAAGGTGGCGGTGGTGGTTTCCCAAGGAGTGGTCCCTCAACGGGTTTTGCTCCTCGAACTGGTGGAGGATTTCCGGGTTCTAGAACTCCAACCCCATCTCCGGGCGGAGCTTTTGGTGGAAAGTCGCCAGCTGGATCTCGAGGACGACCACTACAGCGTGCCGCTAAGCGCCGCAGTAGAAAGAATATGGAAGAGCTGGAGCCAACTCAGGTTACGTCCTACATACCATCCAATGCACCAGTGCCTGATGGCGAGATAATTATTGAAAGAGGATCATCGGCTCAAGAGGTAGGGCCAAAGTTCAATCGATCTGCTGGAGATGTGGTTCGATTCCTACTTTTGCAGGGCGAACCAGTAACTGCAACCCAGACGCTTTCAGATGATGCGATTGAGCTTTTCGCCGCTGAATTGGGCGCGAAGGTTAAGTTGGTTGACCCCGGACAAGAACAAGAGGCTGAGCTTTATGCCAAATACTTCTCCGACGACGATATCGTTCCACAGGGTGAAGCTGAGTGGCGTGCTCCGGTTGTGACGGTTATGGGCCATGTTGATCATGGTAAGACAAAGCTGCTTGATCGAATTAGAGAGACCAACGTCGTTGCCAAAGAGGCCGGTGGAATTACACAGCACATTGGTGCTTATAGGGCACAAGTCGACAACAAGTTCGTTACCTTTATCGATACACCTGGCCACGAAGCCTTTACGGCTATGCGTGCTCGAGGTGCGGGTGTCACCGATATCGTGGTTTTGGTCGTAGCTGCTGATGATGGGGTGATGCCCCAGACGATCGAGGCGATTGACCATGCTAAGGCTGCTCACGTGCCGATAGTAGTTGCAATAAATAAGATCGATCGTGCAGACGCTGATCCGAATCGTGTTATGCAACAGCTCTCTGAATATGGTTTAGTCCCTGAGGCATGGGGCGGCGACACTATAATGGTTGAGCTTTCGGCTCTCCAGAATTTGGGTGTCGATGATCTTTTGGAACAGCTGGTTGTGTTGGCCGAGGTGTTGGAGTTGACCTCCACCAAGGTCGGCCGCGCCAAGGGTGTTGTCTTGGAGGCCAATTTGGATCCTGGACGTGGCCCAGTGGCGACGGTTATAGTGAAGCAAGGTGTTCTGAGAGTTGGTTCTAACTTGGTGGCAGGGCCAGCCTTTGGTAGGGTCAAGGCTCTCATAGATGAGGCTGGTAATCCAGTTCACGAGGCTGAGCCATCTACTCCAGTTCAAGTTTTAGGATTTTCTGAGGTTCCGAGTGCTGGAGATGAATTTAGAGAGACGGCTGAGCTTAGCGTTGCTCGACAGATCGGTTCCATGCGCGAACAGCGGATTCGTCTTGCTGGTCTGAGTGCTCAAAGTGGAGCGGCACCGGGTGCAAAACTGGAAGATCTCTTTGAGCAGATTAAGCGTGGGGAAACTGCGACTCTTAATGTGATTATCAAAGCTGACGTGCAGGGTTCGCTGGAGGCAGTTACTGAAAGTCTTCGAAAGCTCGAACGACCTGAGGTGAAGTTGAGTATCGTACGCCGAGCAGTTGGTGGAATCAATGAGAATGATGTTTCCCTTGGGGCCGCCTCGAATGCATTGATCATCGGCTTTAACGTCCGTCCCGATCGTCGTGGTCGAGAGGCCGCCGAGGCACAGCACGTTGAGATTAGAACCTATGAGATTATCTATAAGATGCTCGAGGATATTGAAGCGGCCATGGTCGGTATGCTTGCTCCTGAGTATGAAGAGGTAGTTACGGGTGAGGCCGAGGTGCGCGATATCTTTAGAGTGCCAAAGGTTGGAGCTGTTGCTGGCTGTTACGTCCAAAATGGTTCCATTACACGTGGTTCCAAGGTTCGCTTCCTTCGAGATGGCGTAGTTATCTGGAAGGGTTCGATTACCTCTTTGCGTCGCTTCAAGGACGATGTTCGCGAAGTTGCCTCTGGATTTGAGTGTGGAATTGGCCTTAGTGACTTTCAAGACCTGCGATCTGGCGACATAATAGAGACCTTCGAGGATCGCGAGATTCCTCGAGCTCTTTGACGCTAGAGTGCTTTGAGGTAATTTAGATGGCTAATCGACAGATGACCAAGCGGGGTTCTTTCCCGAGAATGGATAGGGTCTCGAATGAGGTTCAGAGAGTTTTGGCTTTTGCCATGGAGAAACACTATGAACCGATCGATTCCGAGTCGATAGCTACGGTTACGGCCGTGGTTGTCGACCCAGACTTGCGCAGAGCCAAGGTCTATTTTGATCACCTTTCGCCGCGTCTTGAAGATTGGTTGAGCACCAATAGGGTGAAGCTTCAACGCGAGATTGCAAATGGGGTTCGTATGAGAAGTACTCCTTTGTTGTTCTTTGAGGCTGACCCAGCGATTGCCTCCGGTCTTGCCATAGAGTCGATTCTTCGTAAGGTTATCCCTCCAAATGTGATGGATATGCCTGGCGGCGATGAATGAATTGCCTGGTGGTTTGACGATTGGCCAGACGTAAAGTCTATTCTGGTGGTTTACCCTTCGGTGTTGTCGTTCTAGATAAGCCAATAGGGATTACTTCAAATGGGGCCCTCTCTGTTGTGCGACGCGTAGCTGGAAACAACAGGGCTGGGCACATGGGTACATTGGATCCCTTTGCGAGCGGGGTCCAAGTAGTTTGTGTCGGACAGGCGACCAAGCTGATCCCACATATCCACTCTTCAACTAAGGCTTATAGCGCTAGTTTGACTTTAGGGTCAGCGACAGATACGGCTGACCATACTGGTGAAGTTATTTTGAGCGCACCAGTGCCTATTCTTACACAAGGGCAATTAGACGTTGTGGCACTGTCCTTGCTCGGTCACCAAATGCAGACGCCTCCAGCTTTTTCCGCTAAAAAGGTAGCTGGGGTCCCCAGTCACGTCCTTGCTCGTGAAAATCGGGCCGTCGAACTCGCAGCCGTAGAGGTTGAGATAGTGGAACTTTCTATCCAATTGACATCCGATCCGTCGATTCTGGCAGTGGACGTTGTCTGCTCGCGTGGAACATATGTGCGTACCTTGGGTGAGACAATCGCCCAAAGGTTAGGGACCTATGGCCATTTGACTTCTTTGCGACGTACCTCCTCCGATGGGTATTCCATAGATGATTGTGTGGAGATCGATTCTTTGTCGAGGGACTCATTTCTTCCTTTCTCTAAGGTGCTTTCCTCTTTTGACACTATGTTTATAGAGCCAGGTCTACTCCAGCGCGCCTGTCACGGTGGTCCAATTCCCCTTAGTGGCGGACGTAATTTTGGTGAAGGTGGCTCTGATTCGTTAGTTGCGCTTTTGTCCGATGATAGATCTTTGGGTGATGGCGAGGTAACGTTCGATAATCTGATCGGGATCTATGGGGTCAGTGGGGATATGTTGATTCCAAAGATCGTTTTTATGGCTCCGAGTCTCTAAGGACTTTTGTCAAGGGAGGCTATTGGTCTTTGGCTTATATCCTTAGATTTTTTGGGATGATTTGATTGCTAAAGAACATGTCTGTGTACCTGGGATCAGATATTGATGATGTGGCTAACCCGATATCTAAGGACCCTGTTTGGCGTTATTGAGCGGGGGTTTCTCGGCTTAGATGCTCTTTTTGTTTACGATTTTAGCTGGATGGTATCAAGCTCTCGTATGTTCAATTTGCTCTGTGTTTGGGCTGGGCCTTGGTTTTCGATCGTATATCAAATGGTAGGCTGGATTAGACGCAGTGGCTTTTTCGCTCACGGCGATGTTTTTGCTAGGACCTGTTGGGATTTGGTGAACTGTTTAGGCTCCTAGTGACTGCTCAATTTATGATTGCTCCGAGTATCAGCCGTATCTATCTAATTTGTCTTCATTGATGTTGTGTTGGGCTAGTGGGTGTTTTAACGTTTTAGATATGTTAGATGAGGGTTTCTAAAAGATTATCCATAACTAGCCTATCGGGCAAATTGCTCCAACGTCTATTGGTGACAATGGCGACTATTGCATTATGAATGATGTGAAATAGATGTCGGTGATTTCGTTTTTACCGGTTGCTACCTTTACGATCTTATTTAGATCAAGAATTAGCTGTTTCTTTAAGGTGAGTTTGGCTATGGGCGACAGAAGCTGAGCGTAGGTCCAACCCGAAAGATCAGTAATTACGACGTCGGTCATATCCTTATTCAATGGGGTGATCGCTGTTGTCAGGTCTTTGACTCCCAATTGGAGGCTCATCCCTAGCTGTATCAAATGACCATCTGAGAGATTTGTTGTGATGGTACCAAAGCCATAGATCGGTCCAACTTTGGGAGGTACAAAGGCAGCCTTATGCGGTTTTGATGATCCAAGAAAGGTCAATGCGCCAAAGCCCCCTCCTCCAGCTGCTAAAACCACCAGCAGTATGATCAAAATGAGCTTCTTTTTTGACCCCTTCTTTTCTTCTTTAGCCGAGCTTTCTTCGGCTTTCTTGGTAGCTGTAGCCATTCGATCCTCACTTAACTTCCAGTTGCGTGCCGCCTCATTGAGATAAAATTTTCTATCTCTTTACGTCAATCGAGGGGCCTAGGATACACATTCCATTGTCTATGGGCATTTATCGGAAGGAGACGGCCGTTTCCTTAGGAAAAGTCGAAGAGATTGTTTTGAAGTCGAGCTTTTTGTGCGTGGGCTAAGTATGAGGTGAGCGAACATTCAAAGTGAGCTTTGCGATCGAACGTTGGCAAAATGAGTTTCCGGTGGCCGACTTCGTAGGGCTATCATTCATAGATAGAGATAGTGATAATTCTCGGTAGTCGATGCGATTAGAGAAGTTGCAATGACGGCAAGGAATCGATTGTTGGAGAGATATGAAACTTTTGACCCCAGCCACGCAGACGCCGTTAGCGGCGTCGGTTGTAACCATTGGAACCTTTGATGGTGTTCACCTTGGCCATCGCAATCTTTTGGAACATGCTAAGCGGCGAGGTGACGCCTTGGGAATTCCCAGTGTAGCAATAACCTTTAATCCTCACCCAGCAACCATAGTCAGAGGTGGATCTGCACCAGCTTTGATCAACTCTTTTGAGGAGCGGCTAGCGCTGTTTGAAGAGTTGGGAGTGGACTATTGCTACCTGGTTGAGTTTGACCTAGCCAGATCCCAAGAATTGGCGTCAGATTTTGTAAAGGGGACGTTGGTTGGAGATCTGGGCGCGAAGGTTGTGATAGTTGGCCCGGATTTCCGATTTGGTTCGAAACGAGCCGGTAATGTGGACCTGCTCCAAGAGATGGCTGGAGACTGTGGTTTTGTAGTTGAATCTGATCTATTGGTCAAATTGGTAGGTGAGATCGCCGCATCGGTTGGAAAGGTTCTTCCGGAGCTACAAGATGAAGGAGAGGTGGTGGTCTCCTCTACGTTGATTCGAAGGTTGATCTCGCTCGGTAGTGTCGAATTGGCGCATCGCCTTTTGGGCAGAGACTTCTACATAGTTGGTTTAGTCACGTCGGGCGATGGTAGAGGTGGTTCAGAGTTGGGCTATCCAACGGCGAACGTCTCCTATCAGGATAATAGAGTTCTGCCAGTGGATGGTGTTTACGCCGGGTGGGTTCAGTATCAGCAGAGTCGTTACATGGCTGCAGTATCTGTAGGAACTCGTCCAACTTACTACCCCAAAGAGGGTAATCGATTGATTGAGGCGTTTCTTTTGGACTTTGATGGTGATCTCTATGGGCGGGAGATCCAAGTGGGATTTACTCACTTTTTGAGGCCACAGAAGACTTTCTCCAATTCAAAGGAGTTAGTCGATCAGATTGAACTTGACGTTGAGGATGTAAAGGTAAAGCAAAGGTAGGCAAATTACATCTGAGCAACTAAGCTTATGAATTCGTGTTTCACAGAAGTTTTTAGAAGCTCTTCGCAAGGTGCAGGAATGATTGACAAAAAGGCGATAATCGCAGAGTTTGGTAAAAATGAGGCAGATACTGGATCTCCCGAGGTGCAAATAGCACTTCTTAGTTCCAGAATCTCGCATCTAACCGATCACTTAAGGCAGCATAAAGGTGACCACCATACGCGTCGTGGACTTATGATGCTAATTGGTCAAAGGCGACGTCTTTTGGACTACGTAAAGTCCAATGATGTGGAGCGTTATAGAAGTATTATCGCTCGTTTAGGAATTCGTCGTTAGTCGATTTTTTAGAGTGTGAGCTTGAAGTTTACGTCTCGGGCCTGGCGTTTATTCGCCAGGCTCTTTGTCTATGTCAAGCTTCATTTGAAAGGACGTCTATATCTTCGGCGATATATGCGTTGGAATCGGCTAATTTGTAATATGTAGCAGAATGAATCGCACCATATAAGCCGCAATTTCCATGTCAAGGGTGTAAGGCTTGCAGCTGCCAGTGGAGTGGGCCCGAATTGAAACTTCAATTGGGTTTGGACCTAGTCCACTGGGAACTGTGAGAATGCGAATTTGCCAAGGCGAAGCTGGTGCGACTTGTTATCTAGGTATAGGCCCGCCTAGTTATAAAAATGGTGCTCAACTATAGAGTCGAACTCTTCGCATGAGCGATTAGTTCGACGTATCAAATCAGAGGAAGTATGAAAGAAATTATAAAAGTTCAGGCCCAAATATCAGGGACTGAGAAGACCATCTCATTTGAAACAGGCCTCTTAGCGCCGCTTGCAGATGGATCAGTCGTGGCTCGATTGGGAGACACGATGGTTTTGGCTACAGCCGTAGCTTCAAAATCAGTCAAAGAGGGTATCGATTTTTTCCCATTGACAGTCGATGTCGAAGAGCGAATGTACGCAGCAGGAAAGATTCCGGGCTCGTTCTTCCGTCGTGAAGGAAAGGCGACAGACTTTGCCGTATTGGCATCGCGGCTTACAGATCGTCCGATTCGACCGTGTTTTCCAAAGGATTTTCGTCACGATGTACATATCGTGGGAACTGTCTTGGGCGCTGACTCCGAGAATCCTTATGACGTTCTTTTTATAAACGCTGCATCTGCCGCTTTGATGATCTCTGGAATTCCATTCAATGGACCAGTTGGTGCGGTTAGGATTGCATACTCGAGCGATGGTTCATGGATTGCAAATCCATCCTATCAAGATGGAGATGACTCCTCTTTTGAACTAGTTGTTGCTGGTCGACAAGTGCGTTCTGGCGAAAGTACGGGCGACATTGCAATAATTATGGTAGAGGCTGGTGGCACGGCGGCATCTTGGAAGAATTACCAAAGTGGAGCACCTATGGTAACCGAAGAGGTCATTGCTGAGGGATTAGAGGCCGCTAAGACTTGGATACGTGAGTCGATTGCACTTCAGCACTCTCTAGTAGAGGCCTTTGGAAACGTCGTTCCGATGGCATACACGCCAGTGGTTGACTATTCCGATGAAGTCTATAGCCGAGTGTCTGCCATAGCTATGGATCGAATGCGACAAGCAAACGTCGTTGCCGGTAAGACAGAGAGGGCCGCAGCACTCGATGGTGTAGCCATAAGTGTTCAAGAAGAGCTAGCTGGGGAATTCCCAGATGCTTCGAAAGAGATCTCGGCAGCAATTCGATCTATCACCAAGACAGTTATTCGCGAGCGAATAGTAAACGATGGTGTTCGAATTGATGGTCGGGATACGACAACCATCCGTCCATTGACAGCGGCTGTAGGTCTTATTCCTACTGCTCACGGGTCGGGGCTCTTTCAGCGTGGCGAGACTCAAGTCCTAAATGTCTGCACCTTGGGTATGCCAAAGATGAACCAGATGCTGGATTCGCTTGGCACCGATGACTTCAAGCGTTATATGCACCACTACAACTTCCCACCTTTTTCTACCGGAGAGGTTGGATTCATGCGGGCACCAAAGCGACGAGAGATTGGTCATGGTCTTCTGGCTGAGCGAGCTTTGCTACCTGTTATTCCACCAGAGGATGAATTTCCTTACACGCTACGTTTGGTTTCAGAGGCGCTGGCCTCAAATGGTTCAACCTCAATGGCGTCAGTCTGTGGATCGACTCTTTCTTTGATGGATGCAGGTGTTCCCATTAAGGCTCCTGTTGGTGGCATAGCGATGGGCCTAGTGCTCCATGATGGCAAATACACCACTCTTACAGATATTTTGGGTGCCGAAGATGCCTTTGGTGACATGGACTTCAAAGTGGCTGGGACCTCAGAGTTTGTGACTGCACTTCAACTTGATACCAAGATCGACGGCATTCCAGCAAGCGTTTTGGCTAGTGCTCTTTCGCAGGCAAAGACGGCCCGATTAGAGGTTTTGCGAGTTATCCTAGAAACCCTTCCGGCTCCAAGGCTTGAGCTCAATCACAATGCTCCAAAGATCGTTAATTTTGAGATTCCACTTGACAAGATGGGTGAAATCATTGGGCCGAAGGGCAAAGTGATAAACGCAATCCAACAAGAGACTGGGACAGAGATAACGCTAGATGAAGATGGAGAGACCGCAATGGTCACCATCGGTGCCAAGGAGATGGCAGCCGTCAATGAGGCTAGAGACCGCATTCTTGCGATCATCAATCCACCTCTAGCGCAAGTCGGTGGCCATTACTCGGGTAAGGTCGTTGGCATAGCCAAATTTGGCGCTTTCGTAAATATTCTTCCTGGTCGTGACGGACTGTTGCATATCTCAAAGATCGGCGGAGGACGTCGAATTGATCGGGTTGAGGATGTTTTATCCATGGGCCAAGAGCTACGTGTTGTAGTTGATGACATTGATCCAAATGGTAAACTTTCGCTCTCGTTGGTGACAGATCGTGACGACGACGATGACAACGACGACGACGATGATGATGGTGGCGATAGATTTGGCGGTGGTAGCCAAAGTCCCATTCATGATCGAGCCCCCGTTGCTCACGAGCCAGCTACACCCAGAGGCGGCGATCGGATAGAGCGAAATAAGTACGAAGAGGACGACATTGAGGTCGTCTCCTTTGAAGCTGCTTTTGAGGATCAACTGCGTGCTGAATACGGTGATCTAGGTCCCGAGCAAGCTGAGCCTCGAGCATTCGCCGGCAATGATGGTGGTCGAGATCGTGACCGAAATCGTCGTTCCCGTCCACGTCGTGACAGTCGTAGATAGTATCTGATATTTCGTTGGATTTTGGTCGGAGGATTGACTTATCAATAAGATTCGAGTAGCAGTGTTTGGCGCGGGTGGTCAGATGGGCGCAAGCGTCTGTAGGGCTGTGCTTAACGATGATGATTGTGAACTTAGTAGCGCCCTAGATCCTCGCTTAGCTGGGATCGATCTAGGGCAAGCGACGTCAATCCTCGGAACCGGCCTTAGTATCTTGGGAGAACGGGATGCTCTTGAGCCAGATAAGGTTGACGTAGCAGTTGACTTTACCGAAGCGGAAGCTTCTTTCGAGAATGCTCTTTTTTGCGCCAGGAATTCAATTCATATCGTGATAGGCACGACTGGGTTGACAAGCCGGCAGATTGAGATTCTCAAAGAGGCTTTTTCAAAGTCGAATTCAAATTGTCTAATCGCTCCGAACTTTGCGATTGGCGCGGTCTTGATGATGCGTTTTGCCGAGTTGGCCGCTCCGTTATTTGAGACGTGCGAGATAATTGAGTTTCATCACAATCGAAAAGCTGATGCACCGAGTGGCACCGCACTTGTAACTGCTGGTCGAATCGCCTCGGCCAAGAACGGTGGTTTTGCTCAAGATGTAACCTCCGCTGAGCTTGATGGAGCACGAGGTAGTCGGGTCGATAAAAATATCTCTATTCATTCTGTGCGAATGGCCGGAATGGTCGCACATCAAGAGGTTATCTTTGGGACTACGGGCCAGACCTTGAGTATCAGGCACGACTCCTATGATCGGAATTCTTTTATGCCAGGGGTGCTGTTAGCGATTAAAGCGATCTCCGAGCGCGATGGGTTGACCATTGGAATTGAGTCGATTTTGGATGATTATTTGGGTTTAAGGTAGAGATAGTCAATTGGTTCGAATGACTTGCATTTGATCTGGTTTGACAAGAGAGCTAGTCGGTATTTGACGTTATTGGTTAGCTGGGGAGTAGGGAATGGGAAGAGCGCTAGATCAGTTTGGTTCAGTAGTCACAGCTATGATCACCGCCTTTGATGAAGATGGCGAGTTGGACTTAGATGCGACGGTTTCAGTTGCTAAGTATCTAGAAACTGCCGGCAACAGTGCATTGGTTGTTTCGGGTACAACTGGCGAGGCTTCGACGCTTACCGATGACGAGAAGCTCTCTATATGGGATGCAGTCTCCTCAAGTGTGAATATCCCGGTAATTGCTGGCTCTGGAAGTAATGACACCCTGCACTCTGTTTCCCTTACCAAGCAGGCGACAAAGCTGAAGATCGCTGGTGTCTTGGCGGTTGCTCCCTATTACAATCGCCCCCCTCAAAGTGGAATCTTCGGTCATATCCGAGAGATGGCCAATGCGACCGATCTACCTGTGATTATCTACGATATTCCCGTTCGCACCGGTCGAAAGATCGCTACTTCTACGATCTTTGAGTTAGCCAACAGTTGTGACAACATAGTTGGACTCAAGGATGCAGCGGGTGACCCTAGTGCCACCGCTACAGTGATTGCCGGCCTTGGAAGCGGCTTTGACGTCTATTCAGGTGATGACGCTATGACGTTGCCCTTGATGGCCGTAGGTGCAATAGGCGCCATTGGTGTCGCGACGCATTGGGCGAGTGAATTTTTTTCAGCGATGATAGAGGCCTTTAATTCTGGCGACCATCGCCGTGCCATGTCGATCAATGCAGCACTATTTGAATCGTATGGCTTTGAGACAGGCGATTTCGCGCCTAATCCCATGCCAACAAAGGTAATGATGAACGAAATGGGCTTTAGGGTTGGTCAGTGTCGACTTCCCATGGGAGCACCCCCTCTCGGCCTTCAAGAAGATGCGAAGCGAGTCTTGGCTAATTTGAAGGAAAGCGCCCAAAACTATTCAATTAAGGTGAATTTTTGACAAGCAAAATTGATAACAGCCAAGATCACGTCAGGGTAGTTTTCCTTGGCGGGTTAGGTGAGATAGGTCGCAACTGCGCAGCGATTGAGATGGGTGATGAGATCTTGATCATCGACTGCGGTTTGATGTTTCCAACTCACGACACCCCTGGTGTGGATTTGATTCTTCCGGACTTCTCTTACCTCTTGGAAAATAAAGATAAGGTGATTGGGGTCGTCATAACCCATGGTCACGAAGATCATATCGGTGCACTTCAATTTCTCTTACGAGAGATGAGCCTTGATATCTACGGCTCGCAGCTAGCGCTTTCGCTAGCTAGCTCAAGGATAGAAGAAGCAGGCCTAGGCGCAAAAGCCCGGATGCACTACGTCTCTGACCGCGAGGTCCGAGATATAGGTAGCTTTGTTGTAGAATTTATCCCGGTTACCCACTCTGTGCCCGACTCTTTTGCGCTTGCAATACGAACTTCGATCGGCACAATTGTTCATTCGGGCGACTTTAAGATTGACCTTACCCCTGTGGATGGGCGACTGCCCGATCTCGCACGTCTTGGTCAGATCGCTAGTTCTGAGGGCATAGCCCTGCTGTTGGCTGATTCGACCAACGCAGAGGAGTCAGGTCACTCTGACTCTGAGTCAGAGGTCGGCCCGGTGCTCGGACAGCTGTTTGCGACCAATAAGACCAAAAGAATCGTGGTCACCTGCTTTGCTTCGCATATCCACAGAATGCAACAGATTGCTAATGCAGCTCTGGAGGCAGGCAGAATGATCTTTCCCCTTGGGCGTTCTATGGGGAAAAACATTGCGCTTGCTCGCTCTATTGGTCTATTGAATATACCCGAAGCATCACTAGCTGATATAGAGAAGGTTAATTCCTATCCTGATGATCGTATCTGTGTTATCTCCACAGGAAGTCAGGGCGAGGCGATGTCTGCTCTTACCCTAATGGCGGCCAATGAGAATAAGTTTCTTAAATTGAATCAAAATGACCTTGTAATCATCTCCGCTGATGTGATCCCCGGTAATGAGTCAGCTGTTGGCAAGGTTATCGATGGACTTCACCGTCGTGGAGCTGACGTGGTCCATGCAGGGATAGCCAAGGTTCACACATCTGGCCATGCCAAGCGTCAAGAGTTGAGGCTATTGCAGACGATCTGTAAACCACGTTTTTTTGTTCCAGTACATGGTGAATTTCGACATTTGAATTCTCATTCCCGACTTGCAAATGAGATGGGTGTGCCAAAGGATAACATAGTTGTCTGCCTAGACGGTGATGTGCTTCGATTGGATCGCGAGAGCTTGACCAGAGATGGCAAGGTCCCCGCGAGCTATCTTTATGTCGATGGGGTTGTGGATGGCCTCTCTAAAGGTGTCCTTCGGGATAGAAAGACCCTCGCCTCAGAGGGTGTTGTAGTAGTTGTGGTCTCTGTCGATGTAGCTAGTGCTACGATAATTACCGGTCCTGAGATCGTAACCCGAGGATGGGCCCATAGTGACAATGATCGTCCTGACTCTATTGCCGAGCTTATTGAGGATCTAAAGGCAGCGATTAGGGCGACTATTACCACCACGATTGGTGAGGCAGGCTCTGACTACGACACGGTATCTCGACATATTCGTACCACGACTGCGAAACTAATCGAGAAGCGTACCAAGATGCGACCGATGGTTATCCCAGTTCTGACAGAGATTTAGCTCTCCGTTGGCTGGATAAATCTATAGGTCTTTTCATCTTCGGTTTATCTCAAGAGTATTAAAATTGATTTCTTTGGGTTTTTCCTAGACTTTTCGGGTTCAAGTGATCTATAGTACCAAATTGTGCTCAACTCTACGATAGGTCTAGCCTTTAGTGATGCACGGTACTACACTTATGTAGTTATTCAAATTTTGGATGCTTGTAATTTCAGATGAATGAATCGTCTAGTTGTTCAGATTGGAGGTTGAGACACTGAAAAGCACTGGTGAAACCCGTAAAAAAGCAAGTTCGAGCCGTATTATCCAGGAGCCAAAGCCGATAGCAAAGCGATCTTCGGGGTCGACTTCAAAGAGCAGGGCAACCTCTCCTCGAACGTCAGCCATAGCCACTGTCCCTTCAAAGGGATCATCAACCAGCAATAGGCGTCCTGCTCATTTGCGTGCCAGAAGGACAGAGGCGGATGTAGCAGGTTTGATCATTCTTGGTGGCGTTATCTTTGGAGTACTATCTCTCTTTTCAGTACTAGGTGGAGTTGGAACTTCGTTTGATCATCTCTTCGCCGCGGCCTTTGGCTATGGAAGGGTCTTGTTCTACGCTTATATCGGATATTATGGACTGGTGCTTGTCTTAGATATAAGGCCATCGCTCAAGCGTCGGTATCTATCTAGCGGGGCACTTACAATAGTGGCTTTGTTGGCCTTTTCCTCCTTTTTGATCTTTGAGCTTCTACATCCTCATCGCAATCCATCATTAGCGGAGCGAGGCGGCCTTATCGGGTGGTATACCTTTCGAGGCATTGCCGCATTGGTCTCTCCCGGTGGTGCTGGTATATTAATCTTTGTCGTAGTTGTCTTTTCTCTTTTGGATCTTTTTGGCCATTCCCCAATCGCTATCGTTCGGCGTTATCGCTACCGTATTGCTCGCCATTTCAACGACGGATCCGACGCCAGAGAGATTCAAGGAGCGCCTTTGTCCTTGGACGAGCCGCACACTAGCTCTCCTCCTCTGGTGCATAAGCCAACTAGGTCTAGATCTCGATCTAGGATGCCATCGGTTCCGGTATATGACTACGCCGAGGATTCTCTATCGAATGAGGCTTATTTAGGGGCTGATCGGGGAAGCAAGGATCTTGGAAATCCTGAATCAAAGGTCATAAACATACCGGTGCAGCCGTTAGAAGCTGTGGCCGAGGGGTCGGATTCACAAGAGCTAGATGAAGAGCTGCTACTTGGGGGCTCAAATGCAGATGCTTTCGACTCCTCTCCAGCCGATGAGGATCTGGATAGCCAAGATGGGGTTGCTCAGGACTTTGACGAAAAGGCAGATGAGCGAGTTGTTGCGTGGAAGCTTCCTCCGGGTAATATTTTACGACGTTCAGCGGTCCGCGCCTTAGACAAAGATGAACTTTGGAAGCGTGGTCGTATTCTATGCGACGCCCTAGCAACCCATAAGGTAGAGACTTCACTGGTTGGAATGACTGTGGGTCCTACTGTAACTCGTTACGAGTTGGAACTTGGTGCGGGCGTCAAGGTGGCTCGTGTGACATCTTTAAACAAAGATATTGCTTATGCCATGGCGGCGGCCGATGTCCGAATATTGGCGCCTATTCCAGGTAGGAGTGCCATTGGGGTGGAAGTCCCAAATGAGCGCAGAGTAATTGTTGCATTGGGTGACGTTCTTGGCGCTCCAGAGGCGGCGGCTAATTTGCACCCTCTAGCTGTGGCTATTGGTCGAGATATCTCGGGCAAGGCGACATTGGCGAATCTCGCAGAGATGCCTCACGTTCTGATAGCCGGGTCGACCGGTTCTGGTAAGTCTTCTTGTTTGAATTCTATTCTGACCTCAATCCTGATGCGTTCCACCCCAGATGAAGTTCGGATGATTCTGATCGACCCAAAGAGGGTAGAGCTAGGTCAATATAATGGTGTCCCGCACCTTCTGACTCCTGTGGTCACCAATCCCAAAAAGGCGGCGAACGCCTTAGCCTGGGCGGTCAAGGAGATGGAGCAGCGCTATGATCTCCTATCTGAGCTTGGTGCTCGAGATATCGTGGGTTACAACCAGATAGTCGAAAACCTTCAGAGGGAGGCCTCTGAAGAAGATAAAGCGGATTTGCCGTTCGTTGATGCTGCAAATGAGACCTCATCCGAGATTGAGTTGGGTCCATCTCCATTGTTCGATTCCATCAAAGAGAAGTCCTATCGCCACCTTCCTTACATCGTTGTTGTCGTTGATGAGCTCAATGATCTAATGATGGTAGCCGCTAGGGACGTAGAAGAGTCGATCTGTCGTATTGCTCAGATGGCTAGAGCCGTCGGAATCCATCTGGTGATTGCCACTCAACGTCCTAGCGTAGATGTGATTACGGGGTTGATAAAGGCCAACATCCCCTCTCGTATGGCCTTTTCTGTCTCATCCTTAGCGGATTCGAGAGTCATCTTGGACCAACCAGGAGCTGAAAGATTGATCGGTAAGGGTGACATGTTGATGCTAGGAGCATCAACGTCTCACCCCCAGAGGCTTCAAGCTCCGTGGGTCGCGGAAGAGGAGATTCGCAAGGTAGTAGCTTCCTGGATTCGACAGGGTAGAACCAGCTTTGTAGGTGACTTCGAAGTGGTTGAGACTACAAGCGACAGTTCCGATTCCAAAGAGGATGAGGACGAATTGTTCATGGCAGCGTTGGAGCTAGTTGTTAGCTCTCAACTCGGGTCCACCTCAATGCTCCAGAGAAAGTTGCGGGTCGGGTTTTCACGCGCCGGTCGCCTTATGGATTTGCTTGAGCGTAGGGGTATTGTCGGCCCGCTAGAGGGCTCGAAGCCGAGAGTGGTATTGATGGGTAAAGAGGAGTTTGAGAGTTATAAAGATCAGCGACTGATAGGTTAGCTCTTGGGTGATTCTGGTTAATTACTTTTGATGATTACACCAGCTCAAGAATGGCTATTAGCTATCTTTTTGGTTAGTTGGCGCCAAAGCCATGAACCAGATCTTCCAACTTCAATTATTCTATTTCATCGGAGAAGTTCAATTTGTAGCGGTTCGTAGGACGACCTTTTCAATTGAATTTTTTATTTTTTTAATTTAGATGGGATTCGGTAGTTGGGTAGAAACGATTCATGGGTGCCTCGTGCTAAAACATCAGGCGGAGGTTACGGCTATTATCGAAGAGATCGTGCCAGGGGAGCTAAGAGATTACTAATTGGGCTGCTTGTGATCTTGGTTTTAGTTGGTGCCCTAGGGGCGTTTCAGCTTCTTAGGACGCCTCCCCAACCAAAATTAACGACATCGATCTCCTCCAGCCAGGCTATCGCGGGCCCCGCTCCAACTCTTACATGGCCATCTCAAGGCGCGGCAGACGTTGGATTGGAAGGAGTGGGCAGTGTTGGAAATCACGGGACAAAGACTCCGATAGGGTTGGCTTCGGTGGCTAAGATAATCACAGCCTTGGTTATCATCCATGATCACCCTCTCGCTGTGGGCGCCCAGGGGCCCAATCTTACTGTAGCTCCAGGCGATGTGAGCAACTATCAATCCATGCTTGCCGCTCAGGATTCGGTGATGGCTGTCGTTTCTGGTGAAGTTCTAACGGAGTATCAGGCGCTTGAAGCGCTCTTGATTCCTTCTGCTGATAATGTGGCTAGCCTTTTGGCTCAGTGGGATGCCGGCTCTATAAGTGCCTTTACTCAGAAGATGAATCAGATGGCTGCCTCGTTGGGCATGAAGAATTCGAAGTACGTCGATCCGAGTGGATTGGATTCCAATACAGCAGGTACCGCTCCGGATCAACTTCGTGCGGCTCAAGCTCTACTAGCCAATCCGGTCTTGGCTCAGATTGTGGCGATGCCCCAGGCTACTCTACCGGTAGCTGGAGTCGTCTATAATGTGAATGGACTTGTGGGCCACGACAATATCACTGGAGTAAAGACAGGCTCCACGCCAGCGGGTGGTAACTTTGTATTTTCTGGAACCACTACACTTCCAGCGAACCCCGCCCTGCCTCGAAGTGTTAGTTCGAATCCTCAGGTAATTGGTGTGATCTTGGGACAACAGGGCTACACCCCGCTTCCTACCGCGCTATCTGCAGGAAAAGCATTGCTTGATTCTTTTCGGAAGATTCCCAAGAATATCAAAGTTATCAACCAGGGTGCGATTGTCGGTTCGATCTCGGCCCCGGGACAGAGCGCGGTTTCAGTCGTTACCGCCGCCTCAATATCATTGGTTGGATGGCCCGGACTGACAGTTCGATACAGGGTCCAAACGTTGAAGAATTTGCCCTCCTCCTTTGGTAGTGGCTTCAAGGTTGGGACCTTGACCGCGACAATCGGTTCGGAGAGCGCTAGTGTAAATCTCATTGTCAACGGTAGCGTAAAGGCCCCTACAATAGCTTGGAGATTGCGAAGACTTTAGGGGACGTTGTGGCGGTCGGCAGATATTATCAGTTATGATTTTCTTCAATGTGATGGCTAAGTAGACATCGTATCTTTTCCAGTTTCTTTCAAATCGCGATCCTATCTTCATCAACAGCTAGCCCTCTTTAGGTAAATATGGGCTATTAACTAAGTAAGGATTGGCCCACATATTGAGTTTCCTAGGTCAAGAGGTTGATTTTTCATGAAGGTAAGGGTACCGGCTTCGAGTGCCAATTTGGGTCCAGGTTTTGATGTTCTTGGGTTGGCACTGTCGATCTATGTAACGGTAGAAGTGAACGAAGCAGAGAGCCTTTCTATAGTCTCTAGTGGCTTTGGTTGTGATGTGCCAAACAATGCAAGCCATTTGGCGGCGGTTGTTGCTCAAGAAGTTCTAGGCCATAGCAATGTTTCTATAGAGATTGATTCTCAGATTCCCCTGGCTCGAGGTTTAGGTTCGTCGGCAGCACTGTCTGTTGCTGTTGCAGGAGCCTGTGGAGCCTATGATGCTTTTGTAGTTGGCAGTGATTTTGATGGTCACTGTGAGAACGCAGCGGCTAGTTACTTTGGTGGGTTGGTAGCAGGGAGCAGGGTTGGAGACTCTTGGGAGGCTATCTCCATTCCTATTGATCCCCGGTACGGGGTCATTATTGTGGTTCCAGAGATTGAGATACCTACTAAAGATGCTAGAGCAGTTCTTCCTAAATCCATTGCCTTTGGTGACGCCGTCTTTAATCTAGGGCGTATGGCTTTGCTGATGGGCGGTCTAGCAAATATTGAGGCGATGCGATTTGAATTTGGAGAGGATAAGTTGCACGAACCATATCGTGAGGTTATATTCCCTGGGGCGATTACCATCAAAGAGATACTTGGCGATAACGGTGCACTTCTCGCCACCTGGTCCGGCGCGGGAAGTTCAATGATTGGGCTATTCGATCGATATGACATTGCAACCTCTATCTCGACGATCCGTGATGAACTAGCTTCGGCGAATGTTGCGGCTGAGGTGTTTGACGTAGCGATAGATACCGAGGGAATCTGTTTTTTGGAGGATCTTGACGATCCAGATGATCTCGACGATCGAAGCTAAGGGCGATTTATGACAAAGAAGGTAAATGAGAGCATCTGGATCGAGACACTCGGTTGCGCTAAGAATGAGGTAGATTCTCAGAAGTTGCACTTTCGAGCTCAAGGTTTGGGTTACGAAAGCGCCAAGACAATCAAGGATGCATCCATGGTTGTGATAAATACTTGTGCCTTTATAGAGGCTGCGAGGGCGGAATCTATCTCAGTGATCTTAGATGCCCTAGAAGATAAGGCAAAAGAGGCCAAGATCGTTGTGACCGGTTGCATGGCAGAGCGCTACAGGCAGGAATTGACTGACGCTCTTCCAGAGGTTGATCTAATAGTTGGCTTTGGCGAGGAATTTATGCATCACGAGACCTCTGGCATAGAGGGCTCTTCTATTAAGATCTCAAAGACTAGACGCAAAGGGGCGCCATCGATGGATCTCGATCGCTCCTTTGACCTATTGAATCTGCCAATTGGTCCTAGCAATAGCCCTTTTTCATACCTCAAAGTAGCTGAGGGTTGTGACCGCAAGTGTGGATTTTGCGCAATTCCATCTTTTCGAGGCAAGCAACAAAGCCGAGACTTTGATGACTTGGTAGCGGAGGCTGAGACTTTAGCTTCTCCAGAGATTATCGTTATCGCTCAGGATTTGGCTAGTTATGGCAGGGATCTATACGGCAGCGCTCGGTTGGTTGAACTGGTTCGGGAGTTGATGGATAAGATAGAATGGGTTCGCCTTTTGTACCTCTATCCGAGTCAGCTGAACTCTGAGCTTATTGATTTGATAGGTTCATCTAGAGTAAATTATTTTGATCTTTCTCTACAACATGTTTCAAAGACGCTTTTGAGACAAATGCGTCGACCGGGATCTGGTTCTGAGTTTTTAGAGAAGATTAGAAGGATTCGCGAGCTTTACCCAAGTGCAGTCTTTCGAAGCAATTTTATCATCGGATATCCTGGTGAGACTGAGGATGATCACGACGAATTGCTTGAATTTATTGAGGCTGCCCAGCTGGACTGGGTTGGATTTTTTGGCTATTCCAAAGAGCAAGGGACCTATGCTGACTCCTTAGAGGGCCAAATCCCAAGTGAGGTTATAGTAGATCGACTCGCACAGGTATCCCAAGCTCAGGAGGCGATCACGGCCCTTAGGCGACGCTCTCATATTGGACGCCAGCTTGAGGTCGTGGTCCAGAGTAAAGGGGTTGGTCGCTCATATATGGAGTCGCCTGAGATTGATGGTCTGATCGTCGTTCCATCAAATCTTAAGGTAGGCTCTTTACAATTGGTGAAAATCCTAGATTGTATCGGGTTAGACCTTGTTGGTGAGCCAGTTGAGGTTGTTTCGGACAAGGAGAGCGGGAGATAGTTTAGAGGTGTCGAGCTACACATTTGGACCTAGCGCAATTGCGACTCCGGCTAATATCATTACCGCGGTTAGGGTCGCATTCACCCCAGTCATAGCAATATTATTTATTCATAAGGGGCCTTCCGTTTTAGTTGCTCTGCTGTGGGTCTTTGTCTCGGTGACAGACGGTGCTGACGGATGGTTGGCACGACGTCAAGGTACCACTCGATCTGGCGCTTTTTTAGACCCATTGGCAGACAAGATATTGGTCTTTGGCGTCTTCTTTGCAATTGTTGCTAAGGGATATGCTTGGTGGTTGCCGATAGCAGTGATGGCCGTTCGGGAGGTTGCTATGTCGTATTACCGCGCACACCTGGGTCGGCGAGGAGTATCCGTACCAGCTCGGCCATTGGGCAAGGCTAAGACTGTGGCACAGCTATTGGCGATCTTTGTCATAGTCACTCCAGGAATCGGTGGATTGCGTGGTCCTCTTTCGGTCTCTTTGATTTGGATTGCAGCAGTTCTAGCATTGGTCTCAGGTTATTTTTATTTCATCGATGGATCTCACCCTGCGCCTAGGGCACTTTAGAGATAATCTGGAGTCGTTTGCATTTTTTTTTCATTGTGATCCAATAGAGCTATGAGTTGCCAAATGTAAAGGCGATCAGCCTTTTGGTTTGTGGCTAGGTCTCTAAGGTTTTTGTTTTCTAAAGAAAGTAGCAAAGTTGCGCGTAGAGATCGTTGCGGTTGGAACTGAGTTGCTGTTGGGTCAAATTGTTGATACGAATTCAACTATGATCTCGCAAAGGCTCGCGGATGTTGGTTTGGACTGTTTCTTTCAAGCCAAGGTGGGAGATAACCTAGAGCGTATCAAGCTTGTCCTTCGTGACGCCCTTTCTCGAAGTGATGCGGTTATTGTCTGTGGTGGGCTTGGGCCAACCCAGGACGATATAACCAGGGAGGCTATCGCTGGCGTTATGGGTGTTCCCCTTGAGATGCATGAAGATATTGCTGAGTCTATCAAGGCGATCTTTTCGTCTAGGGGACGGACGATGTCTCAGAATAACCTACTCCAAGCCATGGTCCCTGTCGGAGCTAGTGCCATAACTCAAGTGCGAGGTACCGCACCTGGACTGATAGCACCTGTAGGTAGAAAAGTAATCTATGCAGCACCTGGAGTTCCATACGAACTATCTGAGATGTTAGATCGTGCTATTATCCCTGATCTTTTGGAGCGCCAAGGTGACAAAGCAAGCATCGTCTCTCGTGTGATTCGATGTTGGGGTCTCTCAGAGTCGGCATTAGCTGAACGCCTTGATCCGCTTTTTCAAGAGATCGACTCAACTAAGGCTCCGATCACATTGGCCTTTTTGGCCAGCGGCATTGAGGGTATAAAGGTTCGCCTTAGTGCCCGGGCTGATACCAAAGAGGCGGCAAGTCAGGTGATAAGCCGATACGAGGCAAAGGTTCTTGAAGTCGTTGGCGACCATGTCTTTGGCTATGACGATACCACCATGGAGGCCGCTGTCGGTGAGTTACTTTTAGAGAGATCTCTCACCTTGGCTGTTGCGGAGTCTGTAACTGGAGGTTTAGTGGCATCTCGTATCGTTGCGGTTCCAGGAGCATCGCGGTGGTTTAGGGGAGGTGTTGTGAGCTATGACACCGAGGTAAAGCGAACCCTATTGGGAGTAGTAGCCGACGATGTGATAACCGCCCAGGCCGTGATAGAGATGGCGATTGGGGTTCGATCGGCGATCAAAAGTGACGTCGGCTTAGCTTTTAGTGGAGTTGGGGGACCGGAGGGCGTTGGAGATCATGCCGTAGGAACTGTCTTTGTTGGGGTTGACCTTGGTGATGGAGCTCCTTTTGCCCATGAGCTAAAACTGCCGGGGGATCGCGAGCGAATTCGACAGTTCTCAACAATCTCGGGTTTGGATCTGCTTCGTCGTCGGATACTCAAAGGGTAGCCACTCCTTTGAGTACTTAATAGATGTCTATTTGGTTACGAGTCAAATCCATAGCCTAGGGCTCTGGTTGTTCTGAGCCACAGCCCCTCTTTGGCAGTGAGGTCTTCTCTGGCAAGAGCATGGCGTGTGACCTGGACCGCTGCGTACCTAAAGGGTTCAGGGGGCAAGATTCTTGGCTTTGATTTCGTATATTTTAGGCAGAGTAGCTTTGAGTTTGGGTTGAATAAAAGGTCATTGGTGACCTGTGCGCCAAAGCGAGTAGCTGCTACTCCAAGGCCGGTGTAGCCGGTTGAATATGCAACTTTTTTATCGAATATGGTACCGAAAAATGGGGAAAATCTAGTGCAGGTGTCTATGGCTCCGGACCAGGCGTGGCTAAATCCAATCCCCTCCAAGTTGGGAAATGTCACGAAGAATTGGTTGGCCAACTTCTCGTATGTCTTTGGCCTCCATTCATAACCAGCGTCAAGTCTGCCTCCGTAGTGGTAGATCGCGTCGTATCCGCCCCAAAGTATGCGATTGTCAGACGTGAGGCGGCAGTAGTGAAATTGATTGGCGATATCTGAAAGTCCCCATCGTCCTTCCCACTTAATCTCTTCTAGTTGTGCCCTCTCTAATGGTTCGGTCATTAGAACATAGTCGTAAACGGGCAGAATGTAACGGCGAATCTGAGGGTTCAACGAGGTCGCCACATTGGTGGCCAGAATTGCTTTGGATGAGATAACCTCCCCAAAGTCACTTTGCAGATGCAGGCCACTACCCCTAGCTCGTAGCGAAGTGACTGGCGTATTTTCAAAGAATTCGATACCGAGCTCTATTGCATGGTTGTAGAGTCCGATGCTAAGGCGATATGGATCAACGATTGCGGTTAGCTTCGGGTTGAAGATCGCCTCTTGATAGCCAGTGACATTGATCATTGATTTTGCATCTTTGGCACTAAGGAGCTTCGCATTTTGACCATATCGGTTGCGAAGGTCCACTGTCTCTTTGAGGTCCTGATCTTTTCTAGTGGCAAATTCCAATGATCCAACTACTTGGTAGTCACACTCGATGGAGTTGTTCTCGATGAATTTGCCAATGGCTAGGAAGTTCTCAACCCCTAACTTTTCTAGATCATAGAGTTCGTCGTTAAATTGCGATTGTCCCTGCTCTAGGCCGTGTGTGAGGCTGTGTTGGACAAAGCCTCCATTTCGTCCACTTGCGCCACTTCCAATACTTTGCGCCTCTAAAACTGCGACTCTAATTGCGGGGTTGGCCTCTTTTGCTAAAATTGCACTCCAAAGGCCGCTAAAGCCACCTCCTATGATTGCTAGGTCAACCCTGATTGAGGTCGTCAATCTAGGCGAGGAGTATTCTTTCGGCCCTTGGTTGTCTATCCAGAATGGCCGATGTAGGGTCTTTGATAGCGATTGTGTGAATCTATTGTTCATTGGGGATCTATGCATCTTTTGTGCGTCCTTTGAATAGTCATTTCAAGTGATGAATTCGCGGCGAATCTGATTGAACTGATAGGTCGTAGGCGATTGCAGTGATCGTGTGATCGATCTTGAGTTAGGTCGGCGGTCTCTTATGAGATTTCGATAAAGATGCTTATGCAATAGCTACTTGACCCAAGATTCGCTTTGGCTGTAGGAAGTCGTCTATTGTGCATATTATGGTCGGGCAATGTGGAAAGCTAAAAGGTGAAAACCTAAAAGCTGCGCCCTTGGTTCTCTCTATTTCTGTTTGTCATCTGCTATCGAAGCAATATCGGTTTTGGGAAAGCCGGTAATACTAAAGCCAAGGTTGAAAAAGAGAGTATCTCACCTCCAATGAAAGATATAGATATATCCTATACTCAATTAGAAATAACTCTCTGCTATCGAACATATGTTCTTATTCGTGCTAATCTAGTACCTTAGGTTTTTAAACTACACAATTGAAGTTCGTTGTTACTTTGAACTGATAAGTTTCGTCCCGGAAGAAAAGTCCGTGGTGCAGATCAATTTGAAAAGAAAGTAAGAGGAGATAAAATGGCCGCAAGAGTTCCAAAGCAGAGTAGCGAGGGAATGGACAAAAATAAAGCCCTCGAGATGGCGATAGGCCAGATAGAGCGTCAATTCGGCAAAGGCTCAATTATGCGGATGGGCGCGGCTCCTAAGATGGCAATAGAATCCATCTCCACCGGGGCTATGGCACTTGATCTTGCTCTTGGCGTTGGTGGCCTACCTCGAGGTAGGGTAGTGGAGATCTTTGGCCCAGAGTCCTCAGGTAAATCAACACTGGCGCTACACGTAGTTGCAGAAGCTCAGCGTACGGGTGGTATTTGCGCTTACGTGGACGCTGAGCATGCGCTGGATCCAGTCTACGCTAAGGCTATCGGGGTGGATATCGATGCCCTTTTGATCTCGCAGCCTGATACCGGAGAACAGGCCCTAGAGATCGCTGATACCCTAGTTCGATCAGGTGCCTTGGACGTTCTCATCATTGACTCTGTGGCAGCACTTACGCCTCGTGCCGAAATTGAAGGGGAGATGGGTGACTCTCACGTAGGGTTGCAAGCTCGGCTGATGTCTCAAGCACTTCGTAAGTTGACAGCTAACTTGAATCGTTCTAACACAATTGCTGTCTTTATCAACCAACTTCGTGAAAAGATCGGCGTTATGTACGGATCTCCGGAGGTGACTCCAGGTGGAAGGGCTCTGAAGTTTTACGCTTCAGTCCGATTGGATATTAGGCGTATCGATCAGATTAAAGATGGCGCCGATATTGTAGGTAATCGTACCCGTGTCAAGGTTGTTAAAAATAAGGTAGCCCCGCCTTTCCAACAAGCAGAGTTTGACATTATGTATGGTAAGGGCATCTCAAGGGAGGGGTCGCTCCTTGATGTGGGAGTGGACCTGGGATTGATAAAGAAGGCTGGCGCATGGTATACCTATGAGGGCGAGCAGCTAGGTCAGGGGCGTGAGAACGTGAAGTCCTATATCGAGTCAAACCCAGTTTTGATGGCCGAGCTTGATGAGAAGATTAGAGCTGTCGTCGTCGTGGATCATAAGGCGGAATTTACAGAGGAAGACGACGAGCCGATCTATTTAGACGAGTGATTCTTTCTCGATGAAATTCGCTTTTTTGCGGTTTCTATGAAATTTGATTTAGGCTGCTCTTTGATTATATCTATTCAAAGGCAATAGGAATGGTACTAACGCCCTAACGGGGTGGGTGCGGAAGGTTATCGCTGCACTGTTAGTGAGCCTAGTAATCAGCTTTATACGGCACTTTTTATACAGCACTCCCCGTGCGCATTTGGAGCATTCTGGCTGTTCACTTTTGTGAACAGCCAGAATGCTCTTTCATCAAGGTTTTAGTTGTGCCCAAATTGCAACCAGACCATTAATATCCGGTAGCTTTGGGTTGGCTTAGGTTTGGTGTGTGTCGATCACTTGGTCGATCGCCTTTACCCTCATGAACTTAGCGAATTCACCCACCCCTTTTTTTATGATTTTCCTCGAGGTGCCTTTGGCACTTTTGTTGTTAGCACTTTTTATAAATATTTCATTTTATGATTTAGTGTGCATATCAATACTTCAGGGGCAAATCATTTAAATGAGGTTCGCGTTTTATGGGTCTCGCGGAAGTTGTCGGAGTCTGGGTTGGCATTGGACAACCATGCGAGGTTTAACTTGATCTCACTCTGGGTAATCTCAAAAAGACAATCGAGCATTGGTTGATAGGCTATAAGTCGTGGAGAAAAGTTTTTTTGTTAGGACATTTGGTTGTCAGATGAATGAGCATGATTCAGAGCGAATATCTAATCTTTTGATTCGCGATGGTTATGTCTCGAGCGATAATGCCCTCACGGCCGATGTAGTGGTTCTAAATACTTGTTGTATCCGAGAGAATGCTGACACCAAGCTCTATGGAAACCTAGGGCATTTAAAGGCTATCAAGGACGAGCGAGAGGATTTCAAGATTGTAGTGGCCGGTTGTCTGGCCCAGAAGGATCGCGATCTTATCCGCAAGCGTGCTCCCTGGGTAGATTTGGTGGTGGGTACCCACAATGTTTCAAGGGTAGCAACACTTCTGGAGGAGACTTCTACCAAAGGGCCAATAGTGGAGATCCTTGAGGAGTCGATCTTAGATCAAGAGTTCTTTTCGTCGCCGGGTCCTCGATTGAGTCTTCCCTATTCGGCTTATGTGACCGTGCAAATTGGATGCGATAATAACTGCGCCTTTTGCATAGTCCCGCAAGTTCGCGGTAAAGAGATCTCTCGTCCCTTTGGTGAACTCCTTGGTGAAGTTCGACAACTAGCTCAAGATGGAGTTACCGAGATAACGCTCTTGGGGCAGAATGTAAATTCGTATGGTCGTGACCTTACGGTTGACGCACGGCGCAGTGGAGTCTTTGATTCTAAGATCGTTGGTGAACAATATCTAAGTGAGGAAGGGGCAAGGCTACGGCCGCTCTTTGGCGACCTTATGCGAGAGGTAGCTCAAATAGACGGCATTTCTCGAGTTCGCTTTACCTCCCCTCATCCAAAGGATTTGAGGCCCGAGACAATTGAGGCAATGGCCTCGACTAAAGAGATAATGAACCACCTGCATTTTCCTCTTCAATCGGGGTCCGATCGGATTCTTGCTCTCATGCACCGTGGATATAGCGCAGAGCGCTACCTAGAGAAACTCCGTGATGCACGCCTTGGTATTGACGACTTAGCTGTTACTACAGATATTATCGTCGGCTTTCCCGGTGAAACCGAAGAGGACTTCGAGGCCACATTGGAGGTGGCGGCGAGTGCACAATATGACGGAGCCTATACCTTTATCTACTCTCCTCGACCTGGAACCGAGGCCGCTGCCATGGTGGATCGCTTCATAGCTCCGGAGGTGATCTCTGATCGTTTCGATCGTCTTAAGGTTGTGATTGAGCGAAGCGCTCTGGCCCGGCACGAGGCTCGCATTGGTAGGGTTGAGGAGGTCTTGGTCGAAGGGCCGAGTAAGAAGAATCCAGATCATATGAGTGGAAGAACTGCACAGAATAAGTTGGTGCACTTCAACAAGGAACCGCAATTCAACAGTGCTGAGCGGTTGGGCGTGGGTTCTTATGTGGAAGTGGAGATTACTTCAGCTACGCCATATTTCCTAAGGGGAAGATTGCTGAACGTGGTGCGTTCTCCGAGGCATCGAAGAAAGTTGCAGGTAGCGGCTTATTGAATTCGCTCTCTGGAGTTGGTTCTTATTTTGAGGTTGATGCTCGAGGTAGGTTAGCTTAGGGATTTGTTTGGCGAACTTGGACCAAAGGGCAATTGTTCGCTCGTAGGCAATGTTTATATACCTGCTTAGCTCGAGCTTAGTGATTTTAGGGTTGAGTCACATAATCGATTTTAGTCTTAGCCTGGATCCACCGAAAATTTAGCCGCTCAACTTTGATTTTGGCATAGAAAAGGTGCTCTGAACTGGTAGAATGATGTTTGAAGACACTTCAAATCCATCAGTTCAAGGAGCACCTTTTAGATGCGAGCATCTACTAGTGCTTTAGAGTGTTTGATAGTCACCTTTGACGATTCGAACGCAGTTTCCAACAGTGGGTTAATACTCCCTATCACCCTTGCTGAGAGACTTGGCCTTAGGGATCTCTTTGATTTACACATTGACCTCGAGGATCGTCCTGGACGAGTAGATGTTGGCAGAAAAGCTATGGCTATCATTGCATCTATCTTGCATCGCATCTATCTTGGCCGGTGGTGATTGCATTGATGACACTGCAATCCTTGAAAGCCCAAATGCACAAGTGATTCTTGGTCAGATAATGCCAGCACCATCTAGGTTTGGTGTCTTCTTGCGTAGTTTTGAGACCAGCGACATCGCAGATGTTGAACGAGTTGCAGCTTTGTTGCTAAAACGAGCCTGGCTAGCTGGAGCAGGTCCAGGTGATGAGTCACTCACCATTGATGTTGATTCCACAATATGTCAGGTATATGGAAACAAAAAAGAAGGAGCTTACTTTGGTTATACCAAAGTAAGGGGATATAACCCACACCTAGCAGCAGTTGGTAAAACAGGTGACATTCTTGGAATAGTGACACGTGAAGGCAACGCCAATACCGCTCGTGGTGCCGGGGAGTTTGTAACCCAGGTAATCAACAATGCCAGAGCCGCTGGAGCAACTGGTGAAATAACCATGCGTTTTGACTCTGGGTTCTTCTCAAGAGCCGTTAGAGACGCAGCTAGTGCGGGTGATGTTCGCATTTGCATTACAACACGGATGTCCAAGAGACTAAAAGGTATCATCTCCGATATCCAAGAGGATGCCTGGACTTCAATTGTCTACTGGCTTGAAGGTGGAGCTGATGTAGCAGAAGTGAAATATCGCGCATTTGCAAGAGATAGACAAGACGTTCGTCTTATCGTACGAAGGGTCAAGCCTACTCCAGGGTCTCAGCTGGCACTATTTAGTGACTATGACTATCACGCATTTATTACCGATCGACAAGGCGAAACGCTTTTCCTTGAGGCTGATCACCGAGCACATGCCCAGATCGAACTAGTCATCAAGGATCTCAAAGGAGGTTCTAGGTGGAATCATGTTCCATCCCGATACAAGAACGCTAATGCCGTTTGGTTGGCTCTGGTCTGGTTAGCCATTGGTGCAATTGCACACAACCTGGCGCGGTGCAACTGCACAACCTGGCGCGGTGCAACTGCACAACCTGGCACGGTGCAACTGCACAACCTGGCACGGTGCAACTGCACAACCTGGCACGGTGCAACTGCACAACCTGGCACGGTGCAACTGCACAACCTGGCACGGTGCAACTGCACAACCTGGCACGGTTCACTGCACGAATAGGTGCTATTACAGAAACTGTAATAACCACACCAAAGCTTCGACGGTGTTACTTTCAGATCGCAGGACATATCACTCGTTCAGCTAGAAAAGTAATACTGCATCTTGAAGAACACTGGCACCATAAGGATAAGTTCTTAGAGGCTCTTGATCGGATCAGAAAGTTTGAGATCGCCATCACCTGAACATCTGGTTACCTAACACACTGAATATTACTTGAAACAACTGCTCTAGAAGACAAGGGATTAGGTCGCTATACCCAAAATGAGATTTCAGAATCTCAAAAATGACCAAAAAGGCTCAACCACAAAGGGAATAGGTCATATTTGGCACTCTGAAACCAGTTACGAGTCATAGACCCTCCGTCAAACCTAAATCAGTTCCGAAAAACCGACTTGGATTCACACCGAAGGGCTCAAGCTGGTCCAATTCTGTGGATTCAGGCTTAGGAGCGATGGCGGATTTTATTAATTCCAGGGGGTAATAGCGCCAAGTGTTGATTATCGAAGGAACTTTTCAGCGATCTTAGCTGGGTCCGTTGCTGGCGAAGGTGCTGGCGAAGGTGCGTTTTGTACATCGAAGCTTCGGTTGCCTAGATTGATCTTTGCGGTCCAAGTTGTTTTAGATTCCAGTTGTGAGAGTTCAGTTTTTGAGAATTTCAATAGAGCATCCTCGATTGCTACCTCGATAATTACGGTTTGTCGCATCTCCTTTTCGTTGGGTGCTCGCACTTGATCCCAGCGGCCAGGGAGGATGAAATCCGTCAGTTGTTTTAGTGCCTTTAGCTTTAGAGCAGAATTTACTATCTCTTTAGGCGAGCCTGCGATTAGTACACTTTTGTAGTCCATTGTGTGATCAAAGATGGAGTCTGGTAATACTAACGCAGAGGTGGCATTGATCAGAATTGTAATCTTTTGGTTTTTTAGAGATGCACGAATGATTGATGACGCTCTAGATCCATGGAGTAGGATCGTGTCACCAACTCTTGCATAGAGTGTTGGAACCATTTGGACGGTGCCGTCAATTTCTACGCCAATGGTGCAGGTCGCGTATTGATCTATGAATTGGTATATGGCATTTTGGTCATAACTTGTCTGATTTAAGTTACGACGGAATGCAAATGGATTTCGTTTAGCTCCTAGATCGAGTGGTGAATCCATTTATTTGCTCCAAAAATTAGATTGCAAAATTGATGTTAGTCGCCGTTTCACTGGCAAGTCACTGAAACTTTATAGTGCCCATCAAAGTTATGGCGAAGTGGTATCTCCTTCGAGAACCAAACGATTCATAGGGGCTCTGCGATGAATCAGGTGGCTATTGTGCTGAGTCGGATTTTATACCGCAATCTTCGATTAGTCACCTGATTCAAAGGTTTTGTGTTGGTGTTTTATTAGATGTTTGGATAGAGGTGGTAGTCGGGGAAGTTTCCAAATAGTCGTTCGCCAACCGGTCCTTCAGTAACGGCCTGTACTAGGTACTGACCTCCGACAAAGGCACCTTTCCAAGATGCTCCCGTGCCGCCAAAGGGCTCTTCGCGGTCGCCTCTTGAACGAGGTTGATTGATTCCTACTTTGTATGCATTTACCTCTTCGGCGAGACGTTTGGCTAGGTCGATATTGTCACAGGCAATCGAGGAGACCAATGCACCGTTGGAGACGTTCATGGCGCTTAGCATCTCAGCTGGCGTGTCCACGATAACTACTGTATCTACTGGTCCGAATGGTTCGGAGTGATAAAGTGCCGACGAACTCGGTGGGTTGAGTATGGAAACTGGGGCAAAATATGCATCCTTGTTTTGACCAGGAACGAACCTACTCTCTGCTAATTCTCCACGAAAGAGCGGGATACCTCCTTTTGCCATAGCCTCCTCGACCTTGAGTGCAAGTTCTCTCGCTTTGGTTGCATTGATTACGGGGCCGAAGTCAACATCGGGCAAGGGGTCGTTCACATTGGAGACGGCTAGGGGATTTCCGATGGTGAGGGAGTCGAGAACGGGAATATAGGTCTCTAGGAATTGATCAAAGAGGGACCTTTGTACGACAAATCTTGGGTACGCAGTGCATCGCTGTTTTGCATATTCGAACCCTTTTTTCATGTGACCCGAAAGCGTCTTCCAATCTGAGAAGTCCCAAATTCCCCAAGCATTAAGGCCTTCTTGCTCAAGCATGTGCCGCTTGTCGACTCTTACTAGTTCCGATGCGATCTGTCCTCCAGTATCCCTACCTCCTACGAAGGCGAGGCAGCCAATTTCGGGTGATCGAACTAAAACGGGGCTGAGACGTCCGCCAGAGCCAGAGACCAGAGTCACTGGTAGCCCTTCTTCGTTGGCGTAATGCATCGCCAAGGTAAGAGCTGCTACGCCACCATCAGTAGGAGACTTTGCGATAACGGCATTTCCAGCTAACATCTGCACAAACATTGAATGTGCTAATACCGAAAGCGGGTAATTCCATGAGGCAATGTTGGAGACTGGTCCTGGTAGTGGGGTGCGACCAGCCATCATGGCATCAATATTGTCTAGATACCATTCCACTCCTCCGGTGGTTCGATCCACCGAGGTGAGGGCCTGTCGATATGGCTTCCCAATCTCCCAGACAAGCAGGAGAGCTAGAAGTTCACGGTTCGCCTTGATTCTATCGATTGCCCGGCGAACTCGTTCTTTTCGTTCGCTTAGATCGACTAAGGACCAGTTTTGATGGTCTTTTACACAGGCGATCAGAGCCTGATGTGCGTCTTCTGCATCCAGCATTGAAGGTCCGATTATGGAGCTTGCATCAATCGATGAGATGGCGTTGTGTGGATGTCCAATACGTTGCCACTTGCCGTCCCAAAGGTTGTTGATCCTATCGCTCTCAAAGGCGGCTGGGGCTTCGGCCCTAGCACGAGCATATACTTCGTTCCAAGTTGCACCTGGTTTGATAAACTTCTCTTGATTTTGTATTGTCACACCTATATTGTTTCCGCTAGGTACAAAGTTTCAGGCCGCATATCAAGAAAAAGAGAACTTGTCAATACAAGTTTTTTTCGCATTTTTGTAAATGTCGACATCGCAATTGGCCAATACTAGCCAGATCGTCGTTTTCTACGCCACGGCTAGAATTGCCGCGAACTGGCGACAATGAAGATGGCGGGCGTTCTCGTTTCTGGCCAGGCGGTGTCCGGCGTTTAGGTGGCATGAGCGTAGTACTGGCTTTCTATCGAACTTAGGAACCAGTCGTTTAGTTGTCCTTGTGGCAAAACTCAGGGAACGGGAGTACGCCGAGGCCGAAAGGCGAAGACGAGAGTGCCGGATGTCACCACTGGGGCGGACTGGGGTGCATTAGCGATGAAGCTCTTGTAATGAGGGTGGAGCAAAGGCCCCAGGCGAACGGGCCGTAACGGACTAGTCAACCCAGCAGTGAGGATGAGCCAACACTGACGCGAACCGCCTTGAGAGTGTAGAGCCTCATGGTCTGCCGTGGTATTTAGTGGTGAAGTAAAGCGGTTCGACCACCAAGACCGAAAACATCACACCCATGACCAATTTAAAAGCAGCATCTCTAGCTATAAGATGACTCGCGCCCACAGTACTCTAGCTTAGCACGCTTCAAATTCGGAAATACAGTTAGCATTACTCACCAGAAAAGTCAGATTATTTCGCTGGTGAATAGGTCAACGAGTTTGACTTTAGAAGAGATTGAATCCTATCCGTTTTCGAACGATAGGGTGTTGCTTTCAGATGCGCTCGCTATTTGAATTGTATGGATTTGTTTTAAACTCAGCAAGATTTAAACCTAGCAAAATTCAAGAACAGCGAAATTCAACCCGGCATGGTTGATGGCTACATTGTCTTGTTGATTTGATTTTGCTCTTGAGCGGGGAGACTTGCCTTGAGTTATAGTCAAGTATTCGTATAGGTCCAAGCTCAATATGACTCGCTATAAATGGGGTAAAGCTGGCAGTGGGTTAGTGGAACTAACGGCGAGTAACTATGCAGCCCGAAGATGCTTGCCAGCTAAGAAATGAGGCTGGAGATGGATTTTGCACGTTATGTTGAAGATGCAAGTATGAACCGACTGGAGCGATCAAACCGAGATGTCAGAGCACCGAGGGACCAATGATCCACGAAAGATGGCCATTGTGGGCGCAACCGGTGTGGGAAAGACGGCTATTTCTATTGAGATTGCTCACGCATGGCCCAAAGTAGCTCTTCTTTCTTGCGATTCCATGGCTATCTATCGTTACATGGACATCGGGACTGCCAAACCTAGTGCTGACGAACTTGGTGGAATACACTATGGGTTGATCGACCTTGTCGATCCAGACGAAGAGTTTTCGATCGCTCAATTTCGCCAAGCCTCAAATTGGTATTTAGGGCAACTTTCTAGAGATGAGATCGCGCTCTTTGTTGGAGGATCAGGGCTTTACCACACTGCGGTCTTTGATAATCTAGAGATTCCTCCGAATAATCCAACAGTTAGAGCTTTTTTGGAAGAACAAGCGCTTGAGCGTGGCTTGGCCCCCCTTTGGGCGGACCTCGTCCGATTGGATCCGGTTGCATCCAGTAGGATTGACCCGAATAATTCGAGGCGAATTATTCGGGCTCTCGAAGTTATTGAAATTACTGGCCGAAGGTTTTCAGAATTTGGGGGAGGGGTAGATGCCTATCCTTTATCCAGTGGTGAGATAGTCGGAATCGAAACGGACCTTTTGAAGGCTCGAATTGACTTAGCGTATCGAATTGATCGATTGATTGACTATGGCTGGATTGAGGAGGCGCGGTGGCTCAAGGAGAACTTTGACCTGTCGCGGACTGCCCTTCATGCGATTGGCTATTTAGAGCTATTTAGATATATCGATGGCGCTCTCTCTCTTGAAGAAGCCAAGGAAGCCACTTTGACTAGGACGCTTCAATTCGCCAAAAGGCAACGATCTTGGTTCGGACGCGATCCTCGTATCGTTTGGTTTCGAGAGATTAAAGAAGCTCAAAAATATATCCTGGACCAAATCGACACCTTGTGACGTCTCAGCGATTTAGGACTCCCAGGGGCTCCCATTTGTCGGAATTATCCGCTGCCTTTGCTCAAAATGGCTAGCTTGTGGTGAATTCGCCGTGAATTCGCCTTCACTTTTCTAATAATTACCTGGGCTAATAATAAGTGGGCCCAGCATGAGTCAGAAGATCCCTCTATGCGACTGTTGGTCATAGAATCCACCGTCACTAGTTGCCTTTGTGCCTTGCATGGGAGAGCGTAGCTCGGGATCCATGGAGCTTTTGACGCTCGGGATATTTCTTAGCTTGGCTTTTGTATTCTTTATATTGAATCCGCGATTTGCTTGAATTATAGTGTTGGATGGTACTACTTTGAAAGCGTAGTACATTGGGTTTAGTTTATTGATATCTTTTTCTCCCCACAAGGTTTGGATCCATTATTTTGCCGATCGGATGATTTGGTCAAGGATCATTTTTTCTAAACGAATAGGTAATTCGTGACCTTCAATTCGCATTTGTATCGGTTTTGCTTCTCGGTGGCAGTAATGGGTGGGATGTTGGCACTTCAAGTTGGGGAATCCAAAGGAATTGGTTCGGAAATGGCTAAAGGAAATGGTTATCAGGAATCGATAATAATTTGAGAGGCCAAATGGTCGCAATGAGAAACGGCGTCTAAGTGATTGATTTCGAGAATTTGGAGCCCAGAGGTCATAAATTAACTAACGCGCCTCGTGAGATCATTGCCGGGGCGATAGACAGTTTTGTTGACTTCTTCTTTAGCTCGTACTCCAAGTTTTCTCATGTGGCGGATATATTTAGCCTCCTGACGCCCGAGGAGACCGAGAATTTACGGCACCAATTTGTTAAACTTTTAATCGACCTGCTTGATCCACAAAAGACGGTGGAAGATCTCCTTGGTCTCTTCGGCGGACTCGGTCAAGCGCATGCGACCATTGGAGTTCGACCGGCTTGGACTATTGCGTTGAATCACCAATTGATCGAGATGCTTTCGACCCACCTTTTAGGAGGAGGCATTGCTCGCCCGCTGGTTGACGAGTATTGTTTTGGCGTATCTATGCGCCTTGACATGTTGATCAAGTCTGTATTTGATAGCGAGACCGCGATCGAAGAGGAGCTGGATTTACTGTTCGATCGCGTAAGCGAGATGGTGGCTCAAGCGAGTACCTCGGCTGATTTGATAAGAAATTTTCTAGGACTGCTTCATGGCCTCGATGGTGTTGATATGGTTGCATTTGGACGACCTGATGGTAACGGGGTTGTCCAGTACGAGTATTATGTGGGCGATAAATTCTCAAAATATCAAAGACAAATGGAGCTAGGAAATGTCTCGCCGATCTCGGTCCGATCGAGTGCTGCTTCGGGGATGGGACCTAGCGGAAGATCGTTTCGATCTGGTCGCGTAGAGGTCTGCAACTCGATTGCAATGGATCCAGGAATGGCTCCTTGGAGAGAGGATCTAATCTCTCTTGGATTGCGCTCGGGAGTCGGGCTTCCAGTTACAGCTGGCAATGGTGATGTTGTTGCGGTCATAAATGGATATTCCAGGGTTCTTGGGTATTTTGGTATGAATCGCAGGCGGCGTATTCTAGAACACGTCTGCCACCTATTTAGTGACGCACTTTCTCGGCTGGATAGTTCGGATCTGATAATTTCCCATGGCGAGCGTAAACTTTTTAGATCGTTACTCTATGGTGGTGGACTTGAGATCGTCTATCAACCTATCGTCAACTTACGCAGTGGTGATCTCTATAAGGTTGAAGCGCTAGCTCGCCTTCGAGATTCGAATGGAGAGTTGTTGTCGCCGGCGCGATTCCTTCGTGCCTTTGGATCGGATGACCTATTTTATCTATTTGAACAGGGCTTGAATACTGGTCTGTCTGCTATCTTGGCCTGGAGAAGACATGGTCTTTCATGTGGCCTTAGCGTAAATTTTCCGCCTCAGGGCATGTTCGATGATAGATATATAAAGAGCATCGAACGCAACCTTAGCGAGTCTGGTGTCGATCCTTATCTTTTGACCCTTGAGCTTACAGAGGATGAAGATCTTCTGCTAGGCGATGGTCTTTCTTCCACAGTTTTACATCGCGCTCGCGCTATGGGGGTCCACCTTGCACAAGATGACCTAGGGGCTGGATACAGCTCGCTTTTGCGTCTTGAGAGTGTCGGCTTTGATGAAGTAAAGATCGACCAAGAGCTAATTAGATCTCCAACCGACGTTGCGCATTCTGTAGACTTGGTGGCGCATTTGACAGATTTAGCCCATGACCTTGGAATGCGTGTCGTAGTAGAGGGTCTCGAAAACGACTCCCTGGTAGAGGCCGTGGCTATCTTGGGTGCGGACTTCGGGCAAGGTTACGGTTTGGGCCATCCGGTTAGTTTTGAGGGTATTGTTGAGTGGTCTAACCGCTTTCGATATGACGAGCCAGCTGCTAGTGTTCGCACTTCACTTGGAGCGCTGGCCTATCTTAGAAAATGGTCCAGACGGGTAATTGCTCTGGAGACTTTTCTGAAGTCAATCGATGTGAGCGATCTGGTCTCAGATCTTAAATTGAGGATAGGTGGCTTAAACAGCGACCTCATAGATCGGAGAATCTTAGAATTTGTCGAGGATTCTAGGCAAAATGCTGGCCTAGGTTCACTCTTGCGTTTAGAGGAAGACCTAGCTCGATTGATAAATCTCAATTTAGAGATCTCTCGATCGATGCCTGCGCCAACCGCGCACGAGGGATCAGCCTTTGAACTTTCTACTTTAAATTCTATTTCACTACGCCAAATGAAGGATCTCCATTCTCTTCAGGGCCGATTGCTCGCAGAGATTGAAGAGGGCATTTCTCCATCTCAAGTCGTCGAGGATGCATTGATCGAGATTGAGAAGTTGATTCCTGGCTCCATGGCGAGCGTTCTAATCTTGGATGATGACGCGAATCTTAATGTTGCTTGGTCTCCAAGCTTGCCTCCGCTTAAATGGCCTTTGCTTAGTGGCCTTAGTATTTCGAACTTTAATGGATTAGATGGTCTTGCAATTCTTCAAAACAAGGAGATCTTTGTAAGCAATGTCCGATCTGACCCGGGATGGAGCGATCTTCGAGAAGCAGTTGAAATCCTTGGAATCTCAGCCTGCTGGTCGGTTCCCCTGAGGGAGAACTCGGCCGATACTATTGGAGTACTCTCGATTTTTATATTTAATGAGGGGATTGTTCGAGAGTTTGACTCGATGTTGTTGCAGATGGTTGGTTCGATTATCTCTCTATGTTTGAAACTCAAGAAGGCCGATGAGATAGGTGCAAGTCGCCAGGAGTTTTTGTCGACACTTTTTGAACTTCCAACTGCTTATAAGTTTTCAATAAGAGCTAGTGATGGCGGAATCGTCCAAGCTAATCGTGAAGCCATCGATCGTTTTGGTTATAAAGAAGATGTAATAAGGACCCTTAGTGTCTTTGATTTAATCCCGGAGTTGGATAGAAGACGTTCGTTAGTCCTTCAATTTCGTTACGGCGTCACAAGTGAGTGGGCGGGAGAGCTTGTCGTCCGTGATCATCTAGGTGGTAGCTTTCGCATGCATTACCATACGGCTCTCCATGGCGAGGGAGAGGATGCCGAGCTCTTTCTGGCACTTGTTGAGTTTCGAGACGGGGATGAATTAGTCGCTCAATTTAGACATGAAAGAACTTTAAATGATCGAATTATGGCTTCGGTGGCTGCATCAGTTATGGTCTTGGACAAAAGGGGCCAAATCACACGATTTAATCGTGGGGCCGAACTTCTAACTGGCCGTAGTAGCCATGAAGTACTTGCGAACCCTGAATTATGGAGAAGCTGGATCGACCCGAAGGACCAAACTCTAATTGAGGAGACCTTTCTTAGGGTTATGAAACATGGTGACTCCGGGGTAAACGAGGTGTGGCACCATCATCTAGATGGGACGAAACGACTGGTGGAGATGCACTACACGTCGGTATTGCAGGAGCTTGGCGACTCCAATGCAGCCATTGTCATCTATGGCATTGACGTCACCGAAAGGAGTCGTAATGCCGCTCTGGTCCGCGACGACTTGGACTTTATCGCTCAGGTTATAGAGGCAATTCCCAAGCTGATCTTTGTCTTGGATCGCTCTGGTCGAGTTATACGTTGTAATCGCGTTGTCTTGGAGTTCACGGGGACTTCACTGGAGGAGATAATGCGAGAGCCATTTCGGATAGTCGAATACTTTTCTCCAGAGGCACAACCGGTGGTTCGAGCATGGTTTGTGGACGCATTGGCTGGCAACGTGAGCCAAAAAACTATATCAGCTTGGATTCGCGGAGACGGTGAGCGTCGGGTTATCGAGTGGATCAATAGTGCAATCTATGATCTTGATGGCCTGGCCTCGTCCTTTGTTATTGTAGGAACGGATATCACCGAGGCTCGGATCGCCGAGAAGCAACTTCAAAAGGCAGCAGTGGTCTTTGAACATACCTCCGAAGCCATTGTGATAGTTGACGCTGATTCCCGAATAATTGACATAAACCCTGCCTGCGTACGAATGACTGGTTTCCAACGTGAGGATTTAATTGGCCAGAGTTCTCGTTTTCTCGCTAGTGAGTCTGCGGACTTCACCTTTTATGATTACATGAACACCCAATTGCGATCCGAGGGCCACTGGAGTGGATCGCTGGAGCAAAGGCGTAAGGATGGGTCAACTTTTTCGGCCTTTGTCAACATCTCCACCATATTTGGGAAACGAGGTGCGCCCGAACTTTATGTTGTGCTCTTTTCTGACATCTCGGATTTGATGGACTATCAAAGCCGACTGGCTAAATTGGCATATTTTGACCACCTAACCAATCTTCCAAATAGAAGTCTCGTCGGAGAAAAGATGGCCGACCAGTTAGCCCTTAATCGGCGCTTTGGCGGTATGACTGCATTGGCATTTTTGGACCTTGATAACTTTAAGCCCGTCAATGACAGGTATGGCCATAGGACCGGGGATGAATTGCTGATTACATTGGCTAGGAGGATTGAGTCCGCAATTCGCGAGGTTGATACTGTAGCGCGAATCGGAGGGGACGAATTTGTATGCATTTTAGGGTCTATCGATGAAATAGAGGTTGCTAGTGAGATTATTGGCCGGATAATGCAGGCCATTGGAGCTCCAGTTGCAATCAATGAAGAGTGTACTCAGTGGGTGACGATAACCGCCTCTATTGGCGTTTCATTTTCTAAGACGGGTAACGATGATCCTGATGCGCTATTGAGGCGTGCGGACCATTTGATGTATGAAGCAAAGCGCCGTGGGGGGAATTGCTATGTCTTTGAAGGTGAATGACTCCAAGGAACTCTAAAGATATGATCCATCTTTAGTGACGTGGTCAAACAAAGTTGGATTTATGATCTTGGCCGAGATTCTTTGAATTAGGCAATCTCCCCACCCATGAGTGGTAATTGTCTAAAGTGCTGGCAGATTTGCTAAGGGTGATCAAGTGATAGTTTTTGGCTTCTTGGCTGGGAGACCAAGGTCCGATATCGATCAGCTAAGAATATAGATCAAGCAACTACGCCAATCGAACGATGCATGCCTTTATGGCGCCGTCCAAAGGCCGCTTCCGAAAAGGTTATTGATCAAATCGCAAGACATGGCATCATAACGGTAAGCAGCGTAGCATTTGATGTTTTTTCACCAGAGGATTACGCGTGAGAGGGTCAAAACTGAGAAATGGCTTGCTCGTGCACCCGCTTGGCTATTTTGTCACCTTTGGTTGCCAACGGCTGGGGGCGTTGATGAGGTGTGGCAAGATTTGAGCAACGAGAATGATCGCCGAGACCGATTTAAACAGAACTAGATGGACCTAGTCGATGGCTCCAAACCATAGACGAACGTTTTGGTCCTCTGGGGCTCCTTCTAGGAATGAGTCGATTCCGATGTAGGGCGAGTTTGCTGCTATGAGCTGGTGCCAGCTTGCTAAGTCGTAGATGCTCGTTATCGTCTTTGGCTTAGCAGAATTGGAATGATGCATCGTAAGTTCTACCTCGATTTCGCCATTCTCATAATCGTAGATCGAGGCTTCGCGGATAGAACAGGGCCAGTCCATCATTGAAGCGGAGGTGATCTGAAAGAGTCCAGTGTCAGCTCTATTTGGATTAGGGATTGCTAGAATTCGGTTTTCATGGGTATGACCGCAGAACCAAAGGCGAATTTGGCGATAACTGTGAATAAGATCAACTAAGGATGACCTTGTTACCTCCGGGTTGCCATTGAAGTCGATCTCATCTAGGCCATGGTGAGAGACGATGATGCCAATGGGTGATGGGGATTGGATCTCATCGAAGCTTTGAGCAAGCGCTGATTTGAGCCATTCAAATTGCTCGTTGTCAATGCCTCCCCTGGCACCACCAGATCGAACAGCGGTGTCCAAAAAGATATAAACGATTCCTTTGATCCGATCGAGATGGACGAAGTTGAAGTTGGCTTCGAGTCCGCCTTTATCTAGGAAGCCGTGGCCGTTAGGAAGGCCAGGAGTTTCTCTAATCATCTCTATGAATTCGTGAGATTGAATTAGTCGGCGCTGGGAGCTTGGCTCGACTGGGCGTCTTTCCGCCTTTGAAAAGACCGTGGACGGATCGGTCTCGAACTTCCTTGAGGCCACAAGGTAGTCGATGTTGTCTCCAAAGTCAAATGCTTTTTGGCCTCCAACCGCGAGGGCATTTGAAGCCTCGGTGCAAGCTCCCATTCCTTGGATAAGAACTTCGTGATTTCCGTTGGAGAGCAGCCACGGTACCAATAGCCCTTGGTTTGGGTATTTGTCATTGATTGCTTTGAATAGGCCCTCTAGGGTGGGGTAGCCTAGTTCGGATTTAGGTTGGTCGTCGATAGAATCTGGGTGCCAAAAGAAGTCATCGTTCCACTCCGTTGACTGAACCCCAAAGTATTGGCCGAAGGTCTTTTTGAGCTCCAATGCTTCACCACTAAGTAGACTGAGCAAAGTTTCGGCTTCGTTTGCTTGTGAGTTGTCGATGGTGTCGCCAGTTATCAAACACATATCAATCGAACTCTTCGAAGAGAGTTCGTTGATGTATGCAATTGCTTGAGCGATCGCAAAGGGGATTAGGGTTTCTTGAGCCCTGTGACCCGGAAAGAGATCTTTGGCACTTGCGATTCCAAATAGCTTATTGACAAATTCAAACCGTGTCGGGGAGGAAGGATCACAGAGTTGGAAGTCTGTGATGTGAACCAGCCGAGCGCGAGGCTCACTTGGCCTAGGTGAAGCGAACTTGCTATGGAGATCTTCGCGGTCGAGGTGAGGCTGGCCTTCGATGGCTCTAAGAGCCAGGAACTCCCGTGACCTGCCCGTTTGAATGACCTCTCCCTCGGATAGTCTCTCCAGCGAAGTGTCCATCTTTTTTACTCCTAGTTGTTTGGATCCTGATCCATAAAACTCTAAATCCGTTTTCAAGATAGCCTTTAGGTCGCTTGAAGGATATCTTTGGAGCTGTTCCCTATTAGAAGCAGAGGTTTTGGCTTTTCTTTGTCTCTTTTGATCCATCAAGAGTCACTAGAGCGTCTCGATCCGTATCTATCGATTCAACAAGTATCTCGATTTGAGAAGTATCTCTAGTTGATGAGACGCTCATAAAGTTTCTAAACCTGGAAAAGGCGCTTGGTATCTTAGCTGCATATATGAGATGGGGATCAACATAATAGCTGTGATACTTTCAAGATCAGGTTGACGATTGTACCTAAGCGGGGTGTGCCATGGGGGTGGTTCAATCTAACTCCTGAAGGTGAATCTCTAACGCCTTTCTCTAATGTAACATTCAATTATGTCTGGATTAATAAAAGGGTAAAGTTGCATTAAATTTAGATCAAATCTTTCATAAGATTAGCTGAACTATCGCGCCCAGTTCGTTCAAGGAGAAATCTGGACCTAATGATATTTTGGAGTCCGTCGACAATCTTCCAACCCGGTATCGCTTTCAATTGATCCTGGCTGTAATCGGTGACTTACGAGTACTCGTTGTAATATCATGAAGTAGTCGGTTCAAAGTTATGCTTGTAGTGGTGAACAATTTGCGCTCCTTATATAAATTCGAAGGGCTCGGTAACGATTTTCTAGTCACCTTTATCGATTCAAATAATGATCTCCCAGATGACATCTCAAAGCGAGTTGTCTCACTTTTGGATCGCAGGCATGGAGTAGGCGCAGACGGGCTGATAGTCGGATTTGTTGACGAAAGCTCGCGTCTAAATATGAGACTTTTTAATGCCGATGGCTCGGAAGCAGAAATCAGCGGGAATGGTATTCGATGCTTGGCTCATGCAAGTAGGAAGTTTGCAATTCTGAACGATGATCACTTTGATATCTCTACCAAAGGAGGAGTTCGCTCGATCTCTGTGCTAGGGGATCCGAAAGATACGAGATGTGAATTTTCGGTTTCGATGGGCGAGGTATCCGTGGTGGGAGAGGTCTTTTCACGTTCCTACTCCTTTTTGGGAGTTGACTGGATGGGAACTGTGCTAAATGTGGGCAATCCCCATTTGGTATTAGTCCCCAAACTAGAGTCAACTGGGTCGATATCACGCAGCGGAGTTAGTAAAGAGATCTTTCATAACTTGGATATCCAAAGGTATGGTTTGGATCTTCAAGGCGAATTTGACGGTGGAATCAATGTAGAGTGGCTCAATCTTGCTCAAATTGGTGACACATTGTCAGATTTCGTCGATATGCGCGTCTTTGAACGCGGGGTAGGTGTAACTTTAGCTTGTGGATCAGGTTCGACGGCGAGCGCGTACTTGCTGATCTCTCAAGGTATGGTCCAAAATCCAGTCGAGGTAATAAATCCTGGTGGTCGTGTTGGTGTCTTCTATGATGAAAAAAGTGGCGAGACTATATTAAACGGGGAGAGCAATTTTATTGGTACAATCGAAACATCCCACGAGGTATTTTCCTTGTGAAGCCATTTCTTGGTTTGAAGTAGTCAAATGACATTAATTGAACGTAGTTTTAGGGAGAAGATTGTGCTTGTCGGCGCAGTCTTCCCTGGGGATTCACCAATGGCAGTTGAGGAGTCGCTTACTGAGTTGGCACTTCTTGTCGATACTGCGGGGGCCGACGTAGTTGGCCGTCTTACTCAGCGCATGGCCGCTCGGGATCCAGGGTATTTCCTTGGAAAGGGAAAGGTTGAAGAACTCAAGGAGCTTTCATATGCAACTGATTGCGATACTGTTATCTTTGACGATGAGCTAACTCCGGCTCAACAGCGGAATCTTGAAAAGGTTCTTGGTAGGACTGCAATCGACAGAACCGCACTGATCTTGGATATCTTCGCACAAAATGCAAAGTCGATGGAGGGTAAAGCCCAAGTCGAATTGGCGCTTTTGAGTTATCGTCTTCCACGTCTACGGGGTAGAGGGATCTCGCTTTCCCAGCAGACCGGTAGGATCGGAACGCGAGGTCCAGGCGAGACCAAACTTGAAGAGGATCGCCGTAGAATTCAGGCCCGGATATCACGCCTCAAACATCAATTGGATGACTATGCAAAGAATAGGCGAGTCCAAGCATCTTCGCGGGTGGCATCAAGAACTCAGACTGCTTCTTTAGTTGGCTACACCAATGCAGGGAAGTCGTCATTGATAAATGCTCTGTGTGATTCGGATGTCTTTGTAGAGAACAAGTTGTTTGCAACGCTCGACACTCGAACCCGTAGGATGTTGCTCCCAGGTGGCGAGGGGTTTCTGCTCTCGGATACCGTCGGCTTTATAAAGAAGTTGCCACACCAATTAATCGAGTCCTTTAGGTCAACCCTCGAGGTCGTTCGTGAGTCAGACTTCTTGCTACATGTCGTAGATGCAACTTCACCGGATCCTCACGGTCAGATGCGTGCGGTTCGGGAGGTTCTGATTGAAATAGATGCTGAGAACGTTCGCGAATTATTGGTCTTTAATAAGATTGACTTAGTCGAAGACCTATCGACTTTGCGGCTGGACTTTCCTCAAGCTGTATTTGTATCGGCGGTTCGTGGTGATGGCTTGGAGGAACTTCGTCTTCAAATTGCTGCATTGATAAGGGAACAGACCAAGATCTATTATCTCAAAATCGCCCTATCTAGAGGGGATATTTTAGCTCGACTCCATAGTGAGGGTGAGATTCTATCTATGACCTCAACCGACGAAGGCTATGAGATAACAGCACGTTTAGATAGTGGAAGTCTTGGTCTCTTTGAGGAGTTTGTCGTTCCGTCACTTTGACTTCGGTCCAACTCTCAGTTTTGATGCCTCAACAACGTTTCATTCTATGGATATGAGGATCTATTGTCTTTAATATGACTAGTGGTTTTGTTCCTCCTCCATATCCTCATGATCGTCTCGGTGAGATTAAAAAACTGCCAATCGAAGCCGGTCTGGAGGTCGTTGATCTCTCGATCGGAACTCCGATCGACCCCCTTCCTGATTTTGTCGGTGAGCTCTCCTCTCAACTTGTGAGTGCGCGTGGTTATCCAAGTTCGATTGGATCGGCTGACCTTAGAGATGCCTGTTTAAAGTGGAATTATGAGCGACTCGGAGTTGAACTAGAGGCAAATCAGCTAGCGGCTTGTGTCGGACTCAAGGAGTTTGTGGCATCGACCCCTAATTATCTGCGGTTGCGAACCCCAGATCGCGATGTTGTGTTGTATCCCCAGGTGTCCTATCCTACCTATGCAATGGGGGCGCTTCTCGGTGGATGTACACCCATCGCAGTACCCCTCTTGCCCTCAGGTGAGCTTAACCTTGGAGCCATCGACGAGGCGATCTTGGAGAGGACTCTCTGTCTGTGGGTCAATTCGCCTTCGAATCCGGCTGGAGCGGTGAGCGATTTATCCCGCGCAGTTGCCATCGGGCGAAGATTTGGATTTGTGGTCATCTCTGATGAGTGTTACGTTGAATTCACTTGGGACGGTCCGCCTAGAACGATATTAGAGCACGGAACTCAAGATTTGCTAGCTATACACTCTCTCTCTAAGCGATCAAACTTTGCAGGTGGTCGAGTTGGCTTTTATGCTGGAGATGCCACTCTGGTTGAATACCTAGCCGAGGTGAGAAAACATGGCGGCTTGATGATCCCTGGTCCGATGCAGGCTATTGCAACCAAGTTGCTTGGAGACCAAGTTCACGTAAACCACCAAGCAAACATATATCGAGAGAGATTGACGATCTTGCTAGAGATCGTTGAGAGGCTTGGCTATTTAGCGACATTTCCCCAAGGTGGTTTTTACATTTGGTTACATGGCCAGGACAACGAGGATGGTTTTGCCATCGCCGCCGCATTCGCCAAGGCGACAGGGATTATTGGCAGTCCAGGAGAGTTCTATGGTCAAAGTAGTCGTAACTATCTTCGCCTGGCAGCTGTGGCACCAACTCAAACACTCTTTGGGATCTTAGAGAGATTGCGCTAGCACGTGGACTTTTAGGGCTGCCGTTTGGAGCTGTCGAACCCAAAAAGGCTGTGGTCTTGTTTTGGAACTTCCCTTGAGATCTTACCAAGCAGCTCTACTAAGAGATTCTAGAAATTGGGGGCTGGCCTTTTTGCCTTAGCAATGGCCATGAGAATTATCCTATTTGTCGAATTGTAATTGTTTGGTTGGGCCCAAATGCGACTTGTGTGACATTGGCCTTGGTAGTGTGATAGTTCGATATTGAAATTGAAACTTTGTGTACCAAAATTTGTTTGACATTGGAAATGGAGGATTTGTGCTCGAGTCGCAAATCGAAGAATTATGGCAATCGCGTGATAAATTAAATCCGAATGATTTAGATGCCTATCGAACTATTGCTAAGGTTATCGATCAATTGGACTCTGGTGATCTGCGCGTCGCCTTTATTCAAGAAGATGGCAGTGTCTTTGTGAATGAATGGATCAAACGAGCAATCCTCTTGCTCTTTAGGGTCTCTCCTATGGAAACGACCAACTCCAACCCCTTTGAGTTTCGAGATAAGATTCCGCTCAAGTCTAACTATGAGGCCATAGGAGTTCGAGTGGTTCCAGGAGCCTCTGCGCGCTGGGGATCATATCTCGCACCAGGAGTCACAATGATGCCAAGTTACGTCAATCTTGGCGCCCGTGTTGAGGAAGATACCATGGTGGACACTTGGGCGACCGTGGGTTCGTGTGCGCAGATTGGCAAGCGCGTTCATTTGGCAGGTGGGGTTGGAATCGGTGGAGTCCTTGAGCCTCCTCAAGCGGCACCTGTAATAATAGAGGACGAGGCGTTCATTGGGTCCCGTGCGATGATCACCGAGGGGGCTCGAGTTGGTAAGGGTGCGGTCGTGGGCGCTGGAGTGATTTTGAATCCGTCGATTCCAGTCATTGATACAGAATCTGGCGAGGAGATATCAAGGGGCCACATTCCTCCGTGGGCAGTCGCAGTAGCGGGTTCACGTCGTAAGCAATTTAGCGGTGGAGAGTTCTACCTACCCTGTGTCCTTGTGATAAAGCGACTAGACAAGGGGCAACGCCACGACAAGACCGCTCTAAATGATTTTCTACGCGAGAGTGGAGTTGCTCTTTAACATGGAAAGTAGAGACCTTCTTGATCTGGCCTATGAGTTAGTCTGCATCGACTCTCTCTCAAGAAATGAACGAGAGATTGCTGATTTTATCGAGGGTCGACTGAGGGTCTCGGACTTCTATGATCTGGTTCGAATCGGCAACAATATAGTGGCGACCCCTAGCGGCTACATGGATGACCAAGGAATAATAATCGCTGGTCATATTGATACTGTCCCACCATCGCCTAACTTGAAGCCAAAGATTGTCGCAGATTCCCTATGTGGTTTAGGTGCTGTCGACATGAAGGGCGGCATTGCGGTAATGATGAAGCTACTTCTATCGCAAATTGGCGGCAAGTACGTTAGATATGTATTTTATGCCAGTGAAGAGATAAGCCGGAGCTTCTCTGGACTTCTTGAGATTGAAGCTTTTAACCGAGGGCTTTTGAGGGCATCGGGGGCAGTGCTCATGGAGCCAACCGGAGGATATATAGAGGCAGGTTGCCAGGGTACTGCTAAATTCAAAGTGACAATTGCCGGAGAGCGAGCTCATAGCGCTCGACCTTGGATGGGAGTCAATGCAATCCATCGTAGTTATGCACTTCTTGGAGCGCTCGACAGCTATGTATCCAAAGCGGTTTCTATTGATAGCTGTGACTTCAAGGAGTCGCTTCTTGCTACCTCGATCAATGGGGGAATAGCCGGCAATGTTGTCCCGGATCGGGTCGAGATCGGCGTAAATTACCGATTTGCACCAGCGGGGAATGATTCGCAATCGCTTTTGGAGATCGAGGAGTTTCTAACTTCGAAAATTTCCAGTGATTACGGAGATAAGGTAGAGCTTGTTGACTGGGCTCCTTCGGCCCCACCCAATCTTGGAAATAGCCTTATCTCTAGCTTGTCAGATGTCGCTGGTGGGAAGGTAAGGGCCAAACTGGGCTGGACGGATGTTGCATTTTTTTGGGAGCGTCAAGTTTCAGCTTGTAACTTTGGACCTGGTGATCCAACTTTGGCCCATACCGATCAAGAGATTGTATCTATACAAGAGCTAGATTTCTGCTATTTGACTTTATCTCAAGTAATTGGATCTCAAGTAATTGGATTACGGTCGGAGAAATAGCCCTTTCGTATCTTTTGCCCCTAACTATATCTCAACTTCGTTGAGAGTTGATTTTAACGAAGTTGTCGACTTGGTTGTGAGCGTCACCTTTGGACAATGGTGAAATACTAAGCTAGCAAATCTTTAAAATTGTCTTTGAAGAAAGACAACGCGGCCATAGATTGCTACTTGATCCATCGGATATTGCATTGGGCTATAGGCTGGGTTGGACGGCTTTAGGACGATTCTATTTTTTGCCCTATCGATCTCAATTCTCTTTACCGTAGCCTCGGTTTCGTCCCTTAGGCCGGCAATTACTAATTCACCAGTTGTAGCGGTGGACTGTTTTCGAGCGACGATGATGTCGCGCTCGAAGATTCCATCGCCAATCATTGAATCACCCTTTACTCTCAGGGCAAAGAGGGTCGTGGCGTCCCCAAGAAAAGCCGGTATTAGTGCAACTTCATCGGTTGGATTTTCAAGGGCGAGGGCTCCTGATCCAGCTGCAATAAGTCCGATTACGGGGATCGAAAGGGCATCGTCATTAGATGAGGATAAGGACCTCGATGACATGTTCACGGTTAGCGCGCGTGGCTTGGATAGGTCGCGCATGAGGAATCCCTGTTTTTGGAGAACTTTCAGGTGAAACTGAACAGACGCTGGTGACGAGAGCGAACATGCTGTAGCGATCTCTCTTACAGATGGCGGATATCCACGCTCAATTTGAGTCCGCTCTATATACGTGAGGATCTCACGACGCTTGACGGTCAAAATCTCGTTATTTGGCGGCTCAGTTGTCATAGTGACATGTTATCACTTTGTTCGAGGAAATACAACATTTGTTCTATTTTATCGAACGTACATGTGTTCGATAAACTAGTATCAGTGTTCGAGAGGTTATTGCGATTGGGGAGTAATTTCAATGTTGTCTAGCGAAAATTCGGCGTCAGGTTATTTAGATACCACTAAGTATGGAATCGACAGATCAGCCATACCACCTCGGATTAGGTCCGACGTCTATCTTTATGAAGGTGATAATATGAGCCACTCTCAAATGAGTTTTGGATCATATCTGAAAGATCGGCCAAATTATCGGGCAGTCTATGCCTCGAGCGCCGTGGCGTTACACGCTAAAACCAGGACCGCAAAGGATGATCGCCTTTCATTGTCGGAGACGATGAAAGGCGCGATCTTGGTAGGTTTTGTGTTGCTCTCTCTCTGCTTATCTCTCTATTTCAGCTCCATGGGAGTGCCATCAAAGATCGCTTTGGCTTCGGTTCGTCACTATGTGGTTCAACCCGGAGATACGGTATGGACGATTTCGCAACGCTTTGCGAATGGTCAAAGCGTATTCTCGGTTGAAGAGCGTATCTTGGCTAAATTGGGTACGACGACGATCTATCCAGGCGAAGTTATTGCGATCCCCTAGGAGGCTATCGAAGCGTTCAAGGATCCATAATTTTTGGTGACACCTTTTCTCTTTCGTTGTGGTTTCTTTGTTATGTGGTGCTTTAGTAAAGGACTTTAGAAGTCCAAAGGCCAATAGTCCAGTTTTTGATTGTCCCTCAGAGCCCTTTAGCATCGGGGACGGACCTTGTTTATCAGCTTTGTCTAGGCATTTCTCTTTTGGTATCGTCCTATGGTAGTGTATTTTGGACTACGCTTAGTCTTTGGCTCCATATGATAGAATCAGGGTCAAGTTAACTAGGGGAAAGTGACCAGGGAGAAATAGTGCGCTGTCCTACTTGTGGGAATCACGAAGACAAAGTTGTTGATTCCCGAGTGATTGAGGATGGTAGGACTATTCGTCGGCGCCGCGAATGTATCTCGTGCCAGCGCCGTTTTTCGACTTTCGAGAGGATTGAAGAAGTCCCCTTGGTGGTCATAAAGCGCTCGGGGATTCGCGAACCTTTTGACCGTGGAAAGCTTTTTGGCGGAATTGCGGCAGCTCTAAAGAATCGACCATTTGATTCGTCCTTTATAGAAGCAACTGTGGCCGACATAGAAGAGCGGTTTCGCTTAGCATCCTCCGACGTAAATTCCTCTGCGATTGGGATTGCGGTATTAGATGTCCTGCGCCAAATCGACAAGGTCGGTTATCTTAGGTTTGCCTCGGTCTATAAGGATTTTGAAGACCCAGATGACTTTGAAAAAGAGGTAGCGAGCCTAAAGATCGATCTTGAACTCTGATCGATTGATTCATTGAAGTTCTAAGCTTTTTTGCCTACGGTGGTCCCCAAGCCTTGCGATGCTTATCTTACTCGCAGGGGCTATAAAGATTTCGCCAGATTTGACTTATTCTTTGGTTTTTGGTGATCTCGAAGTTATGAGTATCACGCATACCAGGTCAGCTCCGCGAATGCGAAATAGTCTATGGTCGGATTTGGCTTGATCGTGAAGATAAGACAAGAGACAGCCTTAAGTGGGGGAAGCTGCCTCTTGTCTTATTTGGTTGGGGGATCTTATAGCCCTGTGGGTTTATTAGCGGGTGGTTTTTCCTCTACGTGCTAGTGCATCGATAACTACAGCTGCTAGTAGAACTAGTCCAGTAACGATGAGTCGAAGCGCAGCGCTAATTCCAAGAAGGCCCATTCCATTGTCGATACCTGCGATGACAATGCCACCAAGTACAGCATGTATTGGCTTGCCCTTGCCACCAAATAGGCTGGTTCCACCTATGACTGCCGCAGCTACCGCATAGAGCACCAAGGTGCCTCCGTCGAGGCTTGTTGAGACCGAACGAAGACGCGACGCATAGAGAATGCCCGCAGCTCCAGCGGTGAAGGATGCTAAGGCGAATGCGATTGTCTTGATAACGGCAAGATTGACGCCACCTCGACGCGCTGCTTCGCCGTTACCACCGACAGCATAGACGTAGCGACCATACTTTGTTCTTCCGAGAAGAAGGCTCCAAGCCGCTACAAAGGCTATGACGATGAGGACCACCCAGGGGAGTCCTTCGATCGGCACTAATACGCCACGGTTCGCATTGGATATCAAGACCAAGACCACACCCGCAATTGCGGCTCCGGCGATCTTAAAATATACGAGAGAGGCTGGTGTATGGTGGAGTGAATTCTTGCGTTGTCTGAATTCACGAGCCAGCGTTATGGCGGCGTATACCGCCACAAGCGCAATAATCACTATCCAACCTGCGGTCGGAGTAATACTCGCATTTGCTAGATCGTTGAGAACGTTCGAGCTTATTGGTAGAGTTCCACCATTTCCAAGAATGAGGAGCATTACCCCTTGCCAGCCTAGAAGACCCGCAAGTGTCACGACAAAGGAGGGTAATCCTACTCGAGTGATGATGGTTCCCTGTATGGCTCCAATTGCTCCAGCTACCAAGAGTGCAACAATTATGGCTGCCCACCATGGCCAGTTGTGTTGTGCAGAGGCCAACTGCGCAGTTATGATTCCAGCAACGCCAGCTACATAGCCAATGGAGAGGTCGATCTCGCCCAGGAGCAATGCATAGATCTCTCCTAGTGCGAGCATGATATATACCGCACCTTGGGAGAGTAGGTTGACCAGGTTTCCAGCAGAGAGAAAGTTTGAATTCAGCGATTGGAAGATAATCGCGATGATTATGAGGCCAACCAGTACGGGAAGGATCCCTGAATCCCCATTTTTTACCTTGGAGATTGAACTAGAGATATATTCCGAAAGGGTGTTTACTTCGACGTAGTTTGCCCCAGCAGCGGCGGGAAGCGCGTCGTCTTCGGCCACTTTAGCGACGATATCGTCTTTTGGCTGGTTCTCATTGGTGTCGAGAGCCGATTCATAAGGTTGCATATTTGGAGCCATCGTCAATTCTCCTTGCTTTCAATTCCATGCGAGTTGGCCTTGGCAGCTGTTCGCGTTGATGATCCAGTTGTCATAAGGTCAACTATGATTTGGCGATCAAATGCTTTTACATCTTCTTGGGCGACCATTCGTCCCAATCGTAGTACCGCGATTCGATCTGCAACTTCGAAGACGTCATTCATATTGTGGGAGATGATTAGCACTCCAAGACCACGTTCGGCTAATCGGCGTACTAAATCAAGTACCATTCTCGTCTGAGCTACGCCTAGTGCTGCGGTTGGTTCGTCCATGATGACCAACTTTGCATTCCACATCACGGCTTTGGCTACAGCGACAGCTTGACGTTGACCGCCAGACAGTGATGCTACTGGTTGGCGAATTGAACGAACTGTTGTCACTGACAGACTCGCGAGTGTCTCTTTGGCAGATTGTTCCATGGAGTCTTCGTCTAAGAGACCTTTTCTGGTTCGTTCGCGACCTAAAAACATGTTTTGTACGATGTCTAAGTTGTCACAGAGCGCTAGATCTTGGTAAACAGTCTCGATGCCGAGATCCGCGGCATCCCTGGGACTCTTTAATTTGATGTGTTTTCCTTCAAAGACTATCTCGCCGCTATCAGCGCTATGAATGCCAGCTATGCACTTTACGAGACTAGATTTCCCAGCGCCGTTATCGCCAACGAGAGCAGTTACTTTGGCTAGGGGAATCGTTAGGTCTACATCCGCTAATGACTGAACTGGTCCGAAACTTTTCGATACTTTATAGAGTTCAAGTAATTCATGAGAGTTAGCCATAGTTTGACTTTCTGGCATCTCCACATCCTTCCTTCTTGATGCGTTGCATTGCAACATGAACAATACAAGAACCGGGATCCCAGCAGTTGCTTGGAGATCCCGGTTCGGTTTTGTTAGTTGAAGGCTGTCCCCAATGGTGCAGTCAACTATTTAGTTTGATTGACTTAGATGCCGTTCTTTGTACAAAGGGCGGCGACTGTTCCAACACAAAGTGCAGACTTTTGGATGAATCCATCTTTGATAACAGTTGATGCCATGTTGCTAGCCGTAACCGTAATTGGAGTCAAGAGTACGGATGGAACATTGGTGGTTTGATTGTTGGTCGTGCCATTTACCAAGCCCGAAGGAGGCGTAATGCCAGCTCGGAGGTAGGTTGCCAAGGCTACAGTTGCCTGAGCCTCAAGGTAGATTGGCTTGTAGATCGAGGAGCACTGGTATCCTTGGAGGATATTTGTCATTCCTTGAAGGGTTGCATCCTGGCCTGTGGTAGGTACCGTAAATGGCTTGACATTTAGTGTCTTGAGGGCGGAAACGACAGCATTTCCGAGTCCGTCGTTAGCCGTTACAACCGCATTGATATTTGGATGTGCGGTATAGGCCTGCTGGAAGTCGGTCAATGCGACTTGGTTGTCCCAGTTGGTAACAGCTTGCTCGCCGACTTTGGTGAGTTTACCTGAGGCGAACGCAGGAGCTAAGACTGAGTTGTAGCCCTGAGCGAAGAGGGTTGCGTTGTTGTCTGTTGGCGAACCATCAAGGATGTAAACCTGTGGATTCTTTACGTTCCATGCAGTTACGCAGCTCAAGAAGGATTGTCCAATTAGCTTTCCTACCTGTACGTTGTTGAAGCTAACGTAATAGCTGGCGCTGCCCTTGAGGGTAATGCGGTCATAGTCGATGACTTTTACGCCGTGTGCTGCAGCGTATGACTCGATTGAGGCACCTACGCCGGAGTCGATCGGATCCACTGCCAAGACGCTAGCACCGTTGGTGATCGCAGCTTGTGCATCAGAGAGCTGTGTTGCGTCGCTGCCCTGTGCGTTTTCGATGATGTAGTTGCTCGATGAGTAACCAGCGTCTGCAAAGGCTTTGGCTAGATATGGAGCATCGAAGGCCACATAACGAGCAGAAGACTGAGTGTCAGGAAGGATGACTGCAACTTTACCTTTTCCTTGGCTTACAAGTGGCTTGAGGCTAGACATAGCAGCGAATGTGCTGTCGAGCGATGAAGTTGTTACCTGAGGGACCGCCGCCGTTGTCGAGGTCGCAGCTGCAGCTGTTGTGCTTGACGAAGATGACGAAGATGAAGTGCTACCGCACGCTCCTGCGATCAATGCCAGAGCTGCCGCAGCAAGTGCGCCTCGGGCGATCCGGCTCCCATTGGAACTGTTGAACCCCGCTAGTCCTTTGAGTCTGGAATTTGTCCGGCTTGATTTCATTGTTATTTTACCCCCATCAAAGATGATGTTTTAGTTGCCCCAAGCACCCCGCTTAGAAGCTTTCTCGAATGACATTAGTCACATGATATTAATATTTCAATTCACCCCTGGACGTTTTTTTTCAAGTGAATTGAGTTTTGGGGCATTCTTATTTATTTTTTGATAATTGATTATCAAGATGAAATAGTTAGATTTCACTATTAGTAAAATCTATTTTGATTACCTAGCCAAGCCGTATGGTCGGTGCGATTTTGCATAGCAAATACTAGTTTTATGTCGTTTAATTTGCTAATTTACGCTGTATAGGTTTTAGTAGAAATGACTCTAATTGATCAAGAATACAGTTCTAATCCAGGGAGCTATTTTCGAGTCATAACCATTGAAATCTATTCTTGTTGGATAATTGGACATTTGTAACGAGCGAATAGATGTAGTATTTTGACTCGAAAAAGGTAGAAAAAAGGTAGAGATCGTCACTTCTTGATCAGGGCTCGCAGCTCTTTGTGAATGAGTGAATTTGAGGCGACCATCATTTCATATGACGGTTCATCTAAATCTCCGCCGCTTATTTGTCCGCCGGCTTCAGTTACTATTAGGGCTCCTGCCATGTAGTCCCATGGCTGAAGGCCAATTTCGTAATAGCCATCAAGTTCGCCACATGCGACCATGCAAAGGTCAAGCGATGCCGCGCCCATTCGTCGAATATCTCGGATTTTAGTTATGATCCTTGAAATTACCTCTCCCTGACGAATACGAATTGTGTCGGAATAGGAGAATCCCGTTCCGATGAGTGCTCCGGAGATCTCAGATAGGTCTGTGACCCTTATCTTTATCCCATCAAGCATGGCACCCTCACCAGCAATCGCTTCAAAAACACGCCTTCGGGGGATATCGCGTACCACGCCAGCAACTGCCTTTTTTGTATTGCGATCGCGGATCGCTATGGATATGGCGTATGCAGGAAATCCATAGACAAAGTTTGTGGTTCCATCGATCGGATCGACTACCCACTCGTAGTCACTGGTGCCGGTGATCGATCCATGTTCTTCTCCGAGGATGGAATCGTCTGGGAACCGAGTGATGATCTCTTTTTGTATTAGGGACTCTACTCCTCCGTCGATCTGGGTAACCATGTCGGTTCGGGAGGATTTGGTGGTGACTGCGAGTTTGAATTCTGGTGCTGATATTGATTCGGTTATGAAGTTCGAGGCGATAAGCGCAATCTCGAGGGCGGCATTGTGGCGTAGTGTTATCTCGTTCATGACTATGAACTTAGTTCGATTTGTCTCTGGGCGACTCTTTGGGGTCTTGCTAAAGGCTGTAAGACCTGCTTTTTGGATCGACTAAACGATAGCTTCTGGAAGTGGTTATTGCCTTTTACGGAGGTAGTTACTTGCCCGATGGCTATGAGTGAGTGGTTATGGTTGGGTAGTTAAGAGCGAGGTAGGTGCTTGAGGTCGTTGCCTTATTACACCCAAGATTTCATTACAGCCATGGTCTCATTGCGCTCATGTCTTAGTGATTGTTGCTTTTCGATCGCTGACGTGATTCTTCGTTAATACATTTTCGTAGCTTTGTTTGAGCGAACCTTGTCACCTTATCGCACCGCGGCATTATCTGAATTACACAAGATTGCCAAATGGATGTCAGTTATTTCTCATTCCTCACACATATCTCCAAAAGAGCTAATACGTCGATGACTCCGGTATGGCCATGTGACTTAGGGGGCGCTGGAGTTCATGGCGATTCCATGAGCCGTTGTTTGCTCTTATGAGAGTGTTGGTTAGGGATCGACCTTTCTAGATCGAACTTGCGATGGGCTTTAGGTTTGTTGTTTTACAATTTTTTGCTTTACCTGATAGTTGTTGACCACTTTGGATTTTATCGCCTTGCTTTTGCCCTTAATCGGAAGCTGGTCTCGGTAATTTAGGGTTAGTTTTTCATCTATTGGTTCCTATTTCGGTGTCGATAGAGTGCTGTTGACATATAACGATGAAGGGTTGATCTATTTGTCATTACTGATAGGTATTTACTATATTGATTTGGATATTTTGCGCCCTTGTCAAAAGCACCTTCTTCTCGAAGAAATGTTTTTCAATTTATTTCAAAAAAATTCCAAACTTTAATTAAATTTTTACCTCTTTGGAGAGATTTTTGACCAAAGGTCTTCTTTTTGGCTTCACACGGAGGAGAGGGAAAGGGAAAGGGATAATTGCATGAGCATCTTTGGTTACACTTTTCTCAGTCGATTTAGATAGGGTCGCCCTGTGATGTCGCCCTGTGATGTCGTACTGTGATGTTGCACTGTGATGGTTTGTTGAAAATATCTTGGGCTATGATAGCTCGCTGATGGATAGGGCTTGTGAGGTTGGTGACATAGACTTAATCATCCAATTTGTTTGTAGTTCGAACCACAAATGATAACTATCGTCTATTACAACGGTAGCTAAGCTTGATTAATTATGACAATAACTCAAGTTGACCTGAGATCCGATACAGTTACAAAGCCTACTCCTCAAATGCGTAACGCTATGGCCAATGCTGAGGTAGGGGACGACCTGTACCGAGAAGATCCAACAGTAGCCAAGCTCGAAGCTATCTATGCCGAGCGAGTGGGTAAGGAGGCCGCGCTCTTTGTTCCATCTGGAGTGATGGCGAATCAGATCGCTATACGATGCCATGCCCAACCGGGAAGTTGGGTTGCCGCTGGGCGATATCAGCACGTTGTGGTCTTTGAGTACGGCGGTTCAGCTAGAAATGCAGGAACGACTTTCTATCTCTTGGATGACGAGTCGGGGTCATTTGGTGGCGAGGCGATCCAAGAGGCGACATCTTCTCAGGGTTATTGGGACGTCCAATTTTCTCTTATTTGCCTGGAAAATACCCACATGCCATCGGGAGGCCGTATCTGGCCCATCGAGCGCCTCGAAAGCGTCCGTCAAGCCGCTGGGGGCCTAGCGATTCATATGGATGGTGCACGGCTTTTCAATGCCGAGGTTGCCAGTGGGGTTGCAGCTGCAACATTTGCATCTTATGCCGATTCGGTAATGACATGTGTTTCTAAGGGTTTAGCTGCCCCGGTTGGTTCTTTATTGGCTGGTAGTAGTGAGTTCATAGAGCGTGCTCGCTATGAAAGAGGTGTGCTTGGTGGTCAGATGCGACAAGTAGGGGTATTGGCAGCAGCGGGGATCGTAGCTTTGGAGACGATGGTGGACCGTCTAGCTGAGGATCATGCTCGAGCGCGTCATCTTTCAGAGGCGGTCAAAGCGCGCTTCGGTAGCTACGTTGGAGAAGATTATCTGCCTGAGACCAATATTATCGTCTTTGACCATCCTCAAGCAGATGCAATCTCAACCTACCTCAACTCTCAAGGTGTCTTGGTGAATCCAATTGGTCCCAGAAAGTTGCGCTTTGTTACTCACAAAGACGTAGATGACTCCCAATTGGACTATGCCTATAAAGTCATTGTAGATATCCCAGATGATCTTTAACTCTCTTAGCGAAGTTCTCTTTCATCACAGGGTGCATTATTAGATGGCAATGCAATTGATCAAGCAAGTGCCCAAATCTGTGCTTTGTGTTTTTGCCCATCCAGATGATGCAGACATAGGGGCAGGCGGAACGATTGCGACATGGGCACAAAAAGGAGCGGCGGTAACGCTCATTATTGCATGCCTAGGGGAAAAGGGAACTACCGACTCTTTGATCTCGACCGAGCGTCTCTCTCAATTGAGAGTTAAGGAGATCTCTGAGGCTTCAAAATGCTTAGGAGTATCGTTGGTAGAGTCGTTTTCGATTCCTGATGGAGAGGTTGAAAATGATCTCGTACTGCGTGGTCGCATCGTTGAGAGGCTTCGTTCCTTGCAACCCCAGGTGGTTCTGACACACGATCCGACGGCGACCTTTTTTGGTTCTACCTACTTTAATCACAGGGACCATCGGGAACTCGGCTTTGCCGTTTTGGATTCAGTCTTTCCTGCTAGCCATCTTCCTCACTATTTCCCCGAAGCTGGAGCGCCCCATAGGGTGTCGACCGTCTTGCTCTCGGGAACCCAAGAGCCAAATGTGGCCATCGATATTTCGCTTGGTTTGGAATTAAAGACAAAGGCAGTCTTGAGCCATCGTACGCAAGTGGGGGGTCGTTTTGTCCGCCTTGGAGAGTCGATCGATACGACTGCTAAAACTTTGGGGCGACGTTTAGGCGTTCCGTATGCAGAGACGTTTCGACGTATTGTAAATCAGGTGGAGTCATAGATGAGAATTATTGAGGTGGAAGGCTCTTCATATCACGAGCGAAATTTATACTCTGTGGGTTTGATCGAGAGGCTTACCGAGGCCGGATATAAAGTTGTGGTTCATGCAACTCTTCGACCTAGGCTTAGCGACGATCTTTCAGAGTTGATAAGGGCGGGCGCTTCACAGGCGATCTTGTCGGGTTCGGGAGTTAAGGCGATCGTGACAGGATCGACTGAAGATGAAGTCCTACAGCACAACGTCGATGGGCCGGGGTTGGTGAATTTGACTCTGAGAGCTGGAAGCGATCCTGTCAAATCTCGAGTCATATCTTCGACAGATGAGCAAGAATTTCGTCATTTATCTGAGATCTGTCAAAATTTATCTTAATTGGCAAAAATATTCCGCAGCTAAAGGCATAACTCTTGTTTGTCGACTTATTAAAGGAAGTTTTGGGTTGTAGCATTGTTATGAGATATTGTTGAATAACAGGTTAGTGTTATCACGAGCTTCAAAGGAGGATACCTTGCCTCTTTCAGAGCATGAGCAGAACATTCTGCGAGAGATAGAGAGAAATTTTTACGAGTCGGATCCGAATTTCGCGGCTCGCGTAAGAGAAGAGACGGTTTATAGACACGCAGGCCGAAACTGCAAGTGGTCAACGTTGACCTTTGTAGTCGGATTGGTCGTGACGGTCTTGACCTTTTCCATCTCTGTTTTCCTTGGCATTTTTGGGTTTTTGATAATGTTGGCGTCAGCCGTAATATTTGAGCAAAATCTACGTCGCCTCGGAAAAGCGGGTTGGGCGGATTTGACAAGTGGGAGAAAACCATCTGGTTCCACAGTCAAGGCTAAAGATCTTGGTTCTAAGATCAAGAATAAGTTTGGAAAGAAGGACAAGTAGTCCATACTTGACCTTCTAGTTTTGCTAGATGATGGCAAGGTTAGATCGGCCTTGGAGGGAAAGACTCTTTGATATTGCTCAGAGAGTCTTTTGTGTGGCAAATTGATTTTGGTTCGTTTTCACTCCTATTTTGCGATAACGTTTGAGCTATGGAGATTAGTTACCCACCACAAGCTCAGGAATTTCGTAGAAGCGTTCAGGAATTTTTACAATCGAATTTGCCCTCAGGATGGGCCGGAATCGGCGCACTCCCATCGGAAGATGTCCCCGAATTCACCAACAAGTGGCGCAAAACGCTCTTTCAAGCGAACTACCTTGCCCTTGCATGGCCCAAGGAATACGGCGGTGCTGGTCTAAGCGCAATGGAACAGGTCGTCCTAGCCGAGGAGTTTGCCAAAGCTGGAGCTCCCATGGGTGGCCCTAATGATACCTTTGGAATTCAAATGGTTGGAAACACCATTATTCGTTGGGGTACTGAAGAGCAAAAGCGATACTTTCTTCCTCGAATCCTCTCTGGAGAGGACCTTTGGTGCCAAGGGTATAGCGAGCCCAATGCAGGATCTGACCTTGCCAACCTTGGAACGCGTGCTTACCTTGATGGGGATGAGTGGGTCATAAATGGCCAAAAGATTTGGACTTCCGCCGGTCACTTGGCTAACTGGATCTTTGTGCTGACACGCACCGATCCTGATGCTCCAAAGCATAAGGGAATCACATTCTTGCTAGTTCCTATGAGTCAGCCTGGTGTTGAGGTGCGTCCAATTCGGATGCTATCGGGTGAGTCAGAGTTCAACGAAGTCTTTTTCACCGATGCTCGAACCGCAGCTGGCAATGTGGTTGGGTCGGTTGGCCAAGGATGGTCAGTCGCTATGACACTTCTGGGCTACGAGCGCGGTGAGGCAGCAGCTACCTTGCCCATTCGTTTCCGAATTGAACTTGACCGCTTAATTGCTCTTGCTAAGGAGACCGGAGCTAACAACGATCCAATTATTCGCCAACGTATCGCATGGTGCTTTTCCCGTGTGGAAGTTATGCGCTACCTGGGCCTTAGGACTTTGAGCGGTTTTCTTGCGGGTCAACATCCCGGTCCTGAAGGATCGATCTCTAAGCTTTATTGGAGTGAATACCATCAGGTTGTCACTGAGTTGGCCGTGGACATTCTTGGAAGTCGAGCCCTAGAAGTTACAGGGCGGAAGCCTACCTCTGCTTTCCAAACCGACGATCCAGGCTCCCCGAACTCCTCAGGTTCGTGGGATACCACCTTTTTGAATGCCAGGGCAGGTACCATATACGCTGGAACATCTCAGGTTCAGCGAAATATCTTGGGTGAAATGGTCCTCGGGCTTCCTAAAGAGCCTCGCATGGATGAGGGTCCTTGGTCGAAGATCCCGCAGTCTGTGAATTAAGGCAAAACGATAGCTCTAACTATTGGTTTATTCTCAATGGTTAGAGCTATTGCTATTAGGGTAGATACCCAGGGATCTATTTAAAGACGGTGGCTAATCGACGATGTTTAGAAGGTTTAAAGCGACTATTCGATTGCTTATATGGACGACCGTCGCTATCGTAGCAGTTTTGAGCCATCCCAATTTGTATGTTATTGCCATAAGACAAAGCCTTGCCTATATCAGGCGCGATTGGTATCGGGCTTTCCCGTATTTGCCAATACCAGACTTGAATTATTTGAGATTTCGGATGGAGACGGTCTATGGGACCCCCGATGCTCTGCCGGCAAGCAAGGACCTTTTAGAATATCTTCGATGGTGTCGCACACAACGAAGTCTATGGGTATAAGATAAAAGTCAAGATTTCTTTGCGAGGCTGGTATGACGGCGATGCATTCATACAAAAGAGATGATGGCTTTCGACGGGGTATAGCCGTCGCTCTTTTTTACCTCAGTCCGATCCGATTTGATGAATTGAGTCGATGATGAGTCGGGCTCTCGTACTTAATGCAAGTTACGAAGCCCTTGCCATCGTGTCGTCTCGGCGGGCAATTTCATTGGTCCTTTGCAATAAGGCTGAGGTATTGCACGAGACCGGCGACTACTTTCACTCGGAGCGCTGTGTTTTCCCTGAACCATCGGTTATTCGCCTCAAGTACTACGTAAAGGTTCCATTCCCAAAACGGGTGGCTCTAACCCGTCGTGCTGTCTTTGCTCGCGACAACTATAGGTGCCAATATTGTGGTGCACCAGCTGAAAATATCGACCACGTAGTTCCTAAATCCAGAGGTGGTGGCCACTCTTGGGATAATGTGGTGGCTTCGTGCAAACCGTGCAACTCCAGAAAGGAAGACCGGTTTCTACACGAGACTAATTTTGTCCTTCGCCGAGCTCCTATGCAACCACGTGCAAAAGCGTGGATCTGGCTTTTGGGCAATCCTAGAGACGAATGGCTTCCCTATATAGGCGAACCTTCAATTTCCGCCTGAGGAGCCTCTTGTGAATGGTCCGACTTTGGTTTGAATTATGGACCACCGTCGCCGGGGTAGTCACAACCAAATAGCCAGAGCGGGAGACCCTGTTGGCCATTTGGTTGTTATAACGATGATGTGTTCGACCACCGTCGCTTTCCAAAAGCGCTTTGGAGGACATGGAATCAACGGGAGCTGATGGCAAGCACCACCAGCTCCAATGCTACTGAAATCCCCTGGGATCAAAGTTCCGAAGTTAGATGCGTTGGAGTTGCGTATTTTTAGATTTTCGAACTCAGTGACAGTTCTTCCAAGTTCCTCTCTACTCATTCCTTGGCATCGTCTCTGACTCAGACTTGTTTTTCGCGCCGAGACCCAGTTGTTGCAGTCGTGCACCTTTGTTTACCGCCTGTTTACCGCCGCTGTCGCCACCAATTCGCGTATCTTTGGTGTCGGATCGTCTCCAAAGCGAGCCACCATCTCGTCATAGACTTCGAGTGCGTCCACGGGGTAACCGATTTATTCTAGAGATTCACTCATGTACTCTGCCGCTGTCGCCACCAATTCGCGTATCTTTGGTGTCGGATCGTCTCCAAAGCGAGCCACCACTTCGTCGTAGAGTTCGGCTGCATCTTCGATCTGACTAAGTTCGCCCAGTGTTATGTATCTAGTCACCATCGCCATGGCGACCAATTCGCGTATCTCTGGCGTCGGATCGTCTCCAAAGCGAGCCACCACTTCGTCGTAGAGTTCGGCTGCCTCGTCTAGCTGATCAGTTTGACTTAGCATTAAGCCCTTGGACAATAGCGCCGAGGCGACTAATTCGCGTATCTCTGGTGTCGGATCATCTCCAAAGCGGTCCATCACCTCGTCGTATGCCTCTACTGCCTCGTCGAACTGATCCATTTGACCTAGGGTGTACCTTTTGAGAGCAGCGCATCAAAAACCACCTCGCGTATTTCTGGCGTCGGATCGTCTCCATGGCGAGCCACCACTTCGTTGAAGACCGCGATCGCATCTTCGTGCTGATCGTTTAGAGTTAGCGTTACTCCCCTGGAGTACATCGTCCTAACAACCAATTCATGTATCTCTGGCGTCGGATCATCTCCAAAGTTAGTATCCACTTCATTGAAGACCGCAGTTGCATCTTCGGGCTGACCATTTTGACCTAGTAGTATGCCCATGGATAGTAGTGCTGTCGCTACCAATTCGCGTATCTTTGGTGTCGGATCGTTTCCAAAGCGATTAACTACTGAATTAAATACCGTGACCGCATCTCGGGGTCGACTCGATTCCTTTAATACCACGGCCTTGGCCATCAGCGCATGCACAACCAATTCATGTATCTCTGGCGTCGGATCATCTCCAAAGCGATTAACTACTGCATTGAAGACCGTGACCGCATCTCGGAGCCGACCTATAGAGCTCACACTCTGACTTGCTCCTTGAAATCAAGTAAAGAGTATGGGAATGTCGTCGTGTTGAGATAGTCGACTAATTCCTTTGTGACTGGTTCAATCTTGGGAATGAAGCGATTGTGGGTTACAGCAGAGCGCCCTTGCTTCCAAACGTGTTCCTGGGGATTGAGTTGCGGAGAATACGGAGGGAAATGGACTGCTTCGATGTGATGCTCCCTAATTGCCTCTTGAGCGACGCTCCCTCTGTGCCATCCTGCCCCATCCCATATAAGCAGAATCTTCTCTCTTGGGTAGATCTTGCGGATCGCCAGCAGTATGGCCGCTGTTTCATGCATAGTCTGGCGCTCTGTTGCAAATGCATGCTCCTTGCCTGTCTTGAGGTTCAAAAACCCATAGATGCTCCGGTTCATTCTGGTTCCATTGGTCTCAATTACAGCTGGTGTGGTTCCTTTCGGTATCCACACTTTCTGAGTAGTTGTCGCCTGAGTGAGAACCATCTCGTCTTCACAGAGAATCACCGTATCTGGATCAGAGAATGCCTCTTTCAGACGTTCTTGCTGCTCGTCTTTCCATTCAGCTACCGCTTGTGGATCAGCCTTCTCGTACTGTTTGCCCGGCAGATGGAAGCTGAACTTACTTTCCCGAAACAGAACGTAATAGCTAGTCCTAGAGGCATAGAGAACACCGTATCTGCGCTTGAGTACTGTAGCCAGGATCCGTGTTGACCAAAACGGGGAACTGCTATAGCCGTGGTCATTGGGAGTTGTAGTCGTGAGCATGATTGCCACTTCATCTCTTTGAGACTTTGAGAGAAGTACCGGAGCGTTGTTATGGCGCTTGTCCTTGAATGCCTCAGTGCCAACGCTGCGGAATGACCGTCGAATTCGCTGTACATGCTTGACAGAGAGGCCTGTCCTGTTGAGGGGACTCCCATCTTCAAGGGTGAGAACTGCCAGCGCCCGCTTATATTCGTCGATGTTTTCAGTCTTCGCCATGAATGCTTCAATAGTGGCGAGTTCCTCGGGTGTAAGCATGTCATGAGAAGATTAACACACTTTACAAGAAATTAAAAGGGCTCATTGGAGCATTTCAGAGTGTTATGCGATTAATTCCTCTAGTGCAATACCCTTGGCTAACAGCGCCTTGACAACCAATTCGCGTATCTCCGGCGTCCGATCGTCTCCAAAGCGATTAACTACTGCATTAAATATTGGGACCGCATCTCGGAACCGACCCAATTCCCCGAGTGTCGCGCCTTTGGATGATAGCGCCCCGACGGCCACCTCGTGTGTCTCTGGTGTTGGATCATCTCCAAAGCGAGCTATCACCTCGTCATAGACCTCGGCTGCAGCTTCGTGCTGACCGTATTGACCTAGCGCTGCACCTTTTGAGAAAAGTGCCCCGACGGCCACCTCGTGTGTCTCTGGTGTTGGATCATCTCCAAAGCGAGCTATCACCTCGTCATAGATCGCAATTGCATCTTTGTGGCGGCCCTGTTCGCTACATAACATTCCCATAGTGAGCATTGCCCTAGAGTTGCCACCATCGGAGAGGGGACGCCAGGCCGATTCAGCCCACTTGGAATTCGACTGATTGCAGGCAAATAGTCCAATTGTAAATCTTTCGTCATCTGAGCCCACAGCATCTAGTGTGGCACGCCAAATCGCATCGGGAACTTCGGCGGTTATGCTTTTTGCATCTTCATCCTGGAGGTAGTTATGGACTTTTAGATAGGTATCATCTACCTTGGATAGAAGTGACTGGCTTGACATGCGGCCTTTGCCAACGACTGGTTCCGTTGCCCAAGTAAGTGCATCACTTACTTCTTGTTCGTCAGGGGCTAGAGAAAGTGCGATCGACTCAGTGAGCAAGGAAGTGGCTGTGGCAATTGCAATTGGCCTAGCATTGCCGGTACGGTACCAATCCAACACGGTACGCACTAGTTGATAACGATAAGGTTTGTCATCATTTGATTTTGCTATCCTGAGTTTGTCTGCTAGTTCCGTTCCAGCTGCACACCAAACACTTGGGGAGTTGTTCTTCTTGACCCACTGGCGGAGAGCTTTATTTTTGACATGATTTTGGAGTTCTGATCGCTCTTTTTTGCTCCAGCTGTTTGACCATTCTTTCTGTAATACTAAAGTTTTGTGCATCTTGGCATCACCGAAGGGTTTATGCATCTCTAGTTGATTTTGTCGAATGGTGCCAATTACTACTAAGCCTTCGCTAAGCAGCTCGCTGATTGTGCCTTTGAAATTTAACCCCACATAGTTCTCTACATCCTCTAGCCAGACCACTGCTGGTTTGATTGAATCTAGAGGCAACTCTAAAAGCTGACTGAACAAAGTAGCCTTTGGGCATAGGAGATGGTAGTTAGCAAGCTTGGCTTTGGCTAGTTCTGCCATTGAGCGTGATTTGCCGGAAGCAGAACTACCAACGATTAATAACATGCGGTGACTAGATATGGCTTCATCGAGAGCTTTTGTTAGTTCACCATCTTGGTCTCGTTTGGTATAGTCCAAATAGGCAGGCTCACCAATGATATTTGCACGCTTCACCCCGAAGGCCTCTAATTCGGCTTCACCAAGAGTAATAGGTAGTCCGCTAGCACCGAGACAGACACCTTGGAGGAGTTCTTCGATAAGTGGTGCAGCCTCTATTTCGACTGGTATTGGGTGTCCCAACAACTTCGTGAAGCCTTCGGCTAGGCCAGGCGAGTCACTTATAGCATCAGCTAATGGAGTTACAAAAAGACGATGAGTATCCCGCTCTTGATCGACAGAAGCTACAACACCTACCAATCGTCCAGCGGACAAGATGACTCCACTACCCGACATCTCCTGCCAACCTTTACTTGTTTTGGGGTGAGATCTATCAACATCCAAGAGAAAGGTACGCTTGGGCAAGGTCTTTTTATTGGTCTGGGCAGGCTTTGCTTGGTTTGTAAGAAGTAATGTCCCTAGAGCTTGTTCGCTCTGGTAAATATCCTCAGATGGAAGGCCCGATTCACTAGGTTGGATAGCGGTCTCAGGGAAACCCAAAACTTCGCAATTATGTTCGGCATCCCCATCTAGCATTACGACTTGTGGCGATGGAGAATTGGGTTTTTGCCATTGATTGTCACTTTTTGGGTCATCAACTTGTAACAGCGCAAGGTCCCAATCTAAGTCGTGACTTATAACTTTCATGGTCGCCCAAGAAGATGTTGTCGCACCTTGTTTGACCATCCGAGCCAGAATCGTACCCCCATTTAGTGCACCTGCAATAACGTGACGGGCAGTTAGTACTCCATCATCTCCAATGATCACTCCCGTTCCAGCTTGACTCTGGGGTTCATCGGCTAATACTTTTGCTCGAGGCTTATGGGAGCCTGCCCAAACTTGGGCTAAACGATCATTCCAAGGGCTTGTCATATCTATTCCTATCTACATGACTTAACTTGATTGGCAGCGACATTCAATGGGGAGGATTTGCTGTTTTTTATAGAGGCCGGGTTTGAACGTCAGCAAAACGCTCTGTGTTTGAGGATTGAGTACCTCTGGCATTTAGTGCGTACTAGGGAACTGCACCAGAGACGTCGTTGGCGGACTTGATTGCAGCCTGAAAAGCTATTGTAAGCCCTGACAGCTCCAAGCAAATGGGTTTGCTCGCACTGTTTGCCCAAGCCGTCTCAAGTTCGTTCCGAAGTGCTCTATTGCAACAGCTAATTCCACCTCATCTTCTACCTTAGCGATCTCTTTCATCAAAATTACTACTTAGTCAGTCCCATCAAATCCATCTAATAAACCCTAAGCAATGCTACCGCTATAAATAATGCTCCTTCATATCCAGCAGGAGATCTTGCTTATATCGGTTTTTGTACCGGCTATTTATTTGTGGTCTGCTGTTGATCTGGGACGTCTCTTTTTCTATGGGTGATTTTGAGCCCTATTCGCCATGGCGTCTAGGGTCATTATAAAAGTTGAAAATATGATATCCAACTTCATATTTCGATTCTTCAGTTAATTCTTTGTTTTCAAATTAGATAAATGAGCAACCATATCGTCGAAATGTGCTCTGAATAATCGACGGAATTAAGTTACTATTCGATGAGCAGCTTTCAAGGTGCTTCGAGACCCTCGCTAAGGATTCGTTGAACTTTTGAAAGTGGAACCGTTGGTCGTTACCACAGGTCACAAAGAGACGTTCTTCCAACCAGCCGGAGAATTCTGGGCATTTTGGCCTTATTCGTTACATTCGTTGGCATTTGTAACGTTAGAGTTTTAAGGTGAAAGGCTTCTAAAAACCATACTAAGGTGTCTGTGCTGGAGTGGCTATAGGTGAAGGGTGGCCCCTTGGTGGGATTTGAATTGCATGTCGTCGAAGGTGGTGCCGCAGACTTTCACCGAGACCATATCATACCACCGCTCACGCGCAGCGTGTTTGTGTCTCGCCTTCAACGGCCAGCTATCATACTTGGTTCAACCCAAAAACTGTCCGATGATATGGTATCAAAAGCCAAGGAAATCGACTTTGAACTGGTTCGACGATCTTCGGGCGGCACAGGTGTCATTGCGCTTCCTCACGAATGTGTCTGGATCGATATCTCTTTTCCTGTAGATGATCCTCTAATTGAGGCAAATGTGAGTAGATCGTTTGACCTAGTTGCGCGAGGGTGGTTCGACGCACTTTCTTTTTTGGGTGTTTCTGGCCTTGAGGTCAAAGGTCGACCGATCGTGATGGACCCATTGGCTTCACAAGTCTGCTTTACCAGCAAAGCTCCGGGTGAGATCTTGGTCGGCGGCAGGAAGCTAGTAGGAATGGCGCAACGACGAAGTCGCCACGCGTGTTTTATTCACACGATGTGTTACATAAAATTTCCTTACGATCTAACATCGCAACTCCTATTGGGAGAGATTGATAGTGTAGATCACCTACGTCAGATGGTAACAGATCTCATCGATGTAGCGCCTTGGGTTGCCCAAAGCGATGATCTTACGATTGGCAATCTTATCGGAGAGGCAATCTTTTAGCACTTAGATCCAGGTTGAAGGATCTCTAACCTTTTGTCGCCTAAACGTGGCGCTGCCTTGCTTTTGAGCCTTTTCCTGGCTAAGGGCATCTTGTTGCAAATAGGACTTAGATTTTGCTGGAGCAAACTGTGCTAATTGATCTTCGATAGTTGTGGCTTTCATTCGTTGAGATCTGGCGCAATTGACAAAATCACCTTTTGAATGATCGTATCGACTCATTAGTGGGGGCTTGTTTCCCTAAAGCGTCCTTTGGGGGACGTGGGCAATCGTTCCCCGTCCCCCCCCCCGATTTTATATTCCTAATCTAATCGTTACTTTCGTGCTCATTTGCGCGACAAGTTGTACTTCGAGATGGGAGATTTTCTACCAATTGCATCCTAAATCGCCCCTATGAATTCACGCCGGGCATTTGGTCACCCACAATTTGTGATATTGCGAGGTCAAGTGCTTGAAAATTGCTTGACAGTGGGTGAATATGGTGTAGAGTGGGTCATTAGGGATGATTGTGGGGCAAATGTTCGAAAGGGGGTACTGATGGCAGGCACGTTGAGCCATTTCATTGGTACTCATGAACATTCGCTCGATGCGAAGGGACGTATCACGCTCCCGTCACGCTTCCGCAGCAATCTTGGCGACGCCTGTGTAATTTCAGTTTCCCAATATGGAGATAAGTGTCTAGTTCTTTGGCGCATGAGCGATTTTGACGACTATTGCGCTATTCAACGAGCGAAAGATATTAGCGATATCGACGTAAGACGACCTGTCAAGGTCTGGCTGGCGGATACGTTTGACCAGGAGATAGATGCCAGCGGTCGTCTAGCCATCCCGCAGCGATTGCGAAATATGGCAGATTTGACCCGTGAGGTCGTCGTCATAGGTGCGCTCGACACCATTGAGCTGTGGTCTCCATCCAACTGGGATGAATTTAGGGGTGTTAATGCAGCATCCTAACTTTGAATTTGCTCCTGGAGAGTTTTCATCTTCATATCACGCGCCAGTTATGTGGCGCGAAGTGGTGGAGATCTTCGGCGATCTTGGCGGAACTGTTCTGGATGGGACGCTTGGCGGAGGGGGTCATAGCCATTCCATTTTGGCCAACCTAGCTGCCATGCGAGTTATTGGGATAGATCGAGACCAAGACGCGATTGACTTTTCGATTGCGCGTCTCTCGGCCTTTGAAGGACGGTTCTTGAGCTTCAAGGCGCCTTTTTCAAAGCTCGCCGATCTACTTCGCGGTGCTGAAGCAGAGAGTTTTATGGCAGAATCACCGCTAGTGGGCGGTCTCTTTGACTTTGGTGTGAGTTCACATCAATTCGATAGTGCCGAGCGAGGGTTTTCCTTGCGTTTGGATGGTGCTTTAGATATGAGGATGGACAGGGATTCCCAATTGGATGCGATTGGGGTTTTGTCAAATATCTCCGAAAACCAACTAGCCGATGCAATACGTGCAAATGGCGAAGGTCGATATGCCAAGGCTTTGGCTAGGGCGATAAAGATGGAGATTCGCGCTGGCTTGTCGAGCACCTTTGAACTAAGTGAATTGATAGACCGAGTTCTTCCTAAGGGATATACCAAGGGAAGACGTGATTCTCAGGCGCGGGTGTTTCAAGCTATACGGGTTTTGGTGAATGTTGAGATGGAGGAGCTTTCCTCTCTTCTTGAAAATATCCCTGAGGTTTTTCCTGTTGGTTCGCACGTCGTTTTTATCTCTTATCATTCCGGGGAAGATGCAAAGGTCAAATCCTTTATCTCTTTGATGCTAAAGGGAGATTGTCACTGTCTGGCCCAGCTTGGATGTGTCTGTGGAGCAGTAGCCCGAGCGCGGTCAATTGTTCGATTGGCAACCGCTAAAGAAGATGAAGTCGCTATAAATCCCAGGAGTCGCTCGGCCAAGATGCGAGCGATTGAGTTCATCGAGCCGATCGCTATTTCAACGATAAAAGGACGGTCAAAATGAGCCAGATCGAGCATTTAGACGACTTTGAAAGTGCAAGGCTAAGCTCATTCGAGGAGTGGCTCTCGGGTCGCAGCTTTCGTGAAAGTCCGTCTTTGACTAGAACCGCTACAGATCAGGTTCCACTCGTTCACGGGCTTCCAACTGTTCCCAAGGAGAGCTCCACCGAAGGCTCGCCTTCACATCTGCGAACTTCCTCGGGTGGTGGCAGGGCCCGCCGAACAAGATTTAGCGGGGTTGCCATAAACGCACCTATCGAAAGAGTTGATTCGCCGCCGACTCCGCAACCTCTAACACATGCGCCTCGCCACTTAAAGTCACTTCCAACAGGTAAGACATTTAGGAATTCGCGGCGGAATGTGCTTTTGCGACGTGTCTATCTAGGCATCGCGATAGTAGTTTTGTTTGGCGGTATCTTCGTCTCGGTCATGGCTAGGGCAGAGATTGCAAAGATGCAGTTAGAGGTAAACACTATCGCACCAGAGATTGCATCTTTGACTACGACAAATAATGAGCTAGCCCTTCGCAGCGAGGCCCTTTCTGCGCCAGCTCGGATTGCGCAATATGCCCAGACTAAGTTGCATATGGTCTTTTCATCTGGACCTGGAACCACTTCGACCTATACGAATAGTTCCGGAATTTCCCCCACCTCGACCCCTCTTTCTCTCTATTACACTCCTGGCGGAAGTGCTCCAGTTACCACGAATGTCTCTGGATCCAAGGTTGTGAAGACAGCTGCTCCTTCAAGTGCGTCGTCATCTGCCACTGCTGCTACACAGGTTGCATCTGGTAGCTCTTCGTCTTCGGTTTCAGCGAGCTCGTCGGCGTCGGCGACCACCCAGCCGTCAGCTGCTTCGACTACTACTACTTCGGCGCCTATTCGTACGATTACAATGCAGAGCTCAAAGACGGCCCGCAATGGAGGTTGACTGTGGCCAGATTTCCACGTTTAGGTAAAGATAACACTTTAGGTAAAGATAACAAGGGTGGGGGCGGTAGGCCAGCTTCACCATCGCCAAAGTCGCGCTCGTATCAGCGCGACTTTGAGCCTAGCGCTTTTAAAGGGGCTGGCCCAAAGGGTCATAGAGGCCTTTCATGGCTTCCAGTCTCTCGTTCGCGCGTCGGCTTTATTAAGGTAGTTTCACTCTTGGTCTTAGGCGCCCTTATCGTTCGCCTTAGCGTAGTTAGTCTTGCACCATCTACGAATTACCGACTATTGGCAGCTGGAGAGGGCTACTCAATCTTTAAAATCACTCCGTCAAGAGGAACTATTTTTGATTCGTCAGGTAACGTTTTGGCCGTATCAGAGCCTCGTTATACTGTTGTCGCGGACCCCTTACAAGTTAAGAATCCAATTGCGGAGTCGCAGATTCTTTCTTCTATTTTGGCGATTTCACCATCGGTTATTCGTGCTCATTTGGTGGCCAGTGGCCAGTTTCAATATATCGCCCATCAGATAACTCAAAGTCAGACCGCAAAGATAAATAAAGAGCTTTCGTCACTGGCGGGGATCGCTTTAATCCAAGAGCCTCTTCGAGTGCGTCCTAATCAGGCGATGGCGGCATCGGTTATCGGTGGTGTCTCAACGTTCAACGGGGGAGTGGGCGGGATTGAACAGAGTTACAACTCTCTGCTCACTGGAACTCCAGGAACCGAATTAGTCAATACTGCTCCTTCGGGGGGTGCACTTCCGGGTGGAACCAAGATCTTGACTCCATCGCGACAGGGAAAGAATCTCACAACTACCTTAAATACTGCTATTCAACTTCAGACTGAAACGGCTCTTTCGAATGAGATGGTGGCCACTCAGGCACGGGCTGGCGTTGCAATAGTTATGAATCCGACAAATGGCAATATTTTGGCGATGGCTAATCTGGTAGCTGGCGCACCTCCCACCTCAAGTGCGTTGACTGGCGAAGCTCCAATAAACCTTCCTCAGCCTAAATTTACCTTTACTCAACAGTCTTCGATCAATATGGCTGTTGACTACGTCTATGAGCCAGGTTCGGTCGCCAAGATTGCCACCTTTGCGGCCGCCCTCTCTAGGGGGATAATCACCCCTGGAACAGAGATGGTTGTTCCAGATCAAATAATTGTTGGTGGTACTAACTTCCACGACGCTGAAGTTCATCCGCCTACAATTATGACCCCTAAGGATATCTTGGCGCAATCCTCTAATGTCGGCACAATCACCATCGCTTCGCATCTCACTCCCCATGAGATCAATGCATCGTTTCGCAATTTTGGGTGGGGTGTGGCATCGGGATTGAATCTTCCTGGAGAGTCTTTGGGGTTTTTGGATCCGTCTAAGAAGTGGTCAGGAACAGCTCCTGGCTCAGCGCCAATTGGCCAGGATGAAGCAGTGACCCCTCTGCAAGTTATTGACTCCTATAACGCTATTGCCAACGGGGGCGTCATGGCAACTCCTCGACTTGTACAAGCAGTGGGAACCACACCAGCAAAGGTAATAAAGCGCAGGGTAATATCGAAACCCCTAGCATCGGTGATGACTGGACTTCTAAGTGGTGTAACTGGTGCTAACGGGACAGCGCCAGCCGCGACGGTATCAGGTTTTTCGATATCGGGTAAGACCGGAACTGCATCGATTGCCTATCCGAACGGAAGAGCTGGCTACATTCCCCATCAATACATGGCTACCTTTGTTGGATTTACGACCGATTCTTCGGTTCCCCTATCGGAGATGGTAGTCCTGACTGAGCCGAATCAACTCTATGGTGGCCTTACCGCGGCAAAAGTCTTTTCATCAAGCATGACATATGCCCTATACCATCTTGGCGCTAAGGTTGTAGCCCCTTCGACTCCTCCTTCCTCGTCAATAGTGACTAGGCCAACGGTAAATTCGAAAGTTCCTGGGACGGCCATTTCAACCTGCTCGCTTCCGCTTGCTCGTTTTGGTGCTAGTTTGATCGCCACAAAGTGCCTAGGAACCACTCAGGCTCCACTAATATCTCGTATTCGGCTTGATTAGGTAGCGGTATCATGGATCACTGTGAGTTGTTAGACTGGGCAAGCCGGGAACTAAAAAATGCATTTCTCTTTGAGGAGGATCTCATTCGATTATCGAGGCTACTCATGGCTGCAGGGATCGGTGATTTTGCTCACCACTGCCCAGATCGCGAAGTTACCGGGATTACCATCGATTCTCGAAAGGTGACCCCTGGTAATCTTTTTGTTGGTCTTCCAGGAAGAAGTTATGATGGCGCCACATTTGCGAGGGATGCCTTAAGTCGTGGTGCCTGTAGTGCGATTATCAGTGATTATCACAAAGACGATCTAGAGGCTGAACTGGAGGGTCTGTTAGTCATTGAAAGGCTGGATCGTAAAGTTTTAGCTGATCTTGTCTATGCGTTCTATGGTGATATCTCAGAAAAAATTAGACTTATAGGTGTAACTGGAACCAACGGCAAGACAACTATCACCCATATGGTTGCACACGTCTTAAATGTGCTTGGTTCACCATCTCGAGTGATTGGTACCTTAAATGGTGAGCTCACGACCCCCGAGTCGCCTGAACTGTTTAGCAGGATCGCAAGTGCCATCTCAGATGGTGCCTCCAACCTGGCGATGGAGGCGTCCTCGATCGCGATCGATCAGGGGCGAATCAATAACCTCACCTTTTTCGTCTCGGTCTTTACTAATCTCACTCCAGATCACCTTGACTATCATGGCGACATAGAGAGCTATTTTTTAGCCAAAACCAAGCTCTTCCAGGGCGGTCGAAGCCGTTTTTGTGTGATCAACAGAGATACTCCATATGGACTTAGACTGCTTTTGTCTGGCAACATTTCGGGCACTAGCTATAGCATAAGTGACGCGACAGATCTTTCCTTGAAGATGAGTGAGATCACCTTCACCTACTGCGGTCGTGGCTTTATGGTTCCATTGACCGGAGAACATAACCTTTCAAATTCGCTTGGGGCAATTGAGGTCCTTCGATTGATGGGTTTTGGACTTGGGGAGATCTCTAGCGCCCTATCCACCTTTAGTGGGGTTCCAGGACGGCTAGAGCTAGTTAGTGGTGACGATCCAACCCGGGTCTTTGTTGACTATGCGCACTCTCCCGATGCTCTAGAGCATGTTCTTTCCTCGCTAAAGAATCTTTTAGAGGATGAGGGTCGTCTTATTTTGGTCTTCGGAGCTGGTGGTAATCGCGACTCTATCAAGCGTTCACTGATGGGTGAGGTAGCTGGCAGGTACGCAGATATGGTCGTTGTGACCAATGACAATCCTCGAAATGAGGATCCCAAAGCGATAGCTATGGCGATATTGGCCGGTTTGAGCGATTCTAAAAGAGACGTTCCCAGCGTCGTTATCTACGATCGTCGTAGCGCAATTGAGCATGCGATTATGGCTGCGGGCGATAAGGACGTTGTTTTGATTGCAGGCAAGGGCCATGAACGCTATCAATTGATTGGACCTAATCGTTTTGAATTTATCGATGGTGACGTGGCTCGATTGGTTTTGAATTTAAAGAGGCAGGAGCTGATAACGTGATCGCGATTCTTGTCTCGTCGGCACTTGCATTTTTGGTTGCTGTCCTGGCAACCAGTTATCTGATTAAGTTTTTACGGGCCTATAAGATTGGCCAGCAGATCAGAGAAGATGGGCCAAAGCGTCACGTCTCTAAGGCTGGAACCCCAACGATGGGTGGCATTGTAATTTTACTGGGAGTTCTAGTCGGATATTTGGGAGCTCATGCCAACTTGGGAATTCCAATCTCCTCTGGTGGCTTGCTCGTTCTGTTTGCTGCTCTTGGAGCGGGGTTGGTTGGCTTCTTGGACGACTTTATCAAGATCAGGAAGGCTCGTTCCCTTGGTCTTACAAAGTCGGCCAAGATCCTTGGTCAGATTATTGTGGCAGGCCTCTTCGCCTTTGGCGCCCACTTTTGGGCACATGTGCCATCGTCGATCGACTTTGTGCGTTTCAGTGGTTTTGCTTTCCACGTTCCCGTCTGGGCTTGGATAGTCTTTGCGACCTTGGTAGTCATAGGTTCTTCAAATGCCGTCAATCTGACTGATGGATTGGATGGATTGGCCGCAGGATCGGCAATCTTTGCCTTTGGGTGCTTGACGATTATTGGATATTGGCAATTCCGTCACGAATCTGTCTATCACGTCTCTAGTGCTATCGATATAGGAATAATAACCGTAGCGATGTGTGGGGCTTTAGCTGGATTTCTATGGTGGAATGCTGCGCCCGCAAAGATATTTATGGGAGATACGGGCTCCTTAGCGATTGGGGCGGCCTTAGGAGCTACCACACTGATCATGGGGCTAGATCTTTGGCTGGCTATTCTTGCGGGGCTATTTGTTATCGTAACATTGAGCGTGGTTATTCAGGTCATCTCATTTAGAGTATTTCATCGTCGTGTCTTTAGGATGGCACCACTTCACCATCACTTTGAATTGATTGGATGGCCCGAAACGACAGTTATCGTCCGTTTTTGGATGATGGCCGGAATCTTTACAGCGATCGCGCTTGGCCTTTTCTATGCTGACTTTCTCTCTATTGGAAATCTGATCAAACAATGATTGAGCCTACGACCCCATCTTTAGCAGAGGGCATATCCATGGATCGTTGCGGTTGGTTGCGACACGCTACCTTGGGACCTCGAGGTGGCCGATGAAGCCTTTGACCCAGGAGAACCAAGGTGATTCAGCGACTGGACATTCTAGCCAATCAATTCTGGTGGGAGGCTACGGACGCGCGGGTAAGAGCGCGGTAAGGCTAGCAAGACAACTTGGATGCAACGTGATAGTCTTTGAGTCGAATTTGGCTATCGATCTTCCTGGAGATCTGAGCGTGATTCGAGATGAAAATGAACTTGCGGATCTGATCGTCGATGTTGATAAGGTCATCGTCTCCCCGGGTATAGAACCAACCCATGGTCTCTTTAGCGATCCATCAAAGGTTCAAAGTGAGATGGCTTTCGCCAGAGAGCGCATTACTTCACCTATTATCGCTATTACGGGGACGAATGGAAAGACGACTGTATCAACGCTATTGGCTGAGATGGCTGAGCGATCGGGGAGCAGCGTTAGGGCTCTTGGAAATATCGGAACGCCCCTAAGTGAGGCTGTTGGTTCTAATCTTGACCTTATAGTACTTGAAGCCTCCTCTTTTCAATTGGCCTATACCTCTAACCTTGCACCTATTCAGGCGGCGATTTTAAACTTTGCCCCTGACCACCTGGATTGGCATGGCTCTATTGAGCACTATCTAGCTTCGAAGATGCGAATCGTTGAGGGGATGGATGACGATGCGCAGGTTTGGATTTCGAACTTCTCACCCGAAGTATCTGGCTCCTTGGACGCTATCGGGCGTTCCTACAGGCAGATTTTAGGCGAGGGTGGCGACATCTTTGAGAACGAGTTGATAGTTCTAGGGCGATCGATCGGGCCGATCTCTGACCTCAAGAGACAGTTCAACCACGATTTGACGAACTTTCTATTTGCAGGTGCGATAGCAGCCTCCTTTGGTTGTGACTACGATGCAATTCGTTCAACGTGCCTTGAATTTGAGGGGTTGGCCCATCGTATGCAATACGTTGGCTCCTTTGGGGGGTATCAGGTCTTTGATGACTCCAAGGCAACCACTCCGGATGCTGTTATCTGTGACATGGAGTCTCTGCAGGACGTGGTCTTGATTGCAGGTGGCAAGAACAAGGGGTTGGACCTATCGGTTTTGGCGATTTTGGCACCAAAGTTACGTGGTGTAGTTGCAATCGGAGAGTCCGCAAGTGATATTGAAGGTGCCTTTGTGGGTCACGACCTTTCTGTCGTGCGAGCTTTCTCTATGGCTGATGCGGTCGAAGGTGCCTTTGGTATGGCTCAAATGGGTGATTCCATCGTTCTTTCACCTGGTTGTACCTCCTGGGATTGGTACTCTTCCTACGTTGAGCGAGGCTTGGACTTTCAGAGTTCAATTAAAAAAAGTGCTCGGTTGCGTGGGCTGATATGAGAGTTTTTGGTTCATGATGTTAGGTCGTTGTATCTTATCCCATGATTTGAGTGGGGTTTCGGAGGAACTGGTATGAATTTGGATTCAAAGGCAAAGCCGGATCGAAGATTTCATCTGATCAGCGGTGGCAACTCCAACGTCTCGACAGCGGAATCGAATTTGGAGACTGATCAGGAAGATCTACCTGGCGAGGTATCTGGTTCGGAGTCCGATTCGGGCCATGGCATTTTTTCTCGCAGGCGCACTAGTGGGCGTTTAGGGACTCTATCTCTCGATGGAATGGGCTATGACGAACTAGAGGATGAGTTAAGTCAGAGCGATCGCATCTATGAGCGAAGCTCGCTTAGTTTTTCATTAATCGCTCTGGTTTTGGTCCTTCTCTTGGTTGGCTCTGCCATGGTCCTATCAACGTCATTCGTCCCTTCACTTGGTTTAAAGGGTTCGGGCTCTCCCTTTTCGATCTTTGAACGCCAGGCGATCTGGATCGTGATGGGCTTGTTTCTATTCTTTGGTATCGCTCGAATCAACCCCAAGCGAATTGCACCATTTGCTCGATTGGGAATTGTTCCAGCCATAGTATTTCTAATAATTGTGCTTGTGCCAGGCGTGGGACTTGCTGTAGGTGGGGCCAAGCGATGGCTTGGGATCTCCTTCTTACGTTTTCAGCCCTCTGAATTTGCGAAGTTAGCTGTCATCTTGTACCTGGCTGGCTTCTTTACGCCGGCGGTTCCTATTCGTTTGCAACGATTTTCAAAGGCTCTTCCGGCTATATTGCTGGTTGGATTGATCTGTGGTCAGGTTCTGCTTGAGCCCGATATGGGTACCGCCATGGTGGTCGGATCGATTCTGATTGGGATGCTCTTTCTAGCGGGTATGCGTATGAGGGTCTTTGCACCATTTGCCTTCGCAACTATTTGCCTTGCCACAGTGGCAGCGCTTGCTCGAAGTTATCGACGCCAGAGACTCCTCTCATTTCTTCATCCTTGGCAGAATCGGTTGAGCTACTCCTATCAGGAGGTACAGGGGCTTGTTGCATTTGCTACAGGTGGAGTTCATGGTGTTGGAATCGGCGCCGGTTCAGCAAAGTGGGGGTACCTGCCCAACAGCCAGACGGACTTTATTTTCGCTGTAATTGGCCAAGAAGCCGGTGTAATCGGCGGTCTTTTTGTGCTTGGACTATTGGCAGGTTTGACCTATGCCATCTTTAGGGTGGGGCTGAGAGCGCCAAGTCGGTTTGAGTTTTTGGTTTGTATAGGCATGGCTCTTTGGGTGGGGAGCCAAACACTGCTAAATATTGGCGCTGTTTTGGGTCTCTTGCCCGTGACCGGGGTTCCCTTGCCGTTGATCTCTGCCGGAGGCTCCTCGCTCCTCTTTATGATGGCTGGCCTTGGAATAGTTCTAGGGGTTGCTCGTCATAGTGATCCATCTCTGCGACGTTAATACCAGCATCTGATTGATACGGAGCTGATTAATACAGAGCGAAATAGCCGACTTTTGGTTATTCCCAGCGGGTGATTATAATGTTGAACCCAGTTGAATCGTGGTTTAGCTTTGTCTGTGGCTTTGTCTTGCGATTTGAAGATAAAAGGTAGCTCTTTTGTTTTTATCAAAGCGCGCCGGAAAACCCCGTCCGTAAGGGCGGGGATGATGTCACGGAGATATAAGGATGCGCCATTTAGGATTGCATGATCTCTGTGTCGAAAAAGGGTTGAACTCTACCCACTTTAGGTGCTTTTTGGGCTGGATGGTAGATGGACGCGGCCAAAGGTAATTTTTGCTTCTTATGGGGATTTATCCGGCGGAGATCTCTTCTTCTAAGTTGACAGCTGTCCATTTCTATTGCCATGTCATTGCCACTTTGTGGATCTTTCAGGGCTGGTTCGATTCAGGACGTTTGCTCCAGAGGCGCCATGGTTGTTGCACCTCTGGATTTTTGCACCTAGGACGGTGATTGTGATGGTGATGGCTATGGATCGATCATGGGAAATCAAAAGGTAAACGAAGTAGTCGGTTGAAAACTTTTACTTTAGGTCTTTGATTTTAGGGTTAATTGAGTCTTTCAAATTCCGCGGTAAAGTGCCTCAGAAATTGCGGAGCTTTAGTTATCTTGTACCCCTTTAAACCCTTGGCATCCTCAGCTACCTTTTTTGCGACCTCTATAACATAGTCAATGTGGCTTTGGGTGTAGGTTCGCCTTGGGATCGCAAGGCGAACTAGATCCATAGTGGCTGGAACTTCAGTTCCCTGCGGAGTCATCCCAAACATGACAGTACCGATCTCGCATCCGCGAATTCCGCCCATCTCATAGAGGGCAACGGCTAGAGCTTGTCCAGGGTATTGTAGCGGTGGAATGTGGGATAGAAAAGCACGGGCATCTATGTAGATTGCGTGGCCGCCGTAGGGCTTTACTACAGGAATGCCCGCCTTGTCGAGTGCATCGCCTAGGTAGGAGGTGGATGTGATTCGATATTGGAGGTAGTCGTGTGAGATCGCCTCCTTGAGCCCTACTGCGATTGCCTCTAGGTCTCTTCCGGCAAGGCCCCCGTAGGTTGGAAAGCCCTCGGTGAGAATGAGCATGTTTCGTGCTTTTTCGGCTAGAAGGTCGTCGTTACAGGCGAGCCATCCGCCGATATTTGCCAGAGGATCCTTCTTGGCGCTCATGGTCATTCCATCAGCGTAGGATATCATCTTTTTTACTATTTCTTTTACATCCATATTCTCATAGCCGGCTTCTCGAAGACGTATGAACCAGGCGTTTTCTGCAAATCGACAGGCATCCAAGAAGAACGCTATGTTGAATTCATGTGCAATCTTAGAGACCTCTTCAATGTTGGCCATCGAAACGGGTTGGCCCCCACCTGAGTTGTTTGTTATCGTCAGCATGATAATTGGGATATTTTGAGGACCAACTCGGTCGATCAACTCTCTTAGAGCGTCAGTATTCATATTTCCCTTAAAGGGATGAATAGTTGCTGGGTCTTTTCCCTCTTCGATGACCAGATCTACCCCTTGAGCTCCAACAAATTCAATGTTGGCTCGGGTTGTATCAAAGTGTGTATTGGAGGGGATGACCATGCCATCTCCAGCGATAGATGAAAAGAGAATCTTCTCTGCCGCTCGACCCTGATGGGTTGGAATTATGTGCTTGAAGTCGAATAAATCAACGACTGCTTCACGAAAGATCTCCCAGGATGGTGAGCCAGCATAGGATTCATCCCCATGTTGAATTGCCGCCCATTGGTCCCTGCTCATCGCTCCGGTTCCAGAATCGGTGAGCAGATCTATTAGGACGTCTTTGGCGGGAATATTAAAGACGTTGTACTTTGCTTTTTCGATAGCACTCTTTCGTTCATCCCGGCTCATTAGCTTGATCGGCTCCACGGAATGAATTCGAAATGGTTCTATTATTGTGTTGAACTCCATGGCTCGATGTTACATTGTAGCGTTACCAGATTCCGTAGTTAGATTTTAAATCTGCAGCTCACAGGTATATTTTAGGGTCAGAAAATGGTGCATGTTTTTTTGGAACAGACACTTTGTTGACTAAGGTTTGCGGTTCGTGCCGAAGTTGCTCTAATAGCTAGTCAAATTGTTCGGCGATCGGTGAGCTTCTTTCACAAGAGAAAGTGACACCTTTGTGCCTCACTATTTGGTTTTTCTTGGGTAAGTGCGTGATTCGTTGTCTCTAAGGAAGATATTGGTTACCCGGTCCTTTCTATAGGCTGTTTTTGAATACCGTTGTTATTGATTTTTATGAAAGTTGAACCTCTTGCTTGCTGGGTAATTAGATAGCAATTAGTTCGTGAAATGGCATCTATTACTTTGAATGATCTTTGGTGAATTAATTTTTATATTTCTTCATTGCAATATAATTTTGGAATTTCTGGATCACTCTGAGATTATCCCACGCCGAACAAGGGCTATTTCTTGTATTTCTTGAATCAACGCCTCTTTGAAATGAGGATCTACGAAAGCACCTTGCTGAGGAGACTACCTCTGGTTCGTACCTCCAAAGATCCGTAATGACTCAAAGATCCGTAGTGACTCAAAGAGACCTCTTCTTGATCGTTCTTTTTGTTGACGGTAGATCGGTGATTCGAAGCCAGCTTGCTCTTCTTTTTGGTGGCTTTGGAAAATTTGATATCACTTTGACATTTGAAGTTAAATTCCGATTCGCCAATTAAATGTGGTGTAATATCGCTTAGCTACAAGATGTACTTATGTGGTTGCCTGGGTTTGCTTCTGAAGCTTAGGCGCACTATGAAGTTGGGGGATATGCATGCAGGTGCCAGCACCGGTGGAATATGAACGCGCTCTGAGTGTAGATGACGCTATCGAGCGTCTCACTCGCTTAGGGCCCGAGGCTCGATTGGTAGCGGGAGGACACAGCCTATTACCAATGATGAAGCTGAGACTAGCTAGACCCGAATGTCTGATCGATATAAATGGATTGGCAGATCTCTCTTTCATAAGACGTGACGGGAATGTGCTTCGGATTGGTGCTATGACGCGCCATAGCGAGCTTTTGGCTTCTCAGGTCATTTCCGAAGTTGCGAAGATAATCCCAGACGCTGAAGCTGTCATTGCGGATCCGATTGTAAGGAATCGTGGAACTGTAGGTGGTTCCATGTGTCAAGCAGATCCCGCTGAAGACCTCTCTGCAGTCTTTGCCGCCCTAGATGCCATGGTTGAGATTCGAGGGCCACGAGGGACCAGAGTTGTCTCAGTAAATGGTTTTCATACGGGCCCCTATTCTACGGTTGTGGAGCCCGATGAGATCTTGACTGAAGTCTCATTTGTAACACAAAAGAATTTAGGTAGTGCCTATGAAAAGGTAGAGCGCCGCGTTGGCGATTGGGCTATTGCGGCTGCGGGTGCCGTTATCGCTCTCCAAGATGGAAAGATTCAAAGAGCAGGAATCGGCTTGGCCGCTGTTGGTGCTCCTGATTTTCGTGCCAGTCGCGCGGAGGCATATCTATTGGGTAAGGATGCCACCCCCGACCTATTTGATGAGGCAGCAAGAATGGCTAGTGCGGAGTGTAATCCTAACTCTGACCAGCGTGGACCAAGCGCATATAAGCGACACTTGGTGGAGGTATTAACCAGGAGGGCTCTCGATGGGGCACTAAGTAATTCCAAGGGAAAGGCAAACTAGCAGTGCGTGTGAATATTGAGGTAAATGGAGTCAACTATTCCGAGGAGATAGAGCCTAGACTTCTGTTGGTTCACTTTATAAGAGATCAAATCGGGCTAACCGGAACGCATTGGGGCTGTGACACATCCAACTGCGGTACGTGTGTCTTGTGGTTGGATGATCTTCCAGTTAAGTCCTGTACTGTCTTGACGGCAATGGCAGATGGCCACAGAGTGCGAACGGTAGAGGATCTTGAACAAGGTGGGGAACTGGACCCAGTGCAGAAGGGCTTCATGCAAGAACACGGCCTTCAGTGTGGCTTTTGCACCCCAGGAATGCTGATGACCGCTCGTGCCCTTTTGGATAGAAATCCCAATCCAAGCGACCTTGAGATTCGAGAGGCGATCTCAGGACAGATCTGTAGATGTACGGGTTATGAAAATATTGTTAGAGCGATTCGATGGGCGGCTGCAAACTCTTCTTCGAATGGCGCTTTGGATGTAGCGGAGGTTGCGCAATGACGACCACAGAAAATCAAGCAAATCCGATTGGCTTTGGAAGAATGTTGCGCAAAGAAGACGCACGTTTTCTTCGGGGCAAGGGAAACTATGTAGATGACCTCAATTTGCCTGGGATGTTGCACGGTGCGGTTCTGCGATCTCCCTATGCCCATGCTCGCATCAAGTCAATTGATATCTCCGCAGCTCAAGCTCATCCTAAAGTAAAAGCGGTTATCACTGGGGAAATCCTTGAGACGCTGAATCTGGCTTGGATCCCATCACTCTCTCATGACGTGGTAGCTGTTTTAGCGACCGATAAAGTTCGCTTTCAAGGTCAAGAGGTTGCCTTTGTGGTTGCTGAGGATCGTTATTCCGCAAGAGATGCGCTGGAACTTATTGAGGTTGACTACGAAGTTTTACCACCGGTGGTGGATGCCAAAAAAGCACTTGATAAAGATGCGCCGGTGATTCGAGATGACATCGCTGGCAAGGTTGATAACTTTATTTTCGATTGGGAGTCGGGTGACAAAGCTGCTACAGATGAGGTCTTTGCGAACGCTGCCATTGTAGTCGACCAAGATATGTTATATCCTCGAGTCCATCCTGCACCGATGGAGACTTGCGGGGCTGTTGCCTATATGGATCCGATAGATCAAAAACTTACGATCTATTCCACAACTCAAGCTCCACATGCACACAGAACCCTATATGCCCTAGTGGCGGGATTGCCAGAGCATAAGTTGAGGGTGGTCTCCCCTGATATTGGTGGCGGCTTTGGAAACAAGGTTGGAATCTACCCGGGTTATGTGCTGGCTATAGTTGGATCGATCCTTACCAAGCGACCAGTCAAGTGGATGGAGGATCGCTCTGAGAATTTGATGAGCACCTCCTTCGCACGTGACTACCACATGAAGGGTTCGATTGCAGCTAGCGCCGATGGAAAGATTTTGGGTCTAAGGGTAGATGTCTTAGCCGACCACGGTGCTTTCAATAATACCGCTCAGCCGACCAAGTTTCCCGCAGGGTTCTTCCACGTCTTTACGGGTTCATACGATCTCATGGCTGCACATTGTTCTGTTCGGGGTGTCTATACCAATAAAGCACCAGGGGGCGTCGCCTACGCATGTTCGTTTAGGGTTACTGAGGCTGTCTATCTCGTTGAACGAATGGTTGATCGTTTGGCTCAAGAGCTAAAAATGGACCCTGCAGAACTGAGAATGAAGAACCTCCTTCGCCCAGAGCAATTCCCATATACATCTCCGACGGGTTGGGAGTACGACTCCGGTGAATATCCTCGGGCCCTTCGCTTAGCAATGGATATAGCTGGTTATGAGGAGCTTCGAAAGGAGCAGGCACAAAAACGGGCCAAAGGCGAGCTAATGGGAATAGGCATTAGCTTTTTTACCGAGACGGTTGGCGCTGGTCCTAAGCGCCATATGGATATTTTAGGGCTCGGAATGGCTGACGGCTGTGAAGTTCGTGTTCATCCTACCGGTAAGGCGGTTGTTCGGCTATCGGTTCAGAGTCAAGGACAGGGCCATGAAACTACATTTGCTCAGATCGTCTCTGAGGTAACTGGTATTCCACCAGAAGATATTGACGTGGTACACGGTGACACCGACAATACCCCATTTGGCCTTGGCACCTATGGATCTCGTTCGACCCCGGTATCTGGCGCAGCCGCAGCTATAGCTGCACGACGTGTGGTTGATAAAGCACGAATTGTGGCTAGTGCCATGCTGGAGTGCGCACCTGAAGACCTGGAATGGGAGAAGGGCCGCTTCAACATCAAAGGTGATAAGTCAGTGGGCAAAACCATGGCCGAGATAGCACTTGGTGCTCACGGAACGGTAGAGCTACCAGAAGGGGTAGAAGGTCACCTAAATGCTGAGTGTGTCTATGATCCGCCGAATTTGACTTATCCATTCGGAGCCTATATTTGTGTTGTTGATGTGGATCCTGCAACTGCCAAGGTTTCGGTACGGCGATTCATTGCTGTCGATGACTGTGGTCCAAGAATCAATCCGATGATCGTTGAAGGTCAGGTACATGGTGGTCTTGCAGACGGAGTGGGAATGGCCCTCATGGAAGTTATTGCCTTTGATGAAGATGGCAATAACCTTGGTGCGTCGTTTATGGACTACCTTATTCCTACTTCCTTAGAATGTCCTTCTTGGGAGACCGGTGCCACTGTAACGCCGTCCCCACATCATCCTCTTGGGCTAAAGGGGGTTGGTGAATCGGCTACAGTAGGATCGCCGCCGGCGGTTGTCAATGCAGTCATTGATGCGCTAGCTCCGTATGGCGTCAAGCACGCAGATATGCCGCTTACGCCAGCTCAAGTCTGGCAGGCAATGCAAGGTGCGCCCTATAGGACGGATTTGGCAATCCAGTGACACGAATCGATGTAATGGATAGAGCAGCGGAGTTGCGACGACAGAGGGTTCCCTTTGTCTTGGCAACTGTAGTGCGGGCCCAATCGCCAACGAGTGCAAGGCCAGGAGACTGTGCGGTGATTCTTTCGGATGGGACGATCGAAGGTTTTGTTGGTGGCTCTTGTGCCTTGACTACAGTTAAGGCTGAGTCGCTGCGGGTTCTCTCAAGAGAGTCCTCGGCACTTTTGATCATCTCGCCCCATAGTACTCAAAGCGATGAAAATGACTCAGATGGCGAGGTGATAAGGGCCTTCAACCCTTGCCTTTCAGGCGGGACCTTGGAGATGTTTTTAGAACCTTCACTTCCTGAGCCGACGATTGTGATCTATGGTGACTCTCCAATTGCTCAGGCACTTTTAGATGCAGCGGCAGTTGTTGGCTTTAGGCCACTTGAGGGCACTTTCATGGGATCTAAGGAGCTTGAAAGTGACTTCGTCGTCATCGCTACCCATGGGATCGACGAAGAGCCGGCGCTTATTGAGGCCTTGGAGTCAAAGGCAAGTTATATCGGCCTTGTGGCTTCAAAGAGGCGGGGAGCTGGCGTTCTAAGTCTTCTAGAGGATAAGGGCTATGACCTAAGTAGGATAAAGTCTCCAGCTGGACTAGACATCGGTGGGCGGACTCCTGGTGAGATTGCAATATCCATCTTGGCAGAGATAGTTACCCGAAGAAATTCAAGGTCGCACCGAGCTGAAACTTTGGCGCCCAACTATCCACAGATTGGGATTGACCCAATCTGTGGGATGGATGTAGTGATCGACGCCAGCGCCATTACTGTCAATTTAGGTGGCATCGACTACTACTTTTGTTGTAATGGTTGCAGAGTTAACTTCCAAAAGCAACATAGCTGATCGAGGCGGAATCCTTACCTCCGCATGGAGCATCGTGCTGTTGATGCGGTTTTTCAACCACACTCGGATTAGCGAAACAGAGATTAGCAATACCGTGATAACCAAGTGCTAAGGCGACCCCTTCGATCAGTCGATATTATTGATTTGGCCAGGAGATCGCGCTTTTCTTGGCCAAACCTTTTTGGAAAAGTACTTGAGGGTTGCATGGAGAAGCTGTGTTGCGCTGTGGTATAAGACTTTCGGTCCATCTTTTTCGACTCTAATCTCATCGATGATTAGGAAAGATGATTTGTTTATGGGCTTAGAGGTAGATGGTCTCAAAAATCTAAATCTTCCCAGGAAAAGGAGAATAGGTTGTCTCGAACTCCTAGTTGAGGTACCGATTATCCCCACGAATAATTCAGTTTGAGATACGACTAACGGTACAAGAATGGAGGTGGCTTAGATCGTATAAAAGTTACAAAGCTATTGCAGGTTCCGAAGGAGATTGCCAGGAGAGGGTAACTACCTAGGCAACCCAAGAATATGTTAGATTGGCGAGTGAGCGAGATCTACTGGTTGATATTTGCTCCTAGGATCGATTGATCTACTTAGGCGCGGGGTAATATGAGCATCGGGCCGGTCGAAAGTCTTTTGGGTTTTGTTTTTTTTGGAATACTAGATTGTTTCTCGAGCGCGACACTCTATTGCATCAATTGACTAGCATGTGTCAATAGAGGGTGTTTTCACCCCTAATTCTGGGCTGTGATGATTCGAGACCGCGCTCATCAAGGTGAGTTTCTAAAAGCTCGAGTCAGAGTGAACACTGGTCTTTCTGAGGCTTGGCTAGATTCGTTTATAGTTGTCGATTGGACACCCTAAGGCATTGACTGAATGCCAAAGGAGTTTTGGGGTGACCAAGATTACGACTCTTGGGTCTATTACCAGTGGATATAGATATCTAAAGTTGACCGTTTGAAATGCTTAGGCAAGTTTATGAACCATGGAATTGATCGATTTTCTATCCGTCGTGCCATGCAGTGTTAGATCGATATCAAGGCAAAGGCAAAATTGTCGAACGCTCTTTCTTTGGTGCCAGATCATGATACGCCTTAGGGAATCCCTCATGGCTGATATCCTATCGAGCATTCACATTACAATATCTGGGATGAGATGGCGATAGTGGATCAGTGCAGATATTACCAAGAGATCAATTCGCACTAGATTGCTGGTGAGTAGTTCATGATTTTTATGCAATTGGGAGCTTTTGCTTTTCCAAATGGTCATTTTGTGTGATAAGTTTCGGTTCATTGTATAGCCTTTTGTCCGCCGTCTATGAGATCGCTCTTTTCTAACTGGGGCGGCACGAGGCCAGATAGGCGAAATTAAAAGTTTGATTTATAGTTTGATGAAATTATAAATTACTATAGTTATTTAAGTTCAACTAATGAGAATCGATTATAGGTCGATATCCATTGATAGGTTTTCTAGGAGCGGAACGCCTAAATTGGGGCAAGACTGTGGTTATGCGTAGGTGAGCTTCAGCTCCGATGAGCTTTGAAAGTAGAGTTTCGAGAGATCAAATGGATCAAGGAAGCTCTATTACAAGACGGTTTTTTGTGGCATCAGGTGAATAAAGATGAGGCTCATGGGATTGAGTTGCGCATTGCTTATGAGTTTGGGGTCTCTATTGGCCATATCACTGAGAGATAATTCGTATTGCTAAAAGGACGATCCGAATTTGAGATTCTAAATGAGAGATTCAGGCGTTTATGAGGGGTGTATTGATTGCTTTATTTTCACTCGCTGGGTAGTTTTGGATAGATCATTGCCAGAGGTAAGCCCGGAGTCAGTTTTGGATAGAGGGAGGAGCTAAATGGACGAGAAGTTCGAGAAGATGTCACGTCTTTATCAGGCCCTCTATGAGATCAATGAAGCTATTTTGCGTCTCGAAGATGAAAGCCACCTCTTTCCGCTGATCTGCGACATTGCGGTTTCTCTTGGTGGAATGAGACTTGCTTGGATTGGGCGCCCGGATCTCGAATCAGGAAGTATGACTCGCCTAGTCTCTTCTGGGGCTACTGCGTATTTAGATGGAATTGAGATCTTCGTCGATCCATCTTCTGACTTCGGACAAGGCCCAACTGGACACGTTTGGCGTGAAGGTCAAAATGTCATAATCAATGATTTTCACTCTTCTGAAATGACAGATCCATGGAAAGAGCGTGCTGTTACCAATAGAATTAATTCATGTGGATCTTTCCCAATCTTTCGTGGCGGTGAGATCTTTGCGATCTTTACGGCCTATCACGAACAGATAGGTGCTTTCGATAGCGATGTTGTTGCGCTCTTGGACGAGCTATCTCGTGATGTAACTTTTGCTCTTGAAAACTTTGACCGAAACGCGGAAATCGAGAGAAGTTCCTCTGAGCTCGCTGCTAAGGAGCGCCACTTCCGCGCCTATTTCGAGCATTCGATGGTTGGAATGATAGCATTAACCAAGGATGGGATGATCCTAGAGGCGAATAGTCGCTTTTGTGAGATGCTCGGTTACAAACAAGATGAGCTCCCCAGAAATATCGTATATGGCCTCTCGCACCCCGATGACATTGAGCTGAGTAAGGCGTTTTTAGCTAGAGCTTCTCAGGCGACTGGTGGTTATTTTGTCCTAGATAAGCGCTACATCCATAAGGATGGCTCAACTATTCGTGTTCATAATACCGTAGGGGTGGTCACTGATGCTTTGGGTAACTTCGACTATTTAGTCGCTGCAGTTGAAAATGTAAATGAGCGTGACGAACGGCGCAATCGGATAGAGTTACTCGGTCGAATTATCGATAATTCTCTCAACGAAGTGCTAATCTATGAAGCCAAGTCGCTGCGCTTTACATGGGCCAACCGTGGATCATTGGTTAACCTTGGTTATAGCGCTTTAGAGCTAAATGAGATGGATGCTCTGGCGATTAAGCCTGATTTTGATTTGGCCAGCTTCATGGAGCTGGCCTCACCGCTATTGGATAAGACTAAGGAGATATTGGTCTTTGAGTCGGTCCATCAACGCAAAGATGGGTCAAGATATCCAGTAGAAGTTCACCTTCAGATTGCCGAAGTGGGCGAGGAGCGTTTCTTCGTCGCTGTTGTATTGGATATTACCGCTCGGATTGAGAGTCGAGATCGTCTTCTTACTGCGGCGAGTCTCTTTACTAACAGTAGAGAAGGCATAGCGATTGCTGACGCCGACTTTAGGGTCACTGCTATCAACTCCTCTTTTACGAGGATTACCGGCTATAGCGAAGAAGATGCAATCGGTACTTATGTAGCACCGACTGATTCACCGATGGTCTTTGATGGTGGTTTCGGTGAGGATTGGTCGAAGCTGTTGCGGAACGGTGAGTTTGACGGCGACCTATGGAGCCATCGCAAGGATGGATTCGGGTATTTGAATCGATTTTCAATTCGCCACATTCGTGACGATCGAGAGATGGTGGTGGGCTACGCCGGATTTTATAAGGATGTCACCCAGGAGAGATCAAACGAGGAACGCCTTCGTAACGCCGAGATGACTGACTCTTTGACCGGTCTTATGAACCGCAACTCCTTCATGGTGGCCACGGTTGAACTCTTTGAGTCAGAGTCAAAGGCAATGGGTGGCGTTGCTCTTTTGCTTGTCAACCTCGATCACTTTAAAGCTGTCAATGAGGCCTATGGCTATTCGATAGGCGACGTCGCATTGCAGAGGCTTGGTAGTCGGTTTGAAGCTATGATAGATCCAAAGAGGCCGATCTGTCGCTTGGGCGGCGATGAATTTGCGATGGCCGTTGCCACGAAGGATCCACTCGATGCGCTGGATTTCGCACAGTCTGTTTTGGGATTGATAATTCAGCCAATTGAGACGGATGCCGGTGAAGTTCACTTAGGAGCTTTCATTGGCATCTCGCTTTACCCGGATGATTCTAGTGACTTTGAGTCACTCTTTATCTTGGCTAATTCGGCTCTAGAACGCGCTCGTCATGGTGGTTCAAATAAGATCCTTCTTTTCGACTCCTCGAATATTGGGGCCTATACTCGATCCCTCGAGATCCAGAAGTCTTTCCGAAGGGCGCTTTCCAATGATGAGCTGTACTTGGTTTATCAGCCGATAGTTTCGCTCAGGGATGGGTCAATTCGAAGTTTTGAGGCTCTCTTACGTTGGAATCATCCTAAATTGGGTGAGGTCCCGCCATCCGAAATAATCCGAATCGCTGAGCGATCTGGGTTTATAATTCCACTGGGAAATTGGATAATTAGTCGAGCCCTCGCGCAGTTGGCTAGCTGGCATCGTGATGGGGTCGATGTGGCGATGCTCTCGATCAATGTATCAGCGATTCAGTTTTTAGACGGCAGCTTGGTCTCGATCTTGGGAGACAAGCTACGCCAATATGGTCTTGGAAATGGCGTGGTAGAGGTGGAGATTACTGAAACTATCGCTATGACAAATGTTGATGAGTCACAGGTACAGATCGAAAAGCTAAAAGATTTAGGCGTGGGCATCTCCATCGACGATTTTGGCACAGGCTATTCGTCTCTCAGCTATCTTCGTAAATTTCCCGCCACAACGATCAAGATCGACCAAAGCTTTACGAGTGAATTGGTTGAGAACGTTGAAGTTAGCACCATAGTAGAGTCGGTCATAAGGATTGCAGATGCTCTGGGCGCTGAGATCGTGGCGGAGGGGGTCGAAACTATAGCACAATTTGAGGTTCTGCAACGTATGGGTTGTGCAAACGTGCAGGGATATCTTATTGCCAGGCCAATGTTGCCGGAAAAGGTGGCACCTTTTATTGAAAAAGTAGCGCAAGATCCGTGGTATTTTTTATGCCAGGAGTGAAGCTAGTTCCCCTTGGGACTTTCCTTTTTGCGACTAACTACGCTTTTCTAATCGATTTTGAATCAAATGTTGATTCAAATTCTTGCCCTTCGGGTTTGTTTATTAAGTAACTTTGGGTTGTTACTGCTTCGATTCGATGCGGATGGTAATGAAGTTAATGGCAGGTTTTGGGCGATAGCGAAATCAAAAAAAAGTAGTTACGGTCGAAAATTATCAGGAACAATAGCGCCGACTTATCGTAATATTTGGAGTTTACCATTAGTGTGATGACACTAGTCTCCGGAACGCTCCAGTCCATAACAAGCGGTATTCCAATTCTGAAGGTCATCATCGCCTTGGATCTGTGATTTTGCTATTTTGGGACGGCCTTGGCTTTTTTGGCTTCCCCTTCATCATTTGGATCATCAAGACCTCATAACCGGTGCCTTCTCCCTGTGGTCGTGAGAGTACTCCTCGAAGTGCTCCTCGAAGTGGTCGCGATTTGTATTTCATAGAGATGTAATTAGCTGCTGTTGAGCAGCCATCGACAATTGGTCGTCTTTGACTTGGTCGATGGCTCTTGATAATTGTCGCGTAATGAGTCTTATAATTTGCGGTGATTGGTTAGGAGATAGGTTGTTTGATGACCTATCTTGAATTGATAAAGATGGCAGTAAATGAATATGTTGCTACTTTTTGGCTGACTAAATGGCGGTCATTGCAAATAATTACCATGGTTTATTAAAGTTGAAGATTTGATTCCAGTGACTTATCTATAGGGGCAACTAGAAATCATTTAAAGTTTTTCATGGCTGTGATTAATATCTTAGTATTGTCGCGTTTTGAACTTGGTATTTTATAAGGGTTATTTTAATCGTTGAGAGGTTGGATCTCGCTAGTGAAGGGTGAATTTATTTTTAATATAAAACCTTTTGCCGAAGTAGTCTGTGCTTTGATCTGGCTTTGATCTGGCTTTGATCTGGCTTTGATCTGGCTTTGATTTACATGGTAGGGGTTTCGGCAGGTGGTTCTTGGCTGTCTGCGAGTAAGGCTGTCTGCGAGTAAGAAAGTGACTCCTTGAGGGTTGCTTGTCCATGTGACTACAGTCTCAATAGACCTGTAGCTTCAATCGAACTGCCAAGGAGAAAGCTGTTGGATGGAAGATCATCGTCGTTTCTCTTCCTCAGGTCTCTATATCAGCTATCGCGTCGATTTCTTAGCGGCAAGAGACGATCGACAGAGCTGATCGGCAGAGATTAAAAAGCTTGGCAACGAATCCTCCCATAGAGCGAGTTGGGTCATGCATATGAGGTGGATATGCTAGTTGACCCTATCTGTTGAGGCAATTGTGCTACTGCGATTAGAAGATTCAAAGAGTGCTAGGGCTTGATTTTTGAAGGTGACTTTGATGGTGATTTTGAAGGTAAAAATTGTCCCATTGCTATCAACCTTGGAATTTGGACTTTCTTGTTGAGCGAGTAATCACACTTTGTTTTTGATTTGCCTTAGCGCTAGGGCATGTGATTGCTATCTCGTTAGTGCGTATTCATATTTTATGTTGCTAATAGTGTTGCTAACAAAGGTCTTTGAATGCCCTTGATTAATTGGCCTCGGTAAAGCTGAGGCCTTTGGATCTTATTTGAGCGGACTTTGACGCATTGGTTTGGCCTTTATTGTCGCCATTAAATCTTAGTGGATGAACCGTTGAGTGATCGATTACATTGCGACCATGGATGCGAAAACCTAACTCAGGGCGCAAGCCCGCCAAGGCATTAGGCGCTAGGGTTATTCTTCAAAAGGAAATCGTCGCTGGCTGTAGTGTGCGCCGGATGCATCTATTGAATAGATGTCCGAGCGCGCAACGAGGCGGCCATAGCGTTGCTTGGTGCGTGCGATGATGGTCCAAAGATGGTGAAATTTTCAAACTCGATTCTCGAGAGTTGCAACTCGAAGTCTTAAAGTTAAAAAGTAGGTACGATATGAAGGTTGTCATAGGTGCGGCAGGCACCGGCGGTCATATCTATCCAGCGGTGGCAGTAGCGCAGTGTCTTGAGGATAGATCGATTTCGGCGAGCGAAATCTGTTTTGTGACCTCTAGTAGGCCGGTCGAGGATGCTATTTTTTCGCAATTGCCCTATGGTAGAGAAAGACTTGATGTAAGGGGAATTACCGCTAGCTCAACAGTACTATCCAAAGTACGAGGCGTTGCCTCCCTTGTATCTGCATCTTTTGCGATAAGGGCTTTGCTCAAGGTGCAGAGGCCGAAGGTCGCCATCGTCTTTGGGGGCTACATCTCAGTCGTTGTTGCACTGGCTAGTTATAGCTTGGGGATTCCAGTTTTAGTAGTGGAGACAAACTCTGTTATGGGGCGAGCCAACCGGTTGATCTCCAAACTAGCCAAGGAGATCTTTTTAAGTTTTGAAGAGTCAAAGATCCATCGGGGCAAGATCGATCCCAATGGTTTTGCGAACCGCTCGGGAGTCCCTCTAAGAAGAGAGATAATGGCTGTCGATGTCTCCAAAGAGGCAAGGCGGGATCTCTTTTCGAAAGCGGGCTTCGAGGTTGATGAGATAGATAGCTTTGTTGTTATCTTTGGCGGTTCGCTAGGTTCAAGAAGAATAAATGATGCAATTATTGCTACCTTATCTAACTTCCCAAATCGCTTCCCAAAGGTGGGCTTTTTTGTTATTACAGGAGAGCGTGACTTCGGGGAGGTTCGACAAGAACTAACAGAAGTATCAAAGGTGTCATCGGCGCAGGTCGTCTTTGAAAACTATAGTGACGAGCTCTATTCATATATGGGAAATGCGGATCTTGTGATCTCGCGCGCAGGTTCGAATACGGTGGCTGAGCTCGACTACTTTGGAGTGCCAGCTATTTTGATTCCGCTTCCGAACTCCCCAGGCGACCACCAGACAAAGAATGCTCGTTGGTATTGCGAGAGAAGCGAGGCAGTCTTTGTAAGAGAAGGCGACTTTTCCCCGGCACTTCTTGGCGACATGATCGAGAAATTGATCAGCTCGCCAACCAAAGTTTTTCACCAAAGTTTTCCCAATAAGCCAAGTGACGACGAAGTTGGCGATGCTGCAATACGGATCGCGAAAAGAGCCATTGATTATGCTCTTTAATAAAGGTTTGTCCGCATAGATCTCTAGGGATACTTCCATGAAAGGAGTCGCCATGAAAGACCTTGTTATGCCGGAACGAGTCCATATAGTTGGCATTGGCGGAGCTGGAATGTCAGCAATAGCTATGGTTCTATCTGAGCGTGGTGTAGAAGTTAGTGGCTCAGATTTGAAGGCGTCGTCCTCCTTTGAGCGGCTCAGGGGCTATGGGGTCGAACTGTATCTAGGCCACCAATCCTCAAACGTTAGAGATGCACAAGTGGTAGTTATCTCATCTGCGATTCGACAGAGTAATCCAGAGGTGCTGGCGGCACTTCAAAAGGGAATACCCGTTTTGGATAGGTCTGAGTTTTTCCCGATTCTCCTAGGCGATAGCAAGGTGATTGGCGTGGCGGGAACACATGGTAAAACCACAACTACATCGATGCTGACACTTTGCCTGTTGGCTGGGGGCCTTTCTCCATCTTACATTATCGGTGGCGAACTGAACGAGACGGGAACCTCTGCAGCTAAGGGTGCTGGGGACTATTTTGTGATCGAGGCCGACGAGAGCGATAAGAGCTTTATGGCGCTAGGTGCTTATGGTGTAATTGTTGGAAACTTAGAACCCGACCATATTGAAAATTACAACGGCTATGAAGACCTAAAAGACCACTTCTTTAGATTTGTCAAGAACGCCGAGGGGCCTAAGTTGATTGGCTCCTATCTTGGAGATGTAGGTGACCTTCTTTCGATAGAGGGCGTTAAAACCTTTGGAGTCCGCGAGACCGATGACTTCTGTATCTCTAATGTCTCTTTTGGGGAGTATCAGACGCACTTTGACCTGAACCAGAGAGGTTCAGTGTCCCAGAGGGTTGAATTAGTGGTACCGGGGATGCATAACGCATTGAACGCTGCTGGAGCGATCGCAATGGCGGTCTCATTAGGTGTCGGGATTGAAGTGGCGGCTAATTCGCTTTTGGAATTTACCGGGGTTTCTCGCAGATATCAGCGAAAAGGGGAGGTTCGAGGAGTTCAATTTATCGATGACTATGCCCATTTGCCTTCAGAGATTCGTGCGGTGATTGAGGCTACGAGGGCTCAATGGCCACATAGTCGCATAGTTGTGGCTTTTCAGCCACATCGTTACAGCCGGACTGCGAGATTGGCTGACGAATTTGGAGACGCGTTAGCCGGCGGGGACTTAGTCATTATAGGCGACGTATATTCCGCAGGTGAGGATCAAATTCCTGGAGTATCTGGTGAGCTGATTGCTGTACATATGAATACCAACCATCCGAATGTTGAGGTTTTGTATCACCCTAGTCGCAGCGATATGGCTGACTTTTCCTTGGCCCTTATTTCAGAGGGCGATATCTTTTTAACACTTGGCGCGGGAGACATCACATCTTTGGCCCAAGAGATGATCGATCGTGCAGGGCTGCGACGGGATGGAGCACAAAGAGGCTGATGGATCACCACTGGAATTTCAATGGTTTGAGAGATGCCCTTGCGCTGGCTGGTTTGTCGATCTGGTCTGATCCATCTCTAGCTTCTCGTACTACTTATCGAGTGGGCGGCTCTACTGCAATTGGTGTAACTCTTGGGACTAAAGAGCACCTTTTGACCTTCTATGAGCTGATCAGAAATGAGGGTGAGATACCGATTTTTGTGATCGGTAATGGTTCGAATTTGTTGGTCTCTGACTCTGGTTTTTCTGGGGTTGCACTTTGCTTAGGGGGTGACTTTGATCGCATTGACTTTGAAGGTTTGTCCGCTAGGGCAGGATCTTCTGTGCATTTACCCATTCTTGCTCGACGGTCGGGCGGCATCGGGTTGAGTGGCTTTGAGTGGGCAGTAGGGGTGCCAGGGTCGATTGGTGGTGCTATTCGTATGAATGCAGGTGGCCATGGTTCGACTATGGCGGATTCGGTTGAATCGATCGAGATCTATGATCCAAATGAGCCTTTGGGCTACAAAAGTTTGAGCGTTAGTCAATGCGGATTTGGATATCGAAGTTCGGGACTGTCACCCACAGCGGTAGTTTTAGGTGCGACGATTCGAATGGTGGAGGGGGATCCGCAGCTGTCCAAAGCCAGAATTAGCGAGATTGTGACATGGCGTCGGAACAATCAGCCAGGTGGGCAAAATGCTGGAAGTGTCTTCGTTAATCCTCCTTCAATAAGCGCCGGTAGCCTCATTGAACAAGCGGGGCTAAAGGGATTTACCTATCGCGGTGCCAGTGTTTCACAAAAGCATGCGAATTTTATTCAGGCAGAGCCCGGAGCTTCGGCCCTTGACGTCATAACTCTTATGGCTAAAGTTCGTGATATTGTCGATGCTAAGTTCTCGATACGACTTCATAGCGAGATTCGATTTTTAGGATTCGACGAGACCTACGGATTGGAAGGGTTAAACACCGTCAAATCTCACTAGGTTGGAGCTCTCTTTGGTGACGATCTCGCCTTAGATTTTCCGAACACTATGGTTGCTGGATATGGGTGGCGTGTTATCTTTGTTTTGTCGATGGATCGTTCCACGACCGATTCGGTCGAATCTCTATAGTACTTTTTGACTAGAAAGCGTTTTTTATAAAATTGGATGATAAGAGTGGAATTGACCCGCGGATAAAGCGTCGAAGGAACCAGATTGCGAAGCGATTTCTCCGGCGTAGAGTTGCTATCGCTCTGGCTTCACTTGGTCTCTTTTGCCTAGGCTACTTGGGGGTCATCTCCTCTCTTTCTATCTTTAAGATTACAAAGACGAATATTGTCATAAAAGGCACTTTGGCAAGTTCTTCTTTTGTCAGCGGGATCGTCTCGAAGTATCTTCACATTAGCTATTTTTCTGTCCCCACAAGTACGATCCAAGCTTTATTGCTCAAAAATCCAAAGATCAATTCGGCCTTAGTTGAGAAGAAGTTTCCAAATACTTTGGATGTGCTAGTCACCTCTGCCCAGGCAACTTTTGTCGTAGCCACAGACTCACTCTCCATTCATCGCATAGTGATAGGTCAAAGAGGACAAGTCCTCCCGGGCGTTACGCCCCCAGTCGCCATGCCAGCAATCTGTAAGGCAACCGACCCCTATGGCGGAGTGATAGTGGACTTTAACTGCGCCACATACACCTCGGTTTCGATGGTGAAACCAGCATTTTCTAGGATTGCATATATCGAGGGGCACCTTGGTGGTCTATTGAATCTGCCGATTGAATATTTCGTCTTTCCGGGAACAGGTGTGGGGTTTGAGGATTCAAACCATACATTTGTCTACATCTCCAATCAAGATAAGATCAGTGCTACCGTTGCTGAACTTGGACTTTTAGAGAAGGCGACTCCACTTGCCCCAGGAAGCATCTTGGACTTGACCGATATCTCTCATCCGTCGTTGATACCGCCATCTTCTTCCTAGAGGGCCAGGGTAATCTTGGTCAGGTCGCTTAGGCCAAAAGTTACCAAAAGTTAACTGTGTGATTCTGCTGTGTGATGTTTGAATGGGCAAGCGCAATAGATGGATCGAAAGTGGCCTATCGCCTATTGACTCTGGGTTACTCTCTTTCTGGTCTATTTTCTCTGGGTTTTGCATCTTATTCGGCGACGGGTTGGGTGAAGAACGGCCCTTTGTGTCGTTGATTTTGCCGGGGCTGATTCGTTGATAGTGGCCAAGTCAAAAGGGCAGAGGTGCCTTTTGGGGAGCTCTGGACTTATCTAACTCTGAAACTGTCATAAGGGCTCGTCGTTTGATTGACCCTTCAAGATATTCCTTTTCCCAAGCGATGAGCTTGGAATTTGAATTTAAGCGAATCGTTTACCTTCGGGAGAGTGCGATGTTGTCTTGATTATTTTGGAATGGTTTTGGCGTGTAATTGCGGTTTGTGGTTTGGATCGATTCGCTGCGAAAAGGGGCTATTTATTTTTGCGGTAATTGATCTAGGGGCGGTGAATTGGGATTTTGCCCCTAGGAGTTGTGAAAGACGGAAAATGAGAAGGTCCTTATTTGAGGTTGTTTTAGTAAGTTGCGATAAAAGAAACCCCATAAATAGCTTTTGAGGATTTTTAAATTGTGCATGGTAGATATCATTATTATGTGGAATTATTTGATTGATATGCAATTGAATTGTTGCTTTGAAAGATCTCTTGGGCCGATGTTGATGAATTGATCATGACGGTCACTTTTAGTCGCATCGACAGAACATCCAGAGTTGGCGATCTGGTGGCTGGATGGACTTTTCGACTCCGGTGCTAGGTTGATTGTTTCTTGAAATTTATTAAGTATCCATGTCGTAGCTAGAGAATGTTCTGATTTGCGCTTTGAGTGCTCACTTAGTCCACCCAATTACAATGGATACGAAATTATGGAAATACGATCATATTGGCGCGATGGTTGGGCCGCCGGCAATTAGATGGCGCAATTACCAAAGTCGCTAGTCGCTATTTTATAAATAATTATCTCTTGAAAGTTCCTCAAAGTACTGAGAGAATTACATACTCAGCGTTATTAGTGCGCGCAGAGAAGTACTTCCAGAAATGCTTAATTCCTTTAGTGTTCTATCGGTTGGTGGAGAGTTGAAACCGCTAGAATAATCCGCACGGACTTGCGATATCGGCCGCTATGTGTCGAGCCGTAAAAGTTGGAGATTACATCTAGGCATGAACTTACGAGATGGCACGTTCTACGTGGCTATGTTGGGGGGACCTGGTTTGATTCAAAGACTCGGTGCAATTGTCTAAGAGATTTCTGATGGGGTGAATATCGATGATCAATGTCGATTCGCATAATTATGTGGCGATGATTCGAGTGGTGGGTATCGGTGGTGGCGGTAGTAATGCCGTCAATCGAATGATCGACGCTGGGCTTCGTGGAGTTGAATTTATAGTTATCAACACGGATGCACAGGCATTGGTTGGCTCTGATGCAGATATTCAGTTGCAGATCGGTAAGGACACAACCAGAGGTTTGGGTGCAGGCAGTGATCCAGAGGTTGGCAAATTGGCCGCTGAAGATCACCGTGAGGAGATTGAAGAGGCGCTCCGAGGGGCGGACATGGTCTTCATAGCAGCTGGAGAAGGCGGCGGTACTGGTACTGGTGGCGCACCTGTAGTAGCACAGATTGCAAGATCCCTAGGAGCGCTTACCATCGGCGTTGTTACACGTCCGTTTGCATTTGAAGGACGTAATCGCTCAAGACAGGCAGAGGCGGGTATTCTACGCCTTCGCGAAGAGGTCGATACCCTTATTGTGATACCGAACGATAGGATTATCTCAGCTGCAACCGATCGGACCACTCTTGAGGATGGCTTCAAGATGGCAGATGAAGTGTTGATGCAGGGCGTTCAAGGTATCACCGATCTTATAACCAAGCCAGGATTGGTCAATACTGACTTTGCCGATCTTCGAAAGATAATGGAAAATGCCGGAACTGCGATCATGGGCGTGGCCACCGCTACGGGTGAGGATCGAGCAGTCACGGCCGTCAAGCTAGCAACTACCTCGCATCTCCTTGAATCTTCAATGGAAGGTGCTCGGGGTGTTCTGATAAATATCGCGGGAAGTCACGATATCAAGGTTCTAGAGGTGAATCGTGCGGCGCAAGTCGTCCAAGAGTTGGCGCATGAAGATGCTAATATCATCTTTGGAAATGTGATTGATGAGAGTCTCGGGGATTCGATAAGGGTTACCGTTATCGCCACCGGTTTTGGACTCAATGACGCTAAGAGCCAAACAGTCGAATCGATTATGAAGAAAATCGATATTTCTTCAATCGATAAGTTTAATAACGAGGCTAATAGCGCGAGTGTTCGTGGCGGCGCAACTGAAGGGTTGAATGGCGATCACGATTCGTTAGCATCTAAGAAGTCAAGCAATGGCTCCAATCATAAAGCTAACTTTGACGAGGATGACAATGGAGATATCGACGTTCCGTCTTTTTTAAAGAACCTCTAACTTGAAGACTTTTCCCAAATGGGATTAAATTTTACTTTTAGGTAGATCTCTCTGGTCTGTTTTTACCGTTGTTTTGATCGATGGCCTCACTAACGCGCATTGCCGTCTAAGTAATTTATTTGCATCTTAATAATTAGGACCATGCTGAGCTAAGAGATCAGACCAAGAAATCGAGTTTTGAATTCAAGGTGGAGATATTTCGCCAACGATGGATAAGGTTTTACGACGAGGATGATCCTGAGCAGTACTTAACGATACCGGGAGAGGATACTAGGACAAGACAAGACTCAAAGGTCACCTGGGTAGGCATGTGATCCAATCGGTCTATCGGATGTTTCTGTTTTTTGCTTTTTAGCAATCGTCTAGCCGAGGGATCGAATCGAACCTTTCGATCGAGTATTTTGGCAGATGGACCTGAGATAAGCCCGACAGAGATTGTGCTATTTGCTCTTGGTTTCTATTTGGGCATTATCTAACTGTTTGGTCTTGTCCTTGTTTGCGTGAAGGAAGGTACCGCTAGTGACATTAGGCGTTCTTCATATATTGATTGGGGTCTTTTGATGGAGCTTCTTTATCGCCATGCAGATGGAAGGTCCGCCTTTTTCTCGAATCGAAGCGATGGCAACGCTAGGAATAGCGAAGTGGCCGAAAAGCTGATTGTCGCGGCAGGCGGCAGATACCAAAGTCGAGCTTTACTACGTCAGACCCACTCCAGCATCATAAGAGATAGTGCAGAGCTTTCTCAAGACGGTGAAATTGGCAAGGGGCAACTGAGAGAACCTCTAGAGGGAGATGCGATTTTTGTTGATGAACCCCGTTCCGTCCCAATAATCTTGGTGGCAGATTGTGCCCCTGTTGTTATCTTTGATTCTTCCTCATTGTGCTATGTCGCTATTCATGCGGGCTGGCGTGGAATCTATGGCGGCATTATTCAAGGGGCTATCGATCGCTTAAGGGCAGCCGGATCTGGTGAACTGATTGGCGTGGTTGGTCCTCATGCGGGGATTTGTTGTTATGAATTCTCCAGCGGTGACGCCGATATCTTCTCCCAAAAGGTTGGAACCAATGCCAGCGTCCCGCTCGAGGGCGGAGCTGTTGCGCTTGACATCTATGGATCAATTTCGCATCTCTTTCAAAAAAGTGGCGTCCTTCTGCAAAGTACGCGGCCGCCTTGCACGATCTGTGATGAGAGGTATTTTTCATATAGAGGTGGAGATCTTGCCTCTAGAATGGCCATGTTTGTCGTAGGCTCGGATTCATAACTGTGGAAGTAGGGATAATTCTCGAGTTGATCTGCATATCGAACTAGGAGATGGCACCTTTGGAAGACAGATCTGAACTTATCTATGAAAACTACCAAAAGGTAAAAGACAGGGTCCTTCGTGCTGGTGGGTCTCAAGTTAGTGTCGTGGCTGTTTCAAAGCGAATTGACGTTGATGTGATTTCAAAGGTCAATAAATTGGGAATAGTTGATTTTGGAGAAAATTACCCTAATGAACTTTTGGAGAAGGCCACCGTTCTTTCAAATTCCGTTCTCAACTGGCATATGATAGGTGCGATACAAAGTCGTAGAATTCCCAGTCTTGCTGGTGTCGTTGGGGTATGGCACAGTGTTTCGAGGATAAAAGAGCTCGAACTATTGGCTGCTAATGACTCAAAATCAAAGCTTTTTTTGCAAGTTGATTACTCGAAGTTGCAGCAACGGTCGGGATTTGCTGTATCGGAGGTTGAACAGGCCCTAAAGAAGGGATTATCGCTTTCTTTGAACGTAGTCGGTCTAATGACAATAACCCCGGTTGTCTCTATGCCAGAGCGCATTTTTATCTTTAGGGATCTTTATCAACTTGGTAGATCTTTGGATCTTTCGGAATTTTCAATGGGAATGACAGATGATTTTGAGGCGGCGGTCTCAGAAGGGTCTACGATTGTAAGGGTGGGTCGAGCGATCTTTGGGGATCGGGAGATAGTTCAAGGCAAGAACTGACAATATGAACAACTACGAACGTTCATAGAATGTTAAGTATTTTGAGATCATCCTCTAGGATGAATTGCTCGCTTTTAGAATTAAAGATCGTAAATCGTTTTGATTTGGGTAGTAAAGCTCCAATCGGTTTGCAAGTTGGAACATAGATGAAAAGTATGGAGAGATAATGGCTCCCGCTATGAGGAAAGTACTTGAATGGCTGGGTCTCACCGATTCGCCTGAAGAATTTGATCCGGAATATGATCCCCCTTATGGGGTTCGAAATGGTTCCGAGCTCAGAGAAGAAACCTATCCAAGGGGTCCCAACGTTCAGGTTTACCAAGATAATCCGGAACGACCTCCAAGGCAGGCGCCTTCCCAGGTTCACGCCAAGGCACCAGAAAATGCTGCACATGGGGGACGAAATCCCTTTGGCATAGATTCGGATGTCGCCCTCAAAAATGAGGCGAGATCGAGGCAACCAGTGGATCTACCAGATAGAGGTAAGATGGCAAGCGGAATTCCAACTATACGTCCAATTATAAATCAGGTAAAGCCTACAGTTCATATCGTCTACCCCAAGAGGTTTAGGGATGCCACTGAGGTGGCCGATCTTATGCGAGATGGCCTTCCTGTTATTTTGAACCTTCAAAACGTAGAGAGCGACCTGCCAAGACGTATGATTGACTTTTGTTCTGGAGTTACCTATGCTTTGCAGGGTAAGATGGAGCGAGTAGCCGATGGCGTATTTTTATTGAGTCCGAGCAACGTTACTGTTTCTCAAGAGGAACGCGCAAATCTGTCCGAACGCGGAGTATTTTAGGAGTAGAGCATTGAGGATCCTACAGGAAATTCTTTACCGAGGCCTCGAGGTCTATGTTCTAATAATAATTGGACAGATTCTCTTGAGTTTCTTTCCAACACACCCAGGAAGCCCCTTGTATAGGGTCAACATCTATCTCAGAAGAGCCACAGATCCGGTATATCTACCTCTTCGTCGGATTATTCCTCCGGTAGCTTTTGGCTCGGCGGCTCTGGATCTATCTCCACTGATCATCCTTTTGGTAATACAGATTTTGATGAGGATCGTCAACCCGGGCCCCTAGGGTCGAGTTGCCCAAATTTGCGCTCTAGAGCTACTTTGAGGGGCAAGAGTACATCAAAGAGGATCGTCGATTCTCTCATTGGGGTGTGATCGTGCTGCCAAAGGGTACATATGACCGCAATCCTTTGAATTTGTTTGAAAAAACCATCCTTGTAGTTTTGTAAGTTGCTACCCTTTAAAGGATGGACTTTGACGCAAAGGCGATAAGAGAAGCGCAATTTCGCGAGAAGATGCGAGGTTACAACCCAGACGATGTCGATGCTTTTTTAGAGCAGGTTGCAGCCGGTGCTGAAAGTCGTGAAAAAGAGATCAGAGATTTAACTTCCAAACTGCTTCGATCTGAACAAGAGGTCGAGCGATTGAAGGTTCGATTAGCCCAAGCTGAGGCAACTCAAGGTGGTGGCTCATTCCAAGTCGAGCCGATACCGGCACAGGCACCACCAGCCTCTTCTATTCCTGCCGGAGATCGAATCTTGTCGATCTTCCTCCATGCCGAACAATCGGCGGACGAGATCATCGAAAAGGCTAAATTCACCGCTGAGGATACCTTGTTTAGGGCTCGCCAAGAGTCCGACATGATGCGTACAAAGGTTGCGCAAGAGGTAGCTGAGATGCGGGATGCCGAATTGACACGACTCGAGATGGACGTCTCGGATCACAAGAGGCGTAGGGATGAGCTCAAGAGCGATATTAAGCGTTTGGGCGCTGTAGCCTCTGAAGCCCGTTCTACGGTTCGTCTAGCCCTTCACAGTGCGCTTGACGCGGTTGAGAACTCATTTGCTGATTTATACAGCGAAGAGGGCGAGAACCCTCAACTTCCGGAGTCAACAGAGTCTCCGTCGGAGTTCAACGGATAGTTTTTGTAGCTTTGGATGGATCCATTGGTACTTAGGTTGATACTCTTCCTAGGTGCCAATGGGTATTTTATTTTAAAGCCACTTGACAGTCGAGATAGGCTCCTTCTTCCGAGCGGTGAGGGTGAAATGAGCTTTTTTAGTCGTGGCGATGTCATAGGTGGTCGGTGGAGCCCAAATAAGCGATGAAGCGATGGCTTTATACGACTTCGCTTGTGCCGGGTGCAAGAGGATTTTAGCATTTAGATTAATAGTTAGTGGCGTCCAGGATACCTTTTGATTGGATGTTTTCATTGCAGTTTTAGATGGCGAATCGCTACAGCTGTTCTCGCCTTCACAAAATAATTCAAAGGAGAAATGAAGTCAATGGATGGTAACCCACAATCCCGATGAATATATGCGATAGCTGGGACAGAAATTAGCTCATAAGGCCTAAGCTGCGCAAGGTATTGTTCGGTTCGCTCCTGCCTCCAAAGCTATTGAAGGCCAAATTGATAAATTGGTACTATCGGAACGTCTGATATTTTATTTTACTTCTAGGTAGTCCGTTGTCATCTCTCTTTTTCTGGCTCCATCTCTTTTTCTGTTGCCATCTCTCTTCTTCTGGAGTCGTTGGTCGTTGGTTTTTGGTCTTCTGAGATTACTGAGTTTGTGCTGGTTGATGCACGATCGCTTATAACGGGTACTGCCTTATTTAAGCCCATCATTTTTGAGACACTGAGGTCACCAAGACCGATGTGGAGGACTATGAATAGCCACTCTGATTCACACTCGACTGGTTTGTGGCGGGCATGAGTCAAAGTGTAGTTAAAAGAGATCTGGTGAGCCGTGGTATTTTCGAGTGACTACCAAGGGTGACGATCTTTGTTTTTTATATATTGAACTTTGAATTTTTTGCCGAGCCCAAAAGATGCTTAGAAGTAGATGGTTTTGAATAGGTCGATGGGCTCGCCTTGATCCTTATTATGGAATTTTGATTTACGTATTTAAGGACAGCTTATCCGCCAGGTTTATGCGTAGCATGTGATAGCGTGGTTATTTGTTGGGGAATCAAATACTGCTCTTGAAGTTTTTAGAAGTTACCTCTGGGATTGTGTATTTAAATGAAGGGTCGCACCAGATATGTTTAATAGTTGCAACTTACGTCTTTGGCCCTTCAAAGTATTGTCATCCGATAGTGCCAATGAGCATCGTGCCAATAGGTATGGTAACAATAGAAGAATGTGGTCCCTTTTGGGTACTCGAGGTTTGAGGCGTACGCGAGATATAGCGCTGTCAATCGTTTGTCTTTTTGGCATGGTTGGGATTTTGATAGCCGGACCTGGACCAGCTTATGCTGGTTCTTCTTCTATCACAAGGTACGTATCTACGAGTGGAACTGATAACGGTGGTTGTACTTTCGCATCTCCATGTTTGACTATTGCATACGCAATAGCGCAGTCCAATGCCGATGATACTATCGATGTTTTGGCAGGGAACTATAATACATCAGCAAGTGGAACTATCGTCATAGGTAAAGATATAAAGATTCTTGGGGCGGGTTCCTCGACAACTTTTGTAGGTGGAACTGCAAAGAATAAAAGGGTTCTAGGCCCTGTGTTTAGAATAAAAAAGAATACGACTGTTTCAATATCGGGTTTGACCATTCAATATGGCAATGGTATCCACAAGACTCATCCGTCTCACAATGGCGGTGGGGGAATCTACAACAAAGGTAATCTAACTCTTTTCAATGACACTATCTCGCACAATGTGGCTTTACATAGCTCTCTCGGTGGCGGTGGAATCTACAGTGGCGCATCGGGTATATTACTGGCGAAAAATGATGTGATTTCCTACAATCGAGCCAAATCCTCCAAGGGCGGTTTGGGAGGTGGAATTTCTATCGATGGAAAGGCAAAACTTATAGGCGATAAGATCTCACACAACCATGCTCGCGGACAAGATGGCGAGGGTGGCGGACTCTATTTTTCTGGCAGTAAGAGCCTGGTTGCAACCAATGATATATTTAGCTACAACGCAACACCAGGGGCGCTCAGCGGTGGTGGTGGATTGGCCATAAATGGTTCGAGTTCGGCCAAAATTAGTCTGTCCAACGATTCAATCACCCATAATGTCTCCGGTGCACGGGGACAAGGCGGTGGAATCTATATCCTCAAAGGCACAGTGAACTCTAGTTACGACATTATATCGAATAATCGTGTTGGTAAAAACGGCGGTGGTAAATCTGGTTACGGCGGGGCTATCTGCAACTGGTTTGGCACTTTTAAGTCATCTATGGATCAGATAGAGAACAATAGCGCCAAGGGAGGTCATGGCCTTGGGGGTGGAATATTCAGTTATGTTGGCGGCCAATTGAATGATGACGAAATCTCTAATAATAGTGCCTGGTCTGGCGGCGGATTCTATAATGCGGGTTCGGTTACCCTGACGAATACGACATTCTCCGGTAATTTGGCAAAGAAGTCTGGCGGCGGATTCTATAATGCGGGTTCGGTTACCCTGACGAATACGACATTCTCCGGTAATTTGGCAAAGAAGTCGGGCGGCGGATTCTATAATGACAATTCAGCAACTGTAACGAATTCGACCTTCTCTGGTAACAGCGCCCCAACTAGAGGAGGTGGAGCAATCTATGATTCATCCGCTGCAAAAACCACACTTGCTGGGGATATTCTCGCTAATTCCACCTCCGGTGCAGCGTCCACCACTGGATCACCGCCCGCAACTGCTGCAATTACGGCCAACTGTGCTGAAAAAAGTGCGACTAGTAGTTTTTTTGACTTCGGCTACAACCTTTCAAGCGATAGCTCATGTGGATTTACCTCGACATTTTCGCTAAGTACCACTGCTCCCAACCTTGGATCTCTGGTCGATAACTCTGGACCAACTCTAACGATGGCCATTGTGCCAGGTTCGCCTGCTTATGATGTTGTGCCGGTTTCAAGTGGACTTTGTGGTCCGCCTGCAACTTCAACTAGCTTTGTTCCAAGCGGTGCTGTGATACCTTCAAGTGATCAGCGAGGATTTCCTCGTCCAACTGGTGGATCTAGTTATTGTTCTATAGGTTCATTTCAATACCAACCAATAGTTGCTGCCATAACAGTGCCAACTCCCCCAACTCTAACTTCAGCTACCTCCTCGTTGGGCTCGCCGACAGCGCCATCTCCTAGCTCGTCGCCAGCATCTGTAAGTCTTAATTGGAATCCTCCAGCTAACGACGGTGGCTCCGTGGTGAGTGGATATTACATCTACGAAGGTACCTCTGCGGGATCGGAGTCAGCCGTCGCGGTCAATTCATCTCCGATTGTGGGAACTTCCTATGTGATAACAAACCTAAAAGAAGCAACAACGTATTATTTTTACGTAAAGGCACTTAACCAAGCGGGCTTCTCTCAAAGCTCAAATGAGCTTTCGGCTACAACTTCGGCGCTATCTCCGTCCACTTTGACCCCGGCTCTATCTCCATCTGCGATCTCGGAGGGATATAGATTCACAGCTGGAGACGGGGGAGTCTTTGACTACGGATCAGCGGCATTCTACGGCTCGTTGGCTAATAGCCATCTAAACCAACCAATAGTTGGAATCGCCTCCACACCTGATGGAAAAGGCTATTGGTTAGTTGCAGCCGATGGAGGCATCTTCTCTTTTGGAGATGCAACGTTTTATGGTTCACTGGCTAACCATAATCTAAACCAACCAATAGTTGGAATCGCCTCCACACCTGATGGAAAAGGCTATTGGTTAGTTGCAGCCGATGGAGGCATCTTCTCTTTTGGAGATGCAACGTTTTATGGTTCACTGGCTAACCATAATCTAAACCAACCAATAGTTGGAATCGCCTCCACACCTGATGGGAAAGGCTATTGGTTAGTTGCAGCCGATGGAGGCATCTTCTCTTTTGGAGATGCAACGTTTTATGGTTCACTGGCTAACCATAATCTAAACCAACCAATAGTTGGAATCGCCTCCACACCTGATGGAAAAGGCTATTGGTTAGTTGCAGCCGATGGAGGCATCTTCTCTTTTGGAGATGCAACGTTTTATGGTTCACTGGCTAACCATAATCTAAACCAACCAATAGTTGGAATCGCCTCCACACCTGATGGAAAAGGCTATTGGTTAGTTGCAGCCGATGGAGGCATCTTCTCTTTTGGAGATGCAACGTTTTATGGTTCGATGGGATCAATTCCGCTAAATAAGCCAGGTGTTGGAATTGAATGATCGGTCATTTCGGGATCTATAGGTTTCAGGATGGCCCTAGACTGACTCAATTGAATCGAGATCTACTTCTCATTAAATCACCCATTAAGCGTCCGAAGGGATCAGTTAAACTGGTCTTTTTGAGCTGGAGTTGCATTCTTAGAAACTGCTAAAAACTTGTAATGTCGATTCTAATAAGTGGAGATATGTCGAATATTGGTCCTTTTAAGATCGCCCTTACGAGGATTGTTGATGACGTCTTATAAGGGCGATCTAGCTATTTGGTCGAATTCATCGGATCTTGAGATATTCGATTTGGCTATATTTAGCACTAGGTAGCGATAGAACTTCCGGTCGTATTGTCAATGGATTCATCGGCTAGCATGCCTACCCGACTAGGGATTTCATCTTATTGCGGCTACTATAACCAGATAGTTGTGTGCTCAGTGCTATCTATTATGTGCGAAGTAAAAAGATCTATGAGGGCGAATTATTATTCTAAATCGCCCTCATAGATAGTTGTACTGGTAGCTGTAAGCAATAGCTATCTGTAATTAATGCCTTTACCGCGGCAATTGAATATGGTCGACAATCATGGTTCTTTGTAAGCAGTTAATTTGCTACAACTCCTGGTCTTGGTTCTTCCTGGGCTAGGCCTTTTCTACCTCAATTGTCCAGTTTTCGCTGGATGTACTTGCTTCATCCATAGAGAGCGAATCTGCTAAGGTTTGAGTAAGGATGTAGTCGATCCACTTTCTTAGTGCTCCAATTAAGTTAGCATCTTCCCTTACGGATACCGTAATATTAATGCGGTCTGTTATGTTTAGATCAGCTTCTTTTCGAAGATTTTGAACCTGGCGAACGAAGTCTCGGGCTACACCTTCAGCGATCAATTCTTCTCCGGGCTCAATGTCAAGTACCACTACCCCGGTCTGTTCAAAGAGGGGCCGAGACGCCTCTTTTGAGATCACATCCACTGTGAGTTGGAATTCGCCTTCTAGAAGCTCATAGCCACCAGCTGTGACCATTCCCTCCGGTGTTTTTATCCAGTTGTTTGTTTTTGCCGCGTCAATTACCGTTTGAGTTGCTCCACCAAGGCGAGGTCCTAGCTTGCGGGGTACTATCGCAAGGGTCTCTTTAGCTAAGACGGACGTATCTTCGAGGAGTATCACCTCTTTTACGTTGGTCTCTGAGGCGATTAGGTCGATAAATGGTGTCAGACTAAGGGCGCCTTTAGTGGCTATCGTCAGGCTGGCTAGAGGGAGGCGGGCCCTGAGCCCTCGTGCTTTTCTAATCGAGTGGGCCTGCGAACAGGCTTCACGCACTAGATCCATCTGCGAAACTAGGTCGTTATCTAAGGGTAGTCCTTGTGTTGTGGGCCAGTCAACTAGGTGAACACTTCTCTCATCTGTGAGACCTTTATAGACATATTCCGAGACCATAGGAAGCATTGGCGCCACTATTTTGCATAGGTAGACCAAGGCGGTGTGGAGGGTATTGTATGCATCTAACTTATCTTGGTCGTCGGTGACCTTTTTAGGAGTCTCGCGCCAGAACCGATCTCTTGAGCGACGGATATACCAGTTCGTAAGAGCCTCTAGGTAGTCTTCTATCCCAGTTGCAGCACCGTATAGGTCGTATTCATCGAGAGCATTGGTAGTGGACTCAATCAATGCCGACGTCTTTGCGAGGATATATCTATCGATTAGATTCGTGGACGAGGAATCTAGGGTACCTTTGATTCCATCTGCGTTGCCATAGAGGCTTAGGAAGTAATAAGCGTTCCAGATTGGGTTTATGACTCGCTTTAGAGCGTCAACTATCGATTCGCGATCGACAATAGCGTCTTGTCCCCTTAGAACCGGTGACGACAGAAGGAACCAACGCATGGCATCGGCGCCAATTTCTTCGAAGACTTCCCATGGGTCGGGGTAGTTGCCCAATCTCTTTGAGAGCTTTCGTCCATCTTGTCCCAATAGGATGCCGTGGGCCATACAGTTTTTAAATGGCGGTCGATCAAAAAGGGCAACGCCAAGGACATGGAGGGTGTAGAACCAGCCCCTAGTTTGGCCAATGTATTCCACAATAAAGTCAGCAGGGAAGTGTTCTTCGAAGTTTTCGCGATTTTCAAAGGGATAGTGCAATTGCGCATATGGCATTGACCCAGATTCAAACCAACAATCTAGAACGTCAGTAACTCGGACCATTTTGGATTGTCCGCTGGGATCGTCTGGGTTTGGTCGCGTAAGCTCATCTATATAGGGCCTATGAAGATCCTTGGGCCTAACTCCAAAGTCTGCCTCAAGTTCATCCAATGAGCCATAGACGTCGACACGGGGGTATTGGGGGTTGTCGCTCTTCCAGATTGGAATCGGAGCACCCCAGAATCGATTTCGCGTGAGCGTCCAGTCTCGCGATCCTTCGAGCCACTTCCCGAACGATCCATCTTTTATGTGGCTTGGCGTCCAGTTGATCATTTGATTTTTGGCGAGCAGGCGATCTTTGATGGCTGAAACGCTTACGAACCATGAGCTTTCAGCCTTGTATATAAGTGGGGTATCGGTACGCCAGCAGTGCGGGTAGGAGTGTTCATAGTTCAAAAGGGAGATCAAGAATTGGTGTTCGGTTAGGTATTTTACGATCTCTGGGTTTGCTTCAAAGACCTGAAGTCCTACATAGTCCACGACCGGATCTATGAATCGAGCTCTTGAGTCGACTGGGCAGACGACTTCGATTCCGTAACTCTCACACAACTTCTGGTCATCCTCGCCAAAGCCAGGAGCCATTTGGACTGCGCCAGTACCTTCTTCTGTGGCTACAAAGTCTCCGACCATTACTAAGAATGCATTGGGAGCATCGCTAAAGTAGTCAAAGATCGGCTTGAATCTGCGCCCTTCGACTTCACGGCCCAGAACTTCACCTAGGTAGGTTGCTCCTTCAAGCTCTTGGGCATAGTTTGAGGCGCAAGCGGCTGCCAGAAGGACCTTACGACCCCTTAGGGGGTGGTCAAAGACGCTGTAGGAGATCTCAGAGCCCAGTGCTATTCCAAGATTGGACGGCAGGGTCCAGGGCGTCGTCGTCCACGCCCAAATCTCGATCTCTCCACTAAGAAGGGGATTGGTCTCATTTGCATCCTCTATGAGGCGAAAACCAACAGTAACCGAAGGATCGACTCTGGGTCGATAGGAGTCGTCCTGTCGAGTTTCAAAGTTGGATAGAGGGGTTTCACACTCCCAGCAGTAAGGCAGAACTCTTCTGCCTTCATATATCAGTCCTTGGCGATGAAGTTTTGCGAATGCCCAAATCACCGATTCCATAAAGTCGATATCCATCGTCTTGTAGTCGTTTACGAAATCGACCCATCGTGCTTGCCTACTGACGTATCGATGCCACTCGTCAGTAGTGCGCTGAACTAGACCTCGACAATGGTCATTGAACTTGTCTATTCCAAAGTTGATGACTTCATTTCGTCCGGTGACTCCCAGCTCTTTTTCTGTCGCCATCTCTGCGGGCAGACCGTGGCAGTCCCATCCGAAGCGCCTCTCGACTCGAAACCCTTTCATCGTCTGATATCGTGGGACAGCATCTTTTACGAATCCGGTCAATAGATGGCCGTAATGTGGGAGGCCATTGGCAAATGGGGGGCCGTCATAAAAGACGAACTCTTTGTCACCTTGGCGACGATTTTCTATCGACGCTTTAAATGTGTCGTCTATCTTCCAGAAGTCGAGAATCGATTCTTCAATTTGTGGAAGACGTAATCCAGGGGTCAACTTTGGATATTGCGTTTTATCGTTGTTCTCGTTTGGGTGATTAAAGGCCATTTAACCAAATTAGGCGGTTTTAGTGGCAATCGAATCCGTCTAGAGCAATGCGATTGGGATACAAGCTGGCGGTGAGCTACAGGGCCTAGGTAATTCTCGGATAGTGTATAATCTTCGAAAACATTAGAGCACTAGAAAAGTGATAAGGTATTTTGTCTTCGTAATGGTTTGAAGGTGGATGGTTAACTCCAGCATCCAGAGGCTAATTCGCATGATTTCTTTGTTTTGCCATCGTCGATTTAGCAGCCAATTGGAAGTTTGCAGATATTGTGTCAGTCGATTATGAGTCGATCTCGAAAAATTGACTCAATCTGTATACGGGCATAAGTTTGAAAGGCTCGTCGTTTGATCTCTAACGGCGAATGTGATCTTAGGTTTACAAGATTTGAAGGTTGATGACAGAAAAAAAGAATGTTGCTAAGGTAGTTTCACCAATGAATAAACGACCCGCAGGTATAAAAAGTAACGCCATATCGGCCGATTCAATAATGGACGACCGAGGAGATGTCAAAGGCAATCAGGAGGCTGTGATGGCAACATTGACCAAACAAGAGATCGATGCTCTTAGCGACGACGAGTATGATTCTTTGAGCCACGAAGATTTCATAGCAGCTCAAGTAATTCTCCTTGAGGCAGAGAAGTCGGTCTATCTCACCCAGGCTGAGATGTTCAAAGAAGAGGCTGCAACCTTAGCAAGAGAGTCCGAGCCCGGCGACGTTCAATTCGATGAAGAGTCTGGTGAAGGTGGCAATTCGACTATGGAGCGTGAGCGCGATCTAGCGTTGCTTGCCTCGCATATGGCAACGGTCTCTGAGATTGACGAGGCGATTGAAAAGATTGCTAAGGCCGCCTATGGTAAGTGTGAGAACTGCCATAGTGAGATTCCGAGAATTCGTCTAAGGGCTCTGCCGTATGCGCGACTTTGTGTTCACTGCAAGAGTGGATCGATAATAAGGCGTTGATCCTAGCTATCATCTTTTGGTAGGTGCCTACCTAAAGATGAAGAGGCGGGTTTATCTTCCTGCCTTGAAGACTCAGATAGACCCTTTGACTTTTTGTAAAGGAAGATTATTGACGGCTCGACTTTTGAGGCTCCGATTTCTTGGATTGCTTGTCGCGGGAATCTGGATAGTTCTAGATCAGATATCAAAGACCTGGGCTCAGAGTAATTTAATGGGTCATCCTCGTTTCTTATTTGGACATGTTGGCTTCGAGTTGATCTATAACTCTGGGTTTGCTTTTGGCATCGCCTCGGGCTCTTCGGCAATCATCACTATCTTTGGCCTTATCGTATCAGCAGGCTTAATCTTCGCCCTATGGCGTACTTCACGTAGGACGATTGCCCTAGGAATTGGCCTCGTCTTGGGGGGTGCCTTGGGCAATGTGGTGGATCGCCTCTTTCGTCACAATGGGGGCGCGGTAATTGACTTTATCCATTCAGGATTTTGGCCGACGTTCAACCTGGCTGATATGGGTGTAGTGGTGGGACTGATTGTTATTATGGTTGGTTCTCGTCAGCGACAGGCATCATCGTCATCAAATCGTTAAGGTCGCTAGGCTAATAGGTACTGTTTCTGCTTCAACTTTTTTGTTCGAAGTAGAAAGAAGTTCGGACTAGAAGACTGCAGGTAAATTTGAGCAATGTGATCCGAATCGATGAACCTAGTGACGACGACACCTTGGTATCTTATGATGTGCCGGAGTCGTGTGTAGGACTGAGGCTTGATCGGGCGTTGTCGACCCTTACGGGTTGCTCAAGGGCGCTCGCGGGTTCAACTATTGACAACGGTCAAGTTGGAATCGACGGCAAGTTGGCAACGTCTCGCTCTACAAAGCTTTCTAGCGCCAACGTAATTACCTTTCCAGCCACATTACTAGAGGGCGTCGAGGATATCCCTATTGAGGCTGATGGGAGCGTTGACTTCGATGTGATCTATGCAGATGAGGACATCATAGTTATCGATAAGCCTGCTAACTTAGTTGTCCATCCTGGAGTTGGAAATCCCTCAGGGACTCTCGCCTCTGGATTGTTATTTAGATATCCAGAGATTGTTGGTATAGGTTCTCCTTTGCGGCCAGGAATTGTGCATCGCCTTGATCGTCCCACAACAGGGTTGATGGTGGTGGCTCGTTCGGCTTTAGCCTATGACCTGCTCGTTGGTCAACTCAGCAACCACAGCGTTGAACGCCGTTATCTGGCCCTGGTACACGGAGTAATACTACCTCCGAGTGCACTTTTGGAAGGGCCAATTGGAAAGTCAACTCGTGGTTTTGGAATCATGTCTGTTAGTGCCCAAGGTAAGTGGGCACGGACTCACTATAGCCGTTTGGCCATCCTAAGCCTAGGTGATGAGATCTACTCTTTGGTGGACTGTTCGCTGGAGACTGGGCGGACCCATCAGATTCGGGTTCACCTATCTTCTCATGGATTTCCGATCGTGGGGGATGTGGTCTATGGATCAAAGTACGACTTTGGCCCTCGAGTCTTTTTACACGCCTACGAACTGAGTTTTTTGCATCCTCGAACTAATGAGGAAGTTCGATTTAGTGCTCCAGCACCTCTCGATTTGCAGGAACTGATCAGTCAAATGACCATTGTCGAAGGGACAATCGACTATTTCAATTGAGGGATCTTCCTCAATGGCACTCCTTAGTGGTTAAGGTGAGCGTGTTCTATTTACTCCCAGAGCACTTCTAGATCGACCTAAGGATCTACCATGGAGCTTTGCCCGGTTGGTTTTGCTAGTTAGGCTTTGGCCCAGTAGCTCTATGTCTAATAACCATACAACTATTAGCGATGCAGCTAGTAACGATCTTTCTAAGAGTCGAGCGCGCCTTTTTTGGAAACGCTAGACCAAAATGGCTCCAACTTTGGAGCGTTCGAAGGCCTCACTGGTTGAAGATGGGTGTGTGGTCGACTCTGGATTTTCATTAGAGATTGAGTTATGGGCGAATCGAGATGAGATTTGTCATTTCTAAAAACTATCCAGGGGGATCTTCCTAAAAGATTGAACTAGGCCAGGATGGATTGAACTAGGCCAGCGCCTTGTTTATGAAAGTGGCGACTGCGCTCTCTTCAATCAGAAAACCATCGTGTCCATAGGATGATTCGATACCGACAAATGATTCGGTTGCCCTTATGGAGCTGGCAATCTCTTTTTGTTGATAGAGGGGATAGAGGCGATCCGATTCGATGCCAGCCACGAAAGTCCGGGCTTTGATTTGACCCAATGCTCGGTCTACACCCCCACGATCACGTCCAAGATCGTGGCTGTTCATAGCTCGTGACAGGGCTATATAGGTATTTGGGTCGAAGCGTCGATTGAGCTTCTCACCGTGGTAATGGAGGTAGCTTTCAACCTCAAATGCACGTGGGTCTAGAGGTTCCTTGCCTTTTACCAATGTGCGACCAAACCGATCGCCAAATTCTAAATCGCTTCGATAACTCAACATCGCCAATTTTCTAGCGATCATCATCCCTGCGGTTGGTCCTTGGCCGTCACCCACGCTGTAATAGTCGCCGCCATGAAAGTTAGAGTCTAATTCGATAGCTTCGATTTGGATTGAGCAAAGGGCAATCTGCTCGGCGGATGCCGATGCGGTTGTAGCTAGTACTATCAATCTTTCAGTTGAATCGGGCTCTAAGACGGCGTGTTCAAGTGCCCTCATCCCTCCCATGGAGCCCCCGATGACCGCCTGCCATCTCTCAATTCCAAGGTAACGTGAGAGTTCTATTTCGAGCCTTGCTTGGTCACGAATTGTAATTTTGGGAAAGCGTGAGCCAAAGGGCAACATGGAGGAAGAATCGATTGAGGATGGGCCAGTAGTTCCTTGGCATCCGCCAAGAACATTTGGGCAGACCACGTAGTAGCGGTTGGTATCAATAGCCATGCCTGGTCCTATCTGGCCATCCCACCAACCCGGTGTAGGATGACCTGGACCCGCATTTCCTACGGCATGAGAGTCACCAGTTAAGGCATGTAAAACAAGAATCGCATTTGACTTGTCAGCCTTTAGCTCTCCCCATGTCTCATAGGCGACAATAGTACCCCTGAGCTCCCCTCCGTATTCGAGGTGGAGGGGAGTGTCAGAAAATAGGGTGGCGAACCGCTTGTGACCGGGATCAGATTCAGGTAAATGAATTTGCCTGCTTATGAGACCGTGCAGCTCGGTCGGTTCGCCATGGTCAGCCACTTCTACTTTGCAGCCCGGAATCCGGCTTCAAGGTCGGCGATGATATCGTCAATACTCTCTAGTCCGACTGAGATACGAATCAGATCCTCACTTACGCCCGAGGCCAGTTGTTCCTGGGGAGTTAGTTGCGAATGTGTTGTCGATGCCGGATGTATAACGAGTGAACGCACATCTCCTACGTTAGCAAGGTTTGTGTGAAGTTCAAGCGAGTCTACGAATGTCTTTCCGGCTTTTAGGCCGCCTTCTATCCCAAAGCTTAGGACTGCTCCTGCCCCACGAGGTAGAAGTTGGCTTGCTCGTGCGTTCCACTTTGAGGACTTTAGGCCTGGATAGTTGACCCAGCCTACCTCTGATCGCGACTCTAGGAACTCTGCAACTGCCTGTGCATTTTGAACATGTCGTTCCATTCGCAGCGAAAGGGTCTCAAGGCCTTGGATGATTAGAAATGCATTGAATGGAGAGATAGCTGCCCCGAGGTCTCGAAGGCCTTGGAGGCGAGCTTTAGCTGCATAGGCGCCTGGACCTAGTGCCTCCCAGAATTTGAGGCCATGATAGGATGGGTCTGGCTCGGAAAATCCAGGGTGACGTGGGCTCTCACCGAAGTTGAATGTTCCGCCATCGACGATGACGCCAGCGACAGAGGTGCCGTGGCCGCCAATGAATTTAGTTGCCGAGTGAACTACGATGTCGGCTCCATGCTCTAGTGGACGGGCTAGGTATGGTGAGGCAAGTGTGTTGTCGACGATCAGTGGCAAAGAATTCCGATGTGCTACGCCGGCTATTCCAGGGACGTCAAGGACATCACCGCGTGGGTTGCCGATCATTTCGCCATAGAGTGCTTTGGTGTTTGGCTGAATTAGAGCTTCCCACTCCTTGAGATCGTCAGGATTGGATACAAAGCTTACCGAGATGCCTAGCTTTTCGAAGGTGTAACGAAACAGGGAGTAGGTGCCACCATATAGTGACGATGAGGCTACTATGTGGTCGTTAGCACCGGCCAAGTTCAAGATAGCCAAGGTTTCAGCTGCTTGTCCCGAAGAGGTTGCTAATGCGGCTACGCCACCTTCGAGGCTGGCTATGCGCTCCTCCATAACTGCCTGTGTTGGGTTCATGATTCGCGTGTAGATATTGCCGACTTCTGTCAGTCCAAAGAGCGCAGCGGCGTGATCGGAGTCTCTAAATTCATAAGACGTGGTCTGATAGATCGGAACGGCACGTGCTCCTGTTGTTGGATCTGACGTTGCTCCAGCATGAATTTGGCGGGTTTCAAAGCCCTTGTAATTTGAGGTCATGACTTACAATATATATTGTTGACCATATTAGTCGGCTTTTTGTGACTTGTAAAGTAGATTCTAGAGGGTTCCAGTTGCTACTTAAGTTTATTGCATTGACCAAGGGGACTCGTAGAGGTCTAGATATTGGTCTCTTCCCACCCTTGCCATAGGGGAGAATGGCATTTAAGTCGCTCGTTTTTTTTGGGCCCTTGGATGACTTCTCTGTTATCTTTGAACGTTGATTCCATAATTTTTGGACTACCTCGCCGAAATATTCGGACCAACTGATTTTTCGTCTGATTAACTTTCTTTGGTGTCTTAAAAAATGCGGATACCAAAGGAAGTGCGGGCATTTCGCCTTGCTTTTCTAATATGCACCTGGCTACCTGGCTACCTGGCTACCTGGCTACCTGGCTACCTGGCTACCTGGCTACTTGGCTACTTGGCTACTTGGCTACCTCTACTACTTTCGCCATTTCTACTATATTTCAGTCTTTTTTTCAGCCGATTCTAGGGTATCATGTGAATGTAACGGTTTTAGTCGATTCATATATGGTCTAACCGAGAGTTATCAATTAAAAAAGTTAGCTGACTCAGATCTATAATGAGTAAAAATGACGCTCCTAACACTAATGTGGGTCAGCAAGACCCTAAAACCGATCTGTTGTTCCTGCGATAACAACTTTTGGGTGTTTGCAAGAATTGAATGAAACGTGCAGAACTTCTTGAACCCTAAATTTGAAGTTATGAACACGGATTTCTAGGATTGTAACACAGTATGCCAACTTTCTAGTCAAGAAGTTGTATAACACTGAAGGTGTCAGAAGTAAACGATACTGTTATCTTTTGCGTTAAAAGTATCGCCATTAGCCGGTGAGGGCCAGATTCTTGCTTTACGGGAGACCATCGTGATCAGCTGTCCTTCTCAAGTGCCAAGATGGATAAAGCAACATTTACGATGCTCGGCCAGATTGCCCTGAAAACTTCTCGGGCGGTCATTGGGAAAACCCCAACCAACTTGCGAAGGTTTAGTTTTATATCCAAAACCAACCAAAGCTTCAATGATTTCCATGGATTCTTTGTTATCTTTTATTTGGGGCCCAGCCTCGGCATTAGGACCGTGTGTAAATCCATAATGGCGCGAGATAATGGCCTTCATTCTTTTTTTTCTCAAGAAGTGATAGCCAGAGGGATTTTGCGTGCCCACTCTAGGGTCCAGGGGAACCGAGAGTGGGCCGTCACGCTAGGCCGTCACGCTAGGCCGTCACGCTAGGCCGTCACGCTAGGCGGTCATCCGATATGTATTTTTCGTGTTCATATTCATCCATTCCAAATGGCCGTTGACAGTTGGTTTTTTTTGATATATATATACATACTTATCAAGTTTCGTAAGTTTCGCCTCCACCGAGACCAGATTGGAGCTAATCTTTAGTAGAACAGATGTTCGATTAAGGAGGCATGGTGGATATCTCAGGCTTTATGGTACGCTTCGCTTCAGAGGAAGCATGTGAAGATCATTTGATCAAATTGCGGTGGAAAGAGGGATTTAGATGCCCAAAGTGTGACTCTGACCAGTTTACCTTAATCAGGCCAAACCATCGAAGAAATGCAGCATCTCGAGCTCCACTTTTTCAATGTAAATCTTGTCACCGTCAAACTAGCGTTACCTCCGGAACCATCTTCCATCGAAGCCATATCTCTTTATCCAAGTGGTTCTCCGCTATCTATCTATTGTCCAACGACAAGCGTGGTCTTTCGGCTACTACCATTGCTAAATTCGTTCAAGTATCTTATTCGACTGGCTGGTTGATGCTAAATAAGCTACGAAAAGCAATGGCTGACCGAAATGGTTTATATAAACTTGGAGGAAACGTCCAGGTAGATGAGTTCTTTTTAGGTGGTGAGAGCCATGGCGAAGGCAGAAGAGGAAAGGGAACAAAACAAACCAATGTCCTAATTGGAGTGTCGATTAGCAATGGTGCTCCTACTCATTGCTTCATGGAAGTAATCAAAGATACCACTGCTAAATCACCCAAAGATGTTTTTGTGAGACGTTTAGATTCCGATACCAAGCTGATAAGTGATGGTAACCCAAGTTACGGGGTATGTGCTCGAGACCTTGGACTAGCGCATTCGATCACTCTATCCAAAGACGAACAAGCACATGTAACATTCAAATGGCTCAACATCCTGATAGGGAACTGCAAGAAATTTATCGACGGAACATACCACGGACGTGAGGAACATAAGCAACTTTACCTCGAGGAATTCGCATACCGATTCAACCGAAGGCACTTTGAAATGTCCTTGGTAGAGCGACTTCTCAATACATGTGTGTTTGCGTCTCCACATCCGCTACTCCGCGAATCTGATTCCAAAATGGCTCTTGCTTACGAAACTTGATAAGTATGTATATATATATATCCGTGGCTGAGATTCAGTGGAGGATGGCAAATGCACTAACCGGTCATCTGCGACCCTTTGATGCGTCTTTCAACTCTTTATAGTCTTATGTCTGAGGTTATTGGGGCTCGCCATAGCCATAGATAGGGTCGCCATTCACCTCTGTGGAACGACCAGCTTGAAATGGACCATTGATCGTGACTCCAAGGTATCCATCCGGGCCTGGCCCTGAGTCGCCTTCTACGGTAATAATAGATCCATCGGGCCATACTTGGACAACAACGCCAGCGTGGACCGACGTTGCGGTATTGGCTGGACTTGTTCCGTAGAATGCTATGTCTCCAGCGGCTGGCGTGGAGGTGCCGCTAATAACATTCGTGTGGGTGGCAGCCCAATTATAGAGGTCGCCAGTAAAGCCATCTGACACGCTGGGTACGCCACCTCGATTCCAGACCCAGGAGCTAAATAAGGCGCACCACTCTTCACAAGGTCCATAAGGGTTGCAAAATCCTCCACTAGTGACTGGTCCTACTTGAGATTGAGCTGCTGCCACGATTGCGGAAGAGTTACTGAAGGTTCTTTCATTTGCGATGGTGGAAAAGCTGTATTTGAAGGAGTCAGGTGACAGTAGCCAGTAGCCGAGATTGTTTGGAGAAGGAATGATCGAACTGATTGGTGTATTAGGTAGAGCTGATCCAAGTGAGCCATAAAAGCGGGCATCCCCAAAGGTAAAGACCCCTCCATCGTTGGCCACCAACCAATAGCCTTTGCCATCAGAGGTAGGGGCCATAGCCATAACCTGAGCATTTAGACTCTGTCCGCCCATGGAGCCATAAAATGGAGCATCCCCAAAGGTAAAGACCCCTCCATCGCTTGCAGCAAGCCAGTAACCGAGTCCTGATGGAGTCGCGCCGGCTCCTACTACGGCAGCATTTAGATGTTGCCCTCCCATGGAGCCATAAAAGCGGGCATCACCAAAGGTAAAGACCCCTCCATCGGTTGCTACTAGCCAGTATCCTCCGCCTGACGGTGTCGAAAGCATGGCGACTATTGGTCCATTTAGTTTGGTCTGTGAGAGATCGCCGTAGTTCTTGGCGTCACCAAAGGCATAGACTGCTCCATCTGAGGCCGCCATCCAGTAACCTCTCTGATCTGGAGTTGGCACAAATGCGATTATAGGCGAATTCAAAGCGGTCTGTGAGAGATCGCCGTAACTATTGGCATCGCCGGTCGTAATTACCTGTCCATTTGCAGTTGCGTACCACTCTCCAGCGCCGCTATGGGTTGTCGCTGCTCCAATTACGACCGAGGTTGGCGTGATTTGGGGCATTGGCGCCGAAGGCACGGCTCCAAAGCCGACCATTCCAGGCGTTGAATATGAAACCGGGGTAGAGACCTTAGAGATGTTTAGCGGAGAGTCGATTGCGCCAATCAAAGCACCGAGTGAGAGTGAGAGTGTAATTGTCCGTATGACTTTTGGTTTTTTCATGGTTGGGTTGCCCTTTATATAGTTTTTTTAAGACCCTAACTATCTGGAGATGAATCTATCTTTAAATAGTTAAAGCCTCGTTGCACAATGGTTAAATTGTTTTATCGGATATGAGAGATCTACAAAGTGGCCCGTTGCTACAGCTCGCCTTCTTCAGGGCGACTGAATTTGAGCATCTTGGAATTTCACCATCGCTTGGGCAGCCCAAGGGGTATCACCTAAAATAAATCAAGGACCGCAACAAGTTGTCGGGACCGTCTGAAAGTTGTGGACTGGTGGAAGCCTAGTGCGCCTTCGTCTCAATTACTCGTTTGTTTTAGAAGCTAAGTGTTGGGCGAAGAAGACCAGTAGCCGTGACCAAGAATCCTCAGTAGCTTGTGCGTTGTAGTTCTTGGAGGATGGCGAGTTGAAAAAGGAGTGTTTGGCCCCTTGATAGATCTTGATATCGTGTGCAATTTCATATTGCGCCAAAGTCGCCTCCAGTGCACGCCCAGACTTGGCAGTTACATCTGAAGCGGGGAAGGATCCTACTATCGGACAAGCGCGGCTAAGCGCCTCTTTTGGCCTTGGATTGAAGCTGTAGAACGGGGCTATCGCCCTAAGTCTGTTGTCCGATGTGGACCATGCCAGCGCCAAGGATCCACCAAGGCAAAAGCCAACCGCGCCAAGGCGGGCTTCATCTACATATTCAAGCTTGGCTAGGTCGGTCAAGGCTTGCTTCAATTGGTCGATGGCGAAATGGTCTGTCGAGCTTGTCAGCATTTTAGAGAAGATCCGAGCCATGCATATGGCCTTAGTCTGGTTTGAAAAGAGATCTACCGCAAGTACGACGTATCCCTCAGCGACGATCTCTCCCGCAATCCTTCGGATATCTTCGTTTAGTCCAAAGATCTCATGGATTAGAACCACTCCAGGGCGCTTGATCGAGGGGTCCCATGAAGGATCGCTAAAAAGTTCTGCGTCCATAGATGTTGATTTCACATTGATCTGGATCTTGTCGTTTCGAACTGGCATTCATCCGATTATATGGCTCGATTGCGCTAATTTGATCAGCCAGAGCCATCGGTAATAGATCTAAGTTGGACTAATCCTTTTTTGGCGGGGAGCATTGACCTTGGAGATCTCAGATCATCTTTGTCGGGGATAATCGGACCTTAATTACTCTATTATTCTTGAGTTTAGGTAGTACTTTTGTCACCTCGATCTACGCCATCATCTATGGCTAACGCCTCGGCTAGCTCCTCGGCCTGGGATCTTTGAAGGACCCGTGGGGTTGACTGTTTCATCTGGCATTGTAGCGACCTTTGAATTTTGTCCCAGATGATTTTTGCAATTGGTGAATTGGCGCAATTTTCGCCGGTAAAGCTAGATAAAGCAGAGATAAATAAAGTATGGATCCATAAAATAAAACACCACTGCTAATGAGACTCCGCAACTAAGTAGAATGCCATCGGTAGTGGTGTTTTAGAATTTTTTGTCTGATTATCTTAAGCAGCTGGAGCTTTGAGGCCGGGATGCTCAGCGAGTCGATCTAAAGCCGCGGCTTCGAGACGACGCGCTCGTCGAGGTCCAATTCCAAGATGTTTGGCAGTCGCTTCTAATGAAGCAGGTCTGTTGCCATCAAGGCCGAATCGCAGAATAACTACGGCACGCTCTAGGGGATCTAGCTCTTCGAGTGCCTTTCGAAGTTGATCGCGCGTGAGCGCTTCGTCTACCTCATCCTCAAACGTGTTTTCGCTACCGATTACCAGGTCGCCGAGGCTTGTCTCTCCTTCGGGGCCAACTGCTTGATCAAGAGAGGCTACAACTCTAGCTGCATGCCTCACATCTGCCAATTGGGCAGGTGAAAGATTCGCACTCTTTGCTATCTCTAATTCCGTTGGATTACGTTGGTTCTCATTTTGCAGCTCTCGAGTTACATTATCAACTCGACGTGATCTCTCTGCGGCCTCCATTGGAAGGCGAATGGCTTGGCCGTGGTTATGAACTGCACGCTGCAGGGATTGCCTAACCCACCAGGTGGCATAGGTAGAGAATTTGAAGCCTCTTCTCCAGTCAAATTTTTCGACAGCACGAATCAGTCCGAAGGTGCCTTCTTGAATTAGGTCTGAGAGTTCGACTCCGCGATCTTGATATCGGCGTGCCCAGTGGACTACTAGGCGAAGGTTTGCGGCCACCATCTCAGACTTAGCCGTCTCATCTCCGGCACGTACGCGCTTAGCTAGTTCCACTTGTTCTGCTGGAGAGGGTAGAGGGTGACGTGCTAAATCATCTAGGAAAAGACGTACTGCATCTGCGCCTAAACCTGAGATATTTAATATCGCATCAACCGTCGCTGCGTCATTTTTCGATCGCCTCTTGCGAGGAGCCTTTAATGCCGGGTCTACTTTTTCCTTCTCAACTTTCTTGCGTGTCGTCACTGTCGTCTTCGTCATAATTTTAAATGCCTTAATAAATTTTGAACGCTACATTCTATCTTAATGTAGCTATGTCACGTACACAAACTTTGCGCCAAATTTCACTTCGACGTTTTATCGCCTTTGCTTGACGTCTCGTAGATTTTGCCAAAATTTGGCCGCATTTTCATTGGAATGAAACTAAGTTCTACAAATGAGTTCGTCATAATCGAAGTGCCGCCTTTAACTGTTTGGACAATCTGGTTGACCTAAAGTAGCAGATGCGCGACCACCGTATCCTTAGTTTCACCTGTTTTATGGAACAAACTTTATTAGCGACTAATTTCGTAAACGATACTATTTATCTAACGATTGAACCGATGCACTCTCCGAATCTGTTGCGGCTACTTCAGCTGGCATAAAACCTAGAACTTTTAATTATGCCATAAAGTTGGCCATTATGCAAGTGCCAGAGAGTCCATTGTTGGTTGTTTTTCTCTCAGGCGTCTTAGAGATTTAGGCAATTTAGTTCAGCTGGGCTATAGGCGGATGATCATATTTGCCTATTAGGACCAGAGTACATTCTCATTATCTGCGCGAGAGTGGCTCCCAAGTTGTATTGCTGGCGTCTCGACCTTGCTTATCTTTTGCTATCCAGCTCATCAATTTGAGCGTAGCCTCAAGTAGCTAGAGATCTAGAGTGCCAATTGGCCAACTAGACGACGCATGAATCTTCTCGGTGTGTTGACTTGGGTAGGGCATCCCATCGGGTCACGGTGGTTGCAAAGGCGCAAGAGTATTGGTGTGATTTATGATCGCTGATCGGATGTTGAGGCAGATGGGCCTGTTGGCCTTATTCGATTCTTGAATCTATCAAATGCGAGATCGATCTTTTCATTTCCTTTCTCTAACAATCAATTTGTCATGATAGTGTCAGCGAACCGTCTCTTGTGGACTTTTGAATCTGAAGACCTTGGAATGGTGATTAGGAAGTCTTGAATCCAAGGTTAGCTTGCGCAATAGAGTATCGATCTGGAGATTGTGGATCTGGATGCCAAATCTTGCCATTGCCTGGAACCAGTCCTGCTGCCGGGTAGATTCTGGGTAATTACGACATGGTTAGTACAAACTAGTTAGTTAGGCGTTTGGTAAGTGCCGATTAGATGACGACGCTAGAAGATGAGGTACTGCTTTATTTCGCCTTGAGCACTCTGTGTGATCGCCCCAAGGCTGGTGTTTTTTCGCTATAACGAATCACTCTGTGCCTATGAGAGATCACGTAAGGCTGCGACCATTTGGTTAGTTGGCCCTGAAAGACGGGACGGACCTGGAAGATGCGGGTCACTTGATCTAGAACATCGAGATCTCGCGTGTACCTATTCTCGAATTTGATGACTTTGGTTGTGGATTTTCCCAGATCAAGTCCAAGTTTACTTTGAAAACATGTCGCATTGCATGTTGTCTTGTTTGGTCTAATCTTTGGTGAAATTGAGTGTTTTCTGTAGTTACTTGGCGAGACCACTTGAAGGCTTGCAATCCCTAATCCAGCATTTCTAATTTTCAATCATAGGATCGTCGTTTCGGTCATGCTCCCCGCCATCTAGAAGCTTAAATTGGTTGACAAGGAAAGGTTGGTCATTGGAGCGGTAGTTGTCTATTCTGTGAGGTAGGTCAAGCTGGGCTCTATGAACTGAGAGTCATCAAACATTCAGCCAAAGTTAATATTTCTGATGTAATAAAATGAATATAAAACAGTGATTTTGCGTTAAACGATATACAAGAGACGAAATGGATGGTTTCAAGATGAATTTGAATACCGGCAATACTACAAATGATGGCTCAAAGGCCAATAGCTCCTTTCGAGATCGAAATCGACGGCGTTACATCTCTCGTCTGGCTATACCTTCAGTTTTGGGAGTCGGAGTAGTAGCAGTAGCTGGTTTTTATCCCGGTGTAGTCTCTGCATCTGTACCCAACCTTTCTCCGATTAGCGCATCAGCCTTGATCACCAAGGCACTTAGTGCAAAGGCACCTATCTATTCGGGCTCGATAATTGAGACTGGCAATAGCGGGATCCCTTCCCAAGCGATATCAGCTTTAGGTGGCAAGGCGTCTTCGAATCCACTTACCACGCTTTTGACCCAAGCGCTCACCTCCTCGGTGTCGGCGAACTACTGGGTTAATGGAACTGGAAGCTTGAGGGTTCAAATCCCAAATGCAACTGGAGAGTCGGATCTATATTCGACTAATGGCGTGACATGGCTCTACAACTCGACCAACAATAGTGCGACCAAGATCGTTAGCGGACAAAGCCAACCGACCTCTCCAACTTCGGCTCTTGCCAAATCAAATGTGGTCACTCCAGCAGCTATTGCCTCCAAAATTCTCGCTTCTTTGCCTGCAGGATCCACCACTTCGGTAGATAGTTCGTCATACGTTGCAGGTCAAGCTACCTACACTTTGACCGTTCATAGCAATGATCCAAATTCGTTGATAAAAGATGTAAGATTCTCAATCGATGCCACTACCGGGGATACCTTGGGTGTCTATATCGATTCGTCCTCTTCTTCGACGGTCTTTTCTTTGGCGTATCAGTCGCTTTCTTATCAAAAGCCGGCAAGTTCCGTCTTTAGTTATTCGCCAGCACCGGGCACGACTCTTAAGACGACAGTTCTTGGTGGTACAAGTATGACACATCCCCCGATGATCTCTTCAACAGCTCCTGGTACTAAAGCGCCTTCTCTAACCCATAGGGTTATCGGCAGTGGCTTTTCTGAGGTAGTTGTTTTGAGTGGGCCCGCTGGCTCAGCTTCGTCCACTGGTACTTCAACATCTAAAGCCTTGGCAATGCTAAAGGCAATAGGGGTTCCTAAGACGACTTCGTTGGGTAGCGGATATCTGATCACGTTGAACTTTGGCTCTGCGTTCATCTCTCAAAATGGAACGGTAGCCTTTGGAGCAGTGCCAGGTTCGGTGCTGTTGAACGACCTAGGCTAAAGCATGGCGCATTTCTAGATAGTTGAGCTTATGAATTTTTGAGGGTTCTGTTCGACTTTGAACCTTACTAATGAGATTTCAAAGCGATATTTGTCATTTTTACTTGAATCGATAAGGAATCAGAACTTTATCATTTGAAATTTTGGCTTTCTGATTTGTAAATGCGGACGTTTGTAATGCGCTACCTCTTCCTTGATAGGGGTAGCGCTTTGTTCAGTTAGGTTTTCTTTTGGAATATTTGATTCAAACCACAGCCCTTACCAAAGAGTATGGTGGGCGCAAGGTGGTTAATTCATTAGATCTTGTCGTGCCCGAGGGTTCAATTTATGGATTTTTGGGGCCAAATGGATCTGGTAAGACAACTACGATTCGAATGCTTCTTGGTTTGATCTTTCCTACTTCAGGAGAGATGAAGGTTTTGGGGAAGTCGATGCCAAAATACTTAGATCAAGTCCTTCCTCATCTAGGAGCAGTGGTAGAAGGACCTGGTCTATATCCGTCGTTATCGCCGAGTAGATACTTAGAGCGCATGGCGAACAACTCTAAAGCAATCCGTAAAGCCGCAGCAAAAGCTTCTCCAGAGCTGGCTGCCCTTGAGACTGATATCGCAGCTGCTTTAGATCGAGTCGGCTTGTCCAAGGTGGCTCAACGGCGCTCCAAGGCGCTGAGCCTAGGCATGAAACAGCGCCTGGCACTGGCAAATGCGCTTTTATTTCCTAGACGACTACTGATCTTAGATGAACCTACAAATGGGATGGATCCTCAAGGAATCGTCGAGATGCGTGATCTGATTATGGAACTGTCAAGCTCGGGAACTACTGTCTTTATCTCCTCACACATTCTCTCTGAGATAGAGCAGCTCTGTAGCCACGTTGGAGTGATTCAACACGGAGAATTGTTATTTCAGGGCGAATTGAGCGAGCTGCAGAGCCAACTTCCTACGAAGTTGGTAATTGGAGTTCGGGAGGTAGAAGAGGCAAAGGCTCTGCTCTTGGCAAAATACTCCTTCGAATTTCAAGATGTGAGTGGGGGCCTCTTTTCGGTTTCGCGCGGTGAAATCCCAATCGAACAGATCGTGAAAGATTTAGTTCAAGAAAACTATGGTCTATTTAGAATCGCCGAGGATAAATCAACCCTCGAAGAGGCATTTGTGCACCTGACGGGGGTAACTTCTGATGTTTATTGAAGAACTTCGCTTTATATTATTCCGTCGACGTACGTTAATAAGCTTTATCGTATTGGCCGCAATTCCAATTATTTTAGGGCTAGTCGTTGCTACCTTTGGTGTCGGCAATGGTGGAAATGGACCGAATCCATTTATCGATCAAATCACCCATAACGGCGTATTTCTCTCGATTACCGCAATTACCACCTCGCAGTTTGTGATCATACCCCTGATAATCTCAATAGTTGCTGGTGAAGCTTTTGCTAGCGAAGCGGCATCTGGGACGCTTAGGTATCTTCTCATCTCTCCAATTCGTCGTTCTCGCATCCTTATTATCAAGTCTTCGGCAATTTTGACGTACGCACTATTGGCGAGCCTCTTTATGGTTGTAATTGGTCTGATAGTGGGTGCACTATTGTTCCCAATAGGAGCCGTAACAACCCTCTCTGGTTCGCAGATTCCTCTTAGTCAAGGGATTATCCGAGTGCTTGGATTGGGGTTTTTTGAGGGTATCTCAGTTTTTTCGGTCGTTGCCATTGGAGTTATGGCGTCTACTCTTACTGACTCCGCAATTGGTGCATCTGCAATCTCGTTTGGATTTGTTGTAATTGTCGAGATCCTCAATACGATTCCGCAGCTGATTCACTTTGCTCCTATAATGCTTCCCAACTATTGGGGTGCGGGGACGGATCTGTTTAGGAACCCAGTCATCTTTAGCGGGATCTATAAGGACTTCTTGGAGCAGCTAGGGTGGATGGCTCTTGCGTTTTCGATAGCGTGGGCGAGATTCTCGACAAAGGATATCACCTCTTAATTACCCCTAGGAGTCGAGAGGTCTTTTATTTTAGTTCTAGATTGTTTTGGACTTGGTGCCAATAGTTAGACTTCCTCTAACTATTTAGGGTTTTGTTGTGTTTTCCTACAACCGAAAACTCCGACCTGTTGTTGATAAGGTCTTGTTTTTGGGTACCTTATTGGGGTAACTTTAGAGCATATGAATTTTGTGAAAGAGGACGTTTTACATGCGTGATGAGGAAAGTAAAGTACTTGCATCTATAGAGAAGCGGCTCTATATTGGTGGCGAATGGATCGAAGCTAAAGGAAATGCTACTTTTGACGTTGAAGATCCTGCAACGGGAGCGACGATTGCCAAGGTTGCTGACGCCACACCTAGCGACGCTCTATCAGCCTTAGATGCTGCGCATTCCGCCTTTGGCGAATGGTCACAGACGGCTCCTCGCTATCGGGCTGAGATAATACGCCGAGCCTATGAACTGATCATGCAGAAACAAGAAGAGTTGGCTCTTTTGATGACTCTTGAGATGGGAAAGCCCCTTCCTGAAGCCAGAGGTGAGGTTGCATATGCTGCCGACTTCTTTCGTTGGTTTTCAGAGGAGGCAGTCCGTATCGACGGACGCTATTACGTTGCGCCAGATGGTAATTCGCGAGTATTGACGCTCAAGCAACCGGTGGGCGTGGCCTATATGATCACCCCTTGGAATTTTCCCCTTGCTATGGGAACCAGGAAGATCGGCCCAGCTCTCGCGGCGGGGTGTACTGTTATTCTAAAGCCGGCTGAGCAAACGCCGCTTTGTTCTCTTGCTCTCATGTCGATCATGGTCGAGGCAGGACTACCCAGTGGCGTCTTGAATGTGATTCCCACGAGCGATCCAGCCGCGGTTACCGACGTCTTGTTAGAAGATCCAAGACTGCGTAAGTTGTCCTTTACCGGTTCAACTGATGTAGGTCGGATGTTGGCTGGGCGAAGCGCCAACAAGCTCTTGCGAGTCTCAATGGAGCTAGGCGGGAATGCACCATTTATCGTCTTTGACGATGCAAATATCGACCTTGCGGTGGATCAGGCGATGATTGCCAAGATGCGCAATATGGGCGAGGCGTGCACCTCGGCGAATAGGTTTTTAGTGGCCGCGTCGGTCGCCGACGAATTCGCGCAGAAGCTTGCTAGTCGCATGGGTGCTCTCAAGCTTGGACGAGGGACCGAGGCGGACAGTAACGTTGGTCCTCTTATCGATCTCGATGCCATTGCTAAAGTTCAGAGACTAGTAGGAGACGCTATTGCTCTAGGAGCTAAGGTTTTGACAGGTGGTGAGGCTGTTGCGGGAGATGGATACTTTTACAAGCCTACAGTTCTTGTAGACGTACCTTCAAACGCAGCTATCTCTACTAATGAAATCTTTGGTCCAGTGGCACCAATAGTTACCTTTGCTAACGAGGAAGAGGCCGTTCGTTTAGCTAATTCAACTGAATATGGGCTCGTTGCTTACATCTTTACATCTAACGTCTCTCGTGCATTACGTGTCTCGGAGTCCCTTCAAACTGGAATGGTTGGCCTCAATCAGGGAATGGTATCCAACGCCGGCGCGCCATTTGGTGGCGTAAAGAGTTCAGGTTTTGGTCGCGAGGGTGGCTTCGAAGGAATCGAAGAGTACCTAGACCTAAAATATGTAGCTATCAACCACCGCGCCTAACTTAATTAAAGGCGGGTAGGTTTTAGATATTTGTCCATCTCAGGCTAGCTTTTTGGCTGGCATGAGATGGACTTTTATTTAACGTCTACGATTAGATGGCGAACCCGAGATGGCCAGTGAAATCCCATCTGAGAAAGTTTTCTTTAACTCAATTTGGAGTCTTTTAAAATCAATTGATCCCTTCTTTGGACCAGTCCACGATGCGATTTTGGTCACCTTTGGAATCACTACTGGCGCATTTTGTGAATTCTCTGTAGAAATGTTGCCAATGGTTGGATTTTTGTGATTGCTTAGCGAAAAATGGAAGATTCGACATTAGCCAGCCATTCCATGAGCCAACCAGCCATACATGAGTCATATAGGGTCAATTTACTTGGTGGTTATCGTGGATTTGCTCACCATGGTCTATTAGAACTGCGGGTTGGTGAGTGCCCAAAGGAGCTCGATTGCTTCTGTGCGGTTGTGGTGCTGTCTGTTCCTTGTAGATAGCGCTATATGTTTCAACATAGGCTTGAATACAAGTACATTTGTCGAATCGAATCCAATCAGTAAGTTATCGACTCTTTGGTTTGGCTAATCGTTGAACTGTTGCAATTCTGATTTAAATTCCAGCGACCGGATGTGGCAGATATGGTGCCTGTAGTCTTTCTATCTCGGTATGGGTCAGGCTTATCGATGTCGCGTCAATCGCTTCGCCCAATTGTGCCATAGATGTAACGCCAATGATTGGTGCTGTGATAATTTCCTTGGATAGGATCCATGCCGTTGCCACCTGCGCCCGTGAGATCTCTCGTTCGAGTGAGATCTTTCCGACTTCATCGACAATTTCATGGTCATCATCGCGGCTATGACGAGCCGATATGGCCTCTAGCTGGCCCCGCCTTGTGCTCTCATCCCACCCTCGAGCAAGGCGTCCTCCACCGAGAGGACTCCATGGGATGACCCCAATACCACTCTGGTCGCATAGGGGATGCATCTCCCGTTCTTCCTCTCGATAAAGGAGATTGTAGTGGTTTTGCATCGATATAAACTTAGTCCACCCATTTGCCTCCGCTAGATTTAGCATCTTTGAGAATTCCCACGCATACATAGAAGAGGCTCCTAAATACCGAGCTTTACCCGCTTTTACGATATCGGTGAGCGCTTCGAGAGTCTCTTCTATGGGGGTGGTTGGATCTGCTCGATGGATTTGGTAGAGATCCACATAGTCGGTACCTAGTCGCTTGAGACTTTTGTCTATTTCGGTCATTATTGCTTTTCTAGAGAGGCCGCTATTGTTTGGGCCGTCTTTTATTCGTCGACCCACCTTTGTGGCGATGACTACCTCTTCGCGCTTGGCGAACTCTTTGATAAGGCGACCGGTTAACTCTTCGCTGGCGCCATCCGAATAGATGTTGGCAGTGTCGAAGAAGTTTATGCCAGCTTCAATGGCACGCTTTAGGATTGGACGAGCTTCCTCTTCGCCGAGGGTCCATGGTTGATTTCCTCTTGTGGGATCCGCAAAGGCCATACAACCCAAACATATCCGCGATACCTCTAGAGTGCTATTGCCTAACCCATCTTTCCGAAAATCAACCTATTCTCCCAGCTAGTTGAGTATGTGGTCTTACGTTGGGACACTACAAATGCGTCGCAATGGTCTTGATCCGTTTAAGGGGATCACTAACTCCTAAGAGACGGTAGATCTCTTTGTGAACCGGCTCAGAAACACCACTAGTGCGGATGTGATAGACAACGCCTTTATCTGATGTAAGAACTATGGTGGCTCGGCGGTGACTGTTGAGTTGCTCTTTGATGGTTGACCATCTTCTCTTATCGTTATTTTGCCTCAAGGTCAGCTCAATAGCACTAAGGAGGTGATAGGCAAGTACTGAGATGAAGAGGTGAGCAGCAGTTCGGCTAGCTAGTTGATGATAGACCGGTCGAAGTCCAAGATCACTCTTGAGGGATCTAAAGGCATCTTCTACTTTAGTGAGAGTCGTATAGATATTCCAGATCTCACCTGCATCTAGCTCGCTATGGCTGGTGTCTATGACGTAGGCTCCTTGGAGATTATCATCTTTGGCTTTAGTGGGTTTTTCTGTAATAGTGAGATTGATTACTTTGTCAAAGCGTCTCTTTTTGATGATCTTGCCATGGTCTTGATGATATTCAAGGGATATCTCGTATTTGGAAGCAATACTTGGGTACTTGGCCTTGATGCGTCCGATACGCTCTGAGACAACTGTGGTCTTAGATATAGAACCCTTTGTGATTGAGGTATTCAACGAAGTGATATCTACTAAGAATCTCTCGTTAGCTTGACTAGAGATCGCTGATTCCTTCTTGGATCTCCCCAAAGAACGACACAACACCACGGTTGTGGTGTTGTTGTTGGAGGAAGAGGAGGAGATGGAGGAGGAGATGGAGGTGGAGATGGAGGTGGCGTTAGTATCAGTGTCGGTGCTGTCGCTGATATTGTTGCCGGTGTTCTTGCTGGTGGCACCATTACGGATATAGTCGTCAGTGTCGGTGCTACTGTCGCCCTTGATGATTTTGGTGTCGTTGCTGCTGTCGCTGTTGCTGATACTGTTGCTAGTGTTGCCGGAGGTGGTGTAACTGTTATTGTCGTCAGTGCCGGTGTCTTCTTCTAGCGTTTGCACTTGTCCTTGTACTTGTGTTTGCACTTGTCCTTGTACTTGTGTTCTCACTCGCCCTTGTGGCTTTTGTGGTTCCACTTGTAGCTTTTTCACCAGTACTGGGGATCCTTGGGCATCGTAGATCTCGGTGAAGCCTTCCATCTCCATGAAATGGCTTCGATAGAGACTCTTTTTGTTAGCTCTCTCAATTACTACGTAGTTGAGATTGCGCTTAATGAGAAGTTCTAGGTTTGCCTTGGTAGCAATTCCCCTATCCATCACAATGGTAGGAACAACATCCCCAAAGAGAGATCCATCCGATAGAGACTCCAAGGCATCAAGTACGCTAATGAGAGTTCTAGGCTCAGAGGTATTGCCCTCATGTATCTCTGAGTAGATGGGTAGTCCCCGGTGATCAACAAGTAGTGCCAGAGAAACTAATGTGCAATCAAAACGCTTCTCTTTGGAATGTCCATGTTTAGCTAGGGAGTTCCCCTTAGTAGAACCTTCGAAGTAGGTGTTGGTTAGATCAAAGAGAAAGAGCCTGGTATTCGTCCTAAAGAGATCAGAGCTAGCTTTATAGAGTGCTGGCTCTATGACGCCTTTAGCGTCATAGAGCTTATCTGCAATTGCATAGACCTTATCCTTGTGAAACTTAGAGAGATCGATACCACATATCTCAGGTAATGAAGAGTTGGAGTTGATATAAGAATAGGTCTTTCGATCAGATCCAGGATGAATAAGACGAGCTATTATCGTTGCCTTGGCAATGCCAAGAGATTCACCCGATAGACCTGCACTCTCTAGGATCTTATCGAAGCTAAGAGCTTCATAGAACGAGTTTCCTATGAGTTCTGGACCGATACTTCTACTATTGATAGTCTTAGCACTAGAGAGATCCACCATCTCAAGGTCAGCCTCAGTAGTTCTTGTTTCTTTAGCGGCTGCAACTTCGGAACGAATTGCATACTTAGTGATTGCCAGATCTGCGTATCTGGCAATAATAGGATCTGATTCAAAGAGTGAGGTTACTCCAGAGAGTCCCAGGTAATAGCATTGGCAATTGCATTGGCCAGAGCTGGCCACAATGACTTATCCAGGTCCAGTTCGGTCAAGGTCATTACTATACGTTGACGGGGACCTTTTTCACAGCGGTAGGACTCAACGAGTTGGTACTTACTGTAGCTAACGCCGGTCTTTTTATTAACTGTTGGAGTTTCACGGATAAACACAACAACACAATAGCACCATGTCAGAGCTAATGCAAGTCATAATCAACACTACTCAAAAATTAGGACACTACATTCGCGACCCAAAAAGACCTAATACCCATCTACCAGGGCATCTATAAATCGCCCAAGTCGAAAATCGCCCAAAATCCCCTCAAAAGGGACCAATTAGGGCGATTTTTCGGGAAATCAGCGAAAGATGGGCTAAATTTCTAAATAACATTGCGTCGATACTATCGCTTTAAGTGCATAAACCAACTCACATTAACGACAACTCGCATTTAACTGTGGCTAGAGGTTGAAGTTCCATTTTTATGAAATCGCTTACGATGCGACATAGGGGTTCTGTCAGAATAGGATTGAACAAGACTCCATTGGAGAGCCCTGTGGAAAAAGGCTATAAAGCAATTGCCAAGATCTTGTTTGGCCTAGACGATATTAATGTGATAGGCCTCGAAGATAATGACGGTGAGCCTTTGCATATTCACATTGAGTGTTCTAATTCGCTAAAACAATGTCCAACATGTGGATGCGAAGTTCACCATAATGGCCTAAGTGTTGTTGAGCTTAAGTGCCAACCGGTTTTTGGTCGTAGCGTCATTTTTTTGCTCTAAGCACAGATGGCTATGTGCAGATTCACAATGCCCCAACCGTCTTTTAGCGATGTTGATCCATGAATAGCTCAATATCAAATGCCTACAAGGCCGTCTTCGTCTAAGTGATCGGGCAGGTAGATGGGCGAACCGTGTCGCTACATCCGAGCATCGTAGCGCTTCTTGTGCAGATAGGGAACTTGGCTGTGATCTCTAGGTGTTAGGGGTGGTGTACTCCTTGGGAGAACTCATACCTTCTGGGATGATGAGATCTAAGCCTGGCACTCTTGCAATGTTACCAAAGGGCCTAACCAAGCTATGAACAGCTAGGTTAGGGTGAGAAAGCGTGTCGCCTTTTTTGTGACTAACTTCTATAACTTTACGTATTCGAAGACTTCTTGATGGCGGCAAGGTCAACTGGGACCTTTTAGAAACAGTAACGGTGATATTTCGTTAATCTTCAGCGTGGCAAATGGATATTCATAGCCTTATTAAGTTGATCTTGTCTAGCTACTAGTTAGAGTTCCCCGTGGTCGAAGGTCATTGGAATAAGCCTAAAGCCTTGCTTACTGCTCATTCTGACTATTTTCCTAGCAATTTGCCACAGGGTTAGTCAATCTTGGTAATCCAGCTCCTAGTGCAGATCTGTATTTTGTTGTATTAGGACCCAGGGGCTATTGCGATGCGATCCGTCGCACCTTATCGTCGCGACAGAGGGATTTGGTTCAAGTTGGCGCTTATATCGTGTCGTTTCCATCAATCTGATGCCCACCAATGGCGGTTATATTTCAATTTTTTCAGATAGTCGTAGATTCATCAGGTGGGATAGATGTTCTGGTGGGTGTTTGGGTTCGCCGTTGGCGAACCCAAACACCCACATAATGACTTTTAAAGATCTCGATTGGGTTATGACTCGTCGCCCAAGGAGCCATTAGACGAGTCAATACAAATCTCTATGGCCCAAAGCCAGAGGCTTAATCTGATTCAGAAGCTAACTTGCCACCGTTGAATCTGAAGTCCCAAATCGACGATCTAGCCTCCTTGGACATCTTTTCAAGACAGTCTGGGGATGCCGAAATTGACATGGCGGATCCTTGAGTTGGGCCGGGGAAAAAGAGAGATAGAGGAGAGAAGGAGAGGTCCTTCTCCGGTCCAAGTAATCCATCTAGAGAGCGCTAGGGACCTTTGATGAATTAGGCGAACTACTTGGTGGGTCTTTGAAGTGTACATGTCAATCCGGTCAATTTAACGATCTGGTCAGTGCGCTAGCCATTGGTGACCAGTCGTTAACAAGAATCTCTACATCCTTTATATAGGCACCAGTGGGGGTGGAGACCAAAGTAGCTTCCAGGTTTGATATTGCATAATGGTCATCGATGAGTGATCCGAGTCGAGCGATCAGGTCATAGATTGATGTCAAGTCGTGTGCCATTCTTTTTGAGCTACCTTTGATGAGCCCTATTGCGGGAATCGAGTCGATAAAGGGTTCTATATCTGAGGTATATAAGGGCAATGTGGCATATGCCTTTGAATCTAGATATTCTGAAAGCTCGCCTGCAACTCCCATGGAAAGGATTGGACCAAAGAGTCGATCGTGGACTATTGAAACTTCAAATTGAGTAGCAACCTCGAAGCTTAGATACCCTATGACCTCAACGTGATCCTTGGCTGTGATGCCGTATTTTTCTAACAACTGCAGCCCCTCTTGACCAACGATCCAGGCTGTTGCTGGACCACCTGGTTGGCCGTCTTCCATTTGGACTCGCGACTTGTCTAGCGAATTTCGAATTATCAGCGCTGCTCCGTCTGCGTCGACCTCATTAAATTCGGGGACCTCTCCATCGTCCTGTGACTTCCAAGCGGAGTGGTCGGCCATTCGAGATAGTACGGTTGCCGCCATCTCCGGGAAGTCGAAGCTAGGTATTTCTCTTGGGTGGCGCCTAAGTTCGACTTCGATTCCTGGAAGTGCTAGAAAGTTGGCCAGAACTGGTTTTGGCTGGGAGCTATTTTCTTGTTGTGCTGCCTTGGATATTGCTGCTGCAACCCCCTTTGCCGCTGTAATTGCGGGAAGTTCAGTTGTTCCCCTACCATTGGAGAAGAAGCTGGCCTCTCTCAGATTGCTCTTCCCGGTCATTCGACCCGTGATCGTTGGCACATAGAGAACGAGAACCGAATCAACGTTTTCATCGTTCAAGAGAACCTCTAGAACTTTCCCATAGGTACTTGGATCAACTTCTGGGCCGAGTTCAATAGGGTTTGAGATTCGTTTGTTGGAGATTAGTGCGCTCAATGCCTCTTTTGAAGTTGATGTTAGTTTGGCCATAACCAATCCGCCATTTTCACAGGCATCTTGGGCTAGTGGAGCTGGTCCTCCTCGATTGGACAAGATCGCCACGCGCCGACCCCTAGGAAGGGGTTGGGCTACCATCCCATGGCCTAATTCAAAGAGTTGCTCCAGCGAATCGACCCTTATGACGCCGGTATATTTCATTAGAGCATCCACGGCAATGTCGACAGAGATCGATTTTATGATCTTTCCAGACGGGGAAAGTGCCTGCCCTTCAGAAGGTGTTTTTTCTGAGAGGTTCCTAGCAGAAGGCGTTTTACCTGCGGTGTATTTCCGCGCCTTTACCGCGATTATCGGCTTATTGCGCGCTACTCGTCGGGCGACACGAGCGAAAGTTCGTGGATTTCCAAAGGTCTCTAGATATAGAAGTATGACATCGGTATTGGGATCTAGCTCCCAATAGTGAAGTAGGTCGTTGCCGGATACGTCTGCTCTGTTCCCCGATGATACAAAGCTCGATAGGCCAATTCCGCGCCGCCTAGCCTCTTCGACTATCGCGAGGCCAAGAGCACCCGAGTGTGAGATCAGTGCCGCACGACCTGGTTCTATCCCAAATGGTGCAACTGTGGCATTTAGTGAGACTGCTGGATCTGTATTTGCGACTCCCATAGAAGCGGGACCCACCACGCGCATCCCGTTTCGACGGGCTGCGCGAATGATCTCTCGTTCTGCCAGCGCTCCTTCTTCGTCGGTGTCGGAAAAGCCAGATGAGATGATGACCAGTCCGCCAACTTGCTTGTCGGCGGCCTCTGAAATGAAACTGCGAATTTCACTTGCAGGAATTACCACTATCGCGAGATCGATTTCGTCGGGGATCTCTGAGATGCAAGAGTATGCCTTGACTGAGGAGACGTAGGTGGTCGAGGTGTTGACAGGATAGACCGGACCCGCGAAGCTGCTTTCTAGAATGTTTCGAAAAATTACATTGCCCACTGAATAGGGATCGCGCGAAGCGCCTACGACCGCAATCGAACGAGGAGCTAAGATTCGTGCTATCGAGCGAGCAACGGCCCTCTGCTCGCGAGCTTGCATTCGCTTGACCGACTGTAGGGTTGGGTTTATCTCAAATCGAACTCTAATTACACCATCTTGGAACGATCGTGTATCTTTGAAACCTGCATCCCTAAAGACTCTAAGCATCCGTGAATTTTCAGGTAGCGTGTCTGCGATGAAGGTGTGGATACCTGCTTCCTTGGCAGCTTCAACCAAGAACTCCAACATGATTGTTGCTAAACCACGACCTTGATGTGCATCGTCTACTAAAAATGCGACTTCAGCAGTGGAGTGGCCAGGTAGCCTATCGTATCTAGCGACCGCAATTATATCGTCCCCCAATAGGGCGACAAGGGCCATTCGATCTATATAGTCAACGTTGACAAATCTTGAAAGCATTGCTTCGCTGAGCCGGGGAAGTGGCGTGAAAAACCGAAAGTAGATCGTCTCGGGCGAAAGCCGTGAGTGCATTGCCTCGATTCGTGGCGCATCTCCTGATTTGATGGGCCTAATGGCTACCGTTCCTCCATCAGATAGGACTGTGTCAGTCTCCCATTTGAACGGGTAAGAAAATGGCCGGGGATCTGAACCTGTATCTAACACTGGGCTCCTATCTGAGAATCTTGGATGAAGTTGACCTACCTAATTTGGATCGCGAATTGGTAAGTACGCTCTATAGGCGATTCTACAGCTTTTATTCAGGGATTCAATGATAAATGGTGATCTGGAGTTTTGATAGATTCAACGCTCTCGCCTCGAGCCCTCTTGACCATATTTGCAAGTGTAAAAGAATTGAGGTGCTCTCGCATATGTTGGCCAACTTCGTCCCATACGCTCAAGAGAACGCATTGGCCCTCATGCTCGCACGCGCCATTTTCATGAGGCAGACCAAAGTCTCCCGCTACGATAGGTCCGTCCACTGCACTCACTATTTGACCTAGAGTAATGGTTTCTGGAGAGCGCGCCAAAATGTAGCCGCCACCGACGCCTCGTTTGGATCGCACAAGGCCAGCACCTTTGAGTGCAAGCAAAATCTGTTCTAAGTACGGTTGAGGTAGGCCAGTTCGTTTGGCAACCTCTTGGACCGAGGTAGGCCCCGGTTCATCTGAATGTAATGCGAGTGACAGTAATGCTCTTGATGCATAGTCGCCTCGGGTCGATACTCTCACGCATTCAATCGTAGCGTCGGCCATCCAAAGTACCTACGTCTGGCCAAAGTTGTGATTGCACGTAAAGGGTGCCTTCGATGGTGTCGAAGTCGTTCTTTAGGTGTTTGACGCTTTTTCTAATTATCTCGGTCACAAAGTTTATCTCGGTCACAAAGTGGAGCACTGGAGCCACCGTTTTCACCAGTGCCGATTTGCGATAGCTGGTACCATCGCTAGACCCAAGAGGCCGGGGGAATCTATTTGATTTCGAAGTTGTGATAATATGGAGGTTCAGGTTATGGGAAGTTTCGTGGTCAGGTGAAAATGGTTCAGGAGACGATGTCGACTCCAATTCCAACGTACTCGGGCGCGTGTATATCTAACGTCGTAGGCGCTATAGCCATCTCGTTGGCTAAAAACCGTGACGGTGATAGGTGGCCAAGTCCGGATCGTATATATTCAAAATTGGACTCTAGTGCCTCCGAGATGGACCTAGATGCGAGCGACTGGTTCCCAAAGGCGATTCAATCGGCAAATCAGACTGTTCTGTTTGTGGTGGATGGTTTGGGGAGCCATCAATTAGAACGATATGCCAAGGATCTGCCGAATTTCTCGAGACTCCTGGGAACGACAATCTCTTCTGTGGCACCAACTACTACCGCTACGGCACTCACATCGATTGCTTCTGGCCTTTCACCAATCCAACATGGGATCGTTGGATATCGCATGCGACTGGAACCTGGTATAATCTTGAATTCTCTTACCTGGACTGGTAGAAATGCTCCAGAAGGGTTTTCACCGGATCCACGGACTGTGGTAACCAATGAGCCATTTTTTGGTCTGGATGCGTCGATCGTCTCCAAGTCGGCCTACGCCAACACTGGATTTACCCGAGCATATTTAGGCGACTCCAAATCCATTGGGTTTAGGTTTCCATCAACTATGATTGCGGAGGTTGGTGGCTTGCTCGCAGAAGGTGCTCCATTTGTCTATTGTTACTACGAGGGCCTTGATTCCGTAGCTCACGAATATGGCTTTGGTGGATACTACGAGGCTGAACTCCGGGTCGTCGACTATTTTTTAGGCCTTTTGATCGACCTCTTGCCAAGTGGAGCGTCGTTAGTTCTAACCGCTGACCATGGTCAAGTGGAGGTCGTAGGGCCGCCCATTGTCTTGGACTCTGGAATTGATAAATATGTGACTCAAATGAGTGGCGAAGGGCGTTTTCGATGGCTGCATTTGCAGCCAGGCTCGCTACAGAGGTGCCAGGAGAAGGCAAGTGAACTCTATGGGGATTTGGCTTGGGTGCTCACCAAGCAAGAGGTAATAGAGTCAGGCCTCTTTGGTCACTTTGATTCATCGCGGGCCTCCGTATTGGGGCGACTTGGCGACTTGGCCCTTGTTTCAAGGGAGCCAGTGGCATTTTATGATCCAACAGATGCGGGTCCAATGGAACTTATCTGTCGTCATGGTTCGCTCACCAAGGAGGAGATGGATGTTCCTCTCATTGGGCTTTTAGCTACTTGACTTGAGCTTAGAGATCGGTGATCGCTTGCAAAGTTAGCCTCTTGTTGAGATTGCTTTTTGCGAGTCGAGATATCAGCGTGGTGTTTTTTTCAAATTTCGCCTAAATTGTGTGGTAATGACTGAAGAACAAATTGAGCATCCAAACCAGATTCTATTCTTGCCAGAGTCCAGCGATCCGTTGACCGCTACGCAAGAGGGCGAGAATGACCTAGAGGGTGAGACTGAAACCGTTTCGTCGCCATCTAAAGTTCTAAGAATCGGAACTATGATAAAGACCCTTTTGGAAGAGGTTCGTCAATCTAGTCTCGACGATTCTGCTCGAGCACGTCTAAAAGATATCTATACGACTTCAATCGTGGAACTCAAAAGTGGCCTTTCCCCTGATTTGGCCTCAGAATTGGACCGACTTTCACTTCCATTCGTTGAAGTAGATGCACCATCTGACTCTGAGTTGCGGTTAGCCCAAGCTCAACTCGTAGGGTGGCTTGAGGGACTTTTCCATGGAATTCAAGCGATGTTGTTCGCTCAACAAGCTCAAGCGAGATCCCAATTAGAAGAAATGCGAAGGCGTGGACTGCCTGCTGGTACTGAGGATGCTCATCGACCAGGTACTTATCTTTAGTCAAATCGGCCTATAGACATTGCTCGGGCGTTCTTTCTATTGGTTGAGCCGCCCATGGAAGCAATGCTATCTTTGGAAAACTTTGACTAAGGCTATTAGGATAAATGGCCTTTAATCCAAGCGATTCGAGAGCTTTGTAGTTTTTGATTCTCCTAGGCATCCACAAAGGCGATTTTAGGGATCAGTTGAGCTAAATGGCTAAGGATTGACTAAGGAAAACAAAGAGCCGATTTTGATTTTATAGCGGAGAGTTTTTATAGTGATGATTTGATTCGGGGTAAAGGGTGTGCCGTTTCTGCTCGAGCCTGAATTGGTGATTTTCTGTGGTAAATAATTTCGCCTGTCAAGTCGTGATCTCGTTAGATTTTTACCAAATTAGGCTATTCAAATAGGTTTGAGCCGAAACAAGTTGATGTAGAGGGTGACGTCGTGAAGATAGCTATTGGAAGCGACCATGCGGGCTTTTTGCTCAAGAAGGATTTGATAGATCACCTCGTGGGCCTGGATTACAAGGTTGAGGATTTGGGTACTCATTCGATTGATCCGATCGATTATCCAGAGATTTGTGCCAGCGTGGCTAGGCGAGTTCGTGGCGGCGAGGTCGACTTTGGCATAGTCCTTGGTGGAAGTGGCCAAGGCGAGCAGATAGCCGCAAATAAGATTCATGGTGTTCGTGCAGCTCTGTGCCCGGATGAATTTACAGCTCGGTTGGCAAGAGCCCATAACAACGCCAATGTCATCTCTATGGGCGCTCGGGTAGTGGCCCCCGCCTATGCGGTTGCTATTTTGGACGTCTTCCTGACTACCCCATTTGAAGGTGGACGTCATCAAAGTAGAATCGATCAAGTCGCCGAATTGGAGCACGAAGAGGCTTTATTTGAGGCAGTTGCACACGGGAAGTAAGATAGCAATTGTCTTCAAATAGTCAAGGAAATAAAAGCTCCTATCGTCTTGGAAGACGCGCCAGACTGATTAGGTCGCTTATGATCTTTTTGATTTTGGTCGGCGGCGGAATCTATGGCATCACTAAGTTTGCATCTAACACATCTACATATACAAAGGTAACAGTACTGCCCACTATCGGGCCCGCTTCGGTATTTATACCGCCGGGATCAGCTAGGGGTAGAACGGCATACACCTATGCAAGTTATCAAGTAGCTGTCGCTGAAACTGGCACGAAGTTGTGTGTGCCGAACGGTACATCACCTACTGGCGCTGCTCTTACAACTTGTGGTCTTCGAACGCTTCAACTCGGAGTCTATTACCCGGCGCTATCATCGGGCTCTAATATCGTTCCATATCGCGGGAGCGACCCACTGCCCCTTGTCGTCTTCGCGCCGGGGTACGATCAGTACTATGGTGCCTATGCTCCCTTGATCGAGGCTCTAGTGACCTCGGGTTTCGTGGTAGTGGGAGTGAACTTTCCACTGAATGACCCCAGTTCTCCTGGCGGTCCAGATGAAGCAGACATTTTAAATGAACCTGGGGATATGACAGCGGTCATTAATTGGGCGCTACAGTCGAATCAGACTCAAACTTCGCCACTGTATCAACTGATAAATCCCAATAAGATCGTGGTGGCAGGTCAATCCGATGGTGGTAACGTTGCTTTGGCAACTGCATACAACACATGTTGCCGTGATTCACGAATAAAGGCCGCGATAATCTATTCCGGTGCAGAGCTGCCGACATTCCCAGGAACCTACTTCCCTTCGGGCTTGTCGATTCCACTTTTGGTAGTGCAAGGTACCGCAGATACCATAAACTTGCCCAGTGCGTCCGATCAGATCTTTGCAGGAGCGCCCTCGCCAAAGTACTATCTTCACCTAATTGGAGCAGATCATTTGGCGCCATATACAACTCCAGGGCAATTTCTATCTATAACTGCATCGGTTTCAGCCTCTTTTATCAATGGATATGTGAATGGATTATCTGGCGAAATCAACAAGATGGCTATTACTGGTAACGTTCCCGGAGTTGCAACCTTCCAATCAGGCTGATCGATTTTTTATAATTTGGCATTCATAAAATCTTCTTGGTCAAATTTAAATTTTGTTGGCCTTGGAGTCGCAGATAGTTTTTCGTCGGGCTTTGCTTGATCTGCGTTCGCACCCTGTTCGATTTTATCAAATTTGAAATTAGAGATCGGATTAAGCGTTGCATAATGTGTAGCGCTGCCAGTGCGATTACTAGAAACAGTGTGATTACTAGAAACAGTGTGATTACTAGAAACAGGGTGATTTCTGGTGGCAATGAGGGTTGTTGCAACATTTGGATTTTTGCTTGTGAATCACCGACCCACAAGCAAAAAAGCCAAATGTTTGGCAGGTCTATGGCAAAGTGACATGGAAGAGCAGGCTATTTTGGCGGGCCGAGTTTTCCTAATGAGGCTTGTAGGGATCGATTCTGTGTAAGGATTGGCTAGGTGGGCGTTGGGAGTTTGTAGAGTGGGCACAGCGACAGATAATTATAACTGGAGGATTGGGGACTATCGAGGGCAGGACTTCGGCGGAATAACTATCGCCATAAAGGACCTTATTGATCTCCAAGGGGTTGTGACTACCGCAGGATCGCGCCTTGTAGCCTCTAGGGCGCGCAAAGCGACCAAGGACGCAAATTGCTTGGTCCGTGTTCGAGATGAGCGTCTGACCATCGTTGGCAAGACAAATTTAACCGAACTCGCCTTTGGTACGACGGGAATCAATCATTGGTGGGGAACACCGCCCAATCCTATCGATCCATCGTTGATTCCAGGAGGATCATCTAGTGGATCTGTTGTCGCGGTAACTGGCGGCTTTGCTAATATTGCTCTTGGTAGCGATAGCGGCGGTAGTATTCGCATCCCAAGTGCTGCCTGTGGCGCATATGGGCTCAAGACCACCTGGTCGAGAGTGTCCAATGAGGGTGTGTGGCCTCTGGCGCCTTCCTTGGATTCCATTGGGCCGATCGCCAACGATATGGACGGCCTTGCCTATGGGTTTGGCCTATTGTCCAAAATCACAGACCTTGCCGTTTCTGATCGGCCCCTAAGGGTAGGGTTGATTTCAAATTCTCAAGATGAGTCCTTCAATAGTCTCTTTCGAAGCCTCGTTCGAGAAGTCGGATGGGAGTTGGGCGAGGTGAAAGAACTCGATCTTCGGTTGGCACATGAAGCGGCTTCTGTCATCTTGGTCTCCGAAGCCGCCCGTTCGAACTCAAAACTGTTCAACGAACTTCATCGGGTTGACCCAGTGGTTCGGTCACGACTTCTCGGAGCGGATGAGATCGCCGACTCTGAGTACGTTCGGGCTCTTCGCTATAGGCATAGCTTTGCCCATCTTCTTGATACGGAGTTCGAAAGATATGATCTTTTGATAAATGCAACTATACCGTTTGATATTCCAAAGCTTTCCAATGCTTATTCGAAGGTTCTCAACACAAATACAATTCCCTTTAATTTCTCGGGGAATCCAGCATTGGCAATTCCTTTGTCGGTTGACTTTTCCTCTGAGGTGACCGGATCCAAAGTAAGTATTCAGGGCGGTCAGATAGATATGCCAGTTCCGGTTTCACTTCAGGTAATTGCTCCCATGGGTAGCGAGGAGTTGTTGCTCTTTGCAGGAAGAGAGATTGAGTGTAAGGGTCTTTCTTATCTAAGAAGTAGCACTCGCGCTATCAAATGAAACAGCATCAGAGAGATTCTCAATATTTGCCTTGAATCATTTCAACCGATTCTCGATTTCCGACTTGGAAATTGATTGCCATTTGTTTTTGTAGCTGCTACGAAGTGTTTCAAGTGGACCATGGCTTTTAAATTGGCATCTCAGTAGTTGTCAATCGCTGGGGTTGAAGGTGTATCTTGGATAGTTGTAAATTCTCGTTTAGAGTCAAACAATTGTGATAGCATCACCTAATGGCGATATAATCGAAAGCAATACTGAGCCGTCTCGGATCTAAGATATGCAGGATATCTCCCAAGGTTTCTTAGACAATAATGGGGTTAGCAATTGCTTTTGGTCTATCTCTAATTTCATCTGTCGGTACTTGTTGTACTTTGTCAATGGTGTAGGAGAAACTAGAAGTGAAACCCAAGGTTGTCTTTTCGATCGATGAGATAAATCTATCAGATCTTGACTTTTGGAGAGAACCTCTCGAGGTGCGTGAGGCTGCCTTTGAAACTCTACGTAGAGAACGTCCCGTCGCCTTTATGGAGGAGATGGATTACGGGTTTTTGCCAGCAGGGCCTGGTTATTATGCAGTCTCAACCTATCGTGATGTGGTTGAGGCATCTAGAAGGCCAGATATATTTTCTTCAGCTAAGGGTGCTACGAGTATCCCTGATCTTCCAACCCCGTTTCTCGAGTATTTCGGTGGAATGATCAATGTTGATGATCCACGTCATGCCAGGCTGAGACGAATTGTTTTGAGAGCCTTTACGCCTAGGAGACTTGATGCTATCGAGGCTCAAATAGCAACTGTCGCCTCTCAACTAGCAGATAAAGCGATAGAACTTGGCACCTTTGACCTGGTTGCTGAGGTCGCCTCTCAACTTCCCTTGACGATTATCTGCGAGATGATGGGGATTCCACTCTCGAAGCGTCAGGAGGTTTTGGAGAAATCGAACGTGATTTTGGGGGTCGGCGATCCTGAATTCGTACCTGAGGGCGAAGATATTGGCATGACGCTGCTCACTGCAGGCTTTGAACTCTCCGAATTGATGAAGAACCTTGCACAAGAGAGGATCGATGACCCAATGGACGATATTACCTCTGCTCTGGTCAATGCAGAGGTCGATGGCGAGGCCCTGACACCAGATGAACTCGCATCATTTTTTATTCTTTTAGTAGTGGCCGGGAATGAGACGACGCGAAATGCAATTACCTGGGGAGTGGAGCTGCTCTCTCAATATCCACGTCAAAAAGAGCTTTGGATGAGCGATTTTGATCGCTTTACCCCAAGTGCAATCGAAGAGATCGTGCGATTTGCTTCTCCAGTTATCTTCATGCGTCGCACCCTCACGCAGCCCTATGAGCTCTCTGGCGTCACCTTGGCAAAGGATGACAAAGTTATTTTGATGTATGGTTCTGCCAACAAGGACCATGAAGAGTTTGAGGATCCCTATGACTTTAGGGTTGACCGGATGAATAACAAGCATGTTGGATTCGGTGGATATGGCCCCCACTATTGTTTGGGAGCTCATCTAGCTCGTCGAGAGATAACCTTGATCTTCAGGGAGATCTTTGGAAGAATTCCTAATCTTCATCCTGTATCTCCTCCCTCTAGATTGACGTCATCTTTTATCAATGGAATTAAGCACCTAGAAGTTTCGGTCGTATGATTTCTCGTTGTTGAGCTAGTGGTGATATAGGGCATTGCTAGCTCAATGACGGGATGATAACTCAAATTAGATAGCTCAACCGCGATAGCTCAGATTAGGTAGCTCCTATATGCGTGATCGCACTGCGGTGATAATCGTGATTTATGTCTGGGACTGTACTGAATTGTACGGTGCTGGGCTTTGGTCAAGACCTAATTATGCAGTGGTGGAGGCCATATATGATATCTAGCGCTGACCGCCAATATCTCCCTAGCGATCGATCTGAAAACTAGCGATCGATCTGAAAAAGAGATCTAAGCCGATAGATTTTGTTCTCCATTTCAAGTTTAGCTTGGTCAGACTAATTTAGATGGTGTTTCAACCAAACGCGCAGCTGCAAGCAAACGCGCAGGCCAAACTAACAGCCCAACCTGGTCTAGCACTACTATGGGATCTATAGGCTCCTTCCTTCCTTCCTTCCTTCCTTCCTTATCTTTCTGAGCTGGCCCAATGCAATAAAACAGGATGTTACCAACCACCAATGCGGTTGTATACGTCCTCGCCGTAGCTTGTAGAAAGTGGTTCGCCCGGTGTTAGCTTAAAGTTTCGCCCCGCCGTACCTTGCCGTCCTGCTTGAAGAAATAAGGCTGAACTCGCATCGCTTTGGTAAAACCTCAAAGCCAATTCACTTAGGTGGGTAACGACGATCGTTCGCACGTCGGAATCGATCAACGCCCTAATTACTTGATAGGCAATTTCGGATCCCTCTCGCTCATTCGTAGCTGAAAACGACTCATTGAGGAGAACTATGCACTTTGGCGTGATTGCGTCGACCACTTCGCTCATTCGGGCCAATTCCTCGTCTAGTTTTCCACTTGTCATGGACGAGTCTTCTTCTCTAACGAAATGTGTAAAGAGGCCTTCGCAAACGCTTGCAGTAAATGACTTGGCTGGAACAAACATTCCAGAGCGCATCATTACCAAAGCAACTCCAACGCTACGCAAGAAAGTCGATTTACCACCGGAATTCGCTCCAGTGATAACAACTAGGGAGTTGTCGTCGGCGTTAGCATCATTACCGATGACAGACGTTTGGCTGCGCAATGAAAGACAGACATCGTAGAGCCCTATGAAATTTAGGAGTGGCGGACTCCAAGGTTTGGCGACGGCATTACATGTTGGTTCATTCTTAGCCGATAATATCTCCTTCAAGTTGAGGGCGGCCACGAAGAAGGCTAGCTCAGTACGGAGCATGGCAAAGAAATTGGTAAGGTGGTCAGCCGCTTGCGTCAAGGAGTTTGCGGCTGAGTTCATACCCTTGCTCATGATAACATTCAGTGCATTCATACCAGCTTCATCGTGCGAGTTGATGTCAAAAGAGTAGGATTTTCTACCTCCAACTCCGAGGCGCTCCTTCAGGGATTGTTTGGTATTGCGCGAATCACGCAATACGTAATCCATGCCTGTGTTCCCAAAGGTTAGTTTCGCACTGATTAGGGTACCATCTCGAAATTTTAGTTGGTTGAGGTTATCGTCAACTACAGAAAAATAGTCGTCACTGAGCTCTTCTTTTAGTACTCTAAAGAGGGTAGTCCAGCCTTCAGAGCTAAAGGTTTCTCCGTGCTCGTCGACAATTTTGCGTAGCTGTTTTAGGTAACCCATAAACATGCCAATTACTTGAGGGGACTGCGCCATCATTCCAGTTGGACTGTCCTGGCGCGTAAACCAGAACATCTTGTGCTTGTCAAAAAGAGCTTTAACTGCAATTTCATAGATTTGACGTACAATCTCAGAATGAGACGAGCAGTCATCTAAGACCGACTGGCGATAGGCAATCTCTGTGGGATTAGTCAATCCATTCAAAAGCGCGACTCGTGAAACTTTGAGTAAGAACTCATCACCTCCAGCCATAGCTCCCAAAAGGGTGTCAAGGTCGAGGTCGTGTACGAGGTAGTGCTCATTAGGGGGTAGCGGTTGGAGAAGATTGAAATCCTTATCGCGGAACATCAAATGTGCCTTCATGACTTGAGTCGCCCCCTAATGTCATCGTAGGTTAGTTGGTACTTCTGTGCAATTGCTAAGGCGTATGCAAGGCCATCTGCTGGCTGTCGAACTATTTTGAAAGTGCGATCGGCAGGATTCGTGGGATTGACAGTGCTTGTCATACTTACGACCCAAGGGCCTATTCGACTCAATTCGTCGATAAAGGTAACCACTACGCACAGCGCATCGAGGTTTTGGATCTTATCAATTACTTTCAGACCTAAACCAAGAGCATCCAAAGCAGTGGTTGAAGCGAAGATCTCGTTCATAATAATGATGCTGTTTGAGGTAGCTTGATTCAAAACGGCACGAATCCGAATTAGGTCTTCCTCTAATTTTCCACTTTGGTAGGTAGGGTCCTCCTCTTTACCAAAGTGAGTATATAGCTGATCATAGAGGTATAGTTGGGCTTGTTGGCCGGGAACCAGACATCCGATGCTGGCTAAGTAGTGGATCTGCCCAAAAGTCCTAGCAAAAGTGGTCTTTCCTCCTTGATTTGGACCTGAGACTACAATAATTCTCTCAATACCCTCGAGATGTAAATCATTGCGCACAACCACCATTCTCTGAAGTTCCAATTTATGAGCCAGGGCGAGGTCGAAGGTCTCAACCGCTGAAATCTCTTTCGAAGTTTCTAGGATCTCCGGGATGCAAAATGAAAGGCCTTGTGCTTTTAGTGGTGCAATAAAGTCGAGATAGGAGAGATAGAACTGAATCTCACGTTCAAAAAGAGTGACCGTTCGATTTAGAAAATCGCTCTCTTGTTCGCAGAATGACTCAATGGATGAGAAAAGATCACTAAAGAGAAGCGCCACGCGGTCGACGATCATCGCCTCCACGTGATTCATATTGGGCCAGTCTGAAATAGATCGGCGGTAGTCTTTGACGGTACTTTGCTGAAATCTCTCGAAGGTCTTTATGATCTCAGCGCCGTAATCTTCTTCACCCTCGTACTTGACAACTCGAACATGAAGTCCTTTGAGATTGATGCAATAGCGAACTTGGGAGAGTTGATCTTTCAGCAAACTCGTAGCGCTAGCGAGCTGCTCAAAAGGACTCGATGAAGCATAAGCGTTTAGAGATTCTCGAAAACCCATCAAAGCGGCAGAGTTGATCTCGGTCTCCTTTAGCACCCTAACAAGACTCGCTACAGCGTTGCAGTAGCGATGGGCAGCATCTAAGTGAAGGGCGCGACGATGCTGCACGAAGGACGACTTGGCGGACCAAGCTAGCCTTTGGCGGACCTCGAGCATCTGACTTTCGAACGTTCTGATACTGCTGGTAAGAGCCTGGTTCTCAAGGTCGCGCCACACCTCGTACCGAAAACGAATTTCATCTGCGTCATGAAGGTGATCATAAAAAAAGGGTAGAAGTTGATAGTCGTTTCGGTCCTTATTTATTGACGAAAAGACCTGATCAAGTAAGAGGTCATGAAAACAGTTCGGCTCAGATTCACCACCGTCAGCCATAGCCTCTTTGGGCTTCGAATAAAGGATGCTGCAGGTTTGTCTTGCCATGGCAGATGAGGGATCTATGTTATCAACTGGAGCATCCAGTCGGCCGAAGGTCGTCATTTCCCGCACCTACAGATTTTTGGATCCACCTTAGAAGGCGCTACGGTAGCTCCAAAACACGAATCGAGGCCATCGATTAGAAGAGATGTAGTTTCTAAAATTTCCCGTCGCGAACGCGAGTAACTCTTGGTTCTAATCTCAGCTTTCATTGTCTTCTCCTTAAAGCCGTCAATTGACAGGTAGAAGCCATTAGCCATGAAAGCAGTTCGGACTACGGTCCGCCGGAGCATCATCCGACATCTATAATGATAGCCGATCCCCCTCGAATCTGCAATGATGCCAAGATAGGGGTAGGTCCCAAATCAACCGACGGGCATAGGGTCGCCTTGGCCGAAACGAATATATTTGCCAATGCGATTCAATTTCACCTTCGATAAAGCCGGATACTTGCCGCTAGCTTACTACCTGGTAGCAGCAACATTCTTATATAAATCTTTATGAACTATGGTGACAAGTTGTTCAAGTCGTCAAATGACACGACAGATAAAATTCATTCAGGTGATCAGTAAGATGAAGTTCATTCGAGCCATTTGGACAATTGGCAAACTTGCAATCGCAAGGGTCATAAACAGCTTGTCTGGCCCCCCCAATAAATTTTATGTGAGAGTAGCTTTTATGTGAGAGTAGCTTTTATGTGAGAGCAGCTTTATGTGAGAGCAAGAGGTCTGCTCCCATCCGTTCGACCCAGTGGATACGACCTAACACGCCTCGCGATGGTACCTTGTATTTTTTATCCTTGAAGCGCGGATCGTCTCACCTGTTTTTAGTATCGATTGCCAAAGAGATACGCCAGAATCGTTTTTATGGAAAAACCAACCTGTTCAAAGAGTCATTTACATCTCCTGCATCTCGATGGGAAGGCTTGATTGCATGCATCGGTTTAAAGTCTATAAATCACGCCGAATTATGGAAAATAGATCGATATGTAGTTCAGAGATTGCTGAATCCGAAAGGCAATTCGACAAAGCTATACCATTTGCTCGAGATAGTTAACACCCACAAATTGGAGAGACTCGCCAAAACATGTTAGCTTGACACAAAAGCCTAAAGGAGATCCAGATGGTAAAAACGGTATCCAAAGTCTCAGCAGTCCAAATACTTGATTCTCGTAGCCGACCAACTTTGGCGACAACTGTCACCTTGAGCGATGGAACCTCAGCACGTGCAGGAGTTCCTTCGGGGGCTTCGACTGGTTCGCGCGAGGCTGTCGAAGCCCGCGATAGAGATTTAAGTCGATTCAATGGAGGCGGTGTACTTGATGCCGTAGCACATGTGAACGGCGAGATCAACGCTGCATTGGCAGCTAGAGCGTTCGCCAACCTCGCCGAAGTTGACCAAGCGCTGATTGACCTGGATGCAACAACGAATAAGTCACGATTGGGAGCCAACGCGATTGTCGGAGTCTCCATCGCTGCCGCCCGGGCATTCGCTAACTCCGAAGGGCTGGCACTTTGGGAATATCTACAACCGGCCGGAGTCAACGCAAGACTTCCAGTGCCGCACTTCAATGTCGTAAATGGAGGCGTGCATGCACCCAACAACCTCGACTTTCAGGAATTCATGATAGCGCCGATTGGCGCACCATCAATCGCCGAGGCGGTTAGAGCAGGATCAGAGATATATACCAAACTTAAGCAATTGCTTGCTAGCAAGGGGTTCGCAACAGGCCTAGGCGACGAAGGCGGCTTTGCCCCGCAGATCGACCGCCCAGAAGACGTTCTTGCGCTTTTAGTCCAGGCTATCAACGAAGCAGGGTACCGACCCGGTCGCGATGGAGTAGCTATCGCTCTCGATCCGGCATCCAGTGAATTTTACCGTGATGGATTCTATAAAATTGCCGGCGAGTCGCTCTCGAGTACCGAGATGATCGATCGGTACGAGGAGATTATTTCGACCTATCCGGTATGGCTTCTAGAGGATGGACTTGCCGAATCCGATTGGAGCGGATGGGAACAACTTACAGCTCGACTAGGCGATCGCGTCGAGCTCGTCGGTGACGACCTCTTGTGTACGAACCCTGCGATCATCAAAGAGGCTATTGCCCGCCATGCTTGCAACGCTAGCCTGATCAAGGTAAATCAAATCGGTACCGTAAGCGAGACGCTTGAGGCTATGCGTATCTGCCGCGACGCTGGGTGGGCGCAGTTTGTCTCACATCGCTCAGGAGAAACCGAGGATACTTTCATCGCTGATTTGGCCGTCGCGACTGGTTGCGGTCATCTAAAGAGTGGGGCACCTGCTCGTGGTGAACGAGTGGCTAAATACAACCGTTTGATTGAGATAGAGACTGTAAGCACTCTGGGGTACGGATTGACTACCTAGGAGAGAGAAACAGTCATCTCGTTACAAATGAGATTGATTGATTTGCCTTGCCTAACTGCCTTGCCTAACTGCCCGGAGCATTGCTAGGAAAGCAATTTTGCAATGGGCAGAACATTTTGCTTATGGTCACTTACAATGACCTTCGACCACTGGGATCTCTAGCTAATATCAAGATAGCTAATAGCGCCTAGCTGTGCTAGCTCAGCTTGAGAGGGCTCTGCTGTTAGGAAATATCGGTATTGCCTTTGCTCAAAGCTTCTAATTGACCTTGACCTTGACCTTGACCTTGTAATTGTAATTGCTATTGGTCTTGTAATTGCAATTGCAATTGCAATTGGTCTTGACCGTGCCATTGTCGCTGCCAATGCCACGGAGTGTATGAATCCGAAAAGTCAAGGAAGCCGGTCACGGATAAAGACGACAGGCTTTATTGGCTTTACCAAGTTGCTCATAGTCTAAGTAGGTCATTTGCGCGACATGACAAGGGTGACAGGTGGGATCTCCCTATTCCATGAGGTAAGATTTCGCCCAAGAGCTATATCTTCGCTGACTGCTAGGGCCTTATTTACCTTGGCGCCAATGTGGAGGGTTGAGATTTGCCTATTTATTTGCAGCTAGGTGAGCGGCGGTTGAGCTGTTGTTGAAGTTGAGTCGAATTTGTATCGATCTCTCACATGGGTTTTGTTCTTGATATTCTGCATTGCTTAAACCAAGTACGACCAAGATGATTGGTGGTCTAGCTTAGGAACTATGCGAGCGCCTATTGCCATTGCAAGGTGAACCTGGGTTGAGGCTAGGTTTGTTATGAGAAGAAATGGTTCGACAGATAACTCAAAGGCAAGAATTAAGGGTGGCAAATGATGGAAGATTCAACCGCGGTAGCAGCGGTTCTAGACACAATGGTGTCGGGTGATGAGACTACGACTTCAGTACGTAGAGTCGTCTTTTTCTCTCTTTTAGATGGGGTTTCGCTCAGCTTCTCAGAGATCGCAACCAAGACGGGGTTGGCGATAGAAGTTGTAAGATCGGTCGTTGAACAAGCGATCCTGGGTGGCGTTGCTACGATTGACGGGCCTCTTGAGGGTGATCCCAAGGTCGTGGGCGCAGAGGGACTTACCTTGGTTGAAAGTCGTCACAATCTACTCATTGATGGTGTGGATCTTTACACTTGGTGTGCGTTTGATATCGTAGGAATTCCAGCAGCTCTGGGTGTCGACGCTACGGGTGAGACTACGTGTGCGACTTGCTCTGCTGTAATTTCAATCGTAATCACAGGTGGTGAGCCTCTAGAATCTGATGTTGTGGGATGGTGGCCACTGGGTAGCACTGGACCGGTAAATGAATCGTTCTGTCCTACCGCTTCAATGTTTTGTGATCCCTCCCATCTTGATAGTTGGAGGCGCAATTCAGGTGCCAATGGAGAGATGCTATCTCTGGTCGACCTAGCTGCGCGAGGCCGTATTACCTGGGCCAAGTTTGCAAGCTAGGGCGCAATACGATAGAAACGGTTCGCAGGGGATTCCTTCCAATTGCTTGATTAGCCTCTCCGAGTTGGTCCTTGGGCGATGGCCATTTTGGTAAGTTTAGAGGCTTTTTGGCCGTTAACTTGCAGTTCTCAATGGCCATCAATTGAGCAAAACTGGAAACCTGCAAAGCTAACTCATGGTGCAACCGCAACCGCGTCCATTGCACAATTTATATGCAATGGATGCAGGCAATTTCATTTGAAATTAGGGCGAGTTAGTTGGAAAAGAAGGCCGATCCGTCTTTGTAGCTCGAAGCGTCGTATTTAAGTTTAAGTTTCGAACTATTTGATTTGCAAAGCGAGCATGCTGGAAAGTTCGACATTGTCGTTGGTTGCTTTCTTTTTTCGGCCTACTGAAGTTGGAATGAAAAGTGAAGCAATAGATCCAACAAGTACAACTATGGCCCCGACGATTATCGCGGATTGGAGTCCATTGACAAAGCCTATAGCAGAGCCATATCCGCCAGAGGTGGAGAATATTGCGCCAAGTGATGCGATTCCAATGACTCCTCCAACTTCGCGAACGGTGTTATTGACACCCGATGCAACACCTTCAAGTTCCCTTGGTACTCCAGCTAGGGTAGCTGAGGCGGTGGGTACAAAGAACATTGCCATCCCGATCCCAGAGATTACAAAGGCCATGACGATCGAACCATATGAAGTTGTTATTGATACCTGAGACGCTATCCATGCGAGACCTCCAGATTGAAGAGCTAGTCCAATCGCTACGATGCGTCCAGCGCCAAATCGATCAACGATACGACCCATGAATGGTACGACTAAAAGCGGCATGGCAGTCCAGGGGAGAATTCTGACCCCCGATGCAAGTGGTGAGAGACCTCGGACGATTTGAAAGTACTGAGCGAGAAAAAAGACCGATCCGAACATTCCAAAGCTCATCAAAGTTGAGGCGACATTGATAGCGCTAAAGCCACGATCTCGAAAGATCGAAAGCGGGACCATCGGTGACTTAGATTTAAGCTCCACCGTAATGAAGGCGGCTAGCCCGATAGCGCCAAAGGCGAAAGACCCAAGAACTAGGCTCGAGATCCAGCCATGACTAGAACCATTCACAAGAGCGTTAGTAACGCCAAATAGGCCAATTGTCGCGGTTATCAGCCCGAGCGGATCGAGTTTCGCATCTTTTTCGGAGGTTGATTTCAGGCTTATTGCAGCTATCGCGAGAAGTATCATTCCGACTGGAACGTTGAGCCAAAAGATCCATTGCCAAGATGCACCTTCAACTACCGCACCACCAAGGAGTGGCCCTAGTGCAATGGCTAAACCTCCAATTGCACCCCAAATTGAAAGAGCGAAGTTACGACGCTCATGGGGGACACCGCTGGCGAGGATTGTGAGGCTAAGTGGAACCATGAGTGCGCCGCCGATACCCTGAATGGCTCGAGCGGTTATTAGTTGAGTTGAGGTGGTGGATAGCCCCGCATAACCCGAAGTGATAGTAAAGATAGCGATCCCTAAAAGGAAGATTTTCTTGGTTCCAAATCGTTTACCAAGACCGGCGCCAGTTAGTAGGAGGCTTGAAAAGGAGAGAGTGTATGCATTTACCATCCATTCGAGTGAGGAGAGATTTGCATGAAGATGGACCTTAATCACAGGCAATGCGGTGGTGACAACGAGGTTATCCAGGCCAGCCATGAATTGCGCAAGGCCCGTAGCGATGATAATCAGTGCCAGCTTTGAACGTTTCATCGCGGTATCCACCTAGTTATTTAGTTAGTAAGTGAGTAGTTACTAACTTATCATATACCGAACTACGCTAGATGTGTTCCTGGCGCCGGTTAGTTTTAGATTTAATTTTTTCCTTGGCCAACTGTGTTATGAACACTTGGCCACTAAGGCGTCTTGGCTAAGGTAATGAGATTATCTCGTTGGCAGTAATCCACTCGGGTTCTTCTTCGAACATTTGCATTCCAGCTAAGACTGTTAGGAGCATACCTTTGGAGAAGATGTCGACCATTTGAACGTTGCTTGCTCCAGTGCTCGCTTTGATAAAGTCCCAGAGGTCGCAATAGCGACTTCGAACTAAAGGTCCAATCTCGGGCTCGCTCCCAAGGGCATAAGCTTGGAGCTGAGATCCGAGAAGGTCTTTATCTAATAGGTACTTAAGGTAGGTAGCACCGATTGCCTCTAGGGCCTCTTGTCCGCCTTGATTTATAATCGCCTTGGCGAATTCATTTTTGACTAGATCAAACGAATAGTGGATGCATCCCTGGAAGAGGCTCAGCTTGGTTGGAAAGAGTCGAAAGAGATAGGCTTGAGAGATCCCAGAGTTCGCGGCTATTTGTAAGGTCGAACTTCCTGAAAAGCCATTTTTAGCAAATTCTGCTAAAGCGGCGCGAATGATTACTTGTCGTCGTTCCGCGACGCTTATGCGCTTTGAGGGGGCGGATTCTTGCGCATGGGACTTTTTCGCAAGGGAACCTTGCGCTGTGGTTTTGTCGCTATTTTTTATTGCGTTTTTTTCCTAAGTTCCTCTTGCACGCTACACCTTGTCTAAAGCTCTTCCTACCCTACGATACATGCAAAGGGGGTTAAATCGGCTCTAGCAACCCTAACGGCAAATGTCGCAAAACATGATCGGTTAAGTCATAATTCAATTTAGAATGCCTCTAAATAGTTATTTGAGTACACGTAAAGGGGTAGTGAAGCTATGTCGGTTTTGAAAGAGGTACTTGATGCAAATTTGCAATATGTGAGCGAATTTGGAGACAAAGCGCAGTTGGCGATGCCACCAGCTCGTCGCTTTGCGATCTTGACCTGCATGGATGCTCGCCTTGATCCTGCTAAGTACGCTGGTCTGAGCGAAGGTGATGCTCACGTCATAAGAAATGCAGGCGGACGTGCCAGCGACGATGCAATTCGCTCGCTTGTAATCTCTTATAAGTTGCTTGGAACTCAGGAGTGGTTTGTGATTCACCATTCAAATTGCGGTATGGAGTTCTTCAACAATGAATTGATGGGCGATCTTTTGGAATCCAGTTTGACGACAGCAGCTTTGAGTGACAAGGGGTTTGTAGACGTCGGTGAGGGTTCTGGTTCGAGCGAGGGTAAGTACATTAACTGGCTTACAATCGCAGATCAGGCGGCATCGGTGATTGAAGACGTTACGCGGATTAAAGCTCACACCTTGGTACCCAGTTCGATTCCTGTCTATGGCTTTATCTACGATGTTGCCACCGGAGCGCTTCTAGAAGTAACCGAAGCTACCAAGATAGGTGTGGCTTCCTAACGGGAATCTAGGTCCAGTACGGCATTTCAAGCCGCTGCAACATTCCCGCCCAGCACAACACGTCAAACAAATGGAGGGTAGTGCAGCTATTTATTGGCTGATAGCAACTGCGCTGGCGATGCGAGTGGGCTGGCGATGCGAGTGGGCTGGCGATGCGAGTACGTGCCTTTCGCTAACTGCCACGGTATGGGCCACTGGTTACTTGACGAGGTGCAGCTCTTTTTTATTTATTGCCAGAGGATTCTTGCAAAGTAGTGTTTACAAGGTAGCATTTTAAGGGTGGGTTATATCGGATAAGAGCTGGCGCGCGGTAGTTGTAGCTCGTTAGATTTTTGGGATACCAAAAGTGATAAGTTACGAGAGCATTCCTGATAGGTCTAGTTCCTAAAATGCAGAGAATAAGGATTTAGACTCAGCTCCTAAGGCCAGGGGTTTGCAGATAAATGGGCCAATCAGACTAGTTCTGATTGGCCCATTTTCCGTTGATGGTTTTAGGCTGTCATATTTCCGATTGCGCTGGCTACTTTAGCTGAATTTTATTTGGTTGTAGGACGTCTTGTGGTTCTGTCGTCTTGTGGTTCTGTGGATTGGTGGGCGAGGCTTATCAACGGCCATTAGAAAATGCATAAATATTGCTGTTTGGAATGAATGGATATGGCCACATGTATGCATTTTGCGTGGCTGCTACCTTGCAGTTCTCGATGGCCATTGACATTGATTGGTTTAAAAGCTCCCCTAAGAAAGGGTTGATTGATCCATGTCTATGCTATGGGAACCATAACCAAATGGTGAGTGGGGCAATTCAACCTGACGTATTGGGGCCATAGTAATCTCGCGTTTTCAGCTTTTCGGAATCTACCAAAATGTCACACGGCGTCACATCTCTGACGGCCTTTTGTCCCTAGATAATTGATCAATGCTTCTAGGGAAAGCCCTTATTTCAACAGATGACGCTCCGGGCATTATCAATAGCTCGAAACAATCTATCTTCGGGTAACAGGTAAAAAATAGGAGGAGCGGCCCAGTGGGCGGCTCCTCCGCTTTTAGAAGGTGGCTAAATGCCTGCTTGCATAATAGCATAAGATTGTCCTTCCGTGCGATCAAATGAGTCCAATTAAGTGAGTGTACGATGATGCGACCAAGACCTTGGGCCGGCTTTTAGATTTTTTTGGTCACAACACCCCGTGGCCCCGTCGTCTATGGGGTATTGGCGTCGTCCTTGGATTGCGTGAGATAATCGAATATAACAAAGTCGCAAGGGAAGGGAATCTTTCTAATGATGGCCTAAAATATGCCATCGCTTCTATGATGAAGGAGATCGTTTTCGATAGGGTTATTCTCTCGTTCGTCAACGAAGTTAACAAAATTCTGGAGAACGTCCCCGCCAATGAAAAAACATCGATTTATTTATCCGAGCACGACGAAGCAAAATTAGAGCAACTGACTCAGCGCCTAGACGAACGATATTTCGACTGGTGGATTGAGTCTGCTGAAAAAGGCATGCTGCCGCCCGTTGAACGTACGGCAAGATCAATAGCGGCTTACCTTCTCGATAATGGTTTCAGTCCGGATCTATTGTATCGATGGCTTGACGGCTACATGCGGAACAACGAGGAGCCGAATCTCACGGAACTATTTATTCAGGCGAAAGACATGGTCAGCAAATCTCTCTCTAGGCCATACGAAGTTGTAGTACCGTGCGTCGCGCCCATCCAAATAAATAAGCTACCATCAGCTGTTAGTTGGATGAATCCCAGTGAGACAGCGGCGTTTATATCGGATCTAAGTCTCCAAGGGCCAAAGCCTCGCCAAAATGGTTCACTTGTACTTCGTGTGGTAGCACGTGACAACTGGGCAGCCATAGAAGCAGCCAACGATCTCGTGGTCCGCGTGGTAGCACGGATGCAGGTCGGTTTTCCAAAACGAGTATCGCTTGCTCCGGTGGGGAAAGCCTATATCAAAGGCACCTCAAAGGAATTCGAACTTCGTTCTCGTCGGCGGCAATTGGACATTCACGCCCTCGATCGGCAAAATGCCGTATTCAACGTTGATAGTGCCGACTTCCAACAGTTGGACGACGCCCTTGAGCTAGCTTCATACATGAAAACTGGCAGTATTGGAGCGGCTATTACAGGAGGGTGGGCAGCAATAGAAGGACCTCTTGTTTACCCGAAGGAGCCCAACCGAGTAGCTGCGGATCGGTTAGCTGCTATCGTCTCTTGTTCGGTGGGTCGCGCGGAACTGACCTCGATCGCGTTCGCACACTCAAACTATGGCAATGATCGGCTGGCTGATGAACTACGGAATTTGGACACCGAGGCCCCGAACTACGAACGCGTCAGATTGGTAGAAGGTCATATTCGAAAGTCAGGCACTATGACTCTCTCCGACCCAAGCAATCAAGCTGCCTTGGATCGGGTTGTAAAAATGATAAATTCTCCAGCAACCGAGATATCGCACATCAGACAATATGTCCAAGATACATTTCGTCGCCTCTACAATCAGCGCAATTTGGTCATGCATGGAGGCTCTTTCCGTTCCGTAGCACTTCCTGCTACGTTGAGGACAGCACCTCCACTCGTAGGTGCTGGTCTTGACCGTATTGTTCACGCCCAGTTGCGTCATGACCAGACTCTCTCTCCACTGTCATTGGCTGCACGAGCCGATAACGAACTTGCCCTTCTCGGTGAATCTGGATCCTCCTGGATTGTTGACTTGCTTGGACGCTAGCAGCTAGAACCTTTTTACAAGAATCTTTGGAACTACGACCCTTGTTTCTCGTTCCTTTCCAAATTGCCGGGCCGTGTCTACTGGACCTTCGATTTCATCATGCGTTTAATCGTCGATCCCGATGCGCTTTAGCCGTTCTATGAAGTTAGGATCTGAAAGTGAGTAATCTTTCGATAACAGTTCTATGAAACTTTCGATGCGCTGATTCATAAGCTCATATGCCGCCTCAAATGCCTCGTCGATCTCTTCCTCGGTGCCTTGAACGATAGAGGGGTCGTCAACTCCCCAATGGGCACGAAGTGCATTACCGAGATAGGCAGGACAACTTTCACCTGCCGCAGAGGAGCAAAGGGTAATTACTATTTGGGGAACCACCGGTAGATCATTCCATGATTTTGAATGAAGTCCTTTTACCGGTATTGCTTTTTTGATTAGAAGCTCGATTGCTCGTTGATTGACCGCTTTGTTGGGGTTACTTCCAGCACTGGACGCATGCCAGCCATTGCTAGCTTTGGAATTGAATATGGCTTCGCTGATGATCGATCTACAGGTGTTGCCGGTGCATATGAATAGTATCTCCACTTATGAGTCCTTTGGTCGGTACGAATATCAAGATGTCAAGTAGGTAAAATTGCTGCTGGTGATTATGACATGCTAGACACTTTGTTATGCAAATCGTATGGCCATAATTTACTAGTTTTGGGGATCAGTCGGGTTTGATTTTCCTTATCTTAGCGGGCTCTATTGTCGCGGATCATCGTGGATCATCGTGTTATGGGGTTGGTGTATTTTCAGAGTTCCAAAAAGTTGTCTAGGAGATTGTAAGCGTTGTCGACTCTTCTTGGATCGCCTAGTTTCTTGTGCAGGATAGATGGGGTTCCTTTTGATGGCCAGTATTTTTCGCTGTAGCTCTGTAGCTCTGTAGCTCTGTAGCTCTGTAGCTCTGTTTTGTTCAAGGTGCAATTGATTTTGGACGTTTATAGAGCTCACACTCTGACTTTCTCCTTGAAATCAAGCAAAGAGTATGGGAATGTCGTCGTGTTGAGATAGTCGACTAATTCCTTTGTGACTGGTTCAATCTTGGGAATGAAGCGATTGTGGGTTACAGCAGAGCGCCCTTGCTTCCAAACGTGTTCCTGGGGATTGAGTTGCGGAGAATACGGAGGGAAATGGACTGCTTCGATGTGATGCTCCCTAATTGCCTCTTGAGCGACGCTCCCTCTGTGCCATCCTGCCCCATCCCATATAAGCAGAATCTTCTCTCTTGGGTAGATCTTGCGGATCGCCAGCAGTATGGCCGCTGTTTCATGCATAGTCTGGCGCTCTGTTGCAAATGCATGCTCCTTGCCTGTCTTGAGGTTCAAAAACCCATAGATGCTCCGGTTCATTCTGGTTCCATTGGTCTCAATTACAGCTGGTGTGGTTCCTTTCGGTATCCACACTTTCTGAGTAGTTGTCGCCTGAGTGAGAACCATCTCGTCTTCACAGAGAATCACCGTATCTGGATCAGAGAATGCCTCTTTCAGACGTTCTTGCTGCTCGTCTTTCCATTCAGCTACCGCTTGTGGATCAGCCTTCTCGTACTGTTTGCCCGGCAGATGGAAGCTGAACTTACTTTCCCGAAACAGAACGTAATAGCTAGTCCTAGAGGCATAGAGAACACCGTATCTGCGCTTGAGTACTGTAGCCAGGATCCGTGTTGACCAAAACGGGGAACTGCTATAGCCGTGGTCGTTGGGAGTTGTAGTCGTGAGCATGATTGCCACTTCATCTCTTTGAGACTTTGAGAGAAGTACCGGAGCGTTGTTATGGCGCTTGTCCTTGAATGCCTCAGTGCCAACGCTGCGGAATGACCGTCGAATTCGCTGTACATGCTTGACAGAGAGGCCTGTCCTGTTGAGGGGACTCCCATCTTCAAGGGTGAGAACTGCCAGCGCCCGCTTATATTCGTCGATGTTTTCAGTCTTCGCCATGAATGCTTCAATAGTGGCGAGTTCCTCGGGTGTAAGCATGTCATGAGAAGATTAACACACTTTACAAGAAATTAAAAGGGCTCATTGGAGCATTTCAGAGTGTTATGCGAATAGATGGCTCTTTATTGCTTTATATATCGACTGAATGCTTCGCTGGTGTGTCGGCGAGAATTTAGAGGTGACACCCCTCGTTGTGGGGGTGAGTCTGTCGCTTGGTTTGTCGTAGAAGGTTTTTCAAGTGAACTCCCTACTTCTGAGCTGACTTAGAGCTTCACAAAGATTTGAGGGTGGCGACAGCAGTTGAAATTTGGTAGTAATAATTTGGTAGTAAAAGATACAAAATAGTTCCCAAGGGCTAGGTGGATCACAATATCATCACAGGCATTACAGCTCTCTTCATCGGCTTGGGGCTATCAAGTGTTCTGCTATCGTTTGGGTAGCCATCGCGCCATCAAGAGTTGGGAATGCCACGATTTTTCCTGGAATGTGGATCTGTCGACTTTATTTTAACTGTCCAGTTTTTCGTCGGCTTTTTTTGGTCCACCGGAGGTATCTTTGCTGAGTAGAAAGTGACATCGATAATTTGCCGGCTCTAGAGCTTTTCTGCCTAGGCGGCAACTCTACTTACCATTGTATTTCCGTTGAGCTACTTGTTCCTATCGGTAATCTTCGCCACACCTTTGCTTGGCTGACCCCAGGTTTAAAGAATGTCTGCTTTGAGCTTCACGATAACTTCGTCCATCTTGATTATGATTTGAAACCAACATTAGCAGCGGGTCGAACAATTGAGAGTATTCCATAGGGAGTTGAACGGCGCGCGTTCGTCGATAAATAATGTGACTAAATTCACAAAATGACTTGCAAGGGCTACCGATAGTTTGATATCCTTTATTCGGACGTCCTACTAAGTTCGTCTCTGCTACGAGGTATTAAAGATCAATAGCTTCGGGCTTACTATCTTTATTAGCTCGTAGGGGCTAAATGGGGAATGGCATTAAGCCAAAGCAGTTGCTTTATTCGGTAAAGGGTACCGTCCAAGCACTGGTTTATGTTCAAGTTTAAGCATTCAGTTATGGGGGAAATTACTTTATGTCAAACGATCGTCAAGGTATACTTGGTAGTGAAATATTGGAAATGGTGTAAGTCGACGTAACTTTCTTCGTGGTTTAGGTGGAGTTGCAGCCTTCGCCGCCGGCGGTTCCATTCTTGAGGCGTGTGGTACTACTACTGCTTCAGGCACTACTACAACTACAGCTCTAGCCTCTAAGCCTCGCCGTGGAGGCACCTTGCGCGTTGGCGCGACTGGCGGTGGCTCCGCAGATTCGTTAGATGCACAGAACGGATATACAACTATTGATGGAGCTAGAATCGGTCAGCTCTATCAAGCGCTGGTTTCCTACAATGCCAAGGGCGAGCTTGTTTATGAACTGGCTGAATCCATTACTCCTGATGCTACAGCGACTAATTGGACGGTTCGTCTAAGGCCAGGAATAACTTTTCACGATGGAAAGCCACTTACAGCCGACGACGTCATCTTCTCTATTCAACGCATTATGAACCCTAAGAGCCCGCTTCCGGGGGCTGCGTCGCTTGGACCGATCGATTTAGCAAACCTTAAAAAGGTAGATAATTTAACTGTCAAGATCCCCTACACTCAGCCATACGCAACTCTGCTTGATCAGATGTCCTACTATTACTTTCAATACATTGTTCCAGTAGGTTATGATCCGACTAAGCCAAATGGTACCGGACCTTACAAGTACAAGAGTTTTACTCCTGGACAACAAAGTACTTTTGTGCGCAATCCGAATTACTGGAAGGCTGGCCTTCCCTACTTGGATGAAGTAATAATTACAGACTTCGCCGACGAAGCCTCGATGTTGAATGCGCTTCAGGCTGGTGAACTCGATGCAATCGGCGGAATAGGTGCGCAGAGCTATAACAGCCTAAAGTCGAATACTGGAGTGTCTACTCTTTCGAGTAAATCCGGAGCCTTCCAGCCTTTTACAATGCGTGTCGATCAGAAGCCATTTTCGGACGTGCGTGTTCGTCAGGCGTTCCGTCTAGCAGTTAACCGTCCTGAGTTGATCAATAGCTCCCTGGGTGGTTATGGTTTTGTTGGAGCGGATGTCTCGTCTCCATTCGATCCTTATTATGATCATTCGCTCACTCGCCAACAGGATATTCCACAAGCGAAGCATCTTCTGAAGGCGGCTGGCTACCCGGAACTAGCTGTCACTCTAGTTACTTCACCGATAGCGCTCGCGACCGTTCAGATGGCAGAGGTTTTTGCACAACAGGCCTCAGCCGCTGGCATTAAAGTGAAACTAAACGATGTTAATTCGACGACTTTCTTCGGTCCGAACTATCTGTCTTGGACATTTTCTCAGGACTATTATGCCTATACACCTTATCTTGCTCAGGTTGCAGCATCCCTTGCAAAGAACTCACCCTTTAACGAGACACATTGGACCAACGCTCATTATAACTCCCTTTACCAGCAGGCAAATGCTGAAGTGAATACTCAGAAGAGGAAGGCGATCGCTCAGGAGATGATGCTGATCGATTTTAACGAAGGCGGGTATATTATCCCTTGCTTCACAGACGTCAACGACGCTTTCAACGCTAAGCTCGCTGGCTTCCAAACTTCGGTCCTTGGGATTCCACTTAATAATTTTGACTTCGAGCAGATATATTGGGCAAAGTAGCGCTTAATCTCGCTGTATTTTATTGAGCATAAGCTTCGAAGACCATCCAGTGGGTCTGCGTCAATTTGACGCAGACCCACTGGATGGGGAATAAATGTTATGAAAAGGGTAGGAAATCATGGTTGATGAAGTAATGAAGCTTCCCAAGATAGGACTATGGACGGCGGCGCTTGATTACGTGCCGACTAGTCAGGCTCAGACTTATGCAGCTGAGCTGGAAGAACTCGGTTATGGATCGATTTGGCTTCCAGAAGTAGCTGGTCGTGAGGTGTTTGTTCACTTAGCGCTCCTTCTCTCGCAGACTAAACACTTGGTAGGTGCTACGGGAATAGCTAATATATGGGCTCGTGACGCCGTCTCGATGACCGCATCGACCAAGAGCTTGACTGAGGCGTTTCCGGAACGCGTCGTTGTGGGACTGGGTGTGAGCCACCGTACTTTAGTGGAAGATCTTCGGGGTCATTCATACGAGACTCCTTTGGTTGCTATGAGCAAATATTTAGATGCAATGAAGGCAGCACCCTTTACTGCGTCGCGTCCGACAACTCCGTCAAGAGTTGTTTTAGCAGCACTTGGTCCTAAAATGATTGCTCTTGCGGCTGAGAAGACCGATGGTATTTTGACCTATTTTGTGCCACCAGAGCACACCGCTGAAGCTAAGTCGGTGATGGGGAATAGAGGTACACTCTGCGTGGAACAGGCGGTACTACTAGAGAGTGATCCCATTCGTGCGCGCGAAATTGGCAGAGCACATACAGCTATTTACATAGGCCTTCCCAACTATCAGAACAATTTCAAGCGAATGGGCTTTGGCGCTGATGACTTTGAAAATGGAGGTAGCGATCGTTTGGTTGATACTGTAGTTGCTTGGGGAAGTGAAGAACAGATCATGGACCGAGTAAAAGCTCACTTCGATGCCGGTGCTGATCATGTCTGTGTTCAGATGCTCGCGCCAGGTCGCAGGGACGTGCCCCATGAAGCTTGGAGGGCACTGGCACCAAGTTTGATGGACCTTGCTTCATCTGTAGCCAAGGGCTAATGCTGCATTTAGTGTCGTTGATTAGTGAGGTTTTTTATCCAGTGAGCTGGATGTATTTTGAAGGGAAGCAAATTTGAAAGAGTCGAAAGTCGCACTAGATCGTTCGGTTTTGGGCCAAGTCGCTACACAGCAGTTTCTTGGAGTTGATTTGGAACGAATGCGCTACCAAAGATATGAAAGACTCCAATCCGAAATGGTCAAGCGTGATATTGGCGCATTGGTATTGACAGATTTAGTTAATGTTCGTTACGCTACGGGAATGGCTGTCTCGCCATTGTGGAACGCATCGCACCTATCGAGCTACGTATTGATTCCTGTAACAGGAGAACCGGTTGTTTATGGATATCCGCAGGCACTTTACCGTGGCAATGTTTTTTGGAAAGACGTGCGGCCGGCGAGGCATTGGCAGTACAGATTTTCAGGTAGATCCGCGGAAGAAGTGGCTTCAGAGGCCGTTGAGGATCTTTTGTCAACCTTGCGAGAAAGAGGGTTGCATGGCGAAAGAGTCGGAGTCGATCGACTCGATGCCTATGGTTTTTTTGCGCTGACTTCTGCTGGGGTGAAGATATGCGACGCCGACGAAGTGACACAGGCTTCAAGAAAGATCAAGACGTGGGACGAGATTGAACTTTTGAAGCAATCAGTAGCGGTAGGTGAGGCATCTCTTTATCAGCTTGAGCAAGCCATTCGTCCTGGAATCTCCGAGAATGAACTACTCGCCGTCATGTGGGCGGAGATGTTGCGATTAGGCGGCGAGTATTCTTCCACGCGCTTAGTGGCGTCAGGAAGTCGGACAAATCCGTGGTTCCAAGAGGCCTCTAGTAAATTGGTGCGACCTGGCGACCTAGTGGCCGTCGATACAGACATGATTGGTCCCGAGGGTTATGCCTGTGATATATCTCGAACGTTCCTGTGTGGAAGTCGTCCGACTGCCGATCAGAAGGAAGCCTATCGTGTTGCGGTTGACTTTATCTCCGGAGTTGCAGCGGCTCTTCGCCCAGGATTGGGTTATAGAGAACTCCTAAGAGGTGTTCAGTTGCCGCCCGAACCATATCGACAACAGGCTTATTCTGCGGTTGTTCACAGCCTTGGCATGGAAGATGAGAGTCCATATGTTGGCCTCGCAGATCTCAATGGTGACGGACCTGACGAAGAGTTTGAACCTAATATGGTTCTTTGCGTAGAGTGCTATGCGGGCGTCCCGGGAAGACAAGATGGGGTAAAGCTGGAAGACGAATACCTGATCACATCCGATGGAGCCGTGCGGATCTCTCAGTATCCCTTACATGATCTTCTCGATGTTTGATATGTTCCCCCAGGAGCGTCGGCTCAGCTGCTTAGTTAATTTGCTAGCTGAGCCCATGACGCACTTTGTAGACATAGGGCGATAGATATGGAGAAAGGCCAGCCAGCATTGCATATTCAATACTCCGAGATTGAAACTCGTTTAACGAAGCCAGGAAGCTGCTTTGAAGTAATGGTTGAGGATATCGACGGTCAGCCTATGAGAAGTTGGAAGTACGCGCAACCATCTTTGCGATCCGTACTTGAGTCAACCCAGGCCTACGGAGATCGGACCTTTCTCGAGTTAGATGGCCTTCAGATGTCGTATGATTCCCACTTAGTTGCGGCTACGGCTTTTGGATGCTCACTCTTTGAGGACTTCGATATTGGTATCGGAGACAGGGTTGCTATCGCCATGCGGAATTGTCCCGAATGGAGCGTGGCCTTCTTTGGAGCCGCTGCAGTTGGTGCAGTGATCGTGTCGCTGAATGCATGGTGGACTGGAGAAGAGCTGCTTTATGGAATAGCTGATGCCGGAGTAAAGGTGCTGGTAGTCGATAGGGAGCGTTGGAATCGACTGATGCCAGAGATCGATCGCTTGAGAACCATCGGTGTTGAGCGTATTTTTTTGGTCGATCCAGACGCCCAGTCCGAGGTAGACCAATCTGATATAGAGATATTGGCGGACTTCAACGTCTTCCTAGAGCGGCCAGATCAGGATTCGCACAGCCAGCCGCTATCGCTTCCCGCAATTGATCTATCGTCTCAAGATCTCGCGACTATCTTTTACACCTCCGGTACTACTAGTCGTCCTAAAGGTGTGCTTGGAACGCATGGAAATATCTGCTCTAACATGATGACCAGGCAGTTCGCTCGAGCAGTTCGTCGTGAGGCGCTTTCAGGTGCAAGTGAAACTGGTGTGGATGTGGACGGAGACGTCTATCTTTTGACCGCACCGCTCTTTCATGCAATGGGATGTCACTCTGCATTGCTGGGAACGATTGCTTGCGGAGGAACGCTCTTGCTGATGCACAAATGGGATGCAGATAAAGCCTTGACCTTAATAGAATCGCGCCATGTGACCACTTTCGGCGGAGCGCCTACGATGATACGCCAAATTATAGATGCGCTTGAAAATAGGCAGGCGGATCTAGGGAGCTTACGTGAACTTCTCGTTGGAGGCGCGCCTTTGTCTCGGGCACTCGTATCACATACTAAAGATGCACTGCCTGACGTTGTCTTAGAGAACGGGTATGGTATGACCGAGGCGTCTTCGACTATCTCGTTTATCTCGGGCTCTGATTGCGAGAACAACCCAGAAAGTGTTGGTCCTCCGATACCAGTTTGTGATGTGAAAGTTATTGGACCCGATGGATCTGATTTGCCATGGGGCGAATCAGGAGAATTGTGTATTCGCGGACCAGGAGTTGCATTGGGCTATTGGCGTGAACCGAAGGCGACCGAAGCTGTATTCGGTGGTGGATGGTTGCGAACAGGTGATATTGCCGTTATCGATAAGAATGGCCGAATCAACTTGATAGATCGTGTCAAAGACGTGATTATTCGAGGTGGAGAGAATATTTCATCGGTGGAGGTCGAGGGAAGGCTTCTCGAGCACCCCTCGGTCTTGGACGCCGCCGTCATCGCTGTTCCGGATCTGGTATTAGGTGAGCGAGTGGGTGCTATCGTCGTACTTCGCCAGTCAATGGACGCAACTGGGGACGAATTGAGTCAGTTTCTTTCAGAACGTATGGCGAGGTTTAAGGTTCCGGACCGCTATTGGTTCCGCGAAGGTGAACTCCCGAGGGGGCAATCGGGAAAGATTCTAAAGCGCTCACTTCGAGATGAACTTGGCCTAGACGGTCTCTAGGTGCCTAACGGGGTCCAAGGTCAAGATAAAGTTCGAATGATTGCTTGAAATAGCTCGAAAAGTTAGAAATAAGGGGGTTGACTTTGGCTTTAGTTGAGGAAATAGATAATAAACAAGATCGAGTGTCCGTAAAGGCGACTTCTTGGATGAGCGATCATCCTATGGTGGCTCTACTTCTGAGACGAGGTGGAATTGGAATAGTTACCTTGGTGATTGTCTCGATAATTGTATTTGCGGCTACAGAGGTACTTCCGGGTAACGCTGCATATGCAGTTTTGGGACATACTGCGACACCGGCAAGGCTGCACGCCATGGAAGTTCAACTTCATCTGAATCGAAGTTTAGTTGCTCAATATTGGTCCTGGTTTTCTGGGATGCTTACTGGTCACCTCGGGACGTCTTTAGCAAATGGTCAAGGCGTCTGGCAACAAGTCGAACCTCGCCTAATCAACTCTGGAGTCCTAGTATTGCTTTCGGGAATCATCGGAGTCTTCCTCGGAATGCTCCTTGGTGCCATTGCTGCGCTACGGCGAGACGGTTGGTTCGATCATGTGTCATCTGTAATCCTGTTGGGTATAACTTCGCTTCCCGAATTCGTAGTCGCAATCGCGATGATCATCCTCTTTGCTACTGTGGTTACCCACCTCTTTCCCGCGGTGTCCATAATCCCACCTGGTACATATGCATGGAGTGCCCCGAAACTCCTCGTGCTTCCGGTTCTGACGCTTGTGATAGTAATAATTCCTTATATCATGCGAATGACAAGGGGAGCCATGGTCGAAGCTCTAGAGTCTGAATACGTCCAGTTGGCACGTCTAGAAGGTATCAAGAGTTGGAAGATAGTGATAGTTCACGCTCTCCCAAACGCGATCGCTCCGACCATACAGGTAATTGGGTTAACGGTTCTATATCTAGCTGGAGGAATCGTCATAGTAGAGGATATCTTCAATTTTCCCGGCGTTGGACAAGGTCTCGTAAGCGCCGTGGCGAATCGTGATATTCCTGTGATTCAGTTCATGGTCTTCATCCTTGCTGCATTATACGTAATTGTAAACATATTGACGGATGTAGTTGCTCTGCTCGCAACGCCTAGACGCAGGTTGGTGCACTGATGGCGACGGTAAATCACGGGTCAAATAGCCGTATTGCCAGATTTAGGCGCTCTCAATGGATTGAATTAGTAGTTCGGGCAGCCCATACGCGGCGTGGAAAATCGGATTGATCATATCTGGAATAGTGGCAGTTATTGCTTTTCTGGGGCCACTTGTGGCACCACACTCTTCACTTAGTTTCATCGGAATTCCGTTTTCTCCAGCTTCGGCCTCTATGCCGCTTGGGGGAGATATCTTAGGGCGGGACGTTTTATCTCGCGTTCTTGACGGCGGATGGTTACTTTTATTGATGGCTCTGGGGGCGACAGCCTTTGGTATCGTTCTTGGAGGAGTCGCGGGTATGGCCGCTGCCTATCTCCGAGGTCGATCCGACAGCATTATCATGCGGACTGTCGACGTGATGCTTGCATTTCCAGCACTTGTCTTCGTGCTCTTGCTAGTCAGTCTTGTGGGCCCTAAACTTTGGTTGATTATGATGGCAGTTGGCCTTGTCCATGCGCCAGCGGTGGCTCGTGTTCTCCGCTCTGCTACGTTGGATGTTTCGGAGCGCGACTATGTCCGTGCTGTAGAACTCCAAGGCGTGAAGTCATGGAAGATCATGCGCCAAGAGATTTTGCCTAACCTTGTGAGCCCATTGATGGTTGAAATAGGTTTGCGGTTAACATATTCGATAGTTATTATGGCTGGACTTGCATTTTTAGGCTTTGGACAACCACCTCCATCTCCTAATTGGGGATATATGATCCAGGAAAATCGCATCGGTCTTAGTGCAAATTCTTTAGCGGTAATAGCTCCAGCGGCACTTATCGCGCTATTTACCATAGGAACCAATACCTTTACAGACGCAGTTGCTCGGGTTGCAATTGGTCTTGAACGCAGTAGCGGATCATCAGAGGATGAAGTTCAAGCATCCGATGTCCGCCTTGGAACAGGGGAGAACTAGTCGTGACAATCATGGAGGGTGCAAATCGACTTGAGGTTAGAGATCTGCAGGTGCGGTTGGTGGGTCGTCCTGGAGACGTAGTCGATCAGATCTCATTTTCCGTGAGGGCGGGGGAGATCTTCGGTTTGGTTGGTGAGTCGGGGTCGGGTAAAACTACCCTAGCACTGGCACTTTTGGGGTATACGCGACGAGGACTTAAGATTACTCGGGAAGTATTTATCTAGATGGAAAGGATATTTTAGCACTCGATGCTGCTGGCCTGCGAGAAGTTAGGGGTTCTAAGATCGCTTATGTTCCCCAGGATCCTTCAGCATCATTGAATCCAGCATTAAGGATTGGTCACCAGATTCGCGAACTACTTAGTGCCCATCCCGAGGTTACAGATAACGTCGAAGGACGAATGGTAGAGGTCCTAAGGGAAGTCAATCTTGATCCGGATTCCGGGATACTTCGGCGTTTTCCACATCAGCTATCAGGTGGTCAGCAACAACGTGTTGCGCTAGCAATGGCGTTCGCCTGTAGGTCCTCGGTGATCGTCTTAGACGAACCGACTACTGGTCTTGATGTTACAACCCAGAGGCACGTTCTGGAGACGGTGAAGACTTTGTGTGCTGCATACGGGGTAGCCGCTATATATGTAAGTCATGACCTTGCTGTCGTTGGTGGTCTTGTTAGCCACGTGGGAGTCATGTATGCAGGTCGCTTGGTAGAAGTCGGCCAGACCGAGGGGGTATTTGCGTCGCCTATGCACCCCTATAGTCAGGGACTGCTAGGTGCAATTCCATCGCCTGATCGAGCCGAAGTGCTTTGGGGTATTCCAGGTCAGCCGCCTCGACCTGGAAGTCGCCCTGTTGGATGTTCGTTTGCCGCTCGATGCCCAGAAGCAATAGAACTCTGCTTAAGGGAAGACCCGCTACCGATTGAGATCGGAGAACGCCAAGTTAGATGTATCCGCGTGACGGATAGAAAGTCGTTCTCTGTTCGTGTTCGAAATTCAAGGGCGCAGATTATTCCATCGTCAGAGCCACCTCTTTTGGAAGTTCGTGCGTTATCGACGGCTTATGGTCAAACTAAAGTGCTACACGGGGTAGATCTGAATGTTCCGAACGAGTCCTGCACTGCAATAGTTGGTGAATCAGGATCGGGTAAGACTACGCTCGCTCGTTGTGTGGTTGGGCTACATGGTAGTTTTGATGGATCGATTCTCTTTGATGGAGATGAGATGAACAAGAGTGCTCGACGACGTAACTCAAGTCAACTTCAGCGGATCCAATATGTCTTTCAGAATCCGTACACTTCTCTCAATCCTCGCAAGACTATAAGTCAAATTCTTTCTCAACCATTAGAACATTTTATGAGATTGACCAGTTCGGACCGAGCGGAGCGAATTTCTCGGGTTTTGGACGAAGTTTCCTTGGGTTCAGCAGTTGGTAGACGCTTCCCCGATGAGCTGTCTGGCGGGGAACGTCAAAGGGTAGCCATAGCACGCGCAATTATAGTGGAGCCACGACTTCTTGTGTGTGACGAGGTTACCTCTGCGCTAGACGTGAGCGTTCAGGCTGTCATAGTGGAACTACTCAGAAGGTTGCAGAAGGAGCGGCAGTTGTCAATGCTCTTTATAACGCATAATTTAGCTCTGGTTCGAAGTATTGCACAAAACGTGGTAGTTGTTTCTCATGGTCGAGTAGTCGAAGCCGGAACTGTCCAAGACGTCCTGGAACGACCCCAAGATCCATACACCATTCGTTTGATGCAGGATATTCCAAAACTAAATAGCGTTGCCTCGGCTTTGCCTCAGAGCAGCTCGTAATTAATTGATTCGCTACTCTTGTGAGTTTTTTTTATTCATAATTTAGGTAGATGAAGGAAATCATTGTGCCTTTCAAAAGGCTTACCCGTTTACCCATGGTAAGGCGAGCGCAGTTGCGTAAGAAGATCAACCAGAATCAATCTGGAAGGTGGTCTCGCTTTAACTGACCTTGGCGTTCAATGACTTCAGACTCCTTTGGGGAGCTGTCGCAAGCTTCACTATACGTTCGCCGAGCCGTCAGCGAACGTATAGGGAAGCACTTTTCACATGTTCGTGATCGGCCCGTTGAAATTCAATTACGGTTCGCGAATGCGCTGTCCCGTCGAAGGTTCCAACAAGTGAATCAGATAGTGACCTGCTTCTACGATCGACATCAGCTAGACGTACCCCAAGGTCACTAAGACACCGTCAAGATTTATGCTTTGTGAGCGGATATCTGCGAGGAGGCCTCCAATGCGGAACTTTTGAATTTAGCGTTCAACCGAGTTGATTCAGGAATCCTAAATAGTGTTGTTGCGTCCACTGAATGAAGATTTAACAGCTCGCTAAGCTCGGCGAAAGACTTATCCAAAAGATCTGGCCGTGCTGTCAATTTGGCGAGATCTTTTAGTTGGAGACTGAGTCGCTGATAGACTTCCTCGAGGTCCAGTAAATTAGTCGAAATTTTTGGAACACACCGCCCTTGGCGCTTTGACGCCAGGCTTCCGAAAGGTCTCGTGCTTTCTTCACAGCAACGAAAAGTTCGTTTGGTGAGGGCCTAGATCCAATCCAAAAACTCAACGCCTGCCTTCGGGCCTGTCGATAGGAGCTATTGGTAATTTTTGCAATAGAACTGGCGATGCCATTCGCTTCGCCCGGTGCAAGCTTGCTTGTAATCTGCGCAAGTGGAAGTTCGAATATTTCCTTTTCAAAGAGGTCAAGGGTAATCTTTGTATCTCTAAAGAGTTGAAGGATGGCTCCCCATGCCGCTACACCGTTCGGCCTACTTGGACCATAGCCATCGGCTGACCTTGAGAAAGTTTCAAATGCAGATACCAGCGTATCGGTGTTGAGCGTTGTAAGTACATCAAGGACTTTCGAAGCGGCTTCGGGAGGCGTAATTGTGGCGTCAACGAAAGCCGTGACCCAAGGGCTGCTTTGGGGCGAAAGTGTCAATTCATCCAAACCAATAAAACTTTCTAAATCCGCTCGAGCATTTCTAAGTGAATCTCCGCTCAGACGTGCAAGTGCGTCGCCTCGAAGCCGAACCATTGAGGTTACTGAATCTGATAAGGCCATGAGCCGTGACTGGGTTTCGTAAATGCTCAGACCCCATGGTTCGCGACTCTTATGTAGTGCGTTGGTAACTTCTATTAGAGTGCGTCTATGTCGGGTTAGATTTTCATGTGCATCAGCCATATCCGGACGGGCAATAGACGAGGCAGAGGTAAGGATTTGGAGATATTCTCGGCTCGCTTACGTCTCGACCCCGCTCCTTTATGGATGTCAAGCACCAAATCTTCAAGTCCTACGCTCTATAGACGATCTACTACCGCGTCGATTGCAGCGCGTCTTTCAGCTATGAAAAGGATTTTTCTACCCCGAGCAGCCAAAGAGGCTATAAGGTTTGGTATCGTTTTTGATTTTCCGGTGCTCGGCGGTCCGTCAATGACCTAGTCCGCTCCTCCGACGACTGCATTGATGACATAGGATTGACTAGCGTCAGCGTCAAGAACTAGAAATTCATCTTGGGGTGGTTGTCGATCGGGGTCAGGGAGCGTTACCTTTGGATGTCGACCTCGGAGAGACTCTAGCGAGTTTGGGTCGCCAGCGAGGGAAGAAATAAGGTCTGATGCGACTAAGGCATCAAGTGAACTCTCGAGGTCGAGGACCATGGGAAGCTTGGCATAGGAGAAATTGCCAATCACGATGCGGGGTTTTATGGCGAATCCCGCAATTTCGACACACGCCTTTGAAAGCCCTTCAAATAAAGGATTGGAGTCGATCGAATCGGAGTTGTCTTCGTTTACATTTAGCAGATCGATAGAGGCAGTATCTATTTTGTATTCAGTCTTAAGCATGTGCAAAAGCGAAGGGTTGATCTTCCATTCTTCTGCTTGTTCCACTTCAAAGTCATCCTCAATACTGTTCTTAGGCTTTAGAGCGACTCGCCGTAACAACACCGGCGCCGCCAGAGTTGCTTCGCTATTGGGGTTGTTCCAAGTGGCCATTTCCCAAGCTAGGTATAAGGTCTGGAGTCCCTTTTCTTGAAAGTTCTCGCTTGCTTTAGCGTTGATGGTGCGCACGCGGCGAGCCGCTATTTGGCGTGCCGTATCACCAAACCAATTCGAAAGCATTACTTTTTTCCCACAAGAAGAGCTTCGATAGCAGTTTCATTTTCGATCGACACCGGTTCAAGCGTCAAGGTTCCCTGCTTCGGATCGCGGTAATAGAGCAAATTATTTCTGCCGACAAGGTCTACAAGCTCATTGATCCAACCCCTCGATGCCTTCGCAACGAGTTCGATGCGCTTATTAGTAGATTCAGGTGGTGTCTTGACCGTTGCGTTCAATTCGCTAAAAAAAAATCTCCACTCGCATTTAGGGCCGATTCGCAACAGAATATGCGAAATAAGATGCTTTTGTTTGAAGATCATTTAGGTTCGCACATTTCTCGAGGTAGACCGGCAAATTCAGCTTCCCTCAAATATCCTAAATCATAAAGAATGGATGAAGATATTCTTGGTTCACAGAATAGGGTCCCCGATAAATGGGCTTGTGAATTGGAGAGCAGAGTCATTCGACTTGCGAGGCGATCTCTTTCAAAATATTGTCAAAACCCACTTGCAAGAGCTAGTGGGTTTCAGCCGTGCTACCATTTCCTCGATTTATAAAACTGAGGTTACCCAGATTTAGTAGACACTGATTTTTGGAAGGCTAGCTCCCCAAACTAGTATGGCGCGACTAAAAGTAATATCCTGGCGGCCCTTAGCAGCCGATTGCCGATTTTCTGACTTCTAATGTCAATTTGGGCCAGTGTTGCGTCTGTATCTAGGAGCTTTTGATAGTTTCTCCAGGCGATAATACGCCAGTACAGAATCGTGTACATTGCTGGCCGATAATACAGGAACTGGAATCGGCGCTTTAGGAAGTCCAAACGCGTATTTTGCTCGGTAAACGAGCCAATTATCTGTTTGCCGCTTCTCATTAGTAATTTATCAATTCTAACCAAGTCGCCCAACAGGTTTTCGGCGACGGAATTATTCATGACTTTCGATAAGACGTAAGGTAGATCATTGTTAATGTGGGCATTCGCTCCGAGTAACAGAGATATGATAGCCGGGTAAGGCCGTCCCTTGATAGTATTCATCATGGACCATGAGACCCTCAAAGTTTCACTATTATCGAAAGTTTCATTAATTGCCTTGAAGTAATACCCGGCAAAGACGACGATGAATTCCTCGATAAGCTTCGGATTTATAAAGTAATCATCTTTTATTGCGTCCTGGATTATTGATGTCACAATCAAATATGCATTGTTAAAGACGGAAAATTGCATCATATCCATGCCACCGAGGTTTTTATCCAGCAGCTGAATTTGGTCAGTGACTGCTTTGATGCTTTCTAGCTTGGCTACGTCGATATGGTATCGATTTGATTGAGCCATTTCTCTAGTATATCGATCAGAAGTTTGATCCGTCATCAAATACGAAAAATGCATGGATGCGGCCATGTGGGATGAATGAATGAATCACGTCCACCGTTAGCCCATCTTTCGCTGATTTCCCGAAAAATCGCCCCAATTGGCCCCTTTTGAGTTGATTTTTGAGGATTTTCGGCTTGTGTCATTTATAGATGCCCTGGTAGATGGGTATTAGGTCTTTTTGGGTCACGAATGTAGTGTCCTAATTTTTGAGTAGTTTTGATTATGACTTGCATTAGCTCTGACATGGTGCTATTGTCTTGTTGTGTTTATCCGTGAAACTCCAACAGTTAATAAAAAGACCGGCGTTAGCTACAGTAAGTACCAACTCGTTGAGTCCTACCGCTGTGAAAAAGGTCCCCGTCAACGTATAGTAATGACCTTGACCGAACTGGACCTGGATAAGTCATTGTGGCCAGCTCTGGCCAATGCAATTGCCCAGAGACTCTCTGGAGTAACCTCACTCTTTGAATCAGATCCTATTATTGCCAGATACGCAGATCTAGCAATCACTAAGTATGCAATTCGTTCCGAAGTTGCAGCCGCTAAAGAAACAAGAGCTACTGAGGCTGACCTTGAGATGGTGGATCTCTCTAGTGCTAAGACTATCAATAGTAGAAGTATCGGTCCAGAACTCATAGGAAACTCGTTCTATGAAGCTCTTAGCTTCGATAAGATCCTAGAGAGTGCAGGTCTATCGGGTGAATCCCTTGGTATTGCCAAGGCAACGATAATAGCTCGTCTTATTCATCCTGGATCTGATCGAAAGACCTATTCGTATATCAACTCCAACTCTTCACTACCTGAGATATGTGGTATCGATCTCTCTAAGTTTCACAAGGATAAGGTCTATGCAATTGCAGATAAGCTCTATGACGCTAAAGGCGTCATAGAGCCAGCACTCTATAGAGCTAGCTCTGATCTCTTTAGGACGAATACCAGGCTCTTTCTCTTTGATCTAACCAACACCTACTTCGAAGGTTCTACTAAGGGGAACTCCCTAGCTAAACATGGACATTCCAAAGAGAAGCGTTTTGATTGCACATTAGTTTCTCTGGCACTACTTGTTGATCACCGGGGACTACCCATCTACTCAGAGATACATGAGGGCAATACCTCTGAGCCTAGAACTCTCATTAGCGTACTTGATGCCTTGGAGTCTCTATCGGATGGATCTCTCTTTGGGGATGTTGTTCCTACCATTGTGATGGATAGGGGAATTGCTACCAAGGCAAACCTAGAACTTCTCATTAAGCGCAATCTCAACTACGTAGTAATTGAGAGAGCTAACAAAAAGAGTCTCTATCGAAGCCATTTCATGGAGATGGAAGGCTTCACCGAGATCTACGATGCCCAAGGATCCCCTGTGATGGTGAAAAAGCTCCAAGTGGAACCACAAAAGCCACAAGGGCGAGTGAGAACACAAGTACAAGGACAAGTGAAAACACAAGTACAAGGACAAGTGCAAACGCTAGAAGAAGACACCGGCACCCCTAGCCCTCAGAGTCTTTGCCGGAAAATCTACTACAGTCATATATAGGGCGAGGATAGAGGAGTCATGAAAAAGGTATACCCAAGAGAACAAAAGGAACGAGTGCTGAGGAAGCTCTTAGAGCTAGGCGATGGTGGAAATGCTCCAGAGGGTGCTATTACCGAGCTTTCTAATGCTGAAGGAATTCCACTCAATACGCTCTACACCTGGAACGCGTCACTGAAACGAACTGGTGCCGTTGGCAAGTTCTCAGCATCTGGGAATCCGTCGCTTACGCTCTCGTCGAAGGCAAAGTACGAGATTGTTGTTAGAACTGAATCCATGACCGAACTCGAACTTGGTACCTACCTGCGAGAACATGGGATTCTTGCGGAGGATCTCGATAGCTGGAAGTCGGCCTGTCAAGAAGCCAATGACCGCTCTAGTATCGCTGCCAAGGAGTACCGTGCGAACTTAGCCAATGAACGAGCAAAGGTGACACTCTTAGAACGAGAACTTGCTCGTAAGGAGAAGGCACTAGCAGAAACTGCGGCTCTGCTGGTGTTGCGGGGAAAAGCCCAGGCGTTCTGGGGGGACAGGGAAGATTGATCCCTCTCTCAGAGCGCCAACGAGCCGTAACTCTCATTGCTGAGGCCAATAGCGCTGGTGTCAACCTCTCTTGCGCAGTAAGGGAGGTGGGAATCTGCGAGAGCACCTATGAGCGTTGGAGGAAGGCAGGTGGAGTGGATGCCACCAAAGCATCACCTAAGGAGATCTCAGATGCGATCCTCGAAGATAAACGACTCACCAGGGTCTATCCAACCCCACCTAATGCCCTGAGTGATCAAGAGAGGGCCGAGATCCTAAAGGTGTGCGCCAGTCCTGAGTACCGCTCACTGCCACCGGCTCAGATTGTCCCAGCTCTAGCGGATCAAGGAGTCTATTTAGCATCAGAGTCCACCTTCTATCGGGTCTTAGGAGACGCGGGACTCAATAAGCGACGAGGACGGGTAGCGCTGCCTCGTAGGCGTTCTGAGCCCAATCATGTAGCTAAGGGACCACGTGAGGTTTGGGTCACCGACATTTCCTACCTGCCAGGGCCTATCAAAGGTCTCTTCTACTACCTGCACTTCATTATGGACCTGTACTCCAGGAAGATCGTCGGCTATGAGATCTACGAGAATGAATCATCTGAAAATCTAGCAACTGTCCTAAAGAGGGCCACTTTGAATGAGGGTTCACTCGCTCCTTCTGTACTACATTCAGACAACGGTTCACCTATGAAGGGGACAACCCTAGTGGCACTGTGTTACCTACTTGGTATAGCTGCCTCCTACTCACGTCCCAGGACGTCGAATGACAATGCTCACATGGAATCGATGTTTCGCACAGTCAAGTACTGTGCGAGCTATCCCCACGATGGCTTTGCCTCCCTCATGGCGGCAAGGGTCTGGATCGAGGGATTCGTCCAGTTCTACAACGAGGAGCACCATCACTCTGGCTTGAACTTTGTGACCCCAAACCAAAAACACAACGGCGAAGATGTCATGATCCTCGCCAAGCGAGTCAAGGTCTACGAGGAGGCCAAAGCCAAGAATCCAAAACGATGGATCAATGCCAACACCCGGAACTGAAAGCCAGTTGTCTCTACGTCACTTGTTCCAACAAACCAGACAACGACAGCATCAAAGTCCACCACTGCAGCGTCTGATTTGAACCTAACGAGTCTGCCATGAATGCCAGACCTCCGTTGCGTCACGATAGCGTCACGATAGCGTGCCCTGTCTGTGGAGGCAACTTCCCCTTGTCAGGGAGGAGAACCTATTGCTCCGATGCTTGTCGGGCTCTTGCTTATCGACGACGTCACGATATAGGTAGCATTCTTCCAGTCACAGTTCCAGGGTCAAAGTCACATCGAGGCTTCACCGTCTATGAGTGTAGGTGTTGTGGTGAACGATCCCTCGGAGAACAACGCTGCTTAGAGTGTAATACCTTTATGGCTCGAGTAGGAATAGGGGGATATTGTCCCTCCTGTGACGAACCAATCTCCATTACCGATCTACTTGGGGAGGAGTTGACACAAGCGAGAAAATAAATCGGGGATAGTTGACTTATTGCTACCCCGGTCGAGTGGATAGCAACTAAGATATATAACAGTTACTTCCAGCAAATACACTGACGGTTACCGGCACTGACGACAATAACAGTTACACCACCTCCGGCAACACTAGCAACAGTATCATCATGAGCGACAGCAGCACCGGCACTGACGACTATATCCGTAATGGTGTCACCGGCAAGAATACCGGCACCGATGACACCAAAATCATCAAGAGCGACAGCAGCACCGGCACTGACGACTATATCCGTAATGGTGCCACCGGCAAGAATACCGGCACCGATGACACCAAAATCACCAACAGCAACACCACCGACACTGATACTAACGCCACCTCCATCTCCTCCACCTCCATCTCCTCCTCCATCTCCTCCTCCATCTCCTCCTCTTCCACCAACAACAACACCACAACCGTGGTGTTGTGTCGTTCTTTGGGGAGATCCAAGAAGGAATCAGCGATCTCTAGTCAAGCTAACGAGAGATTCTTAGTAGATATCACTTCGTTGAATACCTCAATCACAAAGGGTTCTATATCTAAGACCACAGTTGTCTCAGAGCGTATCGGACGCATCAAGGCCAAGTACCCAAGTATTGCTTCCAAATACGAGATATCCCTTGAATATCATCAAGACCATGGCAAGATCATCAAAAAGAGACGCTTTGACAAAGTAATCAATCTTACTATTACAGAAAAACCCACTAAAGCCAAAGATGATAATCTCCAAGGAGCCTACGTCATAGACACCAGCCATAGCGAGCTAGATGCAGGTGAGATCTGGAATATCTATACGACTCTCACTAAAGTAGAAGATGCCTTTAGATCCCTCAAGAGTGATCTTGGACTTCGACCGGTCTATCATCAACTAGCTAGCCGAACTGCTGCTCACCTCTTCATCTCAGTACTTGCCTATCACCTCCTTAGTGCTATTGAGCTGACCTTGAGGCAAAATAACGATAAGAGAAGATGGTCAACCATCAAAGAGCAACTCAACAGTCACCGCCGAGCCACCATAGTTCTTACATCAGATAAAGGCGTCGTCTATCACATCCGCACTAGTGGTGTTTCTGAGCCGGTTCACAAAGAGATCTACCGTCTCTTAGGAGTTAGTGATCCCCTTAAACGGATAAAGACCATTGCGACGCATTTGTAGTGTCCCAACGTAAGACCACATACTCAACTAGCTGGGAGAATAGGTTGATTTTCGGAAAGATGGGTTAGCCTTTATCTCTCTTGTCACGGTTGAAGGGGACCTACCTAAGGACTGGCTATCTGACTGATTGGATCACCGCGAGGTATTCCATGTGTGATATTCTCAGCCTCATTAGTACACAGGGTATCTTTGCGAGGTATCCAGATATCAGGTTTTCCAATCACGACCTTGTCCACGCAACATTACATCGATACGGAGTGAGAGCACCCAATTTCATTTGCACTGATCATTTGGAATTACGCTCTGATACTTTCCCCTGATATCGTAATCTTTGAACAAGATCGCGTTGGAGGATAGTGATGTGAGTAGTCATCTAATATCCCTCGTTCGATTTTTAATGTCGCACGAGAAGTGTCAACCGATCGTTGCGCTCACCGGTTGAACCCAAGCCGGCGCCGGACCTTGAGGGACATAATAAGAACCTGAAGGATTTCCAAATAGAGGACTCCGCGCTAGTCGGTGAGTAAATTCGCCCACTTGAACCGCATGGTTGGCGATCACGAGTAAACGCAGTGGCCCGAATTGTAGCAATATGTCGCACGATAGGTCACACTTGTCTCATGACAAAGATCATCGCTCAATGTGAACTACGCAATAACAGCGCCAAGGTGATCGATGAAGTAGTGGCTGGCGAGAGTTTCGTTGTGACCCGTAATGGAATCCCAGCAGCCAAGTTGCTTCCTCTTCGCACGCTACGCCCTACCGTGGTGCCAAAATCCAGCATCGCAAGTTTCATCAATACCAGGCCCAATTTCGATGCGAGGCTCTTTCGGGCCGACCTTGACAACCTTGTCAATCAGGATCTATAGATGACCACGGAGCTACTTGATACTTTGGTAGTCATCGATTGAGATGATCCTTTGGTCTAAAGAGCCCTTTCTGAGGAGATCTCGGTCAGCGCTATCATACTTGTGGAATTGGTCGCCGACCCAATTCTGGCATTCACCGTTACCGAACAATTAATTCGTCAGGTGCGCCTGCAGCAGACCGAAGCAATCTTAGAGCCAATACGATTCGATGCAGCTGCCGTGCGACGCTTTGGCCAGATTGTTGCAGCCGTTTCAAGTGCCGGTCGTACGCACCGATCGCGCATTGTGGATCTATTTATTGCGGCAATCGCTTACGCCAACGGCCTTGAACTTTATACGCGCAACCCGAGCGACTTCATTGGGCTCGAAGAATTGATTCGAGTTGTGGCCATCTAATCGTCGTACGGTTCGCGCGGGCAAATTTTGTCGGGCGGATTTCAGCAGAAATTACTTGCGGCCGCGTTTTCTTAAGAACTGTCATAACTATCCATTTCCCCCTTTAGCACCCATAAGGTGCCTACTATGCAAACGATGCTTTTGATTAGAGAATGCGGCTTGTCTAGATTCAAGATTGCGTGGTCGCAAGATTCCAAAATCAGTGGTCGCAAGTTATGTCATAGTCAGTGAACAGTCCCGTTCGATCCGACTGGGACTTTCCGGAGTATACGAATGTATTCGCAACTAATCTCGAATCACTTCGATGTCGACTTGGAGCGCCCTGTAGATGGGTATGGCTCGTGCATCACGGGTGAGAAGGACCAGAGCACTCTCCGCTGCTGCGGCTCCAACGAGCGCGTCATACACCGATCCACCGGCGATTCCGAGGCTCGCGAATTTTGGCAAAAGCGCTTCGGCGGCCGACGTTGTCAGGTACTTGATTGATGGGAAATTCGCGCTCATCAGCCGAAGTACGGCTTCCGGTGATCGGCGAGCAGGTGGGGGCAGACGCGTCAGGACCGAGAATGTCTCGAATGCGGCATGACCCGCTAGACCCACGCTGCGGTTGCCAATGGCGTTCAGAGTGGCCAAGTGGTGATCGTGATCCTCGACAACGACGGCAACTGCCACACTCGTGTCCGCAAGAATGTCCACTCCACTACTTTTGATCGGCATCCCTCAACTCCCGGACAAACTCATCAGTGATGGTGGAATTGGAAGCGGGAATGACAAGACGACCGTCTTTCTCAATGAGCGAGTCGTCGAAAACCGGCTGGATGCGCAGTGACGCGCCATCGGCCGTTATCTCGACTTCGCCGGAATGAAGTCCTAGCCGGTCCCGTAGTGCCTTCGGCACGACCAGACGACCTGCCTTATCAATGGTTGTTTTCATACCATGAATATACCAGATGAATGGTATAAGAGCGTTAGTCGACAATAAATTCTTTGACGAACAGACGTGGATGGAATTGTCGGCTCCCTGAACCTGACTGCTCGAAACTATAATCGACACCCTATTGTCCTCGCCGTAAACCGATGGGCCAAGTTTTTCTCAGCGTTAGTTTGGTTGGGCGCTCTCACGTATGAACGAGGATGTGCGGGCAGCTTTGGATACAAGCTTGTTGGCATGCAACTTACTAATAGAGACCAAGACGATAATGGCTGCCTGTGACGGGGCTCGCAAAATGGTCGCAACGAACTCGGCTTGTTCCGACTCGTTACCCAAGTGGCCGTCCAAGGCGTTGGCAATCACCGGCCTCCGTAAATTGCTCCGAATTCGTATTACAAAGGAGAGATCAGTTACCGGCGCGTCCACCTACCCCGGACTCCATGAACCCCTTTTAATCCACAGACCTGGCAGCAGGTCCAGGACCTACTCAGTGCTCACAACACCGCCGGAGCGAACCAACAACCACTACCAGCGAGGAAATATCTTTTGCGGGACCTGCGGGTCTCGGGCTAATGATCACAACAGCACGTAACAGATGAGGCACCGAATCTCTCTACATTGTCTGCACTGGTCGAGCGAGAAGGAGCAATCCCGCTCGATCTGCCTAAAGAGCGAACAGGACCGGATCGCTGATCAACTCGCACGGATTTCCGATCTGGTGACGAGTCTCGATGCGAACTTCGAGCAGGCACAAGAAGTACTGGGCGATACGCTGGATCTGACTCGAGCCTGCCACGGCGCCGACATGGAATCAAGCGATGACACGCGATCAGACCGTCCGATTTGACGGCTCATCAGCCACAAGCGGGTACTTGATTCCACACTCCTCTATGACGCGGTGAGCACGATGGACACCATCACCTTGATAGGTTCTGTCATTCATTGCCTTCTCAAGGTCGCAGATAGACCCCTTAGGGATCTGCTTACCAGTGTGCTGAGCAGTGGCGATGACTATGCGAGTGCAACAAAGCCACAGATTGACTTCGATGACCAACTTTACTTAGATCTAGGGAGGAGTCATCGTCGTACGTACTTAGCTCCAAGGCCGTCGATTGTCTCTTCAAGGGGAATGATAAAGTCTGCGATCCAGTACCTACCACACGGCCCACGACTGAGGTGCAAAAGATCTTCTAGGACTCCGAGTACCTCATAGAAAAGGACGGAATCAGGCGCACTTGTGGGATAGCGCACGCGTGCTATCAACGAATATCCCCCGGGTCGATCAAGAAGATCTCCATAGGACGGTAAAGAAACAACTGAGGGATCATCTTGCTCGTAGAGGACCGCCTTATAGAACGCATCAAGTAGCAGGGGTCCAAAGGAAAGGAGCGGTTCGTAAAGCAACTCTTGCGCCGCCTCCCTCCAGCCTGGCACCGTGTCAAAGTTGACCTCTTTTTCCATCTCCTGAGGAAGTGTTCCAACGTGTTCCCGCTCCCAGTCGTCATACTCGCTGAGAACCTGATAGATGAGACCCCAGCTTCCTCTTGCTATTTCCTCGTAAGGGGAGGGAATTGATTCTAACGGAATCAACTCATCCACGAAGGCAGAAAAGGTGGCCTCCTTTGACTCTGCCAGCTGAGGAGCTTCGAAATAGCGAGCGACAGGCCAAATCCTCGGTGCTCGCAGAGCTGCTCGCAGTCCTCTGCGATCATCGATTTCTAGTTCGAGGGGGATTGCACCGTCTTCTAGGACCTGGTTCAACCACCGACCCTCATTACACTTAGAGACTCTGCCTAAAATATCGGATCCACATACAACGACCAGCCCTACTTCTGCACGAAACTCCAATCTGCCTGCCAACACAGACGTCCCTGAGGCGTCCTGAACCAGAACTCTTTGCCTTGCGAATAGTTCTTGATCTGTTGCTGGGTCGAGATGAAGATACCAGATACGGCTAGACAACAGCCGCTGGCGATCAGTCATACCGCGAACTTGGATTACCTTGGTTGGCATGTCACATCCGTCGGCCCTGAAGAATTATTTAGGGTCACCGTAACTCCATCACCAACGTAAGTCGCAGTAGCTGTGCTGTAGTAGGAGTCAGTACGACCAGTCACACAGGCACCATACGCACCGAGACTTACCTCGCTCATATTGGTTTTGGTATAAGATCTTGCGTCCAACAGCTCATAAACACAGTAAAAAAAGTTGCAATACCTCAAGTACAGATAAGTGTTTATAGAAATAGAGCTCTGGACCGCGCCACCGCAGCCGACCGTCCACTGAATTCCTATGGTACCTGGACGATGACTACTGTTGTGAAAGTAGGCTGGTGTCAGCTGACAGTCAGTATGAGGTTGGATAATTATTTGAGGGTTTGTGGTTCCGACCTTTGCAGTGAGCTCCGATGTTTGCAAATAATTTGTGCTACTTAGAGCTTGCTCCTTGCCTACCAGGGTTGAATTTACTATACCATTAGCGCCCATTGGCTCGAACGAAGGTTTCAAAGTTGCGCTAACGTTACTGGTACTACCTAACCCCACCCCGGTTCCTAGGCTAAATATTCCAATACTAACGGCTAAGACCGCCCCCTTCTGAACGATTTTCCACACCTTCATAATTCCCCCTTTTCAGTAGTCCTGCTTACCTGGGTTATCATGTGGTTCACATGCAAATCTTTACACATCGTGGCGACGAGTGTACGAAATTTGGAGATATTTCCGAAAGCGTATTATCTGTTTAGGGGTTTGCCAGAATGCTCACGGGAATGCTAGTTCGGAACAGAAAGTGGTAGCTGGGCTGGCAGATGATTTGGTGTGATTAAGGGTTCTAGATACTGGGTTCGTGATCGACAATCCAAATATTGCCGAGTACCAAGGTACTCTTTGGAATTGCTGATCTGATTGAGATGGGTGTTGTGATCAAGGAGTGGCCACGTGGTGGAATAGATATTAGGCAAAGAGTTTCACCCTCACCTTGTATTAGCGCTTGGTAAGGCAGTCTCTTGGCCTATTGAGACTGAGGAGGCCGAGAGGATAGCTGCTCGTCTATGGGAGGACTAGACCGTTTTCCCGATTGACTTGATGAGTTCAACGAGATGAGACCGGCTGATGATTAGGGAGCTTGAGTTCGGGGAAGGGCGGCGGGAGCTACATGTTGGTGATGGTAACCAGTCTTAGCCTCAATACCGTTCAGTTAAGGATTCCTTTGTGGTAATGTGTATCTATGCCACGTTCTGGTTGGGTAAAGCCCGCAACTGATCGGCGATTGTCCGATCTCGTCTCAATTGGCCTGCTTGCGAGGGTGTTCCCTCCAGATGTTATCGATGAAGCGATCGAGGATGCTGGCCGGAGGGAGATCCGAAACCGAGTTCTTCCCGCCCGGGTGATGGTCTACTTTGCCATCGGCATGGCGATGTATTCAGAGGGATCCTATGAGGACGTCTTCTCCCAGCTCTCCGATGGCCTGTCATGGTCCAAGGGGTGGACTGAGTCGTTGAAGCCTCCCTCGAAATCAGCTCTTTTCCAGGCTCGGCTCCGTCTAGGAGCAGAGCCACTACGTCATCTCTTCACCAAGGTGGTGCGCCCCTTGGCCACCCCAGATACTCCCGGATCCTGGTTCGCCGATAGGCGCGTGATGGCGATCGACGGCACGTGTTTAGATATTGCCGATACCGAGGCCAATGAGGCTCACTTTGGTCGCCCTCCCTCGAGTCGAGGGGACCGCTCTGCCTTCCCTCAGGCACGCCTGGTGGCTCTAGCCGAGTGTGGAACCCATGCAATCGTCGATGCCGTCATCGGCCCCTGTACCAGCTCTGAGGTTGAACTCACTCGAGAACTCATGGGCCGTCTTCGTCCCGGGATGCTCGTGTTGGCTGATCGTGGCCTCTATGGGTTCAACCTGTGGGAGCAAGCTAGCGGTACCGGGGCTGATCTGGCCTTTCGAGTCAAGTCCACCCTGTCCCCGCACCATGAACAGACGCTGGCCGATGGCTCCTGGATCGCCTCCATTCGGCCTACCTCTGGGACGGGTCGTGGCGGGAGAGATCCCCATAAGGTACGCGTTATCGACTACACCATAAATGGTGATGATCGCTATCGGCTCATCACCACCTTGTTGGATCCCGTCATCGCTCCGGCTAAGGAGTTGGCCCAGCTCTATTCAGAACGCTGGGAGATAGAGACCACCTTTGACGAATTAAAGACCCACCAACGAGGAGCGAGAGAGGTCTTGCGTTCCAAGTCTCCAGAACTCATCTACCAAGAGATCTGGGGACACCTGTGTTGTCACTACGCCATCAGAGTCCTCATGGCTGACACAGCAGCGCATTCAGGACGTGACCCAGATCGAATCTCCTTTGTCGCTACACTACGTATCGCCCGGCACTCTGTCGCAAAGGGTGATTTTCCCCCCAGTAGGAACAGCTGAATCCGAACTGATCTGGCTCTTTGCCATGAACACCCTCGCGAAGCGCCTCAATCCGCCTCGTCGATTGCGCTCGAACCCTCGAGTGGTCAAACGTAAGGTCCCCAAGTGGACAGCCAAGCGCCTTAATCACCACCATTGGCCCTCAACCTGAGCATCCGCCGCAGATATGTGTGCTGGTGCTCAACTGAACGGTATTGAACTGAGCCTGAATCCACAGAAATGGACCAGCTTGAGCCCTTCGGTGTGAATCCAAGTCGGTTTTTTGGAACTGATTTAGGTTTGACGGAGGGTCTATGGCTTAAATCTGGTTTCAGAGTGCCAAATATGACCTAATCCCTTTGTGGTTGAGCCTGTTTGGTCATTTTTGAGATTGTGAAATCTCATTTTGGGTATAGTGACCTAATCCCTTGTCTTCTAGAGCAGTTGTTTCAAGTAATACTCAGTGTGTTAGGTAACCAGATGTTCAGGTGATGGCGATCTCAAACTTTCTGATCCGATCAAGAGCCTCTAAGAACTTATCCTTATAGTGCCAGTGTTCTTCAAGATGCAGTATTACTTTTCTAGCTGAACGAGTGATATGTCCTGCGATCTGAAAGTAACACCGTCGAAGCTTTGGTGTGGTTATTACAGTTTCTGTAATAGCACCTATTCGTGCCAGGTTGTGTGCAGTTGCACCGTGCCAGGTTGTGTGCAGTTGCACCGTGCCAGGTTGTGTGCAGTTGCACCGTGCCAGGTTGTGTGCAATTGCACCGTGCCAGGTTGTGTGCAATTGCACCAATGGCTAATTAGACCAGAGCCAATCAAACGGCATTAGCGTTCATGTATCTGGATGGAACATGATTCCGCCTAGAACCTCCTTTGAGATCCTTGATGACTAGTTCGATCTGGGCATGTGCTCGGTGATCAGCCTCAAGGAAAAGCGTTTCGCCTTGTCGATCGGTAATAAATGCGTGATAGTCATAGTCACTAAATAGTGCCAGCTGAGACCCTGGAGTAGGCTTTGTTCTTCCTACGATAAGACGAACGTCTTGTCTATCTCTTGCAAATGCGCGATATTTCCCTGTATTTCCCTGTATTTCCCTGTATTCAACTTCTGCTACATCAGCTCCACCTTCAAGCCAATAAGGAATTGAAGTCCATGTTTCTTCTGGTATGGCTGCAATAACCTGCTTCAATCGTTTTGACATCCGTGTTGTAATGCAAATGCGAACATCACCCGCACTAGCTGCGTCTCTAACGGCTCTTGAGTAGAACCCAGAGTCAAAACGCATGGTTATTTCACCAGTTGCTCCGGCGGCTCTGGCATTGTTGATCATACTTATCAAGTTTCGTAAGCAAGAGCCATTTTGGAATCAGATTCGCGGAGTAGCGGATGTGGAGACGCAAACACACATGTATTGAGAAGTCGCTCTACCAAGGACATTTCAAAGTGCCTTCGGTTGAATCGGTATGCGAATTCCTCGAGGTAAAGTTGCTTATGTTCCTCACGTCCGTGGTATGTTCCGTCGATAAATTTCTTGCAGTTCCCTATCAGGATGTTGAGCCATTTGAATGTTACATGTGCTTGTTCGTCTTTGGATAGAGTGATCGAATGCGCTAGTCCAAGGTCTTTCAGCACATACCCCGTAACTTGGGTTACCATCACTTATCAGCTTGGTATCGGAATCTAAACGTCTCACAAAAACATCTTTGAATGATTTAGCAGTGGTATCTTTGATTACTTCCATGAAGCAATGAGTAGGAGCACCATTGCTAATCGACACTCCAATTAGGACATTGGTTTGTTTTGTTCCCTTTCCTCTTCTGCCTTCGCCATGGCTCTCACCACCTAAAAAGAACTCATCTACCTGGACGTTTCCTCCAAGTTTATATAAACCATTTCGGTCAGCCATTGCTTTTCGTAGCTTATTTAGCATCAACCAGCCAGTCGAATAAGATACTTGAACGAATTTAGCAATGGTAGTAGCCGAAAGACCACGCTTGTCGTTGGACAATAGATAGATAGCGGAGAACCACTTGGATAAAGAGATATGGCTTCGATGGAAGATGGTTCCGGAGGTAACGCTAGTTTGACGGTGACAAGATTTACATTGAAAAAGTGGAGCTCGAGATGCTGCATTTCTTCGATGGTTTGGCCTGATTAAGGTAAACTGGTCAGAGTCACACTTTGGGCATCTAAATCCCTCTTTCCACCGCAATTTGATCAAATGATCTTCACATGCTTCCTCTGAAGCGAAGCGTACCATAAAGCCTGAGATATCCACCATGCCTCCTTTATCGAACATCTGTTCTACTAAAGATTAGCTCCAATCTGGTCTCGGTGGAGGCGAAACTTACGAAACTTGATAAGTATGTTGTTGATTACCTGAGTTACAAACTCTCCGGCACCACGAGCGGTATTGGCGTTGCCTTCACGTGTCACTATTCCAAGAATGTCACCTGTTTTACCAACAGCTGCTAGGTGTGGGTGATACCCCCTTAGGTTGGTATAACCAAAGTAAGCTCCTTCTTTTTTGTTTCCATATACCTGACATATTGTGGAATAAACATCAATGGTGAGCGACTCATCACCTGGACCTACTCCAGCTAGCCAGGCTCGTTCTAGCAACAAAGCTGCAACTCGTTCAACATCTGCGATGTCACTGGTCTCAAAACTACGCAAGAAGACACCAAGAGTGGATGGTGCTGGCATTATCTGACCAAGGATAACTTGCGCATTTGGGCTTTCAAGGATTGCAGTGTCATCAATGCAATCACCACCGGCCAAGATAGATGCGACGATAGCCATAGCTTTTCTGCCAACATTTGCTCGTCCAGGACGATCCTCTAGGTCAATGTGTAAATCAAAGAGATCCCTAAGGCCAAGTCTCTCAGCAAGGGTGATAGGGAGTATTAACCCACTGTTGGAAACTGCGTTCGAATCGTCAAAGGTGACTATCAAACACTCTAAAGCACTAGTAGATGCTCGCATCTAAAAGGTGCTCCTTAAACTGATAGATTTGAATTGTCTTCAAACATCATTCTACCAGTTCAGAGCATTTTTTTAATTCCAAAATCAAAGTTGATCGGCTAAATTTTCGGTGGATCCAGGCTAAAGAGCGAACAAGATCGGATAGCAAGTCGATTGGCACGAATTGAAGATCAGTTTGCTAGCCTCGATGCGAACTTCGGGCAAGTACGAGCAGTATTGGCCGACACGCTCGATCTGACTCGAGACTGCCATACTGCGTACCTGGAAGCGGGTGACAACACCAGGCGACTTTTCAATCAGGCATTCTTCGCCAAGATCTACATCGATGAGGATGAAGAGACACGCGAGCAGACCGTCCGAGTTGACTACAGCGAGCCCTTCGACACTTTGCTCTCACGCCTCATTCCAGCGAGCGTTCATCGCACTCTTGACATAGAAAAAACCGCCCCCAGGGACATTCTGATAGGCGGTTTGAGCGACACGTTGACCGGCACCGAAAAGGTGCAGGGTTCTCATACGGATACTTTGGTGGTCCTCGCCAGACTCTTCTCGAACTCGACCCCATCTGCTCTCTGCCGTGCGATAAACGCCTATCGTCAACTGGACCTGAGCAGGATGATCTGTAAACGAGTCGGTCGGGTGCACCCTAACCGAGCGAAGCGGCTAAGCGACACGCAACTCGCCCGTCTGGTTGACCGATATGAATCCGGCGCAACGGTATACGAGTTGGCCTCAGAGTTTTTGATTGACCGCCGTACCGTCTCGATCCGCCTTAAACAGCAGGGGGTCATCATGCGCTTGCAACCGCCTGCGGAGGAGACTGTCGACGAGATAGTGCGACTCTATGAATCAGGCTTGTCTATGAGCAAAGTAGGTCAACAAGTCGGCTACTCGGCAGATTCGGTTGGTAGCCACCTGCGAAAGCGTAGAGTCAAAACCAGGGAACCACGATGACGACCATAGACCATCGTTCAGAATAATGCGACCAAATGATCTCGCTTAACTCTGTCATCTTCCATTGTGTTGTTGCTCAAGTGGGTGACAATCATCGACACAAGTTCAGCGCTACGTGACAGAATCAGGCCAACTGGCTAGTCCCCGCTTATGCCCCATAATACAACCCTTCCATCACCTAAGCTGGTCGAGCCGAAACACCCCACGCTTTGATGTAATGTCGTGGGTATGCGACCACTAGAGCTTCCGTGTCACGAAGAATCAACGTTGATTGCGTCAAACTCGCTAGCTCAAAAGTCAAAAGCTTGCATACTTCTGTCTATAAAAAGGCTTGCCATAATATGATTCTTCCAAAATTTTCCACTTTGCATGAATCAAACTGCCTGTGGCCGCGTATCCTAAGCGCTCACCGCGCTTTGCTAGGCCTGCGTAGCTTAATGTGGTACCAGTCTCTCGCTTAAGCTCGACAATGGCTCGCTGTACTGTTTCCAAACCCACGGGTTGGCGAGGACTGACACCACGTTGGTGAAGCTCGTCCACGAAGAGAGCTTCAGGTAAGAGTAGTTCTGCTGCGAATACTTCTGCGGCGATTTCACGCACATCTGAGCTATTCTCGACAGTGCCACAAGCGCCGTTATCGATCAGATGATGCTTTAGCTCGTGCGCAAGCGTAAATAACTTTGGGTCATTTGGTAGGTCTTTATAAACCATCACCGTCGGACCATCTTCGTCACATATGTATACTCCTCGCAAAACACGCAGCTTGACCGGCCAATAAATAAGATCAATTCCTTGGTCCTTGTATATCTTGCGCATTTGCTGAAGCTTAAGAGATGGACCATCGATACCATATTTTTCTCGAACCAGGAGAGCCTCGACTTTGGCATGAGCATAAGTTTGGCTTCGGCTCATTGCTCAGCCTTTGTTTTTTCCGATTGCTTTGTGTACATACTTTGCTCGTCTGAACTCAGCGAAACGAATTAGTTCCTCAACATCGCCAACCGGTAAAGCTTCTGCTGCTCGTAGTAAAGCTTCTGTCTCTTTCTTGACGGGATCTGTATCTTGCGGAAAAAAAGTAAGTATGGACTGCTGGAAGAAGCGAGCTAGCTTATCCAAGTCAGCCAAATCAGGCTTGTATGCTCCAGTCTCCCACCTTGACACTGTATTAGCAGCTACACCCAACTGTTTTGCGAGCGCTTCCTGTGAGAGGCCCGTCTCTCCGTAGGTGGTACGTAGCTGCCGTATTCTGCCTGCCACATATTTCAAAACATCTGTCATTAAATATGTCCTCCTGTTTTAGTAAATAAATATCCTATAACTGTTGACATACGCTATTGAGCTACCATATACTAAAAGAGTATCATAACTCAACATGAGAAGGAAGTATAAAAATGGTCCAAATCACTGCGATCCATATGGTCGGGACAGAACATCACCAACATATTGATGAAATGAAGTGGGTCAATTCTGGCACGGGCGCCACGGGTGCGAGTACCCGCGAAGCTATGGTCACTTTCGTTCGCAGTAATCCCGACCAAGCCTACGTTCAGGGGCCAACGATGAGAGCGTTCCTGCGAGTACGTGAGGCAACCCCGCCTTACGTCCAAACCTACGCCGATAGCACTTGGACAGATAACTTATTGAGCTTACCGAGGTATTAGGAGGTAAACAAATGGCCAAGACAGTTACAGCATCATTTGCTAAGCTCCGACAGAACTTGGAAATCACGGATCTTCAGGCTTCAACTGTCTCGACGAGACAAACGAACGTAAGAAAAGCCGTTGAAAAGGACTTCACGGTACTTAAGTCGTTCCTGACGGGCTCATACAAGAGATCAACAATGATCGCTCCCCTCCATCAGGCTGACGTTGACATCTTTGTAGTCTTAGATGCTAATTACTTTAAAAGCGACGGGCACGCGGCCTTGCTCGGCGGAATACGGGCGACTCTACTGAAGACATATCCCAGCACTCCTAAAATCAGCCGAAATGGACACGCCGTGACGATTTCGTTCACTGATTTCGAAATTGACGTGGTCCCAGCCTTTAACCGCAAAGGCGGTGGCTTTTTGATACCGGACTCAAGTAACAAACGATGGATCGAGACGGATCCAACTATTCATGAGACCTACATGAGCAAGTCGAACGCTGACCATGGTGGGACAGTCGTTCCAGTTGTCAAGATGATCAAGGCCTGGAATCGGGAGATTTCACGAAGTTTCGTTCCGTTCTACCTAGAGCTAATCGCTGTAGAGATCTTTGCTGGCGTAACCCTCAGTTCAGATTCAAGCGCAGTTCGTTACTTCTTTGACAAAGGCCGTGAACGGATCAAAACGAAAGTCAAGGACCCTGCTGGTCTTGGAGAGCAGATTAATCCTCTCTTCGCGACCAAGACTGTCTTTGACGCAGTCAATCGCTTTCAGGTCGCTTACGACAGAGCGATCAAAGCTGAGCAGTTTGATAAGAACGGCAATACTTCCGCTGCAATAGTCGAATGGAGAAAGGTATTCGGAGATTACTTCCCGGCATACGGTTAGTTCTATGGCACAATTTTCCTCTTCGAATCCATCCATGCATGACATTGGTGTTGCGCAACACAGTGATCGCAATCTTCGCAGGCAAGAAGCCAAAGACCGCTTCTATAAAATAGGAAACCGTTGGCACTTTTGGGGAGCGTCAGCAGCCATTGTCTTGGCGCTAGCATCGCCACTCGTGCTCGTGTACGAACCAGACTGGGGTCCGTTGCTCGGAGCAATTGCTGGAGTATGGATCTTCATGTCCCGCCTCCTTTTCGAACCTCTCAAGCAGGGCTACCAGGTAAAAGGGGCCTCTGCCCAAGAAATGTTCGATTGCGATGTCCTTGGCCTCACCTGGAATGATGCACTGATTCGTCAGCCTTCGGAGGAGGAGATCCGATCGGCAAGTAAAAGATTCAAAGATCCGAAGTCAATAAAGAAGCATTGTGACTGGTATCCCACCGATGTTGATATTGCCTGGCCAAGAAGTGTAATCACTTGTCAACGATCGAATGCCGTCTGGGCCAGACGTCAACATCATGCATATGGATGTTTTCTTTTGGTCTCCGCATTCGCATGGGCAATCTTCGGTGTGATCATCGCACTTTTACAACAAACGACGCTCGCCGGATACCTGACGACCATTGCTCTCCCATCGCTCCCAGCTGTCCTTGACGCCATTGATCTATCGAAGAAGCATTTCCTGGCATCATCCCGTCGCCAACATCTTGAAGACGAGACAAATGCACTGTTCGATAAGAACGATTGCTCGCATGAGGCATTGCGGGAGATCCAAGATCAGATATTCGATTTGCGACGTGATGCTCCACCAGTTGCTGGGTGGTTCTACTGGATTTTGTCCAAGACCTACGAGGCAGACATGCGTTATGCTGCTAAAGAAAGAGCAGTTCATGACTGAGGTATCCCAGATTCTGTGGATACCAGTTATGCCAACCTACGATGTTGGTGAAGAGGATAACGCAATGATAGCAACGAGGTGGAAGTTGACGCTAGAGTGAGAAAATCTAGTTAAAGTTAACCTCCACCAAGCCCTCAGGCAGTATGGCGTGGAGATGAGAAACCCCTGGGACCATCCTCGTCACCGCCGGTGCTGACGCTCCAGATCCATCTTCCGACACATGACCACCTCAGACGAATCGATAACCAACTAAGTGCCAGCTGATTCCCATAGTTGCCGAAAGTTGTCGAGTTGCTGGAACGCGTCTGCAGGTTCTGCCACAGAAAGCAGCAAATAGGCATAGTCTCCAAGGCCATGCATCAGGCGAAGATACCGCAGCTTTTGGTTTCGGTTGCGTACGTAGCTGTTTGCGCCTAACACTGACCCCACAATCGCGAACAGTACGCCTACCACAATCAGGACCCAACCCCATCGTCCAGACTTAGCGATGCCAGCGCCTATTGCAGCGACCACCGCGCCGACGCCTGCACCACCGCCAGTGATGATTGGCCCCAAGCGCGATTCCCAGGCCTGTGACTTCTGCTTATCGCGAGCCTTGGTGTAGTCGCGTACGATAACATCACGCAACACTTCCAGATCAGTCAGGACTCGCCATCTCCACCCGTCAGGCTCCACTAGCCCCTGGGCCTCGGCGTCTTTCCCGGCTGCAACTTGCGCTGCCTGCAAGGCATTTCTGGCCCAGCCGAATTTCGCTTCGATACGTTCCGCTGAATTCTCGCTAGAACCCATAGAGGTGTTGCCTCGCATTGAAGGCTGCCGACCCGCCTTCCAATATGTTCTCCGCCAGCACCCGTATCGGTGCATCGTCCAACGAACCCACACCGTCAGCTACCGGCCTGCCGTGCTGACCGTCCCCTTCAAGAGTCACGATCAGCTCCGCATCCCCGAGGACCGGCACATTAGCATTATGGGTGCTAGCAATGATTTGTCGTACGCCCTTTAGCTTCCTTAAATGAGCTACGACACCGTCGTACACAAACCGATTATCCAGATCGTCCTCGGGCTGGTCGATCACCAGGGGAGCTGTTGAGGCGCCGAGAAGAAGGAGCAGTAAGGCTGTAGCGCGCTGACCCTTCGATAGCTCGTCCATGGTCCTGAGTTCCCGCGTGCCTTTGACTGAGGAGATATCGAGCTTCACCTCCACTGCATGACCGACCAAAAGCTCCTCCAGTTCACGCAGAAGCGCTTCTCCGGCATTTACCAAGCCCACAGCCTGCGCTCCTTTGATTCCTAGCTTTTCAAGTTGTGACCCCCCAGAGCGTATCGCCTTTACAAACGACCGAGGGGAGAAGTCGTCGGCATCGACGGCGGCAGCTATCTGAGTACGAGCGCCCGAGATATGTTTCGTAATCACTTTCATGATGTGGCTCCGATCGGGGGCCGCAATTGGCACCACGACGACGACGCCTCCAGTAGCTGCGTTCGCGGACCGTACCGCTTCATGTAAGGCTTCGACTTGCTTGCGCTCCTGAGATGCCAATTGACCTAGAAGCTTGTCTCGATTCTCTTTTAACTTCTTCAGAGCTTCAGTCTGACTGGCGAGACGAGGCTGCTTTGCCAGTAGATCGTCGAGTGCCCGACTCGTATCTAGGTACTTGTCAGGTTCTAGACCTTCTTCATGGAGCTTTCGCAGCACCTCCGCATGTCCATCGCGTTCGTCCTTGACTAGAGACTCCCAGTCCACCTGCGCTCCCTTGATAGCTGATTCTGCCTGGGATACCGCCTCGTATGCGTCTTCGGATAGCTTCTTCAGCGTTGCGGCGAGTTTCGAAGTGGCGGCAGAGATTCGTTCCAAGGTCTCCTGTCTTGGTGAACCGTCTACCCCTTCGTAGAGCGCGGTTAGCTGAGCCTCAAGCTGTGCATCACCTATTCCGCCAAGTGCCTCGGAAACGGCACGGACCCTCTGTCGTCCCTCCGCAAACACGGACTCCTCCCTGGTAAGTCGCTGCAAATCCTCCAGCCGTGTCGCAACATTGATCTTCTTGTATTGGTCTACCTGCTCTTTCAGGCGGGGGATATCGTCGAGCTCACCCTGCAGTGTTGCCAGGTTGTCCTCTACGCGCTTCAGCTGAGTGCGGTTCTCGCTAAGCCTCTCGAGAACGTCACGGAGCTCAGGATGTTCCCTTTCATCACCCGCAAAGCGGCGTAGCATATCGGCGACGTTCTTCGGGCTACTGGCCAACTCAGCAAGTTCGTGCTGCCCGAACACCTCTACTGAGCCGACAACGTCGATAGGCAGCAAGCTCGTAGCTGTCCCGCTCGCGTCCCGTACGACAGACGGATTAGGCACGACCCGCTCGACCATGTAGCGATGAGGCGCCGGAGCCACCGTTTGTACTTCTACTCTCACCACGGTTCCGGACCGCAAGACCTTTTCTACAATAGCCTTATGGTCACGTTTAGCGTCATCGCCTATCGGCTCCACATCCAACGCGTACCGAAGGCTCTCGACGATAGTGGACTTTCCGGTGCCTCGCCCACCTATAAGGGCAGTGAGGTCGGTAGAGATGGGGATGGTAACTCCATCAAGGAAGCCACCAGTCCAGCTGATCTGTTTCAGTGTGGCCCGTGGCTGACCTGTTGGGTCAGTTGGGGAAACTCGTGTTTCTGGTGTGCGGACAGCCAGCTTAAGGCTCTCTAATCTCGCCCCACTGAGCTTGAACCAAGTCGTCGCTCCCTCCGTCCTGAGCTGATCCGGGTGCATGACGTCGTCGGCATGAATAACCGCGAGCGGGTGCTTCCGATCGTACGGCTTCTGGCCCTTGACAATCTTCTTCTGGTCTGTACCTTCGCTTTGCCCGGGGGTAACGGCTATCGCATGAAGGTTTGGATCCTTGACCATTGCCACGAGCGGTTGACCCCTTCGACCCGTAAGCATCCCTCCATTGGGAACGTTAACGTGAGAAGGAATCACCAGCGCTCCCTTGTCGGTCATCCTTTGAAGAATGTCCTTAAAGGAGTCCCCGGTTGTGCCGTTCACGCAGGAAGGCTCTACACCACACGCACCTATTGCTGCGTTTACAGTCGACAATTTCGTACCTGACTCAAAGATCACCAGCAAGTGAATGCCTTCGGCTGAGTTGGCTTCGAACCCCGGTAGGGCCGCTATTCCGCGGCTCTCCGACGCAGTAATGAGGCCGCTGGCTGTATCAACACACCAATGGTCTGTGATGGCGATCAGTCCGATTCCGAGGTTCTCGCACTCATCGAGCAATGCGTTGTTGTATTCGCTCTCTGATGCGAAGAACTTCGATGGTTCATTCCTTCCTTGATAGCTATAAGGATTAATCTGGAGTGCAACACGAATCCAATGAGCACCAACAGGATTAGTCATCAGCTTCTCCATAGCTAGAAGTGGAGCTAGCAAGCAGACTGGCTTGCTGCAGCACGAGCTCCACAGCCTTCTCCTCAAGATCGGGTGGGTAATCGTATTTCGCAAGAAGACGCCTGACCTTTGCGCGCATCTCAGCCTTGACTGACGCCTTGAAATTCCAGTCGATCGTGATGCTGTTCTGAACTTGAGTGACTAAGTCAACAGCGATCTTTTTGAGGACCTCATCACCCATGGTGAGGACGGCCGAGTCGTTCTGGACAATGGCGTCATAAAAAGCTGCCTCGGCAACACTGAGTCCAAGTTGCTCATGGCGGGTATTCTGGTCGCGCATCTCCCTGGCGAGCTTTACTAGCTCGGCGATAATCTCGGCGGTTGTGAGCGCTCGGTTGGTATAGCGATTTATCGCCTCGTCAAGTTGCTCCGAGAATTTGCGTGCCTGGACAAGGTTGCTGCGCTGGATGGTGCGAATCTGGTCGTTGATGAGACGGCGTAGCAGCCCCATCTGGAGGTTGGGCTTCTCCTTGCCAGCGAGCGAGTCCAAAAACTCGTCACTCAAGATGGATAGGTCGGGAGTGTCAACACCAGCGAGCTTATAAATATCGATGACCGCGTCGGCAGACACCGCCTCGTTCACGAGCTGGGAGATTGCGGTATCGATCTCCACGCCTCCGCTACCCGCCCTCCCGGAATCAGGGTTCTGAATCTTGATAATTGCTGCCCGAACGTCAGCAAAGAGGCGAATTTCGTTACGGATCGCTACTGCTTCGTCACGTGCTCCGCACAGAGCGAAGGCGCGTGTAAGTGCAAGAACCTGGTCGAGGAAGCGACTTATCCGATCGGGATCCGCCATCACGAAGTCGAGAACCGATGCATGCTGACCAAGCCGCTCGGAGGCCGAAAGCAGCGGCGAAGAGTCGAACGGACAGCCGTGCAGAATGGCACGAATAACGTCGTGTTTCTCTAGCATGACGGCAACCATCTCTTCGATCGGGACGCCAGCTTGATCCTTATCCGAGGGAGAGTACTCGGCAAGGGCTTTCCGAAGGTTGGTAGCAACGCCGATATAGTCGACGATCAGACCACCCGGCTTGTCACGGAAGGTGCGGTTCACTCGAGCGATCGCCTGCATCAGGCCTGCGCCCTGCATCGGCTTGTCGACGTACATCGTGTGCAGAGCTGGAGAATCAAACCCGGTGAGCCACATATCTCTGACGATGACGATCTCCAGCGGATCGTCAGGATCCTTCGCTCGGTTCTTCAGCTCGGTGCGAGTCTTCTTGTCATGAAGGTGACGTTGATATGGAGTTGGGTCGGCTGCGGAGCCAGTCATGACAACCTTGATCTTCCCAGCCTTCGGGTCGTCACTGTGCCAGTCTGGTCTTAGTTTGACGATCCTGTCATAGAGCTCGACGGCAATGCGACGACTCATTGCGACAATCATGGCCTTGCCAAACAACTCAGCTCGGCGCTTCTCCCAATGGTCCACAATGTCTGCAGCGATCAGATCCAGACGTTCGCTAGCACCAACAATGGCTTCCACTCTGGACCACCGCGACCTGGCGCGAATCGCATCGGACTCCTCGACCTCCTCTGTTATCTCGTCGGCTAAAGCGTCGATATCTGCATGGGCCTCGTCGTCGAGAGAAACCCTCGCTAGTCGGGATTCATAGAAGATCTTGACGGTCGCGCCATCCTCAACCGCCCGTGTCAGGTCGTAGACGTCGATGTAGTCACCAAACACCGAACGAGTGGACTTGTCTGCGGACTCGATTGGTGTGCCGGTGAAGCCGAGATAGGTGGCATTCGGTAAGGCATCGCGTAAGTGCTTGGCCAAGCCTGATTTCAACGTGCCGTCCGCTCCAAGTGTCTCAGTAAAGCCATACTGCGAGCGATGCGCTTCGTCTGCTACGACCACCACGTTCCGGCGGTCCGTTAGAACAGGATTCGAGTCGCCACCGACTTCGGGGGCAAACTTCTGGAGCGTCGTGAATAGTATTCCTCCCGAAGCACGCCGAAGAAGCTGGCGGAGTTCGATTCTACTATCAGCCCGAACCGGCTTCTCGGGAAGGATCTCGGCTGGAGCAAACACTTCACCGAAGAGCTGATCATCGAGATCGTTGCGGTCCGTAATGAAGACAAGTGTGGGATTGTTCATCCTGGGGTCACGCATGAGCTTCGCTGCGAAGAACACCATCTCGAAGCTCTTGCCAGATCCCTGAGTGTGCCAGACCACGCCACCACGTCGATCACCATTCGGTCCTGCTGCCTCAACCGTAGATTCGACTGCGGCGTTCACTGCCCAGTATTGGTGATACTTCGCAACCCTCTTGACGAGACCTTTACCCTCGTCGCTGAATACAACGAAGTTTTGTAAGATGTCTAGAAAGCGCTGCTGGTCGAAGACACCCTTGATCAGGACCTCGAGTGCCGGTCGGTTGGTAACCACCTCGCGGCCATCCATCGTTTTCCACGGCGCATAGTGCTCGAAAGCGCCTGTGAAGCTACTCATGGCGGCACTCGTGCCATCACTGATAACTGTGACCACGTTCGGAGTGAAGATTGACGGAATATCCGAACGGTAGGTCTGCACCTGGTTCCAGGCGTTCCTCAGAGTGGCGTGCTCGTCGGCGAGGTTCTTCAATTCGAAGAGCGCTACCGGAATGCCATTCAAAAACACCAGTACGTCGGGCCGACGGTTCTTGCCTTCGATGATCGTGAACTGGTTAACAGCAAGCCATTCATTGTTCTCGGCATGCTCAAAATCAATTAAGCGAATACGATTCGTGCGTAACTGACCATCAGTAATCCTGCGCTCAACTGGCACTCCATCACGCATCAGCTCGTGGACGCGCTTATTCTCCGCCACCGGATTTTGGGACTCCGCGCGATCCAGTCGCTTGACCGCCTCATCGACAGACGCAGAATCGATACCCTTATTGAGTCGTGTCACTGCCTCACGAAGGCGTTCGTAAAGATATACCTGATTCCAAGTAGACCTTTCTGAGAGAAGTGTGTCAGGAGCAATCTCAGGGCCGAACGCTGTCGAATATCCAAGCTCTCGCAGGTACTCCAGCGCAGCCGCCTCGACCGTTGACTCATTCAAGATGTTCATGCCACGGTCTCCTGCGCCTCTGACACTCGGATACGACCGGAGAGCAGCTCTGGAAGAAGCACATCACGGATATTTGATAATTCGACGACTTCCCGACCCAATGAATCTGTCCGAGCAACGAGTGGTCGAGCTAACTTCGCGAACCGTTCCTGAGCGTCCGCTGACACCATCGGCGCTAGATATGTCGGAATAGCGTCTCCTGAAAGATGTAGCACCGTAGTGCCGCTTGTACGGCTCCGACAATATTGGCGAAACGTCTCATCGGTGAGAATTCCCAACAAATATTCATTTGAAATCACATCCGTCGGTCGAATAATTGCAAGATCGAGTGAAGCCACCAGTGTGTCGGCCGTATGATCAGATGGAACTCGGACGGCACGCCCAACCACTTCAGCTCCCTGAGTAAGGTCGGTCTGTGCAATGACCACCTCACCCGGTTTGATTACCTGAGATAGCTTGTACGGACCGCTGTATGGCTTCAGCCCTTCTGGCTTGTAACCACCGGTTCGGGCAAACGACTTGAGCGTTACGAGGGATGTCCTCGACGCCTTGAGATCAGCGCTCCTATAAGAGACACCCTTCGTGATAATGGTCAGCTGGGAGAGGGGTAGCCGTTGAACGGACTCCTTAACTTGCAAATTCTGAAACTCGAGGGATAACAACTCTTCCATCACTGCTATCTGACGCCTATTCGACTCAATCTTGTCATCCAGCGCTCCGAGCGTCGCTGAAATCGCTAAACGATCCGATTTAGCTGGAGCATCAAACTCGATAGAGTTCAGAATTGATTGATTCAATAACGGTTGTCCCGAACCAACTCTGCGATCATTGAGATTAAGCGAGGAAAGCACGTAGTACCAGTAACGTGTCTCGGCGGGGTCCTCGGGTTGGCAGATTATTGCGTTATCAGTTACCCAACACGCACTGGGCACAAAGTAGCAACTGCCGCAATAGCTTCCAACGCGCCCGATGACTATACATTGCTCGGATACGTTGGATACCGCACTACGCCCAATGATTCCGTTCGAGCCATAAACCGGAAAAGCCCCATCATCGGTACGACGGGGAGAAGATTTGCCATTTCGAAATTTAAGCCAGTTCTCAAGTACCGGTCGCAAGGCAACGCCACTAAGCATCTACGACTCCGAGTCTTTCTCGAATAACTTCTTCGAGCCGTCGCCCTTCCTCAAACTCGGCAAACAGTTCCTTCTTGAGCCGCTCAATCTTTTCTTCAAGCGGCTCGGCGTCTGCTTCTGCCTCCTCGGCGCCGACATACCGCCCAGGAGTTAGCACGAAGTCGTGATGCTTGATTTCGTCTAGGCTGGCCGCTCTAGCAAACCCCGGGAGGTCCTTGTATCCGGCCTCGTGGTTGCGCCAGGCGTGATAGGTGCCCGCGATCTTGCCAATGTCTTCGTCATCGAGGACGCGCAGGCGGCGACTCTCCATGACGCCAAGCTTTCGGGCATCAATAAAGAGAACCTCGCCTTGACGTTTGCGGTGACCATTGCCATGGCGGTCCTTGCTGACGAACCACAGGCAGACCGGGATCCCGGTATTGAAGAACAACTTGTCCGGCATGGCCACGATGCAGTCAACCAGGTCGGCTTCGACGAGCTTGCGACGAATCTCTCCCTCGCCGCTGGTCTTGGATGAGAGCGAGCCATTCGCAAGGACGAAACCAGCGGTACCCTTTGGAGACAAGTGATATATAAAGTGCTGCACCCAGGCGAAGTTGGCGTTACCTTCAGGTGGAGTACCGTACCTCCAACGTGGATCATCTGCGAGTTTGGCATCCCACCAATTGCTGACGTTGAAAGGTGGATTTGCGATGACAAAGTCTGCCCGCAGATCTAGGTGTAAGTCATTAGCGAAGGAGTCATCGGAGTGATCACCCAAGTCGGCCTCGATGCCTCTAAGCGCAAGGTTCATCTTGGCCAGTTTCCAAGTGGTGTCGGTGAATTCCTGGCCATAGATAGAAATGTCAGTACGCTTGCCGCCGTGAGCTTTCACGAACTCGGCAGACTGCACGAACATTCCTCCCGAGCCACAAGCAGGGTCATAGACACGACCGTGATAAGGCTCCAACATCTCAACCAAAGTCTTGACGATGGACCTCGGGGTATAGAAGGCTCCAGCGTCCTTGCCAGTCTCCTTGCCAGCGAACTGACCTAGGAAGTACTCATAGACTCGGCCTAACACATCGTCGGAGCCGTGATCGTCGGACTCGGTAAAGCCAATGGATCCGATAAGGTCGACGAGTTGACCGAGGCGACCCTTATCAAGACCCTCCCGGCCATAGTTGCGGGGCAAGACACCTCGGATCGACGGATTCTCCTTCTCGATCAGATCCATCGCCGCATCAATATCTTGACCAATTGTGGGAAGCTTGGCTCGGTCCTGAATGTGCTGCCAGCGAGCGTTAGCTGGAACCCAGAAGACATTGTGGCTGGTGTACTCGTCTCGATCCTCGATAAGGCGTGCGCGACGTTCGGCGTTCGGGATGAAGTCACTGGAGTCGGGATCGCTTAGACTCGCTTCGATCGCTTGGCGACGTACCTCAAACCGGTCGGAGATGTACTTGAGAAAGACCAATCCGAGGACGATGTGCTTGTACTCGCTCGGTTCCTGGTTGCCCCTAAGCGCATCCGCAGTGTCCCACAGGCGCTGTTCGAGCGACTTGGCTGGCTTCGTCGCAGTCTTGCGTGGCTGACCCGCCATCAGTGATACTCCTTACGTAATCCCTTAAACTGGCGCCTTGATTTTTGCATAATTCTCCTTATTATAACATTGTATGCAAAATCCAAGAATCTGAATACAACACTACTGACCGCCTGTTACAGGATGCATTACGAGGAAATATTGGACACTCAAATCAAAATCGAAGCAACTAACTTGTCCTTAATTTGCGTGTTCATGAGGCACCAACATCCAACTTCATTCCAATCTTCGATAAGCACTCACCATTCCCAGGCAATACCGCTATAAAGTCCACCGTATAAATCGTGGAACTCAACATTGACACCCCGCTCGTCGCCAAACTCGAGGGTCTTACCGATGTGGGGAGTTCCGGGTCGTTCAAAGTACGTGAGTCCACGGTAGCTCCAGATGGTGTCTGGCCGATCGCCGATGAACACTGCTCCGAATGAGGCGAACCGGGTGGGCTCGTGAAAGGCCTGACTCTGCTCAGTGAGCGCACCCGGGGTGCCAAGGTCTGGATCAGCTAGAAGCCGAAATTTAAGGTCGTAGGTCTCGCCTCGCCTCATCGGCTCCTTGTACCAGAACTGATGAGTAAAGCTCTCTCCGATGCGTTCAGTTTTGACCGTGAAGTCCCCTTCGGGAATCGGCCGCCCAGGGTAGGAGCTGCTGATCGAGATGAAGTCAGCTTCGTCGAAGGCAGCAATGAGCTGGTGCCACTCCCTATTCTCCTGCCAGGCACGGTTGCGGACCACCGTCAAAATACGGGCGGCCTGCTGGACAAAGCCGTTGTGAGACTGCGGCACCGAAAATCCGGTTGGGGACTTTGGATACCAACCCGTGACGAGTTGCTTACGGAGGCTATCCATAGCTGTTTCTTCTCGGTCGGCGACAGCTTCAACCTTGATGCCGTGCTTGTCGCCGTAGTGTCGGCGCCGATCCTTGAGGTAGGTCATGCCCTCGGTCTCCGGGGCGAGGCCGAAGACATCGAGCAGTATCTCGGGCTGCGGATCACGAAGCGACTCAATGGCCGATATGAAGCGTTCCAGCAACACCTCATACGATTCGTTGTCCCCGCCAAGAAGTTGACGAACGAGATTGGCTCTGGCGATACGAGCTGGGGAAAAGCCAGCCTCTTTGTGTAAGTAAACAAGATCTTGGAGAACGTTGTAAGCCTGCTTGGGATCCCACGCCGATGGTTCAACCCATCGATACGACGACCGGACTGACTTTGATTGCGACTCCAATTCCTACTCCAACTCTGTTCGTGCGCATATCTCCAATGCAAAGCCAGCTCTAACCTCAAGGATATTCGGTTGAGCAATATGGCCGAATACCAGCGATGAGGGGTGTGGATGGCCCGCTGTAACGGACCACCCACGGTGTCATCGCAACCCACTCGGATTAATGAGAGAAAGGAGCAAAGACATTATGAAGGCTATCAACTATGGGGTGGTGATCGTATGAGCGAGCTGGCCACATACAACGGAGGTGGTGGTGCGCTCGCCAGGGATGCACGTCGTTTTGGGCGTGAGATTTCACGGGGCCGCCTCGGAACGCAGATCCGAACCAGCCAGGTCGATAATGCAACCGACGTGACACTTGCGAAGGTTGAGAACTTGACGATGGCTACTGGCAACGCCATGCAGCAAATCACACGGGTTTCCCAGGCACAGCGTCAGCTGGAGATGATTGCACCCGATGCTGCTCAGCGTCTCGCGTTCATTGCCGACGACCACATGCTCGGCTGTGCAGAACTGCTGTCCGACTTGCGGCGCGACCTGCACCGAATCAGGTGACCGCGCTGGTAGCGCTGGGCATTGCCGTCTTGGCACTGGCGCTCTCGGGCGCCGGTGTCTGGGCGCTCTTGGCTTGGCGCCGGTATCGTCGCACCTTCGATAGCTTCGCTGAGCGTTTGTCCGTTGACACTCGTCTTGAGCAGCTCACCGTACAGGCATTGTCTGCTATGCGTGAAGCCGCACGTAGAGCAGGTGGTCTTACGTGACGGCAGCAACAAACAGCGGTCTCTGGTCAATCGACCAGCGCCGGATGGTCAAGGGTGATGTCATAGTCACACGCAATGTGGTCGACACAATGAACAAGACGGTCAACACACTGTCCCATGCGACAAGCGAGCTCGCCAACTCTGCTGCAGCTACTGATATCCATAAGCTGGTCCAGCCGTCTCGCAGGAATCTTACTCGATCCCCTGCGGTCCTGGCCCAGGTATGAGAAGTAGTCGGGAATGTTAGACCGGCTCATCGGTATCTGCTTCACGCTGCTTGCGGTAACGGTGGCGATCTACGTAGCGGTAAGGCTCATCGAATCGATTGCGGCAGCGTTGGTCGGTATCGTCGCCGTGGTCGGAGGGCTCGTCGTCCTGGGTTTCATCGCAAGTCTGTTCTGGCGGAGAAATCGCATAAATCGTTGGTAATCGGAAGAACGTTGTTTATTCCACAATGCCACTATTGGTGAACATTACGAGACCATAAATCGCATGAATTGCAAGAGGTACTCGGCGTCGCTTCGAACGTCTTATCGGTAGTCGCGTCGCCGACCTCTGCTATTGCAAATGATCCCCGAGATGTTTTTAGCTGTAATCACCCCGGGGATGCTCCTCGCAATTTTCGGTGGACTTCTACATCAACCTAATCAAAATCCCGTGCTTTCGACGGCAATCGAAAACTCGGGCAGAAAGGAGCTTTTTAATGGTAACACAAAACTTTTTCTCAAGGAGCGGCCCGGAGTCCCGGCAGCCGTTCAAGACCATCTTGGCCGACCCGCCGTGGGACGTTCAGCAAAAGGGTGCACTCGGAGCGGCGTCGCACTACAAACTTATGACGCTGGATGAAATTCAAGCTATGCCAGTGGCTGACCTAGCTGCTACCGATGCCCACTGCTGGCTATGGGTCACCAACGCTACTTTACGCGCCGGTTATGACGTCATGGAGTCATGGGGCTTTACTCCTCGGTCGCCTTTGACCTGGATCAAGCCACGGATCGGCTTGGGTCAGTATCTTCGGAACGCAACCGAACACCTCATCCTCGGTACACGAGGACATGCTCCGGTCAACTTTCGCGCGCAGCCGACGTGGATGTTTGCTCCGCTGCAGGAACACTCACATAAGCCAGAGGAGCAGTACGCGGTGATCGAGCGGGTCAGCGATGGTCCGTACCTCGAGCTGTTCGCTCGACGGCGGCCACGCTCAAGCGCCAACTGGAGTGTGTGGGGAGACGAGGTCGATGCCGATATTGTCATTCCCGGCTACCCGGTCCCTTCCGATATGGGCCACCAAGGCGGAGGTCGTCATGCCGAGGCGTAGGAAGCGCAAGACCAACTGGAAGCGCCAGGAAGAGCGGGCCTTACGGGTGCGTGGCGTGCGACGGGGCACTCCAGATGCGAAGAAACTCTCGAGGGCGTTCATCGGACTGGCGCTCGCTCGAGCCGAGGTCGAGGCTCAGGCACAGGCGGAGGCAACGAAGGTTAAGAATAACTATCGCCAGGGTGGCAATGGCGACGAAAGTGATCGAGATGAGGCTTCATAATCGCTCTCGCTCCAAGAGTCCAGGCAGCAACTGGGTGTTTTCCCAGTTGCATCTGCCTCGTCCGCTGGAGGTCGATCAAGTCGATGCAATGCTGCTTCGAATGGCCGCCGACAGGGCCGCACCGCCGCTGGTCTTCGAGGTTCGCAGCGAGCATGGCCAACTCATCCAGCATCTGGTCGGCACGCCAGCAGAACACGTTCTATGGGTGCAACGCACGCTGCGGCACCTACTTCCGGAGCTGGATATCGACGGCATCGATCAACCGCGTCTTGCGGTGGACCGTTCGGTCAGAGTGAGGATGCGTCCACGGGCGTTTGCCTTAGCTACCGAACGTGCTGAGGTGACGAGCTTGAGCCTGCTCTCTGCTTTGTATGCACGGCTAGAGGCGGGGGAACGTTTAGTGGTTCAGATCGTGCTCGGTCAGCGAATGACACCGAAGCATCTGCCGAAGGAGATTGCCGATCCTACCCAACCGTGGTGGCAGATGTTGACGATCGGCGAGCGCTCGGCGGGTAAGGCTGTACGAGACCAAGTTGACACAAGATCCGGTCAGCACGGTTTCTTAGCCGTGATCCGCATCGGGGTGGCAGCGAAAGAGCGAGAGCGCAGACAACAGCTGGTCATCGGCGTACTTGGAGCCTTGTCGACGGCCATAGATCGAGGCACCTACATGGACCTGATCATCGAGCCACCAGTTCGGCTCAATACCCCTCAGTTACCGAGGCACTGGAATTTGCATCTCGGAGCTACCGAGCTGACGGGCCTGCTGGGCTGGCCATTAGGAGATTACGACCTGCCGGGCGTCGCTCCTCTTCATCCTCGCCCGCTGCGAGTGCCTGAGAAGGTCAACAGATCAGAGCGGCTCTTCGCCGTTCCCGGAGGCCCGGGACCTAGAGCGCCCATAGGAATCGCTGCTCGGGATATCACGTCACACCTGCTGGCGATGGGTCCGACTGGCGTTGGTAAGTCGACAGTTCTGCTCAACCTCATCGCCGCCGACATAGCGGCTGGGCGCCCGGTGTTGGTGATCGATCCGAAGTGGCAGCTGATACGTGACATAGTCGAGCGGGCTATACCTCGAGCGAGGATCGATGATGTGGTGATTATCGATCCAGCCGAAGCGAAGTCTGGAAAGGTGGTCGGCTTCAATCCACTCAACGTTGGAGACCGAGATCCTGACGTCGTCGTCGATGGGTTGGTAGCGGTTCTTAGGCAAGTATTCCACGACGGTTGGGGACCTCGCACCGAGGACATCATCCACTCTGCACTCCTCACGCTCGCCAGGGTTGGTGCTACTCGCAAGTCGCCCTACACGCTGATTGATCTTCCTCGGCTTCTAGCGGACGAGAGGTTTCGACGTGGAATCATCGGAGAGGTTATGGACGACCCCGGTCTCGCATCGTTTTGGTCTGGTTATCTGGCCATGTCTCCCGGCGCACAAGCACAAGCGATCGCTGCACCGATGAACAAGCTACGTCAGTACCTACTCAGGCCGAGTTTGCGAGCCATCCTCGGCCAGGCCGATCCTCCGTTCCGCGTTCGGGATATGTTCAAAGACAACAAGGTCGTGCTCGTTCCGCTCAATGAAGCACTCATCGGCCCTATCACAGCCCAGCTACTCGGTTCCCTGATCGTGGCTGAGACGTGGTCGGCAACGATGGAGCGTGCGAGCGAAGTTGATCCATCCAGCCGTCCAGCGACAATCGTCATCGATGAGGTGCAGCAGTACTTGCACCTGCCGGTCTCAATTGACGACGCCCTGAGCCGTTCCCGGTCCAACGGTGTCGGCTGGCATCTCGCCCATCAGCATCGAGCTCAACTCCCCGCTTCCACTCGGGCGGCGATTGATACGAATGCAAAATCCAAGATCATCTTCCAGCTCCTTGATCCTGACGATGCATACGCTGTTGCAAAGCAGGCTCCCAGTCTCCAAGCAGTCGACTTCCTCAGCCTTGGTCAATATCAGGCATATGCGAACCTGACCGCTGGTGGTGCTCCATCGGGATGGGCACTGATCCGAACGCTTCCACCGCCGCAGCCAACCGGTCTCGGGGAAGAAGTTCGTAACCGTAGCCACAATCGATATGCCAGCCCTATCCCTCAATCTGCACATGCTGCATCAACTCAACCACATTCACAGGGAGCGGACGGCGATGAACTGGGACGGAAGAGGAGACGCAAATGACTACCTATCTCTTACCAACTTGCCCAACCCTATTAGAGAAGAGGAACAGAGGTCGAGGGTTTGTCAACGTCATCTCGGTCGTCGTGCCACGACCCTCAAGTGTCTTTTACTCATGCAGGTCGTTGGCCAAGTTCCGCCCTTGGCGGGAGGGGACTGACCCCGCATTGCGGGGTCGCGAGGGGCGACGGGAAGCTAAACGAGTGACAGGAGGTCCGACATGACGCGCTCGGATCTCGACACCCTGAAAGACCGCCTGACCGAGCGGGATTACAAGCTGCTTCGTAACGTGGAAAAGTTCCGGCTGCTTTCCACTAAGCACATCCAGCGACTCCACTTCGATCCCGTCCATCCAACACCGACAGCATCAGCGCGTGCTTGCATTCGAACACTGTCACGGCTTCGGAACGTTCTGGTGCTCAAGGCGCTCGAACGCCGTATCGGTGGAGCCAGAGCTGGATCAGCGGGATTCGTCTGGTACGTCGGTCCGGCCGGTGAACGAATACTCCAGAGCCTTGACCCTCCCGTCATTTCCGGACGACGCAATTACCGAGAACCATCTCGGCACTTCGTCGAGCACACTCTGGCCATATCCGAACTGGCCGTGAGGACTATCGAATCTGGGCGTCAGGGTGACTTAGAAGTGCTCGAAGTCCAAGCCGAACCCGCCAGCTGGCAACAATCACTTTCGAGATTTGGAACGGCGCTAACGCTCAAGCCAGATCTTCGTCTGGTCACTGCTTCTGACGACTACGAGCACCACTGGTTCATCGAGGTTGATATGGCAAGCGAACACATGCCGGTAATTATGCGCCAGTGTGCTGCGTATGAAGCCTTTCGGGCAACGGGGCGCTACCAGGCGACACACGGCCTTTTCCCCGCCGTTCTCTGGGTGGTCCCGGGATCCGCCCGAGCGGAGGCCATTCGGGCCGCCGTGGCGGCGACGGCGGGCCTGAATCCGGCCCTGTTTCGGGTCTGCACCACAGGGGAGTACCTGGGTGTTGTGGCCGGTCCTCCCTCTGAGAACTCCTGATCTGTTTTTTTGCAGGTCAAAGAGCTATTTCCGACTTGACTTGTCAACCAAAGAGAGCGTCAATGTCTGAGGCTCCTGAGCCAAACGACATCGGGAGAAATATCACTAAACAACTAACTGAAAGGAGGTTTACACATGAAAGAAGAAGAACAAGGATTACAAGCAATGCGCTATGAGGGCATGGGTGATCCAAACAAGCAAGAACGACATACCAAGACCCTTGCAATTCGCGTCGAGGAAACTTTGCACGCGCAATTGCGCTTCATCGCCCAGTTGCGAGAAACCAGCATTACCGACGAGATCCGTCAAGCCATTGAAACTCGCATCACCTCAGCCCAGGATGATCCCGAGATCATCGCTCGTGCTCAACAGGCTCGTGATGAGCTGGAGCGAGAAGCGGCGGCTCGCAGTGCGGCAATCGCTGGGTTCTTAGGCAAGCCCGTAGTCACTGCCGTCGTCGACAAATCACCCGGCCCTGCCACCAAAGTGCAGCAAAACGCCCGTAAGACAGAAAACGAATAGGAAAGGAGTGCCCATGTCAAGCGATTCTGCCATCCCGGGAGTAATGGGTACTGCACCTTCAAAGGCTGCAATCACCTACCTGCGCGTCTCCACCGCCGACCAAGCCACTCGTGGCGGACGAGAGGAGGGGTTCTCTATTCCTGCCCAGCGTGAAGCTAACACCCGAAAGGCTACGTCGCTGGATGCGCTCGTAATTGAGGAATTCGTCGATGCGGGAGAATCCGGTACCTCAGCGGCCAAGCGGCCTGAACTCCAGCGCATGTTGTCCTATGTTCGGGAATATCACGTGGATTACTGCATCGTCCACAAACTCGACCGTCTCGCTCGGTCCCGAGCTGATGACGTCGCTATCCACTTCGCCTTGAAGCAAGCGGGAGTTACACTGGTTAGCACCAGCGAGAACATCGACGAGACCCCATCAGGGATGCTCATGCACGGCATCATGAGTAGCATCGCCGAGTTCTACTCCCGCAACCTCGCCAACGAGGTCACCAAAGGGCTGGTCCAGAAGGCGAGCGTCGGCGGCACAGTTTCCCGAGCGCCACTTGGCTACAGAAACATCCATGTCAACGATGCGCTCGGACGAGTCAACCGAACTGTTGAGATCGACACCGAGCGAGCGCACTTGATCACCTGGGCGTTCTTTCGATACTCCGAAGGTGATCCAACGCTTCGGACGCTGCTCGATGAACTGACAGCTCGTGGGCTTACCACACGAGCAACACCCAAGTGGCCATCCAAGCCGTTGACAATCACCGGCCTCCATAAATTGCTCCGCAATCCGTACTACAAGGGAGAGATCCGTTACCGGGACATCACCTACCCCGGACTCCACGAACCCCTGGTTGATCCACAGACATGGCAGCAGGTCCAGGACCTACTCAGTGCCCACAACACCGCCGGAACGCACCAGCGAACAAACAACCACTACCTCCGAGGCAGCGTCTTTTGTGGGTCCTGTGGTTCTCGGCTGATGATCACAACAGCCCGTAATAGATGGGGCACCGAATACCTCTACCTTGTCTGCTCTGGTCGAGCGAGAAGGGTCACCGACTGTCAACGACAGGCGATGTCAGCGGAGATGGTCGAGGAAATCATTGAGGACGAGTACCGCACTATTGCACTCTCGCCAGCGTTGCGAGACAGCATCGAAGAGCTTGTCTTGGAGGACTTCGACACCTTACAGGCCGGTTCCGCAACCGAGCGAAAACAGATGGACAACCAGCGCATTGAGCTAACCGCCCAACGTCAGAAGCTGCTCGATGCTCACTACGCCGGAGCAATTCCACTTGATCTACTGAAGATCGAACAGGACCGGATTGCTGGTCAGATCGCACGAATTGAAGATCAGTTTGCTAGCCTCGATGCGAACTTCGAGCAAGCACGAGCAGTATTGGCCGACACGCTGGATCTGACTCGAGACTGTCATACCGCCTACCTGGAAGCCAACGACAGCACCAGGAGGCTCTTCAATCAGGCGTTCTTTGCCAGGATCTACATCGATGAAGATGACGAGACACGAGAGCAAACTGTCCGAGTTGACTACAACGAGCCCTTCGACACTTTGCTCTCACGCCTCATTCCAGCGAGCGTTCATCGTACTCTTGACATAAAAAATACCGCCTACCGGGAAATCCCGACGGGCGGTTCTAGCGTAGCATCAAGCGGCATCGCTGAGGTGCAGGGTTCTCATACGGATACTTTGGTGGGCGCTAAGGGACTCGAACCCCCGACCTCAGCCGTGTGAAGGCTGCGCTCTAACCAGCTGAGCTAAGCGCCCGGAGTTAACAAGCATAGCCGGAGATTTGAGTTCGATTTCAATTAATTTAGGTTAAGCCCTTGGTGGCTGGAGGCTGTTCGCCGAAAGGATTCGTGTGTTTTGAGGCTTGGGAATTTGAGCGTTACTCGGCTCAGATGGTTTAATGTTTTAGATTCCAAGAGCTATAGCACTGTCCAAGGCTCGTCCTTTATGGATTATTCAGTTGATCGATTGTTTGATTGAAGTGGTCACGCATCGATTGGACGTTTTCATTTGCCGATGGTCGCTATCCGTTATTGCGAACAGTGGATCACTTGATCTAGTTCTATGTTCGAGGCAATGCCAAGGTGAGCTTGACGGGGATTTTATGGGTGAGGTTCAAGAAAAGGGCTTCATGGGTATTTTCTCAGTATCAATGGATCATGATCGATTCAGATCTCAAGGAGTTTTGCCAAAGTCCCTTCGAAGGGCCACTTGGGTAAAACAGAAGTCGATTCAGTAGAAGCCGATTCAATAGAAGATACTTTTGCACTTATGTGATAGTGACAGTCTGTATTTGCCCGATAACAACGGATCATGTTTTGAGGTCCAAATTGCGGCGTCAATTTGATTGGGATAAAGAGTAATTCCATCACCCAGGAGCTTTGCGTGAATCATCTCCACACTTTGAATAGTTGCTGCACGAATCTCTACCTCCGCCCATGAGCTATATTCGAGGCGCCCCCCTAGTTGAATGTGACTCTCTAAAGCGGGGTCATATTCTAGGACTTTTTCAACCCGAAGGACATGTGGAAGTGAATTATCAGCAAATGCAGTAAGCTTGTGGATCCCTGAAATGCAAAAAGGTATTTGAGCGACATCTAGATTTTTGTGGTGGAAGCGCCAAATCATATCGAGATCCGAGAGGATTATCTGTGCCTTTTTGAGGGGGTAAAAAGCTATCTCATTGATCTCATAGTAATCAGCCAAGGCTGGTAACTCAATTAGAGTCTTGAGGCAGTCATCAACATCGCGGTTTAGGTACTTTGCGAATTCGACAAAGCTGTCGGCGAAATTACCTTCTAAGTACATACCCAGTTCGTTTACAGCTTTTACCAGGAGATCTATCAAAATTGATACTTGAGGTGAAGGATCTCTTTGTTGGAGGATCTCGGTCATTTGGTCCGAAGTGATGGTGGTTAGGTGAGATGGTTTGAAAGGGTAGTGATCCACGAAATATGAGGTAAGCCCCTGTGCGAAGGTGAGATAGCCAGATCCAGTTGAATTTTTTTGAAGATCCTTGAAGTATCCAGAGCCAAAGTTGAGATAATCAACGACTATTACAAATGCAAAGCTGGCGATTGGGTCGCTCAGAATCCAAAATCTAGGGTCTAACTCTTTGTCGTAGTCGATTGCATATTGCAGAAGTCGATCGCTATATGAATTTAAATGAGCTTCATTGATTGTGACCCATGAAGACGACAAGGAAAGTTCTTTAGCGCCACTTCGGATATCGCTTGTTCCGCTAAATCTTTTGGGAGAGATTGCGACCTTGAGCGGGGTTACAAAAGCCGAATTATCCTGATTGGGGCTGGATGGGAGCCGTGTTGTCAAAGGTGCATTCCAGCATCGACAAAGATTTCAGCTCCGGTGATGGCAGAGGCAGCCGGTGACAATAGAAAAGAGATAGCTTCTGCTATCTCTTTTGGATTGATTAGTCGACCCAGGGCATGGTGTATTGAAAACTCTTCTACGTCGCTAAGGCCATAAAGGACAGCCGATTGATCCAACATTGCACCCCTGGTTGATCCCGGACAGACCCAATTGACATTGATTTGATCGGGTGCCAGCTCTAGAGCAAGGGTTCGTAGGTATGCAACCATTGCGCCCTTAGCAGCGCAGTAGGCACCAATTCCACCGAGTGCCTTTGAAGCTGCAACCGACACAACCGCCACAATTGATACGCTTGAGCTGCGCTCTTTTGTCTCTTTCATGAGAGGTATGAAGGAGGTGATGGCGTTGTGTAGCACCACTAAGTTAGCATCGATCATCGATAGAAGTTCTTGTGTTGAGGTCTCAACCAGCGACTTTCCACCAAGAATTGCACCTGCGGTAATGGCAAGTTGATCAATGGGTCCCATATCATCTTGTATTTGGGTTGCGATACGGGCTAAATCAGCACCATTGGTTGCATCCGCACCATATCTGCTGATCTTTTCCTCAAGATCACCATAGGTAGCGCTTTTGATATCTCCCATTTGATATCCAAAGCGCATCGTCACTTCACTAAAGTCGACTACTGCACATCTACGTCCTGATGATGCGGCGATCTTCGCGACCTCGGCTCCGATGCCTCGTGCTCCACCTAGTACAACTAGGCAACCTTGATCTGTCGTTAGATCACTCATAGGGTAGGCCAATTGATCGCTTTAGGTGGGATAGACTTATAAAACCGATCGTAGGTCTCGATCAGTGCATCACTGAAAGCTCCTAAAATGGCTGCACCTTCAGTGGCGCTTGAGCCGGTTGGGTCGCCTAAAACACCGTTCTTTGAGACCGCAGATACCCCTAGGTTGCGCATGACTTCCATGATCTCTGAAGGCTCAGCGACACTACCGGGCCTAGCCAGGCTCATCTGTACTAATTCAGGAACCAACGCTAACATTGCGGAAGTTTCTGTTCTTCCAGCATGAAGATCTGGAGCCTCCATCCCCTGGGCGCCACCTGGTCCGCTCCATCGATAGGCTGCTTTTTGAAGAATCTCAAGGGTGGGCCACCAGGCGGTTGCGAACCTGCCTTCGCTTCTAAGTTTTTGGACCGCTTTTGCCATTGCCTCTACGTTACCCCCATGAGCGGTGACAAAGATGATTCCAGCAAAGTGATCGACGCTTCTACCTAATTCTAAAAGGACGAGTTCGAGGGCATTTTGGCCAATTGATAAGGTGCCTGCAAAGGAGGAGTGTTCGCCGCTGGAGCCGAAGTTGACGCTAGGTGCCAAAAGAGTGCTCTCGGCTCGACGTGTTGCGAGTGCCTCGGCCAGCGCGATGGTCATAATTGAGTCGGTAAATAGAGGTAGATGCGGGCCGTGTTGTTCGGTGGATCCCACCGAAAGAATGATCACTGACCTCTCGGCAACGGCTGCAACCTCGGGGTGGGTCATCTGAGCCAGAACCCTCAATTTGACTCCTTGTGGCGCGAGACTGCCTCTAGGACTATCTCTGCGGCTGAGTCGGGATTAACTTCAATTAGTTCACGTCGTCTAGCATCTATCGCCCCTCCCATTAGGGATCTAATGCGCATTATCGCACGATCTCCAATTGGGCTTTGTGTGATAGTGGTTGGCGCACTTCGCCCTTGGTCATCTAGATACCAGGTAGCAGGTAGGCCATTTGAATCTTGTAAGCCCACAGTTTCAATTTGAGCTGCTTTAGCCTCGATCAAAGTGATCAGATCTCCGCGTATTTCAATATTTGTTGGGGCGCATCCAAGTGCGATTGGTAGCTGTGTGAACTCCGAGAGGAGATGTGAGCTTCCATCAAAGTGCTCAATCGTGAACTTGCCTTTGGTCTGTTTTACCCCTTCGACGCCAAAGAGGTACCCTATGGATAAGTTTCCAGCTACAATTGCGCCAAAGAGGCCACTTCCAGTATCTGCTGAATAGTCTCCAAATAAGAGAGCCATTGGAGCTATTGATCTGATTAGCGATGCCAATTGATCCTTATACACAAAGGCTGCACCTTGGGATGGGTCACCAATGGCTAGGATCGCTCGATCGACTCCTAGGCTAAGCGCCTCTAAAAGTGCATCTTGGTCATGCGCTTCACCTAGGGTTATCGCGATGGTTTTACCGCCGGAGGTGCCACTTAGATCCCTTGCTATGGCGATGGCATTTCGTTCTGATGGAGTTAGACCCCCAAAATATCGTCGGGAGGTGTGATCAACCTTGCGATATGAGTTTTTTACAAAGACAATCGTGTCCTTCAATTGGCAACCTCCGGTCTTTATTATTTAATTCTAGGACAGATTATGAAGTTATGTGACTTTTACAAAAGAGTCGATTCGCAAAAAAATATAGTTAAAAACTATAAAGATAAGCATTTTCTTGATTGTATTCTTATTAATTTGGATTAGATATCATGCCAGTACTGATCCGGTTTTATTTAGAAGCGCCAATAAATGATCTAAATCCCAGATTGCACGTATCGAACGATCCAACTCTCGGATCTTCTTTTCGATTCTTCGCCAAAGGCCAAGGCAAAGGCCAGCCATCTTTCCGCGTGCGTCATGAATGAAAGAGGTTGTAAATCCGCTACAAGCTGATAACAATCATACTGCAATGCTACATAGATGATGGACCTACGCCCTCCGGGATCGCCCTCCGGGATCGCCCTCCGGGAGGAGATTCCAAACCACCTTATCGATAATGGCACGGGGCGTTGTCCATAGAGCGTTGTCCATAGAGCGTTGTCCAAAGAGCGTTGTCCAAAGCGGTACTAAAAAAGTTAGAGCAATGACTCTTTCACCCTAGGTGTCAAGGGAGTTGGCATCTATTCGAATAGAATACCAACCATGCAGGGCGAGAACTAGAGGCCTGAGATCTCAGAGGGAAGGTGGGTATAAATCACGCCACAAGTCCGTCATCGATCAACACAGCCAGGAGGTTTCCTATTTGCGAGCTCCAATGGTCCGTTGCGTGACGATAGTGCGACGATTTTGTTATCCAGCTTCGATCTCATGAGTCCAAAGATATTTAGGATTGTCAATTAGTTAGCCAAATTGGCAGACCCAAGTGTGGTCATTTGATCTAGTTGCCGACTTGTCGTCGGCAACTAGATCAAAATTTCGCCACGGATAAGTCGATCAATGAGGAACCTAAATTAACTAGATTTTGGCGGCACGAAGGTGCCAGAAAACCATTAATCCGAAACTAACCAAATGTGCCAACTATCTTGACACTCACCGCCCGTGAGCAGTGATTTTCACCTCGCCGCAGCAATGCCTACGCTACCGGTTGACCGTACAAATAATCACGATCTAGACGTACGCACTGATCTACCAGATTTAAAACTCAATGTGTCACACCCATTTGATAAGATTCGTGCCGGCCAGGCTTGGAAAAGATTGAGAAGGGAAAGGAGATCTAGACAATGGAAGCATGGGGGAAATACGGTAATAACGCTGATAGCACACCTTATCCGTTAATCGCTCATCTTCTCGATACCGCAGCCGTTAGCACGGTTCTGTGGGATAGTTGGATCAGTAATCCCGTCCGGGATCTTATCGCCCCCTTATTTGGGAGCGATCCCCGAGCCGGAATTGCACTATTGGCTGGTTCCCACGACTTAGGTAAGCTCGACCCGCTATTTCAGGGTCAGCTTCTTATGCCGAGTTCTCGTCGAGAGAAGTTCGCTAGGTTTATTGCTGACCTAGGCTTACCTGTCCCTAACGAGGACTTGGTTAACGAATTCTCGAAGTACTCACAGTCATTGCGGGGGCACCTGCGACATGAAGCACTTAGTGCCCACATTCTTGAGCGACGAGAAACGCCCAGGTGGGCCTGCGCCGTTATAGCTGGACATCACGGCCGATACCAGTCCGACCTATCTTTTATGCAAACAGCCCGCATTAGGCAGCATCGCAAGACACTCGACGATAACGATTGGAACCGTCTCCATAATCACCACCTCTCAATTTTATACGAGGCATTGGGCGTAAACTCCGGCGGACTTCGGGAAAGCTTGCCCTTGGGATATGGAGCAGTCATTCCTATACTGACAGGTCTGGTTGTGCTCGCCGACTGGTTTGCAAGTGACGAAGCTTTTGTGTCCTCCGCACCTCTTGAGAAGTTGCAGGCCAACCCACGCTCTTATCTCAATGCTCGGACGGTGCAAGCCGAAACATCCCTTGATCGATACCTTGGTCGTCCCGTGCATAAGTGTGGAGAATTCAAAGACCTGTTCACATTTGAGGCGGACCGACCCGTTCAAGAGTGGGCTAACGAAGTCTCTCATGGCCCCGGCCTCACCATCGTAGCAGTCCCGACTGGAGAAGGAAAGACTGAAACGGCACTATGGATCCATTCGGTCCGACCAGACCTCAACGACGGGCTCATGTTCGCACTTCCAACCACCGCGACAGCCGATGCTATGTTTGACCGAATCCGCACCTTCTTTGAAGACACGAAAGCCCTCGCTCATCTCACCCACGGTCGAGCTATCTTGAACGCCTTTTACGCCGAAAGCGCTGCAAGTCCAACGGGTATTTGTGACGAAGACAGCGCATATGCCGATGTCGATTTGAAGACAGGGCTCCGACCGAGTAGCTGGTTTAGTGGTCCGCATCGCGGTCTCACAGCACCCGTCACTGTTGGCACGTGTGACCAGGTGCTTGCAGCATCTCTATCCCATAAGTACTTGCCGCTCCGGCTTGCATCGCTGGCGAACAAGCACGTGATCCTTGATGAGATCCACACGTATGACCCTCATCAGCAGCGGCTGTTAGTCCGTCTACTCGGTTGGCTAGGGTTCTGCCGGAGCCGGGTGACGTTGCTGTCCGCAACACTCCCCCGCCAACGACTCATTGAATGCGTGGACGCGTATCTTGAAGGTTGGAATCGGTTTGATGAGAACGCTATCTCCATCAACAATCAACTAGCAGATTATGTGTATCCCGCCGTAGTACGTACAACACCAGAAGGCACCCTTGATTCCGTCAATCTCACTTCATATCGAACATACGTCCATGAAATAATAGTTCAGCCGATCAAAGGAATTGATGACGCTTTCGACCGTGCTACAGCCAAATTAGCCCATGATCGATGGGACCCTGGTAAAAACCAGCGCGTCGCCCTTATTGTCAACACCGTCAATCGGGCACAGCGGGTCGCACATCTGCTACGAGAAATGGGCCACGATGTACTACTTTTGCATTCAAGGATGACCGCCAACCAACGTGCCGAGGCTACATCAAAGTTGATGGGCAGATGCGGCAAGAAGGCCGGACAAGGGTCGATAATGTTCGTAAGTACCCAGATTGCTGAATCGAGCCTCGACATAGACGTCGACTTGTTGATCACCGATATCGCTCCTATGTCCAGCTTGATCCAACGGTTTGGCCGCCAGTGGCGACACTCACAAAATTCCGCTGACGGAAATTGGGTACACCCATCCCATCTGCAATACCGCTCGGGCAACCCGCTGGCGATCATATTAGTTTCGATGAATGACGAAGGAAGACTCCATGACCATGGCCACTATCCCTATACGAGGGCTGAGATCAACAAGACACTCAATGAGACTGCGGCTCTTGATGGTGGCAACCGAACTGAACTTCGGATCCCAGGAGACGTCCAAGCCGCAGTTGACGCGGCGAACGTCTCCTGGAATGACTTGGTGAGTGCCAACGACGAAAGTGTAGGCGAACTCACTAACCATCTTGCGCGTGTTGTCTCCGCTGCACAGACTGCAAAATTCGCCGGAGTCGACGCCAGTTCACTAGCCGTAGACTGGCGAGAGGCCAGCCATTGGGAAGACAACAGCACGCTCCACCAAATGACAGTTGGAACCCTTTGGAACGATGAAGCGGTAACTCGGATGCGCGAAGGAGAAACCGTCCAGGTGCTCATTTACGACCCGAGTGGGCAAAATCCTTACGCATTGCCTTATTTCGCTGACTCCATCAAAGCGGTCTCCGGAAAGGCGCAAATCAAGGAGATCCTGGGCTACGTCATCCCAGTATCAGGAGTCTTGGTCAGAGACCTGCGCACGGCAGCCCAGCCATTAATCCCATCTGGGTGGGAGAACCACCCATCCCCTCTGATTCAATCCCTACTCCCGATCCCCGTAGCATCGCTGGCCGGGATTGCAGAGCTGACAGCAGATGGACTCGTCAAAACAGAAATGAGGAATAAGTGAGCACCATAACCCCTGAGACCGGTGCAAACATATTACGACACCAACTACTGGAGGCACACGCAACCCCACAAGTCGATCTTGTTTCGAAGCAGTGGATTCCCATAATCGACCTCACGGGAAACGTCCGACAAGTAGGCGTTGAGGATCTCTTGCTTCACGCCCATGAAATCAAAGACCTAGCAGAGCCCGACCCAATCGTCCGAGCAGCGCTACGTAGGTTTATTCAAGCACTCGCCGCGCAGACAGTTCGTCTGGCGGGAGCAAATCATACCAGATGGTTAGGCCAAGCTGAGAATAACTCCGGATTTACGGAATGTGAGGTAGCTGCATTAATCGCAGACCAGCGTAAACACCTTTGGCTCTATCACCCGGAGTTCCCGTTCCTCCAAGACATCCGACTCATCGAGGCGTTAACCAACCCAGAGGCGCTTTCTGTTGATGAGCTTACGGCTCACCTGCCGGGGCGAAACGAAGCTGCATGGTTCGTAAAGTTTAACGATCCACTAAGTGGCAAAGGTATTGAACCCGCCGCCGCCGCCCGAGGGCTGGTTGCCCGTTGGTTCTACCATCTGCCCGGTAACTCGTCGTCCGTGCTGACTCCTCCGGACGGAACCAATGGCGCTCAGTCAGGCGGGGCATTCTCGGAGGGGAAAGCAACAATCACCCATGCATTTCGTGTGAGCCAGTGGAGCCTGGCGACGACGTTGCTGCGTAACCTTACTGCTGACATGGTTAAAAAACCAGCCAATGAGTCTTATGCAGGTCCAGCATGGTCGCATAAGAATCGCAGTGCAATTAGTCACGATGCGCTGTATCTCTCCACCCTAACCGCTTCCTCGACGTTGCTTACCTCCATGGGGGTCGTCGGACACATCAAGCTGCTGGTCCGTGGTCCTATCCCACAGAACAAGGAGACCGTAAGACAAGCAAGGGAAGGCGCCCTCCAGGTAGACCCACATCGGATCATCATCCAATCAACAAAAAAGAACAGAAAGCTTGATACTCGAGTGATCCGTAAAAGTCCGTCTACGCATCCATTGTGTATTTTGGATTCGATACACCGGGAGGCGCTCACGACCGCACAAGGGCATTTACGAGGCATTATCACCGACGGAGACTTGTGGCTCACCGGAGCAAATGGACGTCACGACGAAACTATAGAACTCTTCCTCGCCGATAAACAGGGTAACCCTGCTAGTCCTAAGTGGTCGGAGGTGCGAACGGTCAATCTTCTCGCTGCGCATATGGATCCAGAAACCTCTGAATTCCAGTTCTTGATACCAATCCTCACCGAATGTTTTGACAATAAGAATGGCATTATGGACAAGCTGAAGTGGGCTATCTGTGATGCATTAAATGATAACAAACCGAAGGACCGCAGCGATGCAACTAATCGCTTGGTGAAAATAGCACAAGGTAGATGGTTGGAACTAGCGGCCGCTCAGATCGAATACGCCGCTGTCAACCAAGCACCGACCGACAAAACAAACCACGCGCTCTATGCGAATGCTCGCGAAGTATTCCAAGAGGTCTTAAGACCGTACGGCGCCACCACACGTTATGCTGCCTCGGTTGTTCGAGCACAAAAACACATATGGGAGAAAAGATCATGACCGATGTACCATCACCACAACGCGACGCTATCACCACCCCTACCCCAACCAATGCCCCAGCAAGCGGATACGTAACATGGCTCTTGGAGGCACGCCGACAATCATCCACCCGCAATGCATTGCGGTACGGTGGAATTGACGCGACAGCCGACCGAGCATATCCGTACCTTGCGCGCTTCTGGGAAGGTACCCCCTGGCTCAAAACTCCGTTACTTCTCCATGCATCAGCCGCCGCAACCTTCTCACACATCGGGCAGGCAAATGGAGTCAGCTTTGGCCATCTCGCCAAGGCCCTTCAGTCCCGCGGCGTAATACAAGAAGAGACAATCGGAGCTCGACTACTTGCGGTCCAGACTATGTCATTACCTAACGCTCATCGGCTTCTATCGGGACTGCTCCACGCTGCAGATAGCGAGGAAATCGCTCTGGATTGGGCTTCAGCATGGGACACCTACCGTTGGTGGGACCAACCGAACCGGAAACGCAGACGAATAACACGGCGAAACCTAATAGAAAGCTTCTACTCATAAAAATGAAATGTGAAATGTCAATCTTTGAAATGAAAGGTAAAGAATGAACTCGTTAAATATTCACATCCTGTTCTCGTATGCGGCAGGTAATCCAAATCGAGACGATGCCGGGTCCCCGAAGGCGATAAGTTATGGCGGAGCGATAAGAAGTCGCATATCGTCTCAAGCAATGACCAGGCCAAAACGAATCCAATTTGAGGCTAAGACGGATGGCGAGAAAACTCACCGCTCTATTTTGGTCGGCAATGAAATAGCACGGATGGCAGAAGCAATTCTCACCAGACAAGGCACCATCGTCGATGAGAAACTCCAGGCAATGTTGTTCAAAGGCGCTACTAAATCAGCGTTAAGCTTGGTTATGGATCCAGGTAAAGCAGACAAAAAAGCTGACGCACTCCTCCTGAAGCCAAAGAAGGAAACAGGTGCAGAGGAAGGTTCCAAAAAGACTACTACCGAAGAAGCTGAAATTGGCAACACCTTGGTTTGGCTCGCTGAATCCGAGATCAATGAGGCGGCCCTTAAATTGGCCAACAAATATGACGAGACTATTGACCCTTCAGCCTACGTCAACCCTCAACGAACGCGGAGCCTGAGTATCGCTGCGTTTGGCCGGATGTTCGCACAGCGTCCCGATCTCCAGAATGAGGCGGCAATCCAACGTTCACATGCTTTCACTACTCACGAAAGTGAAATTGAGGTGGACTACTTCACCGCTGTTGACGATATGCGGGTCTCCGACCGAGGAGCAGGACACATTGGCATTACCATGCTCACCGGCGGCGTCTACTACTGGCACTGCAACGTCGATTCTGGGCAACTGTTCGCGACCTGGTCGGCTGCCAACGAAGAGGGGGCACGAGATAGGCTCATCGCCCTGTTCGTTGCCTTGTTCGAGACTTTACCCACCGGAAAGCAGAACACCACTGGATATCAGGGACTCCCGTCCATCGTCCTTGCTGTCCCCGCACACTCTGCCGTAAGTCTCCAAACTGCATTTGAAACTGCTATCACAAGTAAAGATGATGGATATCTCCAGCCATCGGTCAAAGCACTACTCGAGGAACATCATGTAGTTCAACAAGCCAAGCCAAGCCACTTTGGTCAGGCCGCAATATCACTGGCGGCCACGGCATCTAAAAAGGCTCTGGACGAAACTAACTTTGACCAGACATTGATAACCATAATGGACCTTGATCATCTTGCGGAGTGGTGTGCGGATCACCTGCTTGCCGAACGTCCTACTGACTCGAACCAGGAGTGCTAATGTCTACAATCGTAGCCCGTTTAGCCGGTCCATTGCAGTCTTATGGTGAGCAGACTCGGTTCAGTGCCCGAGGCACGTTGCCCTTTCCGACTTATGGAGCACTGATTGGGCTAGCTCGTGCCTCCCTTGGCCTTGGTCGCCAAGTCGAGGTGGAAGCCTCCCAATGGTTGCGAAACCTGTCAATGGCAATCCGGGTAGACAAAGCCGGGACGTTGATGGTGGATTATCAGACCATCAACCCACCGAAAACCTCTGCTTATGCCTGGTTAAACACCAGTGACCGGAAACGGGTCGAACACACAATACCTACTGGATCGGGTGGAGCATGGGTAATTAAACATCGAAGGCCTCCGATGGAAACAGAGCGCAGCTATATCACTGACGCATCTTTCACTTGGCTCATTGAGGGTAACGACGACGAGATAGACCGGCTAGGGAACGCACTGATGGAACCCAGATGGCAACTGTCACTTGGACGAAAAGCATGTGTTCCAGATTGGCCGTTGTTGCTCGGAACCACCGACCTACCGATGATGCAAGCCGCGGCTGTCGTTCCGGCAATTGGAAGTAAAGAGGGCCGGTTGAAGATGCACATCCTTGCTGGAACGAAACCCCCGGACGCTCATACGGTAACGTACGCTGACGACCCCATCGGTAGTCACCCTCATGATGGCTACCGATACCGGGAACGCCACATAATTGACATCACACCACCGGTTCTCAGAACTAGACGAGAACTATTGAATTGGGCAAAGGAGAACCTTCGATGACAACCGTCACAAGCGAAAAAATAATCCCGGACAATACAACAATCATCCTGACACGCGTTCCTCTTGCTTTCCCTCCACTCGCTGAAAGGGTCAGGGATTGGTCCGACCGAGACGCTATGCATCGAGCCGTCATGACCTTGTTCGATCCACAGCTACCAGGAGATGCAGGGTTACGTCGAGCTGCGTCTTCGATCCTCTTTCGAGTCGAAGGCGATCAACGGAACCCCTATCTGCTTATCCAGTCGCATGTCGCACTCGCAAGCATGAGCGACAGTTTGGTCACAACGGATCTGTCTGGACTCATCCCGCGACTAGCACCTGGCACCGTTGTGATGTTCCGGATCGATATAAATGCCGTCCGTTGCCAATCCAGATCGACACGCCGTCTGCCGATTCCAGAGCCGGAGATCCCCGAGTGGTTAACCGGCACAACGATGAGTCGAGGTCTAAGTGAGATAGCAGTGGACGACCTCAAAGTGAGAGTCTTGCGAGCTGGAAGAACGCCTTTGAGAATCGCTCGCATCGATGGAAATGCGGTTGTCCGCGATCAAGGAGCGTTGGTTGCATTACTTGATGAAGGCGTTGGGCGAGCTAAGGCCTATGGCTGTGGCCTCCTGAGCGTCCTGCCAATCGGATGAATGACTCTCCAACAATAACATGAGGAGTACCTATGCCTTACTCTGACGGGGCGATGCGTCTGCTTCGTCCCTCTATCAAAGACTTACCACAGCTCACCGACCGAGTGAGCTTCCTCTTTCTTGATCGAGCCCGAATCGAGCAGGGGAGGACCGGCCTAGAGGCATGGACGGAATCTCCAGAGAAGGAGGCCAAACGCACCGCAATCCCTGTAGCCACACTCGCTCTTTTGGCGCTGGGTCCCGGTACCAGTATCTCTGCACCAGCGATGGCCATGCTATTTCGATCTGGCACTGTGGTCATCTTCACTGGAGCCGACGGAATGATCGGCTATTCCTCTGCCCGATCTTTGGCTACGAATGGCAAGTGGGCTGCGGCACAGGCGCGATTGTGGGTTGACCAGACGCAGCGCAAGGCGATCGCCCGTCGGCTCTACCTTTACCGTTTCCCCGAACAGGCGATTCCTGAAGGTGTCAGCCTCGACGTTCTACGGGGTCTTGAAGGCCAAAGTGTCAAGCAAATCTATCGCAACATGGCTAAAGCACACCATGTCAAGGGATTCCACCGGGTGACAATCGACGCTCAAGACCCGATCAATATAGGTCTCAATCGGGCCAACTCCCTTTTGTACGGCGTAGCGTTGAGCGTATGTTCTGCCTTATGCCTCAACCCTGCACTAGGTTTTATTCACGACGGTGCGGCTGGTGCTTTCCTTTATGACTTGGCCGATGTATTCAAGGTACGCATTTCTATACCAGTGGCATTTGAGGCCGCAGAAGACAATGAACCCATGAAAGTGCTTGGGGGTCTATTACGGAGGTCTCTCCATCGCCACAAGGTTTTGGATGAGATGTTTAGCATGACACAAGACCTATTGGCCGAAGGATGTATCCCACACGATGGGGAGGACCGTTTGCTTGGAGACGGCGGATTTGTCCCTGGTTTGAAGAATTGGCATCTGGAGTAGGTATGTTCATTGTCTTAGTTGTTGAGTCTGTGCCGGATCATCTCCGAGGCTATTTAGAGAGATTCCTATGTGAGGTGCGCACCGGAACATATGTCGGGACGCTATCGTCGCGTGTCATTGACCAGATGTGGGAAGCGACAATTACCCACGCAGGTCCGGGAGATGTCGTAATGGTAAATCCCGAGAATACAGAGTGCGGATTTCGCGTTCGAGCTAGGGAGCATCCACGATGGCAGCTTGTAGATCACGATGGGTGGTTACTGCCGCAAGTATCAAGCTATCATTCCGACTAATATAAGAGCAGGTCGAGAAGGCTCTTCCCCGTACACGCGGGGGTCATCCCTTATAAATTCATGGTTTCTATCGCCTATTGACCTCTTCCCCGTACACGCGGGGGTCATCCCTATCGAACTACCACTTTTTACAGTTACAGGTGCTCTTCCCCGTACACGCGGGGGTCATCCCTTGAATTCTATAGCGGCTAAGCTTGGTGTGAGGCTCTTCCCCGTACACGCGGGGGTCATCCTCGTTCCCTGTGGAAGTAAGTTAGGAACTTTAGCTCTTCCCCGTACACGCGGGGGTCATCCAGATCCAAATACCACTGAGTTACAAGATCTGTGCTCTTCCCCGTACACGCGGGGGTCATCCCTGGTATCGAGGCGTTAGTAATATTTGCATCCACTCTTCCCCGTACACGCGGGGGTCATCCCTGAGGATTACACCAGCGGTAAATGTCCATACGCTCTTCCCCGTACACGCGGGGGTCATCCCTTGGTCTGGTTCGACGCGTCGCAAACCGTTATCTCTTCCCCGTACACGCGGGGGTCATCCCTCTCGGAATTGGAGCCGAAACCTCTTACGGCTCTCTTCCCCGTACACGCGGGGGTCATCCCTCAAAGAATCGAAGACGCGCTTATGGGCGTAGCTCTTCCCCGTACACGCGGGGGTCATCCCTTGGAAAACCCGCGGGATATCTTGCGGTCATCCTCTTCCCCGTACACGCGGGGGTCATCCCAAAGCATGGTTGAGACTCAGACTCTAGTCTCCCTCTTCCCCGTACACGCGGGGGTCATCCCTCCCTAGCTTTGCGGGCGTAGGTTTTGTACAGCTCTTCCCCGTACACGCGGGGGTCATCCCCAGGCGAAGGCTAATGCCTCGTGGTCTACCAACTCTTCCCCGTACACGCGGGGGTCATCCCGAAAGCTCCAACAACGTTTCGGTAATTGATGCCTCTTCCCCGTACACGCGGGGGTCATCCCCGTACATCGTTCTGACCCACTGCTCAGGCTCACTCTTCCCCGTACACGCGGGGGTCATCCCATCGGCACCAAGCTCGATTCCGCAAAAGGGAACTCTTCCCCGTACACGCGGGGGTCATCCTAACAATGTGCGATGACTACGGGAAAACGTTTTCTCTTCCCCGTACACGCGGGGGTCATCCTTCGACGGTATCGCCAACCCAACCGTCATGACGCTCTTCCCCGTACACGCGGGGGTCATCCTCAACGACAAAGCTACCAATGCCACAACCCCAGCTCTTCCCCGTACACGCGGGGGTCATCCCTGAGTTCTCTCCAAAAGAATTAGCGCTTCATACTCTTCCCCGTACACGCGGGGGTCATCCCTCCACCAGTTGAGACTCTATCCATCTGGGCTCTTCCCCGTACACGCGGGGGTCATCCCTTTTTGGGCGAGTACCAAGAGACGATTCAACGCTCTTCCCCGTACACGCGGGGGTCATCCCATAGCCATTGCCATAGGCGACGCCATTAGAGTCTCTTCCCCGTACACGCGGGGGTCATCCTTTGAGCCGCGCTTCCCGAAGCCTTGCCATAGGCTCTTCCCCGTACACGCGGGGGTCATCCCTAAAGCTTCCTTGAAGAACGATGAGCTGAGAGCTCTTCCCCGTACACGCGGGGGTCATCCCTTTTGCTCGAAGCCGTCTTAGGCAGCATGTCACTCTTCCCCGTACACGCGGGGGTCATCCCGCGCCTTCCTCGACGCCTGGCATGTATGCAGGCTCTTCCCCGTACACGCGGGGGTCATCCTATTAGTTGCCATGGTGATATATGTACCAACTACTCTTCCCCGTACACGCGGGGGTCATCCCTAAAGCCAGAGGAAGACGCCAAAATGTTACAGCTCTTCCCCGTACACGCGGGGGTCATCCCGAATCAAGGTTTTACATTGGCGGCAACGGATTCTCTTCCCCGTACACGCGGGGGTCATCCCTAACAAACATTTTCAGAGGACAACCGGACAATCTCTTCCCCGTACACGCGGGGGTCATCCCTCGTGGTTCTTATCTCCAATAGACACGCTAGACTCTTCCCCGTACACGCGGGGGTCATCCCATTAGTCAAGCTTCGCGACTGGCAGCAGGACACTCTTCCCCGTACACGCGGGGGTCATCCCAAGATCAGAAGCCTGCATTGTCCCAGACCAACCTCTTCCCCGTACACGCGGGGGTCATCCCTTTGAAGAGATATTTAACTGCTCATGCAGGGACTCTTCCCCGTACACGCGGGGGTCATCCTTAAAATTGGCTTCTTTTCCCTCTTAGCAGCTGCTCTTCCCCGTACACGCGGGGGTCATCCCGCTATCTGATGCGCTTCGTCATAAATCACAAGCTCTTCCCCGTACACGCGGGGGTCATCCCTTATACTGCGCCTGTTCAACAGCTTCCGTACGCTCTTCCCCGTACACGCGGGGGTCATCCCTCCTAATGAGGAGTTACAAAGGAGATAGGGAGCTCTTCCCCGTACACGCGGGGGTCATCCCTTCCATTATACCACTTTCTTGTAGTCGATACTCTCTTCCCCGTACACGCGGGGGTCATCCCTCATCGAGCTTGCGCCTAAAGGCCTACCCAAACTCTTCCCCGTACACGCGGGGGTCATCCTAGGTCAAACACAGCTATTACCGCCCAACCAAAGCTCTTCCCCGTACACGCGGGGGTCATCCTTTCTTCCTCAACAATTAGGGGGGAGGAGGCAACTCTTCCCCGTACACGCGGGGGTCATCCCTGTATAGGTAACACCATTGGCAAAGCCAGTATCTCTTCCCCGTACACGCGGGGGTCATCCCTTGCATCCCTGCTTGCTTCAATATCACAGATCCTCTTCCCCGTACACGCGGGGGTCATCCCATACCCATTGCCATAAGCAACGCCATAAGGGTCTCTTCCCCGTACACGCGGGGGTCATCCCATCCGAGTGGCGCTCGGCCTCTAAACCACGATCTCTTCCCCGTACACGCGGGGGTCATCCCAATGGTGTCTACCCCGTCGGATATAGCGAAGACTCTTCCCCGTACACGCGGGGGTCATCCCGCTAACAAAGGCGAACCGTTAGAACAGGTAGCCTCTTCCCCGTACACGCGGGGGTCATCCCCGCCGAGGCTTGGATCAGCGTTTATCGCCGAGCTCTTCCCCGTACACGCGGGGGTCATCCCACTATTGAGGCTAGCGCTGTTCCAGGTGCACCCTCTTCCCCGTACACGCGGGGGTCATCCCATGGCTTATCGCAATCGCCGCCGATAGGGAAGCTCTTCCCCGTACACGCGGGGGTCATCCCGCCACCTATAGCGTTGCCAGCAACATTAAATTGACCCAGGATCAGCAACATTAAATTGACCCACCCCCCAGTACGTCGTGACGAGGTTCCCAGCTTCAATAGACTTTTAGATGAGTACCACTGGCTCGGCCACAACCTCGTCGGCGAGGCTATCCGCTACATCGCTCTGAAGACGAACGCGTTGTCGCTCTGGTCGGCTTCGGGTCTGCTGCGCTGAGCCTTAGTGCGAGGGATCGCTATATCGGCTGGAAACCCGAGATCCAGTTCCGCCGACTGCGCTATGTGACGAACAACCAACGATTCTGCGTTCTCCCTGGCCAAAGCAGGCCGAACCTCGCCTCTGCTGTGTTGTCGCGGGTACTGCGCAGGCTTTCCTCGGACTTCGTTCACAGCTACGGGCATCCGGTGCTGTTAGTAGAGACCTTCACTGATCCAATGCGCCACGCTGGCACCTGCTACAAGGCTGCGAACTTCACCCAAAGTGGGTGAGAGCCTCGGATATGGGAGGCGCAACGGTACCTATGTACATCACGGGCAAAAGAAGACCTGTTGGCTCTACCCGCTCCAGAAGAATGCGCCAGCTATTCTCTCGGGCGACTTCGACCATCCACTACTCAAAGGAGACAAGACGGCTACGATGGTTGACTTGAACCGGCTGGTGATTGACGGAGACCTCGGTCTTATCGCAAGACTCCAAACGCTTCCTGACCATCGTAAACCAAGGGGGATTCGACATCCGCTCTCCTCAATCCTCACGGTCTGTGTCGCTGCAATGGCCTCTGGGTGTCACAATGCGACCGAAATCGCAGAGTGGGCAGCTGATCTCCCTGAAGACGCACTTGCCCGGCTCTCTGTGCGGCGAAGCCCACAAACCGGACGTGCTGTCCCTCCGTCTGAGCCGACGGTGCGTCGGACCCTCAATGCAATCGACAACCAGGCACTAGATAGCCTCGTCTGCGAAGTGCTCCAAGAGCTTGTTGGTACTACCCGCAGCGATGACAAGAAGAAACGCAAGAAAGACAATGACAAAGATCAACTTCCCACCAACAGCGACACCGAAGGCACTGAGGCGTTCGGAGTTGGCTTTGATGGGAAGTATAACTACTCAATACTCAACTATGTGGTGCGATCAAAGAAGACGGCCGTTGCGTGCATCTCTTTTCTGCGATGACGCACCAAGAGCGTGTGGTAATTGCCCAGAGCGAGGTCGATCACAAGACAAATGAAATCAAGGCATTCAAGCCGCTACTAGAGGAGTTGGACCTCTTGGGCATGGTGGTGACAGTTGACGCGATGCACGCACAACGTGACCACGCAGAGTTCCTGGTCACCGAGAAGCATGCGGACTTTATCCTTCAGGTCAAGGCGAATCAGCCCAGCGCCTACAACGTGATTAGCACCTTGGAACAAGGGGCCTTCTCGCAACGTCACAACGTTACAACCTCATAACGAGACCGATAAGGGCCATGGACGCTACGAGACCCGCTCGATCCAGGTCTCAGACCTCCGGTAGTTGAGCCGCAATCCCTGTTTTGAACAGGGTTTCTTTTATGTTAGGAATTGCATAAGTCGTTCAATAGTGCTATGATAAGGAGATGAGAAAACGCCGAGAACAAATCGAATCATACTTATCAAGTTTCGTAAGTTTCGCCTCCACCGAGACCAGATTGGAGCTAATCTTTAGTAGAACAGATGTTCGATAAAGGAGGCATGGTGGATATCTCAGGCTTTATGGTACGCTTCGCTTCAGAGGAAGCATGTGAAGATCATTTGATCAAATTGCTTATGCTATGAGGGATTTAGATGCCCAAAGTGTGACTCTGACCAGTTTACCTTAATCAGGCCAAACCATCGAAGAAATGCAGCATCTCGAGCTCCACTTTTTCAATGTAAATCTTGTCACCGTCAAACTAGCGTTACCTCCGGAACCATCTTCCATCGAAGCCATATCTCTTTATCCAAGTGGTTCTCCGCTATCTATCTATTGTCCAACGACAAGCGTGGTCTTTCGGCTACTACCATTGCTAAATTCGTTCAAGTATCTTATTCGACTGGCTGGTTGATGCTAAATAAGCTACGAAAAGCAATGGCTGACCGAAATGGTTTATATAAACTTGGAGGAAACGTCCAGGTAGATGAGTTCTTTTTAGGTGGTGAGAGCCATGGTGAAGACTAAAGAGGAAAAGCAACGACCCAAACCAATCTCCTAATTTGAATATCGATTAGCAATGGTGCTCCTACTCATTGCTTCATGGAAGTAATCAAAGATACCACTGCTAAATCACCCAAAGATGTTTTTGTGAGACGTTGAGATTCTAATACCAAGCTGATAAGTGATGGTAACCCAAGTTACGGGGTATGTGCTGAAAGACCTTGGACTAGCGCACTGGTTCACTCTATCCAAAGACGAACAAGCACATGTAACATTCAAATGGCTCAACATCCTGATAGGGAACTGCAAGAAATTTATCGACGGAACATACCACGGACGTGAGGAACATAAGCAACTTTACCTCGAGGAATTCGCATACCGATTCAACCGAAGGCACTTTGAAATGTCCTTGGTAGAGCGACTTCTCAATACATGTGTGTTTGCGTCTCCACATCCGCTACTCCGCGAATCTGATTCCAAAATGGCTCTTGCTTACGAAACTTGATAAGTATGAATCGAATTGCTTCCGGGTATACCTGCGCCATTCAAGCTCACTAAGACGATGGTAAACGGCGAGATGGTGGTGAGCTGGGGGCCTCGGGCAGTTTTCGTCTACGATCCAGCGGACCTAGGAATGCGAAACTTGGCCATCGTGGCACTTACTTCGGCAGGAGCCTCGGGCATAGAGGTGGCTGCTCTCTTTGAGTTGCGACCCGAATACATCTCGAGATTGCGCGGCAGAGCATCCAAGGGCGGTTCCGCCGCTTTGGTCCCACCTATGGGACGACCCCGGCTTCTCAGTGATGAGGCGATTGCTCAGGCCTATGCCATGGCGGATGCAAACCGTCCAGGGACCGAGATCGCCGCTGCAATTTCGGTCTCGACCGCCACTGTGAGCCGTCTTCTGGCACGGCGAGTTCGCCCTGAGTCCGAACAACTACGCCTCAGTGTCATTGATGGGGTTGAAAAGCCCGATCAAGCAAACATAGAAGCCGAATCCGCCATAGTAAAGCCCGATCTTGGAAACAGTAGCGACACCGACAATCTAGTAGTTACCCGCATCAGCGATGGGATCCGCCAAAGTGCCTATGCAGGGGCGATGCTTTTGCATGGCTTTTTTGATCGAGTGGGTGCCAGTGCTGTGTTCGGTGTGTTGCCATCAGGTAGCGCACGCCGCTACGACGTGAGCGCCACGTTGCTTGTTGCAACCTTTGGATTCGCACTTGGTGCATCGTCACTAGAGGGAACCAAGCACCTATTGGACACTGACGCCGGAGCACTGGTCGGCTTGGAACGCTTTCCTCATCTTCGAACCCTGCGCCCCCGGCTCGCTGGCCTTGCCGAGGAGATTGATCCTCTTAGAGTACAAGTAGCTCTAGCCAAGGCAATGCTAGAGGCCGACGATAGCGCTCCGGAAGTGTTCTTTGTTGACGATCACTTCGTTGCCTATACCGGGTCTGCTCCACTGGCTAAAGGTTGGAATACCCGCCGACGACACGGCGAGCCAGGTAGGAACGACACGTTAATCGTCGATGAGAATTGGCGGGCCATCTGTTTTTCATCTGGAGCACCGTCGTCGCTCTCCAAAACCATGTGGGGTCCTCTTGAACAGCTACGGGTCATCTGTGGGGACCGCCCGGTGATGGTCGGCTTTGACCGGGGTGGTGCCTACCCCAAGGTCTTTGCCGAGTTGAACAAGGCCGGCTTCGACTGGGTCACCTATCGCCGTGCCCCTCTTGAGGTACCTAGTGTTTTACCTAAACACTCATGGGTAACCATAGATGGATATCGACACTACATCCAAGTAGCATCAGAGACTCTTCATCTAGAAGATGTCGGAGCGCTCCGCCAGATCAGCATCTATGAGGATGGTCAGGTGGCATTGCAGATCCTCACCTCTGATTTGGTGAGCAGTGCTGCTCGCCTAGCACACACCCTGAGATCGCGGTGGCGCATCGAAAACAGCTTCAAGTACTTACAAGACCACCACAGCATTGGTTGGTTGTGTGACTATCGCATGGATCGCCGCCCTAATGTAGCCAAGGTAACCAATCCCATGCGCACTCAAGCCCATAACGCACTCAAGAGCGCTGAATTAGCTGTTGCAGAGCTTGAGAGATCTATTGGAAGAAACGCTACTACCCAAACTTCGACGTGCGTCATGAATGAAAGAGGTTGTAAATCATGTAGAAGCTGATAACAATCACACTGCAATGCTACATAGATGATGGAGGTAGGCCCTCCGGGATCGCCTTTTGGGAGGAGATTCCAAACCACCGTACGGGGCATTAGCTAAAGACTGTTGTCCAAAGCGGTACGGAAAAGTTAGAGCAATGACTCTTTCAGGTATGAGTTAAGAAGACGAGTGAAAACAAACCACTGACGAAGCGTTCGAAATTGGTATGGATGATGTCGAAACCGAGGGACGTCGAACTTTCGGGACAACTTGGAGACTAACCCAATTAGTGCTCCTTGGGCATCCGGCGTGTAGGTGGCGTGAGCTTAACATCAGGCGTTTATGTGGAACATGAGAACCCAGTCCTAGACGTTCTTGGCTAAGCCCACATGGGCTAAGCCCAAAGATGAGGAAAAACCTACAAGTTGCAGATCAACAAGAGGGAAAGTACCAAATGCCTATGGATTGGGGGCGGACCATCCCGTAGTAGCTACGAAGTCCTTGTAATGAGGATGTAAGCCAAAGAGATGGAGTAAACAGCAGATCTAGTTGTAATTGGCAAATGAACAACTTCTCAAGGTAAAAGTTGAGGGGGAGGGATCAAATGTCAAGACCACGACAAGAAAAAGCTTTTGATATCGACAAGTACGTCGTACTTAAAGCATACAAAGAGGCAAAAGCCAATCGAGGAGCACCAGGGATTGATAAGCAGTCCATCTCAGTCTTTGAGATGGATCTAAAGAACAATCTCTACCAACTCTGGAATCGAATGGCTTCTGGAAGTTATTTTCCAGCGGCAACTAGATATGTCGAGATAGACAAGTCAGATGGCGGTAAAAGAATCCTAGGTATTCCAACCGTCAAAGATCGCATCGCCCAAGGGGTAGCTAAAGCCTACATAGAGCCAAGATTGGAAGAGGTCTTCCACGAAGACTCCTATGGTTACAGGCCGAATCGCTCAGCCCATGATGCCATTGAAAAAGCACGCAAGAGATGTTGGAAGTACGATTGGGTCATTGATCTAGATATCAAGGCCTTCTTCGACACAATAGATCATGAACTGCTGCTAAAAGCTGTCTCTATGCACGTATCAGAGCCATGGATAATTCTCTACATCAAACGTTGGTTGAAAGCTCCAATGCAAAACAAAGATGGACAACTAATAGATCGAGAGCAAGGATTACCCCAAGGCGGGGTGATTTCTCCGATTTTGGCGAATCTGTTCTTACATTACGCTTTTGACAAATGGATGGTAAAGAACTTACCCTATGCCCCGTTTGAACGATACGCGGATGACCTTTTGGTACATGTGGAAACAAAGAAACGAGCCGAAGAGATCCTAGAGGCTATAGGTCAGAGAATGACGCAGGTCAAGTTGGAGTTACATCCACAAAAGACCAAAATCGTCTATTGTAAGGACTCCAACCGTAAAGGAGAGTTCGAACAAATACGCTTTGACTTTCTAGGATTTACCTTTGCACCACGCTACGCCCGCAATAAGTTCAAGCAGCAGTTTAACAACTTCCTGCCAGCGGCTTCAGATAAAGCGGTAGAAGAAATGGGCAGAGAACTTAGGCGGTTTCGTATTCACCTCCAAACAGGCCAAACCATAGCCGAACTCGCCAGGCTTTACAACCCGGTGATCTTAGGCTGGATCAACTACTATGGACGCTTCTACAAATCCAGATTAGGCCAACTCCTCCGACGTATCAATATCTATTTGATTAGATGGGCACGCAAAAAGTACAGGCGACTTAGCATACGAGCAAATGCTTGGAAATACCTATCTCAAATAGCCGAACGTGAACCCAATCTTTGGGCTCACTGGTCATTTGGGGTAATACCAAAAGTCGGTTCGCTAGGAGCCGTGTGAATTGAGAGGTTCACGCACGGTTCTGTGAGAGCGGGGAGGGGAAGTTCCTCCCCGCCACTCGACAATCAACCTATTCTCCCAGCTAGTTGAGTATGTGGTCTTACGTTGGGACACTACAAATGCGTCGCAATGGTCTTTATCCGTTTAAGGGGATCACTAACTCCTAAGAGACGGTAGATCTCTTTGTGAACCGGCTCAGAAACACCACTAGTGCGGATGTGATAGACAACGCCTTTATCTGATGTAAGAACTATGGTGGCTCGGCGGTGACTGTTGAGTTGCTCTTTAATGGTTGACCATCTTCTCTTATCGTTATTTTGCCTCAAGGTCAGCTCAATAGCACTAAGGAGGTGATAGGCAAGTACTGAGATGAAGAGGTGAGCAGCAGTTCGGCTAGCTAGTTGATGATAGACCGGTCGAAGTCCAAGATCACTCTTGAGGGATCTAAAGGCATCTTCTACTTTAGTGAGAGTCGTATAGATATTCCAGATCTCACCTGCATCTAGCTCGCTATGGCTGGTGTCTATGACGTAGGCTCCTTGGAGATTATCATCTTTGGCTTTAGTGGGTTTTTCTGTAATAGTGAGATTGATTACTTTGTCAAAGCGTCTCTTTTTGATGATCTTGCCATGGTCTTGATGATATTCAAGGGATATCTCGTATTTGGAAGCAATACTTGGGTACTTGGCCTTGATGCGTCCGATACGCTCTGAGACAACTGTGGTCTTAGATATAGAACCCTTTGTGATTGAGGTATTCAACGAAGTGATATCTACTAAGAATCTCTCGTTAGCTTGACTAGAGATCGCTGATTCCTTCTTGGATCTCCCCAAAGAACGACACAACACCACGGTTGTGGTGTTGTTGTTGGAGGAAGAGGAGGAGATGGAGGTGGAAGAGGAGGAGATGGAGGTGGCGTTAGTATCAGTGTCGGTGCTGTCGCTGATATTGTTGCCGGTGGCACCATTACGGATATAGTCGTCAGTGTCGGTGCTGCTGTCGCTCTTGATGATTTTGGTGTCGGTGCTGCTGTCGCCCTTGCTGCTGCTGTCGCCGGTATTCTTGCTGGTGGCACCATTACTGCTATTGTCGTCAGTGCCGGTGTCTTCTTCTAGCGTTTGCACTTGTCCTTGTACTTGTGTTCTCACTCGCCCTTGTGGCTTTTGTGGTTCCACTTGGAGCTTTTTCACCAGTACTGGGGATCCTTGGGCATCGTAGATCTCGGTGAAGCCTTCCATCTCCATGAAATGGCTTCGATAGAGACTCTTTTTGTTAGCTCTCTCAATTACTACGTAGTTGAGATTGCGCTTAATGAGAAGTTCTAGGTTTGCCTTGGTAGCAATTCCCCTATCCATCACAATGGTAGGAACAACATCCCCAAAGAGAGATCCATCCGATAGAGACTCCAAGGCATCAAGTACGCTAATGAGAGTTCTAGGCTCAGAGGTATTGCCCTCATGTATCTCTGAGTAGATGGGTAGTCCCCGGTGATCAACAAGTAGTGCCAGAGAAACTAATGTGCAATCAAAACGCTTCTCTTTGGAATGTCCATGTTTAGCTAGGGAGTTCCCCTTAGTAGAACCTTCGAAGTAGGTGTTAGTTAGATCAAAGAGAAAGAGCCTGGTATTCGTCCTAAAGAGATCAGAGCTAGCTCTATAGAGTGCTGGCTCTATGACGCCTTTAGCGTCATAGAGCTTATCTGCAATTGCATAGACCTTATCCTTGTGAAACTTAGAGAGATCGATACCACATATCTCAGGTAGTGAAGAGTTGGAGTTGATATACGAATAGGTCTTTCGATCAGATCCAGGATGAATAAGACGAGCTATTATCGTTGCCTTGGCAATGCCAAGAGATTCACCCGATAGACCTGCACTCTCTAGGATCTTATCGAAGCTAAGAGCTTCATAGAATGAGTTTCCTATGAGTTCTGGACCGATACTTCTACTATTGATAGTCTTAGCACTAGAGAGATCTACCATCTCAAGGTCAGCCTCAGTAGCTCTTGTTTCTTTAGCGGCTGCAACTTCGGAACGAATTGCATACTTAGTGATTGCTAGATCTGCGTATCTGGCAATAATAGGATCTGATTCAAAGAGTGAGGTTACTCCAGAGAGTCCCAGGTAATAGCATTGGCAATTGCATTGGCCAGAGCTGGCCACAATGACTTATCCAGGTCCAGTTCGGTCAAGGTCATTACTATACGTTGACGGGGACCTTTTTCACAGCGGTAGGACTCAACGAGTTGGTACTTACTGTAGCTAACGCCGGTCTTTTTATTAACTGTTGGAGTTTCACGGATAAACACAACAAGACAATAGCACCATGTCAGAGCTAATGCAAGTCATAATCAAAACTACTCAAAAATTAGGACACTACATTCGCGACCCAAAAAGACCTAATACCCATCTACCAGGAAATCTATAAATCACCCAAGCCGAAAATCCTCAAAAATCAACTCAAAAGGGGCCAATTGGGGCGATTTTTCGGGAATTCTGCGAAAGATGGGCTAAGATTCCGACGCGGGAGTGCGAGTGCCAGTCTGGTTAAGCCGGGGCAGCTTTGATGGATATTTAAGGACTTTGCCTCGGCCTTGGTCGCCCGGCCACTATTATATCTAGCTTAGAATAGAATAAATAGTAGCCGAGACTACTGGTGATTGATTGGAAGGTGAGGAAGTGGTGACTGACAATGGATGTGGAAAGGCCGATTTGGTACTCGACGTCAGGGCAATGCTGGCTGGAGGGCAAGAACCGTTCGACGCGATTATGCAGGGCGTCGCCGCCTTAGAAGAAGGTCAGGACCTCGTGGTAATCGCGCCGTTTGAACCTGTCCCCTTAGAAGGCGTACTTTCCGGCCAGGGATTCACCTACCAAGTTACGGAATTCTCTCCGGAACACTTCTCCGTCACTTTTCATCGGGACTAGTAGTACGCAATGATGAAATTGGGAAGATACAAAGAAACAGTTTTGGGCACTCAAACTGGAAATGTGGGGTAGAGAATGGTGGAGGAAACGGCTAAAAAAGAGATCCTTGATCTGGCATGGTCGGCGCTTCGAGGGGTTATCGATCCAGAATTAGCGTTAGATATTGTTGCATTGGGTTTGATCTACAGGATGGAGTTCGTAGAAGACCGGCTCGAGTGCGACATGACCTTGACAACAGTGGGCTGCCCGGTCTCCGAATCGATGCCGATCCAAGTTCAGGAGGTACTAGAGCGTTGCTGTAGTACTGAAGTAGAAGTCAAGTTGGTGTGGAGTCCTCCATGGGGTGTAGAGATGATCGACCCGGTAAGCGCCAAGGCACTTGGCCTTCGCCGATAAGAATAACTCGAGGTTGATGCTGATGGATCTTCGACGTCAACCGGCTTCTGATTGACTCGCATCACCGAAGTGTGAGAGCATTCGAGACGGCCTAATCGCTAGGTTCAATGATACCGATATAGCGGCCAGGGCTAGCGCCGCAGACCCGATGGAGAATAACACCCCAGTCATAGTCGCCAAGCCGACGATGATAAATGTGAAACCCGATGTCACTATGACAAAGCTGGCCCTGGCCACCGATGGATTTAGCAGGTCGGAGAAGACCAAGGGTTTGTTATTGCGGGTGAACTTTACCCCCGAAGCACGCAGAGTCCCCCAGGTGATAAATGGTACGACCTTGTGAGCGTGACCGATAACCGCAAGTGCGATCCAGGCGCCGAGGGATACTATCTCAGCAGCTGCAAGTTGCGTCCGCAACTGTGAGCCCGGCTTAGACAGAACGGAAGCGATAGCGAAGCCGATGGCTCCAACTAGGAATATCGCCGAGACGACGACGTATCCCTGAAGTAGCTCCAACTTGCGCCGTCTCCCGGATACTACTCTCGCCAGGGTATATAGGTGTGAACAAAGGGCAATTACGATAATTACCCCCGCGGCTGTTGCGATCAAAGTACTCGATGCGAGCATTCCAATCACGAAGATGGTCACTCCAATTGCAAGCCCCCAAATCGCTATCTGGCTCGATCTGTTTGACTTTCGATGAGAGAGCATAAACATCGGCCAGAGCTTTTCAGATACGGCAACGTAGCTTATGCCTAGCCAGCCCAGGATGCCGATATGGGCATGCGCAATGACCAAATTCGGAGACAAAGCGAAAAAGCTCTCGTGAGCATTGCGGTCCACTGCGTAGGTGATGCCAAAGCAGGCCACAGCGACGAGCATTATCGAAGATATCCGGGCGCCGGTAATCGAGATTCCCTTCCCTCTTACCATAAGTGGTTTGGAGAGGTTGATCACGAGCAAAATGACACCAATCACCGCAAGTATGCCTGAGGCGACGACCATTGGGTTTATCTCGAGGAGGAAGCTGGTTGCAAGACCGATCGAACCCGCTGCGAAGAGTCCGCCGCCCCAGTAGGAGAGTTGGGGGTGTCTGAGCTTCTGTCCCGAAATGACCGGGATGAACTGGTGCATCGCACCAAGGACCGCCATCGACGCCACGCCCAGCATGAACATGTGGGTCATTCCTATTGCCAAGTGACCCATTGGATTGTCAACTACCCTTGAGCCGAGAAAGATCCCGAGGATTCCATCTGTGAAAAGCGCAAGTGCGGCAATAGAAAAGAAACCAAGGGGCAGCCGTGGTGGTGGGACGCTCTTAGGCATGCCAAGGTTTGAATGGGAGTAGTTGCTAGCCGGACCCGGAGAATCAATTGGAACGCCATTCACGATTGTGTTACCTCACTTATGCCGAAGCCTATTATATTTCTATTGCAGAGTATAATAAAAAGGAGACGAAGTGAGCGACCATGTTGAGAATTTAGAGTCCAATGGTGCATATATTCCAGTGGCATTGGGGAACAAGCCGACCGAAGCACAACGAGTGCTGAGCGCTATCGAAGCTCACCACGCCGAGATGGCACAGAGGCTCTCAGCATTAGCGAATTCCATGGCAAAAGGGGCATCGCCCGAGGCCCACTCGCTGTTGGCGAATGACTTCTCCAGTTATTTGAGAAGCGATATCCTTCCCCACGCACAAGCAGAAGAGACCAGCGTCTACCTTCGAGCGCAAAAAGTTGGCCTGGCGGATGTGGTTGAGACGATGCTTTTCGAACACCGCTACCTACGGGCAAAGATCGATGAGTTCGAGACCCTTTCTGGATCGGAACAGGCAGCTGTCGCGCTGGTGATCAGCGAGGTATTTTCGATACATGCCCAGAAAGAGAACCTCTTTATCTTGCCGCAGGTTCTATCTTCGGTCGCAGATGACGAGGTTTCCCAGGTACTCTCTGAGATCCAGCGGGAGTTCGTCAAGTCAAAGAGCACTCCAGTTATCTCAACGATCGATCTGCGGCCACTGCCACCAAGAGCCCGCCACGACGTCGTCTTTTCGAAGATACAATCCATAAAGAGCGGTGACGCAATTACGGTATTAAACGACCACAACCCCAAACCACTCTTCTATCAGATCGACGCTCTTTGGCCCAACAGCTATAGGTGCACAATCGCCCGGGTTGACGATAGGACATTCACGATGGAGATTACAAAGCTTGGCTAATGGTGACCCAAACCTTGATCTCTTGGTCCCTTCGTTGAGTGGTGTTGTCATTGACCTTTCCAAGGCCTTAGCCAAGTCTGGCGAGCCACGATTAGCGGCGACCCTTCTGTCTCGGGCATGGGTTGAGCTCTATCGAAGCGGCGAATTTGCAAAGCAGGCCAAAGCGATGGAGGCTACGATGCACTCAATATCTCGTCTTGATCATTCCGACGTTGATCGAGGAGGCCTGGACCTCAAGAGGCCCGACGGCCATGAAGCGGACTCGCAGCCGGTCGACTTACGACCCCTCGCTCCGATCGATAGACATGCAGAGGTAATTTCCCGCTTTGAAGCCTTGGCGGATGGCGATGAGTTTGTCCTCGTAAACGACCACGATCCCAAGCCGCTCTACTACCAGCTCAAGGCGGAGTATGACAAGGTTTTCGATTGGGATTATCTAAAAGGTGGCCCCGAAGAATGGATAGTGAAGATCACCATTTCGCCTGGTCAACAATCTCGAGATCAAGAGGATCAGTGTTGATCCCGCACGGCTTTAAAAACAGCTATGGTTCCGGACTAAGTTGTCTTGGTGGGGTGGGTTTAATATGGTGTGCACGCTAGGTGGAGTAACAAATGGCAGATACTGTTTCTGAGCTTCCCGGGGGAAAATTGGCACTTTCACCGGTCTTCGGGCCCGGTGATGAGTTGCGGAGTAGGGCGGTGGCCCTAGGAGACCCGACCCGGTATCGGATCTTCGAGCACCTGCTTAAATCGGCCGAACCTGTCTCAGTTTCCGAACTGACCGAATTCACCCGACTCAACCACACCGGAATTCGCCATCACCTTGAGATTCTCCGTCGATCGGGACTCATCGACGAATATCGTGAACCGCCCAAGGGGCGTGGCAGACCTCGCCTGCTATACGAAGCGTCGGCGGAAGCCAAAAGGGGCCCGACGAAGGCGTACGAGCGTCTGTCATTACTTCTAATTGAAGCCATGACTACACAAAGTTCCGTTAGGACTATCGGGAGAAAGGAAGGCGTCCGACTTGCGACCGAATTAGCGCCGAAGTATTCCGACCCTGTTCGGGTAATCCATGAGGCGATGATTGGGTGGGAGTTTTCGGTAACTCTCGTAAATAATCGAGATTTTGCTGCCGTCGTCCTCAATAAGTGCCCACTTGAATCAGCGGTCAATCTCGCCGGCAAGACAGTATGTGGGCTGCATATAGGAATTATAGAAGGAATCCTATCCAAATTACAGGGCCTTGAGCTGACCGATTTCGAGATTCATCTCCCGAAAGTCGCCGCGTGTAAGATCGAACTACGACGTCACACCGAATCTGCGGAATAGCTATCGGGACTACGACGTGGCGAGTTATTTGTTTCGATCTGCAGCGGTCGTAAAGTAGTTCTCTTTGACCTAAGCAATTTAGCCAGACCCGAAGTGAGCGCTTCTTCCATCGTGCTTCTTCTATCAAGCTTTGCATAAAGACGCCCATCGCGCTAACAGGATGCCCTAAGTGGGTTCAGCGACTGCTTTGTTGATACGAATCAAGGCTCTGACCGCGCTAGCTTGTTGCCAGGCGACGTGGCATTGCTAGAAAAATCCTATGAGACTTAAGATAACGCCAAAATGAGACTCTTTCTTCATGTAAAGTGAACCGCTGCAATACTCCTAAAGTCCTACGAGATGAAGAAGTCCCCAAAAGGGATATTCGCCAACGCACTATCAATGGATGATATAGCTCGAGTTCTTGGATCGCTGGGATGTACTACTAGTAATAGAGTGCTCATACTCCACGATCAGAAATAGCTAGCTTTGTCTCATTGTCAAAGACAATTCGAACATACAAAGAGGAAGTTATGGTTGGAATTGAACCCTATATCTTGAAAAAGGCTGTCGCCGAAAAAGGGGTCGAGGGTCGAAATAATAAAACTCGATCGGCCATTGTTAGAAGCTAAGGTCTTTACGCGGCAAAATCAACGCTTGGCTCGGTAATGCTTTCATGCGGTCCGATTGAGCTAAAGCTTGCCTATGAGAGGGTTAGTTGATCCGTGTATATGTCAATAGAGCTAATTGTTTAGAGTGGCCGGTCTGTAAAAACTTGGGGAAGAGATCAATTAAATATGAACCTTTATGGAAATAGAGCAACATGACCTGATATAAATATTGTTTGGTAGTTCTCTTTGCATTTTAGGCAATGTCTTAGTTGTGTTACCTTTTCATTCAAGGAATTGTCGTAGGAGGTTCCGGAATGCCGATTGATGATCACGTTCTTTACGCTTACTCTATCCATGGACGGAATCACAGCGGTGACGTTATTGACTATTCCGCGCTAATAAGGGGCCTTGGGCTAAATTCTTCCTCATTTCAATATTTTTTCGACGGTAATCCTAACGAAACCTTAGCCGTTAGTGGCGACATCTACCCAAGGGACAATATCTGGGAGTTACGATTCCACCAGGAGATTCTGCTCGATCGAGCAGATCTCCAATCGCCCTTTAGATCCCTCATAAAAGAATCATCTCTTTTTGTTGATCCAGACAGTAGGTTTGTTGCCATTGAAAAACATCGTAATGGTCTTGATTCTCTCCAAATTAGTTCTTTTCTCCAGACTTTGGGTAGGGTAAGTGGATTTGATTCCGACCTTATTATTGACCTTAATCCGGTTATTTCGGAATCTTTCTACCAGGAACTACAGCGCTATGTTCGAATTCGGGCAGTGTCGTTAATGATGTCACGCCCGAACTTTAATTGGACTGATAATGCCAATGAGATAACCGACTTGGCCGAGCTTTCGAACGCTCATTCCGTGGAAATAAAGATGTCGGCACCCCGTGGTAGGTGGTTATCAATGGATAGAGGAATCGTCTACGATATCAAGGAGCTCTTACTCAATAAGATTGGGCCACTTAAGAGTGCGAGAGTCGTTGGCTTTAAGGCGGTCGACGGCCGTGAAAGTACTTTATCTTCAAATAGCTATCATGAGCGCAAGGCAATATCTATTGAGGAAGATTCCAGCCAAGAGGAGCGACGAAGTAATCTCGTCCGGGAAGTCAAACATTTTCTAGTTAGCTTTGAGCCCGTTGCTAGATAGCGATTCATCCCGAGATATTCTGAAACGCGCTTTATGAGAAGTATAAATAAACGGACGAGCAATCAAAACAATTTTTGGTCTTGTCAAGTATGGCAAAGACGCCATAGATTGATATCGTTTCCCGCGTTTATCATCGCGATAATCGTAGGGGGTTCGGCTGCGATGGAAATTCCACACATGGCTGACATGCGAGACATAACCTCCAATCTTGCCGCAACCGCATTAATTTTCGCCTCCATATCCTTCGGAGCTTGCCTAACCGGAGCAGTTGTGGCTCTCACCGTTCCATCTGAGAAAGCAAGGGAAGATTGGGCGTCACGTGGGCTAACAAATGGTTCATTTTCCCATTTCAGTGATCTTATGTTCGTGTTCACTTGGTCGGCGATATGTCAACTTGGCGTCGTAGGAGCTGCCATCGGTCTATATCTTTCCGAAGCACCTCTATCACCAGCAACCCCTGAGCACGTCTACTTAGCGCTACCCATTTTTCTTGAGATTCTAGGTATTGTCGGTGTCATTGCATTTGCTCAACTTATCGCCGTCGTCTCTACAATCTCTCAAATCGCCGTAGCGGTCAGCGCTAGAAGATAATCGAACCTCAAACAGAGGTGACTGTATCTTAAATGCTAAATTCACGACCGGGCGATAGTTGGTTATGGCGCTCTATCTGTGCGTAATAGTGTCTCTCCAAGTCGTTGTCTTTCTATGTTTATCGAATGATAGAGAGCTCGTTAAAGTAGATTTGAGATGCTTTTTGAGTCAATCAAAGGTCCCCATTTCACAGTCAGTAGGTTGTGTAAGCGGTGATTCAACCTAAGGGCTATGTTTCATGTTTATTTGTCCTTTTTAGAAACAGGAATTAATTAAATTTCAGCTAAAGATCGGAGACCGATCCTTTGGGATTCAGGGCCGTGATGCCTTTGTTTGGATGTGTTTGGTAGGGGTAAGACTCAAGATTGGAGCCTGGAATAACTCTATCTAGCAAACCTATTGGCGCAAGTGTTTCTTGGGTGTTTGTTTTTCTTTCATACCGGACTGGTGTCTTGTAGCTTCTATTCCAACTTTAATAAGGAGCGTTATCTCGGACTAAAAAGAGTTCGCAAAGCAGGGAAACTGGGCACTTGTGCACAGGGCCGCTTTGCTAGTTTGATGGGTTCAAAAGGAGGTTGGATGGCCATTTGATGTGGTAGTTTGACGGGAATTTCAAGTGCCGGCAAATTTTGGTTTCTAGTGATTGTCGCATTCTGTCTTTAGAATTTTTAGAATCTCTCGGGTTTTTAGGATCTTTGACGTTGGAAAAACAAGTTCGTATACAAGGAGGGCTAAATTGAAGCTGTAGGGCCAGGTAAAAGATTACCCAAAGGGCATGCGAGCCGAGTTGATTGACTGCGCCGGCTGCTCATTTATCGATGATGATCCCTAACCAGCGCACAGTATTTTGAAGTCGACCCTTTTGGCGAATTGTATCCTACTGGTTAGGGGTTGTAATAACTAGGACCGCTGCGGTACTTCCTACCAGCGAGGTGGTGAGCTTGCTCTTTTACACTTTCAATACGGCCCATAACGTGCGGCCCGCGACTACATCGCGACTAGGGAACCCAGTTGACGATGGCAATTACCGCCGACAGTTCGGAACCGAAATGTGAACTGATATGGATAGGCTGGGCAGATCCGTGGAGTTAGCCGGAGAGGATAGCTTTGTGGGCTTAGGCGTTATCTGGCTCAGGGCTAGATGGTGCATGATTTGAGATTTTAGTGATGTGTTAGCTACTTTTCTCATCTCGCTGACCCACGAACAGCTACCCTTTGGTTAGCTACTTTCACAATCTCGGTTGGAGTTCTTGCACCCTCCCGGCAAAAGAGAATCGCAATACACCGAGCCCTGTCCACTTGGGTATATAGTGACTTTGGCGTTTACGTCATACGAAAAGTCGCGCGCGGTTTCCTTTGTGGGATGGGTAGTAGTCGGTGTGCTTGCGCTCGGCGCCTTGGTTGCACCTTTACCATCTTTGCGACCGTGGCCCTTTTTGGTGCAGCTATTGGAACTATCGCCCTGGCTATCTGGCCGGCTGGTCGAGGTGGTGCTGCCTTTGGAGCTTTAAGCGGGGCGGGTGGTGTGCTTGTATATATTGCGTGGCTAAATCGTCAGGGACCAGAAATGGTGTGCAAAGCCACTTCGACATCTAGCCCGGCGCATTCAAGAATGGAATCCGTGGATTTGGCTTATCGTCGCAGCCGTGTTGGTTATAGGCGGAATCATCGGATTCTTAAAATATCGAAGGTAGACGGGCCGACTCGAAAGTGGTTGGGCTTTAAGGCTGAGCTTGAGACCCTGTTCAGAGAGTCAAAGTTGTACGCTTTGATGTTTTATTATCAAGACCCGCTAGAGACGCTGAACTAGTGCCCTTTTTGCCTCCACTTCATTCATTTTGGATTGATTTATCAATACGATTTCCATGGTGTTTCAACAATTAGATTCAGCGACTTTTGAATCGGAGATTTGTGACTCTGCAAGAATTGAAAATTGACCCAGAGGCGTCGAGAAAGATGTCGTGGAGCATGAATATTTGCTACTGCCAGGCGAATTATCCAGAGAACAACACAGCAGACTTTTCCATAGCTACGAAGGCTAGGTAAGGTCAAGGACGGCCATCGCTGCGGTTGTCAGTGTTTCTTTTAGACGATCTTTCGGTAGCCCGACGTTGTGAAATAAGGGCGACTGGATAGCAGCGATAGCAGCGTGCGTCAGTGTACGAGCGGTGGCATCATCAAGCTCACTTCGCACTTCACGGAGCAGGTGCACCCATTCTTCAACATATAATCGCTGTTTTCGGCGTAGCCTTATTTGATCGTCGTCAGGAAGGCTACGAATTTCGTTGTGATAGACCTGCGCGATTGCGCGGTCTCGCACTACGAATTCGACCTGCCCTTCTATGAGACCTGCGAGGGCGACTTTGATGTCAGAAGCTTCCTCAAGAGTGCGTTGCTCGTCTCGAAGGAGGCGGTCGATAAAGCGATCGAAGAGAGCCACTAGGATCGCCGACTTGCTCTCAAAGTGGCGGTAAATACCTGAACCGGTGATGCCTGCCTCAAGACCGATATCGGCCATTGATACTGCGTGAAAGCCGCTGGCTGAGACCAGTTCTGCAGCAGCTTCGAGGATCTTTTCCTTGCGCGCGGGATCCCTGGTACGCAAGGGAGTCTCGCCGGGGACAGTCATGGTTTTCTCCTTGGGTATTTAATCTTGGGGTGGATTATAGAAGTGGCTGAACTCTTGGCGGACGAGGTTCTTTTGGATCTTGCCGGTCGAGGTCTTAGGTAATGCATCAACCACGATTATCGCTTTAGGCGCTTTGTAGGGATCGATGATCGTCTTGACCTTGGCAATCACGGCGTCTTTGTCGATAGTGGTCCCTGGAAGGGGCACTACCACTGCCGTTACCGCTTCGCTCCAGCGCTGGTGGCTGAGACCTACTACAACGGCTTCAGCGATGTTAGGATCGGCAGCATAGATAGCTTTTTCCACCTCTATCGAGGCGACGTTTTCACCTCCAGTCTTTATCACGTCCTTGTTGCGGTCAGCAAACCATAAGATTCCATCGCTATCAAAGTGGCCGACATCGCCGGAGTGGAACCAGCCGCCTTTAAAAGCTGCGTCGGTAGCCTCTGTGTTGTGTAGGTATCCAGTCATGGTATGAGGCCCTCGATAGACGATCTCACCTTGGGAGCCTTGGGGGAGGAAATTGCCGGCTTCGTCCATGATTCTCACCCAGACGTTAACTACTGGGGTTCCCACTGCGCCATTATGGGTGAGTTGGTGTTCGGGACGAAAGATCGTCGTAGTGGGGCTCATCTCCGTCTGTCCAAAGAGTAGATAGAAGCCACAGCCAAATACTTCGATACACTTTTTCAGTTGTGCCTCGGGCATTGGAGCCATGGCGTAGAGGGCGCGGCGTAAGCTGGAGAGATCGCGGGTGGCGATATCGGCTTGGTCAAGCATCGCTCGATACATCATCGGAAGGCCAAAGATCTGAGTGATATGGTCAGTTTCGATAAGATCGAGAAGCCCCTTTGCATCAAATCCTCTCTCGATGTAGATCGTGGCGCCCACCATTATCGCTGGGGTGCAGTGACAATTGAGCTGTGCGGTATGAAACATCGGCATCATGGCCACGAAACGGTCATCGGCTGCGAAGCGTCCTTCTAAGGCCATCGTCATCGACTCTAAGTAGATGGCGGCATGGTTTCCGATCACACCTTTGGGAAAAGAGGTTGTCCCGCTTGTGTATAGATATGTGAGAGCGTCGCGGTCGGCTATGAGTGCTTCGGGCTCGCTTGGGTTTGTGTCGGCTGAAAAAGCCACAAAGTCTATTCCTGTCAATCCTGAAATGGAATCGCTATGGGCGGCATGAGTTCCTTGAGCAATGATAAGATCTTGGATCTTGGCCGAGGTTGCAATCGCTGGAGCAATGGCTTTCATAAGCTGGGTTTCTATAACAATCCCCCGCGCACCTGAGTGATCGAGCACATATGCAACCTCTTCGGGCCGCCACCCGAGGTTGATTGGCACGCAGACGATTCCTACCTTGGCACATGCATAATAAGTGACTAAGAACTCCACGCTATTTGCAGATGCCAGTGCCAGGGCGTCACCACCTTGGTAACCCTTGGCCATCAGTGCATTTGCCATGCGGTTCACCCAGGCGTTGAAGTCTTGGTAATTAAGTCGTAGATTGCGATCGACGACTGCTAAGGCATTGGGATAGCGATAAGCGCTTCGGGTGAGGCTGTCGCCGATATTGATGCGATGGATTAAGTTGTCAAAGAGTGGAGAGGTTGTCATGTTGGTGCCTTCTTTCTAATATGAGCGGGGAAGCCCGAGAGAATGCTGAGCGACGAAATTGAGAATCATCTCTCGATTGACCGGGGCGATGCGAAGGAGACGGGCCAATCCCCAGTAAGGAACGAGGCCGTACTCGGTGGCTAAACCATTGCCACCATGGGTCTGTATTGCGGCATCGATGGCCGAAAGTGCCGCCTCTGCTGCGGCATACTTTGCCATATTGGCGGCCTCTCCTGCGGGAAGGTGGTTGTCGTGAAGCCAGGCCGCCTTTGTCGTCATCAGGGCAGCTAGTTCTACTTCGATCTTGGCCTTGGCGAGGGCGTGGGATACTCCTTGGTGTGCACCAATCGGGGTATCCCATACCACCCGAACGTTAGCGTATTGCGCGGCGCGTTCTAGGCAATAGCGCCCGATCCCGACACAGAGCCCAGCGCCGGTAATTCGCTCGGGGTTGAGACCCTGAAAGACTTGCTTGAAGCCGTCGCCCTCGGTTCCGACAAGACGGTCGGCAGATACTTTGACATTGTCAAAGTGCAAAGTGAATTGGCGTTCTGGCAACGTAACCGAGACTGGCAGTGGAATTTTTGAAAGTCCAGGCGCATCGCTGTCGACGATAAAGAGCGAGAGGCGTGCCTTTTCGTTCGGAGGTGAGGTTCGTGCAACTACTAAAATCGCATCCGCTTCGTCGACGCCAGAGATGTAGTATTTTTCACCGCTAATACTCCAGCTATCACTATCACCAACACGGTGGGCGAAGGTCGAGAGTCGATGGGTATTGGAACCTGCTGATGGCTCAGTTATGGCAAAGACGATCTTGGATTCACCCGAGGCGAGCTTAGGAAGCCATCTCTCGCGCTGGCTTTGGGTGCCGTAAGTGGCGATCACCTCGCCGGATATTGCGCTTGAAACAAGGAGAAGTAGCAGTGGAGTTCCGCGCGCAGCGCTTTCTTGACAGACCATGGTTAGTTCGACGAGTCCAGCACCGCCCCCGCCGTATTGTTCGGGGAGATTGATGCCAATATAACCGTGGTCCCCAAGGGCTCGCCATAGTTCGGTAGTTGGGGTGCGCGATTCCGCGTGACTCTGGTAGTATTCCGCTCCAAAGTCGTCACAGATCGCGGCGACCGCGACCCTGAGCGCTACGTGTTCTTCATTTTCGGTAAAATCCATCTGGTTTCCTCTTTTAGTCATCCTCTTGTCCACACAGCCTTAATTGTTGAGCTTTAATTTCCCCAGGTAGGCCATTTGGAGGCGATATATGTGGGCAAAATTCACCCTTGAGTTGTTATTGTTATTTCCGACCATGGTCACTTTAGGGTTTCATCTCTTTTGGTGAGTTCGCTAAGGAGGTGGCGTTGAAGTTTGCCGGTGGTGGAGCGAGGAAGATCCTCGGCGCGCATGAAAGTTATCTCACGCGGACGCTTGTATCCCCCGAGACGTTCTTTGCACCAGTTTGTGATCTCCTCCTTGGTGAGTGACGCGCCGGGCCTAAGTACCACAACTGCGCTGACGGCCTCGCCCCAATGTTCGTTGGTAATTCCAAAGACGCACACCTCCTCTACCTCAACCATTGAAGCAATGACCTGCTCGACTTCGGCAGGGTAGATGTTTTCCCCACCGCTCTTGATCAAGTATTTTTTGCGATCCACAAAGGTAAGGCTGCCGTCACCATTTCGAACCAGAATATCGCCGGTGTGGAGCCAGCCACCAGAGAAAGCTTCGGCGGTGGCCACAGGGTCATTCATATACCCGCTCATAACCGAGGGTCCTCGCACTAGGCACTCTCCGGGGACTCCCACTGGTGTTTCGCTTAGATCGTCATTTGCGATTCGAATCTCCATAAGAGGAGCGGGAATCTTGTTCATGCTAGGTGTTTCGCCAGGACCAGATAGTCCATGCGCAATGAGATAGCTCGCTTCGGTCTGCCCGAAGGCATCGTAGAAGTCTATATTCGCTGAGGCGGTTAATTCGGTGACGATGTTGGGCATCATATTGGCATAGCCGATCGCAAAGCGCAAACTCGATAGATCGAAGTCACTACGGGAAGGGTCGTGTAAAAAGTCGGTGATCACCCCGGGTAGGAGCAAGGTCCAGGTGAGCCGGTCGCGCTCTATTACCTTAAACATCATTCGGGCGTCTGCTTTTCTTAAGGTGGCATAGGTTCCACCACTTTGGAGGGTGGCATATAGAGATTCGTCTCCACCGCAATGAAAGAGAGGTAGCCAACCTACAAAGCCATCGTCTGGGGTCAGAGAAAACCACTGTGCCAAGCGCATCGCTCGTATTGCGGCTGCCCCCTGGCTGATCATGGCTCCTTTGGGCCGTCCGGTGGTACCACTGGTATAGAGAACGTTGTAAATATCAGATGACGTAATCTCAATTGCCGGCGGTGGGGGATTCTCTTGCGCAATCATGCTTTCATAGTCAAGATATCCCTTTGTTGGCCCGTCGTAAGTGATCACCAAGGTGGTTTCATTTGAATCAATAAACCCTAAAAGTGAAGGGATTAGTGCGCCAGAGACGATTATCGCCTTGGGAGCGCCAGTTGACAAGCAGTAGGCGATCTCGTCGGGGTGAAAGCGGATATTGATCGTCAAGGCGATGACGCCAAGGGACGAAAGTGCGCAATAGGTCTCGACGTATTCGCTCCGGGTCTCAGAAAGTATCGCTACCTTATCACCTTTTGATATTCCAAGACAATAGAGAGAGCTAGCCAGTCTATGGGACCGCTCAGCGAGTTCGCCATAGGTATAAGCCGCACTTTCAGAGGTAATTGCCCGTCGTTTCGAAAAGATGCGAAAGCTTCGACTAAAGAGGCTATTTAGTGTGATCTGGCATGCAATTGAAGATTGGTCATCCATCGCTGGACTCTTTTGCTAAGAGTTGGATGGGAACCTCGACATATCGTGATCGAATGTACTCGCCGAGCCCTTTGGCTTGGGGATCAAGGCGTGTTGAAGAGGCAACGCCTTCACCGAGGAGACCGATCACCACGAAGTTGATGGCATAGAGATTGGGTAAATCGAAGCGGCGGATTTCTAAATCTTTGGCTTCGGGAAGGAGCTTTCTAAATTGATCTACATCTAGGTAGTCAAAGAGCCACCCAAAGGCCTGAGCGTCGCGCGCCCAGATTCCCACGTTGGCATTGCCCCCTTTATCTCCCGAGCGTGCTCCGCAGAGGCAACCCAAGGGGACGAGGCGCGCTGGCTTTGGGGCAACTTTGGGAAAGTCAAAGGTGGCCGTGTGAATAAGGTCGGCCTTAGGTTGGTTTGATTGTGGTGGCCCCGCTATGGTGAGGCTAGAGCCATCTTGGAGCACCGCGGTGTGGGTAACCAATGATGCTGGGATCAAAGTTGGCCAATAGATAACATATGCACTCTCTGACGTGGGTGGGGAAGTGGTATGAAATCCTGGATAGCCACCTAGAGCTAGTTCAAGTACCCCATTAGAAAATGACCGGCCAACTTTTGTGGGGTCTGGGTCTTTGAGGGTGATGCGTAGGTGCGCTGTGGCCAGCTCATTGAAAAGGGCGTCTTCTCGTTCAAATCGAATCAGCTGTACATCCACTTCGTCGAATTGCTCTGGGCCACCGAGGATTCCAAAGAGCTCTTCGGTGGCCCAGGCGGCCTTTTCTTCTATGTGAAGGCCGGTGAGTACCATGGTCATGGTGTTGCGGTAGCCACCAAAATAATTAAGAGCTACTTTGAGGTTTTGTGTGGGGGCACTTCCGCGGGTCCCAGTGACGAGCACTTGGTTAGTGTCGAGTTGCGCGAGGTTGATGGTGTCAAAATGGGCGATGACATCGGGATTGAGATACTGGGGTTCTGCGATCTCATAGAGCAGTTGTGCGGTGATCGTTCCCACCGAGACCAATCCCCCGGTATCTTGGTGCTTGGTGATCACCGAGGTGCCATCGTGGGCGACTTGAGCGATTGGAAAACCAGGATAGCGACGATCAGTGATTTCGTCCATGAATGCATAGTTGCCTCCTGTAGCCTGAGGTCCGCATTCGATAATGTGGCCAGCTACAACCGCACCGCTAAGTGCGTCATAGTCGTCGCGGCGCCAACCATGCCAGTAGGCGGCGGGTCCCACCACTAAGGATGCATCCGTGACTCTCCCGCAGATCACTATTTCGGCACCGCCCTTTAGCGCCTCGACGATTCCCCAAGCCCCGAGATAGGCATTTGCGGTGATCGGAGCGACATTGGCCTCTTTTAGGGTAAGTCCGGCGTCTAAGTTGGCAAGGTCGTATCCCGATTCGAGAAAGTGAGGGATCGAAGCGATGATGTCGTCTCCGGTGATATAGGCGACATTGACGCTGATTCCGAGACGCTCAGAAAGTGTGCGAATCTCTTCGGCCAATGCCGCCGGATTGAGGCCACCTGCATTGCTTACCACCTTGATGCCGCGATCGACACAGCTACCAAGGACCTGTTCCATTTGTGTGAGAAAGGTTCTGGCGTAGCCGGCGCGCGGATCTTTCTGGCGCGCCTTCCATAGAATTGCCATGGTGAGTTCCGCGAGATAGTCTCCGGTGAGAAAGTCAATCGGGCCACCTTCGACCATCTCCTTGGCAGCTATGAGGCGATCTCCGTAGAAGCCTGAGCAGTTTCCGATGCGAACTGCGCGCTTTTGGGTCATTTGGATCCTCCTTGGTCTGCGAGGGATGCTTGAGTCTCTCGCCCTGGTCCCACAGCACCGGCATAGGCCTGGGCGATGTGCATCCACTCCGAGGAGATTGGGCCACTGGTGGTGATCTTGGTTTCACTAATGTTGCGGCGCTGGGTGACCACGAGACAAAAATCCAGAGCACTTGCTACCACCACTTCTTTTGCCTCTTGCGGGCCGAAGTTCCAAATGGAACCATCAGGAGCGCCAAGTTCTACTCGCACGGCTTCTTTTGGTATTTGGAGGTTTCGAAGCGTGTAGGAAAACTCTCGGGTGTTAAAGCCGAGATGGGCGATGTGGCGCAAACGATTTGTTGGAACGATCTGAAGCGCCAACGTATCGGCAATGTCGACGCCATGGGCCCAAGTCTCCATGAGGCGAGCGGTGAGAGAACTTGCGGCGCTCATATCCGGACCGTACCACTTTAGACGCTGGCGAGCATCGATTCCAGTGAAAGCGCTAACAAGGTCGGAACGGGCTTGCTTTAGCCATTCTAGGAGCTTGGCTGGAGTGACGTCGTGGTATTTCTTTGCCACCTCATCGGGAAAGGAGTCTCCGTAGGCGCTAAGCGCACCAGCGTCACTTTGAAACTTCTCAGGGTCATCTAACGACAATAGCGCTGCCTCGTCGAAGTAGGCGAGGTGGCTCACCTGGTCTCGGATTGCCCAACCAGAAGCAGGGGTCGGTAACTCCCAGGCGGAATCCTCCAGTGGAGCGAGCATCGCTACTACCACTTTAGTTTCGGCGACGAGATCATCAAGTAGGTTGCTCATGTCAATAGCCATTATTTTCCACTCCAATTCGGTTGGCGCTTTTCTTGGAATGCGCGAGGTCCCTCTTGCGCATCGCTACTGAGATAGACGGGAGCCCAGATGCGTTCAGCCTCCGCGAACGCTTGTGTTAGGGGCATCTCGGAAATTAGCCGCGCTGTCTTCTTTGCTGCGATTACCGATAGCGGAGCATTGGCGGCGATAGTTTCAGCGAGCCTCTGGGTGGCCTCGACTAGATCTTTAGCGGGGACGACTTTGTTGATGAGGCCGAGTTGATAAGCTCGGAGTGCGTCGATGGGCTCTCCTGTAACCAGGATCTCCATCGCTACCTTTTGAGGTATTATCCCTGATAGCGGCGCCGCCCAAGGCGAACCGCGTCCCACTTTGACTTCAGTGATGGCGAACCTAGCGGTTTTGGCTGCAACGATCAGATCGCAGTTTTGAGCGAGTAGAAATCCTCCCGCATAAGCGATGCCATTTACCGCTGCAATGGTGACTTTGTCGGTATGGATATTTCGCCCTAGCTGGGGGACGAAGTCGACCGGTGGAATCTCAAGTGCGGTCTGGGCCATCTCCACTAGGTCTCCGCCAGCACAAAAGGCCTTGTCGCCGGCGCCGGTGAGTACCAACACGCGGGCGCTCTTATCGTCGTTGAAGTGGTGGAACCCCTCGAATAGGCCCTCGCGGACCGCTTTATTTAGAGCATTGCGCGCTTGGGGGCGGTTGATGGTAAGCCAGGCGACTTCGCCCCTAAGTTGATAGGTGACTGTATCGTTCACTGGCCCCCCTCCATTACCGCGAGCACGAAACCTACATCAACGGCTTGTCCGCTTTTTATGTGCAGGGCCTGGATGGTGCCGGCGGCTGGTGCACGCACGGTGTGTTCCATCTTCATCGCTTCGAGCACTACGATTGGGGCTCCAGCGGGGACCTCTTGTCCAATGGCGGCCAGAACCCGAAGTACAACTCCAGGCATCGGTGCCAACAAGGATCCCGGAGCGTCCCGCGAATCGGGCTCGGGAAAGCGAGGTACTTCCACTAGGGCACAAGTACCTAATGCGCTATCGACGTAGCAGGTTTGTCCGACTCGATGGATCTCGATGCGGTGGCGCACTCCTGCGATTGCCAGATCCACCTGGGTCGCGCTGGCGCAAAAGAGGACTATTTCGCCAAAGGAGGAGTCGTCTACTTGAGCTTGGAGACCGTTTCGGCCAAAGCGATATGAGACCTCGAGTTCTTGGTTTCCGATCGCCCAGCGCTGTCGCTGAGGGCCATTTTGAACGTTGCGCCAACCCGAGGGGAGGCTTATTTGGACTTTGGCATCCCTTCGTCTTGTAGCTTGGTCAGCCAAAGATGCCGCTAGACAATGTATTGCGATTATCTCGGGGCTATGGGTGGAGGCGATGAGCTCGATCGGATTGTGGCGTACCAAATATCCGGTGTCAATAGCCCCGCCAGCAAAGTCATCTTCGCGTAGGATGGCCACTAGGAGGTCGCGGTTGCTGATTACGCCGTGAATTTTGGCTTTAGATAGCGCTCGGGCAAGAAGGCGACGTGCCTCATCTCTGGTTGACCCATAGGCGATAACCTTAGCGAGCATCGGGTCGTAGTGGATATCCACTTTGGATCCCTCGGCCACCCCGGAGTCTACCCTCAACCCTGCGAAGGTGGGAATTTCAAATTTCACCAGTGTCCCGCTGGAAGGGAGGAATCCGGCGGTGACGTCCTCGGCATAGAGGCGGGCTTCTATGGCCCAGCCACGAATAGAGGCATTGAGGACCGCTGGGGGCAGGGCGATGCCCTCTGCTACGCCGAGTTGCAACGCCACGAGGTCAAGGCTGGTTATTGCTTCGGTTACGGGGTGCTCCACCTGAAGGCGGGTGTTCACCTCGAGGAAGAAGAACTTTCCATCGGTGCCCATAACGAACTCAACCGTCCCCGCACCGACATATCCAATTGCTTGCGCTGCTTTTACTGCGGCGGCACCTAATTCAGCGCGAAGATCATCGGTTACCGCCATCGATGGTGCCTCCTCAATGATCTTTTGATATCGCCTCTGGATCGAGCACTCTCGCTCGAAGAGGTGCACAGCATTGCCATGGGTATCAGCAAAGATCTGTACTTCGATGTGGCGAGGAGACTCCACGTAATGTTCCAGAAATACCGTACCATTGCCAAATGCGGATTCTGCTTCACGCCGTGCCGAGGCGATGGCATGGATGAGTTCGTTGGGGTTATTGACCGCGCGCATCCCACGTCCACCCCCACCAAAAGCTGCTTTTACCAAGAGGGGATAGCCAACTGTTCGGCCAGCTTCGTCTCCAATATCACTTTTGAGCTCTTCGTCGTCGGCGATGGTGATTCCACTTAGGACCGGAACTCCAGCTGCAGCCATGAGTTCTTTGGCGAGAATCTTAGATCCCATCGAGGCAATGACATTAGGCGCAGGACCGACAAAGATCAACCCTGCTTTGGCGCAGGCCGATGCAAATGGGGCATTTTCTGAGAGAAAGCCATAGCCAGGGTGAATTGCGTCGCAGCCGGTTCTTAATGCCGCAGCGATAATGAGATCGTCGCGTAAGTAGGTCTGCGATGGTGCGTTGCCCGCCAGGGCAACCGCCTCGTCGGCCTCTTTGACATAGGGCGCATCGGCGTCTGAGTCGGAATAGATCGCTACGGTGGCGATGTCCATCCGTCGTGCGGTGGCAATAATACGGGAGGCGATTTCGCCGCGGTTTGCGATGAGAAGTTTTCGAATTGGCGCCATATCGTTGCTCCTTACATCCGAAAGACGCCAAAGCCCTGGCGTCCTTGTACTTGATTTGAGTGTGCTGCTGAAAGTGCGATCCCAAGGACCGTACGGGTATCACGGGGGTCGATGACACCATCGTCATAGAGGCGTGAGGTGATGTAAAAAGCGTGCGATTCGCGCTCTATCTGCTCTTTGATTGCGAGGGTTCGGGTCGCATCGGCCTCTAAATCGAAGTCACGCCCCGCCGCCTCTGCCCCTTGGCGCGCCACGATGGAGAGCACCCCGGCGAGTTGTTGTGCTCCCATCACTGCGAGTTTGGCATTGGTCCATGCGAACATGAAGCGCGGATCAAAGGCTCGACCCGACATTCCGTAGTTTCCGGCCCCAAATGAAGCTCCGATGTTGATGGTGATGTGGGGTACGGTGGAATTGGCGACAGCGTTGATCATCTTCGCGCCGTCTTTTATGATCCCATCTTGTTCATAGGTGGTTCCCACCATATATCCCGTTGTGTTCTGCAAGAAGATCAGCGAGGTGTCGCTCTGATTGGCTAAAAGAATGAACTCGGTTGCCTTCTTTGCCTCATCGCCAAAGAGGACGCCGCGAGCGTTCGCTAAAATCCCCACTGGATAACCATGGATCCAAGCCCAGCCCGTAATAAGGCTTGTGCCATAAAGTGCCTTGTATTCGTCGAAACGCGAGCCATCCACGACTCTGGCAATAACATCTTTGGGGTCCATAGGAATGCGAAAGTCGCCTGAAGCGATACCAAGAAGCTCTTCGGGATCATATAGAGGTGGATCAACCTTCGGCGACGGAGGTGGGCCGAGCTTGCGCCAGTGGAGATCGCTAATGATCTGGCGTCCGATACGGATGCAGTCGAGCTCATCGAGGGCAAAGTAGTCCGAAAGGCCAGAGACACGTGAGTGCATCTCGGCACCGCCGAGAGCTTCGTCGTCAGCGTCTTCCCCTGTGGCCATCTTGACCAATGGGGGTCCTCCGAGAAAGACCTTGGCGTGACGATCGACTAATACCGCGTAGTCGCACATCCCTGGAACATAGGCGCCGCCGGCAGTGGAGTTTCCAAAGACTAGGGCAATAGTGGCGATACCCATCGCAGATAGTGCGGTGAGATCATGAAATAACCGTCCTGCGGGAACGAAGAGTTCTGATTGGGTGGGAAGATCCGCTCCCCCGGACTCCACGAGATTGATAACCGGAAGGCGGTTACATCGTGCAATTTCCAGGGCGCGCAGGTTCTTTTTTAGACTGATGGGATTCATTGCGCCGCCTCGAAGTGTGGGGTCATGAGCAATGATGACGCACTCTACGCCCTCTACTATCCCGATGCCGGTCAAGATACTCGCGCCAACTGCAAATTCGCTACCCCAGGCCGCGAGAGCGGAGAGCTCCAAAAAAGGTGAGTCTTGATCAATTAGGAGTTCGACGCGTTCGCGTGCCAAAAGTCGCCCGCGATTGTGATGGCGCTGGGCATACTTCGGACCACCTCCAGCGCGGACCGCTTCGAGTTGCTCATCCAAGGCGGCGACCGCCGCGAGCTGGTCACGTCGATTTTGGAGATAAGTCTCACTAGAGGGGTCGATAGTGGATTTTAGAACTGGCAAGTGTAACCTCTCTCAGACCAGACGAATGTTACTGGTGATTCACTAAGAAGTACTTTAGATGACGCTAAAGTAGATTCTTGCAATAATTTGGCTCATTTATTGAAAAAATATGGCTATTTCACGATGACCGATGCCAGATTTGCTAGCATCAAGGAAATTAGAATTCACTAGTAGTAGCTATTTTTAGCGGGGAGCCGGCGATGGACATCGATGTGACGAGCCTAAGTGGTCGGCGCGCGATCAATAGATGGGAGCGCACCAGCATTGGTGATGTTATTGAGCGCGTCACTTGGAGCTACCCTAACAAGGAGGCGATTATCGGGTGGGAGGGAGCCTATGGCCACCCCGAGTTTGCCCGCCTTACCTATCGCCAGGCAGACGAGCTCGCCAACCGCTTCGCCAATGCGCTGATTGCTCGGGGTCTTACCCAAAGCGATCGAGTGCTGCTCTTTTGTGAGAACTCAGTTGAAGCCTTTGTGGCTAAGATTGCTATCGCCAAAGCTGGTGGAGTGGGGGTTCCGCTTAATCCCTCGCTAGCACCTGATGTAGTGGCAGAGCTAATTGCTCGAACACAACCACGTTTTAGCGTGGTTGACTCCGAACTTTGGGTGCGTGCAAAGGAGGCTTTTAGGGCTGCGGGCTTAGGTGTGGATGTAACTATTCCCATCGGCGGCGGCGCGATAGATTCAAGCCTCACCTTTGGCGACTTCGTGGCGGGCTATCCCTCTAGCGAGCCCAAGGTGGTCATTCACGGCGATGACATCTGGGAGATACTGTTTACCTCTGGCACTACCGCGCTTCCCAAGGGGGCGATGATAAGCCACTCCGGCTCGGTTATGGGTGCCTATAGCTTTGCCCTTACCCTAACTCGGGGTATTCACATCGAATGTGACCTAAAGTTGGCGACCTTTCTTCCAATCATCTATCACGTAGCTGACCAGGTCTTTACTTTTCCAGCCTTTTTCAGCGGTGGGACCCTTATTATCGGAAGGCGCCCGGTAGCGGAATCGATCGTAGCGGCAATCACCCAAGAGAAGATTACCGCACTCTGGGGTGGATCACCAGCGATGGTAAATGCTCTTGCCAAAGTGGTCGCGACCGATAGTGGCGAACATGATATTTCTAGTCTCAGTGTGATCGTCTATGGCTGGGCGGCATTGTCGCCTGCGACCCTTCAAATTCTCAAAGAACGCGCCGGCACCGATCTTGTTGCAGTAGAGATCTTTGGTCAAACTGAGTGCATATCCTGCCATCGCTTTTGGCCAGATAAATGGCCTGAAGTTTATGAGAGAACTGCACCGGAGCACAACTACGTGGGGGTGCCAAACCCCATGCTGGCATCGGTGGTCGTTGACGCTATGGGCGAGTCACTCGAGGGCCAGCCCTGGGTGGCCGGTGAGGCGATCTATCGATCGCCAGCTGTTACGGCAGGATACTATCTCGATGCCGCCGCCACCGGAGAAGCCTTTCGTGACGGATGGTTTCATTCAGGGGATAGCTGTGTCTATGACGAGCAAGGTCTTCGCATTATGGTCGATCGCTTCAAGGATATAGTGAAATCTGGTGGTGAAAATGTCTCTACGATTCGTGTGGAAGCGATTTTGCACCAGCACCCCGGGGTGACAAAGGCTGCGGTTATTGGAGTCCCAGATGAACGTTGGGGCGAGGCGGTTACTGCAGTGGTGGTTCCCCTCGAACTCGGAGGCACAAGCGAAGGCGAGATCATAGCTTTTTGTCGCGAGCGCCTCGCAGGCTTTGAAACTCCGAAATCGGTAATCTTTGTCGAAGAATTGCCAGAGACGGTGGGTGGCAAGGTCTTGAAATACAAACTCCGCCAGCAGTTTCGCTAAAATTGCTTGACCAATAAAAAACAGCCCTTCGTGATTGGCGAGCGGCACACTGACCCAATCACCTAGGCCCTGCCTCATGTTATCGTTTTCTTTGCATTACAATCAGGCATTACAATCAGGCATTACATTTGCGACTTTGGTAATCCAAGGCCAAGCCCGCTTGGCCAGCTAAATACCCAAATGGTCATTTCGGCATTCCAAAGCTCTTTATAAGTGGTTTGTGTAATTCTATGCCAATACGTTTTTCTTATCAACTAAGCCATTTCTAAATGACAGTTTTGATATTCCGCGGCTTTACTGGCCAGTTCGCTCACTTGAGGATTCCTAGCCATCCCGAGTCCTTGATGGAAGATCTACTGTAGCCAAAAATAGGGCGAGGATCGATAGTGGTCCCTTTCAGCAAATGCACTGACGTCTTCCGCCCCAACAACTGCTGATACTAATTATTAGCCACATAAAATGGGATAAGCACGGCTCGGCAATGGGTCGCGCTTATCTGACTAGCTCACGCCGGTTTTTTTTTGTTAATTGTTGGAGTTTCACGGATAAACACAACAAGATAATAGCACCATTTCAGGGGTAATGCAAGTTATCATTAAAACTAGCCAAAAATTAGGACACTACATTCGCAACCCAAAAAGACCTAATAGCCATCTGCGAGGGCTTATGTAAATCACCTCAGTGGAAAATCGTCCAGAATCGCCTCGAAAGGGGCCAATTGGCGCGATTCTTCGGGAATTCTGCGAAAGATGGGCCAACGAAAAGTCAAAGAAATAGGCAAGGCGCTGCACAAAGTTGCGACTTAGCTAGGTTGTCTGCGTGACTAGGAGTGCAAAAAGTCTACCCCATAGCCGCCAGTTGGGTAGTTCCATGTGATTGCGCCCTCTTGGTTGCAGACCAAATAGCAAGTCCCACATTCAAAGCAGTTCTCGTAGTTGAAGATCATCGAACCATTTGAAGTTTCAACAAATAATGAGGCTGGACAGGCTATGAGACATCGACGATCTGAGCAGCTTTCACAGATCGTTGAATTTAAGACTATGTGGGCTTTAGGTGAGATCCTAAAGTTCACACTCTCAAGAACATCATCGACGATGATTTGGTCATTTTTCTTTGGAGCAACTGTGGTTTTTGGGCGGTTGAATACGATCTTTGGGGAGTTGTCGGGCGTCATCTTCACCTTGTAGTTTCATTGGTAAATTTATTCATTTGAACGATCGAAACCCTCTGATTCCTAGTTGAATCAACTCTTTCTTTGAGATCTTGTTTGCCTTTATCGCCGAGAATATCGCCTTTGGAATACCAACCTTTGGGAGGGGGTCTCGCACTTTGAAGAGTTCGTCAAAGATGTCGCAAGCGAGTTTGGGCATCTTGTTTTGTACGATTGGAGACATCACCAGCTCTGGGGCTGATTGAAATCTAGAGTGATTCTTACCCACAAAGCTCTCATCTATCTGTCTCTTGTAGATCGAGAGGCCCTCTTTTGTAACGTCGCCTTTTCTAATAGCTTGTGCGCTAGCCCTACCGGCTAGATCTCCTGATGCTATTGCATAGTTGACACCTTCGAGCCATATGCCAGCCGCTAGGCACATAAATCCACTGTCACCAGCGATTAAAAGGCCATCGCTATAGAGCTCGGGCCAACCTTTTTTTCCTGCTTCAGGAATCAAATGAGCGCCATATTCTAAGTCAGTTCCACCTTTTATGAGGTCTTTGATCGATGGGTGGTTGCACAACCCAGAGAGGATCTCCTCAGGACGAACTTTAGATTTTGAAAAAGAATCGAGCGAGAGGACGACACCAATTGAGATCGATGACCGATTGGTGTATAAGAACCCCCCTCCGCTTACTCCCATGGTGCACCCAAGGATCTCAATATCGGTGCCCTGGAAGCTATTTGGCTGATTGAAGCGTTCGTTTATTGTGGTCTCGTCTAGTTCAATTACTCTTTTGACCCCAAGGGTGTAGTGGTGCGAGCTGAGCTCGCTAAAGAGGCCAGCCTCTTTAGCTATGAACGAGTTCGCACCATCGGCTGCGATCACCACCTTGGCGCTAAGTGGAATATCGCCCCGATCCGTATAGACAAGCGTCTTTGCGTTTTTTGCAAGGGAGCGATCTAGGGAGGTAACTGTCGTTGCATTTAGCAGAGTGGCGCCTTCTTTTACCGCTTGGTCGGCCAACCAAGAGTCAAAGAGGGAGCGCTTTACGGTAAATCCATTTGGAATCTCATCTACCCAGTTGGGGTTGTCAACCACCAGTGAGGTGGATCTATTGCCATCTATTGCCATCGTAACTCTTCGTGAGATGGCTCGTTCTATCGGGGCATCTTCTAAAAAGTTAGGAATTAGCTCCGATAAGATAGCAGGGTAGACGACCCCGCCAAAGAGGTTCTTTGAGCCAGGAGCTCTTCCTCGTTCTATTAGACATACCGAAAGGCCCAACCTGGCAGCGCTAATTGCAGCGCTTGAGCCCGCGGGGCCGGCACCTACCACGATTACGTCCCATTCGACATTTGGGTTATGGTCTTTTGTCAACTATGGCCCTTTGTTAGTTCGAAGTGGTGGAAGTGGCATTAGATGTTACTCGAGCTATTATTGCCTCGATCACCGCTGTTGCATCTGCTTTTATGGATAGGTCGGCCGAATTTGTAATTGGCGCACCCTCATCTATATTGATTGAGATCATCTCCTGGGCTCGAGCGATTCCACCCATGTGTTGAGGCGCCCCAGAAACTCCAAAGGCCACATAGAGTTTTGGCTCTATCGAGATGCCAGTAGTTCCAATTTGCCTATCGTGGCCACACCAACCAAAGTCAAAGGCTACCCTTGTGGCCCCGTATTGAACCTCAAGGAGTTTGGCTGCTTCTACCACTTTGGCAAAGGCAGCTTTGGATCCAACTCCGGCTCCGATTCCAAAGACAATTGGAGCATCGAATAATCCAGCACTTTGATCCTTGGCAACTTCGATGACGGTGGTCGAAATTATAGGGTCACCCTTATCATTTGTAAGTTGCCAGGTTTTTGATGTTGCTAACTCCCCAATCAAATGCCCAAGGCATTCTCCGTCTTTATAGATGAGATGAGTGCTAGTAAGAAGTGGTAGTTGCCCGGGTGCACAAGATTCGTTGTTGTCGTCATTGTCATTATTATTGTCGTTGGCTTGGCCTTTTGCCAGTTTATTTCCCATGGCATTTGCCAGTTCGTATGCTAAGTCATTGGCGAGATTGTCTTCGATTTCGCCGGGAATATCGGGGGAGTCTGTGGAGGATTGCATCGATGGCACTTGGCTTGAGAGATGATCTTCAATCCATCTCATTGCGTGGTTAGCGGCGATGCTGAGCTCTTGGGATTGATTAGATTTGGCTCCTCTGTGGTCGTTATGGAGGTAGTAAGCGATCAGGTTGTTTTGAGCGATGGGGTAGCAGCGGATTTTTTTCGATCTCTCTCTGACTCTAAAGGCTTGAGCTCGTACCTCTTCTAAGGGTCCGATAGCGAGTCGATTCAATGTTGCGCTTAGACGACCGGCTAATGCGATTATCTGAGCAGTTCCGACGATTACGACATTTTGATTGGCGTGTCTTTGGATCAATTCGCCAAGGGCCGTTGCTTTGGCCTCACAGGAGTCGTCTTCTAGGATAAGGAGATTGACGCGTGCTTTTTCTTGGGCTTTGGAAAGTGACAAGAGCGCCTCTTTTAGGGCTGAGCGATGGACCATGATCGCAAGATTGATTGAGATCGATCTTGAAGAGATCGCATTTAGTGGACCCGGTACATATGGCCCATCTATCACTACGATTATTTGTGGATTTGAAGTTGAGGGGTTATTTGACGGTCTCGAGTTAGGCGATAGTTTGTTTTTGATCACCTAAGGGCTCCAAGGCGAGATGAGCGAGATTCCCCTAGTAACAAAGCAAGACTTTGGGGTGCTCTTTGGCCCTCTAAGATCGCGCTATGTGCGCGCCGAGGCGACAATGCGTCACCAATGGCAATGGCTGGAATTTTGGCTTGGAGCGCGTGATGGTAGAGCTCGTTGTTGGAGCGTCTATGGGTGGCTAAAAAGAGATGATCTCCATAGATTGAATCGGTCTTACCGATTATATGATTTAGGGTTCCAAGGGTTTTTTGAGCGACATGGGTTCCAAGGGTATTTCGCAAGAAGGTAATATTTCGTCCCGCCATCGACGCCCTCCACAGCTCCAAGTCCAAGGTAACTCCAAGGTCTTGAGCAATAACCATCGAGGGGGTGATAAAGACGACATTTACCCCCCGGTCCAAGAGATAGGTCGCAGCCGAGGTGGCTTGGTGAAAGCCTAATTCATCAAAGATGATTGCGGTCTCACCTGCCTTGGGCTGGACCCTTTTCTCAAAGAGCCAGTTGACGTCGCTGATGCTCATTTGATCTTCGTCCGACCCCTGATAGTCAGAGATCCAATATGGTTTGTTGTGTGATGAGCCAGATGCCACAACTATTGCATCCGCATTGAGCTCCGCTAAATCGTCTTCAGTTATCTTGGTGTTGGTGGTTATCTCAACTCCAAGTTCTCGAAGTGCATTTAGCTGATTTCTAACCAGGTCGCCAATCTCGTTTCGAGCGGGGAGACTAGCGCCAAGAAGGATTTGGCCTCCGGGATTTGGGCTCGCCTCAATTAGGGCAACTATTGCGCCGGCTTGACTAAGAGAGATAGCAGCCTGTAGGCCAGCGGGTCCCGCCCCGATAATTGCGACCTTTGGATAGTCTTGGCCCTTTGCTTTGGATCGAAAGTTCACCTTTTCTTCGGGAGTTGCCTCTCGTCCAGTATTTGGATTTTCAATACAGCCAAGCCATCGATTGAGTCCCATGCGACCAACACACTCTTGATTGCAAGAGAGGCAGTACCTAATAGCTTGAAGATCCTTACCCTTTGCTTTATTGGCGAAGTCTGGATCAGCGATCTGTCCTCTAACGACTCCGACTAGATCGCAGTGGCCTAAGGCGATTGCCTTATCAGCTTGAAGTGGATCTTTGAATCTTCCAACTCCAACAACTGGTATCGAGACCTCTTTTCGAATGGCGCTTGGGATAAAGAGGCTGTATCCAGGTGGTATCGCCATCGAGGCTTCGATGGCAAAGAGAGAGGCGGTTGCAACGCCAATGGAGCTATTTATGTAGTCGACTGACTTTGTGGCATCGACCGCTTTGGCGACTTCAACCGCTTCGTCGATTCGCATCCCTCCTTCGATTAGCTCATCTCCACAGATCCGAACACCCAGTGCCTTGTCGGGGCCAATAGTAGCGCGAACACGATCGATAATCTCGAGCATTAATCTCGAACGATTTTGAAGATCCCCGCCCCACCTATCTGAGCGATGGTTGGTCGCGCCCGATAGAAAACACCGCACGATCGAAGAGTGAGAGCATTGAAGCTCGATCCCGTCGAAACCTCCCTCGATGGCATTTTTGGCTACGTTGGCGTATCCATCGATCACTTCGAAGATCTCATCTTCGGTTACTTCGTGGGGAACTTCTCTAAATAAGGGGTCATAGATTGGCGATGCTCCCCAGACCGCTCTTCTTGAGTACATACCCGATGCTTGAGAGCCGTTGTGGTTGATCTGTGCGAAGATTGGCGTTCCATGAGCGTGAACTGCGTTAGTAATAGCCCTGTATCCCTCGATTACTTTTTTGTCGAAGCCGTGGATCAGCTTTTCATAGGGCCAATCGGTGGGATGGACCGAGTGTTCCTCGGTGATGATCAGACCTGCTCCACCATTTGCACGGGCTTGATAGTACTTTACGTGTTGGTCAGTCGGAAGCTGATCAACGGCATAGTTGGTTAAATGCGCCGAGAAGATTATTCGATTAGAAAGCGTGATTGGCCCAAGTTTGAGGGGTGAAAATAGGTAGTCGTACACCTCTAGTGGCCCCCTTGATTTGTAGATGCATAGAGTTTTTCGATGACTCCCTCGATCGCGACTTTTGCGTCATAGGTTGCATGGGCCAGCGTTCGTGGAGCTTGTGCGTCACCGATTAATTCAAAATTAAGATCGCGCCATCGTATGTCATTTGCCCTATAAGGCGAAGCATCGACGATAATGTCACAAGGAATCTTGATTAATTCAGAACTAAAGGAGCTTATCAGGTGGAGTCCGTCGTGTTGGACTATTGGGGAGACGGCCTCGTAGGTGACTTCGTTCCCACTTCTAAGTAGTCGATGATTTGCGCCAACTAAGTCATTGGTAAGAGAGAGGCCTGTGCCAATGATTGAATCAGTGGTGACAAAGTGAAAGGAGATATTTTGAAGGATCAAAAAGTCAGCTAGTGCAACCGCGGTCTCGGCTCCAATTGGATCATAGATAACTATCGATTTTCCGGCGAGCTCTTCTGCCGTACTAAAGAGCTCAATTGGCGAGATTACCCTTGGCCCTAAATCGAATTGTCCAAGGTCGCAATGGATTGGAATGGTGGTATTGAATTGAGAGCCTGATGCAATGATGATTGGGTTTAGGGACGACTGTCGCTCCATCAATTCATCTGGATCCACCTCGTATTCTAAGAGCAATTTTATGGGGCTCTCATTGATCTGTTTGATGTAGTAGCTGAGAAGCGCCTGCATGTGATAGTTAGGGTGAAATGGGGAGTATTTTGCCAATAGGCCACCTAGATGCGAGCTAGCTTCATAGATGGTGACTTGGTCGAAGTGACCAACAGCCTCAAGAGCCGCGTGCATGCCGGCTATTCCACCGCCGACTATAGATAGACGTGGCTTGGGCTTGTCCATTAAATTTCGATGCGTCACAGACTTTATCTGGGTCTTTGGCTGGGTGTCCTCATTTCCGACGCGTGGGTTTACAGTGCAATAGATCGGAGGGTTTCTGGAATCTCTCACGCAGCATCCGCGATTGCATGCAATACATGGGGTTGGTGCAAGATCTTTGGCTGATTTGGTTACGAACATGGAATCGGCGATCAAGACTTTTGTTAGATCGACCAGGTCCGCACCTAGCTCATTTAGAGCGAAGTTGGCATCTTCGATCGTGTAGATTCCACCACCAAAGACGATTCGGGGGCGTGATTCGACCTTTGGCGGCATCCTCTTTATGGCATCAGCCATGAAGAGGATGCCAGCGTGAAAGTCTGGGTCGGTCTCGCTTTGACTGTAAATTCCACCGCGCTCGATCGCGATGTAGTCAAAGCGATCTCGAAATTGATCGGTAATTTCGTGAGCATTTTCGGGGCTGATTCCTCCCCAAGGGGCTAATTCGTCGATCGATAGGCGAAGGCCTATTAGGCGATTACCCATAATTTTGCGAGTCGCTTCGGTGAGCTCGTTCAGAAGCCGAAGCCTATCAGAACCATACTCGTCGTCTCGGACGTTGGTTAGCGACGAGAGAAATTGGCGAATTAGAGAAAACTGTCCTCCATTGATCTCAATACCGTCACAACCAGCCTCGAGTCCGATTTTGCAGGCATTGCAAAAGCCATTGATTATCTCTTTGATTTGATCTTTCGACGCACCGGTACAAAGCTCTCGTGAATTTGTCTCTGGAAATGGGCTAGGTCCCAAGAGGACTTGTTGAGAATACGCACTTGAGCCTTGGCCACCGCTATGGCTTAATCCAAAGATTACCTTGGCGTTAGTTTCATGGATTTGGTCGACGAGGCCACGAAGAGATGGCCCAAGCAGAGGAGCAAGTGGAGCATACTCATAGGGCCAGTCATCACTTGTAACACTGGCGTATTCTGTGACGATTATTCCAACTTGGTTTATCGCTCGCTCTTTTAGGTAGCTTATGTAGCGTTGGCTGAAGCGGTCTCTTCGATTTAGGTTTGTTACATGTGGGGCGTGATATGATCTGCTTGAAAGTTCATAACTTGAAATTTCATATTTATCAAAAAGGCTCTTCAACTATCTGGTCCCAAGTTCGGAATGTGCGTCTTTATATTTATAGTCCAAAGCTGATGGCTAGATCAGACACTATTTGAATTGCCAGAGTAAAACTTGCTTTTTTGTAATACGAATCCAAATTCAGGGTCTCACAATTTGGTGGGCGTTCACTCCCTTTATGAGTGGAGGGGTCTTTGACAATGGTTTCGCATATCTAGGGAGTCTCTGTATAGGTTGGATATCTAATAGAAGTAGCACCGCGCTAAACCGCTACGAATTGAGAATTTTACACTGGCTTCCCAAGAGATTACACGAAAGTTCCTTTTGGTCGATCGATCCATTGTCGTTGAGGAAAGAGGGTGTCTTCTTGAATGAAGGTATGCCCTGTGGTGTTTTTAAGTGGAGAAGTGATCCCAATTGTCTTTGGGCGATAGCTTTTAGATCGATCTGAAGCTGAAACCGAAGCTCGTAAAGTCGAGTTGATGGCTCTCAGTATGGTTTCATGAGTTTGACTACTGTTGGGCCAGCGACTTCCTCTAAGGATGATTTTAGATAAGCGATACTGGAGTGACAAATGCGAAACGGGAGCAAGGCAATCCAACTTAGTGGTGGAATTTCTTGAAACGGTGGAAGTCGTTCCCGAGTTATGGACTGTTTCACTCTGCGTCCCGAGTTTAACTACTGTTGGGCCAGCGACTCCCTCTAAGGATGATTTTAGATAAGCGATACTGGAGTGACAAATGCGAAACGGGAGCAAGGCAATCCAACTTAGTGGTGAAATTTCTTGAAACGGTGGAAGTCGTTCCCGAGTTATGGACTGTTTCACTCTGCGTCCCGAGTTATTTTCTGGCTGCTAGGTGGAACGGTGGCTTTGGCGGGTTTGGCCGTACTTGTCTTCTGGGTCAGAACTGGTCTTCTTCCTACATTGACTATTGGGGAATCTTTTGCGCGAGACGCATTCGGGTTAACCGCTGGTGTCGGTGCCGCGGTCGGCTTGGTAGCGAACTATCGGGGACAAAAGTCAGCGGTGGAAGTTGCTTTAACTGACCGCTATTCTAGGGCAGCCGAGCATATGGGTGCATGAAAAGGCGGCGGTTCGCCTTGCTGGTGTGACAGCGATGGCACGCCTTGCCCATGACTGGGGGACCCAACGCCAGATGTGCGTCGACGTCCTTTGTGCCTATCTTCTTATGCCATTTGATGCATCTTATTCTGAAGAGATACAGGTCAGCGAAACATTAGCAGTCTTATTGCAAACCACGTTCGTGAAGATGAAAATGACGCTCTCATCTGGAATAATCGTGACTTTGACCTGTCGGAAGCTGCTTTGATAGATATTCAACTTGAAGGCGCAAAGTTTCGTGGTAAGGCGTCATTCGAAGACGTCATCTTCTCCGACAAAGCGTACTTCGCTATTGTCACCTTTTGCCTTAATGCGTACTTCCCAGATGCAAATTTTGTTGATAAACCTACATCGAAGGCGGTCAGCTGGGATCAAGTAGTCTTCGGCCTTTCCAAACCTCCTCCGGATAATGTTACGGGACTCATAGAAGGTGTTGCCCCCGTTTGATGGTCAAACGATGGTCGCGCATAAGTAAGATTGGAACCCGTTGCAAATTGTGTGATAGTGAGAGAATATGAGGGAAATACAAATGACGTGATTCTCTTTGCAACCGCGGCGTTCGGTTTAATCGTTTTCGTGACACTGGCATCGGTTGTTGTCAGACTTTAATTGAGGCTCAAAAGGTAATTTAATCAATTTGTGATTACCGTAGATTTGTCGGCTCTCCTAACATATATGTGGATCAAGCAACCCCTTCGTAGGGGAGCTTGAGATCAATCGGACCGCATGAAAGCATCACCAAAGCAAGTGTTGATTTTGCAGAGTGAAGACCATAGCATCTAGCAATGGCGGATCTAATTTTATTGTTTAGACACTCCACTCTTCCGTTGGAGACACCCTTTTCAAGCTAGGGGGCTCAATAGCAGCCATAATTCCATCTTTATGGGTTCGAATTGTCTTTGACAATCTGACAAAGCTAGGTATCTGTGATCGTGAAGCACGAGCACACCAGGAATCCAAGAACTCAGCTACTTCGTCATTGGATAATCCACTACCGGATATACCTCTTATAGCATTATTTACTAAGCACTATATTCCATTACATGAATGATGATTGGCGCAATGAAAGGCATGTTGTCTATTAATTACATGCACACATCGTATTAGCACCTAAATATCGACGTAATGTGATGACGCACACAGTAAGTGACGAGATAAAGTCTGCGATTCTTGAGGTGTGTACTCGTTTTGATGTCACCCTTGATGCTTTTGAGACAGACGGTGATCATGTACACCTGCTAATTACCTATCCACCGAAAGTTGCTTTATCAAGGCTGGTGATGTCTATGAAGACGCTCTCCGCCATGAGGGTGAGGGCAAAGAACTGGCCGGAGATCCAAGATGCTTTGTGGGGAAGTCGCTTCTGGTCGCCCTCATAGCCGATAGTGTTTTGTGGTGGAGCACCATTAGAGACGGTGAAGAAGTACATAGAAAATCAGAAACTCCCTAGACGTAAATCAGGGAGACCAAGAAAGGATGAGGTCGCTTGACCCCTCCCTTACGGAAACCGATTGCGCTCCCGTTGGTTCAATGGCTCCATTTCATCAACGAATTTGAATCCCATAGGCCTTGACTGGATACTTCAACTAGATCGCTTAGCGAGATAGCTTGGCTAAAAAATGATCCTAATAACTTAGTCAAATAATTTGACTGGGCGATATCAACGGGTAATTGCGATAGTTGAGCGACTTGGACTGGGTTTCCCACGGTAATGGCGGCTGAATTAGGGGAAGTTTGTCAAAAAACCTCTTCGGCAACAAGTGCTGACTGAACCCTGTCGCTTAGTTGTATTGTGGTCGAGAGGTGTGGGGGATTTCTTTGCAGGTGATCTTGCGGATTATTTGCTTAAACCCCTAACAGCGTTAATCAGTTTGATGAGTTCGAGATTTTGATTTTCTTTGAGATGTCCTATTCCAAAATCTACGTCATGAATTGCTTTTGTTGCTTCTTGCGCCAATTTCGTTCCAAGATCTGTAATGCGGGCTAGCGTCGTTCGCCTGTCGGTAGGGTGAGATATTCGCTCTACCAGTCCATCACTTGTAAGTTTGTCAATGATATTGGTGACAGATGTTGGGTGGATCATGAGGCGCTGTCCTAATTTGCTTAGCGGAAGTTCCCCTTTCTTGGTGAAAGAGAGAAGCATCAACGCCTCGTACCTAGCAAAGGTGAGTCCATAGGGCTTTAGGGAGTCGTCGGCAGCCTTCAGTATCAGCTGCTGGGCTCTCATGATTGAAGTTGCTGCAGCCATGTAGGTAGAATGTTCGGGCCATCGTTTGTCCCAATTAGCCTTAGCCTCGGCGATCGGATCGAAGTCATCGTCCATGTGTATTCAGATTCACTTTCAGTTGCATGGAATCTACATCATTTTAAGCTACACATTACGGCGGTAGATCCCGCCAACTTCAAAGAGCGCATTTGTGATTTGACCCAAGGTAGCTACTCGAGTCGTCTTCATCAGCTCCCCAAAGATATTCCCGTGTTCCAATGCTACGGCTTGGAGCCGCTCTAGAGCTAATTCTGCTTCGGATTTGTTTTTTTCTTTGAATTGGGCGACTCTTTGAACTTGTCCCATCTTTTCTTCCTCGGTAGCACGGGCTAGCTTGAGTTCAATCTGTGGTTGATTGGAGTCTTCAGGAGCTAAAAAGGTATTGACCCCGATGATTGGTAGCTCACCTGAGTGCTTTCGCTCCTCGTAATACATTGAGTCGTCTTGGATTTTGCTTCGTTGGTAGCCCATTTCCATGGCACCTAGCACGCCACCGCGTTCCGAGATCCGCTCTAATTCCTTGAGGACTGCCTCCTCTACAAGATCAGTCAATTCGTCGATGACAAAGCTTCCCTGCAGCGGATTTTCATTCATTGTCAGCCCCCACTCTCGATTGATGATCATCTGAATAGCTAGGGCACGCCGTACGGATTCATCGGTTGGCGTCGTAATCGCTTCGTCGTAGGCATTTGTATGGAGCGAGTTGGCGTTATCGTAGATTGCACAAAGTGCTTGAAGCGTCGTTCTAATGTCGTTGAATGAGATCTCTTGGGCGTGAAGAGATCGACCTGACGTTTGAATATGATATTTGAGGCGTTGTGAACGGTCGTTTCCGCCGTAGATGTTCTTGATCGCTATCGCCCAAATTCGTCTGGCCACCCTACCAATGACGTTGTACTCAGGGTCCATTCCATTCGAGAAGAAGAATGAGAGGTTGGGAGCGAATGCATCTATGTTCATACCACGCGCAAGGTATGCCTCCACGTAAGTGAAGGCGTTAGCAAGGGTAAAAGCTAACTGCGTTATGGGGTTGGCACCTGCTTCAGCGATGTGATATCCAGATATAGAGACTGAGTAGAAGTTGGACACGGCGTTCTCAACGAAGAACTCTTGTATATCACCCATTACCTTGAGCGAGAATTCTGTTGAAAAAATGCAGGTATTTTGGCCTTGGTCTTCCTTTAGGATATCGGCTTGAACTGTTCCTCGGACTGTCGATAGAACATGGGCTTCGATCTCGCTTTGTTCCGCGGTGGTTGGTTTTCGTCCCAGATTTGCTTCAAAGATCTCTAACTGCTGATCGATTGCCGTATTGAAGAACATGGCAAGGATCGTTGGGGCGGGGCCATTGATGGTCATCGAGACTGAGGTCTTGGGGTCGCAGAGGTCGAAGCCGCTATAGAGAACTTTCATATCGTCAAGGGTTGCTATTGACACTCCAGAGGTGCCAATTTTGCCATAGATGTCTGGGGGCAGATCTGGGTCACGGCCATAGAGGGTGACAGAGTCGAAGGCGGTTGAGAGACGAGTTGCACTTTGCCCCTTTGCCAAGAGGTGAAAGCGGCGGTTTGTTCGAAAGGCGTCACCTTCTCCTGCAAACATTCTGGCTGGGTCTTCATTGCGACGACGATAGGCAAATACTCCCGCTACATAAGGAAAGTGGCCAGGGAGATTTTCGCTCTTGACAAAGCGATAGATATCAGCCTTTGAGCTATATCGGGGAAAGCTGATAGCAGGAATTTCATTGCCGGATAGCGAAATTCTGTTGTAGCTTTCACTATGGTTCTTGGCTAAAATTTGCTCTTTGGTCTCTTGATAATGCTTTACGACTTGAAGTTCGTTTTGGCCGATCGCATCTTCCAGCGACGATATCTCGTTAGCGAGTTGGGGGATTTCAAGTAGCGTTTGTGTATATTGAAGTGCTTCTAGTTTCCTGATCAGTTCCGCAGTTTTGAGGGTGAATTGGTGATATCCACGAATTGTCGAAGCTACATCAAAGAGGTAACGAACACGATCGTTTGGAATTATCTGTCGCTCGTGGGTTGAATGACGGGTTTGGGTCCCCTTGATCTGTGTTCCAACTAGATCGCTTCTTCTTTGTGCAATGAGACTTGAAATGTATTTATAGAGGGCGGTTGTGCCGTCGTCGTTAAACCTTGATGCAATCGTGCCAAAGACCGGGGCGTCGCTAACATTTAGGCCACTTGAAAAGTGCTCTCTAACCCACTGACGTGCGACTAGGCGAAGTGCATCTTCGCCACCGCGGCGATCAAATTTGTTGATGGCGATGACATCTGCGAAGTCGATCATGTCGATCTTTTCGAGTTGGGATGCAGCTCCAAACTCGGGTGTCATTACATAGAGTGAAAGATCCGCAATCGCAGTTATTGCAGTGTCTCCTTGTCCGATTCCAGGGGTCTCTACGATAATTACGTCGAAGCCTCCCGCTTGGAGTACTTCGAGTATCTGCGCGGTGTAACTTGGAATTTCACTAGAAGCACCGCGGGTTGCAATTGACCTAAAGAAGATATTTGGGGAATCGATCGCATTCATCCGGATACGATCTCCAAGCAGAGCGCCACCACCACGGCGCCTCGTTGGATCGATAGCAAGTACTGCGATTGAGATCTTGTCCGAGTGATCAATTCTAAAGCGACGAATAAGTTCATCGGTGAGTGATGACTTACCGGCACCTCCAGTTCCGGTTATTCCAAGGATGACGCCTTTGTGCCCGGCGCTGGCGTATTGGCTGATCGCGTTTTTGGATGATTCATCAAGAGTCCCATCTTCGATATTTGTTATCGCCCTCGCGATTGCCCTGGGGTCGCGAAGTGGAATTCGTGCGACATTATCTGAGGTTATGATGGGAATTCGGTGATCGGCGGCTTTTATCAGCAGGTTGATCATCTTTACTAAGCCTAATTTTTGTCCATCTTCTGGTGAGAATATCTTTGCTACCCCATATTGCTCCAGTTCGGCGATTTCATGAGGGACGATAACGCCACCTCCACCACCAAAGACCTTGATGTCGGAGCCCTCTTCCTTGAGACGATCTACAAGATATTTGAAAAACTCTACGTGTCCGCCCTGGTATGAGCTAAGGGCGATGCCTTGAACGTCCTCTTCGATAGCAGTCTCGACTATCTCCTTGACTGAACGATTGTGACCTAGATGAATGACCTCGGCGCCCTGGGACATCAAAAGTCTGCGCATTATGTTTATCGAAGCATCGTGGCCATCAAAGAGTGAAGCGGCAGTTACGAACCTTATTGGACCATCTGGGAGATGTAGGTCATTCATATTCATATGATATAAGATAGTCGGACTTCCTACTATTTGCAAGTCAAACGAGTCAACAGTCGAGTTAACTATTTAATTGACTCTGTTAAGTTATTCGATAAGTGAACTCGGACCTGTAGGTCGCTCTTTTTGATGAAGGTGAAGGTTTATTCCTTGCAGTCGTTTCGATTTGGCGGCGCAGATAGAAATCAGTTTTGGGTCTGCATTGATCCAAGCTAAGGCCTGTCGTTTCAATGTGGCGTATTCAGGGTAGAACAGATCTCTTTCTGATAGGTAAAAGTTGCCTCGATCAGTTCGGAATCAACTCAAAATAGAACTCAATAAGCGCGGTTAACTGTTGCAATGCGAACCTTATAGGCCTGATACCACCTTTGCCTTCCTATCTGCTGCACCGCCTCATGTTCCATCACATGCTTCCACCTTTGTGCACAATCTTCGTCGCGCCAATATGAAACCGTAATACCAAGGTCGTCGCGAGCACTTTCAATCCCTAAATATCCATCTTGGATTTTGGCTAGGTGTTCCATTTCCTTGGCAGCCTCCATGTAGCCTTCGGTGTCCCGAGAGAGAATCGAGGTAAATATCACAGCGGTATATGGTGGTTGGGGAGTTTGAGCAAACATGGATGCGATTTTAGAGCCGCTAAGGCTTTAACGCTGGCAAGGATCACGAGATCTTTTTTATGAAGTCATCCGGGGAGTGGAAGTCATCTTGGTGGTGCTAGCGAGGTTGTATCGGAGTGGAATATTATAGATTAAGCAGCCATGGAGGGAATCTTTGGAGATAGATTTAAAACCCATCGTTTAGATCTCGCTTGGGCTGGGTGGTAATCGTTTGATCGTCGTCGAAGATGACACCAGATTACAAGATTACATAGGAGTGAGGCCTCTGTTATACCCTGTTCAACAATGGAAGACGGAACTCCTTGCCATTAGCCAATGAAGTTGTCCTACTGCTCTTATCTCTTCTCCAGATGGTACAAAACAAGGAGATACCCCAGCTAGTTGTGTGGTCGGGTTGGCCTTTTCTGTCGCTTTTTTCTAGTAGAGGTTGCCTTATTCAGACAAGCTCGGCCCGTTAGAACCTCTCATCTATAAATGGTAATTTGCCTAGACGTTTGAAGCCATTATTACCCAAGAAAGAGTGTTTGATTGCCTTGGTGAATCTCGTTTAGCTATTGACTAGCTTTTAGGACAACTTCGCCAAACCTGGCATTAATCTAGGATCATGAACCGGATAGCCTCAAAATGGGACGGTTTTCTATTGCCGCAGAGCGAGCGTTTTTCGATGGGGTAGCTGAGAAAACTTAGGATGCCCCAGCCTTGACAACTCCAGCCTTTACAAAAGGTCTTCTCTAGGTGAAGTGGACCAAGAGGCTCGCGAACGTATCTGATCACAGAAATGAATCAATGTAGATCTGGCTCCATAAAGATGAAATCGAAGGATTAGGTTTGTCGAACCTACGCATGGGCAGCAATAATAGACTACTAACTTCAGGTGTCAGAAGCTACGCCAATATAGAGCTGAACAGGGTAGTAGTGATTTTGTGGCTCAATTGAAATTCACCAGGGCACGGTCACTCTTTCTTGCGCGTAGAGTTGCATATTTAGTAAATTGCAATTTGTAAAATTGGATTTTTCCGTTCCGAAATGCATTGTGTCAGAGATGCGACGATTGCTGCTTTGAATCAACTTTCGATTCACCGGTTGGAGCTGGAGCTTCCATGGGCTGAATTTAGATATGAAATTTGATTGACGCAGTCAAACAATGTCGAAGAAGTAACCCTGGCTAGGATTATCTTGGTAGTTGGTGTTGGATGTGGCTCTTTGGCCTTGCAAGTACAGGGGCTATTGGCTAGTTGTATCTAGCATTTGTGTGTCATGGCTTTCTGGCGCGGATATAAGATCTCGAGGCGATTTGAGAATAGGGGTAGACGTGCTGGGTGAAGATGAGATGATTGCCGCCAATAGAGGTTATTGGGAGGCGGTGGTTGAGTCGCACTTTGACTCTGACTTTTACGAGGTCGACAAGTGGCTCTCGACTGGTCTTTCGATGCGAGAGCGAGAAGAAGATCTTCTTGGGGATCTAACCGATAAAGACGTTGTGCATTTGCAATGCCACTTCGGCAAGGACTCTTTGTCGATCGCTGCAGCAGGCGCGAGGGTGATCGGAATCGACTATTCGCAGACTGCAATTGAAAAGGCGAGAGAGTTAGCTCGTAGAGTTGGCCTTTTTGAGCGATGCAGCTTTGAAATATGTTCAGTTGAAGAGGTTGCAGTAACCTTCGTTAAAGATTTGGCTGATCTTGTCTATTTGAGCTTAGGTGCTATCTGCTGGATAGCAAAGATTGATTCTTGGGCTAAGGCTGTCGATCATCTTCTAAGGCAGGGCGGAGTGCTTTTTATGCATGAGGTCCACCCTTTGGCGCAAATGGTTGAGCGGGTGGATGGAAATTGGTCCCTCTCGGGTGACTACTTCGAGAAGGATTCACCAATGATAGACGAGTCCGAAGGAAGCTATGTGGATGGTTCAGATGATCTAGGCACATTTAAAACCTACATCTGGAATCATTCCATCGGCGAGATAGTCACGGCGCTAACGTCTCGGGGCTTTGTTATCACGCATCTTGAAGAACATTCTTGGACCTCGTTTTTGAATGCTGAAGGAATGACCAAGAGCACAAATGAACACTTCGTCCAACCCGATGGCTGGGTCCAATTGCCTTTGAGCTTTACCCTTATGGCTACGAAGCGCTAGCGCTCGAGCAAATTTATTCTATATTCCTGGGCTGGTGCTCGGAGTGGAATTTGTTGGCGAGCTAAGGCCAAATCTTCCACATGTTTTTCATCTAAGTAGTAGTTGGCTCTAGGAAGTTAGGATCTATCTCTTAGTTGAGATGCGGTGCAGGGAGTGGTTTTGAAGAAGTTATTTTCGGGTGTATCTAAGTTGGAAAAGATAGGTGAGGGTCATTATGGTGCGATCATAGATGAGGATTTCACCATCGCTGGTAAGCCAAATGGCGGTTACCTCTTGGCTTTGGTCGACCGAGCAATCCTTAGCGAGACAAGCTTTGGCGATGTCTTATCCTCAAACTGCACATATCTGATATCTCCTGATCCAGGACCCGTCGAGATAGATGTTACTTTATATCGCAGCGGGCGCAACTTTGCTCAACTCGGTGGGCAAATGACTCAAGGGGGCCAACTTTGTCTTGTGGTGACAACAGTTGTCACCACTTTTGATCCATTGGCAAAGCCTTATTGGGAGCGAGATGAGCAATTCCAATCGGTTACTCCATGGGATCAGTGTCTTAGCATTCCAGTTCAATCCCCTGGAGGTTTCAAAGCTGCGATTATGGAACAGGTTGATATTCGACTTGATCCCAACGTCAAGATATATAGCGAAAACTTTCCATCGGGCAGTGGCGAGTTACGGGGATGGTTGAGACTTCCAGAGGGTGAAGACTTTGACTCGGTTTCGCTTCAGTATGCCCTGGACTCTTTTCCGCCAGCAACCTTTGAGATCGAACGGTCTGGCTGGGTGCCGACACTAGCGCTAAATACCTACGTTCGTACGAGGCCAGCACCTGGGTCGCTGTGGATAATGCAGCGTGCCAACCTAATTCAGGGTCAATTGGTCGACGAAAGATGTTACGCATGGGACTCTAGTGGGGCATTAGTTGGCCAAGCTACTCAAATAGCAGGAGTTCGCCTGGGCGAGTACGCTATCGGATAAATGGAAAGTTCTTAGTGGCATATAGCCTTCTATCTCCTTTTGTAAGAGCACACTCGTTTCCATCGAGTGCCGCAACTGCATCAAAGATCTCTAAACCTGCGATGAAGACAGCAGTGGCTAGTCCATCGGCGATTGTGAGAGATGGTCCAACAACGGTTGCAGATAGGTTGTCAATCTTCCTGTAAGGTAAGCGGTGAGTTTCAGGACAGTTGTTGCATTTGCCTACTTTTAGATCCATTGACTCTAGAGTATGGCAGTTTGTTCCAACTTGCTTTGCAAGCCAGAAAGACCATACCCTAGGTGTCTTTTGAGGGTAATCTTCCAGGAATTTAAAGCTCAAAAAACCTCGAAATCATCTTTTGGGCTGTAGATTTCTCGGCGATTAACTTAAAAAATGCCTAGGCTCTGCTCTTCCTGGTTAGCGAATCAGTTCAAACGGATTTGTGTAATATATTTCTAAAAGAAGCTGCCATATTCTGGAAATGGTAGATATTAACGCGGGCAAATTCGAGAACTATCCTGAAACTCACCGCTAGGTGTTGCCTCGGTATGAAAGTATCCTTGCTTGATCTTGGTATCGAGATTTCTAGCTATCCACCTAAAGAGCAACGTCAACGCTTCTCCCTGTGCAATATGAGATCACAAGTTATTCTACCAATTCCCCACCTTTTGCAACTAGGGCTGCCCTTGACCTTACAGTTAACCTATCGTGAAGATGAGCGACGTGTGACCGGATAGTGTTTTCTGAGATGTACAGCAGGCTAGCTATATCTGCGTTCGCCAGCCTGCTGTACTACTAATTTCAATATATCAAGCTCTCTAGATGAGCACTTAGAACTCAGCACTTCGACGTGCAGTTTTTGAGGCTGTTTCGCAGTAAGACTGGTGACAAGGTTTCGCAACATCTTTGGAGAAATAAGAGCATCTCCTCTGTGCGTAGTAATGATCGCGCTATAGAGATCTTGGGGTGGGTCGGACTTAAGGATAAAACCTTGGGCTCCAGCGTGAAGGGCTGAAAGTACCATTTGATTGAGATCGAAGGTAGTTAGGATCACAATCTCTGGAGCCCCAACAAAATGATCCTTGATTTGTTTTGTCGTCTCTACTCCAGAGAGTCCGGGCATTGAAATATTCATAAGGACTACGTCACGCCGCAAAGTTTCAATATATGAGATCACTCCATGACCATTTTGTAAGCTGCCCACAACTTTCATATCATCTCTTGAGGAAATTAGAACCTCAATCGACTCTATGACCTCACGCTCGTCATCGATAATTAGGATACGAATCATTGAATTTTCGTATTGTTCCAAGGAATAAAGGCTGTGAAGCTACCTCTATTCGAACCCGTAACTAATGCTTAGCCGGCGCACCCACCTAGAAATTGGGCTCTTGTTTGACAATTAATAAGTCCAGTCCCATGGCGGCTTCTTTGGTTACGATCATCAATAGGACCATTATCCAAGTGTTTATTGAAAAGCTTTCATCAAGAAAATAAAGGCCGAAGAACCCAAAAATCATCTTTTAAGCAGATGCGACGCGCAAAATAAATAGTTAGCGTTACTACCAGTGTTCTATGACTACGGAGGTTGGCTTCGAATGTGGTGATGGCCATGGAATTATTTATAGCAGAACCAATAAATCAAGGCCTTATCCACGATAGGCGAACTTGTTTAACGAGCCGTATCGACGAACGCTATCAGCATGATAGCTAATAAGCAAGAGGGGGTGTTCACAGTGGGTATTAAAGAATAACAGGAAGGATCGCAGTTGGTTTGGGGGCATTGGCTGTTAGCGCGGCCGCCATTGGCGTTAGTGCGACCGGCGCATCTGCTACAGCAGCTCAAGGTGCTGATCTAGTTGCCGTTACGCACGTATATTTGTCGAACATCGTTGTAAGCGAAAATGTTGCGATTCAAATTCCTCCCCAGCTAACGCACAATAGTTTGCTCACGCCACTGACGGCCAGCGGATGCACAGGAGCACCTCCAGGGTTGGGTCAGTTTGGAGTGTTCATCAGAGTAACCGGTTACGGCACCTACGTATCGAACGTGGTAAAAAGTGCCTATGCGAGCTACAGTGGCTGCAGTGCTGCGCAGCTCATCCGCAATGGAGCGGTTATAAAGCAGGCGCCAATTGTGTGTTACGGCAATCCGAATACATACTGCTTCGGATACGGTTGTGGACAAGCTGGAACCATGCTTTGCGTAACGTTCAGCTTTTACAGCAACTCTTGGTTCCACGTAGGCGATAAGTTGTGCGTTCGCTATGTTGGGGAGGATGGTACCACTCCGTTCCAATGGAATGGCGGCTCATCTACGCCCATGTCGTGCGAGACCATTGGCTGAAAGCTACAGTCGTAGCTATTGCTATTTGGTTATAGGTAATCGATAGGGCTCCGTATTCAATCCTTGAGTGGCGATACTTAAATTAGGGCAGGAATTACAAGGAGGAACAGTGTGTACGCAGAGATTCAAGGGGCCCACAGCCTATTTAGAGGAGGGGTGCTCGGAGCAACCTTCACTTTCGTTGCTTCGGCAGTTCCCGTCTTATCGGCGTGTGTTGGAATTGCAACTCGCCCGTGGCGTCGTTTTGAATTGATTGTGGCCGCGGCGGTAGGAGCAGCGATCTCGCTGCTGGCTAATCTTGGCTTGCTTTCATCGATGCTGTTCTCCGCCTCTGCATCTAGGGAAATCGGCGGCGCCATGACAGTTGTTCTCATCTTCTTGGTCGCCGTTGTTGTGCCGTTTTTCGCAGTGCGACTTGCATTAGATCGAAACGGCTGGATTGTATACGCTAGTTTGGCAGGGCTCTTTCTGGACTTGCTGTTGAACGCATCGCTTCTCGGATGGTCAATTTCGAGTCTGTCGGTGCAAACTGTGGTTACCAGCATTGATATTATTGCGGCGGTCGTGCTCCCGGTGGTAGTCGTAATTCGTCGAAGCTTAAAGCTAGAACGGTTGGTTATCTCATTGACACTTAGTCTCCCGGTCGCAATATACATAATGATTGGGATCTCCTCAGCCTTTTGGGCTGGAGGACGTATTTGATCGAGCGTTTCAAGCCAATCCAAAATCAATATTTAACTTTATTATCGATTAGTTGATAAATTTGAAATACTTTTCCAGTGAATATCAGAATAGCTATCGCACTTGCCTGCTTTTAGATCTACCTATTCCAGAAAAAAGCAGCTGGTTTCAACAATTCATTATGCAAAGCCGTTTCAACTTGCTTTGCAAGCCAGAAAAACCACGGCCTAGGTATCTTTTGAGGGTAATCCGCCAGGAATTTAAACCCGAAAAACCCAAAATCATCTTTTAAGCAGATGCGACGCGCAAAATAAATAGTTAGCGTTACTACCAGTGTTCTATGACTACGGAGGTTGGCTTCGAATGTGGTGGTGGCCATGGGGATGCTTTATAGCAGAATCAATAAATCAAGGTCTTATCCACGATAGGCGAACTCGTTTAACGAGCCGTATCGACGAACGCTATCAGCATGATAACCATTAATAAGAGGGGATGTTCACAATGGGAATTAAAAGAATAACAGAAAGGATCGGAGTTGGATTGGGGGCATTGGCGTTATCGAGTGTGGCGGTCGGATTAACTGGGTCTGCAGCATGGGCGAGTGGCGCACCTCGCCCCCAAACCCCCAAACCCGCATTAATATGCAAGCCAGGAGGTACCTGCGGATCTGTAGCATACTGGGCAGGCGAGGAATGCGATAATCCCGGTGATTATGCGCTCGACCCTTATGGCACACCGCTTGAGTGTCATTACGTCGGGACTGACGCGTATGGCAGTCCGATCTTTATCTGGGTTGAGGCTTGAGGATATGTCTGGGAATAACTTGAAACTCAGCTTCGACTGGGACATGTACTATAGCCCTCAATTCAGTATGGTGCTCATAGGGAAAGGTGCATGCATTGCGATCGATCAAAGTTGAAACTTCGCCTCTTCCCTCCGCCGAGCTTGTCGAATACCTAAGTAGCCTTCTGGTTCGTGACTTTTCCGACACCGTACGTTGGCTTCCGAGACGATTAGGCGCTGGCGCATTGTTTGGGGGCGAGGTACTCATCTGTGCAGACTGGGCTTATCAGCTAAATCTCGGACCCTCGGTCAAAGAGGCGCTCTCCTACTTTCAGCTGGACGGTGCTCTCGGACTCCATGAGTTGGGACTGTCAGTAGTCGACGAACTTGGTTTTATTGGTGAGCGGAGTGGAGCATGGGAGTTGACCATAGGAGAGCCTAAAGCTTTGGTACAGTCCCATCGCGATGGGCAAGCGGTTATGAGTTCTGCTTGTCGTTCTGCTCTCTATCAAGCGACCCTGCTTGCAGCATACGAGGAGCTGGAGGTTGTGCCGTCGGCCCTCTTTTTCCTAACGTTAGCCTTGTCATCATCCATGGTCAATCGCCTAGGACAACGTGCCCTAGTGATTGATGAGGGCAGATTATTTTCGACGAATAGCACTTACGACGATTTTCAACGAAGATTTTGCCAAGTTCCCTTGGAAGAGTTTCTCGCTTCTGAGACCCCATTGTCGGCTCGGTATGCGACCGATGTGGAAGCAATTGTAAGCGCTTTGTTCGACGGATCCATACCGGAGTTTCAATTTCCGACTGGCTTTATCCCCTTGTCAAGGTTATTGGTTGAACAGGGTTTGGCTCCTGGGGGTTGGGAGCCTGGGAAATGGCGTCCAGTAGTTCTTAGTGATGATTCAGCGGAGATTTTACGTCTGTCGAATCTACTCAGTCGCCGTGGAATGCTCTATCAATCTCTTCCGAATAAAAGTCACGCGATGCCTCGATATCTGTATGTAAGGAGTGAGGACATGCGCCATATTTGGGCTAACTTTCGAGGGGAGTAAAACCTTTATCTCTTGTGGGTCCAGCTTCCACACATTTCACTATGAGTCGCTTGATTTGGCGTTGACGATGGCAGGTTCGAGTTGTGCTAACCACCTGTTCCAACCCAATCTGTTGCGAGCCACCTACTCCAACCCCCGAAAAACAAGACAGCACACATCTATCAAGGCGACGGGAGAGGTGCTGCCACCTATTTTTCAGATGGGCTAGGCATAGAGACGACAGGTGGCTATTACTCCGAAGGCGGATCGCAATTAATTGCCGAACACACTTGGCAAAACGGCAAAATCGTATCAAGCCTTGGTCTAGATGAAGCCGCCTTCAAAGCTTGGGTTGAGGGGATCGATCCAATAACAGGTGAGCACCGCGGAGGAAGAGGTGGAGGCCAAGAGCGACAAGGTGTGCGCTTTGTCGAATTCAACGTGAACAATCCCAAATCTCTATCTATTGTTGCATCTCAGAATCGCGAGATCGCCGATGCTCTTGATGAAGTCTTGGATCGCCAAGCCGATGCAATCTCTAGCTATCTCTCGCGTACTTCAGTAACTCGTATAGGCAAACGAGGAGCACAAGAACAAGTAGGAGGTCTGGTCTTATCGGTAGCCCGTGCACGACATATGACAAGTCGTTAGGGTGATCCTCATCGCCATCTACACCTCATGGTCAACTGTAGAGTACGCGCAATGGATGGTACTTGGCGTGGATTAACCTGAATCCACAGAATTGGACCAGCTTGAGCCCTTCGGTGTGACTCTGAGTCGGTTTTTTGGAACTGATTTAGGTTTGACGGAGGGTCTATGGTTTAAATCTGGTTTCAGAGTGCCAAATATAACCTATTCCCTTTGTGGTTGAGCCTGTTTGGTCATTTTTGAGATTCTGAAATCTCATTTTGGGTATAGTGACCTAATCCCTTGTCTTCTAGAGCAGTTCCTTCAAGTAATATTCAGTGTGTTAGGTAACCAGATGTTCAGGTGATGGCGATCTCAAACTTTCTGATCCGATCAAGAGCCTCTAAGAACTTATCCTTATAGTGCCAGTGTTCTTCAAGATGCAGTATTACTTTTCTAGCTGAACGAGTGATATGTCCTGCGATCTGAAAGTAACACCGTCGAAGCTTTGGTGTGGTGATAACAGTTTCTGTAATAGCACCTATTCGCGCCAGGTTGTGCAGTTGCACCGCGCCAGGTTGTGCAGTTGCACCGCGCCAGGTTGTGCAGTTGCACCGCGCCAGGTTGTGTGCAGTTGCACCGTGCCAGGTTGTGTGCAATTGCACCAATGGCTAACCAGACCAGAGCCAACCAAACGGCATTAGCGTTCTTGTATCGGGATGGAACATGATTCCACCTAGAACCTCCTTTGAGATCCTTGATGACTAGTTCGATCTGGGCATGTGCTCGGTGATCAGCCTCAAGGAAAAGCGTTTCGCCTTGTCGATCGGTAATAAATGCGTGATAGTCATAGTCACTAAATAGTGCCAGCTGAGACCCTGGAGTAGGCTTGACCCTTCCTACGATAAGACGAACGTCTTGTCTATCTCTTGCAAATGCGCAATATTTACTGTATTTGACGGTATTTCACTTCTGCTACATCAGCTCCACCTTCAAGCCAATAAGGAATTGAAGTCCAGGCATCCTCTTGTATATCGGAGATGATACCTTTTAGTCTCTTGGACATCCGTGTTGTAATAGAAAAGCGAGCATCACCCGCACTAGCTGCGTCTCTAACGGCTCTTGAGAAGAACCCAGAGTCAAAACGCATGGTTATTTCACCAGTTGCTCCAGCGGCTCTGGCATTGTTGATTACCTGGGTTACAAACTCCCCGGCACCACGGGCGGTATTGGCGTTGCCTTCACGAGTCACTATTCCAAGAATGTCACCTGTTTTACCAACTGCTGCTAGGTGTGGGTGATACCCCCTTAGGTTGGTATAACCAAATCCAGCTCCTTCTTTTTTGTTTCCATATGCCTGACATATTGTGGAATCAACATCAATGGTGAACGGCTCATCACCTGGACCTGCTCCAGCTAGCCAGGCTCGTTCTAGCAACAAAGCTGCAACTCGTTCAACATCTGCGATGTCACTGGTCTCAAAACTACGCAAGAAGACACCAAGAGTGGATGGTGCTGGCATTATCTGACCAAGGATAACTTGCGCATTTGGGCTTTCAAGGATTGCAGTGTCATCAATGCAATCACCACCGGCCAAGATAGATGCGACGATAGCCATAGCTTTTCTGCCAACATTTGCTCGTCCAGGACGATCCTCTAGGTCAATGTGTAAATCAAAGAGATCCCTAAGGCCAAGTCTCTCAGCAAGGGTGATAGGGAGTATTAACCCACTGTTGGAAACTGCGTTCGAATCGTCAAAGGTGACTATCAAACACTCTAAAGCACTAGTAGATGCTCGCATCTAAAAGGTGCTCCTTGAACTGATAGATTTGAAGTGTGTTCAAACATCATTCTACCAGTTCAGAGCACCTTTTCTATGCCAAAATCAAAGTTGAGCGGCTAAATTTTCGGTGGATCCAGGTTAAACAAAAGCTGCAAATTATTAGCTCCCATCAGACTCAGTAGACTCCTGCAAATTTATAGGTGGGCGAATCGTAACGCTGTACGTTATTTGCTTGGTTGCCGCCCCATGCGTTGCAATTTCCCTGTGCAGTGCACAAACGGAATTGGCTGACTACGTAATATTGCGAGTACTCTGACCCCGCCAAGATAGGTCCGTAGCCGCCTGCGGGTAGTGTGAGACTGAAGCCGCTTCCAAGCCCCTCCGTATATGACCAATTGATGTTAAACCCAATTAACGCCGAGATCTCCCCGACGGGGATATTGCCTATGCCTCCGCCAATGCTCGCGCTAGTCGTAATAATTTTGTTACATTGATAACTAGCTGGGAACGGTTCAGGTTGGACGTAATTACAGGTCCCCCAGTCGCCAGCGTGCATTCCCTGGTAAACATTTTCAATACTTCGATATTGGTAATAATAATTCTCATTCATAGGTATGGGTTTTTTGGAAATCACACTCTTCCCAGAGACTGTCGAGATATTCGCGCTTTGCGCAGATGCAGTGGTTGCACTAACGCCAATGGCTGCCGCACTAACAGCCAATGCCCCCAATCCAACTGCGATCCTTCCTGTTATTCTTCTAATATCCACCGTGAACATCCCCTCTTGCTTATTAGCTATCACGCTGATAGCGTTCGTCGATACGGCGCGTTAAACGAGTTCGCCTATCGTGGATAAGGCCTTGATTTATTGGTTCTGCTATAAATAATTCCATGGCCATTACTACATTCGAAGCCAACCTCCGTAGTCATAGAACACTGGTAGTAACGCTAACTATTTATTTTGCGCGTCGCATCTGCTTAAAAGATGATTTTGGGTTTTTCGGGTTTAAATTCCTGGCGGATTACCCTCAAAAGATACCTAGGCCGTGGTTTTTCTGGCTTGCAAAGCAAGTTGAAACAAACTGACATATTCTAGGGTTGGCGGATCTAAAAGCCCCTAGAGCAGCTATCTCAGGTTTCCATTCGAATGTAAACCCGTAGGATCCGACAGTGCGACCCGGCAACAGATCAAATCCGATTCACGTCAAACATCACTTAGTTGATTCACACACCTACACTTCTCCTTCGAAACGCTCTACTGGACCACAGTTCGACCAATAGAAGCGCAAATAACAAGGACGGAACCAAAATGCCGGAGGAAAGTGGATTACGGTGTATAAACATCTGACCGACGGTCAAAAGGCTTACCAGGACCATCGAATACTTAAGGAGTCGCCGAAACTCTGGATCCTCGCCGAGTCGCCTCAAGCCTACCGACAATACCGTCGGGAGGGCCACGAAAGTTACGGCCCCCAAAATCAGGAGCTTCACTAGGAGAGAAGTGGAACCTGAAGCTCCGAATCCCAATTGATCCCTATTCAAATATAAGTCGACCGCACCCAGTGCTCCAAATAAGGATCACTGGGAATGCGCGCAGTAGATTGTGTTTCATGCTATGGTAGCTCACCTTCACTAGACTTCACAGAAGTACGGACCGATACCGGTATTGCGCGACCGCTAATTGCGACGGATACAAGACTCTTGATAAGGTTCTAGTTGGCTGGACAGTGTCTTTGGATCGAGCGTGAAAATGTGGATTACCACTCCTTGGAGAGTTCGGGGGCGACACCAAGGCCATCAACCAAGACAACGGGCGTTTGAACAGGTGGCTCCTTTATCCGGATCGCGTGAACACTTGTGGGACGCTTGCGCCACGACAGTGGCGGAGGGGTGCCCCCACAAGTGTTCTTTGGCCCGGACTTCGACCCCAAGCTATCAGAAGGACGCCAGCACCCATCGCTGCACAAGTTGTGAGATCATAAGCCGGCGAACTAACATGTGTCCTCCGATGAGTTAAAAACTGAAGCGACTGACGCCCCAATGTCTTTAGTCGAAACTAGATCCAAGTCATCCAGGTTCTGCCACGCCGGTTGAACCCTGTGGGTCCACTACGGCTATGCTCCAACGTGTCCTCTTGGCTGCTTTGATCACAATCTTGGTTGGCCATGGCTGTTTGGCGGGAAGGGTTTCCATTGACCCTCCACCTCCATTGGGCCAATTACACGTTGGATCGTCAGCTTCTCCGCCAGGTAGCACTCTAACGAGCAGGGACCCCTTCCCCTTGCAGTTCGCAACAATAGCAAGTAGGCCGCCAGGGAGATTCTTAGGATTCTTAGGGCCAAGGTAAACCTGATTAAGGTTGATTATCTTTGGTCCGGTACCAGTTCCAACATAAAACACCACCTTGTCAGCAACAGCAGGGATCAATTTTACGCTTGACACGTCCGATGTATTTCCACAGCTCGCCAGCAAGCCAGCTGCCATAACACAAATCGCAAGATTCGTTAATTTTTTCGAAAGACGATGCTTAAACAAAAGCTGCAAATTATTAGCTCCCATCAGACTCAGTAGACTCCTGCAAATTTATAGGTGGGCGAATCGTAACGCTGTACGTTATTTGCTTGGTTGCCGCCCCATGCGTTGCAATTTCCCTGTGCAGTGCACAAACGGAATTGGCTGACTACGTAATATTGCGAGTACTCTGACCCCGCCAAGATAGGTCCGTAGCCGCCTGCGGGTAGTGTGAGACTGAAGCCGCTTCCAAGCCCCTCCGTATATGACCAATTGATGTTAAACCCAATTAACGCCGAGATCTCCCCGACGGGGATATTGCCTATGCCTCCGCCAATGCTCGCGCTAGTCGTAATAATTTTGTTACATTGATAACTAGCTGGGAACGGTTCAGGTTGGACGTAATTACAGGTCCCCCAGTCGCCAGCGTGCATTCCCTGGTAAACATTTTCAATACTTCGATATTGGTAATAATAATTCTCATTCATAGGTATGGGTTTTTTGGAAATCACACTCTTCCCAGAGACTGTCGAGATATTCGCGCTTTGCGCAGATGCAGTGGTTGCACTAACGCCAATGGCTGCCGCACTAACAGCCAATGCCCCCAATCCAACTGCGATCCTTCCTGTTATTCTTCTAATATCCACCGTGAACATCCCCTCTTGCTTATTAGCTATCACGCTGATAGCGTTCGTCGATACGGCGCGTTAAACGAGTTCGCCTATCGTGGATAAGGCCTTGATTTATTGGTTCTGCTATAAATAATTCCATGGCCATTACTACATTCGAAGCCAACCTCCGTAGTCATAGAACACTGGTAGTAACGCTAACTATTTATTTTGCGCGTCGCATCTGCTTAAAAGATGATTTTGGGTTTTTCGGGTTTAAATTCCTGGCGGATTACCCTCAAAAGATACCTAGGCCGTGGTTTTTCTGGCTTGCAAAGCAAGTTGAAACAAACTGACATATTCTAGGGTTGGCGGATCTAAAAGCCCCTAGAGCAGCTATCTCAGGTTTCCATTCGAATGTAAACCCGTAGGATCCGACAGTGCGACCCGGCAACAGATCAAATCCGATTCACGTCAAACATCACTTAGTTGATTCACATACATAAACTGATTGGATGTCTAGCGGTCTATCTTCCTGTAAATCGCTTTCTCTATAGAAAGCATGCGCTTACAGTAGACCATACAAAAGCGGCCATCTAATCGTAAACATTCGGCCAACCCGTTAGAGAGTGACCTCCCGGGCCAATCTGATATTCTGTTGCGCTTTCAGAAAGACGAGCTTTGCGAGAGTCGTCACCTTCTCGGTGAGCGCGCCAATCTGGCCTTCGAGTTCACTAACCCGTGCTTGAAGCTCGGCGTTCTCAGCCTGAAGACGGGCATTATCGCCAGCGAGGCGTTCTGCCTCCGCCTTCCAGTACGCTGACTCGGTTGTATGCAAACTGTCCATGACTACCAGTTAACACTATCTAGCGCTTCGTGTTCAGCCCCTGTTTTCGTCAGGGGTGGTATGGGTTCACCGAACGTTTACATCTAAACAGCTTGTAATATCGAAATATTGGTTTTCATACAGATAATTTGAGATGGCCTTCTCCACAATCTCGGTTTATGTGACGCATCTCCGCTTTTCTCGGCGCTCATCGACACAACGTTGCTCGAGGTCGCCAATAAGGGCCTCCGGCAATTCAAAGATTTTCTTGGTTCGTGTCAGGTCAGCGAAGGTGCCGTTGCAGGTCCAATATTTGGCATCCTTTTCACTTGAGCTGTTTCATATCCTCCGTCTAGAAAATCCTCCACAGACTCCGTATCGATTCAATTGACGATTTAGTGGATCAGTTATTTGCTACCTGAAAGCTCGCTGTGATTGTTTATCACATCCGAGCTATAGGAGATGGTCTAAGGCGGTTTATCAAAATCGACTGTCTCGAACTGGATTGCACTGGAGCGGAGCGATCAGCAAAAGCTCTGAAATTCGAGACGTTACAACAGACCACTCTCCTAGTCGCCCGAATCTGTTGGCTAGGAGAGTTCATCAAAACCACATTAAATTGATTTAACTTGGCTCAGCCCTGGGTTGCAATGATGATGTCCGCCATTGGCGATATAGTTCTACTTCTTGCTCTTTGTGGTGTCCACCTCGTTTTTCGGAGTGCTTCGAAGAAATAATCTCTGGTGAAGCCAAGCTCGAGCCATCCGTATTTTCGAGTACTCCAAAGCGATAGACCATCAAGACGAAGACCCCAAGGATACGATAGAGCACCTATCGGCTCACTGGCGAAAGCGACGCGGCCTCCCGGGCGAATGACATTGTGCAAACGACGCAGCATATCCAGATGGTCCGAACAGTGATGAAAGGACTCAAAGAAGATAGCGATATCATAGTCATTTCCGGGATCGCACGTCAGCATATCTCCTTGAAGAACTCGAATTGGTGACCCAGCGCGACAGGAAGCTTCTATCAACTTGACAAAGGACGGGTCTATCTCAACTACGGTCACGTCGCAACCGAGCAGAGCGAGCTGTTGCGAAAGGTTCCCCCAGCCTGCACCGAATTCCACTACGCGGTCACCAGGCTTTATTCCGAGTGTCTTGATTATGAAGCCATAGGCAATTAGTTGATCTCCTATCAATCCTGATGACCCTGTTGAGTAGGGGAAGGGGCGCCTGAGCGCAATACCTAGATCAAAGTCCGAATGTTCATTTTCGACACCGTATCTCTCCTTACCAGATACCTGTTCGTAAAGCTTCCACTGAGCATTTTTGTAGGCATTGGAGAATGGATCATCTGGCATTGGCGGCGCAGCAAGTTGGATTCCGTCAAGAAAAAGCCTAGCCTCGTCTTCGGAGCGCTCGAAGAGAGTGGCTGCACGGTCGAAGACCCAGTCGAGGTCCGCAACAGAGTTTATTGTAGTCAACTCGCGCTTAGGTGTAAGGCGGTCATAGAGTTCGTCTGGAAGAAAAAGCAGACCTTTCTCGTAGACGGAGCGTAATCGACGAAGTGAGCTGGTCAAATGCATTCCCCAATCCTAGCAGAGTCAAGAAATGGCCAGCCACAAAACTACAGTGGCTGGATCAACTTTAGACAATGAGAAGCAAGGATGTTTAAGTCCGCTTTAGAGTTAGTCTCCATGCCTTGATCGGTCGGAAGCTCGCCGGAATCTTTTGGAGTTCTGGACGATCTTGTTCTAAAAGTGCTTCCAGGCGGTTTTTTTTCCGAGGTCTTCTTTGTCGTGATCGAGGAATATGGGTAAATCGATTTTTGATTATAACTTCCTACCCAGCTTCTCTATTAGTCTTGATTAGTCTTGAAGGAGGCATTGATCCACCCGTTAGAAGATGCCTTTGAATCCTGGAAAGCAATTCGCAGTCGCTCCAAAGTAGAACCGGGTGCTTGTTTCAAAAAGATTTTCGTCAAATGGGAGATAGCAGCACCCTCGAAACTCTCCTGGTCGTTTGCGGACACTTTTTATTGGCAAGTCACGCTCGATCGCCTGAATTTTCTGTCCAGCCGGGTTTAGGAGGAAGGAGTCGTGAGAGCCGAAGTGCAATCTCTTGAATCTCCTCGCCAGAAAGGATTTCACCTTCGGCAATCCTTCTCGCAAGTGTGTTTGGTTCACAAACAAAGACATCTCCGATGAAAAATGGTTTGGCGGACCAACCCCACTTGGCGTCCGTAAAACAAAGAGCGCTCAAAAATTGATACGCCCCGGGTTTAATGGAGACTCCATTATCGCAGAACCAATCGGTTCTCTTGGGTACGCATTAGCGTAGCAGAGACGGATGTCAATACCCCTAAAAGCACGATATTTGATGGAATTTGAGCTGTCTGGCCAACTAGTTGTTTAGATTAAATCTTTAAAATATGGCTGGTTCTTTACTATTTAGGACATCTCTCACTACCACCAACTTTGTAACAAACAAATCCACAATCACAACAGAAGCATTTGTGGTGATTGTTGACTTAAAATGCTGGGTACATCAAAATACTTACGGGAACTTTGATGGAGCTCTGGATTTAACGATGGAAGGTTAGTTATCGAGATCGACGTGGGCGACTGGTTCGTCACAATGAGGACAAAGACGACCCGTTCCAATACGGGTGCGCTCTATCTCGTTGAGTAGTTGTTCCTTTAGTCTCACCGACATCTATCGAAGCCTGACGTACCCAAGTACGTAGCGTCTCGGGCGTCATTTACAGCTTCTGAGCAACAGATTGAATAGCTGCCCACTGTGGGGGATACTCACCTCGATGGTCCGTGACCATTCGTATTGCTCGATCACGAACTTCGGGTGAATACTTCTTTACTCTTGCCATAATGATGACTCCTTAACTGAAAGACTAGGGGTCTCTAAGATTTCCGGGGCGTATCAGTTTATTGTCTCAGTTCCCAGCCTTTGGCAACTAGGGCCGCCCTTGACTTGACCATCAGCTTCTCTCTGAGATGGGCGACGTGTGAACGGACAGTGTTTTCCGAGATATATAGCTGACTGGCTATATCCGCGTTAGTCAGCCCGTTGACTATTAGTGCCAATACATCAAGTTCTCTCGATGAGCACTTGGAGCTTAGCACCTCGGCATTCGTTTTTGGTGCCTCTTTTGTGGCAAGCCCTGTGATCAGACTTCGCAACATCTTAGGCGAAATAAGAGCATCTCCTCGGTGCGCCGTGATGATCGCGTTAAAGAGATCCTGGGGTGGGTCCGACTTGAGGATAAACCCTTGGGCCCCAGCGTTAAGGGCAGCAAGTACCATTTGGTTGAGAGCAAATGTAGTCAAGATCACAATTTCCGGAGGTCCAACAAAACGGTCCTTGATCTGTTTTGTCGTCTCCACTCCAGAGAGTCCGGGCATTGAGATGTCAATAAGGACTACGTCAGGAGTTGCGGCTTCAATGCATGAGATGGCTTCATAGCCATTTTGTGCACTACCTACAACTTCCATATCATCCCGTGAGGAAATGAGGATCGAAATCGAGTCAATAACCACACGTTCGTCATCAACAATTAGGACACGAATCATTGAGCTGCCGAGTTGATCCAAGGAATAAAGGCAGTGAAGCTTCCTTTATTCGAATCTGAAACTAAAGAGAAGCCAGCATACCCACCTAGAGATTGGGCTCTTTTTTGACAATTGATGAGTCCGGCCCCTTGGTGGTTTCTCTGGTTGTGAGTATCCATAGGACCATCATCAAGAAGTTCCAGATGAATCCCTTTCGAACTTTTTGATAAAGTAAAAACCCCTTTATTTGATACTGAATGGTTTGAAAGGTTAGTGATTGCCTCTTTTGCTAAATGTATGATTGCATTGCAGATAGTATCTTCGGTGATTATGGTCTGGTCTGGGCATGCAAAACTGATTTCCAGTCCTGCAGAATTTGCCGAAATAACGATTTCTTTGACCAAGGGTACAACATCTTCGAAAGGTTTCGCCATAAGTTGGAGTTGGGATGTACTTTGGTCTTTTGATAAATCTAAGACAAGGTCACTTAAAGATCCCATAGCTGAGCGTGCTCGATGTGCTAATGACTCAAGAACATGGTCAACCGACGAAGGGTCTTTAGCGGTGGTGATCCGAGCCACTTCGATACTCAGCGCCAGCAAGGAAAGATCGTGTCCAAGCAGATCATGTATCTCTGCAGCTATATGTAGGTTGGCAGTGGCCAAACGCTCGGCCTTCTCCACCTTAACTATCTCAGCAGAAAGTCGATTATTTCTCAAAGTTACTTTTATCAGGTATCCGATCCCAATTGTGGCTCCAACCACAAGGCAAGAGAGAAGTGCTTCAGCTGCCTTTCTTTGCGGCCCAGTGAAAGCAGTTAGTGCGGATGCAACCAGTATCAACAACGATACCGGCAGCCAAACTCTCTGGGGAGCCCTACAGATAAATAAGGCTAACAATGCAAGTGCTGCAAGAGATAGTGGAGTAGGAATATTGCCAACACGGCTAAAAGTAAGAAAGGCGATCCAACAGGTTAACGTGGATGCTAACGGAAATATCTCGAATAGGGCGATTGCCAAAGCTGCAATCACAACTAGGCATGCGCTCAGCAAATCAGGGCTTTTATAACCTAGACGAGCGTCAAGTGGCTGCCACCAAAACCAAGGTTGTCCAGCGGCAACAAGCAGTAGTCCTCCAAGTGCCTCCAGACGGTTGATTCCTCTAAAAGCTCTAGAAATTTGTGGAACCATAAACTTCAGTTTATCTCATTATGATTTGGCAAGCAGAAGAAGTGGCGCCCGTTCATTTGCCGAGAAGCATTCATCAGGAATAATAAGGTCCGACGAATCTTAAAATCATCTTTTGAGCAGATATCAACTTCATAGTAACTATTTAGTCTTATTACCAAGGTTGACTAATTGAAAAGTGGGATCCGATTTGGCGACTATGAGGATGACAGATATTCAACTACAGCCCAAGCGCAGTCAAATGGCTGAGCCCGCTCTCTTTGGCCGGAACTTCAGTTCATGCATCGTAGCGGAGCATTGATAATAAGGGTTTCAACAGTTGGCACAGATATGAGCTATATGTAATGTATTTGCGTGAGTGGGCACTGTCCCAAGGTATTCATCTTCAAACGGCATTAAAGTGATATCGTGCCGGTACTTTACCTGTTCCTGCGGGTAAAGTTGGACAGCTTGTATTGGTTGGAGACTTAGAATCTCAACCATCTGCGTCTAAGTCTGTCGTTATATTAGCACGGGTGTCTTCAGTGAACCAGAAGCCAGACTTAGACCGCCAGGTTGCTAGAGTCCTCGCAAGGGGTGCGGCAGCCGATACAACGCCGCAGCGGCGACTATTGGGTCGCCGAAGGTCTTCCCTGTAATACAGTGTAAAGCTACGTCGTCAAGAACATTGAGCTGCTCAGGTTTCGCTGCTGGATGAGCCGAAAGAGTGATGAAACAGTGCCGCTAACTCATTCTGCATCGTCAGGTAACTGACCTCGTCGATGGTGAGGAGGCGTGGATCGACAAAGAATCGCATGTTCACCGCCCATCTCACCTAGATTGCTGCGCGATGAAACTGGCGACTCCACTCCTCCCATGGCTAAGCCATACAAACGCTGATTGTAGAAGTTCAAGGTACTGAGATACTAGATAATCCAATACCTAACATTGGACCCAACAAATCCCACGCTTTCAGTCTCACTGAGTCGCACTCTGCTTTATCTCACGGAGCTAGTTCATACCTTGACGTGCCTAGGCGTAAACTGTCTGAAACCCCGTACTGTTCAATGGAATACTATCCATCTGTCGCTGGCAACAATGTTATGCTGCGCGGACAAGTTCGTGATGTAAAGCCAGGTATTTGGATTCCACAAAGGGTGCCTTGTGCGCAAATTAGGCTGAGGATATCTTAAATGGAATTTCATCCGGCGATTCAATGAGTCAGATAGCCAGATCCTTAGGTAGATCTCCTTCTACTGTTACAAGAGAGATAAAGGCTAATGGTGGGCGTGATTCGTCTCGAATCTGGCCAGCCCATCTCAAAGCCCATTTCGAAACATAGGGCAATACCAAGCAGTCTAAGGCGTCAAAACTCACCTACAAGGCCCGAGGTTTTAAAGTGACATTGTTTCCAGGTAACATCATGACTTGAGGAACTGTGGTCCCAGCGAGAGATCGCTAACCGGCTTCGAGTGGACTTTGTAGATAATGAGGTAATGCAAGTGAGCCACGAGACGATTTATAAGACCCTCTACATGCAGGGTCGTGGTGAACTTAGAAAATAAACTTGCTTCGTGGCAGATATCAGGAAAAACTAGGGTGTACCACAAGGGGACAACCCAAAAAGAGCGGTCCGATTGCTGATATGGTGATGATCTCTAGCCGTCCCGCAGAAGCAGACGATCGTGTTCTTCCTGGCCACTTCGAAAGGTGATCTAATCATTGGCAAGGCCGAAAAGGGTGCTGTTGGAACTCTAGTGGATCACTGCAGGTGCTTGTCTTGTTATTGCCTGTTCAAAATGACATCAGTGCAGTTGTGCTCGAGAGAGCTATGACCAAGGCGATCCAAACTCTTCCTTCTGGGTTGATTAAATCCATAGCTTGGGACCAAGGGTCGGAACTAGCCAGGCATAAAAACTTCTCTTTAGCTACCGGGATACCCGTATTCTTGCTTGATCCACATTCGCCTCGGCTAAGAGGGTCAATCAAGAACACCAACGGACTGTTACGTCAGTACTTGCCAAAGGGAACTGACTTGAAAAAGTACTCAGGCGATGACTTGAGAATGATACAAAGAAGTCTCAGTGCAAGGCCTAGAAAGACTCATGGCTATAGGATGCCGGAGGAGAGGCTAAGCGAACTCGTTGCCCGCTCTAGTTGAATTCGCCGACACCTATTAATGTCATGTAAAACATTTCCTTGGCTTAGTAGTGATGAATGGTTTCTAGAGCCCATGCATCCAGTGCCGAAGCGAATCCTAGGTGATCCATCCGTCATGTGAGAATCGTAACCAGAATATAAATGGGAGGATTTTCATGAAGGATGAAAATACGCACCAGATCGGACATCCTTGTGGCGAGGGGTCAGCTGGTTCGGTTACTGATAAACCTCTCGGTGGTGGCCAATGATAATAACCACAACTAGCAGGACTCCGTCATCGATTGTATAAAGGATCCGGTAGTCTCCAGCTTTGAGCCGATAACGTTCACGACCCCGAAGCTGCCGTGAGGCAGGGGGACGCGGATCTCGAGCGAGAAGCTCGATCACTCCCTGAATTCTAGGTTGAACAGAGTGGTCAATCTTTCGAAGTTCGCGAAGTGCCGCAGGCCTAAATTCAATTAGATACTTGCTCACAACCAGCCGAGATCTCGCTTTACTTGCTCCCAGGGGATATTGTTTTCCTCTTCAGCCAAAGCGATGTCAAACGCGGTAACATCATGAGACTCTTCGAGCGCTTCGAGCATTTCGTCGTATTGACTAGGGCTGATCACCACTGCCGCGCGCCGTCCGTAGAGTTCAAGTTCTACCGGCTCAGTTTGGGCAATCTCGACCACTTCCGAGAGTCTCTCGCGTGCTTTGCTTACAGATATTTTGACCATAAGAATATTGTACAAATTATCTATGATGGGCCGATGTCGGCTATCCAGACACTTAGGGCGAGTGGCAAATTCAGCATTGGTGATTATGACTCGGTCGCTTTTAGCTTTCAATTTCATCGAGACGGTTATCTACGATCAAGTCGGTTAATTTAGCATCCCTTATTTTGACTTTTAATTTAGCACTAGAAATGTCAACTAATCGTTGCACCTACCAGTTGAACCCAAGGTTATCGTTAGTTTCAGGGTTTTACAACCACAGAGGTGCGCTCCGGATGTGATGGCCATGGGGATGATTTATGGTAAAACCATTAAATCAAGGGCTTATTCGCAGTAGGGAAGTCGTTTGAGGTGCCGTATTGACGAACGTTCTCAGTATGGTAATAAATAACCAAGTGGAGATGTCCGCAGTGGATATCAAATGAATAGAAGGAAGGATCGGAGTCGGGTTGGGTTCGAATGGTTGCACCTAGTTTCAAGGGTATTTCCAGTGATCTGACGGATGTTTCATCTAAAACGGGAGTGCAAAGAAGAGCTTGGTTTTAGGGGAGGGAAGAATGAAAGTTAATAGAGCATTGATTGCTGGAATAGTGTTGTCCGGCAAAGCTATCGTCATAATTTTTACGGTGACTTTCCTGGCTTCACTCTACACGGGACTTGTATCCTGGAGCCTCCATTCCAAGTTTGCTGAGGAGCGTTCCCCGGTACTGATGTGACGCAGTGAAGGAGGTGAGCGAGGCTGAAGAGCAAAGAGTCGCGCCGCTCGTTACTCCTCTTCAAAGAGACGCCAGGTGGTGATCTGGGGGAACTAGTTTGGTCGCTGCATCAATCGTCGCTGAGGTATGGTTGCTAGTTAGCGTTTCACCTCATCTTTGGAGTTGGGAATTGGAGTCTGCATTTTAGCGAGGCTGAAATGAAAAAAAAGGGGGTGGATGCAAAGATAGGCTAAACGGGCCGTGTGCCGACTTTGTACGTCGCTGCGCCTGGTCCGCTTCAGGTACCGGTTCTTGAATGATAGAAAATGGAACTCCATTTCAGGCGATAGCGTCTTCGATTGATGATACGACATCGTTGGGATTTTCAACTTCTATTACCAGCCTGGTAAAATCTTCTTCGGCAAGCTCTATGACAACGGCTTTTGCAGGATTGTGTACCTCCCAAAAGACTTTTTCGCCTTTGTGGTAGAAAGTTCCCGCATATAGAAGTCCGGGAATAGAGGTGCCTGGAGCCCGAAGTCCTCTCGGCATGCTAAAAGCGCCGGGATCGGCGGTTACCCCACGAACATGATTGAGAGGAATGACGAGCTCGTTGCGCAGCGCCAGAACTTTGCCAATTCCTTTAACTTGCAAAATTAGATCGCCATCTTTGATTGACACTATGACCATTCCAACTCCTTATTGATTAATTGGCATATCAGCTCGAAGCACCAAGCGCGCGAACAGCATTTCTGCAGGGCTTTGCTGCTGGCATTTCGCCAGTACTTGTAGCGCTTGGACAATCAAACCTGCGACTTCCTTATCTGTACGAGCACGTTCCCACATCGCCACTATGAGCAGATCCTCAAGTAGTGATATGTCTGTGAGTAGGTCGCTACACAGCGAATGTACTTGCTCGGATAGACAAGCTCGAAACAGGCCAGCCTTGCTAGCAAAGGCTTGATAGATGCTTCCTCGTAGTAGACCAGTTCCTTCCACCAGCTGGTCAATTGAAGTGCCAGAATAGCCAAACTGTGCAAAGACTTGCGTGGCACCTAGTAGTACTTGTTCATTGTCAAATTCACGCTTACGGGCCATAGTTTTAATATACACCATTATTGAACGATCAGTCAAGAATTATCTATCGTATTTTAAATCATCGAGAATATGAGCATGAAATGGTTTCATCCTTGGCCCTTTGTCCATTAGCTCACAAAGGAGTAGGTCGCAGCGTTGAGTGGTAGACCGTGGTGGTTCCAATTAGTTTGTACGTGAGGGTATCCCTTGTGAAGGAGATTATTTTGAGTGTTCCTTTGACCTTCGGTCAGACGAGGACCTCGGTATTGTTGTGCAGGTCAGGTACTATGACACTAGTGGCAGGACTAATCACTTGGGTTTCGGTATTTATACATAGGTCAACTCCCTCCAAGGCGATTGCAGTATCGCTGCCTGCCGTAACGCCGATCAAAGTATTTCCGACCCAACCTTGCCATTGATTCTCCTTCTAAAACGGCGGGGTAAAAGCACTCGGAGTATTCTGCAAGGAGACTGGAACGATCTTGGCGACCTTAGGTCCGAAAGTTACGACACCCGCATACGACCCATTTGCATCTTTGAGGAACCCAGGAGTATTCGGTGAAACATAGGGTTTCCTTGGTGGCTTGGACCTTGCAAGGGCCACTTCTTCCTGTGGTAGATACCACGCGCATTCAACTTCTGATTAGGCTAGCCCGCAGGTGCTGCTTTGATGGTTACACCGTCGATACATAGTGTCCGGCTGGTTTATATAACTGACCGACTGGACAGTATTGCGGTGGTGACGTCACGTTAGGAAAGGTGACATTCTTAGGTGGGATCGCATGCAGAATTGTTGGAGTGGTACCCGAGGGGCGACCGGCAATGCGAAGAATATCCCAGTAGCAGCTAATAACACAACAAGTCCGGCGATAATGGTGGCGTCTCGAGCTCACCTCGAAGGTTGATTCGTTCGATAAGGCGCCTTTTCTGTAGTAAATAATTTTTGACGCTCTAAATATTGTTGCTGGTAACGAATATGGGGGACCCTGACAATCTCGCTCAGGATAGCGATGCCGTCGGTTAGTCTCCAATGCGGCTCGTGTCAAATCTAAGTTAGAAAATACGCGGTATTATTGCCATTCGCTAGCGACTGCTTAGCGCGTTCTACACATCTTCGTGAGGGGTCCTGCGGTGACGAGGGCTCTTGCTACAGGGGGCGGGGATCTAAGGCGGTAAATTGAAGCTCGTAGGACGCCGTCTCGCCCCTAACTTTGACATTATAACCAAAACCCGTTCCATTATTTGCCGGATAACCGACGATGAAGACCTTGGCGGAGATGAATCATCATGTTTGGGTCATGCTGCCATGGTCTAGTTTCTTCGAGTGTTTGGGCAGAGCGATTTTTGGAATGACGACTCACCGCTCAATCCAGACGAAAGGATTCTCGTCTCAATCCACTCTGATTCTTGAGATGTTCTTCGAATCCACCGTGCGGCGGATTTCACCTAGAAGGCAATTGTGCAATTTCTAATTCGACTCTTTCAGGTGGTATTTTTTGACTCAGAATGCAAGTACTATGCCTTGTTCGGCATTAAGTGCGGAGCTTAAAATCCAAAACGGGTAAAAATCCACTTATGTAATTGTCGCCTAGTAGGCATCAAAGAACTACCAGTTCATCGATAGATGTGGCGTTACTGTTACGATTATGTAGATCCTATGGAGATAGGCAGGGTCATTGGTTCGGTCCACTTCCTCTAAATGTCGCATATCCAGGCGTAGAGAGTCCCATCGCCACCCCAAGGACATGCCAGAAATTGGGCGATTGTTCAACCCAGCGGATCGCTCCGATGCCTTTAACCGACGCGCACCCTGTTGAGTCAATCGTCACTTTTGGGAATTCTCGGTCGCCGGCAAAGAATGCTAAACGATAGGTGATACCGAAGTCAGCAGGACAGTTGATAGAGCCACTTGGCATTTTTGGCAACGCGCAGAGCGCTCTGGCCACATTACGCACCAATATGGCATTAGATACAGCGACGTTGGTGGGAAACGAAAAGCGCATGTGATTCTGGGGAAAAGCGTCGCTACGGCGGACAGTCAGTCGGTCTAAGGCGGCAACAGACTGGCAAAGCGCTGAGGGAGATGCCAGCGGTCCTTGAGATGGAGATTGAGGAGTTCCTGTAGTTTTCGAATTGTTGCAAGCTGCGAGAAGTAACGGCCCAAAGAGCATTGTGATCTTCGCCAATTGAATTCTCCTTCGCCGGTTGTCTCTTCGACGCTCCAAGTCCATACCCTCCATTTGCCTCCTTAGTTCGATATCCCTCATGCAGATATGCCAGCTCACATTAATAGCGGCTCAATTAAATGGGAGCCTTCCAGTATTTCGTGGCGGTGTTTCTCATTTAGAATAGCAAGGAGATTTCACTTTATCACAAATTGCGACCTTTCTGTAGGTGGCTTATCCCAATTGGAATCAGTGGAAGTACTTCAAGACATACTGCCCTAAAGTGGGTTTAGGGCGTTAACTGTGGAAAGTTAACTTCTAAATCAGATTAATCCTCTGGTTTTGGTCCATAGAGATGAGGGTTGATTCGTCTAATGGCTCCTTGGGCGACTAGTCATAACCAGTTAGAGATCTTTAAAAGTCATTAGGTGGGTGTTTGGGTTCGCCAATGGCGAACCCAAACACCCACCTAAACATCGATCTCAACTGATGAATCTACGACTATTTGGGATTTGGCAAATCGCCGCCCTAATCCGATCTCGACCTTCTGCTCGTAGTGACATCTAAAGGAGTGACAGCCGAAGCAAACAACGCTTTTAACGTTCCGACTTTTGCCTCGATGCCATGCGCAACGGAATGCTCGATTCATTACGGATAAGCTTTTCTACGGTAAGAACATTGATTAAATTTTTGTCTTCAAGGCGGGAATCTAACTCGACTGCGGTGCCTATAGTGACGTGCGGCGGTATTCAGTTTTCGTAGTGGTAACGGGCCTGAAGTACCACTAGGTCGTCCCCATCAATTAGGTAAACCAGACCGATGCTCCTCGTCGATACGTCTCGACCAGCAACCTGCAAGAACGTGACGTAGTTGTTCGGGCTTGCCGATACCGGTCCCCGGATCTCTGAGAGCATCCTTGATTAGCCGGTTAATTCGATTGAGTATCGCCTTGTCCACTGATTGCCAATAGAGGTAATCGTCCCAACCGTTGGGGCTGAAACAGAGGCGCATCAGCTAAGTTCGTGCTCTCTTCGTTGTCCTTGGCGAGCTTGATTCAAGCTTTCGAGTAGACGCATCGCATTGGCTGGTACGCGTAGAAGAAACCCCGTCTCGGTCAATGCGTCATAGTCCGCCTTCGAGAGTAGAACGGCGTCACCTCGCATTGAGGTGATCTCAGTCGGTTTTCGATCATTGTTTACTTGTTCTATAAGCGGGAATAGGTTTTTGCGTGCATCACTAGCGGTTATAGCCATGCTGATGTCTCCTAAAAGTGGTACCACTTATTGTACCACTATGTTTGCATCATGTAGGTAGGTAGTACGTGTCAACCTAGAATTCAAAGCAATAACCTTGGCACTACTAGGCCAATTGAGTCGTGTTTCTCTTCTTGCAAGGCAACTATCTGTGCCCTTTGTCATTTTCACCGCCAAGCCGGTATCAGTGTCTAAGGTCGCACGTAAGTGCTCCAGGTATTGGAGAGTAGGTAGAACAAATAGGGTACCAGTCAGCCGATCTAGCTTTGGAGGGCAGATCAGATTGTTGGCTTTTCAGCGAGTAGATAAATTGAACCTATAGTCGCAGACACCTTGACGTTTTGCAACATGCCACTTCTAATGTTAATGGCCTGAGAGAGTTGAGACTCAGGGTAGGACGTAGTCGATATTGAAGTTTATATGAGCGTACATGCCCTTCCTAATTCGTAATTGAGGCCATCGGGCCAGAGGCTCAGGTAGATCCTCGAGGGTTTCGGCGGTGTGTGAAGGCAGCTGAGGAGCGGCTTGGTAAATATGAAGGCTACGGAGGATAATGAGCATATTGATCATTACGGGGTTGCAACTGTTTCCGCAGGAGAGTCATTCAGATAGGATCTATAGGTCCAGAGTTTTGCAAGCAGTGGGAACGAATAGCGCTAGCGCGTGCCGTGGCCATTGAGGTAATCAAATACCGGATGGAACAGGGTATCTTCCGGACCGAGCTAGGTCGAAAACTGGGAATGCATCAGCCTGCAATTTCTCGGTTCGAGGAGGGAGATCAAACTCCAAGTATTGACATGCTTAAACGGTTGTCAGAAAAGTTGGGAATTGACTAAGTGCTTATATTCATTCTGGTGAGTTGTTCGTAGAGTGTTCCACAAAGTCGACGGCTTAGGAGGTCAGTTTATGGCTTTACAGCCGGTGCAGCCTAGTGAATTGTCACAAGTGTGAACTGCATTTGGTAGCGCGATCCTCGGTGGGTTATTTGTTTTGGTTGGAGGTTGGATCCAGGGAGAAGGGACCAAAAACAGACAACAAGAGATGTATCCCAAAGGGCATCTCAAAGAATCTTAATGAGCCTGGCATAACTATAAGGTGTAATCGTTGAAGACGTGGTTTTGAATCAACTCGTTGGAATCAGATCATCATTTAACAATTTTTCTCTTACCACCACCTCCGAGGCTCCGTTTATTACGGAACTTAGGCTTATTGAGCGAATACATAACCATATTGAATTGATTTACTGCCTTATTTTACGAGCTGATCAAGGTAAGGGAGTTTTTGTCGATGTGGCACGCAAACATTCTGGGATGGTGACGGGGAGTCTTGAGGCTCATATTTGGAAAGATCAACTACCGATCTATAAAAAGCCTCCTTTGCGAAATACTGCCGAACTATGGGCTTGGGCGCGGGAAGTATAAGGGATTACGGAATAATAACTTGATCCACTGGCTCGCCTCAGATGATTCAAACGATGGCCAATCTTAGATCTCTCGATTTCTGTGATCAACCCTAAGCTACACTTCGTGGAGATTCCTCACATCAGTATTCCCTTCGATTCAGCGCGCGCCACCTCAGCTGGGAAGTCTCGCCAGCATGTCAGCCTCGGATCTGGCGAGGTTCTGGTTCACTAGGTCCATCGGCCGGTATCTTAAATACCAAAGTTAGCTACAGAATATCAAGGCGTGCGTACCCGTTGCAGAGCAGTAATAAAACCCAGTGATGCTACCCATTTTCGCAATATTATCTGCGGTTCGACTGCTCGGGCTAACTAGCAACGAGTAAGCATCAGCATAATCGAAGTAAACTTGCACTGATTGCCGCAACGCGTTATAGGTAGTAGACGGCTTGGAATCAACATTGCCAGGGTAATACCTTGGTGGTTGCGCGTTTCCTGATTAGTATTAGTTAGTCCTGATCATTTGTAGCTTTCGAAAAATAACGAGAGCGATTATCACGGGAAGCTAGAGAGCCATCAAAAGGTATGAGCCTTTTTGAACCGCGTAAAGGACGGCAAAGACCAAACCCAACGTTCCCATGGATGATAAAGTGAAATTCATATTGTCATGAAATCTCACCATGTCAATATCAGCTATTGATGCCAACCGTAATTCTCACCTCATTCCAACGAGTCCTCTATAACCGCTGTGGTTAATCTGGGTTTCGTGCTGTTATTCGTTGATAGGACCTCTCGGAACAATCCACTTGACAGTATCCAGCAGCCTGGACAATCTCGACGTTGATGACCGGACCATTTATGAAGCGTATCAGAGGACGTCGCATTTGGGGAAATAGCAGGTGCGCTGGGAGAGTGCAAAGACCAGTACTACTACCATAAGTATGATGGCGCGGTTCTAGAGCCACATGTGTGGCGTCTGATCTCACGGCTTGATATAGGCATTTAGCCCGATAATGACGGGTTTGCCGTCGATCATGGCGCTGGTGACCATGTTGCCATGCGAACTGGCCACCACCAGGGTCTTTCCTGAGGATGATGGTGTTGGTTCCTGAAGTTCGATTTCGATATACAGCTTGTTGTCTTTGATCGTGACTTCCATGGTTATTCCTTCATTGAGTCGGGCGTTGCCATTTTACTGCCATTGGCGCTAGAGGTGGTCGGGTGGTACAACAAGTCATGGGCTCTCAATTTCTCGCCCTTGCTTTTACACAGAGAATGGTTTCTGGTGCAAAGATATTAAGCAACGAATTCAACTGACTATTCCACAGCTTGGAGATCCGCGGCGCGATAGAGGGTGTGGAATTATCCATTTAGTCAATGGTCATCTGAACGTAACTTTTATTATTGCAATCGGTATTTGGTTCGATGGTCCGAGAATGACACCGAGACTACATGAAAATCCCTAGAACTCCTTGTTGAAGCTCGATCGGACACAAATTACAGCACGATCAAACGCAGCGATCTGAATAAGCGCCCTGAAGAATCTTTGGAACGACTAAGGCCTTATTGACTGCTCGAGCCTCCTTTGCATGGACCAGAGATAGAGTCTCTTATCGAAAAAGCATAAGATAATCAGGGCAAAGCGGCTAAGAGTTGATTGTGATCTTTTGTCGAGGACGAATTGAGATGCGATTGGAAGTCGGTGCCTGGCCATTTCCCATGACGCAATCTGGGTCTGGGTCGTCAATTTGTCCACCGGTATGGAACTTTGTTGCCATGCACCCACCATTGCATTGCGAATAGGCGCTGCAGGATTGACATGAACTAGGTCCATTGCTAGAGCGCAACGACGAAAAGAGCGGTGCGTCACTCCAAATCGCCTGGAATGAATTTTCCTTTATATTTCCAGCTTTAAAATCTGGGTGTATCGTAAATGGACACGCGTAGACATCGCCAATTGGGTCGATTAGACAGACTACCTTTCCGGCGCCACACATATTGAGGCCCTCAAGAGGATCGCCTAGCGGCGAGAGGTGGAAAAATGAATCGCCAGTTAAAACTTCGCGATGATTCATTAGCCACCCATACAGCTTTTGCTGTTGAGTCGTTGAGGGATTTAGCTCTTTGTAGCTTTGAGTGCCACGTCCTGAAGGACGAAGGCGTGTAAGTCTAAGGCCAGCACCAAAGCTATTTGCGAGGGCCAATATCTCGTCGAGGTGGTCCACGTTATAGGCGGTGGCGACCACTGAGATCTTGGGGTTTAAAAAGCCCGCGTCGGATAGGTTAGAAAGTGCTTCGAGCGCCTTGTCGAAGGACCCTCTACCTCTAATCGCATCGTTTACCTCAGAGGTGTGGCCATCGAGTGATATTTGTACGTCAACATAATTCATCGTGGCAAGGCGTTTAGCCGCTGCTGGGGTAAGGTAGTAGCCATTTGTGGAGAATTTGACGCCAATGTTAGAGTTTTGGGCGTATTCGATAATCTCGAAAAAGTCCCGTCTCATCATGGGCTCGCCGCCGCCGATATTGATATAAAAGATCGACATCTCTTGAAATTGGTCGATTAGCGACTTTGCCTGGTTTGTGTCTAATTCGCCAGGCGCTTTAGGCCCGGAGTCGCTAAGGCAGTGGCTGCAACTTAAATTACAGCCATAGGTCAGCTCCCAAGTTAGGCAGATCGGTGACGATAGTCCCTTAGATAGGATGTCGTTGAGAGCGCTGGCCATTTATTTTCTCCTAAAAATAGTTGCTCGCCATAACATAGTTGCTCGCCACAGTTACTCTAATTCTTCGCCTTTGGGAGCTGTGGCAATAGAGGCGAGAACGCCACGATGAATTAATGTATCAATCGTATTCAACACCGATGATCTGGCATAGCCTCTTTGACTAAGCTCATCGGCCATTTCATTTGTGTCCATACCCAGGGGTATTAGGCGAAGGAGTGGTATGACGATCGGTGATTTGGCTAAAAAGAGGTCTCGCTTTGCGAAACTGTAGAAGAGCGCTCCAAAAGACTCTTCTCGGTAGGCAAAGTCAGGAGATATGACGATATTCATTTAGGAAGATCCTACTTTTGGTTAACTCTTGTGGAGGATCGAAGCTCGAAAGCTAGTTAGTAGACACCGCACATTCCATCGATCGAGACTTCTTCGATAATTAGTTCTGCCTCAATGAGGTCGGTCTCATCGATATTGGTTGTTTTGGTCTCTAGTTCGTTTGGCAAGTTAGGTCCCTTTCCGATTCGTTCTGCTTTGTTTATTTTCGATCTTAGCCTCAATCCACCGAAATTGAACGACTATAGGCTAAAGGGACGCCACTAAGACTATATACCTAATTTACGCAGAATGATAGTGGACCATACAGAGTGGGTCAAAGCTTGTTTCAAAGGTTCGATGGCGCTCTCGCGCTTTGCTCAGTTGGATTTATTGGTGATGGCTAACCTTAGAAAATCCCACTCTGACTTCCTTGGTCGATGCTCCCTCTCTGGGAATTTATGGAGTCCGCAGTGGCCTATATGTTTGATTGACCCTCTGGTCGAGCATCAATTTTCTAATTTCCATAAGGACCATTTTGGCCCAGTCTCAAATAGAGCGGTTTACTCTTTGGTGACGTATTGCTGATCTTGCTGGATGGGTAATGCCTCTGGTCGGTTTAGTAAATTATCTTCCCGGCTTTGGCCAGATAGTAATTGATTCAGATTTATCGCTCAGTAAATGTGTAGGTCGTGTCGGGTTTTAAGAGCTCCAATCAAATGCCATTCAAATTGCATTTGCTACCTAACCTCCCGTGCTCACGTACTTCCAGGAGGATCCAGCTGCTTGGTCTTTGATCTCGATTTTGCTCTAAGCAATCTCCATTTTTGTAAGCACTTGTGTACGTTCTTTGCCCCTGGTAAGACTCGAACTCATCAGAGCTCTTATCTTCCAATGGCCACAAGGATCTTTGCTATCGGATAGGTCTCTGACTTAGCTGGCGTCAGGCCCGTAGTTAGGGGAGTTGTTTCATTCGAGATCTCACCGCCTTTGAGGTCAGGAGCCTCGTGAGAGGCGATGACTTAGGTGTGCGAGATATGCCTCAAGCGATTTTACTTAATTGACCTGGGACTAATTGAAACCGTGGAACTTGACAGTTGCTGTGATGGACGCGACCTTGATCACTTTAGATATCATGTGATTGCGCCGGAGATGTTCTCCTTCCGTAGCAGAATATCTACTTCCGGCAAAAAGTAGATCGGTGCCACAAGGAGGGATTTATTTCTACTATTGGGCTTGGTTGCCTGCCTGTTTGCTTGGTTCGTCTTGATGGTTATTAGACAGTTAACATCTTTGTCCTTGTAAAGTAAGCGCCCATTTTCTCTTTGTCCATCAACCAACCTCCATTAACCAACCTCCATTAACCAAGCCAATGGTTACAATAGCGACTAAGCGCGCAAAAGCTAGAGCAAGAACGTCCTGCAAGGGTTAACTTCGATCAATTGCCAGAATAACTGCTCGAACGACTCTGCGAGTAGATACTCGACTAGGGACTCGAGCAATTCGAGCAGTGGACTAAAGCCAGTGATCTCGTTTGAGCAGTGGCCCATCTTAATCTTGGGTGATGAGGGTTATATATTTACCACCCAAGATTAAGATCAACGAGCTAGGTTTTAGGTGGAATTAGACCTTGGCCTATTTTGCTTTCAAAGCTCTAACTAGGACAATTACAATGATAATGGATTCCCAGGATGCGATTCTTTGGTGTGTGCAAAGTTATTTTTCGAACGGCTAAGCACGGAGCAGGATCTTTCCTGTCGAAGCTCTAGAGAGAATCGCTCGATGAGCTAGTGCGGCTTCGCCTAGATCGTAGATTGATCCGATCGATAAATTTATAGATCCATCTTCTAGAAATTTTAGCCCTTCCTCCATTATGGGAGCTACCTGGTGTGGGCGATTTCGCCGCAAGTTACCAAAGCTGTATCCGCAAATACTTCTGGAGGTGGGGTGAAGTTCGTTCGAATAAGCGATACCCGGTGTTGAACTTGCCATTCCAAAGGCGACAATAGTCCCGAACGAATTTAAGATCTTTAGGTCGGCTCCGATGGTCTCTCCTGCAACTGAATTGAGACTGATATCGATGCCCTCAGGCGCAATTTTGCGGATTTCTTGCGGATAGTCATAGTCGTCGCCATATAGAACGCCAATAGCGCCTAGCTCTTCAACTACCGGTATCTTGGCTGGAGTTGAAACCAGTGCCAAGATCTTTGAAGCTCCCATTGCCCTAGCCATCTGGATTGCGGTGGTGCCAATTCCTCCTGCCCCAGCATGAATCAGAATTGAGTCCCCTGGAGCTAGAGTTGCAGCTTTGTGTACTAAGGCGTATGTGGTGCCAATTAAAAGAGGGGCAGCTCCGGCCTCTTCGTCACTTAGGTTACTTGGCGGTATAAAGAAGAGGCCATCGGTGGCGGTTGTGTATTGGCCATAGCCACCGCTGTCGCAAAAGGCCATTACTTTTTGACCTATGAGTGTTGGGCTCAATAGTGCTCCTACCTCGACAATGGTCCCATAGGTATCGATTCCAGGTGTAAAAGGCGGTGGTCCTCCTGGATAGTTGCCAGTGACCGCCATGATATCTGCAAAGTTGACCGATGAATAGATAGTTTTAATGAGGACTTGATTTTGTGAGATTGAAAGATTTGGTCGCTCCACAAGTTCCATATTCTCCGGAGCCCCAAAGTTGTTGACGACGATTGCTTGCATGATTGAAGTAAAACTCTACTTTCCTAAAGGGTTGACATGGTGGATTGCCTTAGTGGGTTGGCCCCTATGGAGCTAACTCTATCCTATTTAATGTCTAAGGGCCTTTGAGCTATTTGAATTGCAATGATCTTCGAATTTTACCGATGAGCAACGAAGTTTTCCCGATCCGCCACGCCAAAGCAACAATTGCGCATCGACGAGGTTAAAGCGACAAAATTGCACCTCTGCCTCTGCTTCTGCCGGATCTTGTGAGACGAAATCGAACATTGTGGATTTGGCACTAAGTGAGACGATAGATCTCAAGGTTGTGGAGTACTTGTTTTATTGACACTTCATGTACTTCTTTGGACAATTATGGTTGGCAAAGGCAATTTTTAGTTGATCCAAGCGCCTTCAATGCTCTTGATTAGCGCTCGGATTCAAATATCACCCGGACTTTATCTCCGCATTGGCGCTAGATCTCATCGGCGCTATCACAAATGTGGCTAACTTCTCCTTTGTAGTGACTGCTTTAGCCTTTTATGTCACCTGTTAGATCTATTGTCTATTGGAGGTTGCCTTTTATTAGATGTGCCATGAGAGGCGAAACGCTCTCAAAGTGCCTCTTGCATGATGGTTTATTTCTATCGTGGGGCCGATACCACCTCTTTGAGAGCTTCAATGAATGTGTTGCCAATCAACTCAATCTCTGACTTTGTTATAGTCAGTGGGGGAGAGACGGCAATTGAAGTTACTAAGGGTCGAACCAGAACACCACGGCGGCGCATCGCACCTTGGATCTCACCGAGTGCACTTGGAAATCGGCTTTGAAAGTCGCTCGAAATTTCGATAGCACCAAGAAGTCCTAATCCCGAACGTACCTCCGTGACGATAGGTGAGTCGCTAGATGCCATGAGCGCCATTGATAGGTCAGTCTCTAGAAGTTCTCCATTTGGTATTAGGTTTTCAGATTTGAGGATCTTGAGATTTGCAATCCCGGCGGCGCATGCGATTGGGTGGCCAGCATAGGTCGGGCCATGTCTGAATGTGGCACCGGAGTCGTTGAAAAATGGATCCGAGATCTTCGGCGAAATAACGACGCCGCCTAGTGGTATGTAACCACTAGTGATCCCTTTGGCGAAGGTGATCATATCAGGGACGACCCCAAATCGCTCTGGGCCAAACCAATATCCGAGCCGACCAAATCCACAGATCACAGAATCCACTACCAACAAAGCACCAATTTCCATGCAAATAGCGGCTATTGATGTAAGGTATCCCTCGGTGGGAAGGTGCACACCCCCAGCACCAACAACGGGTTCCACAAAGACTGCTGCGATCTTGTCGCTACCGACTCGAAGCGCCAGCTCAGAAAGGGCACGGGGGTCGTCTCGATCGATGATCGCTATGTCGTTTATGAGCGTCCCGTAACCGACGCGGTTCGGGAGGATTCCCGCCATGGATGTCCCAAAGCCGTGGGTTCCGTGGTAGCTTCCATCTCTAGAGACAATGATGGTTCTTTCGGACTGGCCAATTTCGAAGAAGTAACGCCTAGAAAGTTTTGCTGCGGTCTCAATCGCGTCGCCTCCGCCAGATCCAAAGAAGATCTTTGAGCCTGTAATTGGAGATATTTCGGCAATTTCATGGGCCAATTCCTCGGCAGGTTCGTTTGTAATATCGCCAAATGTCGAATAACAGGCAAGTTTTTCAGCCTGTTGGGCAATGGCCGTGACAATCTCTTGCCTTCCGTGACCCACGTTTGCATACCATAGAGAGGCTGTGGCATCCAAGTAGCCGTTGTCATTGGAGTCAAAGACGTAGTTTCCGCTCGATCGAGTAATCGTAAGACGGTTGGAACTAACCGAAGCCATATTCGCAAAGGGATGCCAGAAGGATGTGTCGCTCATTGGGGCTGTCTTTCAAAGTGATATTTTTACAATCTCAAGCTATCATTTTGACTTCGAAACCTTTGAGGGTTGATCGCGAAATTTTGAAGGGACCGTTGTTATTTGCTACAAAGGTAGTCAAAGATTTTTCAATTAATCCCAAAGTAGTTAGGGGATGACCTTAAGTGCGACGTAGAGGTCTACCAATTCGCCAAAGCAGTCTAAATCGACCCCGACTGCTTCATGGACCTTGTTGAGGCGGTATCGCATTGAATTGGGGTGAATCCCCAGGTTGGTCGCTGCAAGATTGATGTCTAAGTTGGAATCCAAATATGCCTTAAGCGTGGCTAGGCTATGGCGCTCAAGCTCAAATATGGCAAGGCGATCCTTTTGTTTGCAAGCAAATGACGTCTTGTCGGCTTGGGTGATCAACCATGTCACCATATTGCAGTCGTCAAACCAAAGTACTCCAGTCCCCTGTGATCCCTTCCTGGCGTCGCTTCTGGCTGATTTTTCAATCAGTTCACCATATGCAGCGTTAGCCTGGCGATAGGCAAGGCTAAATTGACCTGGACCATCCACGGCCTTCGATATCCCGAAATTGAGGTTTTGTGGCGTCGATATCTCGTTCAGAATCTTTTCAATTACATCAGCCTTTGCTTGGATGATTGCTACATACTTTGAGTTGTGGCTATCCCAGATGGTTGGTGTAAAGTTTTCGGTCAAAGCGTCAATCTGCTCCCCAATGCTCTCTTTTAGATCGCGAGATGTTTCAGAGGAGGGGGAACCTACTATTACGTGAACTGGCTCAGAGAAGTCGATGCCAATTTCGATCAATCGTTCAAAATGGGTTCGATAGCCCTTATGCGTTGCACCTTTAACGGGCCTGATGCCAACCAGTTCAGCTAGAAGCGCACGTTCTGAGGAGCGTCGTTCATTAAGTTTTTCGGCGTTTGTAGATAGAGCAATGGACAATATGTGACCGGCGGATCGGATAAGGGGCAACGAAAGGTGAAAGCCTGGTTCTACCTTGGATTCATTGGTCTTTATCAATGCCAGCCACATAGTCTCTTGAGTAGGTGTTACTACCGCAAGGGCTAGCCCTGGTCCATGTGGGGTGTCGAATTCGATCAACTGCGAAAGCGTGGTTGCCGGAGTGTCACCGAGCCGGCTTCGACTCACAACCTTTGGGTCACGTAGCTGTCTGGGTCCTTTAGTGGTTAGACCGAGTTGCTGATTGATCTCCGCTAAGGCATTTAGCTCCAAGTTGTCCGATGATGCAACTAGCTCTCCACTAGAACTAATGAGTGCAACTTGGGATAAGACTAACGGAGATAGTCGCTCGACTAAAGATCGAAGGGGCTTTTGGTTAAGGAGAGAGTCGAGGAGGTAATCTTGTACTGAGACGAACCTTCTAAGGGCGCCAACGTTTGGCGAGAGAAGCGCTTGATTTACAAATGCAATTATTTCGGCAAAGCCAGTAGCGAAGGGAACGCTAAAGACCGGAAGATCTAGTTCGTTGGCGACTTCGAGTATTGAAGATGGTACCGATTTGAAGTTGATGCCCAAAGCGAAGCCAAGGGCGGTAATTCCACCATCGACAAGTTCTTCTATCAACTCTCGTTGTTCTTCAGGTTTCCCCTTTAATCGAAGACCCGTAGTGAGGGCGATCCAATGTGAGGAGATCCAACGAGTTGGATTTGAAATTTCAAAGGAATGAGCCCCAGTTACAGGTCGATTCAATGAGTTGGCTTTGGGGGTCAAAAGACTCAAACCAAGCGATGGTTGGGACAGCACTTCACCTAAGGTGAGCTGGGTGGGTTGGGGGGTTTTTACATCAACCATTTCTTTGGCTTTCGTGGGAAACAACGGTGTATTCATCATGGGCCACGGCTATTTTGAATCATTTCTGATGGAATTTTTCAATTTATGTCCCTGCGGGAGAGAAGAACCACGGCTATCACTTCTTATTTATGGATGTATTTAGATGTAATTAAGCGATTTGGCGAGATTGGCACGTTGGAGCTTTGGAGAGATAGAGAAGGTACGGGAACCTATCTCTCGTTGATGTGACAGTTTTGTTATTTTCAGATTGATCGCCACGGAATAGCCCTTTATCCCATATTTGTGCTCTAATGATAGCCACCTCGCAACCTAATCTCCAAATTTCAAGTTGACCTGGAATCTTATTTAGTTAGCCGCTCTAGATCAAAAACTTTCTCTATGACTTTCTCTATGATCTCGACCTTATTATCGTAGATAGCTACCAGGTGGTAACATGATAGCTATAGTCTTGATTGGACTGTGGCTGCCTCGGATCTTTATGGATAAGGACCTTTGTATTTAGCCGATCGAAATCAATCAAGTCGGTTCTCAATCAAAACAGATGAGGGAACGGGTCTTGCCTCATCGTAAGGAGCTAGTAATGGATCGAATCGGAATCGTTGGAACGCGACATCGCTTTGATGAAAGTGATATAAGCAGAGGCAAAGACGGTATTTTGCACTATATGGTAGGCGACAATACATTGGTTGAACTACTAGCGAATTCAGCCGCACGCAACGCAAATAAAATCGCCCTCAGGGAGTTGAATGGACGATCAGTCGATTACTCGGAATTGCTGAAACTTGTTGAGGAGGTTGCAGGGGGTCTCCGCCATAGAGGAGTGAGCCCCGGTGACCGGGTGGGGATTCGTCTTTCCAATGGGATTGATTGGGTGGTATCTTTCTTTGCTATCGCCTTTGCCGGAGCGGTCGTCGTTCCGATAAATACTCGCCTCGCTCCAGCAGAGGTCGAATTCATCACCGAAGACTCAGGCTTGGCCTATCTCTTTTTGCCTAACGAAGAGTTGCCGCGCGGTGATTCGTATCGATTTAGTGAAGCCACCCGTGAGACGCTTGCTGGGATCCTCTATACAAGTGGCACTACGGGACGCCCTAAAGGTGCGATGCTCAGTAACGAAAACTTCGTCTCAAACGTTGAGACAGTTAAGCGAGTAGTTCCCATTGAAAGCCACGACTTGATGTCGTTGGTTGCAGTGCCACTCTTTCACGTTACGGGGCTCAATGCCCAGATGCTCCCGACGATTGCGATGGGTGGAACTCTGGTATTGATGGAGACCTTTGATATCAACGTCTTTATTGATTCAATTGAAACCTATAATATCGATACTTTAGTTGCAGTGCCAGCGATCTATTGGTTTGCTTTGAATCAACCATCGTTTGAGGGCGTTGATACCTCGTCTGTGAAATACGTTCTTTATGGTGGTGCACCAATGCCGCCAGACCTAGTTCCAAAGATGATGGGCGCATTTCCAAATGCCCGTTTAGGCAATGGTTTTGGATTGACTGAAACTTCCTCGATAGCTACATTTCTTCCTCATGAATTTGCAAAGGAGCACCCCGAATCGGTAGGGTTTGCATCTCCAGTCACAGAAGTCGACCTAGCTGAGGTTGATCCGGTTACTGGCGTTGGCGAATTGATGATTCGAGGTGCCAACGTTGCAATGGGCTATTGGAACTTAGATCTAGCCACCAAGAACTCCTTTGGTCAAGGTTGGTTCAAGAGTGGGGACATGGCGAGGATCTCAGATGAGGGCCTAATTGAGATCGTCGATCGGCGCAAAGATATGGTAAATAGGGGCGGAGAAAATGTCTACTGCGTCGAAGTAGAAAATGTACTCGCTGAATTTGTCGGTGTTTTAGAGGTGGCTGTCATCGGTGTTCCAGATGAGATGATGGGGGAGAAGGTAGGTGCTGTGGTCGTTCCTGTCCCAGGGGTCGACTTTGATCCAGCGGCTATGGTTGCTTTCGCTAGAAGCCGCTTGGCTGACTATAAGGTTCCACAATACGTATGGGTGAAGAAAGATCCGCTTCCGCGAAATGCCGGAGGAAAGGTCCTAAAGCCGAACCTTAGAAGCGATGCAAAGTGGGGCGTAGCTATCTTTTAGGGATGGTGTCTTGCCAATAGGTGGCTTTGGCGTATTGAATGTGACGCCAAGGCCTTGTTTTGCCCAACTGGTGACGCCGCTAAAAGACGGTTTCATTTTATCTGTGCGGCTCTTCGGGCAAGTTTGAAAAGCTAAATCCAACATAGGCGATAGCATTGACGATCAATCCCGAGGCGTTAGTTGAATACCTTTAGGGGGTAGATTTTTGGCGTACAAGCGCCATATTTGGACTATCAGGCCAACAGTTAAGCATGCATGGGATGATGCAGTGTGCTTGGCCAATGCTCTGGAAAATGGCGCGTCAGGGACTGCTGCAATAGCTATTTGAGCTAGAACTTGGATTGAGCTAGCTTGGTTTGACTGACTGAAGCTAGCTCGTCTCGTCGAGGGACTGTTTTCGAGAGGTCATTATCTATAAAGGTTGCAGAAAAAGGGCTAGAAGAGTTGTCGGCCTGTTTTTTGGTATGGTGTGATCTTGCGGCACGTCATCTTGAATTAGATAATTGCTGATCCCGTAAAAAGAGTTTTAGTAGCACCACCTACCCATACCTCTCCGTCGGTATTAGTAGTAATTGAGATCTCACCCTTTCTGCCAAGGCGCAAACCCTGCGATACCTTGTATCCTTCCGTAAATTCACCGGACCTAGTTATCCATTGACCAACTGAGGCGTTCATGCTTCCACAGACCGGATCTTCGGCGATACCGATCGCCGGAGCAAAGGTGCGCATCTCGAAAGCGTACTTGGAGCCAGCCGGGTAAGCTCCAATAGCTCCCACCATAGCATTCGGGATAATTGTCAAATCGGGTTCCAGGTCGAGTACCTCTTGAGCAGTTTCAAGTCGAATTACTGCCCAACCAGGACCGTTATCTACCCATTGGTGAGCAAGTATATTTTTGCGCTTGATTCCAAATGAAGCCGCGATCTGTTCTAAATAGTTTTCGTCAAGGTTTCCGGATCGGACAAGATTAGGTGCTCTAAAGGATAGTTTGCCCATCTCGTATCGAACTTTGATAAGTCCGGCACCGCATTGTTGGATGAGCGTTTGTCCGTGATTTGCGACTCCACCATTTTCGAGCCATGCGTGGGCGGAGCCGAGAGTTGGGTGACCCGCGAATGGCAACTCGCCACCGGGAGTAAAGATCCGTACAAGGTAGTCGGCCTCTTGGGTGGTTGGTTGAAAGATGAAGGTTGTCTCGGACAAGTTTGTCCATCGAGCGACTTGGAGCATCTCTTTATCGTCTAATCCTTCTCCATCAAGGATTACGGCTACGGGGTTGCCGCAATACGGAGTCGTTGAAAAGACGTCGACTTGGGCGAAGATGCGTGGGCGAGTCATTGAAAATGAGACCTTTCGACAAGGTTTCCGGATTGGATGGAGTTATTCTATTTCATCTTCTGGCTCGGAGTTTTTCAGCGGAGTTTTTGTAGCTCTATTATCTGTTTTGTGCTCTAGATGTGGGCGAGCTGTTTGAAATAGTCGATTGGTGTGGGTCGCGCGGTCTGTATTGGCTTTGGAAGGCGGGATATGTCTATCTCGTGGCGTTTGGCTCTTGGATTTTGGTTCTCCTTAACGGGTCATAGTCGGCTAGTAGTCACGAGTGGTGTTTCTTTGGAAATCATAAAATTGGATACGGTGTTAAATCCGCGCATGTCGAGTCTGTCCTGTGTGCGTAGGTCAAAGGCTCTAAAGCAAGTCCAGAGATGACGTGAAGGCCACACCTATGCTTGTTCGGTGGGGGATCGTCATGTGGTTGACTCGTTAGATTGGTTACACCAATGCGCTAACGTCATGGTATCGATTCGCCGGTGGTTGTTCTATTGGAGCCTTGGTCTATCTTTATCAAAGGAGGTTTCGTGAGTTTCCGTCGAACTTCGGTATTTTTAGTCGCTCTGCTTGGCCTTTTTGTTACAAGCTGTGGTTCGGCTACTTCCCTGGCAGGTTCTAGCGTCTCTTCGACGACGCTAGGAGTTAGGAGTTCGGTTTCTACGCGCCCTAAATCGCATAAAACCTCGAGTAACGTTTCATCTAGCTCAACCACCAAAGCATCCCCTGTTAGCTCACCTTCAACATCGGCGGCGGCGACTATTCCAACGTCGGCTGCGGCGACTATTCCAACGTCGGCTGCGGCGACTATTCCAACGTCGGCTGCGACCGCGGCTTCAAATGGTAAAACTACCTTTATTGCGGAGCCACAAGATGGCCTTGGCCCCTGGAGCAGCTTGATCTCTTCGGCAAGTGTATCGATCTTTGTAAATGAATATCTATTTACAGATCAAACGCTTGCATCCGCGCTTATCTCGGCTGCAAGAAGAGGCATATTGGTTGAAGTAATCGTCGCCGGAAACCCCTACAAAGATTCGGCTGCGCCCGGAAATGCGATGGCACTCTTTAGTGGCTCACCTGTAAAAATCAAGGTTGCTCCGGCTAGGTTTTCGGGATCTTACTCATTTGATCATGCTAAATATATGGTTGTCGATCCTGGTAGAGCATCACAAAGGGCGATCTTTGGCTCTCCTAATGCCACCTATAGCGCGATGGGGACATACAACCTAGAAGATGCCGTCGATACTACATCACCACTGCTTGTATCTAGTTTGTATAAGATCTTTGAATCGGACTGGAATGGCGTCACTGCGGGAAACTCAGTTCGCAGCGCACTGGTGGTGTCACCCGGCGCATCTGCAGCGATATCGTCGATTTTATCATCGCCTGGCCCATTAGCGATTATGGCTGAAGAGTTGGGTTCTGCATCCGCACTCTATAGTTTGATTAGTGCTCACTCCTCAAGCGCTCGAGTGCTATTGCCTGATAATCTGAGCTACTCCGAATTGCAATATGCCAACGCTATGCTTCAAGGTGGGGTAGCAGTTAGGATCCTCAAGAGTCCCTACGTCCACGCCAAACTTATCATAAACGCCAATGAGACCTTCATAGGATCGCAGAACTTTTCCAGCGTCTCATTGGATAATAATCGTGAAGTTGGCGTAATCCTGAGCGATCCAGCTATCCGTAGCGCGGCTCTAGGGTGGTTTAACACCGAGTGGAATCTTGCGACTCCCCTTGGACAGACTGCTTCATCTTTCACTTCGACACCGACAACCACAACTACCTCGACTATTCCAGTTACCGCGACTCAAAGTGTTTCAGGAACTGGAGTGTCGATTCCATATCTTTCAGATGGAATCTCAGAGAGTCAAGTTTTAGCGCTTTGGGGTTCCCCGACATCAACGGGATCAGACGTCTACAACTCGATTCCTGAGTTAATTTGGATCTATTCATTTGGAAAGGTTTATTTTCAAAATGGTCAAGTGGTCTACGTGACACGGAGCTAGGGCGACCTGCTCCTATACCTGCCGTCCGATAAGTATAGTTATCTCAAAGAGCGAGCTGATAACTCCGCCAGGTCGTTGAGAGTCAATTAGATCTATGGGATTTCAAGATCGCAGATAACTTTTCGCCCCGCTTTTAATGACACATTGTCGATTATTAAAGTTCAAGATTGACAGCTCTAAATTGCTCTTTCTAATTTATATGGCCTACAAGTAGTCTTGTAGGCCATTTCTTGTAGATAACCTTGTCTTTTATCGACGAGATTTTTCATTGATTTACAATGCAACAGAGCAACAGGGCTGAGATAAACAAGATAGAGAATGCGCATTCGAAGTTGCGCGGAAAATGTTTTAGCGTTCGCTTGCGCGACATTTTGATTCACTTCGGCTTATTTACCAGGCGTCACCCAAATCTTGGGTTTGTTCGCCGGGCGGACGGCCACGTTGAGGTAGTGGTCGTGTAGTTGTAGGCACTCGTCCTGCTTCGACAAAAGCTCGTCGAAGTATCATCTCGATCTGTCCATTTATGCTTCGAAGCTCATCTAACGCCCAATGAGCTAGTGCATCATGAACCGCTGGATCTATGCGCAGTGGGACCTGCTTACGTCTTTCCACTGCTTAAGAATAAAGGGTCCCGGCGTTAACTACCAGAGAAACCGGTTGGTCACCACAGAGAACAACCATTAAATTACTCACCATTGCCGCTTTAGGCTCTTCGTCGAGTTCGACGATGCCTCGTTCGCTAAGGCGGGTGAGTGCCATTTAACCATCCCTACTGCGCCATCGACAATTCGAGAGCGAGCGACTTCTCAGCACATGTGTGTTTGCGTCTCCACATCCGCATATCCGCGAATCAGAGTTTGAAATGGCTATTGCTTACGAAACTTGATAAGTATGAAACCCAATCAACTAAACCCAGTTCGAAGAGGTGGCCCAATAAAGAAGGGGATTTAAATCGTCCTGGATTACCCTGACAAACTTTGGTGTCGGTTTTTGTCTTTATGGTCTGGGTGAGAAAAGAGCCAACGTGTAGTAGGGGGTAATCCTGTGGTGGTCTAAGTGCGAGAGCCTCGCGTAGCGTTTCCTTGTCAGGTACGAATTAAGTGAATGAAGCCTAACAAGGCTGACTTTAGTGAATTTGATTTAATGGCTAGATGGCATCAGAGCAAAGGCCGAACGGTCTCTCTTCTTCCACAGGGCCTATTTTCACACGAGTTAGTTTTCGGATCAATGGCGATGGGCGGTTGTTTCTGAGGCATTTTGTCAAAGCCGCATCCGTCAGAACCCGAAAGCAATAAGGCCAAATGATATCTAGTCGTCGCATGCTAGTTTTGGATACAAAGTTGGCGGTAGGGCTGTTTTAAGCAAGCCTACCGCCAACCTGTTTTGTTTAGGCTTTGCCGAAGCGGTCAAGATTCATGACTTTGACCCAAGCTTTCGCAAAGTCAGCCACGAACTTTTCTATACCATCTTCGCTGGCATAGACTTCTGCAATAGCGCGCAATTGAGCATTCGAACCAAAGATTAGATCTACTGGCGTAGCGGTCCAAGTTACTTCGCCAGTCGTTCGATCATGTCCCACAAAGACGTTCTCAGACGATGAGGAACGCTTCCAATCAATATTCATGTCGAGTAAGTTGATGAAGAAGTCATTGGTTAGAGCCTCCGGGTTTTTTGTGAAGACTCCGAGGCTAGAACTGGCGTAGTTGGCACCAAGGACTCTTAGTCCGCCTATTAACAGCGTCATCTCCTTCGAAGTTAGAGTCAATAGATCCGATCGTTCGACTAAGAGATACTCGGGAGCTAGCTTGTGGTTGCTTTGGTAGTAGTTGCGAAATCCATCGAAAGTTGGCTCCAACACCGAGAAGGAGTCGACATCGGTATCGTTTTGGGTCGCATCGCCTCGTCCTGGAGTAAATGCAAGACTGATGTCGATTCCCGCCTTCTTTGCGGCCTTCTCAATTGCCGCACACCCTCCAAGGACGATTAGGTCCGCCAGAGAGATTGCCCTATTGGAGGTCTGATCTTTGTTGAAGGATTCTTGGATCTCTTTGAGGACCTGTAGACGATCGGCCAATTTATCTGGCTCATTCACCTCCCAGTTTTTCTGGGGCTCGAGGGCAATTCGCGCACCATTTGCACCACCGCGTCGATCTGTTCCACGGAAGGTCACAGCCGAAGCCCAAGCAGTCGAGACTAGTTCAGAGATAGTTAGGCTCGAATCTAGGATTCTTTGCTTCAGCTCATCAATATCGCTGCCTTCGATGAGCTCATAGTCTCCCTTAGGAATAGGGTCCTGCCAAATCTCTCGCTCACTTGGGACAAGGGGTCCGAGATATCGCGAAATAGGCCCCATGTCACGATGGACTAGTTTGTACCAAGCTTTTGCGAAGGCTATCTCCAACTCGTATGGATTTTCTAAGAAGCCTCTAGAGATTGGTCCATAGATTGGATCTAACTTGAGGGCTAGATCTGTAGTGAGCATCATTGGAGCGTGGCGCTTTGTTACATCGTGGGCATCGGGCACATCTCCCTTGGCCGACGGGTCACTTGGTGTCCATTGCTTGGCACCCGCCGGACTTGTGGTGAGTTCCCAGTCGTATTTAAAGAGGTTTACAAAGAAGCCGTTATCCCACTTCGTCGGATTGTTAGTCCATGCTCCCTCTAAGCCGCTGCTCATGGTGTCGTCTGCATTGCCCTTTCCAAAGGAGTTTTTCCACCCAAGGCCCTGCTCCTCAATGGACGCACCCTCTGGCTCTGGGCCAACATAGGTTTGAGCGTTTGGTACCGCGCCATGGGTCTTTCCGAAGGTGTGACCACCAGCAATTAGGGCCACAGTCTCCTCGTCGTTCATGGCCATACGGGAAAAGGTCTCCCTAATATCCTTTGCTGCGGCTAGGGGATCTGGATCTCCATTTGGTCCTTCGGGATTGACATAAATGAGCCCCATCTGAACAGCCCCAAGGGGGTTTTGTAGCTCTCTATCTCCGCTATATCTTTCATCGCCAAGCCAAGTCTCTTCGGGGCCCCAATAGGTATCGTCCTCTGGTCCCCAAATGTCTAGACGTCCAAAACCAAAGCCGACAGTTTTTACGCCCATTGCCTCTAGCGCGCAGTTGCCAGCAAAGATAATCAGGTCGGCCCATGAGATGGTGCGACCGTACTTCTTCTTTATCGGCCAAAGTAGCCGTCTCGCTTTGTCTAAATTGACATTGTCTGGCCAACTATTCAAAGGCGCAAAGCGCTGCGTTCCACGACTACCTCCTCCGCGTCCATCAAAGGTTCGATAGGTGCCGGCGCTGTGCCATGCCATCCGGATAAAAAGTGGTCCGTAGTGGCCATAGTCTGCTGGCCACCAATCTTGTGAAGTGGCCATAACCTCAAAGATGTCTCGTCTTAGACCTTCAATATCGAGGGATTTGATCGCCTCTGGGTAATCGAAGTCGTCACCTAATGGAGTTCGAGTTGCTTCGTGCTTGTCCAGGTGGCGTAGATTAAGTTGGTCGGGCCACCATTCTTGGTTCGGTCGAGCTTCGAGAGTCGTAGATGGCTTTGGTATGGGACATTCATTCTCCACGCCTTGGTCCGTCATTATTTTTTCGCCTTTCTCCTTGGTTTCCTGAGATGACTCTTGGGATCTCAAAACTGAATCCTTTTGACTTAGCTCTCTTTTACGGGTTGCTTGCTTATCTTTTGGTTATTTAATTTCTAGTCGATGAGAAGTGAGATCCTGTTGCTCTTAGTGTGGAGGATCTTGTACGGAAGGTTGATGGTTAGAAGGTCGATGCTTAGGTTGCTTGCACCTTTCATAACAGCCGAATCCTCTAAAAAGTTCGCGTTTTGGCTCTTTTGTAGATAAAGCCCCTCAAAACCAATAGATCGTATGTGGAAATAGTTTTCATATGATCTAAGTTATCCTTGGTTTTGGTCGGGTTCAATACCCTGGGAATCATTTGAGTTAAATGATCTTCTAGTCGTTGTATCTGCCAAGCCCAGAGGGGCCAACCGTTTTCGAGCTATAACCCTGAAGAACAGCTCAACAGCACCACTTTGCAAATACCAAATAGCACGGAGCGATATTTAAAGCTCCAATTGACAACAAATCTCCCGTGGCGCGGCGTTGTAATTGAATGTTGAGTGGGGCCACTTGCTCAGACCTGCTGGGGCCATTGTGGTCAATTGTTTACAGTTCGCAACTGAGTTAGCTTTTTATGGAGTTCAAATAGAGGGCGGCTTTTGCCTTAGCGGCCTTTGCGAGCGACTTTGAAAATGATAGATTGAAGGTTGGTTTGATCGCTGTCGGAGTTTGAGCCGTTACCATTCCTGCTACCACCCCCATCGAATAGGAGATGTCATCTAGCACTGAGATTGCTAAAAGCGATATTTTATGGTTGTTTTTTTTGTTGACCCATAGATTTGAAATTCCATATAACACAGCAATTTTGATGCTCCATTGTCGCAACCTTGGGGACACTAAGGATCCTATTAGGAGAAATGTTCCTCTCGATCTTATGATATTTTTGGTCGATCGGCGCATTTCGACCATTGAGATGTCGATCAGTTCCTTACTATTAGGGCGCGTATTTATGTTTAGTAACTTAATTGTTCGTCTTCGATCTAGGCAAACAGCCGCTGCCCTGAGTGCCTCGCCTAGAAGAGGCGCAAACATAGAGATCAGAGCAAATTCATCTACTACCTCATGGCTGATTTGGCGACCATATAATTTTGCGAGTGGTCCACTGGAGCGTCCATAGCCAAAGCGTTGTTTGCAAAGGGATATAAGGCTATCTCTACTTGGGTGAGAGACGGTATTCTTGGCGTTGTAATAGATCGTTCTTTGATCTAGCAGTGCTCTTTTGATCAGATCGACGTCTTCGCCCAAACGCATTGATTCATCAAAACCCCCCAAAGCACAAAAGGTCTCCTTGACTATCGCTATGGCAGTTGAGGGCAGATAGCTACAGGATCGTTTCGATCCAACAAAACCTTCTCGCTCGCCTAGATCTAGCGCGGAGTTGGTGCTTTCGTAGTTATCTATCAGTTTTTTAATGGACCTACCTGGCGCCGTGTCCCAAGAGTCAAGGGTTCGGATCCTGGGGGCAGCGATCTCGATTAGCCCTGGCAAAACAAGGGCGACTGTCTCATCTAGAGACGAATCAAAACTAAGAGCGCAATCTAAAAATAGAAGCAGTGATCCGCTGGCCTTTGCAGCACCGGCATTTCGTGCCCGTGCGGGACCATAATTTTTATCTAATGCTATGAACTTTGCTCCAAATTGCTCCGATATAGCTCTATTTTCGGACACAAAGCAAGAGCCATCATCGACGACAATTATCTCCAATGCGCATCTGAGTTCCTTTGCGCATTTCAAGGTGTTTCTTAATCTATCTGGCGGATCAAAACAAGGAATAATTACAGATGTATCTCTGGCTTTTAGTTGTTTGGACGGCATGGGGGAGACAGCGACGAGGCCAAAGTTCTGCAACCTCTCAAAGAGACGTATCTCGCCCGGGGTTGAGATAGAAATAGGTGATTCAAGTGCGCGTTTGATCACAAAAGTGCCCGCCTCGGAGAGCTTGAGGGCTATCCTGGCGGGCACAGAGATGAGGTTTGGGCCGACTAGCTCACATTCGCGTAGCGAAAAGTTGTAGGAGTCCCAAAGTCTATTAATCAAAGAGGATCATGCCACGAACGTTCTTGCCGTCACGCATATCCTGATATCCTTGGTTTACTTGATCTAGAGTGTAGGTCGCGGTCACCAATTCATCGAGCTTTACGATGCCGTCCATATAAAGGTCAAGGATCTTTGGTATGTCGAATCGGGGATTAGCCGAGCCAAAGAGCGATCCGCGAAGTTGCTTTTGATAGAGCGTCATATCCAAGAGGCTTAGCTTTACATCGACTTGTGAGAATGGAGAGATGGATGTGATTACGGCTTTTCCGTTCTTGCCCAGCAGAGCCATTACTGGAGCTACCAAGTGACCCTCGCCGACGCCGGTAGTGATTACAGCTGAGTTAGCCATAAGGCCATTGGAGATTTCAGTTATAAGTCCGAAAGCTTCGTCTAGGTTGGCGGCTGAGTGGGTAGCGCCGAAGAACTTTGCGGAATCTCGTCGTGCTTCGACCGGGTCGATTGCAACGATGAACTTTGCGCCAGCCAATCTAGCCCCTTGGATTGCATTTGTGCCAATGCCTCCAACGCCTACAACAGCTACGATGTCTCCGGCTCTTACTTCAGCAGAATACAGAGCAGATCCGATTCCGGTAGTTACGCCACAACCCACCAAGGAAGCCTTGTCCAGTGGTACGTCATTTCGAATCTTGATCGCCGAACTCTCATGGACGACAACATAAGGTGAGAAAGTTCCAAGGCAGCACATGGTCCCAATTCCTTGGCCCCGCGCTGTAATTCTTTGGCCCCCGGCAACTTCTTGACCTGACATGATCAACGCGCCTAGTTCGCAGAGGTTCTGATGGCCCGTAGAGCAAGCGCTACAGCGACCGCAAGACGGTATGAATCCTAGAACGACGTGATCGCCTTCTGCCAAAGAGGTAACGCCAGGTCCAACTGCTTCTATGATGCCAGCCCCTTCGTGACCACCAACGATTGGCAATACTGCTGGTAAGTCACCGGTAACTAGGTGTTCATCCGAGTGACAGAGGCCGGATGAGGCTAGCTTTACCCTGACTTCTCCATAAAGTGGATCGGCAAGTTCTACTTCTTCGACGCTCCACTCCTGATTGGTCCCCCATAATACTGCTGCACTTGTCTTCAACGGTCCCCCCGTTCATTTGAGGGATCACAGCGACCCCATACCTGAATTAATAATACGCAATAGATGCATCTTAAGATGGTCATTTTTCTATACGAGTTATTAAATATTTTCACAAGAAGGCTCGATGGAAAGATCTTGCGCTACCTTGACTTGGCTATTTTGAGATAAATCAGTCACATTCAGACCAAGTAATTTATTCGGGGGGTAATTTTTGCCCATTTAGTCTTATTTGCCTCTTGGAGGTGACGTTGCCACCACGCCTTGAAAGTGATGTGTTGCATCTAGTTGCGGCAGTCGAGATTTGTGTATTTGGAATTCGATGATCCCTCTGGAGTGACCCATTTGGGGGCAATCTGTTTTCCAGATTGAATTGGATGCAATTAGAGCGAGAATTTGTTTTGACTAATTCGATCACAACAGGGGTGCCTCCGTGGATCTTGAGACAATTGTTATGTCAGCCCGATTGTCATTGCTCGGCGAATTCTTGATGATTCACAATTGTTTGCATTGTTTGGCTTTTTCATGCTTGCTCTTTTGAATTGACGCTGTTTGGTTCTGTGGTTGCGGGTTACTTTTTTTGTATGGATTGAAGATCTATCTGCCAGACCTAGCTGACAGATGTCAATGTTTGATCCCAAGGCCTAGGCCTCTTGTCGATATGTGGATAAAAGCAAGCTGCCACGCAGTTTGGATAATGGCGTCATGAGATCTGATGGCAGATTCTGGTTCGCCAGAGGTTTTTAGGAGGTGTTGTCTGATCAACTTGTTGGTTCACAAGGGATTTTCGTTGTTTTTTGGGTGACTTTGGCAATTGGGGTTGCCATGGAGGAGGGTGGTCGGGGCGGAATCTGACTCTTTGATCAATTTGATCGATTCTTTGGCAAAGTGTTTTTCGGTTTATATCTCCGAGGCGAAGTCCTTTGGGAAATAGGTTTCTTGTCATATCTTTGAGAGGGCGGATTTGATAAAAGTCCATATCCCAAGGGTGCTTGTCGCAGTTGAACCTATGATCATGGTTGATTCTGGCACTTTGCTATCGACTAAATGTCGTAGAGGTGATTTTTGTCGAGGTCTTGAAAGTTAGTGTGGTAGCTAAGGAAAAAGTCGCGACCTCTACTACGTGCTTGACTCAGAGGGATGGAGTAGCCCAAAATGGACTCGTTTGTACACTTGCATAATCACACCGAATATTCAATGCTCGATGGTGCGGCGCGAATCGAAGATGCCGTTAAAAAGGCGGTTTTAGATGGCCAACCAGCGATGGCAATTACGGATCACGGCAACATGTTTGGCGTGCTTCCGTTTTACGAGACGGCGCGCAAGAAAGGGATCAACCCCATAATTGGCATTGAAGCTTATATGGCCGGGGGTTCTAGGTTTGAGCGACCTCCTCGTCGGGGTAAGGTAGACGAATCTAACGAGCGCGATGCTAAAGAGAAGCTTTATTATCACATTATCTTGTTGGCTGAGAACAACCAGGGATATAAAAACCTTATCAAACTCTCTTCGGCGGCCTTCCTGGAGGGTTACTACTATAAGCCTCGTCTTGATTACGAACTTTTAGAGAAATACCATGAAGGTGTAATCGCAACAACTGGCTGTTTGGGTGGTCTGGTACTACAAGCACTAGCGAGAGATGATATCAAAGGTGCCTATGATCACGCCTCGAAGTTAAAGGATATCTTTGGACCGGAGAACCTTTTTGTTGAGCTCCAGGACCATGGAATCGCACTTCAAAAGAAGACCAACCCACTTTTAATTGAATTGGCCAAGAAGCTAGAGCTTCCACTTTTAGCGACAAATGACGCCCACTATACCCATCGAGAAGACCACCGTGCCCACGACGCTCTTCTTTGTATTCAAACGGGTCAAGCACTCTCTGACGAGAAGCGCTTTCGTTTTGAAGGTGAGGAGCACTTCATAAAGACCTCACAGGAGATGCGTGAGCTATTTAGCGAAGTTCCAGAGGCATGTGACAATACATTGCTAATAGCAGAGAGGGCCAATGTTGAGATCGAGTTTGGAAAGCCCAAACTGCCTGAATTTCCTGTGCCGATTCAATATCAAAAGGAGCGCTACGATGAATCTGCATCGGCCTATCTGCGCGAACTAAGTTATGAGGGGGCGCGAGGGCGTTATGGACAGGAGCTCTCCGAAGCCGTTATTGAGCGTATAGATTACGAACTCGATGTCATCTCAAGGATGGGATTCAGCGCCTATTTCTTGGTCGTTTGGGACTTGATCCAATTTGCTAAAAGAAGCAAGATACGTGTGGGTCCCGGTCGTGGATCAGCGGCGGGGTGTTGCGTAGCATATTGTTTGGGTATCGTTGATTTGGATCCAATTCGGTACGGCCTTCTCTTTGAACGCTTTTTGAATCCAGGACGAATTCAAATGCCTGACATTGACATGGACTTCGACGAACGATATCGCCAGGATATGATACGTTACGCCTCTGAGAGATATGGCTATGACCACGTGGCCCAGATCGTGACATTTTCTCGAATCAAGGCGCGAGCCGCTGTTCGGGACGCTGCGCGAGTTCTATCGATGCCATATGCCCTCGGTGACAAGATTGCAAGAGCAATGCCGCCATTGGTTATGGGGCGAGATACACCACTTTGGGCTTGTTTGACTGAGACCGAGGCTTATAAGGATGGATATCGGATCGCTGCTGAATTACGCGAAATAATCGCGAGTGATCCAGATGCTAAGACGATTGTGGATGTTGCATCGGGCTTGGAAGGACTTCGACGACAAGATGGAATCCATGCCGCAGCGGTTGTAATTACCCATGAGGCATTGACTGAATATCTACCGATTCAACGCAAGCCAGATGCTGGATCGAGTTCGGATTCGGCTCCAGTGGTGACTCAATACGAGATGCATGGTGTTGAAAATCTAGGCCTTTTGAAGATGGACTTTTTGGGCCTTCGAACCTTATCGGTGATTGAGCGCGCCCTTGCATTGATAGCTGAGACAACTGGTGAAGAAGTCGATATCGATAACATCGAGATGGCAGACGAAAAGACTTTAGCTATGTTGCGTGATGCGGATTCAATTGGAGTCTTCCAACTTGAAAGTAAGCCGATGCGGGCCCTCATGAAGTCCCTAGCGCCAACGGCCTTTGACGATATTGCAGCGCTCGTCGCCCTCTATCGTCCAGGTCCGATGGCAGCTAATATGCACAACGACTATGCGGATAGAAAAAATGGTCGCAAGCCAATCAACTATGAGCATCCGGATCTAGAGGAGATCTTGGGCGACACCTATGGACTGATGATCTATCAGGAGTCTGTCATGAAGGTGGCGCAGAAGTTTGCCGGCTACACCCTAGCTGAAGCAGATGACTTGAGAAAGGCCTGCGGTAAAAAGGTTCGAGAATTGATTGCTGCGCATCGAGAGAAGTTTGTCAACGGGTGTGACGTTGCTGGGTATGGCCGGGCCCTCGGAGATACACTTTTTGACATTATCGAACCCTTTGCAGACTACGCCTTCAACAAGTCTCACTCTTTCGGCTATGGATTTGTGGCATATCAAACTGCCTATCTAAAGGCTCATTTTCCATCTCAATACATGTCAGCTATTTTAACGTCGGTAATGGATGATAAAAATAAGACAGGGATGCTCCTAGCCGATGCCAAAGAACATGGCATTGCAATCTTGGTACCTGATATAAATGAGTCTCGTTCGGACTTTTGGCCCGTTATCGATGGCGACAATCTGTCGATTCGCTTTGGTCTATCTGCAATTCGAAACGTTGGGGAAAACGTTGTCGGACTTATTGTTGCAGAGAGGAAGGTAAATGGGCCATACGAGAACCTAGAGAACTTCTTCGCTAGGGTTGACCCCAGCGTGCTAAACAAGCGATTGATTGAATCTTTGATAAAAGCCGGCGCTTTTGATTCCTTTGGCCACACCAGAAAGAGCCTCATGGCCGTCTATGAGAATGTGATTGAACGAGCCATCCGAAAGCGTAAGGAAGATTTAGACGGCATAATGAGCCTCTTTGATGCCCCATCTGACGATGGCAAGCCTTCACTTGGATTTGATATCGTACTGCCAGATCTTCAAGATACGAAGGGAGATGTCCTCAGCTTTGAAAAAGAGATGCTTGGCATGTTCGTTTCTGACCACCCAGTCAGTGGATATGAGAAGTTCATAAAGAGCAAGACTGATAACACCATTGCTGAACTCTCGGATCTAAAGGGCACCCCACGTGAGAATGAGATGATGGTAATTGGCGGTGTTGTCACCAACCTTTCAAAGAGGTATACAAAACAGGGTGCACTAATGGGCAATTTTTCATTGGAGGATCTGACCGGCTCTATGGACGTCTTTGTCTTTGCAAGGGTCATGGCTGACTATGGAACGATGCTCGAAGATGACAAGCTTGTTTTGGTAAAGGGACGGATGGATTTCAGGGAAGATGAAGCCAAATTTATCGCCTCTTCCTTCGAGGAGATAGATCGTTCTAGTGAATTTAATGATTCGCTGACGATTCGCTTGGATGCATCCCAGGTAACGTCAGAGTTACTTGGGGCCATTCGCGCGACTCTGGAGCGCCATCCTGGGAATTCCATGGTGCGACTTCAGGCAGGAGGTCTCCTCTATGACCTAAGTGGAGAGATTAGGGTCAAGGTCGACTCCGGAAGCTTAATTGGCGAGCTCAGGGAGTTTTTAAATTCCGAAAGTATCGTTCTTTAGATTAACCCGGCCATAGAATGATTACCCAGCTCAAGGGCTCCTTGGGCACATTGGAGAGGTCTAAGACCCTGGCTTTAGCCATTGGATGGACGCCTAACGATGTGACATTTGGCATTTCGGACTAGGCTTGTAGAAGGGAACGTTTCGATTCCTGGTCTTAATCCAAGGAGACTGTGGGGCTTATGTCTGTCGAGATAACGACTCGTGATTGCTCACTTTTAAGCGATGGCGAACTTGACGCAATGGCGGAACTTGTGGCATCCAGTGAAGTCAACCTAGATTTTGGTTACCTCTCAAAGGCTCGTGAAGAGTGGGTCTTAGTTACAGAGGTCAAAGTTGATGGTCGACTTAGGGGTTTTTCATTTTACACTCTTGAGCGAATTGGTGGAACGCCTGCAATTATTATTGGTGCTCTCGTAGTCGAGAGAGGTCCTCAGGCACGAGAGACGCTCTATCGGGTCAGAGAGGGTCAATTCAAAAAGGCGCTGTTAGCCTTTCCTGATGAAGATGTTTTGATGGGATCAAAGCTTCTTGATGTTGGAGCTTTTGAGATCTTCGAAGATCTCGAAGATATAGTTCCAAAACCAGGTCATAAACCGACTGGTGAGGAGCGAGCTTGGGCTCGACGCCTAGCCCGGCGATATGGAAGTGAAAATAGGGTAGATGATCGCACATTTATCTTTTCTGGAACGGGTGAGATTACTGGTTATTCCGGTTATGAGCCAGCGGTTCGATCTTCGGTCTATGCAGATTTTGCAGATTTTTTTACACCACTAGAGTCTCAAAAGAATGACTCGCTGATTGCATTTGGATGGATTATGGCTGAAGAATTGGCCAAGTTCGTAGCTACTGACGACTGATATTTTACGGGCCAGGTTGCCTAAAAGATGATTTGCTTGCCCCGAAAATGTTTGAGAAGACGCGTTTCGGGGTTGGTAGCTTCTCTTTAGCAGATATTTATCTCATTTCAGCAGATTAATGCCAAGGTAAATTAAATTATGAGTATTATTCTTTTTCTCTAATAAAAAATTAGAGGCAGGGGATAATTGTTATTGGGACTTCATTGTGCTCGTTATTGAGAGCTCCCCTAAGAGCGCCGATAGTTTTTCCTGAACCTCACTCACCCTCCTTGTTCGCTTGAGCTCCTTGGAGAGGCGCTCATTTGCCTTCTCCAGCGTTTTAGCCTTGGAGTTATTAGATTTGGGCCTTGGTCCCCGTGGCTTGGCAAGTGATAGATCGACCTTCAAGCCCAAATGCTTGCACCATCTCGACATGTGGGAGCTATGCAACCCTTCCCATCTAAGTAGGGGACTTTTGCCTTCGGAGTCTAGAGAATCGTACTCTTTGAGTATCCGAGCTTTGTAGCTCGTGGAAATTAATCTTCTGGTGGCCTTTGGGGGAAGCTATATTGCTAAGGTATCTTCTTTATGGTTGTCCATAGATCCATCCTAGGATCGATCCGACGATGCGTTATCTAATTGCATTGTTGAATCATCAACTTCTCCGCCCTTACCAAATACTTTTAAATAACTGTCCAGGGTGAGGTCGACACTGAGGTTCGTCGGCTGATTACTTACCATTCTGGAGGTTGAAATAAGTAGTTAGCTTGTGGTTGCTCAAATCCTACATCAGGAAGTGTTTCGCTTTAGTACGATGGGATAAATCGACCCGCCTGCGACGAGACCCTCGCGCAATACTATGGTGGAGGCGGGAATTACCCGAATGCTTTTGAAGCAGATTTTCTTTGGGGAGCCTGTGCATTTTTCAACGTTCCCACACTTGCGGCTCTCGCCCAAGCAATCCAGGAGAACGGTGCCTACCTAAATAACTGGCTTCGAATAAGCCGAACTGTATTTGACGATTTCGCAAATCAGTTTAAGACTCCAAATAAAGAAATAGGAGTAGGGTTTTCTATTGGAGATCCGCTTACTGCTGACTCAATCAACGCTGCCGTATCTATGTGGCATATGCCTTCGAAACTACTTATTGGAATCAGCTACCCTTTGTGCTACTCCTGGCTTAGAGTCGTCCATAATCCTCAGAAAAGCCGTAGATGACTTTCTGATCCAACAACGGGAGGACTATGTGCCAATAAATATCAAAAAACCAGCCATCTAGCCATTAAATAAGGGACCTTGGAAATAGGCTTGACGGATCAGGAAAGTCTGGTCCAAAGATTTCGGCGAGATGGTTAAAAGTACTGGTGCTGTGTTCAAAGATTTATGCGAGATGGTCCAAAGAATAGGAATAGTCAGCCGACTTATCAAGAAATATAGGTGGTAGACAAAATGAATGCTCCACCACTGGTTCTTGGGCGCGATCGCAGCATCAATTACTTTACTGGCATATGGTTCTGCGTTACTCGAATTAGCGGCCATCTTGGAATCTGAAGAAGCCCTTGTGCTAATCAGTTTGTAGGGATTCTGACCAATCGATAATTTATGTCGGTTTATGCCCGATCGACGATCACATTTACGAATTGAGTTAACTCTGATAAATCGTTGATGCTACGCCTGACCTATCTTGAAGTAGCGATTGGCCCAGAGTACGGTAGGCAATATTGCTTGAATAATCAGACAAAAGTGTAGTTGATTGGACTGCTCATTGGATCTGTGGATAACCGGGGTCATCTATCATCATGGTTGTTAGGATCTAAATTCATCTCGCCGATCGGTAATTTATCGATAGATAATTTAGAAACTGGCGCCGGCAGCAACCGCTTGGCTCCAGGTATAGCTATAGTCGCTAGCTGGTATCACGTCGTTTTGTGGTATCGCGATAAAAATCTGAGCGAGTGAGACCATTCCGTTCATGGCTTGGTATCCGGCCCCCATGATGAGTTGGTAACCGGGAGCGGAATGAAGAATATTATCACGATGGCCCCAACAGCCACTGGTATTATTCGCAGTACAATCTAGGTTTCCGCTTCCTAGTCCATCGTTGTACATCCAGTCGTAGTCAGCAGCTAGGGCGCTGTAGTCTTCGGCCCAAATTGATCCGTAGCCATAGTAGCCAGTCACTCCTGGTATGGTCTCCATTGCGTAATTGGGATCAGTTGCCATAGCGGCTCCTCGGGATGCATCAACGTTGAGTTGGTTGACGAGGCCGACAAAGATTGGAAGGCCTCGGGAGCCCCTCTCTATGTCGATAATCACGAGCGTCTGTTCGGCTGGGTTCAAAGTTGCAAAGTTGCTAGGTAAGGTGAAAGGAGCGAGTTCCTCGGAATTCAGCCTTGCGCTGTCCAATGCAGCTACCTCGAGATTTTGACAGGCACCAGAGTTGGGGCTTTGCCAGCATGTAGTGGCAAAGTTCGGAGAGGCCGCGATGTTACCTGTAGGATTTTTGGGTGGGAGCAATAACCTGGGGTTTGTGGTCGGTGTTGGCGTTGTTGGGCTGCCAAATACAACTGGAGCGCCAGCTATAACTTTCGCGTCGCCCAATGAGGTTGGGGAACCTTGGTCGTCTAAGATAAGGTACCCTTTCCCATCCTTGCTGGCAATTAAGGCTTTTCCAGCGCTGGCAGTACCATAAAAGCCAGCATCTCCAAAGGTAAATATCCCACCATCTGCCGCCACTAGCCAGTATCCCTTTCCATCTGGAGTAGCTGCCATTCCAACGATTGGTTGATTTAGCTTGATTGCTCCAGTTGATCCATAAAAGCCAGCATCTCCAAAGGTAAATATCCCACCATCTGCCGCCACTAGCCAGTATCCCTTTCCATCTGGAGTAGCTGCCATTCCAACGATTGGTTGATTTAGCTTGATTGCTCCAGTTGATCCATAAAAGCCAGCATCCCCAAAGCTAAAGACTCCACCATCTGCCGCCACTAGCCAGTATCCCTTTCCATCTGGAGTAGCTGCCATTCCAACGATTGGTTGATTTAGCTTGATTGCTCCAGTTGATCCATAAAAGCCAGCATCCCCAAAGCTAAAGACTCCACCATCTGCCGCCACTAGCCAGTATCCCTTTCCATCTGGAGTAGCTGCGATTCCAACGATTGGTTGATTTAGCTTGGTACCAGCCAAGGATCCATAACCAAGAGCGCTTCCGTAAGTTTTTAAAGTTCCGTTGCTCTCAACTGCCCAGTACCCGTTTCTACCAGGTGTCGGGGCAACTCCTACCACTGCATTTGAATAACTATTGCTTGATGGCCGGTACGCTACGTGGGTAATTGAGCTAATTTGTTCGCCAGCGCTAAGGTAGTTGGTATTTTGCGGTAGCGAGGGCGGGTTTACTATCGACGCAGCACCAAGGAGAAGGCTTGCTCCTAGGATTGGTTTTTTCAATGCTCTCATGCCGTCCCTATTTCTTTTTCGCGGGGCTATGCACCATATATCGGCATGAATTCACTATTAGTAATAAATTTCGGAGATTTGACTACAGATTTGAGTGAAATGCACCGATTTCAACGGTTTGGGAGGTTTTCCCACCAGTTGCTGGGGAAAGATAAGCCATTTTCTTCTTCGGGGCCGTAACCAAGAGTGACCAATGAAAAAGCCCAATCTAAAGGCGATAGAACTACCATGACAAGGAGCCAAGCTTTTCTTTGAAGTGGAGATGCGGAAGCCGAATCTTTTTGGGGTTAGGACTATCGAATGTGCCATTGCTTTAATCTTTGCAACTGCGGACTTTTTCGAGTTTCTTGACCGCGACGCAAATCACTAGACGTTAAAGGCCTATTTGAATGCTCTGCCTATCTGGTAGTGCGATTGATTTTTGTTCGTTGAATCGACCTATTAGGTTCGCTATCGTGATGAGTCGACGATTTTCTCTTGGCTAACTTTTTGTAATAGGTAAATGCGACCATTGCCTCTAACACCACTTGGAAAAACCAGATCGTTTCTCGGTTTGCTAACATAGTGGTCCGCCGGTGGATCGCATGGTGGTCTGGGAATTTGCTTTAGTCGATCCTTGGATCAAGGGAATGTTCTTTTCTTTGGTATCGTATATCACCTAGATATTCAGCAACTTGCCGATTTCTATCTCGTAATGGATGCCTTTTTTTGTGGTAGTTGCCATTGCGAACGCCAAAGTTGGACTGAGAGTGATCTTTCAAGATGTGGCTATGAGCTTGTGATCTCTTGACTGCTTTGATCCCTTGAAATCTGATTTTCACATGAGTTATTTCATGGTGATTAAATCTTGCACCATTGACATGTATAGTTTGCTTTACCTTGATAATATTTATGGAATGGAAACTTTACCTAAATGGCACTGCATTGGGATAGAGCGAACTTCTGGAGGATTTTATTGCTAGATATTGCGACAAGGCGAAAGCAGTTAGGGATATCCCAACGCGAGATGGCGGCCACCCTTGGTGTCACTCGTCAGACGTTGTCCAACATCGAAAGAGGTGATGAGAATCCAAAAGTTGGTCTAGCTTTGGGTATAGCCCGAATACTTTCTTCGACAGTGGAGGAGGTCTTTGGTGTCGGAAGTCCAGCTCTAGAGACGAACCCTGTTGACGGTCCAGCTGCCTGGGGCGAGATCAATGGTCTCAAGAAGTTTCGCGCTATGCCAAAAGGAGTATTGGATAGCGCGTGGCAGATTCCAAATGCCAGGTTGAGCCAGTCCGGTGACTACCAAGCGAGTGAGAGTGGCGCGCTCTTCTTTGACGGTTGTGATCCAATTCTTGGAGCGATAGTTAATTTTTTGTCCCATCGGATCCCTGTCAGTTGCCTTTGGTGGTCAGTTCAAAACAGTGAGGCTTTGGCGCGAGTTCGCGGAGGTGACTCTCACTTTGGTCTGATTCATCTACCTTTTGGGCGCCATCCGCAACTAGGAGCATTCCCGGGTTATTTGACCCTTGAGGTTGCTAGTTGGAATCTGGTAATGGTTACTAAGGACGGTAATCCTAATCACCTTAGGAGACTTGAAGATATCTTTCGTCCGACTGTCAATTTTGCATATCGGTCGATAGGATCTGGAGTTCGAGAATATACCGATGAGTTGGCTAATCGTTTTGGGGTAACGCCCAATCCAGAATTATCCTTTGACTCTCATATCTCTGCTACCAATGCAGTTCGTTTTGGGATCTATGACGCCTCTTTGGTTGCCGAATCTGTCGCGCGACTTTGTGGCGCATCCTTTATCACCCTCGATCGACAGACCTCTTGGTTGGTCGTTCCGAGCTCTTCGCTAGATGACCTAGATGTTTCAAGAGCTTTGGAGGAGATTCATGGCGGCGACTTTCGGAAGCTATTATCCGGCGTGCCAGGCTATGCCGTAGCAGCCTAGAGGCTGGGCTTGATCTATCTCCAATTCTGGAAAATTTATTGACACCTTGAAGTCCAAGTGACTTATTTACCACCTATCTCGGATCGAATTTGGAGCGTTTTTTTAATGAATGGAAAATTAAAAGTAGTATTTAGTGCGGTGGCACTAAGTTCAGTTTTGGCGGCGTGTGGAAATGGAGCTGCCTCTTCGGCGGCCTCTTCTCCGGCTACCACATCATCACCGACGACGACCTCTATTGGAGGAACAGTTAAGGTTGCCTATGCGGGATCGTTGGTGGGAGCCATGGTCCAAAAGATAGGCCCCGCCTTTCAAAAAGCTACAGGCGTAACTTTTTCCGGGTTGCCAGGTGGTTCAACGGGGTTGGTAAATCAAATCAAGTCCGGAACTTCTTCCTTTGACGTCTTTATCTCAGCGGCCAGAAGCGCTAACGATCCTCTTATGGGGGCTGCCAATAAAAACCTTGAGACCTGGTATGCCGCTTTGGGTACTGCTCCCTTGGTAATTGGATACAATCCAAGTTCATCTTTTGCTCCGGCGCTAAAGAGCCAAAAGTGGTACACGGTGCTAGCTAAACCAGGTATCAAGATTGGTCGAACTGATCCAGCTATAGACCCCAAGGGCAAACTAACTCTTGAGTTATTTGCTAAGGAATCGGCCATCTTGGGCAATCCGTCTTTGACATCGTCGATCTTGGGAGCAGCAGAGAATCCAGCTCAGGTATTTCCTGAAGAGGCACTTGTGAGTCGCCTCACCTCTGGTCAGTTGGATGTGGGCTTCTTCTATTCGAATGAGGCAGCATTTGCCAAGATCCCGACGGTGCCGACGGGGCTAAACCTTGGGGCCAACTTTACGATAAGCATTTTGACAGGAGCACCTGATTCGGCCCAAGCAGTTGCTTTTGTGAACTTCCTTTATTCGCCCGAGGGCCAGAAGCTTCTAAAAGAGGTTGGCCTTGTCCCTGAATCTCCGACTGTTACGGGGAGTCTAGCAAAGGCACCTAAGGGCCTTTCGTTGTAAGATACTTCTGCGCAGATCTCAAGTTCAGATCTTATCCATCAAAAAAGGTGGGAGTTCTTGTGAGGGCTGCGATGGTACTTACTTGGGATAATCCCAAGTAAGTACCATCCAAATGTGGCTCTGTGGGCTAGGTCGGAGCCGATTTTCAATTTGAAGGTATCTTTTTCTTCGTCAAAACCCGTTTTGCAAATAGATTGTCTTATTGTTGGTATTGGGCTTGTAGCCACAGGAGGTAGATTGCGCGCGGAGTTTATCACTAGAGATAGAACGGGGAACTCTCTATCTTTTGGTGTCTTGGCCCTTATCTGTATCGCCTTTGTTGTTTTTCCAATCCTGGGACTCGCATATTACTTTTTGATACATCATTCCGCGCCTATTCTGTGGTCGTCTCTCTTTAGTGCAGTGGTGAATTCAGTAGTTCCGTCTCTGGTCGCAATCACCATCGGAATGATAATCGCAATTCCAACTGGTTTTTTCATCTCCCGAGCGACTAGTAAGGGCGCGGCATTTCTTGGATTTGTTCTTCGTTTGCCGCTAGGAGTTCCACCACTGGTTGCTGGCATAATGCTATTGATTGTCTTTGGTCCGAATTCTCCGATTGGCAAGGTTTTTCACGGACGCCTCACCAATACGCTAATCGCCATCACCATTGCCCAGCTATTTGCTAGTGTCCCATATGTCATAGAGGGATCACGCGGCGCATTCGCCCTTTTGGATGAGGAGGTAATGGTAGTTGCAGATTCGCTGAAGATGAAGTTGAATCGACGCCTCCTCTCAATCTATCTGCCTATGGTATGGTCAGCGATTCGATCTTCTTTGGTCCTTGGTTACCTAAGGGGATTTGGCGAATTCGGGGCAGTCCTTTTGGTTGCCTATAACCCTACTTCACTCCCTATCTACACCTATGTCTCCTTCGAGGGAGCTGGACTACCATCGACGGTCACACCGGTTCTTGTGACTCTGGTCATCTCCGGCACCGTTGCCTATTTGATATCTCGAATTGCATGGCCCACCAGGGTTATTGAGGGTGGATTTTCCTACTTTCGCAGCCAAGCTAAGAAGCGATATCAGTCCAATTCAAAGGTCGAACGCGGTGACTTTGTGGATGGTGCTTCTTTTATATCGGTCGAGGGAACTGTAGGCGGTTTTGAGCTGGACATTAATTTCACTATCGAACCAGGATGCAGCGTAATCTTGGGTCCAAGTGGATCAGGAAAGACCCTGACCTTGCATTCTCTAGCTAACCATCGCATAAATGGTGTGAAGCTCTCCATCGATGGTCCTCTATGTGGGGCCCTTCACTCTTCTATTGGTTATGTACCACAGCGCCTTGGCCTATGGCCACATATGACTGTCGAGCAAAATCTGCGCCTTTGCATTGATGCCTCAGGTTCGGATCTGGAGATCTCTGAAGTATTAGAGGGGTTAGATATTTTGGAGCTACGGGGGCGTATGCCAAAGGAGCTCTCAGGCGGACAGTACCAACGAGCAGCGATCGCTAGGGCAATGTGCAGTGGTGGCAAGCTGCTTATTTTGGATGAACCCCTCTCCGCATTGGACCTCGCACTCAGGCGCTCTTTTTTGTCGCTATTAGCCGAGCACGTCAAGTCAAAGGTCCCATATCTGATCATGGTGACCCATGATGTGGATGAGGCACTTTATCTGGCGGATTCCATCGTGGTTATGAGTCACGGTGAGGTTCTACAGCAAGGGACTCCCTCAAAGATTATCGACTCTCCTTACAATCGGGCTGTAGCGGGGATAGCCGGATTTGATAACATCATTATCGATCGCGACCAACAAGGAAATGGTTCATTGGGTGATCGGGCCTATTTCTACTCGAGTGATGTTGTGCTAGCTCCCATTGATGTACTTGTCGAAGTAGGGCTAAAGGTTCTTGGAGATTATCAGGTGGTTGAGACACGTCCTTCAACCCGTGGTCGATTGGTTACCCTTAGCAATGGGGAAAATACTATTTCAGGATGGATTCCACCTGAGCGCATTACCGCTTATCAAAATGGCGAGATCGTCGGTGTCGGTATAAGAAAAGAGAGATATTTTAGGTTTCCCCCAGAGTAATAGCTAAGGGCCGTGATTAACGAATCTGCTTGGCCTTAATTTGGGTTTATCTGATTGGCTTGTAGCACTGAAGGGGACCAGGTAAGTCTGGCATTAGATATGGCCGGGATGGGATTTCGCCAAGGCTTTACTTTTGGGCCTTGATTCCATATTGACTGTCTTAGATGTTTCCATCCAAAAGGGCGTCGCGTGTCAATCTAGCATGGTCGGTGATGGCTATGATTAAATTCTCACGATCGTTTTGCCGCAAAAGAGTGGCAAAGCCTTTGTGTTCTTTTACTATCGTCTCGACTCGAACAGGGTTCAAATAGAGGAGAATATTGAACATTCGAATCTGGCGATCGCGAAGCGATGAATAGAGATTTGCCAAAATAGAGTTTGCTGTCGCATTCAAAATTGAAGTATGAATAGTTCGATCCAATTCGGCAAATTCAATCGGATCTTTGTCTTCTAACGCCTTCATTTGAAGTTGAACGAGGGAGTCAATTTCGTCGGCTACAAAGACAGCCATGTGGGTATCGAAGACTTTTTCTACCGCGAAACGCTCCAGTAAAAGCCTGGTTTCAAAGACCATCTCAATTTCTTGCTTAGAGACCGGAACCACCATCGCACCTTTTTTGGGGTACAGACGAAGAAGGCCCTCCGATTGAAGGCGCAGAAAGGCTTCACGAACAGGAGTTCTTGAGATTTGAAGTTGATCGGCAATCTCTCCTTCAGAGATTAATTCGCCTCCAGGGAAGGTACCAACCAAGATCTTGTGTTTCGCAAGGTCATAGGCTTGGATTGACGCAGGTATTGTCGTTGATCTCCTTGTCGCAGCCGGTTTTTTAGGCGGATTACCATTGCCTGTAATTAGGCCTTCACTGTCCATCTTTTAAACTCACCTTCGTGCTTATCTGTGGTCTTTTTGCTCAGGCAATTGGTTGCCGGGTGTGGACAAGAAGCAATCATATTTACGTATATTAGGGTTTATCAAAATGCCAATACGCCTATCAGGTGCGTTGATACCTTTAAAGTTCTGTCAGCTATTTTAGCATGGCGACTTTCTTTGGCATGCATGTCGCCATTGGCGGCGTGATATCTTCGATTCTTGGCTAAAGCCAAGGTGGTGATGAGAGGTCTTGGAACCTTTTTAACTTTGGATAAGAAGAGCCTTCGCTAATTGATTGGAATAGAGATTTTCCGCCCGTGGAAGACCAATTGTGATGGGATCGCTCCTTGGTGCTTTGACTTTGGTTTTTGAGATACCTTTTGGGGAGCGGGATGTGCTTTCTTTTTGATCTACCCCGACTTCTATCGACAATTGCACGGTTGGATATCAATTGGGCGTGACTTTTAGGATCAGAAAGAGAGAGTCAAAGCCGATTACGTTGCGTTTCCGGTGGTTTTTTAATCGGCGAAAGCTATGTTATTTCGCAATACCTTTGGTCGCAATAGTATCTCTGTAGAATAGGAAGTGTTTTAGTGGATCGTACAGCTCTGGATGGCCTATTTAGTCCAAGGTCAATAGCGATCGTAGGTGCCTCTAACGACCCCAAACGCATTGGAGGTCGGCCTCTAAATGCGACTATCAAGGCGGGCTTTGAGGGGCCTATCTATCCAATAAATCCTAATTATGACGAAGTTCTCGGGCGCAAATCCTATCCGCGCCTTTCTGACCTTCCAGAGGCAGTGGACTTAGTTGTAGTGGCAGTTGGCTCTAGGTATGTAGAGAGCGTTATAGAAGACGCTGCGATGGCGGGGGCTCGTTCCCTTGTGGTCTTTTCCTCGGGCTATTCGGAGCTTGGTTCCGATGGACGGATTGCTCAGGATCGAATAGCTTCACTGTGTCAGTCGAATCAAATGGCGATGCTCGGCCCTAACTGTTTGGGAGTAATCAACCAAAAAGCCAAAGCCATGGCCTCTTTCACAGCGGCTCTCGATCTTGATCTCATCAAAGGCGGAAATATTGGCTTTGCCTGTCAAAGCGGTGCCTTTGGCTCCTATTTTTTGACCCTGGTAAGCCGCAGGGGTCTTGGGATCAACCTATGGGTGGCAACTGGAAATGAAGCCCAGGTTTCGGTGGCGGATGCTATCGAATATATGGCGGATCTCGATGAGATAAGCGTAATTGGAGGATACATCGAAGGCGTGCAGGACTGCGATCGTCTTCGAAGTGCCCTGATCAAGGCCCATGATGCGAAAAAGCCGGTGGTATTGATGAAGGCCGGCGTCACCGAAGCTGGCGCCAGGGCGGCAATAAGCCATACTGGATCGATGGCTGGAGACGATCAGGTCTTTAGTGCCTTCGTCGAACACTATGGTGGCTATCGCGTTTCTGACCTTGATGAGATGATCGATCTGATCCAGGGTATCTCTCTGGGTGCATATCCCAAGGGTAAGAATCTCTGCCTTTTGACTATGTCTGGGGGTGCTGGGATATTGATGGCAGATGCCGCTGGTGAGGCCGATTTAGCTCTGCCGTCACCTTCTCCTGAGGTCAAGGACCATCTCAGTGCGCTCGTTCCCTATGCTGCACTAGACAACCCAGTTGACTTTACCGGTCAGTTCATAAATGACCCAACCCTGGGTGGACAGTTTCTAACAAAATTGTCCGATAGCAATCTTTATGATGCATTCGTCACCTTCGTCGGCCACACCGCTCTCGATGAAACAATTGCAGCTCCAGTGCTAGAGACTATTTCTACGCTGTCGACGCAGGGCGGAGCTCCCCATTTTTTAGTGGGCTTGACGACCCCGCCGCTTGAGAAGCTTCTCTTGCAAGCTAAGGTTCCGTTTTTGACTAATCCAGCCAAAGCGGTAAAACTGGTTCGCTCGCTCTATGAGGTAAGTGAAACTTTAGCTCGTCCGATCGAATCGCTGGCATGGCAGGGTGATCCTCATATTGAAGCACTTTTTGACTTATTGGTCGCTAGCCAAGCTGGGGCCGAAGTCGTGCCTGAGGTGGCTAGCCTCTCGTTTTTTAGATCTTGTGGGATCTCAACTGTGATGGCGATTCGAGCCACCTCCCCGCAGGAGGCCCTTAAAGCTGCCCAAGAGATCGGCTTTCCGATTGTCTTGAAGATTGACTCCCCGCAAGTGCCACACAAAGCAAAGGTTGGAGGGGTGATGCTCTCCATAAATAGCAAACGAGAACTCGAACACGCTTGTTATGAGATGATGGGCAAGGTGGCTAGACGAGTTTCTGGTGCTGAGATCAGAGGTTTCGTGGTTGAGCCTATGGTCTCGGAGGGGCTTGAGGTGATATTGGGGGTTCGACGTGACCGCGACTATGGATGTGTGATCATGGTGGGAAGCGGGGGAGTCATGGCGGAGACCTCTAGTGATATTCAAATTCGCCTAGCTCCGATAACACTTCAAGGGGCGATCTCAGCGATTGAAAGGACCGAATTTGGTAAAGCTATCCGAAGTGGGGTTCTAGCTCGAGATTACGACTTTGAGGGATTGGCTCAATTGATGGTGACCCTCTCAAAGATAGTGGTCTCAAATAAGCGAATCTCTGAGATAGATTTAAATCCGGTCCTCTTTCGCCAACGAGACAAGGATCCCATAGTTTTAGATGCGCTCGTCGTCTTGGCCCCAGAAAAGGTTCCTTCGTGAGTAATTTTTCCAAGGTTCCAAGGGACTTTTAGAGGTCGTTTAGAGTGATTAGTCTTTCTTTGTGAATGATCTTCCCATTGTATAAAAAGCTTCATTGGGCTTCATTTGGGTAAAACCTGCCAGTCGATTCGACAAAGCAAAGAATGCGGTAATTGCACCTATATCCCAGATGTCATCGTCGCTTAGACCGATCTCGGTCAAGAGCGCGTAGTCGTCGGTGGTAATTTGATCTGCATTATCAGCAACCTTGAGGGCAAATTCGCAGATGGCGACCTCTCTTTGGCTTAGTGGTGCAAGGCGATGGTTGATCGCCACGGCATCGGAGATAGTTGGGTCTTTGGAGTAGATCCGCAAAATAGCACCATGAGCTATAACACAGTAGAGACAGTTGTTCTTCGCTGAGGTGACGACCACGATCATCTCTCGCTCTTTTTTGGAGAGTCCCGAATCGCGCAACATCAATGCATCGTGATAGGCGAAAAAGGCTCTAAATTCATCGGGTCGTAGGGCGAGCTTTAAAAAGACATTGGGAATGAAGCCACTTTTAGCCTCTACTTCGGTGATTCTTTGAGCAATATCTTTATCTAGGGTGGATAGGTCTGCTAGTGCAGTTGTGAAGTAGGGACTGGATTGGCTCATTGTCGCTCCTATTGCTCTTTAATAATTGGCTCTTTATCTAATTTCTAAAATAGTGCATTAAAATTTTATAAATTAGCCGCTATGGCTATGGCCTCTTTCGCTGGGCATTCTTGGCTCTCTCTTCATCCTTTTTGCGCCGGAGCCCCGAACTCCTACTTCGAAGGAGGTAGTTGCACGCAGTGACTATGTATACCCAGTGATCTGCTATGGTTCTGGTAAAACCGAGACTACTACCTTTTTGCAATAGCCTTTGTTTACCCGGGCTAGTGCTAGCAGGAGGAAGTGTGGTCGATATCCAAGGTGCGATTCGATCTCTTTGGAGTTTTCGAGGCGAGGCAACTCATTGGGGTAGGTTGCAATCACACGCGGATCTCTAACTGGGAAGAAGTGGACGCTGGGGCCGAATGGGAATGTTACACCTAAGAGGCCAGATTTCTGATTTCTCTCCATGGCCACATGCTTGTCAACTTGTATTATCGTGGTTGATGCGAAGTTGCCACTCAGTTGAGCATAGGCAATCGAAGGTCCCAAGCCACCCAAAATCTTCATCCCCTGGGCCAGGAGATTTCGCTCAATCGATGTGGTAATTTTTTTGGGACTAGTTGCGATAGGCGCTAATTTGTAGGTTCCCCCGAAGATTACATCAGGGCGGGAAGCATCTGGTGGGCGATCTCTTTGAATGCCATCTAGTCGATAGGTCTGATAGGTATGGAGGCCCAATGGCACCTCATTTTCATCGAGTTCGATTCGGTTTATGAATCCACTTTTAAGGTTTAATCCAAAGACCTCAGATCCGAGTCGACCAAGGTGCACAAAGTCGATGGTATTTACTTGTATTTGGTGCTTAGCGGGCATTATTTCTCACCTCAAACGGAAATTTTCAATAGATTGGTCGGCTGTTCTCGTTGGCGGGATTCGCTCAAGGTAGAACTTGATCCATGCCAAATGGCTAATCTGCTCAGGCTGATTGTCCTTCGCGCATCGCATGCAATTGCTCGGCTAGAGATTTTGGATCGTTAGTCGGAGCTGAGCAGGTAAAGTCTTTGCAGAGATAGGCATAAGAATCAACTTTGCCCTCCCAAAGTGGACCAATTCCGCCCGAGCCATATGTGATGTATAGGTTTGGTATGTACTGACTTCTCACTGACGCAAGGAGCTCATCTTGTGTACCCACTACAACTAGTTGACCAATTCCTGCGCCCAGCTTGGCCAACTCCCTAACTACCACAGGAAAGGCACTTGGGTGTTTGGTGGTCATCTCCGCTAAGTTTTCGACCAACCCCATTGCTAGGGTCATTGGTTCTTCGTCACCAAGGAGTTCGCTAAGGGAAATTAAGCTAGAGATAATGGTGGATGTAGCAGATTCATAGGCTGAATCGAAGATGTCGTTGGACTGTGCGATCAACTGCGTAGAGGAACGCGCGGTTGTGTTGAAGTTTCCAGATTCAGGGTCGAAAAATTCCTGGGTCATCTTATTGAAGATCGTTTCGGCATATTCAATGATCGCAAAGTCACCACCAAATTGGACTAGCGCTAGAGCGGCATTTAGCATTTGGGCATAGTCGCCAAGTACAGCAGGAGCTTTTGAGTAGTTCTCGCCAGATGGCGCTAGCCGTAATCCTTGGCCACTTAGGTTGCAGGAGTCGAATAAGTGCAGAAAGACCGCTCTAGCTCTCTCTAGATAGTCGGGCCTATTGAGGTAAAAGCCAGCTTCCGCCAAGGTGGCAACCATCATCGCGTTCCACTCTAAGACAGCTTTTGAATCTTTTCGAGGGGCATTTCGACTATTTCGAAGTGCTAGAAGAAGCTGACGTGCTTCGTCAATTTGTGGAGTTGTGGCAAGGTCATCACGATCTGGGCGATGTAAGATGTTGCGCCCCTCGAAGTTCCCAGAGTGCGTTATGCCATAGGCGGAAATAAATTCTTCAGCTTTGTCTCTTAGGGTCTCGCGTACCTCTTCGATTCGGAAGATATAAAATGCTCCCTCTTCTCCATCGCTGTCAGCATCGAAGCTGGAGGCAAAAAGGCCGTCGGAGCGAGACATCTCTAAGATTACAAAGTCTAAAGTTTCTACAGTTGTTCTTAGGTAGTTTTGATTTTTGCTTGCAAGATAGGCTCTCAGGTAAAGTCTGCTATTTAGGGCTTGATCATAGAGCATCTTTTCGAAGTGTGGCACCATCCAAAATGCATCTGTTGAGTATCGCGCAAAGCCACCGCCAAGATGGTCGTAGATCCCACCTGCAATTACCGCATCGAGGGTCGTGGTCAGGGCGTTCATGAGATCCTTGGAGACATCAACTTCTCTCGACATCAGTGCGATGTCGAGAACGCTTTGCCAGAGGTGTGGTTGGATAAACTTAGGTGCTCTAGCTGTTCCGCCCCATTGGTCGTCGTAGATCCGATAGAGGGCGTCGCAGAAGTCGCGGGTAAGTTTCTCGGTATCGAGGGTCTCTATCGATCCGTTATTTTGAAGGGTAGAACGTGCTGCAATCGATGCTCGAAGTGATTGCGCTTGGGATTCAACTTCTCCCCGGGACTCTTTGTAGAGGCGAGAGAGCTCCAAAAGGACTCGACGAAAGCTCGGCATTTGGGTGCCCTCTTTGGGCGGGAAGTAGGTACCGCCATAAAAAGGTAGTCCATCTGGCATTAAAAAGACAGACATGGGCCAACCACCGTGGCCGGTCATGGATTGAACTGCTTCCATGTAGATGGCATCGACATCGGGATGTTCTTCTCTGTCGACCTTGATCGAGATGAAGTTTTCATTGAGGATGCCAGCAATCTCGGGGTCTTCAAAGGATTCATGGGCCATCACATGACACCAATGACACGCTGAATAGCCAATGGATAGAAAGACCGGCAGGTCTAGTTCCTTGGCTTTGTCTAAGGCCTCTTGAGACCAAGGCCACCAATCGACAGGGTTATTTGCGTGCTGTAGAAGGTATTCACTTTGTGAATTGGATAATCGATTACTTACCACTTGTGCGACTCCGTGTCTATTGCCCAACACAGTCTAGGCAATAGTGCTTGAGAATTTCTAGATATTTTTTCTCACGTCAATGATCCAAGTATGGATCCATGAGGTGGAGGTTTGCTTAACATGCTAATTGAGCTTGTGCGATAGTTCGTAGATGGTTGCCGCTTAGGAGGCTATTTTTTGGAGCTATTGGGTCACTTCTTTATAAAGTTCAAGCGCTGGCTTCTGGTTTGTGCCATTGTTTTTAACTATGGAAATAACTTTTAATGATTCGGTTGTGCTTGTTACCGGTGGTTCTAGAGGAATTGGCAAGGCGATAGCCACTGCCTTCGCCCAGGCTGGCGCTCGAGTAATGATTACATCGAGAAAAGCTGATGCCCTAGAAGTGGCAGCTGCCGAGATAGCCAGCGGAATCGATGCCTCAAACATCTCTTTCGTCGCTTCAAATGCAAGTGATCCTGATGAGCCAGAGCGAGTGGTCAGCGAGACGGTTGAGCATTTTGGCCATGTAAACGTTGTGGTAAACAATGCCGCTACGAACCCTTATTTTGGTCCTTTGATCGACATTGATGCAAAGCGCATGGACAAAATCATAGAGGTCAACCTACGAGCACCACTTTTGTACAGTCAAGCGGCATATAGAAAGTGTTGGATGGACAAGACCACTCCCGGCAATATCATCAATATTGCTTCGATCGGTGGCATGGGCGTCGAGCCAGCAATCGGATATTACAACATCTCCAAAGCCGGAGTCATCCATCTTACCAAGCAGTTGGCGAATGAGCTTGGTCCGAATGTTCGTGTGAATGCCATCGCCCCAGGGCTCGTTCGGACCGACTTTGCTAGGGCGCTTTGGGAAAATCACGAGAATTCAGTCGCATCGCGTCTTCCGCTGCGTCGAATCGGTGAACCCACTGATATAGCAGGTGCTGCGTTATTTTTAGCGAGTAGCTATGCCAGCTGGATCACTGGTGAAACTCTGGTAGTTGATGGAGGAGCACTCGTACAGAATTAGCTTCTTTCCCCGACGTGTTGATCCTACCAGGATGGGACCCTCAATCGATCAGGATGGGACCCTCAATATAGTGCAATACCTCTAGGTGCTGCATGCTATTGGAGACCTGACATTGACTGTGGTGCTTGGTGTGAGGTTTCGCCTTGGTCGTTGGGTTACGGAAAGGAACTATTGGAGGTGACGTGAAATAGAGAGGTGGAGACGTTGATTTGTGGCACTGGCCATAGCTGTCTTCATCTCTCCTAGGGATATCGTGAATATCTTGAAGAGGCGGACGCTGATAATCCAGAATTGTAATTTTGGGATCTTGCTAATCCTTTCTTTGAGAAGTGTTCGTGTTGCCTTTAGAGAGTTTGCTCCAAGGATGTCGCGATTACTCTCGCCTTATGTGCAAAACCCACAAATTGCTCCCGGTCCAGATGGGTTCGAAAGGTAATAGACACCGAGCATCGCGCATTGGTAGAGTGATTTATCGTTCTAGGGGTTGCCCCTGTTAGATTCTGGGCCATCGTGGTTTTGGTTTTCTTTCTCGTCGCACTCTCTTTTGATTGCCATGGTACGCGCGCATTCTATATCTGTTTTGGTTTTTACGCTACGGTTTCATACCATAAAAGCCAAATCGACCCAAGTGCTTTCGACTGAGGTGAAAATGAGGATTCCTAGGTCGTTATATATGGCTGACCTCTAATGATGACGTGGTCAGGTTCTGTTGGTTTGTTTTGGCGGATTTGTTAAATTAAAGAGCCATTACTTGATGGCTTCCTGAGGAAACTTTTAGTTCGAGGTAGATATTTTGGCGGATCTGTAGATCCTTTAATTTCACTTCCCCACACGGGGTCAACCCATTTATTAAAGTCAGATAAATCACATCTGATTGGCTTTTGGTAAGTGTTGGTTTTTGGGTTCCTTAGAAAGGATGCAGCTCTTTGGGCGACAGGAGACGCTCGGCGCTGAGATATCAAATCCTCTGTCGCCTTTGGTGAAGCCTTTATCAAGTCCTCTTCGGCTTCGACTACCTGAGCTTTATCATATCGAAATGGACGTTCGAGAAGGAAGGTCTCATCTGCTATCGCGTCTTTGCCTATATTGGCGACATTTGGATCGCTAAAGTATCCAATTGAAACTAGCGAGTCACCGTTACGCTAGTTAGTAGCGTAACGGAAAATGGTTGACAGTCGGTTATGGATGAAGAGTATCTTGTGGTCACTGGCCCTAGGCGTCGCAACTTTGGGTAACTTTGTAAAGGTGGTCAAAGATACAAAGATAAGGGCGTGGAGTCTCCTGGAATAGGTGAATTAATCGGTATTCGCCAGAATTTCGCTGACTATCTCCCTGACCTGATTTTTCTTTATCTTGCCAAGTGCTGTCTTGGGGAGGCTTTCTAAAATTACAATCTTGCGTGGAGCGTAATACCTTGGGAGTACCTCTCGGACATGATCTTTGACTTGTGATAGGGAGATCGGTCCATTTGTTATGAGTGCGGCAACCGTGATTTGGCCAAAGTCCTCGTCGTCTATGCCTACAACCGCAACGTCTAGCACTGCATCGAGGGTTCGAATTCGTTCTTCAAGGAGAGATGGCACAACCTTTTCGCCTCCGGTCACAATCATCTCGGCCGCTCGTCCCCAAACCGTCAGTTTTCCATCTATCATTGCCCCTACGTCGCCACTGTGGAAAAATCCATCCGAGTCGGTTAGAGGACTACTGTCTCGATAGCAACTAGCGAGCATCGGGCCGGCTATTAATATTCCTCCGTCCTCTTTGATCTTCACCTCTACGCCATCGAGGGGGACTCCGTCATAGACGCATCCTGATCCGGTCTCGGTCAGTCCATAGGTAACAGAGGCGTTTCTGGGTACATTTTCAGGAGGTACTCCGGCTCCCAGAATTAGATATTCAAAGTCGCCCGGATTGATTTGAGAGAGATTGGCTCGCACGATAGACATGTAGACCTTGTTTGCCTTGGCAATCTCGGTGAATCTATCGTATTCAAATCTCTCAAATGTTTGAAGTGGCATCTGTGAGTATTGAGCTTTTGTGATCGTAGAGAAGCCACCTATGTGGCTAATAGGCAAAGCGTTGAGCCAAAGGCCATCGCCTATTTGAGCTCCAATTCGCTTGAGAGTGGCATGGGCTGAGGCTTCCATTGCCAAATGACTATGTTGAACGGCTTTTGGATGGCCCGAGGTTCCCGAGGTTGTAGCCACCAAAGCACAATTTTCGATTAAATCGTGGATTCTTTCCCGCCTTTGAATCGATCCATCAGCCCGCACGACCTGATCCGGGTCGATTTTAGAGATCAATTCATCAAGAAATGGAGCAGGTGCCCTCGGATCTAGAACGCAGACTGCATCTCCTTTGTCCCAGCATCTATGAATTTCATCGACTAGAGCATTTGATTGCGACTCTATAAAGGTGATAAGACGTGCCACAAAAACTAAGGTTATAAGTAGAAGTTGCTTTTGACGGCCGATTCAAAGCCTCTTTGCTCCAAATAAGAGATGGATCAATTAGAGTTGGATCAAAACAGATTTGTCTTAGAAGGCCTGAGTCAAAGTCATAAAGTAGCTATGTTGTTGCCAAAATGGGCTGGCTCGGAATGCTGAGTTGCCCCTAAAGCGTTATTGATAGCTGCCGGGTTGGCAGTTGTTGAATTTGAAGGGTAGTTATCGTGGGTTCATCTTTGTTTGGCTGGGTTAGCGCAGGCGACTTCGTAGACATCAAGTATGAACATTTGGATGGGATCGCTAAGATCACCATAAATCGCCCTGAGGTTCGGAATGCATTTAGACCTCAGACATTGGTGGAGCTGGCAAAGGCCTTCGAAGATGCAAGAAACGATCCGAGCGTTGGCGCGATAATTCTAACTGGCGAAGGGGATCTGGCCTTTTGTTCAGGTGGTGATCAGAGGATCCGGGGCGAGGATGGATATATCGGGAGTGATGAGCTTGGAAAAGCGGGTATCGGACGGCTAAACGTCTTGGATCTTCAAGTTCAGATTCGAAGACTTCCTAAACCCGTCGTTGCCATGGTTGCAGGCTATGCCATTGGTGGTGGCCACGTCCTTCATCTGGTATGTGACCTCTCGATTGCAGCTGAGAATGCTAAGTTTGGCCAGACTGGGCCAAGAGTCGGTAGCTTTGACGGTGGCTATGGCGCTTCATTGCTGGCTCGAACGATCGGGCTAAAGCGTGCCAAGGAGATTTGGTTCCTCTGTCGTCAATACGACGCACAGACAGCTTTTGATTGGGGCCTTGTAAATGCGGTTGTACCTCTAGAGAACCTAGAGGCGGAGACTGTCAAGTGGTGTCGAGAGATGCTGGATCTTTCGCCTTTGGCTCTAAGAATGCTCAAAGCTTCATTCAACGCAGCTGACGATGGTTTAGCCGGGGTTCAACAGTTGGCCGGCGACGCCACTTTGCTCTTTTATATGACCGAAGAAGCCCAAGAGGGACGGGACGCCTTTAAAGAGAAGCGAAAGCCGGACTTTGATCAATTCCCAAGGAGACCATAACTTTTCATCGTGGATTGCAGGGTTTTTGTACATTTATCAAATGTGAGAATTTTTCTTCGGGCTATGGTGCTATTGGTGTCTTTTTCTAGTTTCGATTACTCACAAGTCAGGTTGGTTAGCTAAGTGGCTACTACTAAGGAATGGGTTGCAGGAGCTCGTCCCAGGACTCTACCCGCTGCTCTGGTACCAGTTGCCATTGCAAGTGGTGCAAGTGGCAGTCATTTTGTTTGGGATAGAGCAGCTTTGGCTCTTGTGGTTTCTTTGGCGATTCAAATTGCGACGAACTACGCAAACGACTATTCCGACGGTAAGCGGGGCACTGATGACGTTAGGGTTGGCCCAATGCGTCTTGTCGCGAGCAAGAAGGCAACTCCAAAGCAAGTTCTATTGGCAGCGATGGTATTTTTTGGCGTAGCAGGTGTTGCGGGCGGCGTCTTGGCGCTGATAGCTGCTTGGTGGCTTTTGATCGTGGGGGCTTTGGCGATTTTGGCTGGGTGGTACTACACCGGTGGCAAACATCCTTATGGCTACCTTGGCTTGGGCGAGGTCTTTGTCTTTGTCTTTTTCGGGCTGGTTGCTGTTCTGGGCACCTACTACGTGCAGGTATCCAAGGTTGATTTGACTTCAGTGGTCTTGGGATGCGCTTCGGGGTTTTTGGCAGTTGCTCTGCTGGTGATAAATAACTTGCGCGACATCCCAACAGACAAAGCTTCTGGCAAGGCGACCTTGGCCGTGCGGATGGGCGACACCAGAACACGAAAGTTCTACGTCGGGTTGATGGTAATGGCAGTACTGCTTCCTCTTTTGCTCGTTGGGACCTTTCCCTATCTTTTGATACTTTTGATACTTTTGATTCCCCTTTGGGATCCTATTAATTCGGTACTAAATGGAGCCAAAGGAAGAGATCTCATTGCAGTTTTGGGTAAGACGGGTCGGCTTCAAATTCTCTTTGGTCTCTTGGCTACTCTTGCTCTTGCTCTCAAATAGCTGCTCTCAAATAGCTACTCTCAAATAGCTATCTGTTGAGATCAAATTGTTGAACGAAGATCCAGTTTCCATAGCGAGAATTTCTTTGCAACCTCTGAGTTGTCGAGTAAGGGTTTGACCTGACGCCTTTACCCATCTATATGGTCTATTTTGACGGGGTCTTTTCAATAAATGTTCCAAAGGGCTCTTGGCGTTATGGGTTCTTCGGTGAATTTATGGTTCTCATGGGCAGTGAGCACGGGGACAATTGCGCAATTCGTAAATCAACTCTTTCAGGTGGTATTTTTTGACTCAGAATGCAGGTACTATGCCTTATTCGACATTAAGTGCGGAGCTTAAAATCCAAAACGGGTAAAAATCCACTTTTGCAATTGTCTCCTTGGGAGTTTCTGGTTTTCTATGTACTTTCTCACCGTACTTCTTCACTTTCTCTAATGGGGCCCCACCACAAGACACTATCGACTATGAGGGTGACCAGAAGTGATTTCCCCACAAAGCATCTTGGGCTTCCGGCCAGTTCTTTGGCTTGCTCTCATGGCCGATAGCGTCTTCATGGACATCACCAGTCTCGATAGAGCAACTTTAGCTGAGTTGGTTATCGACAGGTGAGCATGATCACCGTCTGTCTCAAAAGCATCGGAGATGGAATCAAAACGAGTACACACCTCAAGAATCGCAGACTTGATCTCGTCACTTACTCTGTTCGTCATCACATAACGGCGATATTTAGGAACCAGTACAATGTGGGCACGAAATTGATATAGACCACATGCCTTGGGTTACGCCAATCATCGATCATATAATGGAATATAGCACCTAGTAAATAATGATATTTCAGATGTAGAAATGGTTAGTAAAAGCCCACAGTACACAACAGCAATCGTGGCCATCTTCTTGATAGTCGAATCCGATCGCCTAGTTCACGACTCATGCCATAATCAAGACATAGCGCAGCACTGTCATGGAACCAAGGCGTCGATTGGGTTCATGGCCCTATAGAGCTCACACTCTGACTTGCTCCTTGAAATCAAGCAAAGAGTATGGGAATGTCGTCGTGTTGAGATAGTCGACTAATTCCTTTGTGACTGGTTCAATCTTGGGAATGAAGCGATTGTGGGTTACAGCAGAGCGCCCTTGCTTCCAAACGTGTTCCTGGGGATTGAGTTGCGGAGAATACGGAGGGAAATGGACTGCTTCGATGTGATGCTCCCTAATTGCCTCTTGAGCGACGCTCCCTCTGTGCCATCCTGCCCCATCCCATATAAGCAGAATCTTCTCTCTTGGGTAGATCTTGCGGATCGCCAGCAGTATGGCCGCTGTTTCATGCATAGTCTGGCGCTCTGTTGCAAATGCATGCTCCTTGCCTGTCTTGAGGTTCAAAAACCCATAGATGCTCCGGTTCTTTCTGGTTCCATTGGTCTCAATTACAGCTGGTGTGGTTCCTTTCGGTATCCACACTTTCTGAGTAGTTGTCGCCTGAGTGAGAACCATCTCGTCTTCACAGAGAATCACCGTATCTGGATCAGAGAATGCCTCTTTCAGACGTTCTTGCTGCTCGTCTTTCCATTCAGCTACCGCTTGTGGATCAGCCTTCTCGTACTGTTTGCCCGGCAGATGGAAGCTGAACTTACTTTCCCGAAACAGAACGTAATAGCTAGTCCTAGAGGCATAGAGAACACCGTATCTGCGCTTGAGTACTGTAGCCAGGATCCGTGTTGACCAAAACGGGGAACTGCTATAGCCGTGGTCATTGGGAGTTGTAGTCGTGAGCATGATTGCCACTTCATCTCTTTGAGACTTTGAGAGAAGTACCGGAGCGTTGTTATGGCGCTTGTCCTTGAATGCCTCAGTGCCAACGCCGCGGAATGACCGTCGAATTCGCTGTACATGCTTGACAGAGAGGCCTGTCCTGTTGAGGGGACTCCCATCTTCAAGGGTGAGAACTGCCAGCGCCCGCTTATATTCGTCGATGTTTTCAGTCTTCGCCATGAATGCTTCAATAGTGGCGAGTTCCTCGGGTGTAAGCATGTCATGAGAAGATTAACACACCCCACAAGAAATTAAAAGGGCTCATTGGAGCATTTCAGAGTGTTATGCGAATAGGTGTCAAGGAGAGTGAAAAGCCAAGCGCTCTGCGAATAAGTACGACATCCAAAGGTTTCTCAACTCGCTAGACCGCCAAGATCGTCCACTACACGCCCATACCACTGAAATAATCGCACATGATCTGCATGAAGCAATAACCACCTTTAGGACAAATAGCAAAACAGCTATGAAAGTTCGATCTCCTTGGCACAAGAAGAACTACCGCCCTCTATCGTTCTCAGCTCTATCGTACTTAAGGGGGTACGGTTGGCGTATCTCCAAAGGCCAACTCCACCTATCACTAGGAAGAGGCCGTCCACGTATTGACGTAGCGATTCCAACTGTTTTGGACTCTTATGTCTAACAAGAATGTTGACCCTGAAGTGTTAACCCAAGCTATGGGGGTGAGATACAACTGTGTTGGGACCAAGATCACAGATAGTTCAACCTAAATTTCCCTTACAAGACGGTGCGTGACGGCTCTTAGTCTGATAAGTTGTCCTGAGCGTTGGTGATTCTCCGGTTTTGGTATCAGTAAAATCTCTTTCGAGACACTTGGTGTAGTCAATGAAGACGGTTAGTTCTCACTCGTCTTTCAACTCTCACTTGAAAGAGTCTTTTCTCTAACTTTTTAGTACCGTTTTGGACAACGCTCTCTGGCTAGTGTTCCGTATTTTAATCGATATAGTGGCGGCAATTTCCTCCCTAAAGGCGATTCCAGAGGGCGAAGGTCCGTCGCTTATCATCAAAATTGCACTGCGATTTCTATCGCCTTGTAGGGGATTTACAACCTCTTTCGTTCATGACGCACGACCAAGTTCGGTCTAATTCGCTGGGCTAGACGGCAATAGAAAGGATTCATTACCAGCATCTCGTTGACCTTGTAATGGGTGAGTGCTGCCAAAAGAGATGCACTTATCTTAGCTGTGCGCTAGTGGATTGTCTTGTGAGATCTCTGAGCTCTCAATGTTTTGAGTCGGACCACCAGAGGTTTTTACGTACGAAGCTTCAAGGACGGAGGTAAGGACTTTATTTGGCTGATCATCTCGATAGCCCTACCTCCAGCTCGAATGGGCCATAACCTTCATCAAAGACCGCAATGACTTTCTAATCCTATTATGGGATGATTATGGCTAAACAAATCTCATAAAAAGAGGCGCCTGGTAGTAAACTTCTGGTACATTCGTGAGGAAAGCAAGGTTCAATAACGAGTGATTACGAATTGTGTGACTTAGGTTCGTGAAGCTAGCTCCATAGGTGCTCTAGTGATTCTAACAATAGGAGAATATGGATATGGCTCCCGACTCGATGGAAGAGGATCTATTCGAGAATTACAGCCAACGAAAACCTGACAGTCGAGGCCTATATCTTTGCTTTGGTCGGTAATGATACGCCGTTCTTACCGTAGCTTAGAGGAATTACTTTTTGTGATCTCAGGAGCGGTTGGTAATCGTAAAGGGGACTTACGAAAATTAAATTACGTGATTTTATTCCCGTTATCATACTTTTAGTGTTGGTAGCTTGTGTCGTTGATGATATTCGGTTGCACCATCCGCTTGGAATGATTGTCTCGCCGATATTCGTTTCAGTCTTTTTGTCTAATTACTACTGGGGATCCCCACGCGGCGAGATCCACTTACTGTGGTTGAGCGTCGGATTAGTAGAGATCTCGGTGGCTTATACTTTTCGCCACGAGGGGCTAAACGTTGTTGCATTTCCATTGGCGGCGATAGGAATAGTCACCATGATAGGGGCGGTAGTCGTCTATCGCAAGAAAACACGCTATCACTCGGAGATATTAAATTGATTCTCGAATAACGGACTACCTAAACATTAGCGGAACCAGTAGATCAGCAGCCCTTTATCTTGAACGGACAACAAGGTGCCATCTCTAGAGACTAACCATCACTAATGGTGAAAGATAAGCAGAGAGATAGACGTGGGTCATCTCATTAATCTTTTATCATCAAGTCGATCTACATGGTTGTGCACTAGCTTTTGTATAACCGTTAGCAGCTTTTTTTATGACTTGGCCCTATCCATTGCAAAATATATCCATTAGAGAACATATCCATTAGAGAACTAAGCACACGAATAAACACAGACCCACTCTGAGGGCTAGGGCTCGGGGGCACAATGCTTTGAGCTTTCATCGCTGTTGGTGCTAGGCGGTTCTGGCTAGAGATATCAAATGGCTTGTGGAGTTCACCACAAAAGTGACTTTAGGCAACGAGCAAATGTCATCCCAATTTGAGAACGGAGAAGAAGCTTATGATAGAGCGACACATTGAGAGCATTGTGGTAAATAATTACGAGCGAATAACGGTTACCCCGCAATTGCTCATCATACTGGCGGGTCCCCATTTAATGGTCCAAAATTAATGTGATTTTTGGATCGGGTTATTTTTACATGTTAGCGACTCTAAGGAAAATTCATAGAGCTTTTTGCGTTTTGTTTGTACTTGTTCAGCACGCGGCTTCGATCGTGGATGCAAGCTAATACGTTTGCGCCACGGCCATCAAAAGTAGCGCCTTACGTGCGTGAAGCTCTTCGGAATACGTCGGGTGAGCCAATGTACCTAGATTCGGAGACTTGGTTAGCTGGGTAAAAGTTGTTATATAAAATACGGTCAGGGCAGTTTCTGAAGCTTGTGGTGGTCATGGTTTTCGTGGCCATTGTGGTATCGCCGAGAAGAACCCCTGCTGGTTTCGCACTGGCTTTCGGGATGGCAGGCGTTATCTCCTTCGTTCTTCTTCCTGTGGATCAGTTGTTTAAACTGTGCATCAAGCGTAATCTAAGTACAGCCAATGGTACGGATTAGCCGACATTGATCGAGGCAAAACAAGGGATGAAGGTGAACGTGGGTCATTTTGCCGTCCATTTCGTTACCAGGTAGGCATCTATGGCTTTTAGCTAGTTTCACTATAGGCGGAGCAGATTTTTATGACCTGACTTTGCTGTGACCTCGGATTCAACTGTAGCTATGGGCCAAAAGTTCCTCCAATGAAGTCACTTTTGGCTTGGTATCGAGGTCCAGTCAGAATTGGACTTGGCACAACTCGCGCTCGAGATTCTCTCTCTGGAGCGAGAACTTAAAGTTGTGGCTTCGATCTCGCTTGGCCATAGTTGAGATTAGTTTGATTCGTCTCGGAGAAAGGATCTACCAAGGGTTGCATCCTCACGTTGACTGCTTAATCGTCTCTGGCTCGGCCTTTTAAATTTGCAAATACTGTTCTTTACCAAGCATGGCTAAGTTCACCATAGTGGCCTAAGGGTTAGTGAATTATAAATCTGGCGACTATGGGTTAAAGTGTCGTTCTTTTTTGTCTTATCCCAGATGTCGATGCTCACAAACGCAGTGGAAATAGAGGTTCATTGGTGACGATAATCCTAGGATCGATCCACATCAAAAAACCAAAAGGTCGCGATGGTCTAAATGATCAAACGGGACCTTTTATCTTTAGTACTAGGGACTTTTGGAGCTGGTGTCTATTTTGACTGTTGGCCATAGGCTCTTTGGTCGGGACTGATTAGATAGGAATCTACTCTATTGACCCCTATGAGGGTTGAGAGATTGATCAGTTAACCGGATGCGAGAGGCACAAAGATCTCGAATAGGGGCCTTTGTCACAAGAGAAACCAAAGCTAGCCCCTAATCAATGCATCGGAATTATGGTTGGGTTATGTAGGGAGCGTTCGGTGCCGATTCGCTTTTGGTTGTTGCTAAGACGCAACTAGAGCTGGATAAATGGTGTCACCCATCGACTCCAAAGGAAGGCAGTCATGAAAGCACTTATCTATAGAGGTCCTGGCAAAGTTAGCTGGGACACGGTTCCAAACCCTGTAATTCTGCAGCCGACCGATGTAATTGTAAAGATGGTCGCCACCACTGTTTGTGGTACGGATCTTCATATTCTAAAGGGCGACGTCCCTGAAGTTAAACTTGGTCGGATTCTTGGACACGAGGGAGTTGGTGACATCGTTGAGGTAGGAACTGACGTTGAGCGATTTAGCGTTGGGGATCGAGTAATTTTGTCGTGCGTAAGCTCTTGCGGCAAGTGCTCCAACTGTCGACAGGGTCTTTATAGCCACTGTCTTGATACAGAGGGACTCGCGGGGATTGGCTGGATCTTTGGGTATATGATCGACGGGACTCAAGCCGAGTATGTTCGAGTTCCCTTTGCTGAGAATTCGCTCTATAAACTTCCAGAGGGCGTATCGGTAGCTGAGGGCATCTTATTGTCGGATATTTTGCCAACGGGATTTGAGATTGGAGTTCAGTACGGCCATGTGAGCCCTGGCGATGTAATTGCTGTGATCGGATCTGGACCTGTCGGATTAGCTGGGGTTATGACCGCTCGTCTTTACGGCCCCTCAAAGATTATCGCTATTGATCTAGATGAATCTCGCCTAAAGCGTGCATTGGAGTTCGGCGCGACTGAGACGGTGAACTCAACCGATGCTGATTGGAAGGAACAAGTCTTAGCGTTGACCGATGGAGCGGGAGTCGATGTCGCCATCGAAGCCGTTGGGCTTCCTGGCACATTTACCATGGCCACGGAGATCGTTCGCCCTGGTGGTAGTGTTGCTAATATTGGTGTGCATGGCAAGGCGGTCGAGCTTGCGCTTCAAGATTTGTGGATCAAGAATATTGATATTTCGATGGGCCTTGTGAATACGAACACCCTTGGTATGTTGTTAAAGCTCGTAAGCCAGCACATCTTGCCGATCGATAAGTTCATTACCCATGAATTCTCGTTCGATCAGATGTTAGAGGCCTATGACGTCTTTGCGAACGCTTCGCAACACGACGCGTTGAAGGTCATGATTTCATAGGTTGCATTTAAGGCCGAGATCTGCTGTCGAGTTGGCTCTATTGCCCTTTGACTAACAGGGCTTGGCTAACATCCGATGGCTAGCGCCAATCGGTGGGCGAGGGTCTCGAATGAAAAAGTTTTGAAACTCTCGCTCACCAGGTGGCTTTTACACAAACTTGAATGTTTGACGGTGTAGCTCACATGGTCGTCATGAACTTCAAATTGATGATCCCTAGATCACCAGATTCACTCACTACGCGAAAGTGAGAAAGATCCCTGAGGCGAGGTTTCTACCCTAAATGCAAGGCAAAGATGTGGCGCTTCGGGGAGGACTCCAAGCAAAGCACGACCAACCCATGTTGGATGGAGGCGATGGGCAACCATCGACCTATTTAGATTGCATCTCTATGGATAGGAGCTCAAGCACTGAAGCTGCGATTGAGCGATGACTGATGAGACAAAGAGTACCTATAAATACGTAGGTATTTTGGAGGGGATTAACTCTCGGTTATCAAGATAGCGATCGGGATAGACCAATTGTCAGGTTCCTCATGACTATTAATAAATTTAAATTTATGAAGTTGTTCACCAGATCGCTGGATGAAGTTGTCTCATTGATCCACCGACATTCAACTGCGATCTATACCATCTTGGCTAATGGTATCACTTGTGCTTTTGTGACCTGTTTCGCCTTCATGGATGGTCGATCTAGATCTTTCTATCTTACTGGGATTGGGAGATTGGCTAGTTGTCTCGGGTAATCGTGACGGTTGGAGAATTGGGCAGAAAGTGCAGGCAAAGATGTGTACCCAATATTACAGGGAGATCTTTTAGCGAGATGAAGATAGCCGTTTTGATAAAGCAAGTCCCAGCAATTTCTGAACTGGCTATGGGTGAGGACGGTCGTATTCTTCGTGATGGTATCGCTTCAGAGATGAACCCATATTGCCGCCGAGCCCTCTCCAAAGGGCTAAGCATGGTTGAAGAATATGGTGGCACCTGTTTAGTCTTTACCTTTGGACCTACAAGTGCACTCGAAGTGCTTCTTGAGGCGCTTTCAGCCGGGGCAAATTGGGGCTACCATATAACCGATCCTTCCTTCAGGGGCAGTGATACATTGGCGACATCGAAGATCATTGGCCGGGCCCTAGAGAAGTTCGGTCCATTCGATATCGTTCTTACTGGGAGAAACTCGATCGATTCAGATACCTCCCAGGTGCCCCCTCAGATTGCCCAAGATCTGAAGCTTCCTTTTTTAATGTCTGCCAAGGAGCTAACCCTTCGAGGCAACCAGGTATTTGCATACCTAGAGGACGACGAGGGATATAGCGAGGTCTCGGTTGATTTGCCGGTAGTTATAAGTGCTGCAGAAAGATTATGCGAACCCACCAAGGTTCCAAAAGAGTTGTTCGATCCAACTAGCCACTTCAAGGTGACTGTGCTTGGCGCTGAGGAACTTGGCTTTTTTGAGAAAGAAGTTCCATCGTCAATGACAGCGGTAGTGGGGACCAAGGTTCATAGTTCAATTCGCATGCGGAAGCGCTTGATCGGATCTGTCGATGAAATTTCCATGGAACTCGCAAGTGAACTATACGAAAGAGGCGCATTTCGCTCTATCGTTGCTCGTTCGGGGTCACCGGATCTCGTTAAGAATTCTCTTGTTAGCGAATCTTCCCAGGATGATTCTTGTGAAGATGATTGGGACGAAGTTTCTTTTGCCTTCGATGATATGAATTTGGATACGCAGCAGTCTCAGGATTACGTGGCGGTATTGATCCCCGGTGGTTTTGTCGAGCAATCACGTGCGCTCACTGCGCGTGCGGGTGAGGTTGCGACTTCCTTTGGTGCTTCATTGGTCGCCTTTGTCGTGGGTAATGTGACTCCTAGAGAGATCAGCCAGATAAACGCAGATGAAGTCTTTTTGTTAAAAGGCGGCTTCGCTCCCTTGGAATGCGCACAGTATCTGAGTCAATGGATGAGCCAACATCCAACGCGCGCACTTTTGGCCCTTTCGACCACTGCTACTACCGAAACTTTAGCCCGGGTGGGTGTTATCGGCTCGTATGGGATGATCGGTGACTGTATAGATCTTGAAGTAACAAACGGCCGAATAATTGGCCATAAGCCCGCCTTTGGTGGATCCACAATCGCATTGATTGAAGCGCTGTCACCCACAACTCTTGCAACATTGCGTCCGGCTCTAAGGGCCTTGGGGACCGCTCCAAGACGGATAGCCAAACGACATGTTGTGGAGAGTAAAGGGCTATCGTCGATTGTGTTTGGCGTACGTAGCCATCTTGATGACTACGGGGTTTTGGAAAATGCCCCCATTATCATTGGCGTTGGTGCCGGTGTTGAAGGTGGAGACTACCTTAGCTTGGATCCAGTAATTGACCTATTGGGGGCATCAATTGGTGCGAGTAGACGCGTAACTGACAAGGGCCTGATGCCCAGAACCCGCCAGATCGGAATAACGGGATCTTTTGTTAGCCCTGATCTATATATGGCAATTGGTATTTCGGGTAAATTGAACCATATGATAGGGGTTGTCGGAGCTGATACGATAGTTGGAATTAATCCCAATCCTTCAGCGCCGATCTTTGACCATTGCGATTTTTCAGTGGTCGCAGACTTTCGTGTAATGATGCCAGCTCTTTATCGCGAGTTCTCGAGAGTGCTTATGGAAGGCCCGTTATAAAGTTGTAGACCATTCGATCGACGTCAACTTATTGAGCGCTTAGAACGGTATCTTTGCTGGTCTGCCTAACCTCTTCGATGAGATTTTTGTGTCCTGGTAGCCTAATTGCCGGCTAAAGCCATAAAGTCCTGCAATGTATTATTAACTATCGCATCCAAACGAAGTTTTGGTCGATTGTCACAACTCTTCAATAGTAGGGTTAGGCTGTTTTTGTGTCTTATCTGGGTATCTATCTCACAAGTCTGGTAGTGATCTTCGTTGGAGAACTTCCAGATAAGACGATGATCTCGACGATTATTCTTGCTCGATCTTTTTCGCGCACCAAGCTATTTATAGGCGCAGGTCTAGCCTTTATCTCACAAACAATAATTTCGATCGTTGCTGGCCGATTGGTGGGAACGTTGGCTCGCACACTAGTTGTCGACGTCTCGACTGCATGCTTTTTTATTCTTGGCGGAGTCGTATTGTATCGCGCGATCAGAAATAAAGAAGAGGATGCAACTTCAACCGCATGGGTTAGAGAAAAGGTGCGAGGCCAATCGCAACTAGTAGCGGCCTTTTTGATTGTTTTTATCGCTGAATTTGGCGACATCACTCAACTTGCCACCATAAGTTTGACAGCTCGATTCAATTCGACACTTATGGTCGGCCTTGGTGCAGTTAGTGGGCTGCTTCTTGCATTGTCGGTTGCCTTAGGGGCCTCGGTTGTATTGGATCGGATACCAGAGAGAAGGCTTGAAATATTCGCGGGTGGGGCATTGGTGGTGGCTGGTATTTTAAGTCTGTTTCAATAGTGGCGCTTCGGCTTCTATCTGATTGGTTATCCTATTCGACGGACTCCGCTAGTTAAGGCCCCACCACAGTCCCCGCCAGCTTGCCAATACCTACTTAGGTAGCTTTGTAGTTGGCATTACATCTGTTTTAACTTTTCGTCGCGAAACTAATCATTTAGCCACAGCGCCCACCTGTCCAACTGCATAGAAGCGAAGAGTTCGCCGCAACATGGACCATCTTTTGGAAGCGTGATTGCCTTGAATCGGCTATTGCTTAACTTGTGTATAATCTATTGGCGATAGGTTTTGTAATCTTTAGTAAAAGACAACCAAATGAGGTTGTTTGTAGTTCGAGACTACAGGGCTTGCTTTGTCACTTTCCTCATAATCAGAATGATCTTGGCTAAGCAGATCATTAGAACTTTGCTGGCCTTGATTCATAGATTCAAGACAACGCCCTCTTTGTGAAATCACAGCAGGAAATCGAAACGGGAAAATGCAGTCAATGCCTAGATTAGGAGAGTTCTGTATTGTTTCCGGGCGGAATGCTATCTATTTTTTGGGATAGTTTGCTCTGTGGATTCAAATAAATCTTCACATTTTCTTGTTGCCATACGGAAGATATATTGTCAGCACGGCCCCACCTGAGAGTTGGTTGCTTGCAACTATAGATCCGTTATGTAGCTTTACGATCATCTCGGCGATGGAAAGGCCCAGACCTGCAGTGTTGACTCCTCTGGTGTTGTAATCTTTGCTAACGGCGCGGGAGAATGGCTTGAATGCTTCAGAGATGAATTCCGGTGGAAATCCAGGCCCCATGTCGCTGATTGAGATTGATATTTGATCGTTTGTGATTGCACTTGAGATGGTGATGACTGAGTCATGAGGTGCGAAACGCAGAGCATTTTCCATCATATTTTCGATGACTCGTCCAAAGTGGGCCGGATCGACTTCAACCCTAATTTGCTCATCTAGATCCAAAACGAGCAGCACCTCTTTTTCTAGGGCAGCACTTTGATATGGGGTAATGCTCTCAATGATGACATCTCCAATTGGAAGCAGTCGCTTTTGAAGTTCTATCTCGTGTCGTTCGCCATTGGCTAACATCAACAGGCTATTACAGAGCAGATTCAAGTTCATGATTGAATTAGATGTGTGAGCGATCAACCTCGTAACCTCTTTGGGGTCTCGATTAGGAGTTAAAGCCAATTCCAGATCGGCCATTATTCTCGACAGAGGCGTTCGAAGTTCGTGACTAGCAGAGGCAACAAAGACTTTCTGCCGCTCTATAGACTCTCCTACGTCGGATAGAAAGTGATTGAGTGTGATCGCCAGAGAGGACAGTTCGTCTTTGGTCGCTGGGATGGCTAGCGACTTTGTGGATCCCTCATTTCGTAGTCGTTCCGCCTCCAATCGAAGACGCTCAACTGGCTTTAGAGCTCTGGTAGCTAGCCAAAATCCCCCAAAGGCAGCCAATAGGACGAGCAGGGGTATCCCAAAGATGATTCTAGAGAAGATAGTTCCCTCTGAATCTGTTAGCTGATCGGTTCCAAGTCCGATGAGGAAGATCTGTTTGGTTCTTTCGTATTGGATTGCCTGGGCGAGGTACCTTTTGCCGTCGCTTCTTTGGCCTAGAAGTAGATATGTCGGCGATGCATCAACCTTGGACAATTGACTTTTTGAGAGTTGACTTGAACTTCCGGCTTCGATGGTTGAATAGAGCAATTGGAATTTGGCGTTGTAGATCTGGAGAAATTCGGGATCGCTATTCAATTTCGCCTTGAGAGCGGTAGCCGTCTGGGGGAAGATAAATTGGCTGGTTTGTGACTCCAAGATTGCAATGCGTGCATTTAGATTTGCCTTGATCGTTGATTTGATGGTATTGGCGTTGCTGACGTATAGGTACCAACCGCCAAGCGTCGTTAAAATAAGCGTGGCGATGGCGAAGACTATCGCCATTCTCAATCTAATTGACATTTTTAGAGGTGATGAGTTTGAGACGATAGCCTAAGCCGTGCAAGGTCTCGATCTCGATGTCACTGTTTACTCCGCAGATCTTTTTTCTTAGTCGTCGCATATATTGATCGACAATATTTGGAGCAACCTCTGTCGATTCGTGCCATATCGAATTTATTAAACTCTTTCTTGAGACCACAAAACCAGCCCTTTGGATAAGGGTTTCAAGTAGCTGAAGCTCGCGGGGGGTTAGTGCGATTTCAATTCCGTTGCGACGCAGACTACGAGAGAGCGGATCTAACGTCAATGAGCCAAAATATACCATTGGGGGACGAAGAGTTAAGCCTCTACGGCATAGAGCTTTGAGCCTAGCTGCGAGTTCCACTAGCGAGTAAGGTTTTACCAGGTAGTCATCGGTGCCCGCATCAAACCCTAAAATTCGATCATTGAGGGTGGAAAGAGCCGTCACCATAATTATCGGTGTCCAGTCGTAATGTTCTCTGACGTACTGGCATATTTCAATCCCGCTTCCATCGGGAAGCATCAGATCAAGAATGACAGCATCGTAGCTAAAGCGCGATAGCGACTCTTTGGCCTGAACTAGAGTTGTCTTTACTTCGACGATAAAGTTATTCTCAGATAAAAATTGACTTACCGAAGATGCCAATTCGATGTCGTCTTCAATTAGTAGGATTCTCGATGGACCCTCAGGTCCAGCACTACCTTTTTTTTGGGGACCATATGCTAATAGTGGGACAGAATCGTCTTGTGATGAAATATCCTGTGAACTCAAGACAGATGCCTCATTTTGATTGTGCTTTCGAGCGATTTTTGTCGATGCCAAAACCGATATGAACTAATTTCTAGTTTATATCGGTTTTGTTGATGGGCGCGCTCGCGTGAAATTGCAGCTCCGATGAGATAGATCTAAAAGTACCATTCCGTATATTTCAATGCTTATCCTAGATATCCATCTTGGAATATGGCAATTGCAGTTCCGATGAGATTCGACAAATGACATATCTTTCGCGATGGTTCATCTATTTGGAACCGAATCTAACGATTGCTGATTTGGTGGTAGCTCATCAAGATGATGGCTTGAGATGTTCGAAGTTTGACCTATTATACGAGCCACACAGTCACAGATAAATTTCAAATTAGATATGACTAAGGGGAGGATAATTTGAAATATCCTGACTTGGTCTTCTAAGAAATAATTGATCAGATGAAGATAAATCTCTCAGATCATTATTGTTAATTAGCCACGGCTAAAAAGGTGGAAATCTGCAGATCTATCACATCTAGTGGGTAGTCCTGATATTTAGTGAATCCCAAAACCTGGATTCTTTATGCACTCTCAGCTTGCGCAAGCCGTCGTTGTAGTCGTGGATTGTCCTTTGGCGATCTCTATCGTTTGCGGGTTGTGATAAGGATCGGACTCTAGCAAGGTTTATGACAGACGATATTACCGAGTCCTGGCCTTTCCTTATTTACGATGATATAGCGGGAGTTTTTTGTGATAATAGTTGGCAATGTCGAAATTATGATTTTGTTCGGATAGGATTCATATGTCGCTATACAATGAGGCTATTTGATTGAATTGAATATTGACTGCTCACTTTGTGTACCTTATTTATACGTCGATAATTTTTGAATATGAGTGGTTAAGGAAATATTTTATTGTAGTAGGAATATGCATGATGTAGTCTATTGGTGATTTAAAATCTTCTAACTATAGTAATTTAGAATCATAATAATAAAGCATAAAAGCTTTTTGTTTCGGTTTATTACAGGTCATATTGATTGGTACAACTGTAAAGCTGAATGCATATTCTAACAGTTGATCAATGTGTTTTACTTCATTATTAGCGTTTAGGTTGTTAAGAATTAGATTACTGTTAAGGCGGAGTTTACCTATGCGCCGGCTTTGATTCCAAAGTCGCGAAGGTATTTCCACTTTGGGCGTTATTTTCTTGCTGGCAACTCCCGAAGTTCGATTTCGACACCTTTGAGATGAATCGGATTGGGGCGTCAATAGAGATGGCGCGGTGAATCAAGATCGAAAGTTTGATTCTTGGCAAGCTAGGCCGACCTATACAAACTTAGAGGATGGTCATTATGCCCGAGGGGGATTTTGGTGGTAGAAATGGAATCAGAGCGCTCTGATTGTTACTTGTTTATTTAAGGTTGCTTGTATTACTTCTTTAGGGCTGCTTGGTGCGCACGAAAATAATCGACCCTCCTGCAGGATTCCTATGACTTTGTCTATCTCAACTGTTATACCCATTACGACTTCGACTATGACGAAAAGAGCTCGCAGCGGTAGTTGTCTTTATATGTTGGATGCGGTGAGAAACTGGGATATGGCTATGGCGCATTCGTATGGGCGTTCGCCCAAGAGATAGTGCCCGCTAGAGGCGACCTCAATGAGATCTAGGTTGTCTCTGAGGCGCTCTTTCATGAGGTGGCCGATTTGGCCGAATTTTGCGTCGTTTTGGCCATAAAGATAAGCAAAGGGCACCTTTAGCGATGCTAGTTCTTCAAGAAGGTAGCTTTGTCCGGCTAAACCCGTTGATTTTAAAGACTGTGCCAGCTTTATGGGTTCATTCACAAGGCGTGATCCAATTTGAGCTTGATCTGGATGAATTCCTCCAAAGATTGGCGCAGAGAGCCATTTCATCAAGAACTTCCTGAGCTCTGCTTCGTTAGTGATTTGCGATAGTGATAGTGCTAGCTTCTCATCGCTTTCTCTGCGACTTTGGAGAGCACTTGAATCGATCAAGCCCGGATTTGCCCCTATCGCTATGAGGCCGGCTGCGGCTTCGGGTCGATGGATCGCTATGTGGTAGGCGATTCTACCTCCTAGGGAGTATCCGATGAAAACCGCGGAGCCGAAGGTGTCGCCTAGCATCTCCGCGATCTCTCTGAGATTTAGGTTTGGAGGGTTTTGGCTATTGTGGCCTGGTAAATCGACTAAGTGCAGGGGTCGATTTGTTAGCTTTGCGAGGAGGCGCGCAAAGGGAGTAAGGGTTTTTGCATTTTGGGTAAAACCGTGGATTAGCACGATTTTGTTTTCGTCTTGTAACTTTGTTGGAATCGCGCTTGGCGCTATTGTGTGGAAGAGTATCTTAGCCATTTCCCGGGACCTTCGTTAAAGTCATTCTTGGTGATTGATGATAGCCTAGATATGTAAGGATAAATTTAGGGAACTTTTTCCTTATCTTAGAAGGTTGAATCTAATTTGAGGTTTTGGCGACTAAGAAGTGGCGGTTAAGTTCTCTTTCTTCGTTCTTGGTTGGAAGATGTTTTGTAAATTGGGTGTAAGTTGACTTTCGAAATCGACGAGGCAGTTGGTAATCAGTTCGTGGCTATGACAATAGTGGATGAGCTCTATCGAAATGGAGTTCGCTATGTCGCCATCTCTCCTGGATCGAGATCTACTCCGCTAGCTTTGGCGTTCCTTGCTCACCATGGTATCTCTGCTCGAGTCATTTTAGATGAACGCAGTTCATCCTTTTTCGCGCTCGGGCTAGCGAAGGCTTCTAATGCTCCCGTTGCTATTTTGACTACCTCAGGTACGGCATCTGTGGAGTTGAGCCCCGCCATAACCGAGGCTTACTACTCGGGTCTACCTCTGATCGTACTTAGTAGCGATAGGCCGCTTGAGCTCTATGGAACGGGATCTTCACAGACGATAAATCAGACTGAGCTGTATTCTGGTTTCGTGGTGGGGAGGATCTTGATTGATGCTGGCGCTAAAGGAGCTTGGAGCAGTATTCGATCATCGATCTCAAGGGCTGTCCTAGAGGCCAAGGGTCTATTTGGACCTGGGGGACCGTTTCATTTGAACGTCTCGTTTAGGGAGCCGTTGATTTCACCCCAATACGAACCAAACGGGCAGTTTCAGGGTAGGGGAAACGAGGAGCCTTGGTACGAAAAGATAGATCTCGCCTCGCACGACAAGACTTACGAGTTCGCGCGCACTCTATGCTCGGTCAGACGTGGTCTCATAGTGGTTGGAGAAGATCGTCAATTAGAAGCTATATTCGCGATCTCTGAACTACTTGGTTGGCCGACGCTAGTCGATCCTCGTGCTGGAATCGTGAGGCGTTCTCGTTTTGCCATTACCCACTTTGATTCAATTTTACGACAAGGAACCCTAACGGAGGCCTTGACTCCAGAGGTCATACTATATTTTGGAATGCCATCTGCCTCTAAGGTGCTTTCGCAATTTATAGCGAGGGTCTCGTCGAATGACAATGGCCCACTGACCAAGGTCTTTCGATCTGGGCGTAGAGCATGGGATCCAGAGGGCACGGCTTCGGGGTTCATAGTTGGCAACCTTGAACGATTGGTAGCGCAACTTTCTGGCCAAGCAATCGAAGAGCCCTCTAAACATATCGAAGCCTTTACCAACGCCTTTTTGGACGCTGATGGCCGAATTGAAAAGGTTATCGAGGGCTCTTTGGACCTTGGCGTAGAGACTCGTTCGATTCGTGAGGTAGTTCGACATTTGCTCCCAAGTGACCTCTTGTTTGTATCAGCATCGATGCCAATTCGCGACCTTGAGAATTTTGCCTCAAATGAGAATAGCTTTCCGGTGATCCTGGAGAACCGAGGCACCAATGGGATCGATGGGATTATCGCGACTTTTTCTGGAAGTGCTAGCCATTTAAGTGCGCTCTGTCCCGATACGATAGCGGTTTTGATCTTGGGTGACCTCTCGTTTCTATACGACGTCTCATTTTTAAGGGAGTTCTCCCGTCTTGATTTAGCAGCTCTAATCGTCGTTCTTGACAACAATGGTGGAGGCATCTTCTCGTTTCTTTCACAAAAAGATATCGTCGATGAGAAGTCGTTTGAAACACTCTTTGGAACTCCACATAATAGTGACCTAGACCGCATTGCTAGAGGGTTTGGGATTGATGTAGAAACATCAAAAGATGCATCACGAATTCAAAGCGCAATTGAGGAGGTCAGAGGAAGCAGAAAGACCTCGCTCCTGGTGATCAAAAGCGACCGAGACGAAAATCTGGCGGCTCATAAAAAGATAAATGAGGCGATCGCAAAAGAGTTCTCCATCGATTGATTTATCATTCATCACCAAAGATGAGCCAAAACCCATTAGAAATCGCCACCAAATAGTGACCAAGACTTTGAGAGATCTCTGCTTGTTTGGAACGCTTTAGTAGCGGCTGTCGTCACCTTGGTTTGGGGTTCATCAATTATGGGGCCATTGAGTGGGTAGCTACATGGGCGACGAAGAGTCAAAGAGGCAGAGTCGGCGAGGAAAGATCCCCAGGTGGGAGGTTCTAGGGTAGTGCTGGCTATCTGCAGTGCTGGCTATCTGCGGTTTTGGGAGGTTTTAGTTCCGATCGATTTGCTCTTTACATATTGACGATATCAACGATATTGACCAGGGATAGATTTAGATGGAAACGTCAAACAAAAAATAGATGATCCATGCAATCCAAGGTGAGTGATGGTCCTCCAAGGAACAAATTCACATCGCTAGTGCCACTAGGATGATTGCTATGAGCGCTTCAAATTTCAGGGTTTCGGAAGATCTTAGATGGCGTGGTCTTATCTATCAAGTAAGTCACGACCAAGTTATAGATCTAATTGATAACGGCGAAGCGGTAGCTTATATAGGTTTTGATCCATCTGGGGACTCTTTGCACGTTGGCAACTTGATCCAACTGCTGAATCTGCGTCGTCTTCAACTGGCTGGTAATTCAGTTATCGCGTTAGCTGGTGGGGCCACAGGTATGGTCGGCGATCCATCGGGGCGCTCCCAAGAGCGCAATTTGCTTGATCAAGATGTCTTGGAGTCCAATGTGGCCAAGATTAGAGTGCAACTCGGCAAATTTTTAGACTTTGAATCCAAATCGGCTAAGGCACATCTCCTAAATAACGCTGATTGGCTATCAAACTACAGCATCTTGAACTTTCTCAGGGATGTTGGCAAGCATATTACTGTAAATCAGATGATGATGAAAGATTCAGTACGAGTTCGTCTAGACGAACGCGATAGCGGCCTTTCCTTTACTGAATTTAGCTATATGCTCTTGCAGGCTGCCGACTTTGCTCATTTGAGTGATACCTATGGATGTAATCTCCAAATGGGCGCCTCTGATCAGTGGGGAAACGTGGTCACTGGAATTGAACTGATTCGAAAGACCCGGCAACGTAGCGTCTATGGAATAACTTCGCCTTTGTTGCTGAAGGCCGATGGGACAAAGTTTGGAAAGAGCGTAAACGGAGGTGTCTACTTAGACCCAGAACGCACTTCTGAATATGAGTTCTATCAGTTCTTTCTTCGTTCTCCAGATCAAGAGATGAGCCAACTCCTAAAGTTCTTTACCTTTTTTAGCCGTGATGAGACTCAAGACCTAATCGATAGTTCCATCCAACGACCAGAAGAACGCGAAGCTCAGCGGGCATTGGCTAGCTCTATGACCGAATTGGTCCACGGAAGCGATGGTCTAGCGATGGCTGTCAATGCCTCCGAGGCTCTCTTTAGCGACGACCTCTACTCGGTGGATGACAGGGCGTTATCGATGGCCTTGGCAGGTGCGCCTCGAAGTGTAATTGCTCGAGATCTCTTGATTCAGACGGCTAATATCGTCGAATTTATCCTTGGTGCTGGATTGGTGACATCCAAATCAGAGGCAAGGAAATTGATTCAACAGGGCGGACTCTATCTCAATAATCGTCGAATTGAAGATGATCAGAGAGTCGTTACTCTGGATGATTTGCTCGGAATTGGAGCGGTTCTACTTCGAAAGGGAAAGCGAGACTATCTTCTGGTGGATGCCAAATAGTTAATCAAGCAGTTGAGGTTAGATTGAGGCTCCTAGAATCTCGCGATAGTATTGCATCTGCTGCTGCGACTCGTACTTCAACGAGGGACTAGACGACGCCCGATAGCCATCGTGGTTGCTTCTTGGCACTACGTGAAAGTGTAGATGTGCAACGCTCTGGCCAATAACGTTGTTGTTGAATATCAGATTGCCGCTTGCTTTTAGAGCTGCACGTTGACATTGGGCAACTTTTTTTACTACCACCATCAACGAACCAAGGGTTTGTGGGTCGCACTTGGTTATCTCTAAGATGTGAGCATTTGGGACTACTAGGACGTGACCTTTTACGACCGGTGATCGATCCAGAAAGGCGGTAGTCTCTAAATCTTGGTAGATGATATATCCCATCGAGTGTTCCTCGATGATATCGCAAAATGTGCAGGTCACTTTGTTGATACTATCAATTAGGCTCGACAAATAGGGAAAGTTTTGCGACTTAGTTAAGGTTGCACCAGAGGTATTGGATACGCATTGAAATTTGAGTCACCGATGGAACAAAGTGAGCCATCGAAAGAGACCTCGAGAGATCAAGAGGAGTTGACATATTTGCGTGACCAAAGGCGCCTTCTGTGGTCCTTGCCCACCGGGCTGTATCTTTTGGGAACCAATTACGACAAAGCACCTCATTTGATGACGACCTCATGGGTTAGTCAGGTGGCGACTTCTCCAAAGATTTTGATGTTTTCGGTAGAGGCCTCTTCGAAGACGGCCCGAAATCTGGACCATACAAAGACATTTGCGCTTTCAATATTAAAGACCGCTCAACGTTCATTGATTAGGCGATACGTAAAAGGCGACCAAGTCGTTAATTTTACAGAAGATCTTTTGGAGATTGAGGGGAATACTTTTTCTCTAACCTCTAATTTGGATCCATTTGTTCCAGATGGCGTTGGAGTGATTGAGGGACAGATTCAATCGAAGGTAACTTTCGAGAGTCATTTCGTGTTTTTTGGCGAGGTCACTAATATGGCGCTCTTTGACAGTGAGTGCGATGTATTATCCATGGCCGATACAAAGATGAATTATGGAGGTTAGCAAAGGAAAGACAACTCCTTTGCTAGCGCTAAGTGAGAAGCTAGGTTTCTTAGGAAGGTTTGAATTAGGTGGCACATCGCTATATTGAACACGTTAGAACACTGGAGGAGGCTGTTAGGTTCCTTTCGCGCGCTGAATTGGTCGCTATCGATACGGAGTTTCACAGAGAACGAAGCTACTTTGCCAAATTGGCGCTTGTACAAATTGCAGCTGACGACGAGGTATTTTTAATCGATCCGTTGCGAGTAGACTTGGCTCCACTGGCAGAGGTGTTTGAATCCGATGCCGAGGCGGTTTTCCATGCCGCTAATCAAGATTTGGAGATTTTAAATCGTAAGGTTGGAACTGTTCCAAATAAGTTTTTCGACACGCAAATTGCATCCGGTTTTCTTGGTTATTCAACGCCTTCGCTTGGATCACTGGTGGAACAATTCTTAGGAATTGAGTTGGATAAATCTGATCGTTTGAGTGACTGGTTAGTTCGGCCACTCGAGGAGAATCAGCTCAAATATGCGGCTCAAGACGTACTTTATTTAGTTGATTTGCGCGATGCCATAGTGGACGCTGTTGTAAATTTGGATCGTTTGGATTGGTTAGTCGAGGAGTTGGGTGACTACATTTCACAGGACTTTTCGGGGATGATGGAGCCAAATCGTGCCTGGCAAAAAATTCGGGAGATACGGGGCCTAAAGGGTAGAAGTAAACAAGTAGCTATAGCGGTAGCGGCCTGGAGAGAGACAAGAGCTATCGAAGAGGACCGCCCGCCTAGGTTTATCTTGGCTGACCTAGCAATTGCTACCATCGCTCAAAACTTACCCAAAAGGGTCTCCGAGCTCAAAGCCCTTCGAGGAGTGGATTCTCGAAGTTTATTAAATGGGGCGGATATCGAGATAATCTCTGTAGTTGCAAAGGCGCTAGAGGCACAAGGACTGTCCGATGAGGAGATGTCTATGCCAGATCCGATTGAGCTTCCCGGTGGCGCTGCGGTATTTTTGAACACTTGGTTGACGAGCAGAGCTAAGCAGCTCAAGATCGACGCCAATCTTTTGGGGAGTCGCAGCGACATCATTGAGCTATTTGGTAGTGTTCCTCAAGGTAGGTTGTCCAAGGGGTGGAGAAAGTTGGTTGTTGGTGATTACGTTGACCGACTGATGAAGGGTGAGATAGCGCTAGCCCTTGGGGCGAACGGTGAAATTGAAATGGTAGAGAACTCTGGAGAAGTAATACATTAAATTCTCAGAGCGGAAGATAAATTTCTTCTCCAGAGGTTTCATGGTAGATTGAGTGTCGATTTTGAGGTCGACAATGAACATAGTTGGTGATTAGTTAGGTCTAAGGTCGATGCGAAAGACTAGGATTCCGTCCTCTAATGACGCGTTAGCGTCACCGAGCATAGCAAAGTCCATATAGTCGTCTTTGGCTTGTTGGATAAATCTCTGTCTTTCGGGTCCCTCTACTGGGGGAATTCCTCGAGCTTTAACGGCGCGAGCGCGGGCTTGGAATCTTTTAATCATCTCTTCGGGACTAAACTCAGTGTTACTCATAGTTAATAAGTTATCTTGAATGCAAAGTATTGCAAGCACCGTTAACGATGCGCTACTAGGCTGTTTTGGGTAAAATTGGCATCTTGAATAGACAGATGGTCACGACAAGCTTGTACCCGTCGGTGACGGCGAAGGTAGCGGATTTGGGATTGTTGCGGTTTTGAGTTATCGGCGATGTGCATCGCCTTCCGCGACTGGAAGTTTGGCTCCTTCGCTCGAAGTATTAAGGGGAGTAATAGGTGAAAAAAGGACGACATAGGCGTTACGAAGAGGCACGGATGGCCAAGCGAGCCTTTGTCAAACCTGTCGTTCGTTGTGTTGAATGTAATGGTGACTCGGTGCGCGGGCATGCAGATTGGTGCATGGCCGCCTCAGAGGAAGAACAATTGCTCGAAGAAGGGGAACTGTATTCCAGCGGTGCCCTGGACGACGATGATGATGACGAAGATGAAGAAGATGACGACGACGATGATGATGATGAATATGACAGAGACGTCAAGGGTGTTCATCGCATTATTGACGGACGTCATTAGTTGAGATTTGATAGTGCAGTATCTTATACAGTGCAGTATCTTATACAGTGCAGTATCTTATCGAGCGCCAGACTTGATGGGTTGGCTTATATGGGTGCTTAGTCGCTTTTATAGGTCTTCCCATGGACGGCCCTGAGGTGATCTTTGTTGCCTCTTTCGGACTAGATTCAAATGGGCTCACTTTCAATTAGTCTTGCCCAATTGGATGATGGTCGCTGAGATTTGTATTTTGATTGGTTTATGAAAGCGTAGAATTGCTCCGAGCTTTTGATGATGGAAAGATATTCGCAAAGATTGATGGCCATGGCCTTCAACTTGTTGTAGCGCTTCATGGTTGGTCAAGAACTTCAAATGATTTTTTGAAGTTGGTGTCAACTTTGGACATGAATCGTTTCAGGTTAGTTCGTTTTGATCTACCAGGTTTTGGCGAATCTGCCCCTCCGGACGAGCCGGTGGGAACACAATATTATGCGAGTGCTATAGATCGCGCGATCTGTGAACTCCTTAGTGGCGATGACGCCTTTGGAGAGGATTCCAGGGTTATCTTAGTGGGCCATTCTTTTGGTGGCCGGATCGCGATTCGAATCGGGGCCGCTCGTCCGAAGTGGCTTGGGTCGCTGGTTGTATCTGGAGTTCCTCTCTTTCGAGGTGGCTCGTCTCGCTCTGTGCCTCTTTCTCTATCGATCGCCAAATTCCTAGCATCGAAGGGGATAATTGGAGCGCCTCGGCTGGATAAGATCAAGTCAAAACACGGCTCGTTGGACTATCGAAATGCTCAAGGAGTGATCCGAGATATCCTTGTCAAGTCGGTCAATGAAGACTACTCCGATGCTCTAAGTATGATCGAAGTGGATACATTTTTGATCTGGGGCGCCCTAGATAGTGCTGCCCCAATAGATATGGCACGGAGGGCGCTTGAGATCTTGCCGCGTGGAAAGTTGGATGTGATAGCTGATGGTGACCATTTTGCCATCTTTAGTGATCGCTCTAGCCTCTCGAAAACGATTGACGAAATAAGCAATAATCGCTTAGGAACCCTTTGAAAGGAATCGGCGAGGGCCAAATATGATTCTGTCGCAAATTAATGTCGCAACTTCGCCGATCTTCCTCGTGGTGGCATTTGCTATCTCTGGAGTATCGGCAATTCGATGGATACGTGTGGCTCAACGCGAGCACTATGTGCCAGGATATGTCTTTCGATTCATGCTTCGGTGGTACTTTGCTCGCGACAACGCTTGGAATTTCTCTCTTTCGTTTGTCATGATACTTTTGCTCTTTGCAACCACATCAAGACCGGCAGTTGTCTCTTCGTCGGTCTTTTGTTTCATTTCGGTCGGCATCTTGACATTGGTTTTGCCTTTGGGACTGGGTATCAAAGGTCGAACTTCGCCTTTAAAGTGGACCCGTCGTGCGCGATTGCTCTTTGGCGTGACTCTCGCTATAAATTTCGTCATATCGGTTGCCTCTTACTTTTTTGGTTTGGCATCTTCAGTTGGTGCTGTTGAGATGGCAATTGCATCTTTGGTAGTAGAGTTAGGTACCTGGATTACCGCCCCTCTAGAGGAGCGTTCGATAGCCCCTTTTGTAGCGTCGGCAACTTCGAAACTTAATTCGATCAATCCCAAGAGGGTTGCAATCACTGGCTCCTTCGGAAAGACTTCGACCAAGGTCTATTTGGCTCAATTGTGTCGGGAGTCGATATCAACTCTGGCTTCTCCTGCTAGCTACAACAACCGAGCTGGATTGGCTCGTACAGTTAATGAGAATCTCCTTCCAGGTACTGACCTCTTTATAGCTGAAATGGGCACTTTTGGGCCTGGTGAGATTGCCGCTCTTGTTGAATGGGTGCGCCCAACTGTGGTCGCGATTACTGCCATTGGCCCTGTTCATCTTGAGCGTTTTGGCTCTGAGGAGAACATACTCAAGGCAAAGACAGAGATAGCCAAGTATGCAGAGGTCGTGGTGTTGAATGTCGATGACCCCCGCTTGATGGTTTTGGCGAGCGAGCTTGAGCGTCAAGGCAAGAAGATCTGGCGTGTTTCTGGCGTGGAACTTGCACGCAGTGTCGCAGTATTGACAGATGACGACGGTCGTAACGTCGTCTACCACGATCAAAGGCGCATAGGTTCGACTATGACACCCGTTGCCAAGACCAATTTGGCAGTCGCGGTGGCTATGGCTTTAGAGCTTGGAGTCACTGAAGCTGCAATTGGGAGCGCTCTTACATCTCTAGAGCCTGCCAAGAACCGTATGAACATAGCCAAACTTGAGAGTGGGGCATCGGTAGTTGACGATACCTACAACTCAAATCCTTCTGGTGCGCGAATGGCTCTTTCGCAGGCGGCAACGATGTTATTTGCCGGTTCTAAGCTGATCGTGGTTACCCCAGGAATGGTAGAGCTAGGAGATCGTCAGTACGATGAGAATCGACTTTTCGGCGAAGAGATCGCCTCAGTCGCGACCGATTTGGTTATCGTGGGACTAACCAATAAACGAGCTCTACATCGAGGAGCACTTGGCGAAGTCCAATCGGGACGTTCTAAGGTGCGAATCACATATCAACCCACCAGAGATGCAGCGGTCAAATGGATCAAAGCTAACTCAACCTCCGGTGATGTTGTTTTGTATGAGAATGACTTGCCTGACCACTATGCCTGACCACTATGCCTAAATACCCAGACGCCTAAATGCCTCTTTGGTTAGATAAAAACAGGCCTTGAAATGCCTATCGGCTATAGGTAAACAATGGTATTTCTTGGGCGCAGCCTATGGCGTCTTTGGCCGCCCCTTCACAGATCTATGAGTGCCTATAATAGAACGCCCGAACAATGGTACAGGCTATTTTACTGGACCCAAATTCTATTCCATAACGTGCCCGCCCTGCCTTCTGAGGGCTCCTTCGGCGCCCAAGGAGAGATGTGCACCATCTGGCTTACGAGCCAAGTGTGCCCCGTGCCATCACGAAAGAGAGCTTGACCATTGTTTCTCTTACTGTCGGCTGACCAGTAAATCTCCGTGGGGTGTTGCGGTTCACTCACTGGGTGGCTTTAGGGTTGAGGCGGTCGCTATCTATCTCGATAGCGTGACTTTCTTCGACTTCGACCACCTCGCGGCCAGAGGTGTTCAACAAGTCATCTATACAACTGACTATTCCACAACTTGCGACCACGCATAAGTGGAGCTTGCTACCACCATCAACGTATCTGAAATTCGATACTAGATGTCTCGTTTTTCGAGATTTATTATGGATAAACCTCCCTTTATTGGATTAGAAAGTCACTTTCGTCTTTCCGCAGGGTTGTGGAGAACTCCTTTGGTGCCTAGAACAGGCGCCAAAGTCACTAAAGGATTTTGGCGACTTTGTCATGTCCAATATTACTAAGACGCTAAGTGAGCGTGGTAGTAAATCTATTGAGATGAATGATACGGCCACTTTGAAACGATGGGGGCCGTATCGTTCATCTCTTATTTCAAAAGGCAACGTGGCAAATCAACCAGCAGTGAAATCTATCCTAATTTAGATGCGATAGTGCCAGCGGATGAGAGCGCCGATCCATCAGCTCCTGCGGTGGTAGGTGCGAAGGTGCTAACTTCGGTTGCTTCAGCAATTAGGTCTAGGAGTAGATTTTCAAATGGAATCATAGGTTCTATGAATAGATACTTAGAGAGACTTCCAGGTATGGTATTTATCTCATTGACATAGAGTTCATCGACTCCGTTTGAGAGGAAGTCAATTCGGGTTATTCCTCTCAGTGGCACCGCATCTACAAGGCGGTTGGCGTAGTTGTAGATTGACTCCCTGATGACATCCGATAGTTTTGCTGGAAGTTCACGAGGAGCCTCCACCATGCCTGTGCCGCCTACGTACTTGTCCTTGTAAGTTAAAAATTCCCCGCCAGACTTGTCTCGTAGCGGTCGTTCAATGGCCGACAGAACTAATTTAGGGAATGTTTTTACCGCAATTTGTAGATCGAAAAGATCGCTTCTAAATGGTTCGATTACTGCACCCAGTTTTAGATGAACATTAGTTCGCAATCTAGCCTTAGCGGTTTCGAGATCGCTAACCACGTCAATTCCGATGGATGAGCCCCCGTACCTAGGTTTTAGGATAAATGGTGAACCGAAGGTGATTGTTTGTGGTTGGGTCGTATGGCTCAGGAGGTGCCGGTCTAAGTGGGCTATCCCCAAGTTTGCGCATAGGCCAGCGAATGCGAGCTTGTCCATTCCTAAACTAGCACCTAAGGCGCCCGGGCCGCTGTATTTGATTCCCGCAAGATTTAGAAGGGCTTGTAAGCTACCATCTTCGCCGGGTCCGCCATGTAAGGCATTCAAAACAACGTCAATCTCAAGTTTTTTTGGCTTAGAGAAGCTCTTGCCGCCCTGATAGAACCCAGGAGAATCCCCGAGGTGAATTGTAAGTTTTTCTACCTTTGCTGGTAATCCGCTTGCGAAAGAGGAGGCCTCACAGCCATTTGGAAGCAGAAAAAAGTCCCCACCTTTTGACCAATAAATACTAGACACCTTGTGGATGGAGTTCAAAAGACCCCGTTCCGCTTGGAGGCCTGTCAGGATGGAGATGTCGTGCTCTGGTGATATGCCTCCAAAGAGAACAGCGACGTTTGCCATATCTTTTCTCCTACTTCGTATTTAGTCATAAATTGTAATTAGTGCGCAAATGAACCCGCTGGGGCATTTTTTAGATTTGCGCTACTTCAAGATGTCCAGCCTACCCGAAGATCTCTTTAGAGCCCATCTGAAATTTTTGCCGCCTAAGTAATTTAAGGTCTTTATTATTTGGAAGGAAAGTAGGAAAATTCACTCGGACCATCGATTGGTAGCAAAGCCTTTCACGGTTCCATCCTGGGGATTTATCAATTTGACCATCAAATATTCGATCTTTGGTGATTTTATGATCTGACTTTGATCATATTGGCATCAAAACGAACTCGAAGGGTTCCCTCAAAAGGCTACACTTTCCTATCAGTGCAAGATCATTTCGAAGACAAAGCCGAACAGCGCTTCACCGATGCGGGTGAAGAGGTCCTTTATGTGACCAATCCGCACTTTCTATACCTCTTTCGCGCTGTGGCGTCGGCCTTTGTCATGGCGGTACTCTTTTTCACTTCGATATTTATCTTGCCTTGGCTGCCGATCCTGATTAAGTTTTTGCTTGGCTGTCTTTTGATTGTAGCGGTTTGCTACTTTGTCTTTAAATATCTTCAATGGAGGCGAATTGAGTGCGTAGTTACTCCAAGGAGGCTGATTACGGCGTCGGGAGTTTTTACGATCCGAAGTTCGGAGGTTCCACTTGAGAGAATCGGTGAGATAACACTCAATTCGCCTCTCTTTGAGAGATTGATCGGAGTCGGTAATCTGAGAGTCGCCTCCCTTGGCGAGGATTCAGATATTAACCTGCACTTTATCCCACAACCGGCCAAGCTAAAGGCTGCTATTAATAGAGCCAGAGAGGCACGTAACACCAAAGGGACAGGTGCTGCAGCGCCAGCGGCTCTCTTTTCGGCACTCGATGAGATAGCAAAGTTGGGAGATCTTTTTGATAAAGGTCTAATAACTCGAAATGAGTTCGAGCGCTATAAAGCGATATTGTTTGCACGCTTCGAACGAGACCATGGTGCTCCTATGAGCGGTGACTCTTAAAGCTGATAGATACCACAGCAGTAGGCGCTGGCGGGTTTAGGCTCAGAAAGTGAGAAAGCTCCTCGTAGTGATCCTTGGTTATACATGCTCGAGCAGCTATCCTACTTAGCTCTGTCGGATCGCGAAAGTCTCCACGAGGACGCTCCCATCGGTCGATCTTTGGTTCGAAACCCAATGCACGAACGATTTCGACGATAATTTCGTAGTTGGGGTCGATGGGTCGTTCATAGTGATGAAATTTGGTCCAGATTTCACGCGTGCTGAAGTGTGGATGCATAGCAGTGACTTCTATTACCACCTGAGCTGCAGAAGAGTCGACCAATGCTGATATGAACTCTACAGGCGATGCAATGTTATAAAGGACGTTCGCACAGACCACAACAGCGGCACTGACTGGTTGCGAAGTCGGCCACTTGCTCGTCAAGGTCGTGAGTTTTTGGTGCGGTATCTGAAGGGTGTCAGCGGCTATTTTCAGATGGGCAAGCATCTCTTGGCTCGCATCGAGAGCTGTTAGATGGGAAAATGTCTGGTTCAGCAAGAGTGAAATGCCACCTGCTCCGGCCCCTACGTCAAGCAAGCTACGGTCGCTTGGGTCAAGTCGCTCGAGAGCCTCTCTGACTTCGCGAACTGTTGGTGTTTGTGCTCGTGAGAAGTCCGGATAGAAGAGCAAAGGATCCAAGCGGAAGGGTTCAAGGCCCTTTGCCTTGGTGAAGGAATCTGGAATCGCCCATCTCTCTAAGGACGTTGACCAAAATGAATTTAGCTTCTCTAATCGTGACTTCATAGACTTTTCGTTCAAGCAATTGGATCTTTATATCAAGACAATAGCCCTAAAAACTATTCCGAGCCACTCCAAGGCGACAACAAGATCATATTTTGCTTGCATCGATCGACTAATTTCACCTTAGGTAATAGGCCAATCGTTTCACTCGCAATTGGGAGTGAAACTTGGACCATAGGATAAAGCCGCAATTCAAACGGCGCCATTTAGGTTTGACCTAGGGTGGCCTTCTCGTCGTAGTTAGTTTTAGCCGTCACCAAGGGAGTGCGCGCTTTTTCTTTTGCATCTACGACCTCGATCTAAAGTCCAAAGGATGAAACGCTTTCGAGGGCAAGATTGTCTAGAACAATTGAGATTAGGGCGATTGCAACTTTGATACTAGTAACCTTTTGAATCAAACGTGAGGTAGCGTTTTGATACTGTTGAATCAACCCTGGGGCGCCGGCAAGCCATTTACTCCAAGGTAGGAGCCTCTAGAGATTGACTTTTGACCCCGGTAACATTTTATTAGGCTTATTAGAGAGGACTAAATACCATGGTTGGAAAGGGTGACGGCCAGAATGTATCTAATGTCGCTGTGCCTAATGACGCTTTGATCGCCTCGGGTAGCGGTGGCCAGGCGATGATAAGTAACTCTGCGCCGCTTTTAGGTTTTAGAGTGCTGGAGTTTGCCGGAATTGGTCCTGGTCCATTCTGTGGGATGCTCTTAGCAGACTTAGGGGCGACAGTCGTTAGAGTCGATCGAGCCATAGATGGTGATAAAAAAGATGACCGCGAACTTCAAGAGCGATACCTATCAGATGTGATGGGCCGCTCTAAGTTGTCGATCGACCTCAATCTAAAGGACCCTGCCTCCCGTGGAGTCCTGGAGGAGTTGATTGCCAAGAGTGATGTGCTCTTAGAGGGATACAGACCCGGAGTGATGGAGCGTCTAGAGCTTGGCCCATTGGATGTCGAGAAGATAAATCCCACGATGATATATGCCAGAATGACTGGTTGGGGCCAAAGTGGACCATTGTCGGCACGTGCTGGTCATGATATGAACTACATCTCCCTTGCCGGTATCTTGTCGATGATTGGTCCGTTTGAAGCCGAACCTGTGATCCCTCTAAACCTCGTTGGTGACTTTGGCGGCGGTGGCATGTTTATGGCGTTTTCGATCGCTGCAGCTCTAGCTGGGCGTGCTTTAGAGGAGCGATTCATGGTGATTGACACCGCTATGTTTGAAGGGGCGGCGACGCTTGCATCGATGATCTTTGGTATGCGCTCGAATGGCTCTTGGATCGATGAACGCGATAGCAACCTGTTAGATGGCGGAGCGCCATTTTATTCAATCTATAGGTGCAAGGACGGAGGATATGTGGGGGTTGGAGCTTTGGAGCCTCAGTTCTATGCGACTTTGATTGATCGTTTGGGACAAAGTGAGAACGAACTTTTCTCAAAGCAGTACGATAAGGCAACTTGGCCGGCGATGCGAAGTGCCTTTAGCGAGATCTTCCTTGGTCAGAATCGGTCCTACTTTGAAGAGCTCTTGGGCGACATAGATGCTTGCACCTTTGGGGTTTTCACTCCTAGTGAAGCGATTGACCACCCCCATAGCCGTTTTCGTGGCTCATTTAGTGAAGTTGGAGGAGTGTCTCAACCCTCTCCAGGGCCAATCTTTAATGCGACACGTCCTAGTGTGCCAGGGTTGCCTCCTTATCCTGGACGTGATCGGGAAAAGATCATGGAGATCTTTCAAATTCAAAGGTAGCGTGACCGCTACAGAAGTTGTATCGGGGCCGTAGGAGATAAAATTGTGTAACATATCCGTAATCGAAAAACTGATCGGGTCTAGTTCTTGTATCAACTAGATTCATCGTATTCAATTGTGGGTGAAAGACCCAAATAGTGATGGATGAATAGTCAAGCTAATGGAACCATCAGGGAGAATGCTGTGACGTCGCAAAGTCTCGACGTTTTGAAGAACGATGATCCACGGCTAGGCTATTTTTATCACCCTGTCGCTCTTGAGACGGAAATCACCGATGGATGGGTGAAGGCAACACTTCTGGATGTCGATTGGCTGATCGTCAAGACGTTTGATGGTTCCCTGGTGGCATATCGAGATAGGTGCCCTCATCGAAGCGCGCCATTGTCTACGGGCACTGTTTGTGATGGCATAATCAGTTGTGGCTATCATGGGTGGCGCTTTGATGATAGCGGCAGATGCATAGAGATCCCAGCCATACAAGATCAAGCTCATATTCCACCCACAGCCCGTCTAGAGGTCGCATATGGAGTTATCTGCCGGTATGGAATAATCTTTCTCGCCCCCAAGGAGCCTAACGCACCGATAATTGAGATCTCTGAGGCGACAGATAGTGCCTTTATGGCAGGGTATCTGGTTCCAAAGAATGTCCGCCAGCACTGTGGTTATTTGGCTGACAACTTTCTTGATATGGCGCATTTCCCCTTCGTTCACACTCAAACTTTTGGCGACGAGGCGACGAGGCTGGTTGACAATTATGAGATTATCTCCAAGTTGGGTGGTTTTACTGCGCGTTATGCACATCAATTTGCCAATCGTGAAGATCCAGGCGTTGCTTTGGGGGAGCGAGAGTTGATTCAGCGACGTGAACTGATCTACACCTATGTGGCGCCTTTTAGCTTGAGCTTGCGTATATCATTTTTGGAAGCAGATGGCGTCAATATGATCGGATTTTTCATATCGCCGGTAAGAGATGGTGTCTCTCGCCTGTTTTGCATTCTCTGGCGAAATGATATGAATGGTTCGCAAGCCGAGATGGATGAAGCGGTCGCCTTCGAGGAGCGTGTTCTTCAAGAAGATCTACTACTTCATGAGCAGTATAAGACAGATGGTTTCCCGCTGGATTTACGCTTTGAAGTCCATACCAAAGCCGATCGTATTACGGTCGCTCTTAGGAATGAACTTCGACGCAGATTGAGTGAGGATGCGATGTAACCTCTAGGCCTCATGGCTACAACTAGCTTTGAATGTAAGTCACATATTTCATAGGAATGCACCCCATAATTAGTCTGTTTAGGAGAAAATTAATTGGTAAAAGAAGCTTTTGAAATACCTATCGCGGAGTCTGGTCCCGTTGGTATTGAGCGGCGCGGTATTGACTATATACCTGCCCGTGAGCGCTGGGCTAAGCCGGTAAACCTCTTTTGGATGTGGGGAGGCGCGATATTCAATGTAGAGATATTGGTCTATGGCGCTGTCTTGATGAGCTTTGGCCTGTCGTTCGCTCAATCTGTAATAATCATTCTGGTTGGCAACCTCTCTTACTTTCTTTTGGGACTTACCTCTCTTCAAGGACCCGAAGCCGGGACGACGACCTTTACGATCAATCGGGCAAGCTTTGGACAAAACGGTTCTAAGTTAATAGCCTTCTTCAACTGGCTGACGCAAGTTGGCTTTGAGACAGAAGGGCTGGCTCTGATCGTAATAGCGGGCATTGCCCTCTTGTCGAAGGCCGGAATTCATACATCGACTGGAGTTAAAGTTGCTATCTTGCTGGTAGCTGCTGCGATTCAGTTGCTTCTGCCGCTCTTTGGCCACCAGGCCATTTTGAAGGCGATGAAGATGCTGTTTTTGCCCTTTGTCCTATTGTTTATCGTATTTGCGATCTTAGGACTTGGCAAAGTCAATCTTCACTCGGTGGCACATGGCGCTAACTGGCAGACTATGACCGAAGGACTTGCCTTTATCCTTGCCGCATCTGGCTTGGGTTGGACTGAAAATGGTAACGATTTCTCTCGTTATTTGCCTCGCGAGAGCTCGCACAAAAAGACAGTCGGCTGGGTCTTTCTTGGAACTTACATTCCATCGGTTGCACTTATGATTCTTGGCGCGGCCGTCGCTACTTATGTTGGCAGCGCATCGGGGAGCATCACCGGTATTGCTGAGAAGTTCACTCCTTGGTTTATATGGCCGTATTTGATCGTCTCCATCATTCAGTTGTTCGCGATCAATAGCTTGGACCTTTACTCCTCTGGAGTTACCTTGCAGGCGTTGGGGTTGAAGATCTCTCGTTGGCAGGCTGTTATCTTAGATACTATAATCTGTACTTCGCTGACGGCTTATGCTATCTTTTCTTCCTCCTTTAATACCCTATTGCAGGAGTTTATCCTCTTTATAATCGTTTGGGTTGCCCCTTGGACTGCTGTCTATCTGGTTGATTGGCTGCTTCGAAAGCGCCGTTATTCCGCTTTGGATCTGCAGCGATCAAAGGGAGGCATCTATTACCGTAATGGTGGTGTTCACTGGGTGGGTATCATCGCCCAGGTATTGGGTATGGCGGGAGCTATGTTGACAATTGACGTTTACCCCCATTACGTCTCGATCTTTTCGAACGCGACCAACGGTGCGGATATCTCGGTGTTCGTAGGATTTTTTGTAGGCGGTATCTCTTACTGGCTGTTGGCGCGAAATCAGGTAACCAAGGAAGCTCTAGAGCAACCTCTAGAAATTGACGAGTTGGCTATTGCAAATATCAATCCAAACTAGTGCCAGAGATTTAAGATTAATCTGTTGGGCTTATAGCCCCGATATGACTTGATGATCTAAAGATATGATCCCTTTGGATCCTTTGATGTTCAAAGGATCTAAAGGGATTTTTTTATCAGGGACCGCCGATAGGTGCTTGAAGATAGCGTAGATCTACATTATTTGGACTGTTATGCCAATGAGTTAGATCTGGATAGAGCTATACCCACCCCTGTATTTTTAGCAATGCGACTCTAGTGATTAGTTTCGAGCAATTCGTTTCCAGCAATTGACCTTGAAGGGGCTTGGCAATTTCGATGCAGCAATAGTAAAGCAGCGTCAAAGCATTCTTTGATATTTTTACCTTCGATGAGCTTGAGCTCTTTAATAGAAAGAAATAGTCAATGGCGTCGATTGATCAATTGCAGGTGGTTGCGGAAATACAAAGAGCGTCAATACAAGGTAGTAGTGGGATATCTTTTGCATGAACTAATCTTCAATGGCTATCAATAAATGGTGCTTTAGAATAAATGGGTGGCTCCACCCCTCACCGATGTAGTGGTGCTGGAGCTATTCCAATTTCGTTAATGGGGTTTTATGGGTGCATTAGCAGCGGCGTTAGTTGGGCGGTATCGAATCGGGAGCCAGGCCGATCGAGATGGGAATCGTTTGGATTTATCTATGTGAGGTTTCAAGTTGTTGATCGAGATTGACCTAAAAGTCTTTATTGGCCAAGGCTACTTTGATTTTTTAGAGGGTTTTAATCGAATGAATCTAAATTTAATTGTCGCGTGGAAGGCCTTAATTCTCTTCTGTTGAGCAGATCTTTTGATTTTCATTAATTTTTATATAAGATAAAACTAAATTGTGATGATTGGTGCGGCAATTGTTTTACGTAGGTAAAGGTAAGCGCGGTGAAGTTCGCCTCTCGAGTGAATCCCATCTATTGGTTTTGGGTCCTCCTCGCTGTGGAAAGACTAGAAATATCGTCATGCCTAACTTGAATGAGCTCGATTGTGCTGTAGTGGTCACCTCGACCAAGGAGGATATCTTCAACGAGACCTTTCGCATACGCCAGAAACTTGGGCGGATTTGGATCTTTGACCCACTAGAAAGTGTGCCCCTGGACGACTCGCAGACGATTCGTCTCAACTTTTCGCCCGTTACTTCTACTTGTGACTTTGAGAGAGCAGTACTTATGGCACGTGCGATGTTGGGTGCGAGCGTAACTGGTGCAAGGGGCGGCTCGCTATCTTTTTGGGAAGAGAGAGCCGAGGCGGTAATTGCTCCGCTGCTCTTGGCTGCCAATGTGGCAGGTTGGTCCATGGTCGAGGTGATGGATTCTATTGAAAATAAGGAATTAGAGTCCGCTATATCGATTTTGGAGGCTAATTCGCATCCAGAGGCGGCTCGGACCTTGGCCTCAATATCACTTTCGGCACCCAAGGAACTCTCGGGAATTACTTCAACTGCAGCGGGGATATTGTCGGGATATAGGACGCCGAAGGTTCTACGATCGGCAAAGATGGCTAACTTTTCTCCAAGTGACTTCGTTAGCTCCAAAGACACCGTATATATTGTCGCACCCTCAACGCATCAGGCTATTTTGGCACCGATTGTACTGGGTCTTCTTCAATCGATCAGAGAGGCTGCCTATAGCCAGGCTGCTTTAGACCAACGAATGGCCAAGTCTTCTCGACCTCGACCCTCAGTAGCTCTGCTTTTAGATGAGATGGCCAATATTGCGCCGATTAGAGATCTTTCTTCTATTCTCTCTGAGGGCGCATCGCAGGGGATTTTGGTGATGGGAATTTTGCAGGATCTCAGTCAAGCCCGATCTAGATGGCCAGGTTTGAGCGATGGCTTTCTTACTCTCTTTGGTAACACAGCAATCTTTCCTGGGATAGCCGATGTTCGCACCCTTTCGGATCTATCTATTCTCTCTGGTGAGCGAATTGTAGAGCTCCCTACGAAGTCTAAATCTACCAGAGGATATCGCCAAGAATCGCTCACATCTTCCTTCAAGCCCCTTTTGGCCCCTCACGAGATCTCGACTGGGATAAAGGGCGAACTCCTACTCTATGTGACGAGGAGTGGCTTTTCGAGAGTCCTAGTTGACAACCGTGACAGTCCGAGCTTCTCATTTCGAAAAAGGGGATTTGGTGATACGACGAGAAAAAGAGAGATCCGAGCGTCATTTTCTCGTCGACTCTCCCAGGGCAATTACAAGGACAAGAAGAGGGATGACGGCCTTTCGATCTGAGTTTTTCAATTTCACATATCCAAAGGGCCACCCTGGTAAATAAGATGCCGAGGGATCCTAGAGCCTCAGCGCTTGAATTTTTGCGATACTGGCGAACCCAATAGATAATAAAGCTAAGCGCTGTGGTGGATGCTTGGTTGGTTAGGCAAGCTAGAGAGGTATTTTGGAGTTAGGAGAACACTCGAATTTATGGGGGCACTCGACCTTGGCCGAAGTCGCCTTTTGAGCATGGATCGACGCGACTGGAAGTGATTTTGTGGAACTTATTTAGATTTCTGGAGTCGGCTTAGTGAGGATCGGTGTTAGCTTGTGTTGCTGAGACGATTGCCCTTTGGCGGCCAGGCCTATTTTCTTGCATTCCGGGGGTGTGGTAGCCTCTATGAGAAAACAGAGTTTTTGGTGGCTTTAAGAGATCGACGAACCTTTTGGTAGTTCATTTTTCCTTATATTCTTTGAGGTCTCTTTGGTCTGTCGACAATATGGTGGTTTGCTCTTACGACCCTTACGTCGATGAATATCGCTAGCGTGGATGCTAGGAGGTAGCAAGAGTAAATCATGATAGTTGGATCAGTAACTAGCTTTCACGCGGCATGGGCTTGGATAGTCATTATAGGAAACGCATTGGCGGGGATTTGGACGCTTTTGGCGATTCGTTACCCAGCGCTACGAACGCGTGCGTTGTGGTGGTTTACTATCTTTGTCCAAGGCGCGATATATGTTCAAGTCCTTACAGGGATCTACTTGGTGGCTTCGGAGCACAAGAAGATGATTGCTTTTCATCCTTTTTATGGATTCGTGGCGATAATTGCATCGGGTTTTTTATTTGCATATCGCGATTCAATGCGCCATCGACTCTACTGGCTATATGGCATCGGCGGCCTCTTTGTCTCAGGTCTTGGGATACGCGCATATCTCGTTGCCCAAAGTTTCCATTAGCTTGGTGCCTAGTTCATTTTCCGCTTTATTGAGTGGTCGGGTGACTTTGACGTTGCGCTTGGTTCGAACGATTGCCAGGGTTTTTGAACTGCTTATCGCTGACACTTACCAAATAAGAGCCCCATTTATTTCTTTTCGTCTAGGAATTATCTTTTCCTGAATTGTCGTTGATGGATTTTCTCTTTCTGAGGTGGCATTACAGGAACGTTTTTCCAACTGGCACTTTATGGTCGTAATGTTCTCGATCAACTAACTTTTGTGCGCTGACTATTTTTGGTTCTACATATCCAACTTTCCTTTCGCTCGTGTCGAATGACTACTATGTTAGGCTGGTGAGGTCAAAGAGATCTCTCCAGTATCAGATGATGGCGGAGAGCAATCCTATTTCATTTTGATTAACGTCAAGCCGTAACTATTTGTGACTGCAGAGTTAGTTAAAGTCTTGGCGGAGTGTTTCGGCGAAACTCTAATCGCAAATGTGGATGGCAATATTGATCTGGCGAAAACTTCAACCTTTCATTTATTTTCGATAGGTGTCTAGGACAATGTCTCTATAGCGTGGGTTGGTCATAGCGTCTCTTGGAGCTATGAATTTCATCTTTTTGAGGAGACTACATTGAAGGGGTCTGATAGGCGGTTCTTTGGCCAGCTAGAGCTGATTCAGAAGTTTGTTTGCTCATGGTACAGTAGAAGATTTGACGGAGACTATGGATATTTATGACTGAATCAATGTTGCTTCTTGTTCTGAATCTAGCAGGAGTTTTTTTCTTTGGTCTCAACGGTTCACTGATTGCGTTGCGCCAGACCAGCCTTGACCTTATTGGTGTCGTGGTTGTTGGAATGGTGACTGCCCTCGGCGGGGGTACCATTAGGGACGTCTTGATCAATTCACTTCCACCGGCGACCTTCGCCGACTGGAGATATTTGGCTGTCGCTGCAGCGGGAGCCCTTATTGCCTTCCTCGTGGGCCATCATTTGGAGCGCTTTATCTCCGTCATTGACGTAGCTGATGCTATTGGATTGAGCCTCTTTTGTGTGGCCGGTGCGGACAAGGCTATGGCCTTTGGCCTTGGACTCTCTCAGTCGGTTATTCTTGGTGCGATCACTGCGGTTGGAGGGGGGATGATTAGAGATGTGATCATCCGTCAGGTTCCTACCGTACTCACCAAAGGTCTATATGCGGTGCCCGCAATAGTTGGTTCGATCTTGACTGTCGCCTCGATTCGCCTTGGCATTTATGGAACCTCGGCAATTGTCATCGCTGCTTTGAGTTGTTTTATAATTCGTATTCTTGGAATGTATTTCAATTTGAATGCGCCCAAGCCGCCTTTTAGAGACAAGATACAATAATGTGTGGCGACGGAGCTTTTGTTTATGCACATACCAATAGCTCTTTTAGCGTGGATAGGTGCCGCAAATTCGCATCTAGAACAAAGGATCTGATCTAGATATTAGAGGCTGGCACCGCTAGGTATCAACGGCAATTAGAAAATGCATGAATATCGCCATTTAGCATGAATAGTGCCACGTAAAATACATGCGCAATGACCGATAGAGAATGCCTCATATTGTTAGAAAAAGAAGAATTAAGGGCCTTGTCTACGGCAACGTTGAACTTTGACGACTCCTAATGTCTGGCGAGCCCAAAATTTAGGAATAGCTAGTTTGGGAATATCTCTCAAGTTTGACTTCCATTAGGGCTACTGGAGGCAATGTGCCTTGCGCTTAGGGGCTCGTAACTCGATAAATTGATATAACAAGATCACAGGCCCAGATCACAGGCCCAGATCACAGGCCCAGAGTGGTTTTGCGATACGATAGGGGACCGGACTAAGGGATCTTTAAGTTTATAGCAGCTAGCCTCCGAGAAAGAGTAAATAATATGGTGAAAGAGCGAGCCAGTCGCCTCGTAAAATTAAAACCCGACGATTTATCTCAAGATCAGGCGGTGCTCTACGATGAGATTGTATTTGGCCCAAGGTCAAAAGGATCCCAGCAATCGTCCCTTGTCGATAGCGACGGAGCTCTAAGGGGACCGTTTAATGCAATGTTACTGGCGCCTAAGCTAGGTCATGCTCTTTCTCAGTTGGGCACGACAATTCGCTATTTTGGTGAACTCTCTGGTCGAATTCGAGAGGCCGTAATATTAATGGTTGCCAAAAAGTGGGAGTGCGACTTCGAACGGAGCTCCCATGAACCTTTGGCGCTAGAGGTCGGTCTCACCGACGAAGACCTCTCGGCGATCTCTCAAGGTGGCTTGCCATCGGCGAAGACTCCTTCAGAGGCAACAGCATTTTGGGCAGCAAGTTTGCTTTTGGGAGCTGCAGATTTGGACGATTTGGATTTTGAACGCTGCGTTAGAGATCTTGGTGAGAAAGGGATCTTCGAACTCACAACCTTGATTGGTTACTACTCGACTCTCGCTCTTCAAATGCGAATCTTTGGGATTTAGGCGACTCCAAAGTAAGCAGGTTAAAGCAATTGGACACCACCTCTATATCAAGTCGCATTCTGGGGATTGCATAATAATACGAGATATTGCGATGAATAGCCGCTATAGTTACCAGTGAGTCGGAGTTTCTGGCGTATTTTTATCGCGGTCGCTTTGGCTAGGGTATAAGCGCAATTACTCGGTGTGAATTGTTAAAGTGCACATATTTAACATGTGACTTTTTTGTGATTCAGTCAGTTGTGATTCAACATAAAGCAAGGTTGGCAAAATAATTTAGTAGCCTTCTTCTTGGCTATCACGATTGCGTCTGATTGGTATCTTGGTCAGATCTTCGTCTAGGCTAGATCTTTAAGTGGGGTATTTTGTTTCATTAATGCCTTAGGTAATCTGTCAATTTATTCTTTTATTGATGCAGCAACTTTTGAGCTTCTTGCGACTTCCGCATGGACATTGGTCGTTTCTTTGAGCATGTTTGATCGCTGTGCGAAACTCCTTTTCTCGCTGTGCGATTTGATCCATTATTTGGTGAATCGGTTGCGACCTTCTCTTTAGTACTACCATTTCGCTAATGTAAGGCAGGATATGGCTATAGGAGGAGAGATATCCTTCGCAGAGGTAGTTGAGGCCGCTTTGGCCATCTTTACTGGTTGCGAATCGATCCTTTGGGCATCCGCCGTTGCAAAGTTTTCGCACTGGGCAACTCTTACATTGGTCTGGTAGTCCCGTTGATTTAGTGGCTCCAAATTCGACTTGTCGGTCCGAGGTCAGGAGTAGTTCAAGACTATCTCTTTGGATATTTCCTAAGTAATTGTCGTTATTTACGAAGTGGTCGCAACTGTAGATGCTGCCGTCGTGTTCCATGGCTAAGACATTTCCGCACTTTGGGGCCATAACGCAAAGATTTGCGGGCTTATCGTCAACGACAAGGAGACATTCGAGAAAGTTTTGGATTCCGATTCGTTTTAGGTCGTATCGAACCCATTCATCAAAGACCTCATTTAGAAAGTCGCCCATCTTTCTTGGTTCGACTGATAACGGTAGGAGCGTTCCGGTTTCGTCCCTAGCGACTACCGGTAGGAACTGTAGCCAGCTCACTTTCAGATCTAGGAAGAAGTGATATACCTCTTGAGGGTGATTTACATTAGTGGAATTAAGGGTGCATAGGACGTCAGGTTCAATTCCATTGGTGCGAAGCTGGTTTAACCCTTGGAGCACCTTTTTGTGGGTTGGTCTATCAAGGCGGTCTTTCCGATTTATATCGTGGAGATGTTCGGGTCCATCGATGCTAATGCCGACACTGAATTTATTCTTCTTTAGAAGTTTACAGAGAGCATCGTCGAGGCGGGTGCCGTTCGTTTGAAGATTGTTCCAAGCTGACCACCCCTTCGGAAGATGGCGCTTTTGAAGTTCGATGACACGCTCAAAGAACCCTTTACCGGCAAGGGTAGGTTCTCCTCCATGGAAGGCAAAGGGTACCACGGGGCCGCTACTTGCTGCGATAGTTGACTCTATGTAATGCGAAAGAACCTCGTCGGACATTCTAAAAGGTTCTCGTTTTGGAAAGAGTGAGCGTTTGTCAAGATAGTAGCAATAGTCGCACGAAAGGTTACAGACCGGACCAACAGGCTTTGCCATCACTAGAAATGGTGAAGATAGGGCCATCGTTTAGCTCCTGTACTGGATAAATTTGTAGGTTAGACCTCGATTAAAGGCTTACCTAGGTTTCCATAGAACCCTAGACCGTTTCTTGACCGAAGGATCAATTGTGATTTCGTTTAATATAGTTGGTGCCGCAATTTGTTTAATCAACGCCTCCTCGATGGCGATAGGGTTTCTTCGCCCTGGGGAACTTGCAGACCAACGGTTTGCTTTAGAGTTGTTTGTGATGTTTCTACCTTTAACTTTGGTATTTGCGGGAAATCTTGGCTGCAAGGGGGTTCGTTCCGTTTGGTTACCCATGGGCTTAGTTGACGCGAGGTTCAGAAAGTTTCCCATGAAGGCTAGGGGAGTTGGGTCTTGGGGCTCGCTAGGCAACATTGTCCATCTAAATGGCGAAGGCTTGGCTCTTTAGGTTTTATTTTTTATAGTGGTCGAAGTCATTTGGTGGAAATTCGAATCGAACCTGTCTGAGGTCACCAAGGTCTGATAAAAACCTAGATCTAGGAGACGTTCAAGGTTTATGGAGTCTTATAAAGGTCCCAGCATGACAATGCTTTAGGCGTACAACCCTAGTGTCTCTTCGAGGGTTGCAGGGTTCTAAAGATCATTTTCTCGGTGGGGTGAAGGGTCTTCAGGAAGATTTAGATGACGTGTAGTCGGACACGTGAGGGTTCGCGTCACACCTGGGATCTTTTGGATTGCTCCTGTTACTGAACGTCCTAAGGTCAGCAGGTCGCTAGCGTGCACTTTAGCAATGATGTCATAGGGTCCCGTAACTTCATCTGCTGACTCTACTCCAGGTGCGTCCCTAAGGGCTTTTCCTACTTCGGCTACCCGTCCGATTTCTGTCTGTATCAACACAAATGCTGCTATCAAGGTTGCTTCTTCCTAGTTTTTGCTGATCCATTAATGTAATGGCCAGATTGTAATCTAAGGCATGGATCTCATCTGCCTGCCTTTAGTTAACTCTCAGAGATTCCTAACAACCTGGTGAAAGGTAAGGCCAACACCCCATAGTAAGCGGGTTCGAATTTGAGCCTAGCTCAGAGGCAGATTAGTTTGTGCGAATTATTTCTCGGGTTATCGCTGTTCGGAGAGCGATTGTCGGCGGCGGACTAGAAATTTTGCTCCGTTAAGGTTGATTTGTGCTCGGTATCGTATCAGAGATATCGGTACTCCAAATTGGCCTTTTGTCTCCAAGACGTTAGAGGGTGAGTTCATGGCGTAATATTTAGAGCGTTATCTTGGGCCTCCCATTAGCGTATTGGATTCGACTTTGGAAGTAATAGGATATTATTTTCCTGTTTTGGTTGATTTTGCGTTTTTTGCAAAAGTTGATAACCCTAGGTGTCGAAAGGTAAAACTTAGCTAAATTTCTTTCGTGGATCTTGCTTCTTTGAATCAGTACTTGTTGGTGGATAACCTTTGATATTTTTGAAATATTCTTGATGTGGTAATTTCTAAAGGCTAAAATAGTCTCAATTATTCAAAGGTATTTGATATCTTAGTTTTGAAGCCGCTCTGTGGTTTGAACTCAACGAATCAAGATCTGAGCGAATAGCTACGAACTAGCGTCCTTGAGTTGAAGAGGAGAGCAGTTATCATTTGGGTTAACCAAAGGCTGTTGGTCACTTTGGCCCAAGATTCGCAAAGATGGAGCAGTTGATGACGATATCGTTTGAAATTAGCCAATCATATCCGACCCGAGACCAAAGTGATTTGGAGATCTTAGATCCGAGTCGGGTTCGCGCTCTCCATCGTCTCTTTGACCGAAGCGACGATGACTTCGACCTCGACGGTGGCCTTTGCATTCTCGATCATTGGGTCTATTTCTGGAACGATTTTCCCACCTCTCTAATTGGTGATGACGGACATGAAGTGGTGGGCGATTTTCTTCGGGAATATAACTTCGCTAACCCTCGTCGTATGTATGCCGGTGGTGAGATCAGATCGCTCGAAAAGCTAGAGTTCAATACCCAGACCAGGATGGTATCGAAGATTGAGGAAGTCGTCAATAAGAATGGACGTTCCGGGGCCATGGTCTTTGTGACTATTAGACACGAGATCTTTCAATCTGAGAGGCTATGTCGAACGGAATCTCAACGTCTTGTCTACTTGGAAGGTCCGAGCAATGCTACTTATCCCGAAATTGTAAATATCGGTGCGCACTATTTACCTAGGGCTCTAATTGACTATGGGGAGGTCTCTGAACAAGGAGATCTGCGTGCACATATGATAGCGTCAGCTTCAGCTCTATTTCGCTTTTCGGCGCTTACTTACAACTCGCACAGAATACACTTAGATCGTCAATATTGTCAAGAGGTTGACCATTATCCGGGGTTAGTTGTCCACGGTCCGCTCTTAGCGATGGCGGCTTTGGAGGTAATTTCACGGATGGATCCAAGTCGGCAGTTGCGTAGCTTTGACTTTCGAGCTCATGCTCCGGTCTTTGAGGGCGAGTCGGTGGAGCTTTGTGCAAAGAATGTTAATGATGACAATGTTGAGGTTCATCTTTTCAAAGGTGATTTAGGGGTGATGGTGGTTAATGGGCAATACTTCTAATGAGAATATCCCAGATGCAGTCACTTCGCTGATGTCGATAATGGTAGGCATGGGTTATAGCGTTCCAGGTGACTCTCATCTGGCCGATGACTGTGTTGAGATAGCTCAAAATAGTGATCTAAAGAGCTTCTTGAACGGTAAGGATGGGTGGATATTGCCCGACCCGTCGCGATTCAACTATCGCCGCAAGGATGCATATGTGGTCCTAAGGGCATTTATCGAGGCGGTCTCTAATGGATCTGGCCTCTATAGAGATCCTTTTTCTAAGTACCATACGATGACGCCATTGTTTCATATGAATCGCGGCTTTTGCTGTAAGAGTGTCTGTCGGCATTGTCCGTTTTTGACGCGGGTCGTCTATGACGACAAGACAGTGGGATTGATTGAATGTGCACTTCAGGGCGTGGTGTTGGCCTCAAAGACCCCAGTAAAAAGCCGAGTAAAGACTTCGACAAAGACTGCAGCCATGAAGTCCTAGGATGCAAAGATTTCCGCGTACAAGTGCTTAGATTCTGTAAGTAGATTCTATACTAAGTGGATTTTCGAGTTGTTGATGGGGCACGCAGAGCGTGGTGGATAGTTCTGATTGACTTCTAGTTGTTTCAGCATCGAACTCTTCCTATATTCTCCTTTAGGAAATTGGTGATCAGGTGAATTTCGACTCCTTATCCATGATTCACAAGGAGTCTCGAACCTGATATCTGATGGTTTAACTTTGCCAGCAGGTTATTCGAGGGGCTCTTGAAGTGACTTTTTGGGTTGTTGGCCTAGCGTTTGCGACAAAGCATTTGCGATAAAAGTTTTATCTCTTAATCCAGCATCCTTGTTGCTTGATAAAAGAGATCGAGTCAATTCGCTGGTTTTCATACTCAAAGTCTCACAGAGGGTCTCGGAGGCAAGGGATCGTTTTTCCTTTTGAGGGGGCACATGACATAGAGCAGACGACACAGAGTTAGGCGGCAAGCTATAGACAACCTTTGTCGAAGCTTTTGAACTTACTCTCTGGAGCTGTTTTTGGACATCCTTTGGTAGTCAGGTAAGTTTGGCCAGCTACAGGGCGAAATTTACCTTTTGCCGTGGTCGCAGGATTAGTTGAAGTGCTGCCATCCTTTTGGCTGGTAGGTTTTTCCAAAGAGGTGACGCTGGTCTGGCATGGCCGTGCACTCTCCAATTAGATATGGTGCCGTAAGACCCGCTTTTTTAAAGGCCTCTAAGATTTGTTCTGGCATTGAGGCTGTAAATATCAACTCGTAGTCCTCGCCACCATTGAGGGCGTCAGATAAACTTGCTCCCCTGGCAATCGGTACGTCTGTGAGGTTGATGCCAACTTTTGATCCCTCTGCTATATGCTCAAGATCGCCTAGGAGGCCATCCGAAATATCAATGGCGCACCCAATACCTAAGGCGGAGATCAAAAGTCCCGCTTTCAGAGCGGTGTTTGGCTCAAGATGGGCTCTTATGGCATCTTTTTCATCTGAACTTTGAGGAAGCGCTTGGTTTTGAAGAAGTTTAAGGCCCATGGACGCACCCCCGAGTGGTCCTGTGACAAATATTGACTCTCCAGCTATGGCTCCAGAACGAACCATGACGCGACGCTTGGAGTCGATCTCTCCAATTGCGGTGATGGAAATTGAAAAATCTTTACCAGAGGAGATATCTCCGCCAATTAGCCGAGCACCGAATCCCTTTGCAGCTAGGTCGAGCTCCGTAAGGAGTTGATTTAGATCTACGTCGCCTGGAGAGGTTATTACGGCGAGTAGATACTTAGGAGTTGAACCCATTGCGGCTAAATCCGAGATGTTGACCACAACCGCCTTATTGGCGATCTGACTAAGGCTGAAATATTCACGGCTAAAGTGCACCCCCTCGACTACTATGTCCGCGCATACTACAAGCCGATTGGGTAATGAGATAACAGCTGCATCATCGCCGCCCGGAACGATAATTTCATCATTTGTCTCTTGGCGTGCCCTGTTGAAGGAATTTAGAATCTCGAATTCACTGAGTTTGACTTTTGAACTATTATTTTTTCTTATCCCCTCAGATTTCACCTAGTGCCCTATTTTCTGTAATAATAATTATTCATAACATTGTGGTAAACAGATATCAGTTTTCGACCATTACGAATCGTCTAAATCGATTCGAGAGAGAGGAATACCCGGTGAACTATCCTACTTCGAACAAGAAGCTTATCGATTGGGTGAATGAGATAGCGGATTTATGCGAGCCTGACGCAATTCATTTTTGTGACGGCTCAAAGGAGGAGTTTGATAGCCTTGCAGGCGAACTAGTCAACAAAGGTACCTTCAAGAAGCTCTCGGATGTGCGTCGGCCTAATAGCTATTGGGCCCACTCGGACGCAAGTGACGTGGCTAGGGTGGAGAACCGTACCTTTATCTGCTCTAACGTTGCAGATGACGCGGGTCCTACCAATAATTGGATGGATCCATTTTCGATGAAATCGACGATGACAGAGCTCTATCGCGGTTCGATGGTGGGTCGGACTCTATATGTGATCCCATTCTCTATGGGGCCATTAGGATCGCCTTTTTCAAAGATCGGTATAGAGATAACGGATTCACCCTATGTCGTGACCAACATGAGGATCATGGCCACCATGGGCACCGCGGTCTTGGAGGAGCTAGGCGCAGATGGTGATTTTATTCACTGCTTACACTCAGTTGGAAAACCTCTAGCTTCAGGCGAGCAGGATGTTGCATGGCCATGTAATCCGCAAAATATCTATATCTCACACTTTCCAGAGACGAGAGAGATCTGGTCATTTGGATCAGGCTATGGCGGAAACGCTCTTTTGGGCAAGAAATGTCTCGCTCTTCGGATCGCCTCAGTTGCGGCTCGGGACGAGGGGTGGCTCGCGGAGCACATGTTATTGTTGAAGTTAACTTCGCCTGCCGGAGAGGTTCATTACATGACTGGGGCCTTTCCATCGGCTTGCGGCAAAACTAATCTAGCGATGTTAGTGCCAACACTTGCGGGTTGGTCGGTTGAGACATTGGGCGACGATATTTGTTGGATTCGAGTCGGAGAAGATGGTCGGCTTTGGGGACTTAATCCTGAAGCTGGGTTTTTTGGTGTCGCTCCTGGAACAAGCTATGCAACTAATCCTAACGCCATGGACACTATGGTTCGCGATACGATCTTTACCAATACTGCTCTCACCGCCGATGGTGATGTCTGGTGGGAGGGCATCGACGGTGAGATGCCTTCGAGCCTGACCGATTGGCAAGGGAACCGCTACGATCCTGCTAGCTCTAAGCCGGCCTCTCATCCCAATGCTCGTTTTACCGTAGGCGCAGCACAGTCTCCGCACATTGCGCCAGAGTGGAACGACCCTAGAGGTGTTCCGATTTCAGCGATCTTATTTGGCGGTAGGCGACGATCATTAGTTCCGCTGGTTTCAGAGTCGAAGTCTTGGGAGCACGGCGTCTTTCTAGGTTCCACTATGGCGTCAGAGACGACTGCTGCTGCGGTTGGTGCCGTTGGAAACTTGCGTCGTGATCCTTTTGCCATGTTGCCATTCTGCGGATATCACATGGGTGACTACTTTGCACATTGGTTAAGTTTTGGGGATAACAAAGAGCTAAAACTTCCTAAGATATACCTTGTCAATTGGTTCCGAAAGGACGCTGACAATAAGTTCCTTTGGCCGGGTTACGGTGAGAACTCAAGAGTGCTAGCGTGGATTGTCGACCGCCTTGAGGGACGAGCTCAAGCGAGTGAAACTCCATTTGGATACGTTCCAGTTAGCGACGACCCAAACTTTGATGGCTTATCTATAGATAAAGCCCGCCTAGAGCTCTTGAACCAGGTTGATTCGACAGAGTTGGCTAGTGAAATAGAGGCGATTTCGGCACACTTTGCAACCTTTGGCGATAAGTTGCCTGCTCAACTTATCGATCAACTAAATGCGCTGATGGGATCCAACGGTAACTAGGGGCTAAATAGAGGCCATAGTTTGCCATCAAAGTTGCCCATAGTGCTGTGTGGAGCAGTATTAGGTGGAGTAGCACTGTGTCGAGCTAGCACTGTGTCGAGCTAGCACTGTGTCGAGCTAGCACTGTGTCGAGCTAGCACTGTGTCGAGCTAGCACTGTGTCGAGCTCGCTGGGCCTAATTATGAAGACGCTATGAATAAGGGTTTATAGTAGGGAGCCTCTGGCGCAAGGGTTCTAATACAAGGGCTCTAGTGCACCTGTAGCGATTGTGGTTGAAGATCATTGAATTGCTTATGAACGCGAAGCGTTTAGAGGCAATTCAATGATCCCGTTCTAGCCAATCGTCTCTAGCTAATTGTCCACGAGAACCACAAGTTTTTGGTAACCCAGATACATCGGCGATTGAATCAGCTTAAAAGGTCTGCCATAAAAATGTTCGGAATCGTTCGGAGTTGCGCAATTTCCTCAACCATCCTGATCCTCACCGTAGTCAAAGAGAACTTGCCCAATCACTCAAATTGTTTTGTTGAGTGCTTATATCCTGATGCGAAGCTTACGAGAGACGGTAATCCAGGTTATGGAGCATGTGCCCAAAGAACTTGGATTAGAGGATTCGATTACCCTATCAAAGGACGATACGTAAAATACAACATTTAAATGGATCAAGATCCTCAATGTGAAATTGCTAGAAATCTATCAAAGTGATCTATCACGGACACAGAGGAGCGTACCCAACTCATGCTTGGCAGAATTTCTATACCGATTTAACCGAATGCACTCTAAAAATTCATTGGCCAGCTACTTCTCAATAGATGTGTCTTTGCTTTTTTGCATCCGTTACTTCGACTTCGAGAATCAGAGTTCAAATGGCTCCTGCTTGAGAAATTTGACAGGGATAATTTGTTATGACGGCTGGATTGGCAATTGTGGCATTTAAAGAGGGGTAGATTACGCCAAATGGGATGTGTGGTCTTTTGTCGTGGCTGGGGAAAGGTCATTCAAAACGTTAATGAACTAACGAAACGATGAATAAGATCAGGATAATTAAAATTGCAATGCCAATTAGTCTGCGGATCACGACTCGTCCTCCTTTCTTCTTTGAATGAAAGGATTTGACCTTAGGGTGCAATCATCAACTTGGTCAGGTCTTGAAGACATCTTTTGCCTTTTCGGCTATTCGTTTGAGGTTGGCTCGCGCCTGTTGGGACTTTCCATGCGCCTGTAGGCTTCTGTTACCGGTGATTTTACCGATCTTTGCCTTTACTTTGCCGATCAACTGCTGAACCTTGTTTTTGATTTTGTTTTTGGTGCTCAAAGCGTGCTCCTTAGATATGGGTTTGAGGGATTGACGTTGAGTTTTGAGACCGAGCGTGTCGATCTATTGTGGGTCAGGTAGGTCGGCGGTGAAGGATGATACTGGCCGCACAAGATCTGAGACCATTGCTTGGAAAAGTTAGCCTTTTGGGAGGGGTCGCATTGGCACCCTCACTTACGCTCTTGGGAAAGACTTTGATGCTGAATCCATTTTGCCTCCACTTCGACGTGCCTAGCCGTTGGCTGGGTCGAAGGAAGCAGGGTCTGGGCCACCTTCCATATTTATTTTAGCATAGAAAGTGGGAGATTGGCAATGATTCTCTAAAGAGTGCTGTTAGTGAGTAGTACTTGCCTTCCAACGCCTGCCAGGTCATGTGCTGCGGATACAAACCTTGGCTCTCCTTAAACTCGCAGGTTCCGCATTTAAAAGGGTCAGAACGCCGATGACGGTGCCTCTGAGTCGCATTGGCAACGCGTGCACGGAGGCAACCGGCATTAAGAGCTTGGTTCGAGAATTGGGGCCACCGCTTGCCGGTGAGTGCCAGTCCTGGTTTACGACCGGTAAAGCAGTTCAAAGGCAGTCTAGGCGGGTACCTTCCTCTGACTGCAGCTCCAACAGTGAATGGATTCCGATTAGGACGCCATCATCCTTAGGGTACGGTCGGGACCATTTGCATTAGCCCAGCAGCTGCGACTTCGATAACATCGACACAACGATGTGCCAAGACAGTCAACAGCTCGACGAAGTCGAATCCTACCATTAGTGTATCTGCTAGTTCTACTAGCGTCTGGGTTAACTTTGCCTCTCGGGAGGTAGTCACCTTCTCGCACTTCCTCTCCAAGTGGGCTGGTTTGGTCCATGGCGGTTAACCGTGGGCCAGAAACGAAACGCGTTTGGCGTAACCTCTAAGGCCCGCTATTGGACGGTACAGTGCGAGAGCTCTGTGAAGGCGCAGGATTTCTGCGTGAGATTTGCTGTGTCGGGCTGCTGGAAATTGAGAATCGTAAACAATGGAACTAAAGTGACCCACCTCCAACGATAAAAATTACCGTATAAATTAAACAATGCTCTTACGTGGAGAATGCAACCAACGCGATCGCAGTCTCTTTCCGCTAGGGGAGGGCAAGCCGCCTCAGCCTTCTCGGCCCTATGGGAAATTGTAACACCGGACAGTGAAAATCTAATAGCGTTCGTAGTCCAGGGATGATGAATCTCATCATTACATTTAGGCCATGAAGGATAGATCGCCAATGTCTTTGGCTGGCGGTTTTCTAGTAGCTTGAAGCTTTGCATGTCTTTATTCGCATGTCTACAATTGGGTCTCAGCCTAGAGTTGCGGTGGTCGATTAAGGTTGGGAGCCACCATGGCGATGTAGGAGTTCGAGGGCACCCCGGCGGGCATGACCCACGACGGTGGCGTCGTGGTCAAGGTATGCGGCAGCCATAGCGCCGTCGTATAAGGAAACGATCATGGCAAGGAGACCGGGGTCCCGGTTGGTTTCACCAATGAGTTCGGAGAAGGTCTCTCTGACACGTTGACGATGGGCAGCGACCTGCTCGGCGACTGGACCTTGATGAGGGAACTCTGCAGCTGCGTTGATGAATGGGCATCCGCGGTAACCAGGGCTTGCGGCTCGATCGGCGAGGAGATCGAAGGCCGCGATCACCATCGGGGTGGAGGAGGAAGATGGCTTCATTCGGAATCGATCTACTCGCTCGCTCACTGCAGTGGTCCAAGCGAGGCTTCGGCGGGCGAGGTAGGCAGCGACGAGTTCGTCCTTGCTTGCGAAGTGGGCGTACAGGGTGGCTTTGGCGACGCCGGCTTCGGCGATGACCCGGTCGACTCCGATTGCATGAATGCCTTCGGCGTAGAAAAGGCGGCTAGCAACATCGAGAAGCCGATCGTGAGCGCTTAATATTTTTACAACCATCTTTTTAATCTTATCTTGAGGAAATAAATAGACAGATCGGTCTGTTTTTTCGTCTGTACGATGGATCGACGTGTGTGAACACAGATCAACAACAGGGGAGACAATATGACTATAAGTCTTGCGGAGCAGCTTAAGGCGCAGAACCAAGCAGGCAGGGCAAGGATTCCCACCGAGAAACTAGCAGTGATGGACCGGGCAACGGCAGATGTGGCCGCCTCGGGAATCGTGGGATCAAGCCTTGGGGTGGGTGCTATAGCTCCTGACTTTAGCCTGGCGGATGCTAATGGATCTAAAGTAGAGCTATCTTCCCTTCTTGCGAAGGGTCCGGTGGTGCTTGCCTTCTATCGGGGTGGTTGGTGTCCATATTGCTCAACTGAGTTGAGAGCGTTGCAGGCCAAGCTACCTGAGATTACTGCAGCAAACGGTACTTTAGTGGCGATATCGCCTCAGACCCCGGACAATTCGTTGTCGACGGCGGAAAAACTTGAGCTCGCTTTTCCGGTCCTCTCCGATGAGGGCAACCGTGTCGCCGATTCCTACGGGCTTGTCTTCACACTCTCCGAGGATTTGCGAGAGGTCTATGCCGGTTTCGGCCTTGATCTTCCTAAAGCCAACGGTGACGATACTTTCCAGCTGCCTCTGCCGGCAACCTATGTTCTCCGTACTGACGGGACCATTGCATGGCGCTACGCGGACGCTGACTATACCAAGCGCGCCGAGCCCGATGAAGTTATCGCTGCTCTGAAAGCACTATGAGCCCAGCAATAAGGATCTCGAATCAAGAACTCGTCGGCTAGGCCGGCGTGTTCTTGATTCGAGGGGATGATATCATCCATTTGTCTTTGATCAATTCAATGTTCTATTTCCGACCTTATGTTGAAGATTTGGTCGGGGCCGCCCAGTTCTTAGTTGAAGAGGGCCACTTACTTAGAGGAGAAGCATAATGGCAGAACTTGACTTTTATTTTGACCCTGTTTGTCCATTCGCGTGGATGACGAGCAAATGGGTTCGCGAGGTTTCGGGGCAACGCGATTATAGCGTTGAGTGGAAGTTCATCTCGTTGCGTCTCGTGAATGCCAAGATCGACTACGCGAGCCATTTTCCAGCTGGCTATGAGCGAGGCCACGCAGCTGGTCTAGAGTTGTTACGAGTCGCCGCAGCAGTTCGCAAGGAATATGGGAGTGAAGCGATTGGATCACTGTACGCGGCCTATGGGGCGGAGATCTTCGATTCGCCCCCCGGTCGTCAGGCTGACCTGCATCGAGACCCGGAGGGTTTTGCGGCGCCGATCCTCGAAGGACTCGGACTTCGCGTTGGGCTGGCGAGTGCGGTGTTTGACACCACCTTTGACCCTGAGATCCAAGAAGAGACCGATCGAGCGCTAGCCTTGACCGGTCGGGATGTAGGCACTCCGATTCTGCATTTTGAGCCTCCTGAGGGTCCTGCATTTTTTGGCCCGGTTATTAGCCGACTTATGAACCCTAATGAAGCCGCGGAGCTATGGGACCACGTTGTTGCACTTGCACGTTTTGGTGGTTTTGCAGAGCTGAAGCGGTCACTGCGCGAGACGCCACAGCTACGCGCATTCGGGATCGAAGAGGGAGTGGTTGGCGCCCAAGAGGATTGGCACCAAGGACATCGTCGCGACACTGCGGGAAGCTGAGGCTATGAATAGGACTCTCCTCAGTCGATTCGGTATATCGTGAGCGCGCCTGCACAACGACCATCGGTCGTAGTCTTCGATGTCAACGAAACCCTGTTCGACCTGTCCGCGCTCCGTCCTAATTTTGAGGCGATGGGTCTACCTTCTTATGCTCTTGATTGGTGGTTCGCGGTCGTGTTGCGTGATGGTTTCGCACTCGCTGCTGCTGGGGACGCGTCAGCCTTCGTATCTCTGGTTGAGATTGCCTTAGATGAGGTCTTCGCCTCACTTGGTCGCAATCCTCCCACGGATGTGGCTGCCGGCCTGCTCGACGCCTTTAGGGAGTTACCGGCTCACGCTGACGTAGGGCCAGCCTTTAGACGATTGGTCCAAGCCAATATCCCCGTAGTTGCTCTTACGAACGGAAGCGCTTCGGTTACGGCTGGCCTGATCGAGCGGGCGAGCCTCTCCCATCTCGTCACCCACGTGCTCTCGGTCGACTCGGTAGGTTACTGGAAGCCACGGCCAGAGGCATACCACTTTGCTAGCAGGGAGGTAGGAGTTGAAGCGGGGCGACTCGCCATGGTTGCGGCACATCCTTGGGATCTCAATGGCGCTTCGCGGGCTGGTCTTGTTACCGGTTGGGTGAATAGAACAGAAAGACCGTGGCCCAGGGCCTTTACTCAGCCTCATGTTGAGACTTCAACGCTTGATGGTGTTATAGACCAACTATTGGCTTTGCCATAGGCGTAGCGGTTGATGAAGCGGTCTTAAGCCTACTGTCGTGGGTCTCGATTGACTGGTCCAAAATTAATGTGATTTTTGGATCGGGTTGCTTTTATATCAACAATTCTAAGCAAAATCCAAAGGGCTGTTTTGTCAATTAGTACCAGTTGCTTGAAAGCGCCCGTGGTCCAAGATCATTGGAGTGTGCCGAAAAGTGAAGCTTTTTGCGCACTCCAATGATCGCCAATTGTCGATTGGGTAGCAATGCTCGTAAATATCGTGCCTCGTGGTGTGCCATTGGGCAATGGCTTGACTTTAGTGCTTATTTTTATTGATAATTGCTTTATGCCGAGCTAGGTGGCTCCGTTTGCCATCTCTCCGCAAAAGACTATTTCTAAATTAAAAGTTTCAAATGGCGCGAACTCGTACCGACGTTCCATATGCACAGATTTCAGTTCCCATGTTTGCCATTTCACAGGTGTCAAAGCGGAATGCAATTACTGCGTTGCCGCCTTTGGCCTCGGCTTCCTCAATCATACGCGACATGGCTTCGTTTCTGCTTTCGGTAAGATTTTTGGTGAGTCCCTTCAATTCTCCACCCACGATTGATTTGAGACCAGCTCCAAATTGTGAACCAATATTTCGCGAACGGACTGTCAGACCAAATACCTCTCCCAGTACCTCATCGATCTCGTATCCAGGCAGATCATTCATGGTGGTTACAAGCATCTTTACCTTCTTAAGTTGTGTCTTAGTCCACTTATCTTATAATTTAGTCCTAAAAATTCTCACTGCGCACTGAAGATTGGCAATTTAATAGTTGTCTAAGTTGCCGTAGTGGGGGATTCAGTGTTGGCTTCTTTCGTTTGAATTCATGAGTTTCTAATAGATTTTATATGCATCCTATGGACTGGCTAAGTCGCTCCGATGGCAATAGCTTCAAGCGTAAGTTGTAAGATTTGTTGCGGGGAGCTTGCCCTGGTCCTTTTGCTTTTTTGGATGCAACTCATTCCTTACCCCTAGAGGTTAGCTACGAAAAAACGGTGTCACTATTTATTAGAAATCGAAGGTGACAAGCCTTCCTGAACCCACAGATATGGCTCTCAATTGTCAGATTAATGGCCAATAAAGGGCACAAAGAGCCCTTTATGGAGTCACTCAATTATTCAAATGTCAGTCAAATAAGACCCTGTCCCAAGTCATATTTGGCTGGTACTTTTGTCTTGTCTGGTGAGGTCGTCGTGTTAGCTGTGTCTTTGACCATAATCGTTTGGCGACGTTGGGGGTATTTGGCAGCAGTTCGTCCGACATTGCAGGGCTGGGCGATCAAAGCCCTCGATATGGGGCGCTGGTCTTTGGGAGGTTACCTCCTCGATTAGGTCGACGATTAAGTCGCTGAACGCAGGATCGTCTGAGGGCGTCACTACTCTCTCAAAAGATGCTCCGAGTTCTTTGGCACTGCTATTGGCCAAGGTGTCTAAATCGTAGATGACTTCCATGTGGTCGGAGATAAAACCGATAGGAATTGTCACGAAAGCCCTCTTTTGATCTATCTGGTAGAGGTTGGCGATTTCGTTAGAGATATCTGGCTCGAGCCAGGGCTGACTGGGTGGGCCTGAGCGTGATTGATAGACACGTCTTGCTTCAAATTTAAAGTTAAAGTGATGGTTTACACGACTGAGAATATGATTTTGGACTACGTCAAGCTGTTGGACATAGTCTGAGGTTGATGCCATCGACAGTGGGATCGAATGGGCACTAAACAGGAGAGCGATCTCATCTAGGGGATGCATCTTGGACAGCTTGTCTATTTTTAGGATGGTGTCATTGATAAAGGGATTCACAAAGGTTGGGTGATCCCAGAATTGACGAAGTTTGGTCAACTTGATTGGAGCATTTAGCTTCTCTAGGACGTCGGCTACTTCCGTTTTATATTGTCGACATCCAGAAAAAGAGCTATAGGCCGACGTGACGAAGTAGAGTGCCTCTTTAATCCCATCGTCTATCATCTGTTGGATTGCTTGTTCTAGGTATGGTTCCCAGTTGCGATTGCCAAAGTAGACGGGCAGATCAATCCCCCTAAGCGCGAGCGATCCCTCGAGGCGCTCGATGAGGTTGAGATTGATCTCATTAATAGGACTTTTCCCCGCAAACATGTAATAGTGCTTTGAGACTTCTACAAGGCGCTCGCGGGGTATCGGTCGATTTCTCGTAACGTTCTCCATAAATGGAAGTACGTCATCGGGTCCATTGGGCCCGCCGAAGGATAAAAATAAGATCGCTTGGTTAGTCACCTAACCAATAATAGCTAGACGGCTTTGGTAACTTTGTCAGAACGAATGCAAGAGGTACATACATTGATTCGCTTGTTGGTTCCATTGACGACTGCGCGGACTCTTTGTATATTTGGATTCCAACGCTTCTTATTTCTTCTATGGGAGTGGCTTAGAGACATTCCAAAGTGAGGACTCTTGCCACATAATTCGCAAACTGATGCCAACGCACTATCTCCTCGCGCTTTTTATTTTAAATCAAAACAGCTGTATCAGCATAGTAGATAACTGGGCGAATTAGCCCCTAAGTTCCCTATTCTCTTATAGCATTGGCTCAGGGAGTTGTTTGAATATGGAAGACAAAGGGCACGTGCTCTTGAAGTTGTTGAGCACTTATGCACGGATTCTTGAAGCATATCGGGATCGAATAGACCGATTGAATGTATTTCCAGTTCCCGATGGGGATACTGGAACAAATATGTTTTTCACGATTCGCTCGGCTGTGGATGTGATCGACGCGCAAAGCGCCTCCGAGCAAAGTCAGTCGGGGAGCGCCGGGAGCGCCGGAAGGTTTAAAGAGATCTCAAAAGGAGCACTCCTAGGAGCTCGAGGCAACTCCGGGGTCATCATGTCCCAGGTCGTAGCCGCCTTTTGTAGTGTCTTTGGGGCTCATTCGGATCAACCGGTCACAGCCAAAGACGTTGAGAGTGCGTTGGAAGAGGCCAACACTCGTTCTCGAGGCGCAGTATTGCGCCCCGTAGAGGGAACTATTCTGACGGTTATCTCTGACGTTGCCAAAAGGGCTAAATCGTTGGGCGAAAACCTCGATCTGGGCGACTTCGTCCGGGGCCTCTTTGACGAAGCACAGGCATCCCTTGAGCGGACTCCTTCTCTTTTGGCTCCTCTTGCTCGTGCGAATGTGGTCGATTCAGGCGGCGCCGGATTTGTTCTATTTGTTGCTGGGCTTTGTCGAATTCTCTCCAATGGCGACTTTGATTGGGGCACCGATCGTCCTTTTCTCTTTGAGAGTCGAGTTCCAGGTCCAACTAGATCGAAAGAAGATGACTTTGTAGCCCCTAGCGAGAGCCATGAGCTGGGTCCGCGGTACGAAGTCATGTTCATCCTTGAGTCCCACGATGAGAACGTCATGGTGAACTTTCGTGAGGTTTGGGCAGGACTTGGAGATTCGATCGTGGTCGTTGGCCAAGATGGAACTTATAACTGCCATATCCATACTGACGACATTGGTGGATCGATCGAGGCAGGCATTGCTGGTGGCTTACTATCGCGAATTCGAGTCACTGACCTCTTTGAAGAGATCGCCGAAGAGCGTTGGGTTGTTGAAGCCCACGGAGCTGGAGCTCCAGACCCTTTTAGCGCCGAGACCGACGTCATACCAAATACAGCAGTCGTGGTGATTGCCAATGGGGACGGTATAAGGCGCATCTTTCGCTCAATGGGGGTTCATCGGATCGTACAAGGCGGCCAATCGATGAATCCGTCAACGGAGGAGATTCTCTTGGCTATAGAGGAAGTTCCCGGTGACAATGTCATTGTATTGCCAAATAATACCAACGTCACTCCTGTTGCCCAGATAGCCGCTGAAATCTCAAAGAAGTGTGTCAGAGTCATTCCTACCAGAGGCGTGGTAGAAGGCCTCTCTGCACTTGTCGAGTTCGACCCGATGGTTTCCATTGACGAAAACTTTGAGTCCATGAGTGAATGTGCCAAGAGGGTAACTGTTGCAGAGATCACTCAAGCCGTTCGGGATTATTCCGACGAATCCGGGTTAGTCCACGCTGGTGATTTTATCGGCCTATCGCGCCAAGGATTGGTTGCAGTTTCTAAGTCGCTTGAAGATACAGTTGTGGATACTATTGGGAAGTTGCTTGAAGATGACTCAGAGATCGTAACCATAATTGAAGGCGAAGGGTCAACTTCGGCGATAACCCGGGAGATTACGCAATGGTTGAATATAAACTTTCCCGAAATAGAAGTTGAATTGCACCACGGTGCTCAGCCGCTCTATCCATATCTTATAGGGATAGAATAGGCGTATCCATAGTTGTTTGAGATGGTCAAATGCGACCGTGACTTTGACATAGTTGTTATGTAGTCGACTTTTTAAATCGAGTTCAAAAGGCTCCTTGGTTACTTGGTGGCTGTACCCGTAGCCGGGTCGATTCAAGCATTGGCAGCGAATCCCCGTGGGTCTTTCCTGGTAGGTTAAGATAACATGAACACGTGTTCGAATTATTTGGATCTGGTCAACCTTCCGATCTCCTCGGTTGATGGAATTACCCCAGCTAAGGCGAAAGCTTTGGCCGAGGGGGGATTCCTAACGGCCTACGATTTGGCCACCTATTTCCCTCGACGTTATGTAGATCGACGCTATAGAAGCGGGATATCTACTGCTTCTCTTGGCCAAGATGTTCTATTGCTCGTGAAAATTAGTGAAGTGAGAGCTAAGTTTCAAGGTAAAGGCCGTGAGATAATTGAGGCAATTGCAGCTGATGAAACAGGAACTATCAAAGTTGTATTCTTCAATCAGTCTTGGAGAAAGCACCAGCTCAAAGCCAATATAGAGGTTGCTCTCTATGGAAAAGTAGAGAAGTTTGGCCGTTTTTTACAGATGGTAAACCCTATCGTTGATCTCATAGGAGATCGAACGGGGCGGATAGTACCTATCTATCCTCACTCTGAAAAGTTTGGCTTCCGCTCTGATGAGATGCCCAAGTTCATTGGAAAAGTGTTAAATTACACAGCTGGTTTGATCGATCCACTTCCCCGGAATATGCTTCAGGGGCTCGGTTTGATCTCGCGATCCAAAGCGCTTAGGGCGATCCATCAACCTCAGGACCCTATCGACCATAAGGATGCTCGGAACCGCTTGGCTTTCGATGAATTTTTGCGACTTCAAACCCATTTGGTCGCCAAGAAGGTTTCGTTGGAGTTGGCGGCCGGGGGAATCTCCCATAATTCAAATGGTGTGCAGTATCTAACTTCGATGAGGATCGCTCCGAAAGCATCTTTTAGTGCGCGCTCGCAGGGAAGCTACCAACCGACCCTAGGGGACTATAGCTCTGATAACCTTTTGGTGAGATTTCTCTCTTCGCTCCCGTTTGCGCCAACTCAGGCTCAGATAAGAGTGATCTTTGAGATTAGTAACGATATGGCATCGCGGGTTCCAATGCATCGACTATTACAAGGCGATGTCGGAGCCGGTAAGACATTTGTAGCGGTGGTGGCTGCTTTGATAGCTGTGCAATCGGGGTACCAGGTTACTATTATGGCTCCGACCGAGGTCTTGGCGGATCAGCACTACATAGGGATCTCAAGACTGCTAAGTGGCCTTGATGTTCCAAATTCTGGCGACGGCGGGCTCTTTGGAGATAAGGAAAGACCACTAAGCGTTGGTCTTTTGACCAACAAGGTCACCGCTTCGAATCGGCGTCGACTCTTAGACGAGCTCTCAAAAGGGGAGTGCGACATCTTGATTGGTACCCATGCGCTATTGAGCGAGGGTGTTAGATTTTTAAATCTGGGTTTGATCGTCGTAGACGAACAGCATCGCTTTGGTGTAGAACAGCGTGCGATCTTAAAGGAACGATCGATCTCTTCCGGAAGCTTCGAGCCCGATACTTTGATTATGACGGCGACACCAATTCCACGTACCGCAGCCATGACCATTTTTGGTGATCTTGACTATTCGGTCCTCGATGAGCTTCCACCAGGTCGAAGTCCGATCATTACCAAGTGGGCAAAGAATGAGGAACAGCTCCATGGGACTTGGGTTCGGGTTCGTAGAGAGGTAGCCCAAGGTAGGCAGTGCTATGTAGTTTGTCCGCTGGTGGAAGATTCAGAGAAGATTATGGCAAAGTCGGCGACTGCGATCTACGAGGAACTCTCTGTCGGTGAGCTCTCGGGTCTACGTCTGGGTCTTCTCCATGGTCAGATGGCTACTAACGATAAAGCTCTCGTCATGGAGCGCTTTCGAAACCATGAGATCGATGTCCTGGTGGCAACCACGGTGATCGAAGTTGGTGTGGACGTTGCCAATGCTACGGTGATGGTCATCATGGATGCAGGACGTTTTGGCATCGCACAGATCCATCAACTCCGAGGCCGTGTCGGACGAGGCGCCCATCAGTCTTATTGCTATTTAGTTCAATTGGGTGAAGTGGAAGAGACTACGATCTCTCGCCTTTCGGCTTGTGTAGATTCTAGTGATGGTTTTGTCCTAGCCGAGGCTGACTTGGAATTACGTGGCGAGGGAACGCTACTCAACGCTAGACAAAAGGGACGTAGTGACCTGCGGATCGCCTCTCTCTTTCGCGACCGGGACCTTTTAAACCAGGCGAGGTCGGTCTCAAGGACGATCGTTGGAAATGATCCAACCCTCTCAAACTACCCAGCGCTAAGCGCTGAAATAGAACTCTTTGTTGGTAATGATCAAGGCGACTTTATTACGCGTAATTGAATTATTCTTGCTCAAATGACACTAGATTATGCACCTGGTTTCATAGCTACAACTTCATCCTTGACCACTTCTTTGATGACGTGTTCTTTGATGGGCCTATCTTAGATGGTGAAATTAGGAACTATAAATCTTCACTAAAGGCCTAGAGCTGTGGCTGATCTGGGGTCTTTTAGGTGGCGCTGGCGGAGGGATAAAAGAAGTTGGGCACCTTGGATGCCCCCCCTGTACTTGGCCTTATTCGATTCTTCCTTACTATTTGCCTCCTTAGCGAGTGGGACGATCTATTATCACTCTATTTTCACTCTATTTTCACTCCGCCCTGGGCGGTTCCTTGTAGTTGAATCAAATCGTCAAATTGCACAACACCCCAACTATAACGAGGTTACGCTAAAGGTGTATGGTGATACCTATGTCTCGTTTCGCACGTTAGCGCAAAGCTAGATACGATTGATCGAGATAAGAGCTATCTCTTTAGCAATATCGGCATGAACAAAGATTTATCAGTTGGGTGGGATAGCAAAAGTTGAGAGTTGCACTATTTCCTGGATCATTTGATCCCTTTCACAACGGCCATATGGAAGTCGTCGAGCGAGGATCTCGTCTCTTTGACAAAGTGGTAGTTGCGGCTATGAGAAACCCTCAAAAGGCATCTGCTCTATTTAACCTTTCAGAGCGACAGGAACTCATAGAGGCATCAGTCTCTCACCTTGACAATGTAGAGATCGTCGCGCTCTCTACATTGGTTGTAAATCTTGCCGAAGAAATTGGAGCTAACGTTATCATTCGAGGACTCAGGGCAGTCTCTGACTTTGAAAATGAACTTCAAATGGCTCAGATGAACCGACAACTCTCCGGGATAGATACAATCTTTATTCCAACGTCATCTGAATATTCATTTTTAGCGTCGCGACTGCTCCGAGAGGTGGCATCCTATGGGGGTAATGTATCAAAGATGGTACCAGAGCCTATAGCTAACGCGATACTTGCTAAATTTAGAGAGTGAGTTCAATAGGAGACCGGGGATTATGACGCGTTTTGACCAAGATCCCGAAAGACAAGATGTTGCTCTAAGTGGCATCTTGGACCGCATGGAAGAGATTGTCTCCAGCGCCAAGGCTATGCCCTTATCGGCTTCTGTTTTGGTGTCGCGCGACGAGATGCTGTATCTGATTTCTCTCGCCAAGGACCGCTTTCCTGCTGAGATGCGCGAGGCGCAATGGATTATCAAGGAGAAGGCGGAATATCTCGATCGGGTTTCCCTCGAAGCCCAAGAGATAATGGATCAAGCTAGAAATCGCGCAGAGGCGATGGTCTCAAAGCAAGAGGTCGTTCGCCAAGCCCAAGCAAGCGCTAACCGAATAGTGATGATGGCCAGAGAAGATGCCGCTCGACTGCGATTTGATGCCGAGGACTATGCCGACCAGAAGCTAGCTGAGTTTGAGATTGCACTCTCTAGGGTCATGAAGGCTATAAAGGCTGGACGTGAAAAGCTAGCCCACACTATGGCGCCGGTTGATCCGCTACCTCTTGAGGTCGAGGTTGGATTTGGAGAGGGAGAGATACCCTTTGATCAAGATTTGAGTTGATACGTTATGGGCAATAGAGATTTTAAGGTTTCGGTTACCAAGCTGCTGAGCCATCCAGGAGAACCTCTAGAGGTAGAACTTGCAGGCCTAATAGGGGATCAGTTCGTATCCTCTGCGTGGGTCGAGGAGGGTTCTACTACGCATTTATCGGGTTCATTGGAAGCAGTGCATTCGGGAGTGATGTTTAGCGGCGTGGCAAAGGTGAATATCGTAACGGAATGTCGTCGATGTCTTTGTCATAGCAAAGCGGACCTCGTCGTAGAGATTCGAGAGCTCTTTGAATCTGACTATAAAGAGGACGAGGGGGACACCTATCCAATCCACGGTGAATTTGTCGATCTTGAAGAGATGGTCAGAGATGCCGTAGTTTTGGCCCTTCCACCGGCACCTCTATGTAAGGAGGAGTGCGCGGGCCTTTGTGTTACCTGTGGGGTCGACAAGAATTTAGTTAGCTGTGGCCATGATAATCAGGGGCGAGATCCTCGATTTTCTATCCTTGATCAGCTTCGTTAAGGCCGGATGTGTCGGAGCACCATTGTAAGGGTGTTAGAATCTTTTGGGCAAAGTTCAAGTAATGAGCTTTGGTGATATTTTCTAGCAGCCTTACTTGTTTGCTAGTGATTCGAAAGAGATGTTAAGATGGCAGTTCCAAAGCGTAAGGTATCCAAGCAAAAAGGCAGAAGCCGAAAGGCGAGTGCATGGGTCCTAAAGGCTCCTTCTAAGAGCACTTGTCCTCAATGTAACTTTGCCAAGAGGCCTCATATCATTTGCGCTAACTGTGGCTGGTACCATGGCCGTCAGGCTGTTGAGGTTCGATAGTATTGCTTCCAGTTGCTATTGACATGATGGGTGGGGATAATGCCCCCTCGGCAGTTATCGAAGGCGCTAAGAGGGCCATCGATGAACTTCATGCACCGCTGATTTTGGTCGGTACTCAAGAGGTAGTTGGTCCGCTTGCGAAAGAGGGATTTGAGGTCGTTGTTGCATCCGAGGTTATTGAGATGCACGACGATCCGGCTTCGTCCGTTCGAAACAAGCGAGATTCATCTCTGGTGCGATGTGCCGAGCTTGTAAAGACCGGTATGGCTTCTGGAATGATATCAGCCGGGAACACCGGGGCCGCGATGGCCTCTGCCCTTTTGAAGATCGGACGCCTTCCTAAGGTCGCTCGTCCGGCAATAGCGACTGTGATACCGGTGCCAGGTTCGACCCCGACTGTAGTGATTGACTCGGGAGCAAATTCAGAGGTAATGGCACCTTGGTTGGTGCAATTTGCTCAAATGGGTACCGTCTATTCGCGTGAGCTTTTAGGTATCGAAAAGCCCCGCGTTGGAATCCTGTCAATTGGCGAAGAACGGGGCAAGGGAAATCAGCTCGTCAAAGAAGCCTTCCCCCTCCTAGAGGTCGCGAATTCAATCAACTTTATTGGAAATGTTGAAGGTCGCGACGTGATGAGCGAGAACGTCGACGTTATAGTTTGCGATGGTTTTGTGGGCAATGTTGTTCTAAAGACCCTCGAAGGCTCCATGAAGACCTTGGCCAAGGCGATATTTGGGGCACTTGGTAGTGGTGAAGATGGATCCAAGATCCTCGACCTAGCCCTTCCTAAACTTTTCCCAATTTTAGATCAATTGGACCCTGATACCCATGGTGGCGCTATGTTGCTCGGTGTAAATGGAATTTGTATTATCTCACACGGCTCATCGTCTCCTAAGGCGATTTATAACGCGATTGTTACCTCAATGCGATTAGCAGAGCATGATTTGGCTGCTAAGTTGGCCAAATCCGTACTTCTTTAGATTTGAACTGTAAAAGATCAAGACACCCTAGTGACCCCGGAGGTCAATGTGACTGGAAAAGCAACCTACTCCACAAAAGATGAGATCTTTGAATCGATCAAGAATAATCTTGCAGATATTCTGGAGATAGACCCTTCTGGTATTTTAATCAATCAGTCATTTACTGAGGATCTCAGCGCTGACTCACTCGCGCTAATTGAACTTGTTGAGGCGATGGAAGAGGAATTTTCCGGCGGTGATCATACTTTTAGAATCGAAGACGAAGACCTTGAGGACCTCAAGACTGTCTTCGACGCCGTTGAGTATGTTGCAGCAAAGCTTGAAATCCTAAAGTAGGCCCTAAAAGTTGGGTAAAGGTAGAGATAATCTAGAGTCATCTTCAGAGCGTTTTTCTCCGATTAAGGCTTTTTTGCCCACTCTTTTGAACCTTATCTCTGCTGTGGGACCGCCAGAGATAAAAGGTAGTTCTTTATTCATAGACCTTGGAAGTAGCGACCTTGCGTTAATTGATAGTGGTGAGGTGGCTCTGATCCTTCGTGAAATCGTTCCTCTCCTAGAAGTTGCGCTTACTCATCGATCAGCCTCTTTGGAAGATCCATCCTTATTAGACAATGAGAGACTTGAGTTCTTAGGTGACGCAATCATCGAGGCTCGGGTCTCATGGTCGCTATACCTTCATTACTTAGATCGTGATGAAGGGTTTTTAACGCTAGCACGCTCTTCTTTGGTCAATACTGATGCTTTGGCTTCGATCGCTATCATGTTGGGATTGGATGACTTTGTAATTTTGGGTCTTGGAGAACGAGCAACTGGTGGCACAGGGAAGCGTACAATTTTGGCTGGCCTCTTTGAAGCAGTTGTTGGTGCTATCTATCTGGATCTAGGTGCTGCTTGTGCTTGGGAGTTGATCGATCGTACCGTTTTGATAGATGTTGAGAATATATCTCTAAGTGAGACGCTCTTAGATCCAAAGAGTCAGTTGCAGATCTACTTTGCCAAGGCTAGCCTAGCCATGCCGGTCTATGAGTCCACTAAGACCGGACCTGATCACGCTCCATTATTTGTCACAGATGTGATCTTGGCCGATGGACGCCGTCTAAGAGGTGAAGGTACCTCCAAGAAGGAAGCAGAACAAAGAGCGGCTCGAAGGGCGCTAGTGGATTTAGAGATCTTAGGTTAGACAGTGCAATGCCAGAGTTACCTGAGGTTGAGACCTTACTCCAAGGACTATCCCCTTTAGTTTTGGGCCGTAGAATTGAACGTGTAGAGGCACTTCGTGATCGAACGGTGCGCAAGATCGCCTCATTCGAAGACTTTGAGGCTTCGGTTGTCTCAACGCAAGTAGTGGCGCTAAGGCGATATGCTAAACATCTGATTGTCGATTTAGCTCGCAATCATGAATTCATCGGTCATTTGATTCTTCACATGGGAATGAGTGGTCAACTGCGCTCATCTGGCCTTACGGGAGAGGAGTCAGTCTATGTTCGTCACTCCAACTTTAGAGTTCACCTAGATGATGGCACGATTGTGGCCTTTATAGATCCACGAACCTTTGGTTGGATTGCATTTGACAGCTATGACGGTGATCCAATGCCTATTAGTTTGCGGAGGTTGGGACCCGATGCAATTTTATCTTCTGACCCCTTGGCGCTAATTAAAGCTCGTGCCACTTCGAGTTCGATTGGGATTAAATGGCAGCTTTTGGATCAGGCTCTAATTGGTGGAATTGGCAACATGTATGGCGATGAGATCTTGTTTGATGCCGCGATTGCGCCCTTTAGGACGCCCTCTACCTTTTCAGAGGAAGAATTTATCACTTTGATCACTTCGATAAGAAAGATTCTCACCAGAGCTATAGAGCTGCGCGGGTCGAGCTTATTCGATCGGACCTATCGTGATATCGCCGGAGAGATTGGTGCGGCACAGAAGTTCCATATGGCATACGCTAGAGAAGGCGAGCCGTGCCTACGATGCGGTGATCAAATCGTAAGAGTCGTATCCAAGGGCCGCTCCTCTTTTTTTTGTCGGATCTGTCAGATCTGATCGATCAGGAGCTGCTTTTGTGTTTGGTGTAAATGTATCTTTGCTCTGGAAGTTAGATAAATAGATGTATCTGAAGTCTCTCTCGCTACGCGGCTTTAAGTCTTTTGCAGACAGCTCTACCATTGAGTTTGCCCCAGGGATCAACGTTGTGGTTGGGCCAAATGGATCGGGCAAGTCCAATATCGTAGATGCCATCTCCTGGGTTCTTGGCACACAGACACCAAAGGCGCTTCGTAGTGCCAAGATGGAAGATGTCATCTTTGCGGGTGGCCAAAGCCGGGGAGCGGCTAAGTCTTCGAAAGTTACAATAGTCCTAGATAATGCGGAGCGACGCCTTTCTTTAGAATTGGCCGAGGTGGCAATAACACGTCATCTATCGCGTTCGGGCGAGTCAGGGTATGAATTAAACGGTAGGGACTGTCGTTTGATCGATCTGAGTGAACTACTACTAGATGCCTCAATCGGACGTGGCCAACACACCATCATCTCTCAGGGAAACCTAGATGTAATATTAGATGCTAAGGCTAGCGATCGTCGCTTGACCATAGAAGACGCCAGCGGTATCGCTAAATATCGAAGGCGCCAAGACCGCACGGCGCGGCGCCTCGGGGTCGTCGAAGAGGAGTCAGCCCGCGCACAGGAACTTTTGCGAGATATCAACCGGAGGATAAAGCCGCTAGAGCGTCAAGCAAAGGCGGCCAAGCGTCACATCGATTTGGGTGATGAGATCGCTCAATTGAAGGCATATATCCTAGGGTCACAATATCGTGAGCATCTATCGCTCTCACAAGGTGGCGATGAAGCCGAGGCGGTACTCAAAGAGAAGATCGATTCGCTAGGTGCTTTAGTGTTTACCTATCGCCAACGCCTCCAAGAGCTAGAGGCTAAGGCTCTCTTGATCGATGATTCCAAACTGATTGATGAGATGAGGCGACTAGATGCACTTTTGGCCCGAGGATCACTTACACTAGCGCTTGGGCGAGAGCGTGAGAAGCAAAATTTAGCCAGGATAGCGCTGCTTTCTAATCGATCGGGCATTATTGCCCTGGAGGAAAAGAGTAAAGCGCTCACTCTGACTAAAGAGGAGTTGCATGCATCGATTCTTCGAATGGGTCCCGAATTGGACGACCTCGAAGAAAAAGAGGCGGAGCTAAAGAAGCGGTCCTCACTCGTTAATATGGAGTCAGTTGCAACCTTAGAATCCAAAGAGCGAGAGATCTCGTCAGCTCAACGCAGCCTTTTCGCTAAAAAGAGTGAGCTGACAAGTGAGCTAAACGCCACCAAGAGGGAGTTCGATAGTGCTTCGCGCGCTATAGAGACAATGGACTCCCAGGGCACCAAGACGACCTCTCGCCTTGGTGAACTAGATAGCGCAATCTTGGCAAGTAGCGAACTTCTTGAGCGCGCAAACCTGCGTCTTGAAGAGATCGTCCCTGTGCTGAGTGCATTGGACCAAGAGATCGATGCTCGTGAAGGCTCCCTTTCACTTTTGCGGGAGGCTGGGGCCGAAGCGAATGCAATTTGGAGCACCCTTGAATCTGCACTGTCCAAGCTTCACTCTAAGTCGCAGCTAGAGACTGCTTCAACTGTGGATACACCTATAGGCGTGGTTACAGAGCTAATTGAGGTAAAAGAGGGCTACGGCGAGGTCGTAGAGGCAGCTTTAGGCTCTTATGGCTTGGGAGTGGTCGCCTCCAATCGTCAAAAGGGAGTTCTTGGCTTTCAAAAGATTAAGGAGTACTCCGATAGAGCGTTGATCGTTGCTGGCTTTGAGGGCGCGCAATGGCAAAGTCTTTCGTTCCGTGAGCTACCTCGATTGGTCTCAATCGGTTCGCTGATACTTGATGTTCATCCAGCAATTGCAGCTATTGTTGCAAGATGGATTGGCGATATTTACCTCTTTGAGGGTTCAATGGATGAGGCCGAAGAGATTGTGAAGGCGCATCCAGAGATAACATTGGTTACATCCAATAGGGATCGAGTTACCTCCTTTGGTTTTGAGGCTCCTGAGAATGCAGCCGTCGTCTCTCGGCGCGCGATCAATGAGGCGCGCGACCGAAAGGATCAGCTGCGCAGTGAGGTATCGACTCTTACCGGCGAAGTCAGCCTTCTAAAGACGAAGAGGCGTGGTATCTCAGAGGAGGTCTCTTCAAACCAGGCGGTCGTTCGTCGGTCGTCGATGGAGATTGAGCGACTTAGGGGAGAGCGCAATCGAATAAATGATGCTAAAGGACGTTTTGACCAAGATCAAGAGGCCTCGCGCCACTCCTTAGCTCGAGCTTTGATTCGTATAGATGAGCTAAATCTTGCCCTAGTTCCCATCGCCGAGGAATTAAAGGCGGTGGAGGAGGAGTTTGGGATGGTTCGAGGTGACTTAGATGACCATCGCGTTGAGCTTGCCAATCTATCTCGTTCGCGAGCAGCGCTTCGCCAATTGCGATCCCAATTGGAGGTCAAATTGGCTCGTTTGGGAGAGAGGTTGGCCGGTGTAGATGCGGAGCTAGCCCGAAATGAAATCGAAATCATACAGATGCAGGAGAAGTACGCCAGCGATGAGATCGAAGTCAAACGTTTGAATCGTTATGAGATCGGCTACCAGGGCGTAATTACAGAGGTCTTGCGGATTGAATCGTTGGTGAAGACGATCTCAACTGACACTTCTAGAGAACTCGATGAGGTCAATATCTCCAAGGCCCAACTATCCAAGGAGATCTCGATGTTGCGAAGCGAGATCGAAAGACTCTCTTTCGAGCGTTCTACTGCATCCGAAGAATTAGTGGCTTTGCACGATTCGATCCGTGAAGCCTCAATTCGTAGCGCCGTAGTCTCCGAACGAATTTGGCGGGAGCTTGAAATTGCCCCTGAGATAGCGATGCAGATTCCTATTTTGGCAGGGATCGAGCCGACTCAAGCAGCTTCAACTCTTCAAGCAAGACAAGATGAACTTGTTAGTTTGGGACCAATCAACCAGTTGGCTAAGGTTGAACTTGAAGAACTCTATGAGCGTCATAAATTTATTACAGACCAGTTGGCTGATATAAATTCGTCTCGTTCTGAACTAAGGAGCATCTCCCGTCAGATAGACAAGGAGATGAAAGAGGTCTTTTTGAGTGCCTATCGAGATATCGATAATAACTTCAGGGAGACATTTGAGCTGCTATTCCCAGGAGGAAGAGGTTCTTTGGTCTTGACCGATCAGGATAATCCTCTCGAAGCTGGCCTTGAATTCGATATCTCTATCCCCGGCAAGACACTTAGGCGACTACCGCTTCTATCAGGTGGAGAGCGGTCTTTGGTGGCTCTTGGCTTTTTATTTGCGGTCTTTAGATCGAGGCCCTCTCCCTTTTACGTCTTAGACGAGGTGGAGGCGGCGTTAGATGATCTCAATCTGTCCCGACTATTGGTACTTTTGGAGAGTTTTGGTAGTCATGCACAACTTATTGTGATCTCTCACCAAAAGAGAACGATGGAGATAGCTAACCGACTTATTGGAGTGTCGATGGCCGAGAGCGGCTCTTCTAAGGTTGTGATTGAGAATCTAAAAGCGCGACAACTGACCTTGTCGAGCCAAGATTGAACCAACGGAAGCGCAATCCCCTTCCGTAAGGGAGGGGGTCAAGCGACCCCATCCCTTCTTGGTCCTCCTTCTTTACGTCTAGGGAGTTTCTGGTTTTCTATGTACTTTCTCACCGTACTTTCTCACCGTACTTCTTCACAGTCTCTAATGGTGCTCCACCACAAGACACTATCGACCATGAGGGTGACCAGAAGTGGTTCCCCCACAAAGCATCTCGGACTTCCGGCCAGTTCTTTGGCTTGCTCTCATGGCTGCGAGCGTATTCATCAACATCACCAGCCTTGATAAAGCAACTTTAGCTGCGTTGGTTATCGACAGGTGAGCATGATCACCGTCTGTCTCAAAAGCATCGGAGATGGAATCAAAACGAGTACATACTTCAATGAGAGCGGATTTGATCTCGTTACTTACTCTGTTCGTCATCACATAACGGCGATATTTAGGAACCACTACAATGTGTGCATGAAATTGATATAGACCACATGCCTTGGGTTACGCCAATCATCGGTCATATAGTGCGCTATATCTTGCATTAATTGCTGCATTAATTACTGCATTAATTACTGCTACAGTAGTGATATATGGTGTTCAAGTCTACGCCGGATAATGAAGGTGCATCCTATAGGGCCGCTGTCATCTCGGTCACCTTGACAGGCGTATCGTATCGCCTAGTTCACGACTCATGCCACAGTCATGCCATAATCAAGACATAGCGCAGCACTGTCATGGAACCACGGCGTCGATTGGGTTCATGGCCCTAGGCGTCAAGGAGAGTGAAAAGCCAAGCGCTCTGCGAACAAGTACGACATCCAAAGGTTTCTCAACTCGCTAGACCGCCAAACCCATCTTTCCGAAAATCAAACCATTCTCCCAGCTAGTTGAGTATGTGGTCTTACGTTGGGACACTACAAATGCGTCGCAATGGTCTTGATCCGTTTAAGGGGATCACTAACTCCTAAGAGACGGTAGATCTCTTTGTGAACCGGCTCAGAAACACCACTAGTGCGGATGTGATAGACGACACCTTTATCTGATGTAAGAACTATGGTGGCTCGGCGGTGACTGTTGAGTTGCTCTTTGATGGTTGACCATCTTCTCTTATCGTTATTTTGCCTCAAGGTCAGCTCAATAGCACTAAGGAGGTGATAGGCAAGTACCGAGATGAAGAGGTGAGCAGCAGCTTCTGCTAGCGCCTTTTCTTTCCGTCGAAGTTCAGCTTCAATTCGTACTCTTGCTTTACGCTCTTTATCAAGCTCTACCTGGTGAGCCCTATTAGCAGCACTCTTATTGTCAAAGGCTGACTCTAAGGTATTTCGCCACTCCTCTAAATCTTCTGCTAGAACACCATTAGCTCTCAACCATGAACCGAGTTCGTGCTCATTCATAGCAGCTGTGTCAACAACAGCTTTGATCTTGTTGATCTTATCGCTAACTGCATTTGCACTGATCTTGCGCTCTGAGTTCCACTGGTAGACAACGTTTGCATTGATACCGTGATCTTTTGCGATCTTTGCAATAGCGCCAGCCTTCGCGGGCTCTGAGTTATCGAGCTCATATAGAGCCGCTACTACTTTATTCTTTAGTTCCGCAGGATACCTTTTCATGTCTATTCCATCTTCGCCCTCTTAGAAACAAAATCAAGCTAGGTGACAACAATCTTGGCAGAGAGGGTCTTGATGCGTCCGATACGCTCTGAGACAACTGTGGTCTTAGATATAGAACCCTTTGTGATTGAGGTACTCAACGAAGTGATATCTACTAAGAATCTCTCATTAGCTTGACTAGAGATCGCTGATTCCTTCTTGGATCTCCCCAAAGAACGACACAACACCACGGTTGTGGTGTTGTTGTTGGTGGAAGAGGTGGAGATGGAGGAGGAGGAGGTGGAGGTGGCGTTAGTATCAGTGTCGGTGCTGTCGCTCCTGGTGATTTTGGTGTCATCGGTGTCGGTATTCTTGCCGGTGGCACCATTACGGATATAGTCGTCAGTGTCGGTGCTGCTGTCGCTCTTGATGATTTTGGTGTCGGTGCTGCTGTCGCCCTTGCTGCTGCTGTCGCCGTTGCTGCTGTCGCCGGTATTCTTGCTGGTGGCACCATTACTGTTATTGTCGTCAGTGCCGGTGTCTTCTTCTAGCGTTTGCACTTGTCCTTGTACTTGTGTTTTCACTTGTCCTTGTACTTGTGTTCTCACTCGCCCGTGTGGCTTTTGTGGTTCCACTTGTAGCTTTTTCACCAGTACTGGGGATCCTTGGGCATCGTAGATCTCGGTGAAGCCTTCCATCTCCATGAAATGGCTTCGATAGAGACTCTTTTTGTTAGCTCTCTCAATTACTACGTAGTTGAGATTGCGCTTAATGAGAAGTTCTAGGTTTGCCTTGGTAGCAATTCCCCTATCCATCACAATGGTAGGAACAACATCCCCAAAGAGAGATCCATCCGATAGAGACTCCAAGGCATCAAGTACGCTAATGAGAGTTCTAGGCTCAGAGGTATTGCCCTCATGTATCTCTGAGTAGATGGGTAGTCCCCGGTGATCAACAAGTAGTGCCAGAGAAACTAATGTGCAATCAAAACGCTTCTCTTTGGAATGTCCATGTTTAGCTAGGGAGTTCCCCTTAGTAGAACCTTCGAAGTAGGTATTTGTTAGATCAAAGAGAAAGAGCCTGGTATTCGTCCTAAAGAGATCAGAGCTAGCTCTATAGAGTGCTGGCTCTATGACGGCTTTAGCGTCATAGAGCTTATCTGCAATTGCATAGACCTTATCCTTGTGAAACTTAGAGAGATCGGTAACCGTCAGTGTATTTGCTGGAAGTGACTGTTATATATTTTAGTTGCTATCCACTCGACCGGGGTAGCAATAAGTCAACTATCCCCGATTTATTTTCTCGCTTGTGTCAACTCCTCCCCAAGTAGATCGGTAATGGAGATTGGTTCGTCACAGGAGGGACAATATCCCCCTATTCCTACTCGAGCCATAAAGGTATTACACTCTAAGCAGCGTTGTTCTCCGAGGGATCGTTCACCACAACACCTACACTCATAGACGGTGAAGCCTCGATGTGACTTTGACCCTGGAACTGTGACTGGAAGAATGCTACCTATATCGTGACGTCGTCGATAAGCAAGAGCCCGACAAGCATCGGAGCAATAGGTTCTCCTCCCTGACAAGGGGAAGTTGCCTCCACAGACAGGGCACGCTATCGTGACGCTATCGTGACGCAACGGAGGTCTGGCACTCATGGCAGACTCGTTAGGTTCAAATCAGACGCTGCAGTGGTGGACTTTGATGCTGTCGTTGTCTGGTTTGTTGGAACAAGTGACGTAGAGACAACTGGCTTTCAGTTCCGGGTGTTGGCATTGATCCATCGTTTTGGATTCTTGGCTTTGGCCTCCTCGTAGACCTTGACTCGCTTGGCGAGGATCATGACATCTTCGCCGTTGTGTTTTTGGTTTGGGGTCACAAAGTTCAAGCCAGAGTGATGGTGCTCCTCGTTGTAGAACTGGACGAATCCCTCGATCCAGACCCTTGCCGCCATGAGGGAGGCAAAGCCATCGTGGGGATAGCTCGCACAGTACTTGACTGTGCGAAACATCGATTCCATGTGAGCATTGTCATTCGACGTCCTGGGACGTGAGTAGGAGGCAGCTATACCAAGTAGGTAACACAGTGCCACTAGGGTTGTCCCCTTCATAGGTGAACCGTTGTCTGAATGTAGTACAGAAGGAGCGAGTGAACCCTCATTCAAAGTGGCCCTCTTTAGGACAGTTGCTAGATTTTCAGATGATTCATTCTCGTAGATCTCATAGCCGACGATCTTCCTGGAGTACAGGTCCATAATGAAGTGCAGGTAGTAGAAGAGACCTTTGATAGGCCCTGGCAGGTAGGAAATGTCGGTGACCCAAACCTCACGTGGTCCCTTAGCTACATGATTGGGCTCAGAACGCCTACGAGGCAGCGCTACCCGTCCTCGTCGCTTATTGAGTCCCGCGTCTCCTAAGACCCGATAGAAGGTGGACTCTGATGCTAAATAGACTCCTTGATCCGCTAGAGCTGGGACAATCTGAGCCGGTGGCAGTGAGCGGTACTCAGGACTGGCGCACACCTTTAGGATCTCGGCCCTCTCTTGATCACTCAGGGCATTAGGTGGGGTTGGATAGACCCTGGTGAGTCGTTTATCCTCGAGGATCGCATCTGAGATCTCCTTAGGTGATGCTTTGGTGGCATCCACTCCACCTGCCTTCCTCCAACGCTCATAGGTGCTCTCGCAGATTCCCACCTCCCTTACTGCGCAAGAGAGGTTGACACCAGCGCTATTGGCCTCAGCAATGAGAGTTACGGCTCGTTGGCGCTCTGAGAGAGGGATCAATCTTCCCTGTCCCCCCAGAACGCCTGGGCTTTTCCCCGCAACACCAGCAGAGCCGCAGTTTCTGCTAGTGCCTTCTCCTTACGAGCAAGTTCTCGTTCTAAGAGTGTCACCTTTGCTCGTTCATTGGCTAAGTTCGCACGGTACTCCTTGGCAGCGATACTAGAGCGGTCATTGGCTTCTTGACAGGCCGACTTCCAGCTATCGAGATCCTCCGCAAGAATCCCATGTTCTCGCAGGTAGGTACCAAGTTCGAGTTCGGTCATGGATTCAGTTCTAACAACAATCTCGTACTTTGCCTTCGACGAGAGCGTAAGCGACGGATTCCCAGATGCTGAGAACTTGCCAACGGCACCAGTTCGTTTCAGTGACGCGTTCTGGGTGTAGAGCGTATTGAGTGGAATTCCTTCAGCATTAGAAAGCTCGGTAATAGCACCCTCTGGAGCATTTCCACCATCGCCTAGCTCTAAGAGCTTCCTCAGCACTCGTTCCTTTTGTTCTCTTGGGTATACCTTTTTCATGACTCCTCTATCCTCGCCCTATATATGACTGTAGTAGATTTTCCGGCAAAGACTCTGAGGGCTAGGGATGTTTAGCTAGGGAGTTCCCCTTAGTAGAACCTTCGAAGTAGGTGTTAGTTAGATCAAAGAGAAAGAGCCTGGTATTCGTCCTAAAGAGATCAGAGCTAGCTCTATAGAGTGCTGGCTCTATGACGCCTTTAGCGTCATAGAGCTTATCTGCAATTGCATAGACCTTATCCTTGTGAAACTTAGAGAGATCGATACCACATATCTCAGGTAGTGAAGAGTTGGAGTTGATATACGAATACGTCTTTCGATCAGATCCAGGATGAATAAGACGAGCTATTATCGTTGCCTTGGCAATGCCAAGAGATTCACCCGATAGACCTGCACTCTCTAGGATCTTATCGAAGCTAAGAGCTTCATAGAACGAGTTTCCTATGAGTTCTGGACCGATACTTCTACTATTGATAGTCTTAGCACTAGAGAGATCCACCATCTCAAGGTCAGCCTCAGTAGCTCTTGTTTCTTTAGCGGCTGCAACTTCGGAACGAATTGCATACTTAGTGATTGCTAGATCGACGTATCTGGCAATAATAGGATCTGATTCAAAGAGTGAGGTTACTCCAGAGAGTCTCTGGGCAATTGCATTGGCCAGAGCTGGCCACAATGACTTATCCAGGTCCAGTTCGGTCAAGGTCATTACTATACGTTGACGGGGACCTTTTTCACAGCGGTAGGACTCAACGAGTTGGTACTTACTGTAGCTAACGCCGGTCTTTTTATTAACTGTTGGAGTTTCACGGATAAACACAACAAGACAATAGCACCATGTCAGAGCTAATGCAAGTCATAATCAAAACTACTCAAAAATTAGGACACTACATTCGCGACCCAAAAAGACCTAATACCCATCTACCAGGGCATCTATAAATCGCCCAAGTCGAAAATCGCCCAAAATCCCCTCAAAAGGGACCAATTAGGGCGATTTTTCGGGAAATCTGCGAAAGATGGGTTAACGAAATGTCGGTGTTACGGTTGCTAGAAGGTCCCAATTGACCTTGCCACCGCTAAGGAGTGTTCGAATGCGGAAGTTGTAGAAGTTAGTCATGCCAAAGGCGACACGCTTTGTCACCTTGACCAAGTTGTTCATAGCTTCAGTAGGTCCATTGGTGACATGACAAGAGTGCCAGGCTAGGATCTCCTCTTTCCAAGATGTAAGAGTTCTCCCAAGGAGTGTCACCTCCCCTGACACCTAGGGTTGGGATTGTCAGCTCCTGTAAGTTCTAGAAATAGGCTGTCTGCATATCTACGTGCAAGGCTCGGGTCAGAAATGGTATATAGCTCCCTTAGGGCCTCTTTGGCCTGCCAAGCAGTAGCAACCTCATTGCCTGGATCACCGGCTTTGAGTAGTCCAACGAGCTTATCTTTGGCATAACTAGTCAATCGTTCATCTGCCATAGTTAGTAATCGTCGTATTCTATACAAAGGATCACCTGCTCTTGCGCGTGACCCACAGAGCTCGTTCTGAACTCGACGCCTAGTTTAATCGATTCGTTGGTTGGCCAGCTTGATCAGGTGAAATGGATCGGCTACAAGGGTTGTCTTTGGCAGAGCCTTTCTAAATACGGCTTTGTAACCACCAGGTAGATCGAGGGTTCCCCATTTAACTCCATCACGCCAGCTTTGTTCTTGACTTTCAATCCAAGCCTTTGGATTGGCTCCGCCTCGACCCGCTACAACATCTAAAGCTACACCACGTCTCACATCTAGAAATAGTTGTAGCCCAATTCTGTTTGTGATACTTACCTTCACGGTAGAACAAGACCTCGTCTAGTCCCAGAGCATCCACAGCACCAAAACGTGAAGGATCATCCACCAATGCAGCTCCATAGGCAACGACTGCGTCATTTATCGTATGCCAATCACAGCCAAGTTCCTTAGCCACACAAGAAACGCTACGACGCTGGGCTCCAACAGCATAAGTTGCCCATCTAGCCGCCCGATCACTTAGGCGAAGACGACCTTGTGGGTATTTGAAATTGAGCTATTTTTGGATCATCATCACTAAAAGAGAAGTTGGGGGCAGTGTTTGTTTGCACATCGCCATCTGTGCTTAGACCAAAAAAGAATAACCTTGCGACCAAAAGACGGTAGGTCTACAACCTCAACAACTCTGAGGCCATTATGGTGAACTTTGCCTTCAGCGGTTGGACATTGCTTTTGTGAATCAGAACACTCAATGTGAACATGGAGCGGTTCACTAAGATTATCTTCAACGCCTATCAAATTAATATCAACTAAACCAACCAAGATTTTAGAAATTGCTTTATGATCTTTTTCCACAGGGGCTCTCCATTGTGAGTTTTGTCAAATCCCATTCTGGCAGAACCCCTGTACCACTTCCAAAGCGACTTCATAAAAATGGAACTTTAACCTCTAGCCACCGTTAAATCCGAAGTGCCAGATAACCGTCAGGAACGATAGCTGAGAGGGGTTGCGCGAAAATATCATTCAAACAAAGAATGATATCTGTAAATAAATCTACAAATCTGAGCCTGAATCGCCTAATTGGTCTTCAACCTATATCGTGAATAAGCTAATTTAGAAATAGGTTCGAGGACCAACAAAGGTGGTCCAGAGACTCCGGCACGGTGGTCCAGATAATCTGGCATCGTCATGCAGGAAGTATTCGACTCGATATCCACTTTGTTAATTCTTCCAGCGTTATGTCATCTGAAGCAACTTTTATCATGGTCGAAACGATTTCGTCGTTCGCCCCAGTTTTCCAGGTATAGTTGTTTCGGTGCACGAACTCTCTAAGGCACACGTAACTAGATCTCTTGTTTCCATCTGGTAGTGGATGGTTTTTGACGAGGTGCATCACAAGAACCGCAGCTTTGAGGGCAAATCCCTGATAAAACTCGATGCCATCGAACGATGAAGATGGAGAATAAAGAGCAGACTCGGCAAGATCAATTCGTACAGACCTAGCTAGGACTTTTGCATCAATTCCGAGAACGGCCTCTGCGATTATAAGAAAATCTGCGAGATCGATATATCGAGTCACATTTGAGCAAGCTTCTCGAAAACATCCCGTTCAGCTTCAAATAAATTAGTAAGCCGTTTTTGAAATTCTGGATCTGCCCGGCGGGAATCGATATATTCATTTACGGCAACGCGGACAGCCTCCGAGACTGACAAGTTGTCGGTTCGAGCGACCAATTCAAGGGCCTCCGCCGTAGAGGCCTGCATTCTAACTGTCGTCGTTCTCTTAACCGTATTCATGACATCATTATAGCACTCCTTTGTATTCTGAGTCGACTGCAATATGCTTTAGCTTCCCGGTGAACGATACATCACCGAAGCTTCACCACGGCTCATTAAGCTTTCCCCTGTCTGCAGGGAAAGTTGCCACCTAGATTGATTTATGTTTCTAAGAGGGCGAAGTTGGAATTGAGTTGAGAAGGTATCCAGAGAATCTTGTTAATTGCCATTGGGAACTGCAAGTTAGCGGCCACGAAAAATGCACGCGAGCGGCCATCACTTTTGCATAATTTACCACAGCTCGCGTTTACTGGATATGTCTTTTTCTGTTCTTAGTAGATATTTCATTCGGTCCTTCTATGGACATTTCTTGTTGGGGAGAATATAAGCAACTTGTTGCGCGCTCTAGCTCCCTCTCTGCCAAGATTGTTGTCACCCTAGCTTGATTTTTGTTTATAAGAGGGCGAAGACAGTGAACCTTCTCACGATACGCGACACGACTCTCCCTAAATCAAAGGAGAATGGTAGTCATGGGAGAATTGCATCCAAAAGAGGCAACGCCTCGTAGAAAGTTTGACTCGGATTTCAAAAGTGACGCAGTCAAACTTGTAGAGATTGGAAATCGATCCATTAAGCAGGTGGCTAATGAGTTGGGTATCTCGGAGGCAACTCTTAATAATTGGGTCTACAACGCTCGGAGAGCAAAGAAGGCTAATGCCGGTGAAGGATCGGTTGTGGCCGACGAGATCGACCGTCTCCGCAAGGAGAACGAGCAGCTCAGAATGGAGAAGGAAATCTTAAAACGATTTTCGGCCTTCTGGATAAAGGACACAGACGGGAACTGATTTACCAGTTCATAGATATCCAGAAGGCCGATTTTCCAATCAATGTGCTCTGTAGGGTCTTAGCTGTGTCGCGTTCTGCCTATTACCGCTGGTCGGTGAGGAGGAAGTACCTCGAAGAGCTACATAACACTCGTGAGAATCTCAAAGAGAGGCTCCTTGAGGCATTTGTAGCTAACCGTAGGATCTACGGAGCACCGAGATTGACTCATGAGCTCAGAGATAGCGGTATTAACGTCTCAAGAGTGACCGTAAGTCGCCTGATGGCAGAGTTATCCATCACTGGCGCTTGTGGAAGAGCTAAGACGATCACGACCAGGCCAGATAGACACGCCAGGAAGAGTTCTGATCTAGTTGAGAGAAACTTCTCCGTCGATGAAACAGACAAGCTACGGGTGAGTGACCTGACCTACATCGGCACAAGAGAAGGCTGGTTGTATCTGGTGTGCATCATGGACGCGATTCAAGTAAGGATCCTTGGGTATTCGATGAGTGATTCAATGGACACCCAGATGTTCATCGATTGCCTCGATAAAGCACGATCTACCAGGGGAAAGGTATTGATGTCAGATACCATTTTTCGCATCGACCATGGATCTTAGGTACACAAGTAATGAGTTCAGGGAGATGCTACGACTCTCTCAGTTCTCCCAGTCGATGGGGAGCGTTGGGGATTCCTACGATAACGCTATGGCTGAGGCGCTATGGGCGTCATTGAAGAAGGAGCTCGTATATCGAATAAGTCTTCGACACCAGAGAGGAGGCAAGAATAGAGATCTTCGACTGGATCCAATGGTACAACCGGAAGAGGAGACATTCAAGTATTGGTGACATTTCGCCAATTGATTTTGAAAAGTCAGCTATGGTGAAAGCTGCATAGATAAGCGGAGTTCCGTGTCGCGTTTGGTGAGTAATTCCAGAAGATGCCTTTAGATCCCTCAAGAGTGATCTTGGACTTCGACCGGTCTATCATCAACTAGCTAGCCGAACTGCTGCTCACCTCTTCATCTCAGTACTTGCCTATCACCCCCTTAGTGCTATTGAGCTGACCTTGAGGCAAAATAACGATAAGAGAAGATGGTCAACCATCCAAGAGCAACTCAACAGTCACCGCCGAGCCACCATAGTTCTTACATCAGATAAAGGCGTCGTCTATCACATCCGCACTAGTGGTGTTCCTGAGCCGGTTCACAAAGAGATCTACCGTCTCTTAGGAGTTAGTGATCCCCTTAAACGGATAAAGACCATTGCGACGCATTTGTAGTGTCCCAACGTAAGACCACATACTCAACTAGCTGGGAGAATGGTTTGATTTTCGGAAAGATGGGCTAAGGTCATAGGCAAGCTCCAGCGCAAGATCAGCCAACACAAGATCAGCCGGTGCAAACCTGCCCTGGATCAAAGAAGTATATAAGACTGGTAACTGCGAAGAGGAAAGTCAACTCCCTTGACACCTAGGGAAGACAAAATCATCACTTTGTGACTTTGACCATCAGGTGTCCAACAAGCCGGCCAATCACGTCATTAACCACAACACCGCCACACTCATAGTTGGTGACGTAAGAGGGATAGAAAAACATAGTAAAGCCAAACGATCCATGGGTCGCCACGGTCGCCAGCAACTATCCCAGTGGTCAAGAGGCCCTCAGAGCAATACCTCAATGAGAAAACTAACTTAGAGATACAACCCCTAAACGAGTCATACTCTAGCCAAACTTGCCCCGCGTGCTTAAGACGCAAGCGACCATCAGGTCGGCACTACCGATGCAAGAGCCCTATCTGTGGGTTCAGCTGTCATCGAGACGCCCTAGGAGCAATAAACATTCTCCAGAAGGCGATATACGCAGAGTGCTCTTCAATTGGACTAGATACAACAATCTTAGTCACGTATCTTCGAGCTGAAAAACATTGGTCACTCAATCAACGCAAGACACACCAAAAGGTGCAGTGCCCTAAGGCCAGAGCCCGAAGTAGTGCCCAGAACCGGGCCTTGTCTGAGATATCTCAGACAGGCAAGCCGAAACTAGCGAACTCATCTACCAGTACCAATTCATTAGCACCAGACCAGTCGGTCCCGGTGGCGTGATGGGAGCGATGTCAGGTAACCCCAACCAAACAGACGGAGCCAGAAGCCCCGTCCGTGAGGACGGGGAGGTTCACCGGTAGCAGGTCCGCATTTGGTGAGATCACCTCACGACTTTAGTTCTTAGGGTTGGCTATAGCTTCGTGAGGATATTCAAATCATTCCTAGGGAGGCAATTTAGGCAATAGACTCAATCGGCGTGCAGACTGTAATTACACTTATGATTGTCGCGGTTGTGATCGTGGGCATACTCCTTTATCTGGGACCAATGAAGGCTAGAAGAGGCGGTACTATATCCAAGGGTGCTTCTAATCCGCAACTTAAAAAAGGAGCCACAGCTCCAAAGGGGCCATCGACGACAAAGAATCGTCAGGACGTTAAGACATCATCCAAGACACCGTCTAAACCCGCATCTAAAACTCCGCCAAGTACTCCTTCAAAGAGTTCACCAAAACCCCCAGCCAAGGCGACTGAGGTCCGTGTAAATCCAGATCTTGCCACCACCGATCTAAAAGGATCCAGGACCGAGAGGCCAGAAGCTCCCTCTAAGGACACTCCACCAAAGCCGCATGCAACTCCTAGCCTTGGCGATGCACTTGGTAGATCTAGGGAGACATTCGGCGGAAGAATTGCTGGGTTATTTCGCCGCGGTTCTTTGGATGACTCCTTTTGGGATGATCTCCAAGATGCGCTGATCCTATCGGACGTTGGTTTTGAAACTACCACCAAGATCCTTGAGGGTGCACAGGCTAAGGCTAAAGTCTCCAAGGCTAAGTCTCCAACCGAAGCGGTTGAGATTGTGCGATCATCGATGCTTGAGATATTATCTAAGGCCGATAGAGCTCTAAAAGTAGATGGCGACAAGCCTATTGTCTGGCTCTTTGTTGGCGTAAATGGTGTCGGCAAGACCACTACGATCGGCAAAGTTGCAGCGATGTTAGGAGATAGAAAGCTCTTATTGGCCGCCGCTGATACCTTTCGAGCAGCTGCGGCAGATCAACTGAGCTTGTGGGGCGAGCGTGCCAATGTGCAGGTGATTTCTGGTGCACCTGGTGCAGATCCCTCGAGCGTCCTGTTTGACGCGATCGCTAGCGCCAAGGCCCGTGACTTCGACATTGTGCTCGGTGATACCGCTGGACGCCTACAGAACAAGACCAACCTCATTGAAGAGCTCAAGAAGATATATCGAACTGTAGAAAAGGCTCAGGGCAACCTGGGTGAAGTTCTCTTGGTATTAGATGCAACGACAGGTCAAAATGGTCTCTCACAAGCCAAGGTCTTCAGTGAAGCCGTTGGAGTGACTGGCGTGGTCCTAACTAAGTTGGATGGATCAGCTAAGGGGGGAATTGCCTTTGCGATCGAGGATATCTTTCAGATTCCAGTAAAGCTGGTTGGTGTCGGCGAATCCATTTCGGATTTGATTCCATTTGACCCAGAGGCATACGTCGCCTCTCTCATCGAGCGGTCTTAATTGAGTACCGGACGGACGAATTCTCTCTATTGTTGATTGAATTCTCCCCAGGTTGCCATGAAAAGCGACTATTGACGGCGTTCTAGCGCAGGATAGTGTGGTTAATTGAAGATTACACCTTGGTGATTAGCTTTTTCGTTGCGGTCGATACCTGATATTGACTATCACTTCGTCTCTGAAATGGGACTGCGCCTTTGGAGATTTCAGATTTGGATCCTTTTGTTGATTCGTTTGCATGGATGCAGAGCAAAAGGGAGCATCCTTGGAGATTTTAGATTTGGATCGTATCTTTCCATAAACAATCATTGGCAAAAGTCGCTGGCACCAGGTGCAAATACCAGGTGTAGTCAAAAGAATTGCCGTATTTGGATCTGTGATTTGTCTCCTGGAACTTTGTGACTCAATTGATCCTGAATTTTATTTTTCGATCAATACAACTCACCGCTAAAGACAGTTCTGCATTGTTGGGTGCCGATCACAAGGGAGCCGCCTAATATTTTTATTAGAGGTTACGGGTTGCTTTCCTCTTTTAAATTTCGCAAGTTTCTCCTTTCGCTAGTTTATGATGGAGGTATTAGCTAGTTTAACTAATACCTAGATCGACGCTTGGATCGACAACTGGATCAGCCACTTAGTCCTGCTGTGTGCTTTGATTATGATCTTGGTAGGCCATGGCTCTTTGGCGGCGCCGGAAATTGAAAAACTCCTACCACTGCCAAGGTGACGGTAGGGATGAAGTTTTCACCTCCAGGAAGTACCTTGGCCCATAGGATTGCGCTGCCTTGATAGACTGCCTCCATGCTCAAGAGGCCAATAATAAGGTAAAATGGGTTTTCGGCCCAGATTAAAATCTGATTCAACTTGATGGTCTGGGAGCCAACTCCCCAAAACTAAAAGTATACATACGAACTTGTCGCTAAGTGGTGGAATCAGCCGAGGCAATGGGTGTGACTAGGGTAGACCTCAACCGCTGATTCGAAGGCGAAATAATAGCAACGCTAGAAAGAGTATTGATGGATCGACCTCCTGCGGAGCTACCCCTGGGAAAGGGCCCTAGTGAGGCGCCCGCACTTTGGTAGAGGTTTTTGGCATAAGGAAAAGCGTTGCCATAGGGGTTTTAGTTCATGAGCGACTAGCGGAGTTGGTCTTTCCTTGGTTTCTTTGAGGATTGCCTTTAGACACGAGTTCTTACAGGGATATTTATTCATGACAATCAATTCGCCGACCGCTTGTCCCTAGCCTTCGCATCCTTCTTGTAATACTGTTAGCGCAGATATTGGGTAACAGTAGCTGATCCTGGCTATGAGGTTGAAGTTTTGATATTTGATAGCTTTTTTATTAATGGCTACGTAACTGTAAAGCTTGAATACATCCCATTCGTATAGTGCCAGGGAACATCGCAAAGAAGTTCGTACTTTCCAGTTGCTAGTTTAAGCGTTATCCAGCTCCTAGAACCTGCCACAATTCCGCTACCAGCTCCAGCCCCGCATGAGGTGGATGCTTCGCCAAGGCTTTGAGATTCGTTTATCTTTCCGTTTTCAGCGACAGTTCTGGTCCCAATGCCTGCTGCTGGCATTGGCAACACTAGAAATTCGTGGTTCAGTGATCCATAGTTGCTAACCACAAATGTGATTTGACCAGCATGAACTATCGATGGGCTCGGATTCAGAGCCAGCATCATTATCCCATGTCCCATCATTGACCCATGTGCCATCTCTGAGCCTCCATGGTCGTATAAGCCAACCTGAACAACTTGTGCTGCTGGGTTTTGAGGCTGACAGCTCCCGCTCGCTGTGAGAGAGTGTATTGTACTTTGATGGGTCGACGAAGCGACACCATGGACGATAACTGTGGATGTACCAGCAAGAATAATGACCCCAGTGGCTATAAATCCTGTGGTTCTGAGTTTTAGATTCACCTTTTTCCTCGGAGTGTTTCGAGCGTTCTTTGATATTCGTCAGGGTTGATCTCTCCGTGGGCAAGACGATTTCGAAGGATGCCCTCGACATCTGCTATGCCTTGTTCGGCTTTTTTGTTAGTATTTTTGAAATGTCTTAGCGCGATTACAACGCCTAATGCCACTACCGCCCATAGCAAAATCATGGCAACGGCCATTAGGATCCACATTCCGCTTCCCCATCCGCCGCTTCCTCATCCACCGTTTCCCCACATGTACATCATCTAAATTCCTCCAGTGGTCCTTAATTCATTGATGCTACGATTCGAGCGACTCACCTACTAGAGGCATAGGTCATCGTTTGTTCCCCGAACGACACGAATAACAAGAGTTCATTGGAATGACTAGGGATTTGTGTCTAGCTAGAAATTATCCTTTGAATTAATTGGAGTCATCCTTCTTAGGGTCCATTTTCCTTGAAACGCCTTTAGGGACATAGCCATCTCGTATTGCGTGGGTAACTAGGAAATTGGATGGTCACTCGACCAACCCAAGCACCAAAGGAGAACCACTGATGGCTTAGCTCTCGGATAATTTCCGGTTGGCGAATATTGACCACTACTATCTTTTGGCTGGGTCGACTGGTTGAAAGCGGGGTAGCCAACCCGTTCATTTTGCGTTGTCACGGTGCAATTTAGGCTGACGTTGCGAGGGCTTATTGCAGAACCTCTTCTTTGAACTAGTTTGGATTGCATGCGCACCGCCTAAGACAATCCTCGATCTGTAGGTTTCAAGCTTGTTTTGGCCTGCACTTGATGCGATCCTATAGGGCGCTTGTTGTTGGGGCGCTTGTGTTTTGTTTGAAAACTAATTCGCACCAAGCAGATCCATAGAATAAATGGGAATCAAGTGCCGTTACTAAAGAATGGTCTCTTATTCTAATCTATCGGGGTTATAGTCGAAAAGACTTTTTGAAAAAATTACACTATTTCAGCATGATTAATTAGATTAGCTAATAACGTTACCTTAACTTTTTTCAATTGGCAAATCTGATTGAAAAAAGTAGCAGTGGATGGATTTTCGTTGTGGCTTTTTTGGCAGTGATCTATAGATTCCCTTTGAGGGAGTTGTCTATGGACCAGTTTAGGTTTATTTGGAATTTACCCATGATCTGAGTACTCGGTGGCTATATTCTGGCTGCTCTTTGTTGCCTAGGTTAGGTTGTGGCTCTTGTTTTTTTTCAAGCAGACGATTTTGGTAATGGTTGTTTTTGATATCCACATCAAGGGGATTGGGTTGTCATGACCGAAAACGAGATGCCACCGATCTCGGTGCTGACGTTGAATCCTGCGGTAGATATATCCTATGAAATTGAAGAGCTCCATGCAGACCAAAAGAACTATGCAAGGGTTACCAGGAATGATCCTGGTGGCAATGGCGTAAATGTTGCTAGAGCTTTAGAGCGCTTGGGCCTTTCGCCTCGCCATTTTGGCTTTTCCGCAGGGAAGATTGGCTTGTTGTTAAAAGAGCTTCTTCACGAGCAATTGGCCGATGGTCGCTGGATAGAAGTAGAAGGTGAGACCCGGCTCAATGCCACATTCATACAGGCAAGTCCGCCGGCTCAGTTTGAGATAACAGGGGTTGGTCCGTACATTCCTCCTGATGCAGCCGAATCCCTTAGAAGTCAATTTTTAGATCATTGTTATGGTGGCTATGGGATCCTTACGGGTTCTATGCCTCCTGGAATTCCATATGATTTTTATTCGAGGATGCTCGACGACCTAGACAAGGTTGGCGCTCGGTCGATTTTGGATACCAATGGCTCCCATTTGCGCTTAGCGATTGAGCACTGTCCATTTTTCATAAAGCCCAATCAACATGAGATCGAGCAATTTTGTGGTCGGCGGCTCCATGGCCTTGAGGATATTGCTATAGAAGCTAAGAAGATCCATGAATCAGGAGTAGCCTATGTTTGCGTCTCAATGGGTCGAGATGGTGCGCTCTTAGCATGTTCAGAGGGAACATTCTTTGGCTACGCTCCACGGGTAGAATGTAAGTCCAGTGTGGGAGCCGGTGATTCCATGGTCGGTGGAATGGTTACAGCGCTCATAAGGGGAATGGGTTCCAAGGAGATGTTGGCGCTTGGTGTAGCCTGTGGTAGTGGTACGTCGCTACGAGTAGGCACCGAACTCTTCATTCCTAGCGACATAGATCATCTGATTGATATGGTCAGGGTCGAATCAATCTTGGTTTGAACCAGCGGAAGCGCAATCGGTTTCCGTAAGGGAGGGGTCAAGCTACCTCGTTCTTTCTCGGTCTACCTGATTTCCCTCTTGGGAGTTTCTGGTACCCTATGTACTTTCTCACCGTACTTTCTCACCGTACTTTCTCACTTTCTCTAATGGTGCTCCACCACAAGACACTCTCGACTATGAGGGTGACCAGAAGTGGTTCCCCCACAAAGCATCTTGGGCTTCCGGCCAGTTCTTTGGCTTGCTCTCATGGCCGATAGCGTCTTCATAGACATCACCATCCTTGATAAAGCAACTTTGGGTGGATAGCTAATCAACAGGTGAGCATGATCACCGTCTGTCTCAAAAGCATCGGAGATGGAATCAAAACGAGTACACACTTCAATGAGAGCGGATTTGATCTCGTCACTTACTCTGTTCGTCATTACATAACGGCGATATTTAGATATCAATACGATCTGTGCATGTATAGCAAATGCCTTTTATGGTGCCAATCATCGATCGTATAATGGAATATAGCATCTAGCAAATAATGCTATTTCAGATGTAGAAATGGTTAGTAAAAGCCCACAGTACACAACGGCTATCGTGCCTATCTTCTTGACAGGCGTATCCTATCGCCTAGCTCACGACTCATGCCATAGGGCGGCACTGTTATGGAACCAACGCGTCGATTGGGTTCATGGCCGTAACCGTCAGTGTATTTGCTGAAGGTGACTGTTTTCCTTTATTGCTATCCACTCGACCGGGGTAGCAATAAGTCAACTATCCCCGATTTATTTTCTCGCTTGTGTCAACTCCTCCCCAAGTAGATCGGTAATGGAGATTGGTTCGTCACAGGAGGGACAATATGCCCCTATTCCTACTCGAGCCATAAAGGTATTACACTCTAAGCAGCGTTGTTCCCCGAGGGATCGTTCACCGCAACCGCTAAATACATAGACGGTGAAGCGTCGATGCGACTTTGGAACTGTGACTGGAGAATGTCACCTATATCGCGACGTCATCAACCACAACACCGCCAGGCTTATAGTTGGTGATGTGAGGGGTATCGAGAAAGATACCAAAGTAAAACGGCGCATAAGTCGCCATGGCCGCCAACAACTATCCCAGTGGTCAAGAGGAGTACAGGAGCGATATCTGCAAGAAAAGACCAAGCTAGAGATAGAACACCTAAACGAGTCTTACTCCAGCCAAACTTGCCCAGCGTGTTCAAGGCGCAACCGACCGTCAGGTCGGCACTACCGATGCAAGAACCCTAACTGTGGGTTCAGCTGTCATCGAGACGCCCTAGGAGCAATAAACATTCTCCAGAAGGCGATATACGCAGAGTACTCTCCAATTGGACTAGATACAACAATCTTAGTCACGTATCTTCGAGCTGAAAAACATTGGTCACTCAATCAACACAAGACACACCAAAAGGTGCAGTGCCCTAAGGCCAGAGCCCGAAGTAGTGCCCAGAACCGGGCCTTGTCTGAGATATCTCAGACAAGCAAGCCGAAACTAGCAAACTCATCTACCAGTGCTAATTCATTAGCACCAGACCAGTCGGTCCCGGTGGCGCGATGGAAGTGATGTCAGGTAACCCCAACCAAACAGACGGAGCCAGAAGCCCCGTCCGTGAGGGCGGGGAGGTTCACCTACGGAAATGACATTTGATCGGAGAGTTATTAAAGGCGTATTGACACATTGGTTTCTATGAAGGGTTGGGGCCCTTTCGAGCATTGACTAATTCATTAGCTCTGAGACCCTGAGGCTATCGAGCGCCTAAAATAGTGCTTGGACAAACTGCCATTTTTTGTCTCACTACTTCTCGTTTTGATTACAGCAATAAGATATTTCTCTCTGATCTTGTGAGAGTTATTCAGTTTGTTGACTTTCGGTAAGATCTGAAGGGTGCCCTAAAGGGCGATCTAAAGGGTAGTGGGCGCGGCAAGCTTTTTGCAATTGTACCCAAGTGCTGCTTTGGAACAAAGAATTGAGCCATATCGAGGAGTCTTACCTCTTCTTGGATCGTCTAAAGTGGATCTCCCTAGAAAGGCTACCTTCGGCGATAAACAATTTGAGTGCGAAATCAACGGTAATGACGTATTTCACTCTTGGTAAACTCTGTCGCTTATCTTGCGGAGGCCCAGTTCGTGCTAAGATAGTAAGGGTGTCTTCGCTCTCACCTGATACCACGGGATCGCCAATAAAACCAAAATACCGAGGCGTTTCGCATCAAGGGGCGTTTTTTGTCTTCATAGCATTGGGGATTTATTTACAGTTTGATGTAAATGGTCTATCCAATCACCTTATAACTCTCGTTTATTCGATATGTGTTACTGGAATGTTCGGAGTTAGTGCGCTCTTTCATCGTCATACCTGGTCGCCAAAGGCACGGCGTCTAATGCGACGTGCCGACCACTCGATGATCTTTTTAGCTGTCGCTGGAACATATACACCCGTTGCATTTCTAGCGTTGTCACCCTTTTCCCGCAATCTGATTTTGGCACTGGTATGGGGCGGCGCCATCGGGGGCATCGTCATGAAACTTCTTTGGATTGATGCCGCAAAGTGGTTAACTGCCGTCATCTATGTAGCCCTGGGCTGGGCCGCAGTTGGAATCCTTCCACAACTTCTTCATAATGGTGGTGGATTGGCTTTTAGCCTCTTGGTAACTGGAGGCATCCTATATACGATAGGTGCCGTGGTCTATGCATTCAAGCGACCTGATCCATCTCCCACGATCTTTGGCTATCATGAGATCTTCCATGCCTTAGTTATTGCTGCTGCCCTTTGTCACTTTGGGCTCGTCTTAGTTCTGGTGAACAAGTAGGCACACGTTTGATCGACGGTATATCTTTGGAATTTAAATTCCTAGGAGTTGCTTTAGATGTCTCTTTAGTTAAATGCATAGGTTTCGCTTGATTTAATCTTTGCATAACATTCCCCTGGCAAGATTCAAGGGAGTTCTTAAATTCGCGGTTAGCGTTCCTTTGTGATTCTTTGGATTGTTATCTGGGTCATTTGATGGCGGATTAGGGTTCTCTGATTTGGTGCTACAGAGTGTGGAATTCAGACCGGATTTTGATCGCCCGCGCATATGAAAATGTGACAGATAGTGGCTAATCCATGAAGCGATTATAGTTAACTATAATGTTTGGCGAATACTAGGCGATAGCTAATGTATTACCCGCGTGAGTGACATGTTTTTGCAAGTTGGTAGGAGTAGAGAGTTTGATGAAGAAGATTATTGTTCTTGGTGGTGATGGTTTTTGCGGATGGCCTACATCCCTTCACCTGAGCTCGCTCGGTCAAGAAGTAATGATCGTCGATAACATGTCAAGGCGTAAGATCGACATCGATCTTGAGACCTCTTCGTTGACACCAATTTCGAATTTAGGTGAGCGGATCTCTACCTGGCATGAGGTCTCCGGCAAGACGATAGAGTTTAGAAATTTAAACCTAGCTTCTGATTTCGATCGATTTGTCACTATTTTGCGCGAATTTCAACCCGATGCAATAGTTCATTTTGCTGAACAACGCTCTGCGCCCTATTCAATGAAGTCCACTGATAATAAGCGCTATACGGTAGATAATAACGTTCGGGCTACGCATAATGTCTTGTCAGCAATTGTTGAGGTGGGGGCCGATATCCACCTAGTACACCTCGGCACTATGGGCGTCTATGGCTATGGATGGGCGGGAGACTCGTCGATTCCTGAAGGTTACTTAGAGGTTACTCTAGACACCTCTTCGGGTCCCAAGCGCAAAGAGATTTTGCATCCTGCCGACCCTGGCTCGGTCTATCACATGACCAAGACTCTTGATCAACTTCTCTTTGCCTTTTATGCTAAAAACGATCGCATCCAGGTGACCGACTTGCATCAAGGTATCGTATGGGGTACACAGACCGCACAGACGGCACTCGATGAGCGATTGATTAACCGTTTTGACTATGACGGTGACTATGGGACCGTCCTTAACCGCTTTTTGATGCAGGCTGCTATTGGATTTCCTCTGACAGTGCACGGCACAGGGGGCCAGACGCGAGCGTTCATCCACATCAACGATACCGTTCGATGTATAGAATTGGCGATCTCCAATCCACCTGAACGTGGTGAGCGACCAATGATCCTAAATCAGGTGACAGAGAGTCATCGGGTTCGTGACCTGGCGGAGATGGTCTCTAAGATGACGGGTACTGAGGTTCAGTTTTTGCCGAATCCTCGGCTTGAGGCAAATGAGAACACTCTAAACGTCGAGAACAATAAGTTCTTAGACTTGGGCTTAACCCCTACAACCCTATCTGAGGGTCTTTTGACAGAGGTTCGAGACATCGCGCAGAAATATTCCTTTAGAGTTGATCGATCCAAGATTCTAGCTAAGTCTTTGTGGCGCAAGGGAATGATCTCTCAATAACTGCGCTTAGCTGCTGGAATTCTCCTCGAAAAAAGAGAGGCTGAGGGATCTCTGACGAATTAGTGATAGGCAAGCAGCTATTCATCTGTTAGTTGCACCTAGTGATCAAATTGGTTTGATCACTAGGTGCAAGTTTTTAAAGATCCAAGGTACCGTGAGCGATGAATCCAACTATTGAGACCTAGGAGACGATTTAATAATTAATTTTTCAATGATTTTGGAATTAGAGCTGTTGTGGGTCGCATCTTCACCGATAACCAACAATATGTCACTCAAAAGATCTACTTAAAATAGGCGACCTTTGAATCGTTAGATTTTTCCTATCTCTATTCTCTGGCGAAAAGGAATCGTTGCTTCTCGGAGATACCTAATGAGTTCACTCATTATGATGCATCCAATACAAGGTTCTTTCTCCAATACAAGGTTCTTTCTCCGGTGCTGATTCTCACGAATACGAGAGTCACATACGCCTCTTTCTACTCGGCCGATATTCCAAGTGGTATTAGCTCGCTATAAGTGATGAATCATCCCATAATCAAAAGTAGCATCTGCAAACTGATGGCCAGGGTAGATATCATATCGCCGACCTCAACTGGGCATAGACGATATAAGGGCCATGGGCTAGATTATCTTAGAGTCCCTATCACGCCAATATTCGTCGCGCAATAGACGCTTGTATAGTTTTCCAGTTGGGGCGCGGGGAAGCTCGAGCCGAAAATCTATACTCCGGGGGCATTTTATCGGAGCGATCAATGAGCGGCAATAGTCGATTAGTTCACTTGCTAGTTGTGGCGATGCGATCGATGGGTCGAGCAGTTCCACCACGGCTTTGACCTCTTCGCCGAACTCTTCATTTGGAACTCCAATTACGGCTGCATCGGCTACTAAAGGGTGAGTAATGAGAATGTTTTCAGCCTCTTGTGGGTAGATATTCACGCCGCCAGAGATGATCATGTAGCTGCTTCGGTCGGTGAGGTATAGGAAGCCATCTGAATCAAGATGGCCAACATCTCCCAGAGTGCTCCAGCCCCTGTCATTGTGGGCACTTTCCGTCTTGGCTGGATCATTATGGTACTCAAATTGTCCACCATTGGCGAAGTAGATGACGCCCTCACTACCTATTGGGGCATCAACTCCTTCGTCGTTTAGAATGTGTATCTCGCCTAAAAGGGCTCGTCCAACGGACCCAGGATGAGCGAGCCAATCAGTTGGCGAACAGGCCACATAGCCATTGCCCTCTGTTCCTGCATAGTATTCATGAATTATTGGTCCCCACCAATCCATCATCTCTCTCTTGATTTGGATTGGACAAGGTGCCGCGGCATGAATGATGGACCTAAGGGATGTCAAGAGGTACTTGGACTTAGTCTCTGGGTCGAGCTTTAGGATTCGAACGAACATCGTTGGCACCACCTGGCTGTGGGAGATCTTGTACTTCTCCACATATTCGAGGTATCTCTCGGGATCAAAGTGATCCATGATTACCACGGTCCCACCTAAGCGATGAGTGGACATGCAGAATCTCAAAGGTGCTGCGTGATATAGAGGTGCGGGGGAGAGGTAGATGGTACTCTCATCGAAGCCATACAAAAACGCCATTAGTTGAGTTAGCCTAGGTAGCGCGCCGCCGAAGGGATCATTCGATAGTGGCCACTTAATTCCTTTAGGTCGTCCGGTTGTTCCTGAGCTATAAAGCATATCGTTGCCTTCAACAGGAGTTGGTGTAGCGGCGGTTAGGTCCCTGGTCGAGTAATCCCTAAAGGCTCTCCATCCGTCTTGTTCTTCGCCTAGAACAACTCTTCGTAGAACATTGTTGTTGCCCTCTAACGCTGCATCGATTAGCTCTACCTTTGAGGGTGAGGCGAATACGACTTTTGCTCCACAGTCTTTTATGATATAGGCGACTTCATCGACTAAGAGGTGGGTGTTTAGTGCGGTATAATAGATCCCGCTTCTTTGGGCTCCCCAGGCAATTTCAAGAAGCTCTGGTTGGTTCTCCATCATTATGGCTATCGAGTCTCCAACTCCTACCCCTAGAAGGTTTAGGTAGTTGGCAAGAGCAATTGAGCTTGCCTCGAGTTCGGCGTAGGTGACGATTGAACCGTCGACTGCACTGATTATGGCGGGCTTGTCAGGTGGTATCGGTGCCACTGTAATTTGACCTGTCATAGTTTTCTCCAATTGCTGGTAGCGGTGCGTACCTAATTTTTTGGGCGGCCAAGTTCTGGAATCTCGTAGAGTTGACCTTTGGGGTCGGTTACCCAAAAAAACTTATCACGCTTAAATATGAAGGGTCACACTTTTTTAAATCTGTGTCATTTAATTTGTAACTTATGAAGGTGACGATTTTGTCCATCGAATCTGCCCCGGAACGGCGGTGAGGGTCGTTGGGATTAAGGCCTTTAGTAATTTTTGAATTCTGTCGATAACGCTAGAGAGCGTTAAGCTACGAGAGGAGGAAGATTGAACTCTATTATGGCAGGCGGAAACGCAGCGGGTGGTCTTGCGAAAGCAGTTATGAATCTACAGCAAAAGGTGATGTCTGAACTTATTGCAGGTGGAACACACCTGGCCAAGGCGGGTCCACCGAGCACACAGGCCGCAGCGCCAACATCAACGCCCTCTAATGTCTATAACGGCCAAAATGCCAAGGCTATGTTGGCCCAGGGTAGCGCCCTGTACGGGTAACTCTTTTGAGCTTATGGAATTCCTTTGTCAACAATTGAGTTTCACGGCAAATCAGAGCTGATTCGTTGGGCAAGAGCCGAATTAATTTGATTGTAAATTCCAATTATTAAAGCATTTGGATTGAGGCAGCCGCCGCCTCATTCCTGTCAAAATAAGAAAAGGCAAGAACCTACTCACCTCAAAGTTCGCGTTGTGTAACAAGCGCGTTCTCGATACTGCCCCAGTGGGATATGCAAAAGTTAGTCATTCATCGTAATTCTGATTAATACCAACTGCGTGCGCTATTTATTTTGACAATCTATAAATTGACTTGGTATCGCGGCCTTTTAGGTTATCTTTGGCTAAGGTTGACCTTTGTCGAGAAGTTCGTTAGAAGAGCTATATCTTCATACGTCCACATCCAATTTAATCGCTAAAAGGTTGATCAATCGATGTTTTCGAAAGCCCTTTCGGCGAGATTCAGAGGGTGGTTGATTCTTCGATCTTACCCCCATGGTTATTAGATAACTTTGCCCTAAATCTTTCATGTGGCTCAAACCTTCCAATCTTTCCCTTTTATCCATTGAACTGATCCATTGAACTGGGCATTCGATAGCAAGGTCGCTAGAATTGCAGCCCAGGATATCTCTCCTGTGTCAATCAATCAATGATCTATTGGCGGGGCGAATAGAAGTCTATTTAAGGTGGAAATAGTGGACAAGACGCTCCGTATTGGTTTTGTTGGTTCGGGGTGGATGGCGCGCGCTCACGCTCATGCGATCAGGACGATTGGAGAGTTGGGGTGTTTGCCTTTTGTGTTGAAGTGTGATGCTATTGCCGGTCTTCGCTATGAGAGTACAATTCGGGTTGCTTCTCGACTGGGATTTGAGCGTCCAATGCGGCACTGGGAGGAAGTTGTTTTCGATCCTGCAGTTGATATAGTTGCGATACTTGGCCCCACCTCAAACCATTTCGAGATGGTTTTAGCTGCTTTGGAGGCAGGTAAAGCGGTCTTGTGCGAAAAGCCTCTCGCCCCGAGCCTCCGAGAGTGCGAGCAGCTGGCGCAGAGAGCTAATAGATCAGGTTGTCTCTCGGCGCTGGGATACAACTATCGTTTTGTACCGGCCATAACCCTCGGAGTCGAGCTTTATAGATCCGGTCGACTCGGTGAGGTACGCTCTTTTCGCGGGATATACAATCAAGGCTGGGCAATCTCCAAAGAAGCTCGAAAAGGGTGGCGATTTGACGATGTGCTGGGTGGATCGGCTGTTGGCGACTACTCGCATGTTATAGATTTAGCACATCTATTTGTTCCTGGCTTTGAAGTTCTGTCATCAGGCCTGTTGTCGTACAATGCTGAGAGCGGTAGCACCGCAAGGATTAAGAGCCAGACAGCTTCCGAAGATGCCTTCGTCTGCTTGGGAATGGGACCTGGGTCCAGCGTTTCGTTAGAGGCGTCTCGAATTGCAACCGGCTATAAAAACTTTCTCTTCCTGGAAGTCACGGGCTCGCTTGGATCGATTCGATGGAATCTGGAAGATCTAAATAGGCTCTACTTTTATGATGCTTTGACGGATAAGGGCTTTGGCGGCTTTGTGGACATACTTGTAACGGAGCCCCACCATCCTTATATGGAAAATTGGTGGGCGCCGGGTCACATAATTGGTTGGGAGCATACCTTTGTTCACGAATGGATTGAATTCATAGGGCACTTTGCTGGCTCTAAAGTTACTACGAACCCGACTATGATTTCGAGCTTTGACGATGGGGTTTTGGTCGCTAAGACTTCGGAGGATATTCAAAAGCTAGCGATCTAGGGCGTCTTTAGAGCATGAGTACTCGAGAGTGTCAAATGTGTAATCCAAAATATTTAAAGGCGTACCAGTGGGACCTTGTTCTTAAAAATTATGCCTTATTTCACCGTTGAGATTGGCGTTCTACTGTCTGTGACAGCGGTGAAATATCCATTGTTGGAACTATCGCCGAATCCGGAGCTTTTCGCTTGATCCAGCCTTGAGACCGAGCATTCATATGAGGGCGTGACTACTTTGCTATGGCCCTGCAAGTCCCGACTTGGATGAGATTCATACCGACCTAAAGTAAATGCATCGCTATGGGTCCAGTTGGTCAGGGAAAATCAGGCCATGGCATCGCAATAGTCAGTATCGATGCGCCTTTAGGTAGGTGCGATCGTTTTTTGAGCGCCACAATAGTTTCTTACATCTAAATCCTTGGCTCTAAATTCACCCTAGCAATAGTGGATCGATTGATTGGGAGGAGCCCTGTACCGAGTCTTTGACCTTCGGTCTTACAAAGCTTTTAGGTAGGTTGGCCAACCCATAGAGATCTGGTCTGTGTATCGATAGATTCATAATTTTTCGTATTTTTAAACTTAGAGTTTCCTGAATTTATCCAAAGAATTTGTTTACTAACTGTTAGCTAAAGCTTGTCGTAGATTTGTTGACGGTTTACTCTATCCGTTAAAGCGCCCAAATAGCTTGGCTGTCATGACAAACAAGAACCAAGCACCAAAGTTTGCTTCCAAAATAATAGGACAAACAAGACTAAGACGTTCAATAACAGTTGCAATGTTTTTTGGAACGACATTGGCCGCCTGTGGATCATCAGCATCGGCCACAACCTCTGGAACTTCCACCGCAGCCAAGACGCCGCTTTATCTGCTTTCCTCAGAAGGCTATGACTCTGCAGAATGTTCCGCATTTCAGAAGGCGACTGGAATCGTCTGCAAGCTCTCAGATAATAGCACGGGACCTACATTGGCTGAGATTCAAGCAACCAAGAATAATCCTCACTGGGGCGTGGCTTGGACCGATGGGAATGCACCATATGCTGCACTCGATCTCCAGGGAATGCTTCTCAAAAACTTTGAGCCAACCACTGGGACCCTTACCTCTCTTGGTCAGAAACTTGTACCGACAGATAAGAGCTACATCCCTACGGGTCTTACTACCGCAGGAGCATTTATCTACAACTCTGCAATTGTAAAGACACCTCCTCAAACCTGGCAAGATCTACTTTCGCCGCAGTGGAAGGGCAAAGTTGGAATGAACAATCCAGCAGTGGATGGTCCAAGTTATCCAATCTTGGCAAGTCTCTTCAAAAGCCTCGGTGGCGTAAGTCAAGGCGAGGCATTTATGACCAAGTTGAAGGCCAATGGCTTTTACGTCTCGTCCAATAGTATCGCGGATGATCTTTTGGCTGGAAAAGTAGAGATCGCAATCGGTCAAAATACTTCTGGACTGGGACGCGCTTTCAAGAACCCTAACATAAAGGTTTACTATCCAAATCCTTCGGCAGCGCTTCCGAGCACAATGGCAATTGATGGCAAGGCATCGGCTGGTGAGATCGCTGATGCGAAGGCTTTTGCGAATTTTGTCTATAGCCCAGCAGGCCAAAAGGTTATGCTCTCTGGAGATCCGCAGGGAGATTCGCAATTCTTCCCGATCATCCAAGGCAGCGTAGCTCGTTCTAATGTGCCAGCGGCCTCTTCGATTCCATTTAGCTTCCCAAATCCATACAAATGGGGTCCTCTAGAGGCCTCGATCAATACCTGGTTCACTACTAACGTTGCTTAAAGAGAGCGTTCCTACCGTATCAACATCTGGCGGGGGTGCATCGGCAAACGATGATGCGCCCTCGTCGCGCCCAAAGGGTTTATTGAGCGGCCTCTCTTTTGAGAAGGTCGCACTGAACTCTGCGCGGCCACTGCTTTGGGTCATCCTCGCAGTTGTCTCTATAATCCCAACCGTTAGCTTTTTGATCTTGGCGTTCTCACCTCGCCTCTTTGATCAAGGAGCCTCGTGGTTTGGAATTGTCTCCTTCCGTCAGTCGCTCTCGGGCAACGAATTGGCTGGAATGCGAAATAGTATCCTTATTGGAATCGGTGCCTCTTTGATTGCAACGGTTCTTTCGGGGGCCTTAGCGTTGATAACTCAGCGTACCGATCTTCGGATTGGCCGTTGGATTCCCTCTGGTCTCTGGGGTGTTCTGTTAGTTCCTACCTATGTAGTTGCCGTTGGTTGGGAAGAGATTCTTGCGTCTGGGAATCTATTTTCTCAGATAGGTTTGGTCTCTCCTGCCCTTCGAAACCTCTTCTTGGGGCCACTTGGAATTGTCCTTATCCTCGGATTTTCCGGCGTTCCTTTTGCCTACTTTGCCATGGCTCCTGCTATTGCTGGACTCGGACGGAGGTACGAAGAGGCTGCGCGAATCCATGGAGCCGGAGTGTCAAAGACCTTTAGAACAGTTGCACCTATTATATTGCCCGCACTATTTAGTGCATTGATAATCGTCTTTGCGGAAGCTCTAGGAGATTTTGGTGTTGCGTCGACCATCGCCGCTAATGCTAATATTCCTGTTGCAACTACGAATATCATGGCAGCAATAGCAACGTTTCCTACTAACTTCCCAGAAGCCGCTGCGGTAAGTTGGTTTTTAGTTTTGGTGCTTGGTATTGTTCTTAGCGTTCAGAACCGGGTCCTTCGAAAGCGTAACTTTGCTGTTCTCTCTGGTAGGTCAACCTTTGGAACGAGGGCCCATCCAAGCGGAGTCCGCCGCTTTGGTTTGAACGCATTTATGGTTGCATTCTTCTCACTTACTCTGGCGGTACCTGCGCTTGGGGCTGTTATTTCGACCCTTTTGCGTCCATATAGCGCATTTAGTTGGTCTAATCTAACTTTGAGTGCATATACGACCCTCTTCTCGGGACAATCTCTAGGTGGGCCAATTTTGGTCTCGCTGAAGATGGCTACCATCAATGCAAGCCTGACCTTGATCATCGGTCTAGCTATTGCCAAGGTTCTCACCTCGCCCAAGCCTGGTTTTACTGGACGGTTGACCGACGTAGTCTTGGTAGGTTCTGTGGCGCTGCCTGCTCTGGTTCTTTCGGCCGGCTTTATCTTTGTCTTCAACCTACCACTTACTATCAGCCTCGGCATTAATATCTTTGGAACCTTGATCCTTTTAGGTATTGGCTACTTGGCGATAGCGCTGCCATCTAATTCCCGTCTTTTGATGGGCCCTGTGGCGCAATTGGATGGCTCTTTGATGGAAGCTGGGCGAATGCATGGTGCAAGTACCTTTCGGGCCTTTCGCAAATGCGTGCTTCCTCTCTTGGCTAAGAGCATGGTGTGGGCGTGGTTGTTGACCTTTGCTTCCACCTTCGGTGAGCTCCCAACCTCTCAGATGCTCGCTCCAACTGGGGTTCGCACTATGGCCACTGCTATTTTGGCGTCTTTTCAAGCCTCGCACTTGGCTGCAGCTACCGCCTTTTCGGTGGTTCAGATGTTGATTGTTTTAGGCGTTATCGCTTTGGTCCAGGGTCTCTTTAGATTCCTTGCACCGATTGGATGGAGAACTATTGGAATGGTGCGACGTTGAACTTGCAAGCCCCTAGTTCTTATGAGATTGGATTTTAAATGGTTGATAGATTTATCAAAGCAAAGGCACCTGTGATTATCTTCGACTCGGTCGAGAAGTTTTACGGAGAACAAAAAGCCCTTTGTGACATCAATATGACGATCCAACCAGGTCAATTTACAGTTCTGCTTGGACCATCGGGAAGTGGAAAGTCCACCATGCTTCGATGTCTTGGTGGTTTGGAGCATATCGATTCCGGGGTGATTCGTTTTGGTGATGAGATTGTAAGCTCCTCCAAGGTCCACAAGGCGCCAGATCGTCGTAATCTATCCATGGTCTTTCAGGATTTTGCCCTATGGCCTCATATGACCGTCTTTGACAACGTAGCATTTTCTCTAGGCAGAACCTCCATGGATAAGAGTGAGGCTCAAAAGCGAGTGATGGATCTTCTGGAGAGAGTTGGCCTTGCTCACTATTCCAGCCGCTTTCCCTCTACGCTCTCTGGTGGAGAGCAGCAGCGAGTCTCTTTGGCGCGTGCGCTTGTTGGAGCCCCTGACGTTATTCTCTTTGATGAGCCACTCTCAAGCTTAGATGCAGATCTTCGCGAGCGACTTCGAGTTGAGATCGCCGACCTTACTCGCGAGGCGGGAGCTAGTGCACTTTACATTACACACGATCAAAGTGAGGCATTTGCATTGGCTGACGTGGTTGGTGTTTTGAATAAGGGTGAGCTCGTCCAAGTTGGAAAGCCCGAGGAGATCTATCGAGCACCGGCATCGCCATTTATCGCTCAATTTACGGGTGTGGCGGGAGAGCTATCTGGACGGGTTACTCAGGAGTTTGAGAACGGAATTTATCGGATCGAAACGGCAGCTGGAATTCTAGATGCACGCGGTGGCGGATCTGATCGCCTGGAGTGCCAAAACGTGACACTTCTAGTTCGAAGTGCTCCGATTCGTCTTATGGCGAACGCCTCTGGAGCCGGGGAGCTTCCAGGAAGGGTAGTGGATGTGGCCTTTAGGGGCCGAGGATATGACCATGTGATTGACCTTGGCCATGGTCGTCGCCTTCTCGGTGTCTTCTCTGAGGATCGCTGGGAGCGAAATGAGATAGTTGGTGTTCGGATTCCGCCGGAGGCTTGCATAGCCTTCCCGTTGAATTAGCCACTTCGACCTCAACGCCAATCCATAACTAAAGAGAGAGATCGACTTAGATTTTGACTCTAGATCCCATGGCTTGTAGCTCTCGCTTCCAAGCCATGGGGATCTTTATCTTTTTGCTCCTTTTGTGTCAAACTCTAATCGGCTAGCGATTGACGTGACTTGCTTTTATTCGCTGAGTCAATTTCGATAAATGATTTATTTGTCAAGACCTTCTTTGTTGTGGGGGACTATGAGCGTTAGTCGAAGATGGTACGCACCCTTGCGCGGTCTCATCCCCTAGTGGAGGTCCATCGTTATTGATAGTTCGAAAACGGATTCTTAGCTAAGAAATTCACCTGGTCGCAAGTCTCAATATTCACCTGGTCGAAAGTTGAAAAATACTCAGATCCGATTTGTGGTGTTGGGCGGATTCAGTCTGGGCTCGGAAGATGCGTGGCACCAAAGAAGGATTGCAAGTTCTTGGACGTGGTGGCTTTGACGAGATCCGCTGAATTGAGAAGGGGTGGTCAGAAAATAGACCAACTTGTGGTTTTGGGCTAAGTGGCTTTGCTAGTTTTAGTTCGTTGGCCTTTGATTTCCAAGTCCGCAGGCGCTTCCAACGGCGGACTTGGAAGGTGGAATTTTACCCTATGAGGCCTTGACGCTTGCGAGCAGGGCGAGCAAGGAGTCTTTTGCATCTCCAAAGAGCATGATAGTATTAGGGGCATATAGAAGTGGGTTGTCAACACCAGCAAAACCCGGTCGCATCGATCTCTTCAAAAAGACGACGTTCTTAGCAGCGTCTGCATTGAGTATCGGCATCCCATAGATCGGGCTACTTGGTTCGTTCCGAGCAGCAGGATTTACGACGTCGTTAGCTCCAACGACAAGGACCACGTCAGCGTCTTTGAATTCGTCGTTGATCTCGTCCATCTCGCGAAGTTGCTCATAGGGGACGTCGGCCTCTGCAAGTAGGACGTTCATATGGCCGGGCATTCTTCCTGCGACTGGATGGATGGCATAGGTAACTTCAGCCCCCTTTGCCTCAAGTGCCCGAGCAAGATCTCGTACCGTATGTTGTGCTTGGGCGACGGCTAAGCCGTATCCGGGAACGACTATTACCTTCTTGGAATAAGCCAAGAGAACCCCAATATCCTCTGCATTTCCGGTGCGGACGCTGGAGGTGCCGCCCGTGGTTGAATTCGAGGCGCCAGATGGCTGGTCTATCACTTTGCCGACGCTGGCGAACAATACGTTTCGAATTGACCGCCCCATTGAATCCGACATCATCTTTGTCAAGAGGGTGCCTGAAGCACCGACCAAGGTGCCGCCAACGATCAAAACAGTGTTGCCTAGGACAAATCCACTAGCAGCGACGGCAAGGCCCGTAAAGGCGTTCAAGAGGGAGATAACTACCGGCATGTCGGCGCCACCGATGGGAAGTACGAATGCAACACCAAGGATTATTGCAAGTAGAAGTAGCACGCCAAGGATCGCCAAGCCGGTTCCGAAGGCTATAAGGTAGATACCGATTACAACTATAGCCAGGAAGACCGCTGCATTTATGAAGCGCTCTCCCTTATAGGTGATTGGTACCCCGGTCAGGATCTCTTGCAACTTTGCGAAGGCGATGATTGAACCCGAAAAGCTTATCCCGCCTATAGCAACCGAGAGGATACTTGAGAGTGCGGTTATGACTACGCTGCGATTGGCTACGCTAAGTCTTAGATATTCGATTACCGCTACAGTAGCTGCCGCGCCTCCTCCAACGCCATTGAATGCTGCCACCATCTGTGGCATTGCTGTCATCTTTACTTTGCGTGCCGAGAAGCCTCCAATGACGCTGCCAATAATGACGCCTATGACGATTAAGGTTGTCTGGTTGCCATTTGGGTGGATCTTGGTAAGACTTGCCGCAATTGCTAGTATCATTCCAAATGCAGCGATGAAGTTTCCACGGCGGGCACTTTTGGGCGAACTGAGCCCCTTTAGTCCCAAGATGAAGAGGCTGGCCGATATTAGGTAGATGAGCGCCAAAGTATTTGACGAAATTAAATCTACGCTCCCTAAGAGATTCATATCGCTCACTTTTTGACCTCGGTCTGACGGCGAGTCTTAAACATCTCGAGCATGCGATCAGTTACCACGAATCCACCTACTACATTTATGGTTGCCAAAATAACCGCTACCAGGCCGAGAGTTTCACCGAGAAGGCCGGTGGTTGAAGCGGTAACGGTAATTGCGCCAACGAGGATGATTCCATGGATCGCGTTACTCCCTGACATAAGTGGCGTATGTAAAATTGTTGGAACCTTTGAGATGACCTCGATTCCTACGAATGCCGCTAAGACAAAGACGGTCAAGAAGTTAAGGGTTGCGGTTGTCATAGTTCGAACTCCATTTGCAAGTTTGGCGGTTTATTGATTTGTGGGAGAGACTTTACTACCTTCATGCTTTTGGCTTCCATAGGAGTTGCCCATCGTGACAAAGGCACATTGCGCTTAGGATCTCGTCCTCGAGATTTACTGAGACCGAATCGCCACTTATCAGTAATGAAAGGACATTAAATAGGTTGCGAGAGTAAGTTTGACTGGCATGACTTGGTACTTTGGTAGCCAAATTGGACTCTCCGATGATTGTTATCCCTCGGTAGGTTACATCTTCACCTTCCTTGGTTAGCTCGGTATTGCCCCCGCTTTGTGCTGCTAGGTCCACGATCACCGATCCCGCTCGCATCTCGTCGATCATCGATTTGGTTAGGAGGATCGGGGCCCTACCTAGTGGAATGGCTGCAGTTGTTATAACCAGATCGGCATTGGCAATCTTTGTCGTTAGGAGTTCTCGTTGTTTTGCGAGGTACTCTTCGCTTTGGGCGCTTGCATATCCGCCTGCACCTTCGGCTGCTTCAAGAGGAAGTTCAACGAATTTTGCACCCAAACTTTCGACCTCTTCACGGGCTGCTCGTCGCACGTCAAAAGCCTCCACAATTGCACCTAGGCGTCGGGCAGTGGCGATGGCACCGAGACCGGCGACACCCGCACCTAAAACAAATACACGGGCTGGGACTAAAGTGCCAGCAGCTGTCATGAGCATCGGCATAATCTTTGGAAGGCGACTAGCTCCCGTTATCACCGATTGATATCCAGCTAGGGCTGCTTGAGAACTCAGTGCATCCATTGATTGAGCTCTGCTTATTCTCGGTAGTAGCTCAAGCGAAAATGCGCTAACTCCCACTGAGGCTAATTTGGCTATTATCTGGCCGTTATGCGCAGGTTGTAGGAGGCCAAGTAAGATTGACCCTTTGGGCATCATCTCAATTTCGCTCTCTTGAGGGGACCCTACTCGCAATATCAAATCCGAATCTTCATAGAGCTCTTGTGAGGTAGAGACTACCTTAGCTCCAGCATCTAGGTAGGCAATATCGCTTATGAAGGCGCCTTGGCCTGCGTTGGATTCAATTACGACATCGAGTTGCTTGCCCTTCATCTTTACAACCGAATCGGGGACCGCTGCCACTCGGGTCTCATTTGGACTCTGTTCGTTGGGAATGGCTACTTTCACGAACCTAACCTCGCTTTGTTTTTGGTAACATCTATAGCTTCACAAAAGTTAGAGTCAGAATTTGGTTCTCCTAGATTTTGTGGTAGTTATCGCCGATATAGTACTTAATCTCTTATTTTTTCTAGCGAATGAAACGCCAACCCGTAATTTCATTCGATACGACAGATCCCTTCCCGTGCTTTTTGGCCGATGCCGTTATGTCACCGTCTAAATTCTGTGTTCTTGCCGCCAGTTCGTGACTCTAACACCAATACATTCGAATGTAAAAATGAGATAAGTGCACGCCAGGATGGATCGTTTAGGTACGAACTAAATTTCGGTAATTCAATTTGTGATCGAGTCGTACCTCTTTAGATCTTCTGAGGTCTCGGCTATTTATAATTGTTAGTCCTTCGGGTTTGGTGATAGTTAGTTTGATCTTTCGGGATTTGGATGGTTGGTCTCGGTAGAAACAAAGACCACAACCTATAGTGATTGTCTTGGAATCGTCTTGGGGTACCACTTGGTGCTATTGTGTGCGCAACAGGCCTTTGCGATTGGGCCTTTGCGATTGGCAAACTGGGCAATCCCGCGATCTCTAAATGTCCTAGTCCCATTGCAGATTGTCGCCAGATAGCCATTCGTCTTTTAGCAACCTAAGTTGAACGCCTAGACAATGCGATGAGGTGACAAAGTTCACCCCCAAGTTTGGTGGGTGGAACGCCTCTGTGAATTAGACTGACTGGTCAGTACTATAAAAGAAAGGTCAGAGAATGGCTCAAGGAAAAAGACCCCCAAAGATTCTTCTATGGCTGCTAGGTCTCGTAGTTCTGTTAGTTCAGATTGGCTTTATAGCGTCATACGCAGGGGCATTGCACTCACCTAGCCCGAGAAATATTAAAGTAGACCTTGTGGCTCCACCGGCGGTGGCTAAGGCAATTGTGCATGATTTTGCTGCCAATAATCTGTTGTCATTGCAGGTTGCATCAAATGTGAACATAGCTACGGATCGTTTAAAGAGTGATAAAACAAGTGGCGCACTTATTATCAGTCCATCGGCAGGTGAACTCTTAGTTGCTTCAGGTGCAGGCCCTAGCGTGGTGCCAGTGTTGACGACGGCTTTTGGAGCTGTTGTCACATCTTTGCATTTGAAGTTGACGGTCAGCGACGTAGCACCACTCCAATCCACTAATTCCAATGGGTTAGTTGAATTCTACCTAGTGATCGGTCAGATCGTCGGCGCCTATCTGTTTGCAGTTGTATTGGGCCTCTTTGGCGGTATGACGCCCAATACAGCTTCCAAGGGCCTTTATCGCTTGCTTCTGCTTTTGATCTACTCTCTCGCATCTGGTTTTATAGGGGCATTTTTAGTTGAAAATCTTATGGGCTATCTAAGCGGTAACTATTTAGAGGTTGCGCTGGTCGGTTCTTTGGTAGTTTTTGGCGTAGGAGTTTTCACTGCAAGTCTTCAGGCTGCAGGGGGAATAATTGGCACTGGAGTTATTATTGTACTCTTTGTGGTCCTTGGGAATCCTAGCGCTGGAGGACCATGGCCAAATGTTATGTTGGGTAATCCATGGCGAACCTTCGGGCCATACCTGCCAAATGGCGCTGGTCTCGATCTAATACGCCGTGTAGTTTACTTTGGCGGTTCTGGGAGTCTCAAAGATCTTATCGTCCTATCTTCCTACCTTTTAGCTGGGCTAATAATCTTTGCAGCCATGGTTGTTAGGGGTAAGCCTCTTGTTGCACTTGATACGGAGAATGACGACTCAATTGAGTCTGAATAGCGCCAAGACTAATATTTGCTATGACATTTAGAGCCGGGAGGCGTGATCGTGGGACAAGAAGTTGCGGCACTTTCAAAGAGTGTACTTGACGCTAAGACCTTGGCTATCTTCGAGGCAGCAGTGGAGCTCTTTGGAGCTAAGGACTACTCGGGAACCACCATGGAGGAGATTGCGCTTCGTGCCGGAATAGCAAAAGGAACTCTCTTTTACCGCTATAAATCAAAAGAAAAACTGATGGAGAGCCTTCTTCTGGAAGGTATCTCCACCCTGCTTGGTCATATCGATTCGATTTCAGCCTCTAGTGACGTTAGATCATTTGTGGAGGTCATCTTTAGATCCTCCTATGACTTCCCATCCTTTACTGCACTGTTATTTGCCGAGCTTTGGCGCAATGATCGACCGTGGGCCAAGGTAACCAAAGAGATAGCTTCGAAATTGCGCTCTAAGGTTATGGAGGTATTTGACCCCTGGACACTTGGTCTAGATCCAATAATCGTCTTTAGTACAATCAGCCTTTCGGGTTTAGAGGCAGCCAGACCACAGGGGGAGGAGATCGGATCGATCGACGAGACAATAGTCGCGCTCTGTGGAGCCATTGAGAGGATGACTGGAACTTTCTCCAACTAGGAATAACTATCAAGCACGAGGCGTGGTTTTAGTTGCGAGTTGGATCTCAAGGCTGCTTCCCCGGAAGCCAAGGTCTATATGCGTGAGCCCAAGTGTCAATTGGGACTTGATCTATGCCTTGTTATTTGAGCAGCGTTACTTGAGACAGCGTTATGAAAAAGTTTCGCCAGTTTCTTATTTTTTTTGACGTGTTTACCTGAAGCTAAGCGCTACCTTTTTGGGCTATTACCTACTTCGCAGGGCTAGGCGTCTCCCAAGTGATGACAATGTGAAATGACACTCTAGAATTGCCCTAGTGGGTGGACTCTGGGTAAGTCAATGAGAAAAAATAGCCATGGAATTATCGCCGTTGCTCGGCGAAATCCAGCGCGAGCGTTGTTTTTAAAGCCTAGCTTCGTCTTTCTATTCTTATTGTCGATTATGGTCAGCGCTTGTTCTGGTGGGATTGCATCCTCGAATCTGCCGCCTTCCAAGGCTAACTCTCAGAAGGTAGAGCACAAGCAAGGTGGCTCTCACCAAGGTAGCCCCGTCGCCTCATGGGTAAAACCAATTCCTGTTGGTGACCGAGCTAGAGTCAAATTGGACATATTAGACAGGGTTGGTCCGTCGGTGAGTTACAACCTCGATCAGGTGCCCCTTGGCGAGTTGGCCTCGACGGTTTTAATCTCTTCTGCATCAGCCACCGATCTAACGAGTGCTTTAGGTGCGGTGGTCGATGGCGTGGGCGGTATCGTTCTCTTCGGAGGAGTTGGACCAAATAATTTAGCTGCGCAGATCGCAGCGCTTTCGAAGCTAGGTGGAGGTATTTTACCTCCACTCTTTATGAGCGACTCCGAAGGTGGAGCGGTTCAGAGGTTAACCAATCTTGTTACAAACGTCGTCTCTCCAAGGCAGATGGCATCGTCGCTTACACTCTTGCAAGTGGAAGGGCTAGCTTCGGAGGTTGGTATATCGCTGGCAAGTCTTGGTATCGGAATGGACTTAGCTCCAGTTCTAGATTTAGATAATAGAGTTGGGCCATCGGCGACAAATCCTGATGGTAGCCGTTCGTTTTCTATTAACCCACAAATTGCATCGGCATATGGTCTTGCATTTCTTAGGGGCCTCTCCGACGGCGGAGTCTATGGGGTGATCAAACATTTTCCTGGATTGGGTGGTGCTAACGCGAACACCGATCTAGCTCCGGCCACTACTCGTTCTTATGCATCGTTGAAGGCTGGAGGATTATTGCCATTTGAAGCGGCCATTGCAAGCGGAGCGAAATGGGTAATGGTGACCAACGCAAGTGTCCCAGGGCTCAGTGCTAGAGTTCCATCCACTTTGAGTCCCAAGGTTATGCAGTATCTATTGCGTGGAAAGTTAGGTTTTAAGGGGGTTGTCATGACGGACTCTTTGGAAGCTGGCGCCATCTATTCCTATCAACCCGATATCGCCAAAGCCGCCGTGGCCTCCCTTGTGGCTGGTGCTGACATGGTTATGGTAGCCGGAGGTGGGGGTGCTCAACCTCAGATATTCTCAGAAGTTCGAGCTGCCATAGTCTATGCAATCACAGCGGGCCAAATCACAAGAAGTCAAATAGAGACTTCGGTAGGTAGAATTTTGGTGGCTCGTGGCGTCCCTAGGAGCGAGATAGTCTATTAGCTAAAAAGTAAACTATATTAGATCATAATACACCCGGCTTCCCTCAAATACCGTCTTTAAGCCCTTGAGAGATCCTTCAATTTTTATGATTTGTACCATATAAACTAAAAATAAGCTTCAAAATGGTATCATTATATCTAAGAGTATGATTATTAATCTTGCAATTTTCATCACATATTTTTCATCACATATTTTTCATTTCATTGCCTGCGTTTAGCTTGTAATACGTTGTGATTTGTTACCTAAATAAGTCTTCTGATCTATTGCTAAGGTCTAAAATTTAGTTTCAATGTTCATGATATATAGGTTTTGGTTGTTTGAAATCAGCAAATGAAGAGAGTTCACATAAGCCGGGATCGCTAAATGCTGTCCTATCTGGCACCGAGAACCCGAAACCCCATTTCAAGATGGCTTTAGATCCAAGTTGTCCATTGGTTCAAGATCTTTGGGTATTGATGCTGATTTTGCCTAAGACCCCGACTTTTATCTTGACCAAGTGGTCGAATATGTCAGGTTTTATCTGCCATTAAATGGTGGACCACGTGCAAATATGGAATTTACTTGGCCTGCGAAGCGAGCGCACTAAACCAAAGATTGCTCGAGATCTAGCCCAAGAAGCTGGGGTGACTCTATATCTTGACGTGACATTGAGGTAAAGTCTTCTAGGGGAGTGCGAGTTGACGAATATCTATTTCAATAAAGCCTTTGTTGCATGGTCGTACGGTTCATATTTTGTAATCGTAACCCCTGGGTGTCAAGGGAGTTGGCATCTATTCGAATAGAATACCAACCATGCAGGGCGAGAAGTTTGATCGAACACGATGAAGCCTTATCCCAAGGATCAAAAAGAAGCTGTTGTCAAGAGGCTGAGGGAGCTGTTGTCAGATCCCAATGCACCCAGAGGTGCAATCGCCGATTTGGCTAAACAAGTCCAGATACCAAAGACAACTATCTACATCTGGAATCGTGAATTAAAGGACCAGATAGATCGCCAAGATCCAACTAAGCGAACCCCAGCCAGTTTATGGAGTTCAGAGGCTAAGTTCCAAGCCGTGCTTGCAACTGCAACAATGTCTGAGTTGCAACTTGGAGAATACCTTCGCACAAAGGGAATCTTGAAAGAAGAGCTAAATGACTGGCGTATTACCTGTTCAAAGGCGAACGATAAGACTGGTGAAGCGGTATCCAAATACAGATCTGCACTAGCAAGTGAGAAGGTCAGATCAAAGAAGTTCGAGTCAGAGCTAAATAGAAAAGAAAAGGCACTCGCAGAAACTTACACATTGCTGGAGTTGCTAAGGAAAAGCCCAGGCGACCTGTCGGGGACAAAGAGGTCGAATGACCTCCCCTTCAGATCGCCTACTTGTAAGTAGAACTTATTGAGGAAGCTCATAACGGCGGAGCTAGGCTTAGACTAGCGGTCAAGGAACTTGGACTGTCACTACGTAGCTTTCAGAGATGGAAAGCTGAAGGTGACAACACCCACGCCCTCTCTGCCAAGATTGTTGTCACCTAGCTTGATTTTTGTTTCTAAGAGGGCGAAGATGGAATTGACATGAAAAGGTATCCTGCGGAACTAAAGAATAAAGTAGTAGCGGCTCTATATGAGCTCGATAACTCAGAGCCAGCGAAGGCTGGCGCTATTGCAAAGATCGCAAAAGATCACGGTATCAATGCAAACGTGGTCTACCAGTGGAACTCGGAACGTAAAGCCAGAGTCATCAACTCAAGCGAATCAATCAACAAGATCAAAGCTGTTGTTGACACAGCCGCAATGAATGAACACGAACTTGGTTCTTGGTTGAGAGCTAATGGTGTTCTAGCAGAAGATTTAGAGGAGTGGCGAAATACCTTAGAGTCAGCCTTTGACAATAAGCGTGCTGCTAATAGGGCTCACCAGGTAGAGCTTGATAAAGAGCGTAAAGCAAGATTACGAATTGAAGCTGAACTTCGACGGAAAGAAAAGGCGCTAGCAGAAGCTGCTGCTCTATTGGTTCTTCAAAAAAAAGTACAAGAGACAGAGCTTGTTATGATCCACGGGGGAAGAAGGGGACGTCTAGTCTCTCCCCTCTGTATCTAGATCACAACGTTCGAGCTCAAGCTGTAGTTCTCATCAATGAAGCAATAGACGCAGGTGCCAGATGCTACAAAGCCTGTGAAGTGCTCAAGATATCGACTCGTACGTTTAGGCGATGGGAATCTGGTGTAACGGATCGCCGGCGAGGAGCTTCTCATAGACGTCGCTTTAATGCTTTATCGGAGGAAGAAAGAGAAAAGATCATCGAAGTGTGTACTTCGAGTACGTACTCGTCTCTTACCCCTGCCCAAATAGTTCCAAAGCTCGCTGATCAGGGAAGATATATCGCCTCTGAGAGGACCTTTTATCGAGTTCTAGCCGATAACAATCTAAACAAGCGCAGGAGCAGGACGAAGCCGCCGAAGAAGAGGTCTAGGCCAGTGCACACAGCGAGGAAACCAGGTGACATCTGGACCCTAGATATTACTTGGCTAAATGGACCAGCTAGGGGTATCTACTACTACGCCTATGTGATCATCGACCTTTATTCGAGGAAGATAGTCGGATGGGAAGTATACGAATCTGAAAGCTCTGAGCAGCTAAAGAGAGTTGTAAAGCGAGCAATGGCTAGAGAGAATATGGCCCCGAAAGTGATCCATAGTGACAATGGTTCACCCATGAAGGGGTGGTCACTAGTTGAGTACTTATATGAGCTAGATGTAAATATATCAAGGTCACGGCCTCGGGTATCTAACGACAATGCTCATATTGAGTCGCTCTTTAAGACGGTGAAGTACTTTCCAAGCTATCCCTATGGAGGATTTGCGACAATTGAAGAATCGCGTAAGTGGATGAGTGAATTCGTTGATCACTACAACAACGACCACCAGCACTCTGGCATCAAATTCGTAACCCCGCAACAGGCACACAGCGGAGAGCATATCGAGCTACTAAATAGAAGGCGCGAAGCTGTAGGTGGGAGCTCGCAAATCTACACCAGGACGGTGGATCTCGGGCAAATGTAGAGACTGGGATCCAGTATCAGAGGTACCTATTATTCCTACGAATAAATCGGTGGGAGATGAATCAAAAGGGAGGCAAAGGGAGGTAGCTTAGATTGTGCGAAAGTGACAACTTCCTTGGCAGGCTCCGCACGACAAACGCCCCTTTGCCACTAGGGCTAAACCCAGCTTTGCTCTAGATGAATCTGAACGTCAAGAGATCTTAGATACCATGCATAAGGAGGAGTTCTCGTCACTTCCTCCAAGTCAAGTAGTTCCAGCCTTGGCCGATAAGGGAATCTATCTCGGATCGGAATCTACCTTTTATCGAATTCTTCGTGACCACAAGCAAAACAACCATAGAGGTAGAGCCAAAACAGCAGTTAAACGTGATATTCCTAGTCATTTGGCAAATGCTCCCCTTGAAATTTGGGTCACAGATATAGAGCGCCACGAGGCGCCATTAGACCGTGTGGAGATGAAAGGACTCCACCTTGGACCTGTCGCAGCAGGGCCAATGAAGTTATAGGCAGTCTAATCCTTCAAACGCAGGCAAAGATGGCAAGCAGCCCTGATAAAGCCGGAACAGGTCAGCACTACCAGATGATATGGGTCCGGCAAACAAGACCGAAAGGTGTACGTGAGGAACCAGCGCAGTAAAGCTTCTCAAGTAAATCCCACCAGCTCAAATCTGGTAGATATGGGCTGGGTAGCAGCGCGCATCGATGCTTTTGTATCGAGAACTCTTTAGTTGGTCGATGTCGCCAACTAAGAGGCCACGGAGAAAGCCTGCGGCGTAACCGTGGCGATGCTGCAGGGGCAAAGCTGGGCACCTAATCGGTCAAACGGTCTAAAGGTGAACGTGGGAACCATTCGAGTGGCTCCCTCTCCGGCCAGCATCCAGCTGGCAGAAGGGAAGGTTCGTTGTCGACTGATGCTATTCGAATGGGACGGAGGGGTCGTAGTAGTCCGAGGACGGGAAAGCCGTCCACATGGCGAAGGACCCCAGCAAAGTTATAGAAGAATCTACATAAATGGAGGACACCTGTGAATACGGGCGCATCTGGCTTTGACCTCTCGGAGGCCGAAACCAGAGTACATCAAATGCAGACGAAGCTGTACCAATGGTCAACTAATGATAAGGAGCGTGTCTTTAGCGATTTGTATAACCTCGTCTATGACCCAGCCTTCCTCCAGGTGGCATGGGCCAGAGTCAGAGGCAACAGAGGAGCAAGAACGCCTGGCGTTGATGGAATATCACCAATTTCCATCTCTGATCCTAATGAGTTCCTAGATGAGCTTCGAAGGAGTCTGAAACAACGCCAGTTCACACCCACCCGAGTTAGAGAACGTAAGATTCCCAAAGCTTCAGGCAAAATGAGAAGATTAGGGATTCCGAATACTTCCGATCGGGTGGTACAAGCAGCGCTGAAGCTTGTTTTGGAACCAATCTTTGAGGCGGATTTCCTGCCATGTTCGTATGGCTTTCGTCCCAAGAGACGAGCACAGGATGCAATTGCTGAGATTCACTTCTTCGCTAATTCCCCTAGAAGTTATGAGTGGGTATTTGAAGGAGATATCGAAGCTTGCTTTGACGAGATCGACCACGGAGCCCTCATGGCACGGATTAGACGTCGTATTTCAGATAAGCGCATACTAACGCTCATCAAGGCATTTCTATCTGCTGGTATTCTCTCGGAAGAGGGAATTAACAGAAGAACCATTACCGGCACTCCGCAAGGCGGGTTATGCGAAGCTTCGCATAAGCCTCCTTGCGTGAAGTAAACGATTATGCGAAGTTGAAAAACATACCCGCATTTCACAGGGTATCTACCGGTGCACTAGCTTCGCATAATCGGGTATCAATTCCTCAAAGACCTGTCAAGGAGGCAAGGAGGTCAGCATCGTCCTTCCATTCGAGCAAATCTGGCGAGATCATGTTGGGATACGCCTTTTCGAGAGCTTAGCGTTTCAACTCGGTATCGGCTCGGGCATAAATCTCGGTAGTGGAAATATCTACATGCCCCAAGAATCGAAGACCTAATTCCTCAGTGAACTGCTCGGCTCTTTACTTTCAAGAAACGTTGCCGCCCACATGGTTCCACATGCGGCGATAGTAGTTGGTAGTCGCCTGGGTATAGTGCAGCCGATATAGCTCGGCTTCCAAGTCAGTTGTCAATTGTGAAAATGATTCAGGAATCAATTTAGTGCCTCCTCAATGGACTATGGAATCATAAAGATCTGCCACTCCATTTTGGAACACCATGGCGTTATGCGAAGTAAATCAGACCCAAATACCACCGTGAAATGCGGGTATGTCTTTCAACTTCGCATAATCGTTTACTTCACATAAGGAGGCGTCCTGTCTCCACTGCTTGCAAATATTGCTCTTTCGGTCCTAGACGAATACTTCTCAACAAAATGGGAAGCACTAGGTTCGCAATGGACACGTGATAAGCACAAACGTAATGGTAGAGCCGTTTTTCGACTGATTCGATATGCCGACGATTTTGTAATCATGGGATATGGTGCCCGTAAGGATGTGGAACTACTAAAAGACGAGGTCAGTACTGTCCTGTCGCAAGTAGGTCTACACCTATCGGAGTCCAAGACCAAAATCTGTCATATCGAAGAAGGTTTTGATTTCCTCGGATGGCATATTCAGCGCCGAAGACAAAGAGGCCGAGACGGAAAGATGGCGGTCTATACCTATCCTTCAAAGAAAGCCTTACTTTCTGTAATGGCTAAGGTCAGATCAATCACCAGACGTGAAAAGCATCGGACACTTGCCGATCTTCTAAGAACTCTGAATCCGGTTCTTAGAGGATGGTGTAACTATTTTTACCATGGAGTTTCTTCTAACACCTTCAATTACTTGGACCACTTCAGTTGGTGGCGGGTAGTGCGATGGTTGAGGAAGAGACACCTTGGTTTGAACTGGGGAACCTTACATCGACGTTATCTCCCTGCTTGGGAGATAACAGATGGAAAGGTAGAGATGTTCCGGCCTCAAAAGGTATCGATTATTCGATATCGTTATCGAGGTTCTAAAATCCCCACACCATGGACAAGTAAGTTCGGTTCACCAGCTGTATCGTTGGCATGACTTTGTGGAGAGCCGGATGCGGTGAGAGTCGCAAGTCCGGTTCGGAGGGCGGACCAGAGAAACCCACCAGTTGAAAGGCTGGCAGGGCGCTCTGGTCCGACCCTACTCCTGGCTGCGTGGACCGGTACGTGGAGTTTTTTACTATCTATATTTTGTAACATACTTATCAAGTTTCGTAAGTTTCGCCTCCACCGAGACCAGATTGGAGCTAATCTTTAGTAGAACAGATGTTCGATAAAGCTGTCTAGGTGGATATCTCAGGCTTTATGGTACGCTTCGCTTCAGAGGAAGCATGTGAAGATCATTTGATCAAATTGCTATTGCTATGAGGGATTTAGATGCCCAAAGTGTGACTCTGACCAATTTACCTTAATCAGGCCAAACCATCGAAGAAATGCAGCATCTCGAGCTCCACTTTTTCAATGTAAATCTTTTCACCGTCAAACTAGCGTTACCTCCGGAACCATCTTCCATCGAAGCCATATCTCTTTATCCAAGTGGTTTTCTGCTATCTATCTATCTATTGTCCAACGACAAGCGTGGTCTTTCGGCTACTACACCCTAGCCATCAGAGCCCTTGCTAAATTCGTTGAAGTATCTTATTCGACTGGCTGGTTGATGCTAAATAAGCTACCTAAGGCAATGGCTGAGCGTAATGGCTGAGCGCAATGGCTGAGCGTACCGGCTGACCGAGATGGTTTATACAAACTTGGAGAAAACGCCTGAGTAGATGAGTTCTTTTTAGGTGGTGAGAGCCATGGCGAAGGCTAACGAGGAAAGGGAACAAAACAAACCAATGTTCTAATTGGAGTATCGATTAGCAATGGTGCTCCTACTCATTGCTTCATGGAAGTAATCAAAGATACCACTGCTAAATCACCCAAAGATGTTTTTGTGAGACGTTTAGATTCTAATACCAAGCTGATAAGTGATGGTAACCCAAGTTACGGGGTATGTGCTGAAAGACCTTGGACTAGCGCATTCGATCACTCTATCCAAAGACGAACAAGCACATGTAACATTCAAATGGCTCAACATCCTGATAGGGAACTGCAAGAAATTTATCGACGGAACCCACCACGGAGATGAAGAACATAAGCAACTTTACCTCGAGGAATTCGCATACCGATTCAACCGAAGGCACTTTGAAATGTCATTGGTAGAGCGACTTCTCAATACATGTGTGTTTGCGTCTCCACATCCGCTACTCCGCGAATCTGACTCCAAAATGGCTCTTGCTGGTCAACTATCCGCTGCTGTTCTTGGGGATCTACTTGGTATTCATGTGACTACTGCCGTTCGTTTGATTCACGAGGCCGGAGGTGACTGGTCAAACTATGCTGCACAACTCAGCTGCACAACTCAGCTACACAACTCAGCTACACAACTCAGCTGCACAACTCAGCTACACAACTCAGCTACACAACTCAGCAAAGTAGAAACCACCCAATCAATTGATCTCCTTCTAAGGTAAGTTATGCATCCTTAACGTAGATGGTGGAAATTTAGGCTCTCCCAAAGATATACCCGTTGTACCCATGGTACCCATGGTAAGCCTGACACAGATACAAAAGAAGACCGATGATGGAGATGCGTCATGAAGGAAAGAAGTTCTAAACCATGTAGAAGCTGGTAACGCTCACACTGCAATGTAAACATAAATGATGGAGGTAGACCCTACGAGACCTCCTGCTGGGTTGGGTAAACTTCTAGCTATTCAGGTAATCCATGAGGGGTTATTGAGTTGTGGACGATTGCCAAGCAAGCGATCACTGAAATGTGGAAAACGCTTCGTGTTTACGCACAATCCAACGATCTTCGCCCACAGGCTCAACAACCAGCTACTACTAATCAACAAAAAAGGCTCTATTAATTTCCCTTAGAGCCGCTTACCCCTAAAAACAACCCTATCCAAAAATCACATTAATTTTGGATCATTAAATGGGGACACGCCACCGAGAAAATTAATCACAAACCATGCGGAATAGCAATTTTCAAAGTATGTTTAAAAACCTATTCGACACGAACGGAACATTGCTCATTACCACTAGCGATCGTCCACAACTCAATAACCCCAGTTAGCTTCCTAAAGAGCTAGAGGCCTGAGATCTCAGAGGGAAGGTGGGTATAAATCACACCACAAGTCCGTCATCGATCAACACAGCCAGGAGGTTTCCTATTTGCGAGCTCCAATGGTCTGTTGCGTGACGATAGTGCGACGATTTTGTTATCCAGCTTCGATCTCATGAGCCCAAAGATATTTAGGATTGTCAATTAGTTAGCCAAATTGGCAGACCCAAGTGTAGTCATTTGATCTAGTTGCCGACTTGTCGTCGGCAACTAGATCAAAATTTCGCCACGGATAAGTCGATCAATGAGGAACCTAAATTAACTAGATTTTGGCGGCACGAAGGTGCCAGAAAACCATTAATCTCAAACTAAGCAAATGTGCCAACTATCTTGGCAGTCACCGTAACTCTAGAGTAAAGTTCGCTATTGAGTGATGCATTGAATATTGATTTATTAACGCATGAGCATAAAAGTATTCATGTTAATTGTCTAATTATTTGAGCTTTTTATTTCCTCTTGGTTTGAAATAAGGATTACGATTGTAATTTTTATAGTTAAGCAAGCTAGCGTCAGTTCTTGTAGTATATTGTTACAAACTACTTTGGTGGTAAGACTACAGATATTTCGTTGAATTCCCTTGGTTGCTTTTGCTCGGTGTTTTTTTCAAAGAGATCAATTTAGTCAACTAGGAGCTGAGATGGTCGATAGATATACCTATCGCAGTAATTTTATTCTCGCGCAGCGATTCGGGGCGGGCTTTAGGGGAGTGTCGAAATAAATGGATGGGGTCGACTCCACACAGCGGGTATTTCTGGCTAAGGTAACTCGAGCGCTGGCATTTCCATCGACTCCAGGAATGGTGGTTAAAACTCTGCTTGAGGAGGCTGCTGCCTTCTTTGGTTGTCGGATTATTCTCTTTAGGCGCCATCAGCTCTCGAAGATTTTAAGACCTGTCCTTACTTCAATTGATGCGCTGGAGGATTTTAAGTATCAGCGTAGAGAGATTGAATTCGACGACTTAGTCAACTTTAGCCACCTGATAGATGAATATTATGATGGTAAAGCCAGTGGCGAGATAGTTTCAATTGATCCTAGGGATATAAAAGGGCTCTTTGATGGTGGTGCTCCTGCCGTAATGGCAGTTTCCATCCACCTCGGCAACGAGGAAGGCGATTTTTTAGGTTTGTTTGTGGGAAGTTGTCAGGGGACCGCACTCTGTGAATCTTGCGAGATCCTTGATCCCCTAACACACTTTAGTCTTGCTCTCAAGCTTGCATTGAGAGGTTATCAAACCCAGTCCAGGTTGACCGTCGCGGAACGAAAGAATGTGGTTGTCCGTGATCTGGCCCATTTCATGGGTGATGAGTTGTTGGACGATAGTTCTTGGTTGAAAACGCTCATTAGTGGTATTTCTTCGTTGCTTCGGGTCAGCAATGTCAATTTCTACTCTAGAAGCATCGTTGGGGAGGCGGATCCCACCAAAGATCGCTTTGGTTCTTCTGTTAAATTTGTAATGGGTGAGCGCATTGCCGCGACGGGCGAGGCCGACTGGGAATCTTTAAATATCTTTAATTCCATTGATTCTGGAATCGAGACCAGAAGACCAAGTGACTGTCTCACCAGCAGAAAAGGGATAAATTATTCAAGTATCGAGATCCGCTTTGGCCTAGAGCGTATCAACAGGGAGTTTTTTATTCGTATCTCATCAGCTCGTCACTTACGCTTTGATTTGGGTGAGATTCTTATCCTAGAAGAGTTAGTCGCACTTTGTCGGATCGGTCTTGAACTTAGGCATGCACAATCAGATCTAGTCGTAGAGCTTGAGAGGAATCGTTATCTTGCCTTAGCATTAGATCAGGCGGTTGAGGGGATCTGTATTTACGATATGGATCTAGGAATTACCTACGCTAATCAATCCTTTTTAGAACTACATGGTTATAAGCGTAGTGAAATATCGGGTTTACACTCTCGAGATTTTTACGACGAATCCACTCCTGATGATGTCTTGTCGTATCTCCTCGATAGAGTCGACAACGAGGAACGGATCGTCACCGATGTTCTGCGCCGACGAAAGGATGGTTCAAAGTTCCAAGCCACAGTCCTTTTAGGATCGATCAGGGATCGTCATGGGATGGTCGTCGGGCGGATGGCTACGGTTCTAGACGCTAGCGAACAAGCAAAGACGATCGAACTGCTCAAGCAACAGGCAGATAGGGATCCCCTTACGGGTCTTTTCAACAGGCGCCATCTGATGAACGAACTAACTAGGGTCTTGGGTGAGGTTGATGGGCGCGGCAATCCCAAGAAGGTCGGTGTAATCTTCATAGACTTAGACCATTTTAAGTCGATTAACGATACTTTTGGTCATGACGCTGGAGATGAGCTTTTGCGTGTCGTGTCGATAAGGCTGAATGGCGCATTACGACTGGACGATATGGCGGGCAGAATTGGCGGGGATGAATTTCTCGTCCTATTGCCCGGCGTTGGCGGTCTCGTCCAAGCATCACGTATCGCTAAGCGCATTGCTGCCAATCTCTTCGACGATCCTGTAGCAATTGGAGAGAGAACGATTCGCTTTGCAGCATCAATGGGCGTCGCGGTGGGAACTGCTGCAGATTCTACTGCTGAGCAGCTAGTTAAGGTTGCAGATACGATGATGTATCGCTCTAAAGCGACTTCGAAGGGGATTTCGGGTGAACGTACTCGAACGAATCGACCACTCGATATGGCTCTGGCCGATCACGAGCTTGGTGAACTCCTTGAATTGGCGATTGCGGATCCGGTTGGGTGTGGGCTGGGTCTTCACTATCGACCAGTCTTTGATGTCTTTGAGGGTTCCGTTGTAGCCCTTTTGGCTTCAATTGAATGGCAGCATCCAAAAGTTGGATACATTAGTCAAGCTAGATTGGAGTCTGCGGCATCAGTGACAAGGCACTCCTGGAGGATATTTTGGTGGTATCTGACTACTGCCTTTGACGAATGGAATGATCTAGCTCTCCATGACGGTGTGCTCTACGACTTGAATCTATCACTTACGATTCCTGATAAATTGATATTAGACGAAGAGCTTTCGTCGGCAGTAGAGCGAAATATCTTTTCTGGAGGAGTCCGGGCCAATAACGTAGTTTTAGAGATAGATGAAGCTGCATTGAACGGACCACTGACCGACGAGGTGGCCCGTGTTATTCAAAAGATGGGCGATTTGGGACTGACTTTAGCATTGGGCGATTTCGGTCTATATTGTGCCCCGTTGAAGGTGATTGATCTTCCGATTTCGATCTACAAGGTATCCAAGCCCAAGCGTTCTGTTCCTTGGGCTGATAATGAGGGATTTTTGGATTCCATCTCTCGTTTGGCTCGTTCTCGCCATGGCGACGTGATGATTGACAATGTTGATTCACAGAGTGACTTTAACTTTGCGCGGCGTTATACCAGATATTGTGCCGGTAATCATCTTGGCCGCTCCTCTTCAGCCTTGTCGCTTCCAAGGAACTTGGAGAGGTATAAGAACCGAATTACAGGACTTCTTGGCCAAGGGTGATTTGTTTTGGTTTTTGATTTACCAGGATGGGATTTCTTTGAGAAACTCAGTAGGGCTATCCGTCATATTGGTAATTTTTATTTATGAGTTTTTTGAAGTCTGCCCCCCCCAAAAAAACTATCTAGTTTCATCGTCAAGTTAGAGGTATCTATAGTCTTCCGCATGGTTGGTTTGATTTTTTCGGCCGTAGGATGAGAGATTCATGGAGATTACCATCTCTTAAAGGATGTTGCCAACCAAGACTAAGGGTCGAATTATCTTGATACCAATCGAGCTTGATTTTTTCTGATCGAGTTTTTCAAAGTAGTATCTTCTCCAAGATAATATTTGATTGCCAATGGTGCTAGTGAAATTGGTAGCTTAGCCATGACAGACAATGACCCAATTGGCTTTCACCCCAAATGGCGAATCAAATAAGTGGCTGAAAAATTCGAAGTTAGAAGTGAATTAGTCTATTGGGAGCCCTCAATAGTGACCTTCATAATTGCCTTTATGGAAGTTTTCGATGGGTTCGTTTTTTGACCTATACCACAAAAAAGACGAAGAATCCCCTGGGTGCTTTGGGGGTCGTCTCCATTGTCGCTTTTTTAATTTTGGGGGCCTTCATCTTGGAGCCGACGGCCAACCAAATGGCCGCTCTGGTGATCCAATTCGGAGCCTACCTTATCCTAATTGCATACCTAATGACGGTAGTGGGAGCTTTTGTCTTTGTTCTAAAGACAACTAAATCTATCCTTCCACTTCTGATCTTGGCCCTTGGGGTAGCCATTTTGGCCTTCATTATCTATAAGACCTTCTCTCCATTTCCAGCGGCGTCCTTTAGCTATGTTGTGTTTGGTGGTGGGCTATGGGTGCTCATGGGAGTTGGACTTACATTGGTACCCACCATTAGATCGTCTATGGTGGATTCTTCTTTACTGGTTATCACGAGGGCGCTCTATGGAGGAAGTTCGAGCCCCTTATGATAGTTATAGTTTGGATTGGGCGATAATTGCCAGGTAACTATTTCTGGGTTGGAATGAAAAATGGCGAAAAGGAGACGATATTTGCAACGAGGCATTGAGAATTGGAGCGAATTTCTTACCAGCTTTCACCAAGAGCGAGCCGGAATAACTGAAGATATACTATCACGCTCGGCAAACCAAGATCTGTACCCCTATCGATGGCTAGAGAGTGCCCTACCGGCATCGGGGCGGATCCTAGATCTTTGTTGTGGTTCTGCGCCGATACTGTCGTCGCCGACTGTGGCTCAAAGTGTTGTGAGGATTGATCGTTCACTTGGTGAGCTCGAAGTGGCCAAGGACCATGGTAGATCTGGATTAGTTGCCGCAGACGCTACTAAGTTGCCATTTCGTAGCGACATCTTCACTGGGATCTCAATTTCAATGGCGCTGATGTTGGTCGAGCCGCTTCTTGGAGCTCTTGATGAGATCCATAGGGTGCTTGAAACTAAAGGCTATGTTACAGCTTTGCTTCCGGGAGGATTTCCGCTTTCGCTCTCAGATTTAAATACTTATAGGATGATTCTCTCCTACCATGACGCGTCACGACAGACTTATCCAAATGGCCGGATGTCTAAAAAGATTGTAAGCCTTTTCACCCAAAGAGGTTTTATTATGACTTTGAATCAAAGAAAGGTCTTTACCTTCTCTTTCGAAAAGAAGAGCGATGCATTGTTGTTTGTCAAGTCACTTTATATCCAAAGTCCCAACAAGCAGTTGGAGCCTCTTATTGATAAGGTCTATGCCAAGGCTAAGGTGACTATTCCTCTTCGGTTGGTCGGATTTCGCAAGGTACTTTAGTCTCTCAAGTGGGAGCTCAATTGAATTAGTTCCATCGTGGTTGCTAGAGGGTTTGGCGGATTCAATAGAGGGTGATTTGACTATAGGTCCCTTGGTCGTGGCTCGATCACATCAATGGATTGATATTGATGTGATCTGGCGGCTTCATAGATCTCCGCTTGGTGGCTAAAAAAAGAGCCCTAGCTCAGTGTCGAAAGAGCTAGGGCGCCAAATTGCGAGCTATCTAAGACAAAGTCAGGGGGTCTATCTATACCAAAAGTGGAGCTTGCCCAATTGTTACTGGTGTCACTAAGGGGAAATGGCAAGCAGCTTCGTGAATGCCGCCGAAGTTTGACATCGGCGGTTCCTCGTCAGAGCAGATCGGCTGCACCCGATCACACCGAGTACGAAATCGACAACCAGAAGGGGGGTTGATGGCCGAAGGGAGTTCACCCTTTATCACCCTTCTGTTCTTAGTTCTTTCAAGTTCTGGCTCTGGGACCGGCACTGCCGACAAAAGGGCTGCAGTGTAAGGATGGGCTGGATTTTCGTATATATCGTAACCGTTACCGATCTCCACAAGCTTTCCTAGGTACATAACCCCGATTCGATCTGCCAAGAATCTAACCACAGATAAGTCGTGAGAGATGACGACGTATGTGAGTCCGTGCGTGGATTGAAGGTCCTTCATTAGGTTCAAGACTTGGGAACGAATAGATACGTCTAATGCTGAAACCGGTTCGTCAGCCACAATGAGCTTCGGATTGAGCGCAAGTGCTCGTGCCAAACCGATTCTTTGTCGCTGACCTCCTGAGAATTCATGGGGGTATCGTTCTACCGCTTTTGGACTCAGTCCTACTTCTCCAAGTAGCGAAACAACTTTGGCATCTCGTTCGGAACGTGTTCCAATCTTGTTGATTTCAAGTGGTTCTCGAATGATCGAGCCCACTCGCATCCTTGGATCAAGACTGGCATAGGGGTCCTGAAACATCAATTGCAAGTTACTACGTCGAGTACGGAGCTCGCTCTCTTTGAGGCCAAATAGGTTTTCCCCATTGAACTCGATGGTGCCAGAGGTAGGCTTTTCGAGAGCTACCATCATGGAACCAGTAGTTGATTTTCCGCAGCCAGATTCACCTACGATCCCCAAAGTTTCGCCTTCGTAGATCGTCAAAGATAGATCCGAGACCGCCTTTAACGTTCCAGCCTTTCGCTGAAGGATTGCGCCTTTTGTTATGGTGAATTCCTTGGAAACGTGGTCTATTACCATGATGGGGCGACCCGTTGGTACATAAGGAGCCTCTGCTTCCTCTAGAGTACGCGTCTCAACCTTAACGTGTTCAGTCTCGATGCCGATTGGGTGAAAGCATGCATAACTGTGGCCGTCATAGCTATTGAGCTCAGGTGAGGTAGTTACGCAATGGTCATCGGCTAAGCGACATCTTGCTGCGAAGCGGCATCCCTCTGGTGGATTTGAGAGGTCGGGAGGTATGCCTGGTATCGAATAGAGCCTCTTTGTAGTCCCGTCGATCTTGGGAATTGACGCTAAAAGAGCCTCGGTGTATGGATGGTTCGTTGCCGAAAATATCTTATCGGTTGGTGCTGATTCAACAACCTTGCCAGCATACATAACTGTAACTCGGTCTGCACGCCCAGCGATCACACCCATGTCGTGCGTGATGAGCAGCATGGCCATTCGAAGCTGATTCTTTAGCGTATCGAGAAGCTCGAGAATCTGGGCTTGAATGGTCACGTCGAGGGCAGTTGTTGGTTCGTCAGCAATGAGGAGCTTTGGCTCGCAAGCCAGAGCCATAGCGATCATGACACGTTGACGAAGGCCACCAGATAGCTGGTGTGGAAAGTCGCCGATTCGTTCAGATGGTTTAGGCATTCCTACTAGATCAAGGACCTCCATTGCGCGCTTGAGGCCATCGGCTTTGGATACGCCCTTGTGCAAGACGACAGATTCAGCTATCTGTGTGCCGATTGTCAGACATGGATTCAAAGAAGTCATGGGATCTTGAAAGATCATTCCTATGTCGTTGCCTCGGACTTTTCGCATTTGGGGCTCTGTGAGTTTTACGAGATCTTCGCCATCTAAAGTGATTGAGCCACCAGCGATGTAGCCAGAAGAGGGAAGCAATCGCATGATTGACATTCCGGTCATGGTCTTACCGCAACCGCTCTCTCCGACCAGACCTACAGTCTCTCCAGCATTTATCGATAGTGAAATACCACCTACCGCTTTGACTTCGCCCTTTCGAAGGCGAATATTTGTCTTAAGGTCTTTTATCTCTAATAAAGACAAGTTCATCTCCAGAATTAAGACCCCGTAATTTGGAATCTGTGATCGGTTGCAAGGTTGGAATTCTTATTGCGCTATCTACCTAAGTAGGTAGATAGCGCCTCTGAGGTTCGTTACCTCTTTTGGAGTCGCACCTCAAGTGAGTCTCTTATTGCATCGCCAATTAAGTTGAATGCTACGACTGTGAGAATGATCGCAAAACCAGCAGGGTAGATGAGCCACCAATAGCCGTCATAGACGTAGTTGACGCCGTCTGAGAGCATGCTACCCCAGTTTGCCGCGGGAGGTGGAAGGCCAAGTCCCAGATAGGAGAGGGTTGCCATGATCAAAATCGCATCAGCGATCTGAAATGTGGCATTGACGACAATGGTCCCAATGGCATTAGGAATGATGTGCCTAACGACTATTCGACGGGATCCTCCGCCCATAACACGGACTGCCTTCACATAGTCCCTGACTCTTAGGGTCAATGCTTCACCGCGGACTAGTCGTGCCGGTGAAAGCCACGAGACGGCTGAGATCACTATGATTAGGAGTTTTAGCGTTGGCTTGAAGACCGATGCTAGGAAGATCAAGAGCAATAGAGTTGGGATTGACAAAAGAGTATCGACGATACGCATCATGATTGTATCGACAATGCCGCCGACGAAGCCAGCTATGGCGCCCCATAGAACTCCGATAAAGGTAGCGATTATTGCGACGCTAAAGCCGATTTCAAGAGATGATTGTCCACCGATCATCAGTCTACCAAGGACGTCATAGCCATTTTGATCTGTGCCCAATGGATGATGGCCACCAGGTGCAGCTGTAATGTTATAGGTCGTGGCTACCTGATTAGTGTGGTAGAAAAGAGGACCAATAAAGCAGAATATGGCTGCTATAACGACCAAGCCGACTCCTACGATCGCTAACTTGTTCTCAAAAAAGGTCTGAAGGATTAACTTAAATTGGGATCCGCTGGCATAGGCTTCACCTCCCTCTGGGGATGATGGAGTGTTGGTCCCAATCTTCGAATTTGGATCGTTTACAGGAGAGCCATATGCGTCTAGATCTTCAGTTTTGGACATTTTTCACCTCATTTCTTAAAGTTGTTGTTGGATTTAGCAACTTTATTCTCGTCAAATGGTTAGCAATTTTGGTGCAAAGCTTTGGTGGTAATCTCATCGGTACCGCACTCTTGGGTCGAGAACTGCATAGGCTATATCGGCTATAAGGTTTCCCACTACAGTTAGAACGCCAACGAAAATGATGATTCCAAGGAGGAGCGAATAGTCCTCTGTATTGGCAGCATTTATAAAGACGAAGCCGGTTCCGGGGAAGTTGAAAACCGATTCAGTTATAACACCTGCTGTGATGAGACTTGGTAGAGACAGGCCAACCAGGGTTGCAATCGGAATTAGCGCGTTGCGAAGCATGTGCTTGAAGAGAATTGTTCTTTGACTCAAGCCCTTTGCCTTTGCTGTTCGAATCCAATCCTGTGCTAGTGCTTCGATCGCAGAAGAGCGCATATAGCGCGAGAACGATGCGTAGCTGACGAGTGTTAGTGTCAGAATGGGAAGTACTAATCCTGAAGGATGAGCCAAGATAGCTCCAAGGTTTGCGCCTTGAGGTGCCTCTGCCGGAAGGAAGTGGACGTTGACGGCGAGAAAAAGGATGAGGATTATTCCGAGCCAGAAAGACGGCATCGAATAGAGTAAGAAAGAGATTGAAGTAGCAGTGTAATCAAAGATTCCATTGCGCTTGACTGCTTGGTAGATACCTATCGGAATTGCGATTATCAACGAAAAGACTAGCGCCGATCCAACCAGCAGGATAGATTCAGGCACCGTTCTAATGAGAATCGAATTCACAGTTTGATTCAATTTGTAGGATCGTCCAAGGTTGCCTTGAAGCAGGTGCCACATGTAGACAAAATATTGGACTACCACTGGCTTATCTAGTCCATTTTGATGGTTGAAAGCCGCTATCTGAATCGGGGTAGCCCTAGGACCAATGATCGCTTTGGCAGGACCGCCTGGCAGGAGATGTTCAAGAATAAATGCAATTATTGATACACCGATAAGCACGACGATCGATTGACCTATTCGTCGAACTAAAAAAGCAATCAAGCTTGACTCCATTCATCAGATATGGTTGGTTTTTGGGAACATCTTTCGGGACCAAAAGGATTCTAGCAGTTCCCGTCGATTGATGTTGAATTGTTGACGCTAAGGAAGATGATTGTCCTGCTGCCTTAGGTCCTAGGAGTGGTTTTGGGTAATGTGGGGCTGGTAACACATGATTTACGCCGATCCTAGACGATATCATTTTCATATATCGCTTGATCGGCGTAAATCGTCTTATTGGATTGGTCCGACCTCTCGCATAATCCTCGATGGGTCTTACTTGGAGGTCGAACCTTTTAGCTTTGCTTTGGCCTACTTGGTGTAGTACCAGAATTCTGGTAGCAAGACGCCAAATGCATTGTGTTGAATACCATGAAGAGTAGAGCGGATCTCACCTAGTTCGTAGTCAGGGTTTGGCTGAAATAGAACTGGCAAGTTGGTCGCTATGTAGTCTTGGTAGGCATTTAAGGCTGACTGGGACTGTGAGGCTGGCGCAGTGTGGGTTGCAGCAATCAATTTGTCCGCAGTTGGGCTGGAATAGCTACCGAAGTTTGATCCAGCGCCAGTTGCGAATAGTCCACCACCGGTAGGGTAGTAGTCAGGTGCATACGTCCAGCCACCTGCCCAGTTTTCCATATTCCACTTACATGCAGCCTGGGTTGCAGTACATGGTGTGGCATTGGAGATAACTTGGTTGAAGGTTGACGAGGAGACACTTATTGTAATACCAGCTTGAGCAGCAGCCGACTTGAAGGCAGCCATAGCTTGCTGTACTGCTTGAGTACCAGATGCATATTGCAAATTGAAGTTCATCTGGGCACCTTGGGCAATTCCGGCACCGCACTGAGTTGCCCCTGTTCCAGGTGAGGTACAGGTATCAGTTCCATTTGGCGTTACAGTCCATCCATGCGACTTGAGAAGGCTTACCGCCGTCGAAACCGAGTATGGAAATGGATTGGTCTTGGATTGCGAATCAGCAAAGGCAGCCGACGGTACAGTCGGAACTGGACCATAGGTAGGAACTGCATAACCCTTATAGAAGGATGAAATCCACTGCGGTTGGTCGATCAGGTGCTGGAGCGCTTGACGTACGTATGGTTGCTGGTAGATCGGTCCAACTGTTGGGTTGTTGAAGTTGAGTACCCAATAGTTGAAGGAGAACAAGATCCATGGACTAAAGGTGTAGCCCTGCGACGCCATAAGGCCCTTTTGAGCTACGTCCGTTACTGGGATATATCCGTAGTCGATGCCTGTGCCGGTTCTAAGAACGTTGTATTCAGCAGTGTCAGAGGTAAAAGGCAGCTCAATAAACTTAGAGAGGCTTGCCTTTTGAGTACCCGAATACGCTGGGTTTGGCACGAAGGTCGCTTTGCCGGCATTGGTGAAGCCCGAAAGTTTCCATGGGCCATCTACAACTGACCAAATAGAGTTTGGAGCCGCAAAGGTTGTGGTGTTCTTTGAGAGACTATTGAGATAGTTATAGACTGCGACTGCGCCTGCGGTCGTTTGGTCTGGAGCATTCGTTGCGGTTGGCGATGGAGGGGTTTGACCCGCTGCTGTGATATCCCAGGCCATTGGCATTGGGGTAATCTGCGACAGTTCATTGTAGGTGAACCAAGTGGGGTTATAGCTCTTGTTCAAGTTGAAGACAACGGTGGAGCTGTTAGGAGAGCTCATTGAGACGATGTTGTCGGGGAATGCGCCAGGTACATAGGCTGCCCAATTGGCCTTGTTTGCCTTGACCATATTCATCCAAAAGAGAACGTCACGGGCGTTGACGGTTTCACCATTGGACCACTTGTAGTTCTTGAGGGTAATCGTTACAGTCTGATCATTGTTTGAAAAGACAGGCGGATTAGCCAAACTGAGGCTGTTGTTGATAAGAACGTCACTACCATTTCCAAAGAAATAAAGGGGACGGTACATCAACTCTTGGAATTGCGAGAGGTTGGCAACTGAGAAGTATGCGCCGCTCGCAAGAGGGAATATATAGTTAGGGGTCGCGTTAGGACCTTCCGCAAATGTTGCGGTGCCTCCTGCGACCTTCGTGGTTGCACCGCTACTACTACTGCTAGATGTACCACTAGTACTCGATGACGTCGACGACCCACACGCGGCTAACAAAGTAGCCGTTGCTGCGGTCGAAGCTAGTGCTGTCGCGATGCGACGCGTTTTCTTCGACAACATTTTCTTAGAACCTCCTGAGAAACAACGATGACTAAAGCAAAGATAGTCGCAAAATTACTGATTGGTAAGTCGCTGTTTGTAATTTGTTCACATTTATCGTTACCGAAACAAAGTAGCACGGAAAGTGAGTTTTATGCATGCATGCATATTTAATTAAAAGTTTCCTGATTGAGGGCCCTTTCTTTCACTTGTAACTTGCTCTAATTGCCTCTAACGACCTTTAGAATTATTTTTAGCAACGGTTTCCGTGGCTTGGTGAGCTAATTTAGGGATAATTTGAGGATATATAGCTATTGTAGTCGTATTTAAGTAGGTATGGAATCCGTATAAGACCTTGAAATTATTTTCAAACAACTATTAGGAGTTGCCCCGTATCGTGAAATCTCATATCTGTAAATTGATATATGCTTGCTTATTGCTCATCTATGTGTGCAAGGTTTAAGTACGTTTTATGGTAAGGCAATTCGTTTATATTAAAGATTGTTCTCTCTTAGTTGAGGCGTTTTGATCAGTTTGGCGTTTCTAAAAGCAAAAGGGGCGTTGACGGTTTCCAGTTTTCGAATGCTGGCCAATCGCTGCTAACCTATCGCGCATTTGTTGGCGGAGTTGAGTGATAGTCCCAATGGTTCTAAGGTGACTGATAGTAGTAGTGTTAGGGTCTTAATAATTTTCTATGCGCTTTAGGTGGTTGCTATTTTGCCTCGATCCGCTAAGGTCGGGTATCCGATTGGGTTTTAGCTGCTTAGATCTTCTAGCGGAGCTGCTAAATTTAGCTGCTAATTGGGTAACTTTGATGCTGAAGTGCTATCGCGGGTGATTCCGAGATAAGTTACCTTTAGTCCGACTTTTCAAGCTATAACTTTTCCAAACGGTAACTGGAACTTGTTTTTTTAGAGATCTCCCTAGAGCAGTTCATAACATAGGTTGTAAAAATAAGTGCCTCAAACCGGTGATCTAAATAGGTCGTCCAGATAGGTGACTTTTTCGGTTTCTACTAGTTGGACTTCAGGTAGTAGAACCTCAGGTAGTTGAACCTCAGGGTGGCCCTCTAAATTATTTCGCCTTGAATGCGTTTTGGAAGTTTTTATGCCCCAATCATCGTTTGTGCGATGGTCGCAGTTTTGGTCGTTCCGAGTTGATCGCTACAGCATGGGCCGTTTCTTATATAAATGTTTCTGCCGTGTATTGATACTTAAAGGATATCTTTGGCCTTAGCCAGGTTCTGATTTGCTTTAGCTTTTTGTGAATTCTAAGATAATTACGAATTTTTACTTTGTCTATATAGACGCTATCAAGACTAAAGATTTGAGGAATCACCTGGTCCGATGATTTTTGCGACTTGGTCCAAAGATGAAAGAAAAGCTGCCCTCCTTGGTTTTTGTTCAAGGTACTCAGATCCCTCAGATTGCAATTGAGGAGTTCTTTTGTTTGTGCTAGACCAATTACTGATTTTAGGTCAGTCACCTCTCTCTATCGGTGCGTTTGGTCGTCGCTAGTGATGCTTTGGACCTCGCAAGTCGTGCTCTTAGAAGTTCACCTCTCGGCATGCGTTGAGGTATTGGCATGCCCTGAAGTTCTAAGAGCACAAGGAGTGGAAAAACCGGAGTGATTTGGTGCCGACCCTCGCAATGGAGTGTCTCTTGGGGCATTAATACGCCATTACAGATGGGGTATTGCCTTGTAACTAAAGTGACGAATCTAAAGTCTATCGCGATTCAATTCGAGCGACAGAGCGCTGTCTAAAGGCCATTGATCGATGGTTAGCGGCATCGGGGTTAGGCCTATCGCTCGATAGGCCTAGAGATCGCATGTTGTAGGTTGTCTTATTCACATGGTTGCTATTTATTTGGTTGTGGGGTCACGCGGAGATACGGCTTTAGCTTGGCGTAGCCCTGGGGAAACTTCGCGGTGGCCTCTTCGTCGCTGAGAGCCGGTGAGATCACAACATCGTCGCCATCTTTCCAGTTGACAGGAGTTGATACCATGTATTTGTCGGTCAGCTGTAAGGAATCGAGAACTCTTAGTATCTCTTTAAAGTTACGACCCGTCGATGCTGGATAGGTCAAGGTTAGACGAAGTCTCCGTTGATGGTCTATTACAAAGACACTTCTGACAGTCGCCGTAGTCGAAGCGTTTGGGTGTATCATCCCAAATAGATTTGCGATAGTAGCATCGGGGTCGCCGATCATCGGAAAATTCACGACCTGGCCCTGGGTCTCTGCGATATCTTTTTCCCATTCAACATGATTATCTACCGAATCCACGCTCAGTCCGATTACCTTGGTGTTTCGAGTAGCAAAGTCGCCTCTTAGTCGCGCAACTTCACCAAGTTCAGTCGTACATACGGGTGTGAAGTCTTTTGGATGTGAAAATAGAATGGCCCAACCTTCCCCGATCCAGTCGTGGAAATTTATAGTCCCCTGGGTGGTGGCTGCCTCGAAATCTGGGACGATATCCCCAAGCTGTAGCGCCATATGATCTCCTTTGAATAGGTCATTAATCGTTGTTTCTAGAGTAAAGTTATAACATAAGTAAAGCGATTCCCGACCAATTTGGTCGAGAATATGGGGATTACTTAGATCTTGACCCATAATTATCTAAAGCCGCCTCTATTTAGATACTAGGTCGTAGTGAGTTTATGGAATAAAGTTTGACTTGTGTTGAGGTTGGTTCTGGTCGACTGCATCTCAATTCACCAGGAATCCTCAAGGCCATTTATCTAAATTAAATGACCTATATTGCTTTTTAATCACGGGGCGACTTTAGAGGGATCTATGAGATGATCACAAGGGTTACCATGTTGGATGTAGACAAAACAGGCTAGTAGAATCAATCTTGTGATAAAGATCTTGTCGATTAAAACCTAGTTCCCATTGTGGTGGTGACCTTGTGATTTTGCCTGGAATTCGAGACCCTACCCGCGTTACCTAAGGTTGCTGTTGCATGTCGATAATTGGAATGGACGGAGTCTCAACTTGGATTTGAAGGGTAAAGGTGAATTTGATAGTGGTCACAGCCATGGTGTCGAGAATCTCGGTGCCTCCTCCTATTATTTTTGGGTTTTAGCTTTAAATTTAGTTTTCTTTTTTGGGGTGCTTATAGAGGGTTTCAAAAGCCACTCATTGACACTAATTTCAAATGCATTTCATTTGATTGGCGATGTAGTTGCGCTGGCAGTATCGCTTTTTGCTTCAGTTCTAGCCAGAAAGCCAGCCTCTCTTCGTAATAGCTTTGGATTAGTTAGAATAGAAGTTTTAGCAGCACTAGCAACTTCGGTACTCTTGATTGTAACCTCATTTATCATCCTTTATAATGCGGGCTCGAGACTCTTTTTTACAAATTACGGATCGATCCCGTCCCCATCGTCTTCGGACCTAACGTGGTTCGGATTTATTGGTGTTATTGTCAATTTGATATCTGTAATGATTGTAGTGAGGGCGGCAGGTGAAGCAACATTGCGCCGCTCCAACATAGTTCATTTTATCTTTGACGCGCTTGGATGGATGGTAGCAATTTTAGCTGGAATTGTTGCACTTTTGATAAATTTTAAACCGATTGACGCTATTGCAAGCATAATAATATCGATTCTGATTATTGGCGCTGCGATTCAGATACTTACAAATGTCACAAAGATTCTTTTGGACTCTGCTCCAAATGAGGTGGATCCAATTGCAATTCGTGACGGAATTGTCCAGCATTTTACTCAGGTAGAGGAGATACACCATCTCCATATTTGGTCGTTAAATTCTGCTCAAACTGCCCTATCTGTTCATGTAGTGATATCAGGGGAGCCGTCGCTTCACGTCGCTCAGGAGTTGGCTATTTCTATCAAAGAGTATTTAAGGGCGACCTTTGGGATTGACCACTCGACCATCGAAGTGGAATGCCATCTATGTGATCAGCCTCTTCACAGCACGAATGGCGAACATCATCATTGATTGAATGGAGTGGTAGCGAGCGTCTTTACTTGAGAGACCATGGTTGTGACAGTACGAAACGATTCACCGATTGTGTGTGTTTTCCAACAGCGTTGCTTCATCTATAGTTCTTTGGTCTGTTTTGCTTTTTTAGAGATGGCTGATGATCTATAAGGTTTGGATCGGGGTTATGGCATCGAATGGACTCCAGGGCGAGATTTAAAAGAATACTTTGTGTCACGATTTGATAGATTGAAAAGAGCAGGTTTCGAGGGAATTGTTGATTTTATGAGCGGGGCACCTTCTTGTGTGATCGTGATTTGACGGTTAGATTCAACTTCGGCCGAAGCGAACGTTATATAACGAAAGCATGAGCACCAATATGACCATATTTGAAGGGTTTATAGAGACCGGGCTTGGTTAGCTATGGTCTGATTAGCTTTGCAATCGAAATTGGCATAGTGGAACGGATCTTTGCGCTTTTAGTTTCGAGATTAGAGAGTGGTATAAAGAGCTCTCTGAATGGAATGCTTTTCTAGCTTTGTTGCAGCAAGAGTAATTATGGAATCGATTCTTGACTTTATCTATTCATTCATGTTTTTTTCTAATGCAAGATTAAGGACAAAATTTGAATAGGGAAAACGATTCCATCTTTAAACGATTTTATCTCTACGACTAGGCGTAGTTCTTGGAGAATCGGACCCCAAGGACTACGCCTGTCAAATATATATGCGCAGGACTATCCGAGCGAAGTAACTATTATTCCTCGAAGCAGAGTAGTCACGACCTGGTCGACGTCTGCTGGCGAAAGAGACTGCTTTGAGAGCATCTTTCGCGCTAAGACCATCCCAAAGGCCATCTCGGTTACGATTTCAGGGTCAAGGCCGTGCTGGAGATATCCTTGTTCGATGCCATGGGTGATTGACTTTGTCAAAAGCCTGTCCTTGAAGGCTCGCCAGCGTCGATCGACCAATAGCGAGAGACTTTCAATTGTTTGTGCTTCTCCAATCAAGCGTGAAATAGCGGTTCCATTGCGTCCCTCAAAGAGTTGGACAATTTTTATCACGACACCCTTTAGGTCGTTCTCAAAGTTACCGCTGAATCCGACGATGGCAATCTTGTCGAATTCTTGACCGAGAGCTTCTTCTACCAGTTCTGCCTTTGTCTTCCAATGGCGATAGATGGTGGACTTGCCGACCTTGGCGTTTCTGGCTACCGCTTCAATCGTGACGCTTGAGAAACCTTTTTCACTAAGGAGCTCCAATGTCGCGTTGATGATTCTTTCGTGCGCCTCTTTGCTTCGTGGTCGGCCTCGCTTGCGTCCTCCGCCTGCTAATTGAGCTGCTTTTTCTAGATTTGCTTCAAGATTGTCTATCATTTAAATATCGCTATCGTTATTGTTTTTCTTGTGCTTTAAATCAATTGGCTTGGTCATATTTATTTTCGGCACTTTCTTATCTGTTTACTAGGATACTTGAAAAGTAGCATTTAGGTATGAATCTATCGATTTCTTTACCGAAACTTAATCGTTCACATGGGACCGGAACTCGAGAACGGCGATCCTATTCTCACACTTTTGGGTCCGGGGCCTGGGCGGGATAAGGCGGTGAACTTTTGAATTAATCCCAGATCGCTTGCCTGAATTAGAGGCCGGCATGGCGGATGGTTTAGTGGCGGGGTTTTTTGAGATATGACCTTACTGGGGAATTAGTCATCTAATGTTGACTCAGTATCGCATATATTCTATCGATGACCCAGGTGAAGATCAGAGTTCCCTTGGCTATTTCCTTTGTCCTACGTTTATTAGCTCTTCATTACCAGAGATCGATATCAAGAATCGATATGGAGCCTTCGGAAGATCCAACTCGTCTTTTGGGCGATTCGAGTCTTTACGCGTGAGATATTTCTGATTCTGGTTTGGAATTCCCTGGCTTGAGAAGCTTTTGGAGGCGGCACTTAATGTTGCGCTATTGCCGTTGCGCTATTGCCAATGGTAGGTCGTACTTGGAGATAGTGTCTTTTCCATATGATTTGGAGATGTGATCATTCTGACCAGGCACGCCCTGTGGCGTATTGGTCATTGTGCCTGAGTCGCAGTTATGGATAATTTCAAATTGAGCCACGAGACGAGCTCGCTTACTTTTGAAGATGGGGTCGATAACTTTCGTTATTTTTTATCAGAAAAAGCTATCCTGGACAGTTCGAATCTTCCGAGAATTACCATTAGAGACGTGACCGACACCAATGCGCCGCCAAATAGCGTTGAATTGCTGTGGTCTTGTATCGCAATTGCGATTCCAATTAGGCACCAAAGGGCGAAGAAGATCGAATCAAAGCCAATTCGCGATCGCAAGAGCGAGCTTAGCTTAGAGATCTCCATCTCAAAGATTCTTCGATCGATCTCATTGCTAAATTTTGTTGAGCAGCTGGCGCCGGGACTGTCGCATTCAGGTTTTCCACATCCGCCAGAGGAGTCACACTCACTGGGAGATGCCCATCTCATCTTTTCATTTCTCCAATTGATGAATCCATAGAGGAATAAGAGTACGCCAATAACAACTGAGATAGCGATCGCAGCGGCAGCGCCCAGGGTGAAGGTCAACGAGACTGCTAAGAGGAGAAGCGAATACAGCCAAAGGCTCGCGCAAAGGAGGCCGAACCTTTTGGCGTTCTTATATGCCGATAACTTTGCAGAAAAGCTTGTTCCTATCGTTACATTAGTTCTAGTTTCGCTCAACTTTCGCCTTTCAAGTCGAAAAGTAGTTTAGCAATTTAGGTTTCATGGTCAGTGGGGTTAGCTTTCGTTTGGGGAACTTTTATTAATTTTGCGGGGGCTAGTTCTTGACCTAGGCCGAACTTACGACTGATTTTGGCCTAAATTCTCACCTCTACCTGGGCAAGTTCTTGTTTTTGGGCTGACAATGTAAACAGCGACGTTTTTTTGACCCACATCAGCGGTTTAAAATTGACCCACCCAATTGAGTTCAATAGTAGTTGTTGGTGTCAGTAAAAGTGTCTCATTTCTAAGTCACCGTGTATCTGAAAATCTCAGTAGAGAAATTCGTTTAGCCGAGCAGTAAGACGTTCTGCATTATCTCTAGTTTGACCGAAGGTGACTATCACTTCTTCATTATCTCGAAGTAACTTGACCATCCAGGATCGCTCCTCTGGTCTACTCCGAGTAGTTGCAGAACCAAAATGTACCTCTGCTCTAATCGGGCCTCTTTTCCTCTGTCTATGAGCTGCCATACGACAAGCTGCTGAGCAATACCTTTGTGGTCTTCCTATGCAATGTTCCGGAAGTATTTGATCACACCCCTGTCTCTCGCAGATCTTTGAGATAGGTAGTTCCGTAACGTTATGAAATGGTTCTCGGGTTCGCTCTAGTGATCCCAGCTGAGATAGTTCCGTAACGTTATGAAATGGTTCTCGGGTTCGCTCTAGTGATCCCAGCTGAGATAGTTCCGTAACGTTATGAAATAGGTATTGGCTCTTCGGTACTTGTATCTCTTCCACTGATTGGAAATCATTTGAGACCGGATTAGGTTCGCTTAGGTAGCGGAAGTGATGATAGGAAGTTTTCATTTTTCCACCTCTTCACCTTTCTTGGCGTTGTCACCAGTTTGTGGGTTGGTATAGATTCCTTGTTTGATTCGATCCTTGAGCCGGTAGCTGTTGCCCTTGATGTTGATTACATGGCAGTGGTGTAACAGTCTGTCTAAAATTGCAGTACTTAGTACTTGATCTGAGAAGAGATCGCCCCACTCGGAAAAGCCCTTATTGGAACTAAGGATTACGGTTCCGGTTTCGTATCTGGCGGAGATAATGTCAAAGAAATAATTCGCTGCCATTCGATCAAGTGGCCTATATCCCATTTCATCGATTATCAGTACCTTAGGAGAGGTGTACTTTCGCATCTTGGTTGGACTGTAGGAACTGGAAAGGTCGTTTGCAATTTTTGACAATGTAGTAAAATAACAAGAGAATCCACCAGCGATTGCCTCAAGACCAAGTGCTACAGAAATATGAGTCTTGCCGATCCCGGGCGGACCCAAAAGGACCAGGTTGGTGGCACTAGAGATAAAGGCCAGAGAACGTAGTTCAGAGATAAATGCCTTATCAATACTTGGACAGAAGTTGAAGTCGAAATCTGAAAATGACTTCCTAAACGGCAGTCCCGCGGTCTGCAGTCTTATCTCATAGGTCCTTTTTCTTTTTGATTCAATTTCAACTCCCAATAGTTCAGATAGAAATGCCAAATAGGAAAGGTCTTTTTCAGTTGCAGAAGATACCTTGGCATCTAATAGTTCAGCCATATGGCCAAGACCCAGTTCTACTAGCTGGTTTTGAGCTAATTCAAGATCTAACATTTGCAGCCTCCACATATTCATCAAGCGAACGGATCTCAACTGAAGTGTCAATGATTTGTCTTACAAGTACCGGAGGAGCCAGTCTGCCAGCTTCAGCAGTGATCCCGCTGTATTGATGAGGAAGGTAAACCAACGAGCGCTTTTGGTAGGTAAGTTGATGAGAAGCTATCAACTCTCCGTTTGAATAAATCTCAACGGTTCGCTCTTTTGGAAGTACCTCTACCTGTGAAAGTGAGTATTTCCAAGGTACTCCGTATTTGACTCCAGCAAATGAGACAAACGAATCAGCTGTTACCTTTCTGATTCTCTTTTCAAAACCGTACAATGTCTCCCGGGTTGGAAGTGGTCCTAAGTGTGGCTGTTCTACTATGAAGGCTTCATTTGGGGTAATACCGAGACTTTGATGAATCCGGTTATCTGCTTCGCTACACCAGATAAGGGCTTGTTGATTTAGATCAGCTAGATCGCTAAAGGTTCTAGCAGGCCAGAAGTTCTCCTTGGCATATCTAATCCCTCGTTCTACCTTGCCTTTGGTTTCTGGCCGTCTCACTCTGCATAGTTTGATTGATATTCCCAAGAAATTAGCCAGATCTGCCATTTGCGAGTTGAACTGATATCCGTCTTTTCCGTTTCCACCGATTACCACGGTCTTCATATGATCAGTGAGAAACACATCGGTTAGTCCACCAAAGTAGAAAAAGGCATTGATCAGACAAGTTATAAGACCGTATATATCGCCACTCAGTGCAAATTCCAGATAACTCCTGCGACTTCGTCCAAGTGTTACATATAGTCCGGGAATATGTCTTTTTGTTCCTCTCGAATCGACATAGCTAAATATTCCCCAATCGAACTGACACTGTTTACCTGGTTGGGTTTCATATCGCCTGATAGCTACCTGTTTTGGCTTTGCCGGTGGTCTGATACTACTGACATATGTTCTCAAGATACTTTCTTTACCGGTATAACCCAGTGGAACAATTCTTGACATGATTGCCGGAACGCTCAGAAGTCCTTCAGATACAAGTCGATCGATCTCAGACTTATAGGGATCGAGTTTTGAGTTTCGTTGTGGCTTTGTCTCGATTGGTTTAGAACTTGCTCCGTCTCTTAGATATTTACGTACGGTGTTTCTTGAATGTCCAGTTTCTCGGGCAATTTCTCGGTAACTGAGACCTTGTTGCTTCAAATCAAATATGTTCATAAGTGGCCTACCCTTCAGCATGTAAAACTCCTTCGTGAAAGTGGATATTCACTCAAGAGTATTGTCTGTTGGGTGGGTCAATTTTTATCGCTGATGGTGGGTCAATTTAATTCCGCTGTTTACAGACAATGTAGGCACTAAATTACTGGACAGATCTAGTGGCATCTGCTAGGCTATCTGGTATAGCTCGTCGCGGTAGTGGGGTTCATGTACATACCACTCGTCGTAACTACAAGGACAAGGTCTATGAGAGCCATCTCCTTCGAAGGTCTTATCGCGAAGACGGTAAGGTCAAGAATGAGACCTTAGCCAATCTCTCTCATCTTCCTTCTGTAACAATTGAAGTTATTCGTGAATCATTAGCTGGTAAAAGCCATGTAGTAGCAGGAGGGGAATTTGAGATAGAGAGATCTCTATTTCATGGCCATGTAGCAGCAATAGCTGCAATGGCCAATAAGTTGAAGCTTGCATCTCTATTGGGTCCAGAATCCAAAGAGCGAGACATTATCCTCGCACTTGTAATAGCAAGAGTGACAAGTCCTTCTTCTAAGCTTGCCACCACCCGGTGGTGGCAAGACACTACTATCGCTTGTGACTTTGGTGTTGGTGACGCTTCTACTGATGATCTATATGGAGCAATGGATTGGATATTACAGCGTCAAGGGGCTATTGAGACCCAACTATCTCGACGTCATCTTACTGAGGGTAGCCAACAAGGTGGAACCCGACTTCGCGATAGTGCTAAAGGAATTGGAGGCTGGCAAGCGACAAAACCTTACCAGATACCTGCTTTGGTGCGAATATGAATACGAGGTAGGCGAAGATCATGCCTATGGATACTCAAGTTTCTGTGAGAAACTTGCCCGTTTTGATGAATCCAAAGAGATATCGATGGTCCTTCATCACGCTCTAAGGTGACGTTGCAATGGTTGACTACGCCGGGCAGAAAATACCAATTTATGATTGCACAAGTGGCGAGGTAAGTTTCGAAGCGTCAATATTTGTTATGACTCTTGGTTATTCGGGATACGTCTATGTCGAGGCCCAGAGGTCACAAGATATCGCCAACCTCATGGAGGGCCATTCTCGGGGGTTCGAATTCATAGGAGGTGCATCGATTGAGCGTCTTCGCCGAGTGCCGCTTGGCATAGAAAGTCCCATAGGAGTATAAGTTACTTATCTGGGTGAATAGGTAATTTTATTTGTAGCGTCTACGTGAATGACCACCGGAGAATGGCCTTTCACTTCGCTTTCTTCAAAGTCAGCGTAGGTGAGTATGATGACTTTATCTCCCACGTGTACTAGCCTAGCAGCGGCACCGTTTAAGCATACCTCACCTGGCTTTCCAACTAAGGCATAGGTCTCTAACCGGGCGCCATTATCGATGTCAACCACCATCACCTGTTCGTTTTCGAGAATGTCCGCTGCGGCGAGCAACTCCGGACCGATGCTGACCGAACCGACATAGTGTAGGTTAGCGTCGGTAACCGTGGCACGGTGGATTTTAGCCTTTAGCATTCTCCGTCGCATCGCTCCAGTCCTTTCGATGTAGTTATTTGGGGTCAATTCTGCGACCACCCTATGGTCTAGAGCTGGGCACTTACTAAAGTCCCGGGAATTTCGAAATGATCTTCCTCTGGATTCGTGGCTGTGGCACAACTTGCGACCAACATTAATGTACCTGAACTTCGGTACTAGATGCCTCGTTTTTTGAGATTTATTTGTACAAAAACCTCCCGTTATTGGATTAGAAAGTCATCGTTGTCTCTTTGAGGATTATGAACAACTCTCAGCCGGGGGTAGGACTAAAGGGCAGCTGATTCCAAAACAGCGTATGCGAATCACAACCCTTTAGTTCGAATCTAATAAAGCTAAAAATAAAACTCTTAGATCCAATTACCGGACTTTTTATTTCTTTGGATCCAAAGAAATGTCCGAGGAGAGTTCTTGAATTTGAAGCAACCATTTCGTGTAAATGCGTTGCTATCGAATACGCCAACATGCTCATTTCGCAATAGCCCCTGTGCTGGGTTAAAAGTACTGGTAAAGATTTTGGAATGCTCACGGTTGACCGTATTGATGCCGGAACCTCCACCATGGCCGTGTACCGCAATGTGTTCTGGATTCCCTTTCCTCGCCCATGAGGAGCCCACCAGGAGCCCATGAGGATCAGAGAGTCGAGATATTTGTTTTGACCTAGCCTTAGCGCTTGCTTGAGATATGTCTTCGATAATGACGTATCGAGGTCTCGAGCCTGGAAGTTGTGGAACCCTGCGAGACTCGCATGTTCTGTTTTCGGCTCCATGGACCACTTCTTTGATTGTAGCGCCCGAGATGGTCCATAGTTATGCCTTTGCGCGCCTGAAGCGACCTTGGTGTCTCCTCGCATCCAGGTTACTTCTGGCAATGCGTCGTCCATGTCTGGAACAGCATTTCTCTTTGATCGAGCATGAAGTCTGTTCTTTTCATTGCCGGTCTCATTCGAGCCTTTTGTCATAGGACTTAGCACTGGGGCATATTCGCTACTATGACGAACTCCGACCTTTTAGTAGCGGCCTCCCTGGTTTCCCAGTCAAGGCCCTAGTACGGGCCCGGTAGAGTCTTGGTTAGGTGCGCAACGTCGTAGCTTACGTGTATGAAGGCTCGCTTGTGGTCTTCATCGAGTACAACCTTGATGTTGCCTGATGCTAAAGAGATGACAGACGGAAGTAGTGGGATTCGTTTTTATTGCGAGTGTTAATGCCAACAACCTTGAAATAGCGTCTGGTTTTGCCTTTATGGGTGTCATTTTCGACCACTAAATACAAGCTCTGAACACAAGCTGGAGTCCAGAGAGATGGAGCGAGACTCGATAACTTTCGGCCAACTATTGTCAAGTATATTCTCGAATGACACGGTGTGGGTACGAGGCTATCCTTCACTCTTTTTGTAGAGATAGTCACAGTGAAATTCTCTGGCAAACCTCCAGCCATGATCTGGCCAATTGTGACGTATTGTGTTATACAAGCCCAGGTATAATGCCTATCATCCTCGTCGCTGAAGAGTCTACGCCTCTTTGCCTTGACATTACCTCTGGCAAGAGGGGAATCGAAATGACGAATGCAGGTGTCTGCGGCATCAAAAGCGGCTGGGTCCATCAGATGGACATTGATGCGCTCGAGGTGTAAGCGGGGTATAAACTTTGTGCCGTGACGGAGTCATGGAAGCTCCTGCTTCTACCTATTAATCTCCATGGGCTAACCTGGCCAAGCTAAGCTGCCAATACTCCTTTGGGCCGCTATAGTGCCCAACTGCCGAGCACACCTCGTCTACTTTTCCTCGTTGAGCGGTAATATAACTAGGCGTATCGCGCCTTTCATAACACTAGCCACAGGATGAGGCTGCGACATGCAGTAATGGCTTTGCCTCTTTGGCTACATCTTGAAGCCCCTCGATAACCCGTTTGTTTTTTGGTTGTGTGATCCATATAGCCTGGCCGAGAATACGGTCACGATCTCAATGACATCATCTTCTAGATCTTCTTTGGCGGTAGAGTTCTCGCTAACGTCGATAACGATTACCTTAACACCCAAACGCTCACCATCACTCCAGCCAACAAAGCTATCTCGTGGACGACATGCAAGCGCAGCAGCTCCGAAGCCAACCAGCGCCAACCATTCCCCGTCTGGAGATAGCGCTACATAGCGCATCGTTTCACCTACGAGACGGTGACCGAGCCAGTGATGCTCATCGAGACCAGCATCGAAACGGGCCTGCTCGCTCAGAAGGATAGGACGAACGCTTATCCGGCCCACATCGATTGGCGGTTCTTGCATCCTCTATTTCTAACAGCTACTGAAACAAAACGTCAATCCTGTTGTGTCAGGCCAGGTAAAGCGACATTCAGCTGGACTTTGCAATGGCCCTGGTTGGTACCCGTAGGCGAGTAGCCAGTCGCCAGGGGGAGGCGGCGAGCGACACGGGAGAGGATGTATGAGGCGAGGTTCACAACACGTACCTGAGGAAGAATGAGAAACCTCGCGTTGCCAACCACAAGGTGCAGCCGTGTCTCGCGGGTCGCTTTGTCCCAGCCGATATAGTTATCGCGTGGTGCGCAGCTCCATGGCGAGGCAGCGAAGCCGATCGCACCGATAGTTCCAGAGGAGCTCTCGATGAGATAGCGCCCCTTAGCACCGGCAAAGGTGGTGTAGCCGAGGTAGTGGTAGCTTGCAATGAGGTTTCGCCAGCGCTGCTTTTGGGCTTTGGTATCTGCTATGGCGAACTTGATTGGACAGAGATCGTCGAGCGATTCAGGATAGGCTAAGGGTAGCTCAGCGATTGGCTTTGCGTAGCGGGTGATGAGTCCGTTGCCGTTGCCATGCAGTGGCTTGGGCAAGGTGATGAGTCCGTCTCTGTCCATACGCAACAATGCAACGCGCGCCGACATGTCCTTCTTGCGCCCGTCGAGACGATACCAGCCAAGCGCCTCGCAGACTGCGTCAGCAATTGCCTGTCTTGTCGGGTACACAGCGATCAGGTCGGAGATGACCTCAAGGTCTGCTTGGGAGAAGTCCCGCCCACAGTAGCGCAGTGTTTCACTCATGGCATTGGACCAGGTGGCGACATGCGCCACTCAACAAGATCAGTCTCGCTCGCAACCCAGGGGAAGAACCGCTCCAGCGCGGCGGGATTCGGGGCCCTTCCCCCAGCGGCGGCACATTCTTGTAGGTAGGCGATGAGATAGGCGAGTGGGTTGCACCCAGCACGCTGGGCGGTGGCGGTAATGGTCCAGATCCGCGCGGCCAGGGTGGCTGCCCATATTGAACCGGATCCATAGCAGTTCTTGCGTATTACTGCCGGGTTGCGAAGTACAGCCTCTGCTGGGTTGTTATCGAGTGGCAACTCGGGGAACTCTTCATGACGGCAAAGGCCTTCCCATTCACGATCCAGTGTTGCGAGCACCTTTATGGCCCCAGGGTGAAGCGTCGGATCGCAAGCCTCAGCCTTTCTGGCAGTATCCATTGCTCTGATGATCCTGGTAAAGTCCTCCTCAGCGCGTAAGCGCCCGGTAGTTCCCGTCTCAAGTGCTTGGCGTGCATGATGTGCTACATAAAGCGACCCGATGCGAGCGAGCCATGAAGTAGTCCAACTCCGCAGCTCTTGATGCGCATCGCTAGCGCGGATGAAGTAGCACCTGATGTGTGCTCAACACCACAACGGGTCTACTCCCTCAAGTGCACCAAGGGACTGGTAGACACTGTAAAAGTCTGAGCTTATCAGGAGCTGTCGGCCAGGTTCGAGCGAACCCGCATCTATATCGATACCCAAATGCTCGGCTACCACTCTCGTCGAGCATTTGGGATCGATCAAGAACACCACGGTGTCGGGACCGAGGAAGGTCCACAGCCACCAGCGGTTGCCCGCTTTGTCAGCTACCGCCTCGAACACCTTCCAGGATGTCTCGTCGATGTGCAGATGCGCCGACTTTGCGTTCCTCTCCCTAATCGCTGCGTCAAGTTGCTCAAGTAGGTCCGAAAGCGCCTTGAGCGCTCCTGTCAAGGTGCCTTTTGAAACCTCGAACCCGTCATTTGAGAGAGCTGCGACGATGCGTTCCAAGGGACGCCCGATCACGTACTTCTCCACTACCAAGCGGCCCAGGAACCCTGAAGTGAACATTCCCTTGGGGATTGGCTTGGCCGGGACCGGTGCGACGAGCATGCCCCGAGTCTGACACTTGCAGGTGCGCCGGTAAGTAGGGCGGCGATGTCGGTGTCGCACGATGTGTACTTGCCAGTCGATCTGATAGAGGTTGAGGTTGCCCATAAATAATGGACACATTGACTACGCCGCCTTGGCGGACTCCAATAATGTTAGTTCATAACCAACTGGTGAGACGTTACCGATCTTCGAGTACCGCCTTTTATGGTTATAAAAGTCCATGTAACTCCTAATCCCAGCCCTTAATTCGGACATACCTTCAAATACGTGCCGGTAGAAGTACTCGTGTTTGAAGATCGACCAGAACGATTCAGCTGTTGCATGGTCGTAGCAAGATCCAGTTTTACCCATTGACCGGATAATGCCATTCTGTTCACAGAGTTCCACGACGCGACGATCGGTGAATTGGCTCCCGCGATCGGTATGGAAAATTGCGCCTTGGATATCGTCTCCCCTGAGGGAGATTGCCTGCTGGAGTGCTTCAATGACAAGGCTTGTCCTCATGTGGCGATCGACAGAATATCCAAGCACCCTGCCGGAGTGCTCATCACGAATAGCACAAAGGTAGGCAAATCCCTCTCCAACTCGCAAGTAAGTGATATCCGAGGTAAGAACGGCATTTAGATATCCCTTGTCGAAGTCACGTTCGACGAGGTCACTGGGATAACAAGCCTTTGGATCAGCGGTAGTGGTTTTGACTTTGAATGATCTGGGGGATATACCCTCTATTCCAAGATCTCTCATCCGAGTTGCAACGCTGTTTTTACTGATTACCTCCCCGCGATCGTGAAGCTCAGCGGTGATTCTTGGAGCGCCATAAGTTCCATTAGATTCCCTGTGAATGGAGAGTATCTTTGCCTCAAGGTCATTTCTAGCCACCTTGGCATCGGCTGGGTTCTCTAACCGATGTAGCCAGGCATAGTAGCCAGATCGAGACACTTCAAGTAGTCGCGCCATTCGTGCTATCTCAAAGTTAGCGCACTCCGCTTCCATCAGGGCAAATCTTTCTTGTTTGCTTGCTTGGCTGTAAAAGTACGCGATTGGCTTTCCCTCAGAACTCATTATCTTTTTTGAGCTCTGCCATCTCACGACGAAGCTTTATGAGTTCTCTTCTTTCATCAGCGCTCAGTGGTCCTTCATTGACACTAGAAGCTGCCTCTAGACGTATTCGTTCATCTTTTACCCACCTATATAGAGCCTCTTTTCGAAATAGATAGCTCACTAGCTACCTCTGGAACGAACGTGGCGGAATCTATAACTCGATGAGCAGCTTCAGTCTTGAACTCAAGGGTGAATTTACGCCTTGTTGCTCCCATGATGACATCCTTTCTACCAACAATCTATGTTGGCTTAACAGGTGTCCACTAAATCTGGGGAACCTCAGACACCAACAACTACTATTGAACTCAATTGGCTGGGTCAATTTTTATCGCTGATGGTGGGTAAAAAAACGTCGCAGTTTACAAAGACGAGCTTGGTAAGCGTTACCACCTTCTCCGAGAGTGCACCAATCTGGCCTTCGAGTTCACTAACCCGTGCTCGAAGCTCGGCGTTCTCCGCTTGAAGACGGGCATTATCGTGGGCCAAGTGCGCGTTGTCATCAGCCAGACGTTCTATCTCTGCCCGCAAGTACGCTGTCTCAGTTGTATTCAAACTGTCCATGACTACCAGTTAACACTATCTAGCGCTTCGTGTTCAGTCCCTGTTTTCGTCAGGGGTGGTACGGGTTCACCGAACGTTTACCTTTCTTTTCGTTGGTTGTAGCGTTTAGGAAAGCCTTCTCCAGCTATCTGATTCGATTAAATCATTTTGGGTCGCCTGAAAACGCTAATCTAGCTATGGTTTTAATATGTTAGCTAAACTTGACGAAATTCGCCAGATATTGACGGCGCCAGGGCAAAGATTTGAAATTACCGATACGCACATTCGAGGGACGACCTATCGGACTTGGAGTCAAACCCCAAATTCTCTCAGAGATATTTTGGAACGATCGACAAAGCACGCAAGCGCGACCTACCTGGTCTATGAAGACGAACGAATAACCTACCAGGAACATCTAGCTCTTGTAGCTAAGACCGCCCACGGGCTGATAGCTCTCGGCGTCAAAAAAGGCGATCGGGTTGTGATTTCTATGAGAAATTACCCGGAATGGATCATTTCGTTTTGGGCGATATCGTCAATTGGTGCCATCGCTGTTCCGCTAAACGCCTGGTGGACACAGCAAGAGCTGGAATATGGCATCGCCGATTCAATGGCCAAAGTGGTAATTGTCGACGCCCAACGTTATAGCCGGATTGTGCCCTCGATAAAAGGACTTGTTGAAACACTCCAAGAGATAACTATTTTGGTCGTTAGGTGCAACGAGGCAACCTTTGCCGATCTAGAGATTCCCGATCTTGGCGATTCAGACAGTTCCCTTAAAATCTTGGACTTTGGCAAGGTGATTGATGGTTATTGCGACCTCCTTCCTCAAGTTGAAATCCTTCCCGACGACCCCGTAACGATCTTCTATACATCTGGCACCACAGGCGCTCCGAAAGGAGCCCTTGGAACTCACCGCAACATTTGCACCAACCTAATAAGCGTTCTTTACATATCGGCTCGAAACCAAATGGCATATCCGTCAAGCCAAAGGACTGCCCTTGATTCAAATGGAGACAAACAACAAAATGCATACCTCTTATCGGTTCCACTCTTTCATGCCACAGGCTGCCACGGTGTATTGATACCAAATACCTTTGCTGGATCGAAGATAATCATGATGTATCGCTGGAACCCAGAGCGAGCACTGGAATTGATCGAACGAGAAAAAGTCACCGCATTTGGGGGTGTGCCGACGATGGTTTGGCAGGTCCTAAATTCGCGCGACTTTCCTATGAGAGATACCTCAAGCGTCAAACTGATTACCTATGGAGGATCGCCTTGCCCACCTGAGTTAGTGCGAAAGATAAAAGAAAACTTTCCCATGGGTAGTCCTTCGAATGGATACGGTCTGACCGAAACCTCCTCGGTTGCAACCATGAACTCCGGCGATGACTATTTAGAAAAACCAGATTCTGTTGGTTTGCCATTGCCCGTCGTAGAGTTAGCAGTTGTGAACGATAGCGGCGACCAGCTAGGCCCTAATCAAGTAGGTGAACTCATTATCAAGGGTCCCAATATCGTTGACGGCTATTGGAATAAACCTCAAGCAACAAAAGACTCATTCAGGGATGGATGGTTCTATAGCGGCGACTTAGCCTACGTGGATGAAGAAGACTTTGTCTATATTGTCGATCGAGCAAAGGACATGGTTATCAGAGGAGGCGAGAACATCTATTCCATCGAAGTTGAGTCCGTATTGTATGACTTTCCCGGAGTGGTCGACGCAGCCATCATTGGAATACCGGACTTAGTTATGGGGGAGGAGGTCGCAGCCATCGTAACTTGCAATCCGGGGATCTCAATCAGCGAACAGGACTTAAGATCCTACGTAGCCCAACATCTAGCCGCTTTTAAGGTTCCCAAATACATCTTCTTTTACGACCAGCTGCTCCCGCGTAACCCGACTGGCAAGATCCTAAAGAGGCAACTTCGGGAAGAAGTTAGCCGAACGATCCTAGATCAACCTTCTTCACTCGGCTAAAACATCACTTTGGAAGAGGGATATGCAACTATCTCCCAGTTCTCCCCTTTCTCCATTTCTATTAACTGTTCGGCTAAAGGTCAACTTGGAGTTAGGGCTCTCGGCCCGGGAGTTCTAACGACGAGAGATCACGTCAATTGCATAAGGGGCCACAATTTGACAACAGGAGCTAATAAACCAAGAAGATTAAAGGCTTGGATCAAAGACGATAATTGAAATTTTAATGTTGAAACCCCTAATCAAACAACGAAAAGAGATCGGGTAATCGAGGGATTGCTGAAAGCACCAAGATGGCTACCGTTGAAACTGAGTGATAAGTAGTGAGCTCACTCATTGCGATTTCACCTTTTTCAAGGTTCTCGTCTCGAACTTCATTCTCACTTGTCCGAGAGTTGTTCTCGTCTCTTTGAGCATGGCCAGTATTGCTACTGGTCTTATGCGCTCTCTTGCGATGATGAGTCGTCCCATCATCGCTACTACCGATAAACAGATAATAAAAAGAAGGGTAACCGATTCCAATACTACGTATTGGAATCAAACCTCTTTAGTTCGAATTCAATGGAGCTAAGAACACAACTTTCAGATCCAATTACGGGACTGCTTATTTCTTTGGATCCAAAGAAACGCTCAAGGGGAGCTCTTGAATTCTAAGCAACCATTTTGAGTAAATGCGTTGCTGTCGAATACGCCAAAACGGTCATTTCACAATGGCCCCTATGGTAGGTTAAAAGCACTGGTAAAGAGTTACTGGAATGATTGGTAAAGAGTTTTGGAATACTCACCAAGACCCCAGACGGAGCACAACAAGAACTTTGGGCGCTATTGTGCGCCTAACCTGCGATCCGTGAGCTAATCGTCGCAGCTGGCGAGATGACAAAGCAAGACCCGCTACTAATCTCATTTATCACTGGTCTTGATGCAGTGCGCGGCCCGGTTGGAGACCCGGCCGCTTCCCCCCCCCTTCTCTCACAAACGATTGACCAATGCATAGGCGCCACACTTAGAGTTATCGCTTCGGTCAAAAATAGGCAATGTCATGGCGGGTCAAATCCTCGCCACGCCAAGCGGACTCTTCGTTATTCGAGCCGGCCCGCTGACCCAACTAAACGACCTATCCCAAGAGGATCCCTAACACTGGTGATGCTACCTCTGAGTGTAATGTCTCAACCTTAAGTTGAGGGTATCGGGTTCCCCAGTAGGAACAACCGAAGCAGAACTTATCTTGGTCTTTGCCATGGATACCCTCTTAATGCGTCTCAACCCGCCGCTTCGATTGCGTTCCAACCCTCGATTAGTCAAGCGCAAGGTCCTGAAGTGGGCGATCAAACGCTTTTATCACCACAGTTGGCCTAAACTTGAGCATCCGCCTCAGATCTGTGTGCCGGTGTTCAACTGAGCGGTATTGAACTAAGTCCAAGCAGAGATTGGATTTGGATTTTTACGACCCCGCCACGGGGTTCGCTTTTGGAAGTCGCACAGTTACTACGGCTCCGCCTTGATCGTGGTTTCTTGCCTCCACTTCGCCTCCGTGAGCCACCACCAGATGTTTAACCAAACTTAAACCTAGGCCAAAGTTATTTGAGCCAGGACTAGTGCTGACAAAAGGCTCGAAGACGTGGTCGAGAATCTCCCGATCGAAGCCGTCACCATGATCACGAATGGCAATTATGGCCTGTGTGGAACTTTGATCGATAGTTATCTCAACGATACCTCCAGGTCTGCTATGTCGAATCGCATTTAACGTCAGATTCTCCCATATTTCGCAGATTCTCACTGGGTCAACGTAGGCATGGACATCTTGGGTGACATCTAGAACGAGTCGGACCTGGGCGGCACTTGCCTGTGGTGAGAGATTTGTGAGAGTTGCGGAGATGACTGATTCCAAATCACTATCGGTCAATTTAAGGGGAATGGTTTTGCTTTGGCCTTGTGCCACCTTGAGGAGGCCATCGGTCAGATAGATGAGATTGTCGACTCTTTTTTCAATTCGATCCATCAAAATCGCCGGGTCGCTCCCGAACGAGCTAGACCATCGGGAGTCGAGTTCCGCTTTCATCCCAGCTAAGGGCGTTCGCAATTCGTGGCTAGCGGAAGCGATAAATCGACGCTGCAGTTGGGTGGAGTCGTGGATTTTAGTTAAAAATTCATTTAGGGTGTCGGCCAAAGCAGCCAGCTCATCGCCGGTTCCGGGGTTGCTGAGTCGATCCATCGAGTGGCCCTTTGAGAGATCCTGTGCCTGCTTTCGCATTCGTTCTACAGGTTTTAGCACGATCGAGGCGAGTAATCCTGCACCAAGGCTTGCAAATATTATTGCGCTGATGCCTCCGATAGCCAGGAGTTCCTCAGCGATATTGAGCGAATCGTCAACTTTGTCAGTAGAGCTCCCAACGATAGCTAGCTCACCGTGAGTCGATGGGATCTTCTCAATTAGAAGAATATAGGGGCTCGATGAACCTTGGTGGGGGAGGGTAATGTAGTACGGTTTGCCAAGGTGTCCATTCATTTGGCTCCAGGTCAACAGTGCTTTAGCGCCTGCTACCTTGGTTGTATATAAGATCCTTAGATTCTTTGACAATACCTGAGATACCGATTGATCCGGAACCAGAATTATCTTTTTGCCGCTGGTGTTTAGTTGGATTAAGTGGCGTTGTGTGGCAATCTGAAGGCGATCCATCCGCCCCCTCAGAGAGCGCTCCAGGGTAGCTCTAGTAGCGGAGCCGACATATGCGTCAAATCCAATGCTCGCTACGACAGTGATAAATAAGGTGAGCGCGGCCACGGATAAGACTATCCGCATTCTCATCGACAATTCAGTCGTTCCAATTTTCATCTAGACACCAGCCAACACAGTAGATCGTTTTTATGAACGGCCTACCGGTTTCGGCCTGAAGTTTTCTTCGAAGCTGGTGAATGTGCCAGTCCAGTGTGGCGTTGGAGAGCGTAGTTCCCTTGTTTTGTAGTATCAGCTCCACGGATCTACGTGTAAGGACGACCCCAGGCCGCCTTAGAAATAGGTCTAGTATCTCGAACTCTCGTGGTCGTAGGATTATGGTATTATCGCGATAAGTAACGCTTCGGTCGATGGGACTTAGAGCAAGGTCGCCGAATTTGTCGACTTCGTTTCCGCCAGACGATCGCGCCAACGATTTGTTTTCGTTAGCGCGATCGCCCCTTCGAAGGATCGCATGCAATCTTGCTTTGAGTTCCGCGAAACCAAATGGCTTTACCAGATAATCATCGGCGCCGAGTTCTAACCCGTTGACTACGTCTTCGACGCCGCCGAGGGAGGTGATCATCAAGATCGCTAGTTCGGGCCAGCCCTGAACTGCAATCTTGCAGACCTCCAGCCCTGACATTCCTGGTAGGAGTATGTCTAGGATCAAGATGTCAAAGTAATTTTTGCTTAGTTCTTGTATCGCTAACTCGCCACTATTTGAGATCGTGACGCGATAGTATTCCTGTTCCATTCGACGCGCAAGCGCACTGGCGAGTTCAAGGTCGTCCTCAACCAGGAGGACTCTACCAATCCACTCGTCGCCCTTTGGTGAACTAACTGCCTTTTGCATATGATCCAAAGACTCCATGGCTAAATTGCGCTTGCTCCACTCATATAGGAGTTGCCTTGACTTTGAAGTTGAGAAATCGCAGTACTTATAGTCATACCACCAGTTACAGCTTGTTGAAACGCTGAGTCAAGTTCTGCCTGGACCTGTGCGTAACGGTCGCTTACTGGGCGTCCATAGGTATATGGCGACTGCATCGCTTTAACCGATGCAGCTAGTCCAGAGTGGGTCGAGAGAAACGAGGCCGGAAGGGCACTAGCGCCGGTTTGGGTTTCGGGAGCAAAGCCAGTATTTTCATCCCAATATACTTGCTGTGCTGGTTGAAGCCACCACGATACAAAGGTCCATGCTGCTTGGTCTTGTGCTGGACTGTGTCCCTTTGGGAGTACAAAGCCGAGCCCTTGGACCAGATTGGCCGCATGACCAGTTGAGCCAGCGGGTTCAACGAATGCTCCTACCTTGAACTTTCCACCGACCGCATCTAGCAGCTTTTGCTCACCAGCTGATGTGCCATCGATCATTGCCATATGGCCCGATGCCAGATCTTGTCGCAGCGTTGTACCATGGTCAAAGACTAGATCCCCTGAGGAGTATAGATTTTTGAAGTAAGTAAATGTTGAGGTTGTGGCGGCGTTATTGAAATTTACCGACGTTCCAACGGCGTTTCCGCCGGCGAGCATACTTCCACCGTTGCTTAGAATCGCTGGAAGTATATGGGCCGAGGAGTCCTTCCAACCGATTGGAATAACAGTTGAACTCTTTAGTTTGGCAGCGTCGGTTGCAAGTTGAGCCCACGTGGTTGGCGCTGTCGTGATGCCGGCGGCTTGGAAGAGAGTTTCATTGTAGAAGACCTCTGAGACCTTCGCGCTAGCCAAGATTCGATAGTGCTGTCCTTGGACTAAACCATTAGTCCAAACCGATGGGAAGACATTGGATTGGGTTAGCTCACTGGATCCCTTTAGGTAGGAGTTCCATGAAACTAAGGCACCTCCCTTTACGAGTGTCCCATCGTAGTGGCTAATTTCAGCTAGCGTTGGCGGATTTCCAGCGGCAATTGCAGCTGGAAGTTTTGATGACGCCTTCGTCACAACTACCTTGACCGTGATATTTGGATGGCTCGCATTGAACTTGTCGACGAGAGCCGTGACTGCAGCGCCAACTGGGCCGCCATTATGTGATTCCCAGAGAGAAAATGAAACGGGTGCTGCCGTGGTTGCGGCCTTGGTAGTAGCTGTTGACGCGGATGCGCTTGAGTTTCCACATGCGCTAAGGATTATTGCTGCCGCAGCTGCAGAGCCGAGTAGATTCCTCCTTGTCTTGGACTTCGCGAAATTCCAGTTAGCCATGGAAGATTGGATGGAATTTGGATCAACTTTAGATTTTTTGGCTCTTTGCGAAGCTTGCATTGTTAGAATTAACCTTTCGACTATGTGTTAGTAGTTGTTGTGTAGATGGTCGTCGACGTTCGGAGTCGATGGCCATCTTTTTTTAGGTGGTAAATTCGCACTGCCGCCAGCTCGTTGGATCTCTTGATTACACAAGGGGTATGGTCGGAGCTAGAGGTGTATTCGAATAGGGGTCAGATATTGACCCCGCTATCTCTTCCAGCAACCCCCGCCACGATGTGGCGTTGCAGAAGGAAGAAGAGGATTACGATCGGCGTAAGTGCCAAGATCGCCGCTGAGGTCAATTTTCTCCAGTTTGCCTCGAACGTTTGCATGTAATGGCTCAATGCCACTTCGATAGGTTGAACAGAATGTGAAGTGGTCATAATTAGGGGCCATTGAAATTGGTTCCATGAGGAGATGAAGGTTAGAAGGGCCACGGTTAGTACCGCTGGTTTGGCCAAGGGCACTGCCACCTTGATAATGTACCTTAGATGTCCAACGCCTTCCAATCGGGCTGCTTCCCAATACTCCCTGGGAAGGCTCTTGAAAAATTGCCTAAACAGAAAGACTCCAAAGGTGGATGCCGCAAATGGTATGATCTGAATTATGTAGGTGTTGAGGAGGTGTAGATGGAGCGCTATTGAATATTGTGGAATCAAAAGGGCTTGGGTTGGGAGCATCATTACGCCTACGATCATTATGAAAAAGACCGATGATCCTCGAAATTTGATTTCAGAGAGTGCGTAACCAGCCATTGCCGAGGTGATCAGGACTAACAGGACGGTCGATCCGGCGATTAAGACGGTATTGGCAATGTAGTGAAGCCAATTCGTATGGGTGACGACGTAGCTAAATGCGCCGGTGTGCATCGCTGGCGTTAGCCGAGGTGGTATCGAAAATACTCCCCCATGGGTATTGAATGCTGTTACCACCATCCAATAAAGTGGAAATGCAAATATACAACTTACAAGAACCACGAAGATTCGATTGACAATGCGTCCAGGGGTCATAGCGGTAGCTTTCATCGGTAGAAGACGATTCGATCTGAGATCCACTTCTGGACCATTGTAAGTGTGAGGATTATGAAGAACAAGATGAAGCTCATCGCCGCCGCCAGACTGAAGTGGAGATAGGTAAAGGCCGTTTGAAAGATCAATACTGCATCAGTCGTAGTTGAGAATGCTGGACCACCAGCTCCTCCGTGTGCACCGCCGGTCATCGTGTAGATCTGGGAGAATGCTTGCCAAGTATTTACAGTTGAAAGAATGACCACAAAGAAGGTAGTAGGTGAGATCAGTGGCCATATGACTCGCCGAAAGATCCTATATTTCTTCGCTCCGTCTAGAGTTGCGACCTCTATAAGTTCACGGGGAACCCTAGATAGCCCAGCCAGAAAGATGATTACGTATAGTCCAAGAGAGTGCCACAGGGAATCTATCATGACGGCTGGTAGTGCCCAAGTGGTACTTTCGAGCCATCCGAGTGCCGGAAGATGAAGTAGGCTTAGTACGTAGTTTGCCAGGCCAAAGTGTGGATTAAAGACCCAAACCCATATGATCGAAGTGGCTACTACAGGGGTAACGTGAGGCAGAAAGACGGCAGCTCGCCAGATGCCACCTCGCTTGGATTGCATACCATCTCTAAGCAACATTGCGACCGCTAGTGACAATAGGGTCGTGGCAGGAATCATTACCAGTGTGTAATAGGCAGAATTGACAAGAGATCGCCAAAATAACGGCTGGTGAAATAGGATTCTAAAGTTTTTGAGGCCGACGAAATTTGCCGTAGGTGAAAGTATGCCCCAGTGGAAGAAGCTTATGACCAACAGATAGGCTGCAGGTATATAGAAAAAGACCAGAAAGACTGCACCAGCAGGAAGGATCAAGCCATAGCCAACGAGCTTCTCCTTAACCATCAGTGCCATATCTCGCTGACGTTCGAATCTACGAGGTTTAGTAGCTTCTAGCTTTAGGTCTACCCCTGGAAGGGTAGTTGGTCTGTTGGAGATCTTTAGAGCCATTTCGATTTAGACACGCTTTCTGGAATTGATTTCATCTCGATTGGATTTGCACTTTTTGTGGTCATTGTTCTATCCAACTAGTGACTCTGCCTTGACTTCATCTATATCAAGCAATCGATCTAAAGCGTTTCCACTAAGGGCGTCGAAGAAGCGTAGGTCGCTAGGGCGCGCGAAGAGGGCTATCTTTTCACCGATTCGTGGGGTGGAATCTGGGGGAAGCTTAGCAATAAAGTTTTGGCTACTGCTGGGACCCTCTATTTTGAAATAGGTTTGCAGTTGGCTTCCCATTTGTTCTACCAATTGGATTTCGCCTACGATTTTTGCGTCGTTTTCGTCGCCGACTAGAGAGAGTAGTTCTGGTCGTATCCCGAGTAGGACCTTTTTATTTAGGTGTGAGCCTACTACTCGGGCTGCCTCTCTGGGAAGCGATATAGCCTCTCCGCCCCTAATGCGATCGCCATCGGTACGCAGTTCAACCTCAGTCAAGTTCATTCCTGGGGAGCCAATAAATTTTGCCACGAACGAGTCGGCCGGGGAGTTGTAGATCTCTCTTGGTTTTGCAACTTGCTTTATGGTTCCATTGTGCATGACGACGATGCGGTCAGCCAGGGTCAGGGCTTCGCCTTGATCATGGGTTACATATATTGTTGTGATGCCAAGTGAGTGATGGAGTTTGCCTATCTCGATTCGCATCTGCTCTCTGAGATTCGCATCTAAATTAGAGAGAGGTTCGTCCATCAAAAAGACCGAAGGTCTACCCACCAGGGCCCTACCAAGAGCGACCCGTTGGCGTTGACCACCCGATAGCTCCCTGGGCTTGCGTCGTTTCATCGCGCTTAGTTCGAGCATCTCAAGAACTTCATCCACGCGAATTGCAGCCTCGACCTTTGTGGTTCCTCGAGATCTTAGGCCAAATGCGAGGTTCTCAAAGACCGACATATGTGGATAGAGGGCGTAGTTCTGAAAGACCATGCCAACGTTGCGTCGATCACCAGGGATATCGTTCATCACTTTGTCGCCAAATTTGATGCTCCCTGAGGTTACCTTCTCGAGACCTGCGATCATTCGGAGAGTTGTGGTTTTGCCACAGCCAGATGGCCCTAGGAGGACGACGAATTCACCGTTTTCAATTTCAAGGTTGATCCCATCTACGACAGCCGTTCCGGCCTTTCCGTAGGATTTAGTCAGTGATTCCAGCATTATGGATGTCAAGGTATGATCACCTTTCGATTTCTGTAAAACTACTTCTCTAGGTAGACGACATAATTGCCGATTCCTCTTCTGTACCTATTTTCTATTTGGTGTGAATTAATTGGGGTTATATCCAAAGGTACCCAGGGCTGAATATTTCGTGAATTAGTCCTTTGCTAAATTGTTAACCTTTGGCATTTTGGCTTCATATGGTAAGTAAGACCTTGATGGGGGCCATTCGAAAGATTTTGGCCCATCAAAGGATCGATCCCTTGGGTCAGTGAATTCGGTAGGTGATTTGTAGCTTTCACATCTATGGCTTGGATGAGATTTCTTTGGCCTTGGTTGCAACCCTACTGGGCTAGATTCTTAGATTTCCCTAAGGTTTTATGTGATCACCTTGAAGGTGTAGATATGATAGTTCTGAATTTTTTAACTTTGAGCTCTCGATCTAAATTTTCGAGCCACGTCTTCCTTACAATCTGCTCAGGAAGTATTTTGCTTTCGAAGCCTTGTCTCCTTGAGGTTAAAGTCTCCATTTTGGCGGTTCGCCATTCGACGTGGTTTCGGTAGAAGTTTTAGATGGATCTCTTCAATTGTGTTCTCAACCGTGCTTTTCAATTGCGGATGGCTACTTGAACTGAATAGTAGCTAAGGTTTTGATGGTGGCCTTTCACCTGTCTCTAATTTACCCTCTGGGCCTATTGGCGCTTTTTTTCTTAGGGGGTAGGTCTCTATTCGCTGGAAAGGGCCAGAGTGATGATTTGGATTCCGGATCACTTTTTGCCCTAGGTGAGTTGGGTATCTCTATAATCATTCCTGCTCGTAATGAAGAAAAAAGTATTGGCGACTGTCTTGATGCGATTCGCAGCGCTGATCTTGCAAGACATTTTTCATCCTTTGAGGTCTTGGTGGTCGATGATGATTCGTCGGATGGTACGGCGACTATCGCAAGCGCAAAGGGGGCGAAGGTAATTTCATCAACAGAACTTCCACCGAGTTGGATCGGTAAAAACTTCGCTTGCCACCTCGGCTCTGAGGCGACGAGCAATCCGATAATGGTATTTTTAGATGCCGATGTTAGGATTGAAAGGGGAGTCCTTAGGTTAATTAGCGATGTTGTTGAGGCGAAGGTCGACCTTTATTCGGTCCAACCGTTTCATTTCTGTTTCACCTTGGGTGAATCCTTTGCTCTCTTTTTCAATTTGGTCGCCCTCTTATCCTCCGGGGCGATCTCATTTTTCAAATCAAAGCGGCCCAAGGCGATCTTTGGTCCAGTACTTATTACCACTCGAGAGAGCTATAGCAAAAGTGGTGGACATGCCGAGGTCCATGACCAAATAGTTGAAGATGTAGCCCTAGCGCAACTTTATCAAGAGGCTGGTTTGGCCATTGGGGTTACATCCTCTAGAAAAGTGGCTTGGTTTAGGATGTATCCAGATGGTTTTAGCTCTATGGTGGCGGGGTTCACAAAGAACTTCGCCAAAGGAGCAACGAGTGTCGCCGGACTATCATTTTTAGCAACTTTTGTGGTTATTACGATGTGGCTCTATCCGATTCCACAATTGTTTTTCTCCTCTGGTCGCCAGGGCTTTTTTATCGCAATCGGGGGATACCTCTTTGGGGCCGTAACGGTTTGGATTGCAAGTCGTGAAATAGGTAGGTACTCATCGGTGCTCTTTTTCCTTTATCCGATTGCTCTTTTCGTCTTTCTCTGGGTATTGGTGCGCTCGGGTTTCAAGGTGATCTTTGGGGGAGAGGTTTCATGGAAGGGGAGGTCGCTTCAAAGATAGGCTACCGATTTAGAAGTTGTGCCCGACCTAACGGAGAAGTCTGAACCAACGAGAGCGCAATCGGTTTCCGTGAGGGAGGGGTCAAGCGACCTAATTCTTTCTCGGTCTACCTGATTTACCTCTTGGGAGTTTCTGGTTTTCTATGTACTGTTTCACTTCCTCTAATGGGGCTCCACCACAAGACACTATCGACTAGGAGGGCGACCAAAAGTGCTCCCCCCACAAAACATCTCGGACTTCGGGCCAGTTCTTTGCCCTTACTCTCATGGCGATAAGTGTCTTCATAGACATCACCAGTCTCGACAGGGCAACTTTAGCTGCGTTGGTGATCAGTAGGTGGGCATGATCGCCGTCTGTCTCAAAAGCATCAAGGGTGGAATCGAAACGAGTACACACCTCAATGAGGGCAGATCTGATCTCGTCACTAACTCTCTCGGTCATGACATTACGTCGATATTTAGGTACCAAGACGATGTGTGCATGTAATTGATATACCACATGCCTTCCATTGCGCCAATCATCGTCATGTAGTGAAATATAGTCCTTAGTAGATAATGCTATATTAGTTATCAAATGGCTAGTAGAAGCACAGAGTATACAACAGCTATCGTGCCCGTCACTCTGACAGGGGCCTCTTATCGTCTAGCCCATGACTCGTGCCATAGAGCAGCACTGTTATGGAACCAAGCGGTCAATTGGGTCCATGGCGAATGGAAAGCCAAGCGCTCTCCTAATAAGTACGACATTCAAGCCTTCCTCAACTCAATACCTCGCCAAGACCGTCCATTACACGCCCATACCACTTTAGACAATCGCTCACGATCTCTCAGAGGCCATAACCACAGCTAGAACAAACAATAAGAAAGGTATGAAGATCCGATCTCCTTGGCGTAAGAAGAACTACCGGCCTCTATCGTTCTCGAAGAACTCTGGCTGGCGTATCTCCAAAAGTCAGCTCCACCTGTCACTAGGTAGGGGCCGTCCACGTATAGATCTTTCTATTCCCACCGTTTTAGATTCTGCAACTGGCGAAGAAGTTGACCCTGGGCTATGGGGTGAGATTCAACTGTGCTGGGATAGAGATAAAAGACGATTCAGTCTGCATATCCCTTATGAGACGGTGCGCGTAAGTTCCCATGGAGACGCCGTCACCGCTATCGACGAAGGAATCATCAACTCTATGGCGCTAGCTACTTGGGTAGATGACAAGACCATAGACGTAACGATTATCAATGGACGCGAAGCCCGAGCTATCAAACGACAAAGAAACAAGGCCGTCGGTCAACTACAGCACAAGATCAGCAAGTGCAAGAATGGATCTAAGAAGCATAAAAGGCTGGTAACTGCGAAGAAGAAGATCAACTCCAAAGCAAAGCTATCGCTTCGTGACTTTGATCATCAGGTTTCCAACAAGGCGGCCAATCACGTCATTAGCCACAACACCGCCAGAGTTATAGTTGGTGACGTGAGGGGTATTGAGAAGGAGACCAAGTCCAAGCGGCGCATGGGCCGCCACGGTCGTCAACAATTCTCCCAGTGGTCAAGGGGTCGACAGGAACGCTACCTCAAAGACAAGACCGGATTAGACCTAGATTTCCTGAACGAATCAGGTTCAACCAAGACCTGTCCAGCGTGCTTGACACGCAATCGACCATCAGGTCGGCCCTACCGATGCAAGAACCCTATTTGTGGTTTTACTTGTCATCGAGACGCTGTAGGAGCGATCAATATCCTCCAGAAGGCGTTATGCGGGGAATACACTCCAATTGGACCGGACATAAAAGTCCGAGTCACGTATCTCCGGGCTGTCGAACGTTGGTCACTTGATCAACGTGAAGCACACCCCAAGGTGCAGTGCCGCAAGGCCAGAGCCCGAAGTAGTGCCCAGAACCGGGCCTTGTCTGAGGCAACTCAGATTAGCAAGCCGAAGCTAGCAAACTCATCCACCAGTACCGATTCATCGGTACCAGACCAGTTGGTCGTGGTGGCGTGACGGGAGCGATGCTTGGTAACCCCAACCAAACGGCGGAGCCAGAAGCCCCGTCCGTAAGGGCGGGGAGGTTCACCTCTCAATGAAGCTACCCTTTCACGGTTTATGGGCCTTAGTGGTCATCGATAGTATCTATTGGCTATCGATGAGTTTTTTGGTTGGATTTATCGCCTCCAAAATACCCCTTAGGTGGCTATCTCCACGACTAGAGCGCCTAAGTGGGCGCTCGCTGTCGGATAGAATCTCTTTCTTGCGGATGAGAACGAGGGTCGATAGATGGAAGTCGTACCTGCCCGAAGCCGGTGGTTTCTTTGGCGGTGGGGTTTCTAAGTCTCACCTCGGAAGTCGTGACCTCGATGGGATGAAGGCTATGCAAAAGGAATTTGTCCGTGCATCATTCGTCCATCAGATCCTGATCATCCTTTGGATTTTTCCATTTTTCTTCAATCCGTATTGGATGGGTGTGACTATGGGTATTTACGTCTTTTTCGCTAACGTTCCATGTTTGTTATCGATTAAATTTTCGACCTACAGATTCGAACTTTTATTGCGTAAGATTGAGTCGAAAGGTTCTTAGGAGTCCTTTTTGAAGAAGCTTTCGCGGTAGTAGCGAAGCTCTTCAATCGACTCCATGATATCGTCCAACGCCCTATGTCCTCGTTTTTTAGTGGGCGTTTCAGCTGAAATTTTAGGAGCCCATCGCCGGGCAAGTTCCTTGATCGAAGAGACGTCTATCGATCGATAGTGAAGATAATCATCAATTGAGCTAGCATGTTCAGCTAGAAATCGCCGATCGGTACCGATTGTATTTCCACAAAGAGGGCTACTTCTTGGGCTTTTAATATGGGACTTTATGAAGTCAAGCGTCTTTGTCTCTGCGCTCTGGATGGTTTCTGTCGAACTTCGAATCTCCTCCAAAAGGCCACTAGTGGAATGCATGGATTTAACGTAGCTATCCATCTCTAAAAGCTGTTCCTCCGAAGCGTTGATAACCAGGTCAGGGCCCACTTCTATAACTTCTAATTCATCGTTGGTTATGATTGTCGCAATTTCAACTATTACATGCCTCTTAGGGTCGAGGCCGGTCATTTCAAGATCTATCCAAACTAGCACCCTACGAAGTCTAGCTATCTTGGGGGTATGATGTAAGGGTAAAGGAGAATCGTGACCGATATCAGACCTAGTCAAAAACCTTTTATTGTGATTCCAACCTACAATGAGGCTGGAAATATCGTAGGCGCCCTAAATAGAATTCGCCTGGCGGTTCCAAATGCCCGTGTGATTGTAGTTGACGATTCGTCGCCTGATGGTACAGCGGATCTGGTGAAGGCTCTTGTGGTTGATGACGAGTACATCGATATTCGGGTTCGTCCTGCAAAGTCTGGTCTTGGTTCTGCATATCGATTTGGCTTCAAACTGGCACGCGAATCGGGTGCGACTGCAGTGATTGAGATGGATGCTGATCTCTCACACGAGCCCGAGGCGCTTCCTGAGCTTTTGAATGCTTTAGATGATGGCGCAGATATGGCCATTGGCTCTAGGTACATTCCCGGCGGCGAATCACCTGGGCTATCGCCTAGCCGTCTTGCACTTAGCATGGGTGGGAACATATATGCTCGCATCGCGTTAGGAATCCCAGTCAAGGATGCGACTTCAGGTTTTCGAGCTTATCGTCCGTCGCTTTTGGATTCGATCGATCTTGATACGGTGAGCGCTGATGGATATGGATTTCAAATCGAAATGGTCTTTAGGGCAACTCTTCTTGGTGCCAAGATCGCAGAACGGCCGATTATCTTCAATCAACGCACCGAAGGCGTCTCCAAGATGTCAAGGATGATAGTAATCGAGGCGATCTCCCTTTGTAGCGTATGGGGACTCCAGAGACGTTTTCGTCAATTACGAGGCAATGACACCGATTTTGTTCCTTATCACAAGGGCAATAAGAGCGTGGTGCGAACCCTTGTCTCTTCAATTAAGGGATAATAACTCAAAAGTAGTTTTTAAGTTGGAAGTCCAAGCAAAGGCCCTTTCTTCGTGATAGTCACTGAATTCTCATGTGGTTGCCTATGTCAGTAATAAGGTATCGTCGGGTTGACCCTAGAGGCAAGGTGCCAAGATACGCCCACGACGGCGATGGTGGTAGCGATCTCTATTCGATTCAGAGTTATCTTCTTGAACCGCTTCAAAGGGCAACTATCAGAACCGGCATAGTCCTAGAGATCCCAATGGGTTTTGGGGGCTTGATTTTGCCTCGTTCGGGTTTGGCGAGCAAATTTGGCGTAACACTCTCTAATTCTCCGGGACTTATTGATTCGGGTTATCGCGGGGAACTTATGGTTGCGCTAATTAACTTAGACCCCAAGAACTCCTTCGCCATAGAAGAAGGAATGAGAATTGCTCAACTGGTTATCGTTGAAGTTTCACAATTTATCTTTGAGGAAGTTGAAGAACTTGAAGGTACAGACAGAGATCGAGGCGGTTTTGGATCCTCCGGGTTAGGTTGAATTTGAGCCAGTTCTATTGGTAGCCGCCGAGAGCTTTGGTGAGAACATCTCTCTTGGATTCATGCGGGATTTTAGCTTTTGAAATTGATAAACCCCTCTTGGCACCTTACATTGGCTTCCGATCAAGGGATCATATGGGCTGATGGGCGCTGGAACTTATCAAAATATCACAAGATGATCAATGGGTAAATCATAAGGAGTTCAAATCTAATGGGTTATGGAACGATAAATCAATCTCTCCTCCTTGGTCTATGGTCCGTTTCTTTTGAAATAGGTAGCTTGGGATAATAGAATCTATTTTTATCGGGAATTATTAGGGGTTTTCATGGGCTGATCTCATGAAGATTGCGTTTTAGGTAGTGGGGTAGTGTGCAAAAGCTAAGTGGACTCGATACGGGATTCTATTATCTGGATTCACCCGGAATGCATTTGCACATTGGCGTTGTGTTGATCTTCGACGGTACCTCGATTCCTATTGAGGAACGCCTCGCTGCGACTAAGGCACAGATTCTCGATCGCATTCACGCGATGGACCACTTTAGTCAAAAGATCGCTGAGATTCCCTTTGGACTCGGAGAGCCATATTGGACGAATGATGCCAACTTCAATATTGACAACCACGTCAAGGCTGGGGTTCTAGATTCAATCGATAGGGACCGTCTGGTTGAACTTGCGGGTGAGTTTATCTCCATTCCACTCGATAAGGCTAGGCCACTGTGGGAGATTATGGTCCTCCCGCACTTAGATAAGTCGCGCTTTGCCTTGGTTGCCAAACTTCATCACACTATGATCGACGGAATTATGGGTATAGAGGTATTAGCCAACCTCTTTGACTTTGAGGCTAATCCGAGGGAATTTTGGGGACCCAAGGCAGTCGCGGTCGAAGCAGAGGAGGTAGGAATGGCGAATCTGGTCGGTATCTTTGCGAACTCGTTAATCGATAAGTTTCAATCGGTCCCTGAGGACGCCCGTAAAACGATTTCGGCCCTTTCTCAGTGGTTAAGTTTTACCTCAGATTCCGACAACTCTAGGCTTCTAAAACCCCTATTTGCCGCACCGAAGACTCCTATTAACGGAGCGCTTACAAGTGAAAGAGTGGCTCATTCAATCACGTTTCCTCTAACGAGGCTCAAACTTTTAGCCAAAGCCGCACATGTCACAGTGAATGATCTATTGATGTCAATAGTTTCCTTCGCACTAGATGACTACCTCAAAGGTAAGGATTGGCAAGGTGGAGTTGATCTCGTCTCAATGATGCCTATGGCCAATCATCGCCGGGATGATCAAGGTGGTTCAAATCAGATCAGTGCTCTCTTTGTATCTTTAGGAAATTCGATCACAGATCCAAAGGATCGAGTTATCGAGATAGCCAGAGCTACCTCGGCTGCGAAAAGATTTCATCGCAAAGCCGATCTTGCTGAACTAGTTCGATTGACGCACTATGTGCCACCGCTTTTCACCTGGGCACTTTCTCGGGTGGCACATCAGCTAAAGGCATTTGATTACATAGGCCCCGCTTTTAATATTCTTATCTCCAGTGTTAAGGGTCCAGATCAACCACTCTTTTTCGCAGGAACAAAACTGGAGGAAGTTATTCCCTTTGGTCCTCTAGCGGATTCAACTGGTTTGAGTGTTACCGCTGTAAGCTACAGTGGGCAAATGGTTCTAGGGCTGGTAGGCGACTCTAAATTGGCTGGCGATGTAGTGAAGTTTGGGGATGCCATCTCCGATGCAGTGGAGCTGCTTGAATCGATATTTTCAGCGGCTTGAAAGCATTAATGCAAGATCAGTTTTGTTGAATTGTTGCCAAGGCTTTTGGCTTGGATCCATAAGTTACAACTTTGTAATCGGATTTTCTTTAAGTGAATGACCTTGACGATCGTGCGGTTATACTGGTTAGAGCAGTTGCGGACGTGGCTCAGTGGTAGAGCATCACCTTGCCAAGGTGAGGGTCGCGGGTTCGAATCCCGTCGTCCGCTCCAAATTGAATAGTAATCCCCTAAAGTTTGTTCATAATCAAAGACATACGCTAAGAGCGCCGTCTTCGTCTTTTTTTCAAAATGAAGTGCGTTACTTTACTCGTTAGGTTACGGGTTAGAGATATACCTGGACACCGCTAAAAACTGAACGAACCATTACGTTTGAGTGAGTGGCGCCTGCACCATTTACTTCAATGACGAGGCCGCCATTAGTCAAACATCGTTTTTGCGAAATGCTGTCGTTTTTGCGAACTTCTTATAAAAAGAATACAGGAGACACCCATCGTCAAGGAACCAATATTGGCAAAATCAAGATGGATGAAACTCACATGAACTCTTCTGAATAAGTGGGTGATAGCTTTCAACGAAAATATCCCCCGAAAGAGATTAATTGAGGAGAGAGAACGCTCTTTAAATCAGGGGTTCCACCCAATTGCAGCAGCCCATTCTTCGGCGGCGACCGCTATAACGTCGACTATCGGATCCTTGGTATCTGAATAAGTGGCGGTGTCGTCACAGAGTTGACTAAGGGCGAGCTTGAATTGACCATAGGCTACTACCGCTTCAGGGTGTGCTCTAAACCAATCACGAAATAGAAGCGCTAACCGCTCGTTCGGCGATCCAGCAAGCCTTACGTGTAGATTTACATCAATTGCACCGTCTATGCGACGCAACCAAAGGCGCTTTGACCACAAATTGGAATTATCAAGTCGGCCCGCGGGAATATGGTCTAATTTAATCTGTGACAACTCAAATCCGAGTGACTCAAAAAGACCGCTTCGGAAACGTTTTAAGGCATCGAGATCGTAAACACTCAACTGGATGTCTAGAACATTCTTTGACGCCATTGCCTCGATAGCAGTGCTTCCAATATGATCAATTCGATCTGCAAGATTACCAAGCTCACTCAGAAGGTCAGCAATCAATCCTTCGGCTTCGACCGGCCATGAGGGGCGGTAATTGACTACTAACGGTTTGACTAAGTACACTTGATCAGCCTATCGTTGTGATTATTCATGAATAGTTTATCTAGCTGATTAGAGCTCCCCGAAATCTCGTGAACTTCTATGGACGATTTGTAGCAAAATGATCAAGACTCTGAGTGCATCGAAATGTCGGCCCTCCCCCATAGAAACGGACCCGCTAGAAACGCAAAAGTCCTATATATTGGCCTACAGATTCGCTTTGGGACGGAACATTCCAAGTAAGTGTTATATCCATGACCCTATATTGGCGGTTGCTACCCTGAGAAGCGTCAAAGGTGTAGCAGGAAAGAGGATTCTATTTGGGATTGAGTTTGCAATGCAATCGTTATCATAGGTACCACGGGCCTGAAAGGGTTTTCTCGGCGTCTTTTCGATCACAAGCACCGCCAAGGTCTCAATAGTCTCTAATGTTTAGAGGTCGGATCAAGGCTTCCAAAAACGGGCCTTTTTGGGTTTCAGATAGATATGGCCAACGATTTCATGTTGGGCTCTTGAGTGCCATAGCTCAAAAGCGAGCTATGGCATCGGAGACTTTTGCCCATGAATGCCAAATGGCCGATGATCTGGAATTAGCAACTGTTGTTTTAGCGGATCATCGAGTGGCTAGGAGGTTCAAGGGCGAACCTTGCTTGGCATGGATAGGTAGATTTCGGCACCTCCGTCGACGAATTGCGCCGATTTGTCTGCCATGGAGTGTTTCAAAAGTTCACCATCGGAGGTTTTGAGTCGTTGAGAAAGGGCCATTGAGCAGAACTTGGGTCCGCACATTGAGCAAAAGTGGGCTTTTTTGGCTGCGGGAGCGGGGAGTTCTTCATCGTGAAAGGCTCGAGCTTTTTGTGGGTCAAGTGAAAGGTTGAATTGGTCCTCCCACCTAAAGTCAAATCGAGCTCGAGATAGTGCTAGGTCTCTTTGTGCTGCCCCCAGGTGGCCTTTAGATAAGTCACCAGCGTGTGCCGCGATCTTGTAGGCAATCATACCTTCTTTTACGTCGTCTGCATTTGGGAGTCCCAAGTGCTCTTTGGGCGTAACATAACATAACATTGCGGTTCCATGGCTTGCAATTAGTGCAGCACCAATCGCCGATGTGATGTGATCGTATCCGGGTGCGATATCTGTAGTTAGTGGTCCCAACGTGTAAAAGGGCGCTTCGTCACAGAGTTCGACCTCTTTTTGCACATTCTCAGCGATACGATTTATTGGTACATGACCAGGGCCTTCTACCATTACCTGAACGTCGTGGGCTCGACAGATCTTTACTAATTCACCAAGGGTAGCCAATTCGGCAAATTGAGCTTGGTCGTTAGCGTCTGCGATAGATCCCGGCCGCAGTCCATCACCAAGGGAGATGGTGACATCAAAGGTTGAAGCAATTTCACATATCTCAGCAAAATTCGAATAAAGGAAGTTTTCTTCATGGTGAGCAAGTGCCCAAGTTGCCATTATCGAACCTCCACGACTGACAATTCCGGTAACCCGTGGAATCGTCAGAGGAATGTGGCTCAGGCGAAGACCCGCATGAATTGTCATATAGTCGACCCCGCCCATTGCTTGTGCAATCATCGTCTCTTTGAATGCTTCGAAACTGAGATTTACGGGGTTTCCACCAACCCGTGCGAGCGTTTCGTAGATTGGCACTGTGCCAATCGGGACTGGGGAGTTTCTAAGAATTGCATCTCGGGTTAGAGCAATATCTGCTCCGGTGGAAAGATCCATGACCGTATCGGCACCCCATTGGATCGCGGTATGGAGCTTGGTTACCTCGTCGCCAATGTTGGCAGAGACTGAGGAGTTGCCTATATTGGCATTTACCTTTACCAAAAAGCGTGAACCGATGATCATTGGCTCGGCTTCAGGGTGGTTGATGTTTAGTGGAATAATGGCGCGACCCTTGGACAGTTCTTCTAGGATAATGCCAACGTCGACCCCTTCTCGGATTGCGACAAATTCCATTTCTGGGGTGATTATTCCTGACTTTGCATAGCCATACTGGGTAGGGCGTTTGCCTTTGTTGGCAACCCTAGGTGGCACTGAACCCCCAGTATCGGTTTTATCTGAATCTATAGCATGGGTGTCATCTCGGTTGGAAATCCACCTCTGTCGCAGCGGCGTAATTCCACTATTCCCAGGGGAATCTTCGCCAGTTGTATCATAAAGATCTAGCTTTACGTTATTTGAGTTTTCATCGAGTTCGTCGAGCACCACTCGTCGAAATGGTACTTTTATGTCAAATAAGGAACCATTAACGTAGACTTTAGATGGTTGTTCACTCATGTAAGGTACTCCCTCCGCCGGCGTTATCCGGATCAGGTCAGACGGTCGGTTAACCGCAATTAGCGGATCCCTCTCAGCAATATGGCTCCCGTGTTTTCGAATCAAACGCTAGTCGCCCGTGGCGAACTTCCACGCCTAGATTTAGTATTTGCCTTTTTTAGCTGGAGATTTGGATCGATAAAATGTAGATAAAAGGGGCTCTCCTAACCCTCATGTGGGTCACCAAGACCCCATAACCGATAAGTAACGCCTGTACGATAAGAACTTTTGGGTCGTTAAAAGCAATGAATGAAACGTGCACGGTTTGTGACCTCTAAATTTGAAGTTACTAACACACAGATTTAGGAGATCTAACCGTGCACGCTAACTCTCTAGTCAAGCAGTTGCTTGACGTTAAAGGTGTCATTGTCAACGATATTTTTATCTCAAAAGATGAAATTGTTGTAGATGTCAAACTTGCACGATCCAAGCTCGCATGTCCAAAGTGTTGTTGAATAAGCCGTAAATTCAAAACAAAATACCGCTACGACATCAGAACTTATCAACTCTCGCTGGAGACATCTTGACATGGGAATACGTCGTACTTGGATCTCTTGTGCCCTACGGAGACCGAAATGCCCCAATCATGAAGTAATCACTGAGTCAGTGCCATTTGGGTGACCGGTATCGTAAATCTCGCTTCACGAGAGACTTTGAACATCTAGTTGCCGGCTCAACCGCAAAGATGGATAAAACAACAGTTACGAAGCTCACCCGGATTGCTCAGAAAACAGTTGGTACGATCTGTGAGAGAGTAGTAGCCAAAGAGATCGATCCAAAGCGACTAGAGAAGCTCTCAATAATAGAGGTAGATGAGATTGCCTATCGTAAACACCATAAGTACATAACCCAAGTTATTTAGAGCCCGTAACAGATCATGAAACTGGAAAGATCGTCTATGGAGCAGAAGGAAAAAGCGCTAAGAGTCTAGATGGGTTCTTATGTGAGCTTGGTTCGCAACGTTCCAAGCTCTCACACAAGTAGCAACAATGGACATGGGACCAGCTTTTGCTAAAGCTTTCGCTTATCATGCACCAGATACTCAAATCGCACTCGATCCTTTTCATGTCGTTAAATTGGGCACTGAGGCCCTGGAGGAGGTAAGATGCGACCTATGGCGCCAACTGAGAAAACTTCCTACTCCAGATTACGCCCGTAAGTTTGTGAGTGCAAGATGGGCATTACTAAAGAATCCTGGTGATTTGACTCAACGCCAAAATGAGACTCTACGTCAAATAAAGTCAACCGCTGCAATACTCCTAAAGCCCTTAGAGATGAAAGAATCCCTAAGAGGGATATTCGGTAGTGGATTATCCAATGACGAAGTAGCTGAGTTCTTGGATTCCTGGTGTGCTCGTGCTTCACGATCACAGATACCTAGCTTTGTCAGATTGTCAAAGACAATTCGAATCCATAAAGCTGGAATTATGGCTGCTATTGAGCCCCCTAGCTTGAAAAGGGTGTCTCTAATGGAAGGCTTGAGGGTCTAAATAATAAAATTAGATCCATCATTGCTAGATGCTATGGTCTTCACTCTGCAAAATCAACACTTGGCTTGGTGATGCTTTCATGCGGTCCGATTGATCTAAAGCTCCCCTACGAAAGGGTTGCTTGATCCACATCTATGTTAGGAGAGCCATAAAAGGTTATAGAAATGATGCATAGACGACTAAGACATGCTCTTAGTCGTCTATGGGTTTAAACCGATTTCGCTCTAATGAATCGATAGCTCAACCTATGAATCCTGGTTTGTCTTATAGTAAGTGGCTATTGAGCGCCTCTATTGACAGTTAGAACTATAGAAAATGGCGCCATTATTTCACCTAATCAAGTGCGTTAACAGATGGATTTGATCCAAGATAAGTCCAAATAGCATAGGAGTGGGGCTAAAGGTGAAGATACTTTAGATCTTAATAGACGCGTTATGTTTAATTGCAATCTGACGCGTAATCTACTGCAATTATAAATTTTAGGTTTGTGTGTATTTCTTTGTAATTGAGTTTTATCGAATGCGATGCCATGACTATTTCGGCCTCCTTATCCGAGCCCTTCGATAAGGTGGTTTCCGCCATCTACCACCAAGAGGTGTCCGTTGATGTAGCTAGCTTCATGGCTAGCCAGAAAAGTTACGGCGCTGGCAACCTCCTTCGGTAGTCCTGAGCGTCCCATCGGAGATGCTAGACCGTGGTGACTCTCTGTCTCGGTCTGAGCTGGTGTTGCTATCCATCCCGGAGCAATTGCATTCGCGGTAATCAAAGCCTTGGCGTGTTCGACTGCTGTAGCCTTTGTGAGTGCCACCATCGCTGCTTTAGCACTCGCATATGGTCCTTCGTTTACCACTGCACCGATTGGCCCGGTCGTTGAAGCGATGTTGACGATTCGTCCATATTGGCGATCAACCATCGTTGGCAATACATGTTTGGTCATCAAAAAGGCAGTTGTAAGATTGCGATCAATTGATTCCTTCCACTTCGCCAATGGAAGTTCGAAAAGAGGTATAAAAGTTTCAGGCGCCGTAATAGTCCCCATGCCGGCATTGTTTACCAAGATCGAGAGGCCCCCAAAGAGCTCAAGGGCTGCTTGAACTATCTGCTTGGCGTTTTGTTCTAAGGTTAGGTCTGCAACGATGCCATGGGCTTGGATTCCTTGGTCTTGAAGCTCTTTAACTCGCATGAAGATCCGTGTGGTAGTCGATGTGATTACGACTTTTGCGCCCCTATGACCCAGTTGGCTGGCACAGGCAAAGCCGATCCCACCTTCGCTGCCAGCACCGGTTATGATCGCTACGTCACCTTTTAGTGAAAACATTTCCCTACCCAAGTATTCTGATTATTTTGAGCCATGGCATTTTGAAACCGAGGCTGATCAAAGATTGATCCTCAGTGTCTCCGAGCTAGCGCGCACAGATCGCTAACCTAGCACGTTTCCTGGTTCAGTGAGAGGTACATGAGTGAGAGGTAAATCATCATGGGACTAATCGCCCATCAATCTCCTCTGAAGTACATTGGCGATGGGGGTCAGCGCTTATTGGTGCTAATTGCCAACAATGCGAGAACTGCCGGAGTGATTGAAACCATGGCAGTGGTTCATTCAATCTTCGAATAGGCGGCAATCGATGGTGTTGCTTTATTTGATTTAGCGATTCTAAGTCTCAGTATCGCCGATAGTGGTTCTGATACTCCGAGATTGGGCCCAAGATCCAATCCAATTAGAAGGTTGATGAGATGCTTTGGTAGATGCGATGAAAGCAGAGTGGCTGCTGACAATTTGTTGGCAGCCAAAGTGGTGATTGGCGCTACCCACGCAGTCAGAAATGGTCCAAGATGGCAAATCAGATCTGATGGAAGCGTCTAATGCCTACCAATTGCCCCAAGCAATGTCGAAAATATAAAGAGGCCGAAGATCGCAATGGGATTCATCTAAAGTAGCATTTTTAGAAAGGGAACCGCCCAAAGACAGATCAATGGCAGCTGCATCTAATCCAATAAAAGCGAGTAATGGTACTGGGCTGGCTTTGGTTAGCACTGCAATGGTTGCTAAGGAAACCCCAGCTATTCCCGGTCCCAACCGAAATGGTAGTGGTCCAAATTACTTTGGGGTGCATGGCTTAGATCCAATCTGCGCCAGATCATGATGACTATCATGGTGGCCACTATTGCGATCACCCATGGCAAAAGGATACGCGCGGCAAAACTAGCTCCGCTGATGTGATCTGTAGAAAGCACCAGGACATTGGTCAGATTGAAACCTGGCAGCTGCAATGAGGCTGAATTGGCTATGAAGATCGATCCACAAGCAAAAGCTTCCTTTGGCTCTTTTGTGTCCTTGATGAATGAATCAAGGTAGGGGTTAGAAAGACCACAGAGTTATCAGGGTTGAGAATAACGGTTACGACAACCACCAGGGCCATCATTGCTATGAGAAGTACGAATCCGCTTCCTCTTATTTTGACTGTGAAGCCGCCGATTGCCTCAAATGGACCATCGGCCGCGGCGACAACGCCAATCTAAAGTAAGCCCGATAATAATAGAAACGTTGTTGAGGTTTGATCTATAGAGCTCACACTCTGACTTGCTCCTTGAAATCAAGCAAAGAGTATGGGAATGTCGTCGTGTTGAGATAGTCGACTAATTCCTTTGTGACTGGTTCAATCTTGGGAATGAAGCGATTGTGGGTTACAGCAGAGCGCCCTTGCTTCCAAACGTGTTCCTGGGGATTGAGTTGCGGAGAATACGGAGGGAAATGGACTGCTTCGATGTGATGCTCCCTAATTGCCTCTTGAGCGACGCTCCCTCTGTGCCATCCTGCCCCATCCCATATAAGCAGAATCTTCTCTCTTGGGTAGATCTTGCGGATCGCCAGCAGTATGGCCGCTGTTTCATGCATAGTCTGGCGCTCTGTTGCAAATGCATGCTCCTTGCCTGTCTTGAGGTTCAAAAACCCATAGATGCTCCGGTTCATTCTGGTTCCATTGGTCTCAATTACAGCTGGTGTGGTTCCTTTCGGTATCCACACTTTCTGAGTAGTTGTCGCCTGAGTGAGAACCATCTCGTCTTCACAGAGAATCACCGTATCTGGATCAGAGAATGCCTCTTTCAGACGTTCTTGCTGCTCGTCTTTCCATTCAGCTACCGCTTGTGGATCAGCCTTCTCGTACTGTTTGCCCGGCAGATGGAAGCTGAACTTACTTTCCCGAAACAGAACGTAATAGCTAGTCCTAGAGGCATAGAGAACACCGTATCTGCGCTTGAGTACTGTAGCCAGGATCCGTGTTGACCAAAACGGGGAACTGCTATAGCCGTGGTCATTGGGAGTTGTAGTCGTGAGCATGATTGCCACTTCATCTCTTTGAGACTTTGAGAGAAGTACCGGAGCGTTGTTATGGCGCTTGTCCTTGAATGCCTCAGTGCCAACGCTGCGGAATGACCGTCGAATTCGCTGTACATGCTTGACAGAGAGGCCTGTCCTGTTGAGGGGACTCCCATCTTCAAGGGTGAGAACTGCCAGCGCCCGCTTATATTCGTCGATGTTTTCAGTCTTCGCCATGAATGCTTCAATAGTGGCGAGTTCCTCGGGTGTAAGCATGTCATGAGAAGATTAACACACCCCACAAGAAATTAAAAGGGCTCATTGGAGCATTTCAGAGTGTTATGCGAATAGTGCATTTTGAACCAACGGGAGCGTAATTGCTTTCCGTAAGGGAGGGGTCAAGCGACCTCAATTCTTTCTTGGTCTCCCTGATTTACCTCTTGGGAGTTTCTGGTTTTCTATGTGCTTTCTCACCGTACTTCTTTACCGTCTCTAATGGGGCCCCACCACAAGACACTACCGACTATGAGGGTGACCAAAAGTGCTTCCCCCACAAAGCATCTCGGACTTCCGGGGAGTTCTTTGCCTTTGCTCTCATGGCCGATCGCGTCTTCATAGACATCACCAGTCTCGATGCCTAGCCATATCCTTGCTATATGAAGAGGTACTTGGGATGAGTCTGTGGACCCTCCTCGTGGATGCGCCCAATTGATCTCTACTCTAGATGACCTCTTTTGAGCGCGATAATGGTGCTGTTGGCTGTGGTCCTTCGAATGAAAGGCCAGTTGTCTTTCTTTGATTTGGTGTGGCAGTTATTTTGTAGTGATCAGAGACCGTGTCTTTGATTTGCAATCTCAATGCTCTCGATTATGATGATCGGCCATAACCAGCCTAGATCCGCGCGCTTTGGCAATGATTTGTTGGCTTTACTTGCGCCCCGCTTTCGACATTGTTGGAATAAAGTGTAGGAATGATAAGAGCATTTTTAATTGACGAAGTTGACTCTAAGGTAACGGGTTCTGTCCGTGAGATCTCTGAAGACGCGCTCCCACATGAGGGACTAGAGATCGAGGTCTTGTATTCCACACTTAATTACAAAGACGGCATGGTGATCAATGGTATTGGTAGGCTCGTTCGAAATTATCCCCATGTTCCCGGCGTTGATCTGGTAGGACGCGTCAAAGCCAGCAGCGACCCACGGTTTAATATTGGTGATGAAGTCATTGCAACCGGGTGGCGAATTGGAGAGAGCTACTGGGGAGGATACTCGACCCTTGCCAAGATAAATCCAGACTTTGCAATTCCTTTGCCTTCAAACCTCTCTCCTTTCCATTCAATGGCCCTTGGTACGGCAGGCCTTTCGGCTATGTTGGCAATCATGGCATTAGAGAGTCTCGGCCTTTCTCCAGATTCAAGTGATAAGCCAGTCTTGGTTACAGGTGCAGCAGGAGGCGTGGGCTCGATAGCAATCATCGCTCTTCATCAACTCGGATATAAAGTAGCGGCCTCAACCGGACGCATGAGTGAGACCGAATACCTAAAGGGCCTCGGGGCAGATGAGATAGTCCCCAGACAGGAACTGGCCGAAGAGACCAAGCGACCTCTAGAGACAGAGCGTTGGGCCGGGGCAATTGATAACGTTGGTGGATCGACCATAGGGCGCATCCTTGGTCAAATGGTCAGTGGATCATCGATAGCATCAGTTGGTTTAGCCGGAGGTGCTGGCTTTTCATCAACGGTAATGCCATTTTTGCTCAGAGGAGTGAACATTCTCGGTATAGATTCGACCGCTTGTGCAAATTCAAGGCGCGAGATTGCTTGGAGACGACTTGGGGAGTTGATTCCAAGATCTCAGCTGGAGTCACTTACAACGATTCAGACATTAGACGACCTATCTGGCCTTGCTAGTGATATTCTTAGCGGTAAAATTCGAGGTCGTGTAGTTGTCGACGTAAAAGAGCAAGGGCACTAAGTAAATATATCGTCGACGGTCCAGGTTGGTCTTTAGGATCGATCTGGATCCAACTTGGGTTGTGTGAGCGGTTCGTAAGTTAGCGCTGGAGATTAATAATTGGTTTTGTACGACCCTATTCAAATCAATGATGAGGTAACCCTCAATGAGATGATTGAGGGTTACCTAAAGCAGACGCTTTTGATTGGGCTTGTTACACAGTGGAGCAGTTCGTCTAAGGTCGTTCTTTCTACTTTGGAAGAACTTGTAAGAACCTCTCCCGATGAGATTGTGATCTTGATTGTTGATGTTGATCACAACGATTGGGCACGCAAAAGATTTTCTGTTGATTCGGTGCCAATGGTTATTCGGATGAGGGAGGGACAGGTAGCGGCAGTCTCGTTGAGAAGTCTGCCAATTAGATCTCTTGCAGCCCAACTGCGTCTATAGATTTGACAGCTTCCCGCCTAATTGGCTACCTTTAGATTTGAGTTGTGCGACGAAAATACTAGCTCTCATCGATCTACTATGGTGGGAAGTGCCACAAGCGAGAAAGTAATGTAGGGTTTAGCCAACCTATTGTTACCCTAATCAAACGGACAAGAAAGATGATCTTAAAAGTTCCTTTTAGTAAAGAAATTGATGTTTACCGACGGGATCACTAATTGCAGCTAAAAGCCGCCTTGATATATGTAGATTAGACGTTGACAATGCTCTACATCAAATGTGGTTGGCAGCTCAATGCAGGGTAAAAATAGTCAAGGCGTAGATCGCGAGATTTGAATCATCAACGTTAAAAGTCGATACCTCGCGGAACCTGTTCCGCTGTAATCTCTGTCAATGATGACGCCATTGAAAATGCATATCGGTCAGTCATCCCTGCGACGTAACCAACCACCTTGTGATCGTAGTCAGGACTATCGAAGCTGATTACCCCTCTATCTTTGATCAGATTGCTAAAGAGTTGCCTATCGGAGATGAGCTTTGTGACCAGGGCGCGCAAAACCTCGATTACCTGTTCTGATTGGCGAATTGATTCGGGACGCAGATAGATGGACTCATAGTTGAATTGTCTCATTGCTCCTAGGGCAGTTGCACCTTCCTCATCCATGGCTATATATCCAGTCTTGACTGCAGTGAACACGATGGAATTTATAAAGTAGTTAAGTTGCTCAGAACGAGTTGTTCCGACCACGCGAGTAATTTTATGAGGGACATCGCACTGTCCGAGGATATGAGCATTAATAGCATCTTCTAAATCATGAGCGCAATAGGCGATTCTGTCAGCCCATGAGACAACTAGTCCTTCGGGTGTGGCGGGCTCTGGCCTTGACCAGGAATGATTTCTAATTCCATCTAGAGTCTCCTCGCAAAGGTTCAAATGCGTTAGAGTTGAGTCTGCTCCAAAGACTGCGTGATCATAGCCGTCGGGTAGGAACAAAGAGAGAGCATCTTCACTAGCGTGGCCCCCAGGACCATGGCCACAATCGTGGCCCAGAGCAATAGCCTCTGAGAGGTCGACATTCAGTCCCAACCGCTTTGAGATTGCTCTGGAAACCTGGGCAACCTCGAGGGCATGGGTCAGCCTTGTTCTTTGGTGGTCAGCAGGAAAGACAAATACCTGAGTCTTGCCAGCGAGTCGCCGAAAGGAGCTCGAATGTAGAATACGGTCGCGATCTTTTTCAAAACAACTTCGATATTGATCTTGGGGTTCGACGATACGGCGGTTTCCTCCCGAATATCCCCTTGTTGCATCGGGGTTTGGCGTCCATTCAAATTCTTGGCTACGAACTTCATGGCCTACCTGAATCTTTATCTTGGAGTGAGCGTGGGCATGTACGATCTCTGGGTTTTCATTCCAGCCTTGCATGGTCTTTTCCCAAACTTGAGATCTCTCGCTATTTGTCGCTTTAGGCAATTTCTCCCCCTGGCTGTTGAAGATAGAGTATCGAGTAGTGCCGACCTAAGTGATGTTTCTTGGTGCTTATGCATTTTTCGAATCGAATTCGTCGTTTATATTTGATTTTCTCATACAACTGTGACATGGTCACAAAGGTTTATCGAGCTTCGCCGATGGCCTAAATTAATATGATAGTTATCGCTTTCGTATCGTCTTTGCATCTTTGCACATGCAGGTAGACGACTTGGCTAGGGCTAATAGCACTACTTGGGTACATTCAAATGGTGATTCATGTGAAGTGACTGAACGTCATGGTGTTCGAGTTGCTTTGGTAAAAAAGTTGAACCCCTTAGATCATTTCGGACTGGCTGGTCAATTTTCTCTGGACAATTGAGGTTCGGAGTGACTTCATAAGACCAAAGAGGGGTAATTTGTGGCTGTCTGGCATCTTTCCTAATGATCTAAATGGGGTTTACAAAGGGTGATGACTGGTGGGCTAATATCGCCTCCACCGAAGAAAATCGTGGAATAATGGATCACGTAACTTTTAATAGAATGGTGATAAAATGGAAATCCTGGGTAAATTTCGCAATATCGTGCTTGAGCGGGGTGACGATCTGTTTTACCTGACCATGAATCGACCGCAGAGGAGAAATGCTCTCTCCCTAGATCACCTCAAGGAACTTCAAACGGCCCTAGATATTATTGGTGAGAGCGATGCCCTCGGAGTCATCATAAGCGGTGCGGGCCCGGTGTTTTCCGCTGGTCATGACTTTTCCGATATGGTAGATGCGAATCTTCCAGAGATGCGCCATCTATTGTGGACCTGCACCAAGGTTATGTTAAGCCTCGGTGAGATCCCTCAAGTGACGATGGCCAAAGTCCATGCATTGGCTACAGCGGCGGGAGCCCAACTTGTCGCCAGTTGTGACTTGGTTGTTGCGTCAACCCAGGCCGGCTTTGCTGCTCCTGGCGGTCGTGGAGGTTGGTTTTGTCACACTCCCATGGTTGCAATTTCAAGATCGATTGGCCAAAAGCGCGCTATGGAGATGTCTTTGTGCGGGGATGTCATAGATGCTAAAACAGCAGCAGAGTGGGGCTTGGTAAATAAAGTCGTAGAACCTGAGAGTTTGGACGAGGCTGCCGTGGAATTGATGCGACGCGCGACCAGAGGATCTGCGTTTTCCAAGGGTGTTGGAAAAGCTACGTTGCATAAGACCATGGAAATGAGTCTTAAAGATGCGTATGCGTTGGCGGTGGAGACGATGGCATCGATGTCCCAAAGCGCCGATGCCAAAGAAGGTATGGCTTCATTTCTCGAAAAGCGCAAGCCGAATTGGGCGAATTGCTAGCTTTTTGTTCGGATTCTTAGCGTTGAATAGGGGTTTAGTCTTTTTGGTGTGAACGTTAAGATTTTGGTCATCGTGATCTTGGAGTTGAACCTTGGATTACAAGTGGCTATGATTTCGCTATGGCATCAAAATCTCCAAAAGACCGTTATAAGAAGTTACTCGATGCAGGAAAGACCGTCTCTCGAATGTCAACCGATAGGGTTGAAGAGATCGCGCGTGATCTAATGCATCTCTCTGAGGTTCAGCGGAATCAAGCCTTAGAGCTTATTGAAGATGTGATTCAGCGCTCTAAACGAAGTACTGAGTTCTTCGCTGACACCATCCGTCACGAAGTGGAAAAGCAGGTTAATACTCTGAAACTTCCTACTAAAGAAGATTTAGTTGAAGTAACTGAGGCAATGAATCAGATAAAAGATGACGTAGTGTCGCTTTCTGCACTTCGTGAGGAGTTGCGTGGTGATGTTGTAGCACTTAGCGAAGCGGTGGCCAAACTTCTTACAAAAAGGGAGTCACACGTTGATTCTGCTAGTGATGTTGTTGTGGTTGAAGATCTTCCAATCACCCCAGACGAGGCCACGAAAGTAACAAGTAAGACACCGAGAAGAAGTCGGGCATCTAAAGCCGTCCCGACTGAAGCCGTACCGGAAGGCGAGTCAAGCGGAGACCTATCGAATCTAGATCAGTAGCGCTTTCGTATACGATTGTGGCTTTTAGTTAAGTGCCGTTGGGCCAGCGATGAACCAACGGCACGCGCCACCCTTATGCACTCCTATCATGTTCCTAGATGACTAAACGTAGCGCATCAATGCGACTTGACAAAGCAATGGTAGTGGAAGGTTTGGCTAGAAGTCGAGACCAAGCTATGGAATTGATAGTAGCCAATCGCGTCCGAGTCAATGGATCGATAGCCCTAAAAGCTACACGGCAGATACGGCCGAGTGACTCGGTGCATATTTTAGGGCCCAAGTCTAAATATGTGGGTCGAGGGGCCTACAAACTTCTGGGCGCACTCGATGATCTTTCGATTGATCTGAATGGGTTAACTCTAAGTGATCTCGGTTCTTCGACAGGTGGATTTACCCAGGTGGCAATCGAGCGTGGGGCAATCGCGGTTGTGGCTGTCGATGTTGGCGTTGGTCAAATGGATCAAATTGTATCCAGACATCCCAAAGTGGTCCTTTTGGAGGGTGTCAACGTTAGAAATGTCAACAGGGACGACTTCGATCTTCCCCACTTTGACATGGTCGTTGGTGATCTGAGTTTTATATCTCTGCTAACGATCGCTGACGTGGTAAAATCAGTCTTTCTAGAGAATTACGGAAGATTTCTGCTCTTGGTAAAGCCTCAATTTGAGTTAGATCGCAGGTCTGTTTCAAGAGGGAAAGGCGTCATAAGAGACCCTCAACTTTGGAAGGCCGCCATAATTAAAGTTGGCCAAGGGCTAGAGGAGCGACAAGCTCGAATCTTAGCAGTCGTGGCTTCGCATATCTCCGGTGCTCAAGGAAATCGAGAGTTTTTCATCTACGGTAGTTTCGGTGATGATGAATTAGGGAAGTCTCAATTGGCCATGCTGGCCAATTCATGTGTTGATTCTCTGATCGCAGAGACAATGGGTGAAAGTGAAGAGGTACCCAGTGAGGAGTAGTCTTTGGCTTTGACCTCCAACGTGATTTTTTAACGACTAATTGATTACAGATTTCATCGAATCAATACCAGATATGGTCGGCTAAAAGTCAACATTAAATTGATATACCCTTAGCGCCTTGGTCTAGTTTGATCTTTATTAGGCGTTACAATTAATCTTTACATCTGGTAGTTGGATGTCAGGTGCCAGATGGCTACCGGAGTATGGCGTCGCTGGCGCCAGTGTGATTCATAGAGGCAAAATGTTCCCTCTGGCTTACTGAGAACTTGCCTTTTGGTCGAACTCATCTCAAAGAGCCACCCGGCATTCGAGTGGATTTAATGTGTCTTGAATTGAAGGGATCTCCCTTGGTTTTCTAAAGACACGATCGACTCGAATGCGGATAATGCTTATTTTTCTATGAATGAGCCTGGTTCGATTAGATTCCCTTGGTGGCCTGCCAAGTTATGATTCCTCCGTCTAGGTTTTTGGCGTTGATTCCGTATCTGACCAAAAGTGCTTGGGCGCTATGTCCGCGTTGACCTACTCGACAAAAGACGATCGGATTTGGTGTGGCAATCTCGCGATATCGCTCTCTTAGCGAATTCAATGGAATGTTTTTAGCCCCGGGGATTGTACCTTGGGCAAATTCAGCTTCCTCTCGGACGTCTATCAGTTCCACGCCAGTTTCGATTGCCTCTTCGATCTCATGCCATTGAGTTGCTCTAAAGTTTCCCTCGAGTCGGTTCTCCGCGATGTATCCAATCATGTTTATTGGGTCCTTCGCGGATCCAAATTGTGGAGCATAGGCTAGTTCAAGGTCGGCCAATTCCCAGACCTTCATCTTGGTTTTGATGGCAGTTGCTATAACGTCGATCCGTTTGTCGACACCGGCGCCACCAATAATTTGAGCACCAAGGATTCGGCCATCCGAGCGGGATGCGATTACCTTAATGTGCATCTCCTCAGCGCCAGGAAAGTAGGTTGCATGAGAGTTGGGGTGGCTGTGGATACTCTCAATCTCAATGTCAGAGTGCGATAGTCGCTTTTCGTTTACCCCAGTGAGGGCAATGTTGAGCCCGAAGATCGTGACGATTGCGGTTCCCTGAGTATAGGGGTCTGCACCTAGCCTTCCCATAATGGCATCTGCAGCCCGTCGACCTTGACGATTTGCGACATTTGCCAAGGGAACGAGGTTGGCACCAGAGTCAAAGAACTCTCGTTTTTCCACGGCGTCTCCGACGGCGAAGATTGCGGGATCATTGGTTCGAAGGTCGTCGTCAACAACTATTCCACCTCGGGTTCCGATCTCAAGACCACAGCTTTGTGCGATGGCAATGTCGGGGCGTACGCCAGCTGCCGCGATAAAGAGGTCACTTGCGATGGTTGAGCCGTCTGACAATGTTGCTACGTTGTCTTCGATTTTCTCGATCGTCGTTGAAGTGGCAATGCGAACTCCATGGCCTTGAATCTTCTCGGTCAAAAGTGCGGCCATCTCGGGATCTAAGGGTGGAAGGAGTTGGCTGGAAGCTTCGATAATAGTTACCTGTAACCCTCGATTGGAAAGATTTTCCGCCACCTCTAAGCCAATGAAGCCACCTCCAATGATTAGTGCACTTTTGGTCTTGCCTCCCAGGCGTTTGGTTATAGCTTGTACATCTTCAACAGTGCGCAACTGGAAGGCGCTCTCGATCCCAGGGATTGGCAGCGCTATGGCCTTTGCGCCTGGACTTAGAACTAGGTAGTCGTAGTCCAAAGAGGTGCCAATGCCTTTTTCGGTGCCTTGTACCTCGATTTTATGTGCGTCTCGGTCGATATTTGTGGCTTCGTGCCCTACCAAAACGTCTATGTCAAATCTTGCCTTGAGGGATGCTGGGGTCTGCAGCAGCAGATCCGCTTCGTCTTGAATTACACCCCCTACGTAATAAGGTAGACCGCAGTTTGCGTATGATACGTAATTAGAGCGCTCGATGACTGTTATCCTCGCATTTGGATCCAGTCTTCTTAGGCGAGTGGCACAAGACATGCCTCCAGCTACGCCCCCAACAATTACGTAGGATTTTGGGCTAGCCGTCGTCTTTTGAGCTTCGGTATTGTTCATTTTTCTTTGTTGCTAAAGCTTGTCTGTTTGGAGCACTTTAGCAACGACTCCTTATCTGTTTAGTTAGATTTGGTCGATAATTTTTGATGAGTTGGATCCGGATTGATTGACGATAGATAAAAGTCACATTCGTGGCTTCCGTTTTAGTAACGAAAGAGCAACATGGCTAAACCTTGAGTATCACTTTCGAAGAGACAGCTCAAAGCAGAGATAATGACTCTTAAATTTGGTGCATTGCTATGCATGCGACTTGATCTAGGTCGTCTGGTTCTGCCTTCTCCCTTTGCAAGTTGGTTTTTTGGTTTTCAATTGTTGCACTACCTATTTTCTTTTATAATCACTATACCCCAAGGGGTATATAAGATAGGCCATTAGCCTTGTTTTATCTCAGGGAGATGCCATTACACCACTGGTATTCCTTTAGAAACTCATTGGCTCTTTCCTCTTTGGATTCGCCGCGATCTCAAAAGGTCACTGTTTACCCAGCGATGGCGGTGCGGTGAGGTTGTTTTGCTGGCAATGCTCCGAGGTATAAATCGCTCTAGAGTTGGCATTCGACGGAGAGGCGGAGAGATGCTATGGCGACAAAGATTGAAACGATTCTTTTCTGTCATGAGGCACTAGATCAAGGCACCTTAAGCAACAGCAAGGCTGTTATGGCCACAACGGCGGTGTCTTGAAGTCGACACTTTTTGACGCTTTCGTTTGTTTGCGCTGGCACGTTGTCCGGATCCAGATGAATCTTAAACCTTAGGTATCCATTGGTGACTGTGACTACATGATATAGGCAGTTAAAAAAAATCGGTGGTTTGGGGGATCGCGTTGCTTGTAGATAAATGTTTCGATAGCTCACGTTGAGATTTAGTATCGTGTCATTTTAAAATGGCCCAAAGACTATTAGGAAGATCGTTTTTGTGATTTTGTGCTGGTGCTAAGTTGAGTTAAAGTTAGCAAATTTGAGGATTTGTGCGGTTTCGATTTGAAGATGACCCAGGGGTGACCCATAGGTCTCTCTACTTTCGAATGTTAGTTAAAACCTAGCCGCCAGAGGCAAACAAGTTCTTTGTAATCTGAGTCGAATTTGCTCACTGGATAGTAGTTATGTGCGAGTTCGCGTTGATAGAGTCCTAAAGGAAATAATGCTTGAATTGGCAACCTTGGTTTGCAAGTTTGCAGGTATAGGTTATTGCTAACGGTCTGAGGAAATTGCCTTGAGATTAAGTTCGGAATAACTGGGGGACTAGGACGATCTAGTCCCCCAGTTGACGCGGAGTCAATTTGGTCAACCTCTAGAAAGGTGAGCCAAAGTACCGACTAGGCCGTCAGCGGCATTCCGGCCGCAGCCCATCCTGAAGTACCATTTGCTACCGATAATGCTTCGTATCCGCGCAATGAAAGGAATTTGGCTGCCTCCATTGACCGGCTTCCGCTTGCACAGATCACAAAAATGCGCTTTGATAAAGGTATGGTCGGTAACTTGTTTGCTAGTTGACTCAATGGAATGTTTATTGCTCCCCGTACGTGTCCGGAGTCGAACTCATAGGGTTCGCGTACATCGATCAATAGGTCACCCTGGGAAAGTCCCTGTCGAAGATGGGAGATATGGGCTAGTTGCACTTGCGCTCCTTCAATTCAAATTATACCCTAGGGGGTATACTATATCCTTTGAAAATATTTCCTGCAGGCGATCTAATTGCTCGATTCCCACAGACAAAGTGACCGTCTCGTTTTCGGTTTTTAGTTGGCAAAATTAACCTTCCGGCTTAGAGCAGGCATATCAAACCGGTAACTTTGAAGAGTATTGAGTCGGTCAATCTCAATCGGAGGATAATTCCAGCTTGTATCTCAAGGTTGCTATTGCAGAATCGCCCGTAGTCTCGTGTTCTATTGGCATGGCCATGTGGTGAGGTCGTGGCGCTAGAGCACTTTGGAAGATGCGTTTTGTGAATCGGTTGAATCAACCAAGGCGAATATCTTGGCGTCTAGCCAAAGAGCAAAAGCGCTTTGTCAATATTCAACTTAGTTATGCGCCCTAGTTCGTAACGGTAATTAGTGTAATAGGAGTAAGTGCCATCTTCTTTTGGGGCTGGACCCTATGTTTAACTAGGATCATCGCATTTAAATATACATAAGCGAGCGAAGTTAGTTTAAGCGGATCGTCTCGTTGATTTCCGTTGATAACAAGTAAGGTTTGATCTTGACAAATATGAATGTTAGAAACGTTCCTCAAAAGCGTATTGGAATGGTCGTACACCCCGAACGCAAGGGTGCCATTGAGGCCAGCGAATTTGTCGAGGCTTGGTGCGAGAATGCCGGATATGAAGTTTTGAGGGTGACTAAGGCCTCTCAGTGTCAGGGTCTCTCACTCGTTTTGTCGCTAGGTGGAGACGGAACGATGCTTCGCGCAATTGATCTTTGCTTGGTCTATCAGGTACCAGTCTTGGGAGTGAACTTCGGTCATCTTGGTTATCTGACCGAGATCGAGCCTCCAGAGCTTGGCAAGGCGCTAGAGAACTTTTTCGCCGGTGAGTACGAACTCGAAGAACGAATGACCCTTGATATTGAAATTTCAAGACAACCCAGAGGGACTTCGGAATCAGTTCACGAGGTCGAGCGTTTCGTGGCCTTGAACGAATTGGTGGTTGAAAAGTCGCATTCGGGAAATGTTGTAAAACTCAATGTATCGATAGCCGATACTCATTTTCTAGATTACGAAGCCGATGGCCTGATAATAGCTACTCCGACGGGCTCGACTGCTTACTCATTTTCAGCTAGAGGACCTGTAGTTTCGCCTACCCTTCGAGCGATGATCATGACACCAATATCTCCTCATATGTTATTTGATCGGGCTTTGGTTTTAGACTCCAACGAAGCCGTCGAAATTCGAGTTTTGCAAGGGCCCCATGCGACAATAATGGTCGATGGTATCAATAGGCATGTACTAGCTCCGAACGAATCTGTAAAGGTTCGTTCTTCTCTCTTGAATGCACTGGTCATCAAACTGGGCAAGCGTGACTTTCGTGTGATCCTAAAATCAAAGTTTGGACTGACTGAAAAGTCGATGGGATCGATTTTAGATTAGAAGTAATTTTGGAAGGGTATTGATCAAGCAGGTATTCAATGAGCAATTGGATTTTTCTCGAGTCACCACCACCGTTAGGGGATTGGCAATAAGATGCTTGAAGAGGTAATTGTAGAGAATCTCGGGGTGATTGAAGAGGGGCGTCTTCTTCTTGAGCCCGGAATGAATGTTATTTCAGGGGAGACAGGCGCCGGCAAAACAATGGTTGTGGGTGCAATTTCGATTGCAACTGGGGCCAAGGCTGATGCTCGTTGGGTAAGAGTTGGAGCCCAAGAGGCGAGCGTTTCTGCTCGTTTTAGCACTCCAGAGGGCGAATTTATCCTTTCGCGAACAATCTTGGCATCTGGCAGGTCTCGCTCTTACATCAATGGAAAGATGGCCTCAATAGGCGAACTTTCAACCCTGGGATCATCACTGTTGGATATTCATGGACAACATGACTCAATGAAGCTGGTCTCACTCGGTGCTCAAGGGGAGATCTTGGATCGATTCGGCGGGATTGATACCGTTCTAAAGCGATCCCTCGAGGTTCAACTTGGTACTGCCAAGAGATCTTTGGCCGAACTAGAGGCAAATAGTGTCTCACGTAATCGGGAATTAGCAATAGTAGAGTTTCAGATTCGTGAGATCGAAAAGATCAAATTGGCGACCGATGACGAAGATTTGCTCCTTGAAGAAGAGCTTGATTCGCTGGAACAAGTTGAAGAATATAGAGAACTATTTGGTTCGATGATTGAACTTTTGGAGCCTTCCGAAGGTGATTCCGCAAGGCATAATTCATATTCGTCACTTGCTCGACGTGGAGGTAAGCTGCGAGGGCTAGAAGCAATCTCTGCTCGTCTTGAGGCGCTAGAGCTCGAGGTAAGGGATCTCACGGAAGAGATTAAAGGCCGCATGGATGGCCTCGAAGCCAATGCGGATCGAGTGGGAGAGATCCGTAGTCGTCTGGTTGTTTTGCGTGATATAAAACGTAAGTATGGCCCCAGCTTGCCTGAGGTCTTTAGCTTGTATGAATCCCTAATTCAAAGTAGAGATCATCTACAAGGACAACTCCCATCACCAGAAGAGCTAGAGTCTGAAATTGCGACTCTAGAGTCGGAGTTCCTTGCCGTCTGTAAGTCGATCAAAGATGCCAGAACAGCATCAGCGCGACTTCTTGAGAGCGGATTGAATGCGCTATTTCCTAAGCTAGCCCTTGGTCGTGCAACTTGTGAAGTCGCCCTTTCAGAGTCGATAGATGGATCACCAATTCATTTTCTATTTACGCCTAACCCAGGACAGGCCAAGATCGATATTGCAAAATTCGCATCGGGCGGCGAACTCTCACGCTTTATGCTGGCAATAACCCTACTGGCTGGAGCAGAGTGCGACACTCAACTATTCGATGAGGTTGATGCGGGCGTAGGAGGAAAATCGGCAATTGAAGTTGCTAGTTCCTTGGTTGAGCTCTCGACTAAGAGACAGGTCATTGTAGTGACCCACTTGCCTCAAGTTGCAGCCTTTGCGGGTAGCCATTTCGTGATCACAAAGGACACAAATGATTTCAAAAGTCGAACCCGAATTGAAAAGGTGGAGGGTGCTTCGAGAGAGATCGAGATCGCTCGCATGTTATCTGGCTCTTCGGACTCTCAATTGGCGAAAGAACATGCTAGAGAACTGATCTCGCGATATTCTTCGAAGTGATTATGAACATAAAATCCGCGAATTTAGATTCGTATTTTGGCAGATTGAATTGGAATTATCTATGGTTGTCAGCGGGTAGGCTGTTTTTGGAGAAAAGTTTGTTTTGAAAGGTTGGCGAAGGGTTTTTGGCGAAACACATTTTCGTAACTGGTGGTGTTGCGTCCTCTTTAGGTAAAGGTCTTACGGCTTCCTCGCTTGGAAGGTTGCTAAAGGCAAGAGGACTGCGGGTAGTTATGCAAAAATTGGATCCCTACATCAATGTAGATCCAGGTACGATGAATCCCTTCGAACATGGTGAAGTCTTTGTTACCGAGGACGGTTCCGAGACAGATCTCGATTTAGGCCATTACGAAAGATTTATCGATGTAAACCTCAAGAAGAATTCCTCTATCACTACAGGATCTATCTATTCTTCCGTAATTGCTCGAGAGCGACGTGGAGATTATCTTGGCAAGACGGTCCAGGTAATTCCTCACGTAACCGATGAGATTAAGTCACGCATTTTGACTTTGGCTACAGATGATGTAGATATTGTCATCACAGAGGTCGGTGGAACAGTGGGTGACATCGAAATTCTTCCATTTTTGGAGGCTATTCGTCAATTCCGTAAGGAAGTTGGCCGTGATAATGTCTGCTATGTTCATCTAACATTGGTTCCTTCTATTGGACCTAATGGTGAGCAGAAGACAAAGCCGACCCAACATTCAGTCACTGAACTTCGCTCACGAGGTATTCAGCCAGATGTTATCGTATGTCGAACCACAGACGACCTCTCGGATGCTCTCAAGTCAAAGATTTCAATGCTTTGTGACGTTCCAAAAGATGCGGTCATTTCAGCTGCCGACGTCCCAAACATCTATGAACTGCCCATCTCTCTTCACAAGGAGGGGCTCGATAACTATATTATCAACCTCCTTAGAATCGAAAATGTTGGCTTTGAAGTCAATCTAGGATCATGGCTGGACCTAGTCGCCAAGTCGTCGCACCTTTCATCAAGCGTTAAGATTGGCATCATAGGTAAATATATAAATCTCACCGATGCATACCTATCGGTCGTTGAAGCATTGCGACACGGAGGAATCTTTCACGGCGTTGCAATTGATCTAGAGTGGATACATGCCGAAGAGGTGACTCCAATGCTCGCAGAGTCCATGCTTGGCCATCTCTCTGGGATTGTAATTCCAGGTGGATTTGGTGAACGTGGGGTCGAGGGTAAAATCGCTGCAGCCGGCTTTGCCCGTGAAGCGAACATTCCATGTCTTGGCTTGTGTCTTGGTCTTCAAACTATGGTTATTGACTATGCCAGGAACGTAGCGGGATTGGATAGGGCACATTCAAGAGAGTTTAAGTCCGATACGCCTCATCCTGTTATCGACTTGATGGAAGAGCAACGTGGCATCACAAATTTGGGTGGTACGATGCGCCTTGGAGCTTATGTTGCGCGACTAACTCCGGGCACGAAGGTTGCGAGCGCTTACGGCGAGACGATCGTCTCTGAGCGTCATCGCCATCGATTTGAATTCAATTCACGGTATCGGAAGCGGCTCGAAGAGGCCGGATTAGTCTGTTCCGGCGAGTCGCCCGATGGGTCTTTGGTTGAGTTTATAGAACTTCCAAATCATCCTTTTTGGATTGGTACTCAAGCTCACCCAGAATTTAAGAGCAGGCCAGATCGGCCTCACCCCCTCTTTCGTGAGTTTGTAAACGCTGCAGTTCAAATACGTTAGTATATTTTGAGTTGAAAGGGAACTGATAGGTTGTTCGAGATCGACCCTGACCTAAGTGAAGTGCGCTACGAAGGCTCATTTCTTAAGCTAGAGACGGTGGCTTACCGTAGCTCTGATGGATCCACCCTATTTCGTGATATAGTACGACATCCCGGAGCGGTAGTTATCATTCCTTACGACGCTAGTCGAGATGAGGTGCTTCTTATAGAGCAGTTTCGGGTCGCTCTTGGACGAGATGTTATAGAATTGCCGGCGGGTAAACGCGATGTTTTGGGAGAAGACCCCCTCGATTGCGCACGTAGGGAGTTGATGGAAGAGTTGGGCCTTGATGCGCAGTCGATGGTGCTCCTATCCACTTTCTACAATACGCCTGGATTTTGTGATGAGTTAACCTATCTGTTTTTGGCAAGAGGATTGCGACAAGGTGAGATATCTCCACAAGGTGCCGAAGAGACCGCTGCGGTCTTTCGATCTATATCGCTAAATGACTTTGAGGACCACATCACAAAGGGGACGATTTGTGACGCTAAGACGATAGTCGGCCTCTACTCCTTGGCCTCGTATCTCAAGACTACGGTCGATGAGCAAGTTAATGTTGACGACTTTGAACTCGATCGATTTCGCCCACTTTAGTTGGCCAAAATCGGTCGAGTTCGCGCCTTTTTGGTCCGTAGTTGATAACGGATCTCATGTAGTGTAAGAATCAGCCCGTAAGTTGTATTTAACCACGGTAAACGAGTGGTTAACTTTGTTTTTTAGCGTAATTGCTCAGTCTTTTTTGCCTATAGTCACTGGTTGTTTGAGAAAATCTTATCCGACTCCCATCCTCTAGAGTTGCCTGATAATCTTCTTTTATGCAAGAGTCAGTTTCTTTTGAGAGTATTCGTGGTCAACTTGGTTCGTTGACCCTTGGGGGGTTACTCCGTGATCGGGCTATCAACTTTCGCGATGCTACCTGTCTAGATCAATTACACCCAACCCGAAACGGTAAAGAGGTTTGTACATTTTCTCAGTTGAAGCACCGAGCAGATCAGATCTCTAGCGCATTGATTGATCGCGGTTACAGGGCTGGCGACTCTATTGCGATTGCAGGCGTCAATTCTATTGATTGGGTGGCTGTCTTTCTCGGTGTTACCCAGGTGGGTATGGTCTTGGTAACATTGAACGTTAGATATAGGCGTGAGGAGCTTTCCTATATGCTTGAGACATCTCAAGCGCGGATCGCAATTACTCCGGCGACCAACCAAGGCTTTAATCTAGCTGAGCTATATGGGGAGCTACTACAAGAACTACCGCTCCTTGACGACGTGATCTTCTTCGATGATGAGGTCGATGTTGGCCATAGCTTTTCACTCCTCAGAGATTCCTTTGTCAATGAGTCGATCGACGAATGGATTGAGGGGGTTAAGCCTCTAGATCCTGCCGTGATTTTGTTTACATCTGGAACCACTGGCCGACCCAAGGGAGCGACCATTACCCATAGATCTATAATTGCTTCGGCCTGGGCTCAAGCAGAGCATTTTGGGATTGGTTCGGGCGACTCCATGGCAGGTCATATGCCATTTAATCATGTCGGGGGATTGACTTGTACTTTGATTACCTCAATGATTGGTGCATCGAGAATACATCTTATGGAGACATTTTCGCCCAAGGGCGCGATAGAGATGATCAGCACTGAACGCCTTACTTCGTTTTCTGGCGTTCCTACGATGTTCAATCTTATCTTGGCGGATCCCTCTTTTGCTTCGATAGATACTTCATGCGTCCGCTATGTCGTTGTAGGTGGATCAAATGTCGATCCAACCCTTGCAAGCGAGATAGCAGCCGCATTTCCTAAGGCCACAATTCACAACCTTTATGGCCTTTCAGAGACTTCGGGTGCGTGCATAATTTCCCCACTCGGTGACTCCTTGGCTTTAGTCTCGACCACGCTAGCCAGTGCAATTGGAGACTTCCGACTCAAAGTCGTCGACGATGCGGGTCTTGACGTTGGAATTGATAGCGATGGTGAGTTATGTGTTTCAGGCGACTGCGTGGTCTTGGGATACTGGAGGGATTCGCTAAATACTGCTTCGATGAAAGATTCAGAGGGTTGGTTGCGCACCGGGGACATTGTGCAGATTACCTTCGACGGACACGTAGTTTTGCGAGGGCGAAAGAAGGAGATGTTCATTCAGGGTGGTTTTAATGTCTATCCGGTCGAGGTCGAGAATGTCCTAGCGAAGTACCCCGACGTGGCACTAGTAGCGGGCATTGGGGTTGCGGATTCTATTCTTGGTGAGGTTGGACGCTACTACATCGTTCCAAAACATGGATCCAATATAGATCTCTTTGGGTTGGCCCAATTCGCCAAAGAGCGGCTAGCAAATTATAAACTTCCAGTTGAGTATGTCATTGCCGAGTCTTTGCCTTTTACACCGGTGGGCAAGATCCAAAAGTCAATTCTCAAAGACGTTATTACCGCACCTGTAATTAGAACCAAATAGCGCTGGCTGTGTCAGCTTTCCTGTTTGAAGGAGTAGCTTTTGGGGCTGAATAAAGGTTGAAGTTACTCGAGGGAAAAATTAGGCGGTTGGAAACCTTGCAATGGCCGTTGTCTTTAGTTGGCTTACTCGTTCTCATCTGTCAAAGCGCTATCGTCCTATCATTATCTGAAATGAGATTGATAAGGGTTATTTCGATTAAGTTTTTTAGCGCTCTGGAGTAGTGGTCCAGACAAGGTCTCTCCTTTTTGTCTCCAATTGTCGAATTAGCGGTGCCGTTTCTTTCTATAACCGAACGAATTATCTCGTTTGGTTTTAGGTCCCTCTAAATCTGCTACTTACCGTGAGCTTTAATCTAAAGCGAAACCGAGTTGGGCTAATCGTCAAGGTTGTTTTACGGCTCGGATTAGGTGCAATTAAATGCTATTTTCAAACGTTACACAACGAACTCGATCACCACACTTCGATGCTTGAAAGATGACCTTGATGAATAGGTAATCTAGATCTTGGACTCGTTGAGCCTCTCGTTGGATGCAAGATTTTGAAGATTCATAGAAATTGCACCTAAGAGAATTCCGTTCCTAGTCTCATTAAGCGCGGAGTGATTTTTAATTTACCCTCCGAAGTGTCCCTAGACCATGGGTGGCGACAAGGGTGACCAAAATTGCATTGCATCCATCAATAGTTGCGAGAGAGACCGCCAGCAGATCGCCTTGAGAAGAAAGCTAGCAAGCCCAACAGCTGACTTATTGAAATTGAGGTGCAAGTTAGCAATAAATATTTTGCATTTGGCTCACTCCTAGCTAATCAATCACCTCGATCGTCCCAAATTAGGTCGGCTAATTACTTGGCGGTGTCCTAGAGTTGGGAACTTGATTGATGATTTTTCTATTAGGCGATGACTAGTTCGCAAATTGCGGATTTCTCCCTACTACGTTGCTTAGGGGTTCGAACTCTTTTTTGAATCCCCTCACCAGAAGAAGACACAGAGCTTCCTTGGTTATGGCCAATCAGCCAACAGGTCATTGAACAGGGCGGATATTTCGAAAGAGGCTCGTGTGAGTCTTGATGACACAAAGTTCTTGAGGTTGAACCTATCGATAACTGTTCGTGGTTTAAAAAAAATTCTTATCCGAAAGGGCTTATCCAGTGAAATTGTCTGCTAAGTTATATATTTCACTTCGGGAAACGCGGACG
>NZ_CAJHCI020000001.1:657500-1585258 GCF_904848545.2 Acidithrix sp. C25
GCCGCAGGAGACCTGAGGAAGGCTGTCCCTAGTACGAGAGGACCGGGACGGACGTAGCTCTTGTGTGCCAGTTGTCCCGCCAGGGGCATGGCTGGTTAGCAACCTACGGAAGGGATAAGCGCTGAAAGCATATAAGCGCGAAGCTCTTTCCAAGATGAGGTCTCCCACAGGGTTAACCTGGTAAGGCCCGTGGCAGACTACCACGTTGATAGGCCGGAAGTGTAAGTGTGGCAACACATTCAGCTGACCGGTACTAATCGGCCGAGGGCTTGGAGCTAAATATAAAGCTCGTGCTCGCTATAGGTAGCTCGATGATTCGAGCAACCAAGATATTCCGGTGGCCATAGCGGCGGGGAAACACCCGTTCCCATTCCGAACACGGAAGTAAAGACTGCCAGCGCCGATGGTACTTGGGGGGCAACTCCCTGGGAGAGTAGGACGCCGCCGGATATATATTTGATAAATGAGCGAAGCTACATTGGTAGCTTCGCTCATTTTGGTTTAATGCGTTTTTGCAGTGTCACTTTCCGATTTGGCTAGGCGTGTTTCTCCGGTTCGGTTGAATTGCTTTTTGGGTGCATTTAGCGTTTTGGCGGATTTAGCGTGCGGTTTCTCTGTCAAAGGGAACAACGCTGGATAGTCGTTATTGTTTATGGACGAATTGCTTGGTTGGTGAATTGTTTGTTTTTTTGCATTACTAGCCCAGAGGAACCATAAGAGTGCGTCATTATCCACTTGGGTTACATATTTTGGCAGTTTATGGTTGCTATGCAATTGAGCCTTTGGAGCTAGGGTAAATCCCTGCATTTGCGCGATTTCTATCCACTGCTGTCGTTTTTGGGTGCTTTGGCTTGGGAGTGATTTCAGTCCTTTAGGCTTTGGCTTGGCTTTTGGTCACTGTAAGGTTCGATGCTTTCTTTTATCATTGTTCTGTCTTTGCGACTTACTGGATATGCTTTAGTCGTTTAATTTAGATGGTTCGTGTTTTCGACCTTGCTTTTAGTCGAAGCTTTCCGAGATCCATCTCCTGAGGGTGGTCGAGATGATTAGTCACTGTTTTTTCTTTTTCCCAAGGTTGGTGAAGAGGTGCGTTCTTCGGTTGATTCTGTTTATTTTTTGGCGATCAGATTTTAGGATCTTTGGTACTTCGATGGTGGAGGATGGAGAGGTTTGAGGATTGGTTTAGTCCATGTGATTGTTTTACCATTTAAGGATTGGCTAAGTCTGGTTCTATTTTTTAGTTGACCATTTACCTACTATCTCTAATCCTTCTTTTTTCGGAGTACAAAGCCAAAATTGGGTTGGGATACGCCGTGCAGTTGTCTCCTGGGAGATAACTTCGTAATTGAATTTTTATCCGTTTTGGATTTTAATCTCCGTACTTAATGCCGAACACGGCATAGCAAACCCATTCGCAGTCAAAAAATACCACCCGAAAGAGTCGATTTATGAATTGCGCAATTTCTCCTAGAAAGTCGATCGATCCCACGGTGCATAAGCCAGAGAAGCTGGCTCATGCTAGCTTGACTCGGTTGTCCTGGAGGCTAGTTGTTTTAGATTGTCAATATAAACGTAAGTAGGTTTAGTTTTGTGGGTCAATTTGGATTCGCTTAGATGGGTAGGAACTATCCAATTGGCAAGCTCAAACGGAACTCCTAACAACTGAATCTAACCTAAATTCAGAGATCCCTAATTATCTCTGAATTGCTACTGGATCTCTCATGGTGCGTTTTGATAATTGAAAGTTGAGTGGGCCAGTAACCTAAATGTGCTGGGACCATTTTTGGTTTAGCGTTTTCGTCACGATAGATGTGTGGAGGTGGGATTGACCCAATGGTAGGTGCATCTGATAGTGGTTCGTTGCCGCTTAGATCTTTCGTTTGGTTAACGCTAATGCGTCGGCGTTAATTCGATGAGGGGGCGAGATAATCAAGTACCAGAGATAATTTGGCTAGCGATCCTGTATTTCGGATCAAAGGTGAGAATACGGCGCGCTATGGCGGTGTTAGATCGTGCTGATGAGTTTTAACACCACCGTCCCATGTCGGTTAGCTTTACTCAAAAGGACATGAAGGCGAACCTTCGAAATCCTGGATTGTTTTAATTAGTTCAAGCAGTGCTGGAATGGCGGATATGATGGCAGCCTTGGCATCTAGATTGATGTCGTCAAGTCCCCTAACCAAGAGCGACAAGCGGTGGTCTCTAAGAGTGGAGATAGTCTCCTCTCCATATGGAGTTAGACAGAGGGTGCCTACTCTTCGGTCATTATCTGAGGTGGCTCGATTGAGGATGCCCAGTTTCATCAATCGTTTGATTAAGGTGGAGGCTGTATTTGGAGCAATAGAGAGTGCATTGGCCATTACGCCTACTCTCACATTGGGGTGATCATAGACATATCGAAGTAACTCATATTCAGGTGATGAGAAGACGCCATCTGTGTATAACTCTCTTTGGCTTCGACGAAGGGTACGCCGAAGTTGGCCAATGGCCTGTGCTAATTCCACCGCAACTTCGTTAGTGTCACCATTTGCTTCGCTCATCGACTATAGTTTATTCTGTAACAGAAATAAATCTCCTGAAGGTCTCAAAATTCTGCGTTAGGTAATTGGTTTCGTTCGATCGGTCTCGATATCGCTTGTATCTCCTTTTTCGGCGGAGTTAGGGACGCGACAGGTGGGTAGTCAATTGCCCTTCATATGCATTTTGGAAAGGTCGCCAATGGCCGCTTTACTAGCGTCAACTAACGGTAAATCTGTATCGCAGAATGATCGATATAAATGGATTGCTCTCTCCAATACTACTCTAGGCGTATTGATGGCGACGATAGATTCATCGATCACCCTTATTGCGCTTCCAGATATCTTTCGAGGAATCGGCCTCAACCCACTTGGACCGGGTAATAGCTTTTATCTGCTTTGGATGATTCTTGGGTTTTTGATCGTAACAAGCGTCTTGGTGGTGAGTCTTGGCCGTTTGGGTGACATCTACGGTCGAGTTAAGATGTATAACCTGGGCTTTGTTATCTATACGGTTGGCTCTTTGCTATTGACCATAGACCCCTATAAGGGAAGGTCAGGAGCCCTCTTTTTGATCGTTATGCGTTTGGTGCAAGGGTTAGGTTCGGCCTTCTTGGTGGCTAATGCTTCGGCGATTTTGGCCGATGCGTTCCCGGCAAACCAAAGAGGTACGGCTCTTGGAATCAACCAGGTCGCTGGTATTTCGGGTTCCTTTATCGGCTTGATTTTAGGAGGTTTACTAGCTCCTATCGATTGGAGATTGATCTTTCTAATTTCAGTCCCGATTGGACTTTTTGGGACCATTTGGGCATATCTAAAGCTAGAGGAACGGGGTATCAGAAAGCCAGCTAAGATCGACTGGCTTGGCAACGTTACATTCGCTATTGGATTGATATTAATTATGGTTGGTATTACCTACGGCATCCAACCGCACGGTACGAGCGCCACTGGATGGACATCCCCATTGGTTCTTGGAGAATTGATCAGCGGCATTGCATTCTTTGCGATCTTTGGATTTATTGAAACCAAGAGCGCCTATCCAATGTTTCGAATTTCCTTGTTCAAAATTCGGGCCTTTAGCTTTGGTACGATATCTACATTCTTAGTCTCGATTTCTCGCGGCGGCTTAATGTTTATGCTAATTATTTGGTTGCAGGGGATCTGGCTTCCCCTCCATGGTTATAGTTTTTCCGCCACTCCATTGTGGGCGGGAATATATATGCTCCCTCTAACTCTGGGCTTTCTAATTGCGGGGCCCATGTCAGGCTACCTGTCAGACCGATATGGTCCTAGAATCTTCGCAACGATTGGTCCGATCGGAACAGCGTTAGCCTTTGTGGGGTTTCTAGAACTCTCTGTCGACTTCTCGTATTGGACATTCGGCCTTATCTTGTTTGTCTCGGGCCTCTCTCAAGGGGTGTTTGCGGCGCCGAATCGTGCTGCGGTTATGAATAGCCTTCCGGCTGAAAACCGAGGAGTTGGTGGTGCGATGAATTCGACCTTTCAAAACTCTGCGCAGGTGTTTTCTATCGGAATTTTCTTCTCTCTCATGATCGCAGGGCTATCAATCTCTTTGCCTGGTGCGCTAGTTAGTGGATTGGGTTCTCAGGGAGTAGCACACGCTACAGCTGTAACGCTGTCTCATGTGCCTCCTGTTTCCGTGCTCTTTGCCGCACTCTTAGGGTATAATCCGATAGCTAAGCTTCTGGGTCCCCACAATATGTCATTGCTTTCACATCATGCCGCGACCGTTTTGACTGGTCGAACATTCTTCCCGAAGTTAATCTCAGCTCCTTTTGCATCAGGGCTGCGTGAAGCTTTCATCTTTGCTATCGTAGCTTGCATCATAGCTGCCGTTATTTCGGCTGGTCGGGGTCGAGGTGACAACATTGCGCTCAAGTCGGAACTAAATGATGACTGGCCGATTGAGATAAATGTCGAAGGGATCTAAGGGCTCTTGGGAGCTAAAGTAGTTTGTGCTGTTGCCAATAGGAAGATAATTAAAAGAGTCGCCAACTCTAAATGATTGGTCGACGTTACCGAACTTGATTAAGTGCTATTTAGTATCAGTAATTACATCTAGATGGTGCTAGCTTTTGGCTAAAGTGATCTTTTTGTAGGTGTTGTTGTTTAGGCTGGTGGGCTTGGGGTCGTAATGATTGATTTAATAGTTAATTTAATCTCAACTACTTATTGTGATAGTGATAGTTATGTGGATAAGCCAAGAGTTATTGATTGTTCATTTGATTGTAGATTATGGTAAGGTTTTTTTCAAGAGATCTTTTTATAATTAAAGTAAATTTAGCTATTCAAAGTCCATAAGCCTATGGTAAATGGTGCGTAGTTGGTCTTTGATGTCGTTTTTATGCCGATAATCTACCCCCTAGCTAAATTTGGGCCTTGTTCCTATTTCGCAGCAGAGCTATCGACAATGTAAAGCTTTGCTTGAAGATCATACATTGCTATACATTGCTTGAGATTTAGTTCGCGCGATCTTATTAGCGCCATTAGTGTTGATAATTTTATTAACTAAACATAGGGTGTTAGCGGCAGCTATATTATTAGATTAGTTTGCGTACCAGATCTCAAATATGTTAGCCTCAGGCGCTCCTAGCTTTACGCTAAATCAAATGGAATTAGGTCTTGTTTTGGTGACTTATTTAGCTGGTAATTACGCCAACTCTGAAACGACGAGGTGTCGCTTGGGCTTAGACGCATTTGCATTGCCGAATGGGGCCATCATTCACCAAAGAGAAACTTCAAGATGTCAGATCTAGTGACAACGGCTACAACTTTGGGGCCATCGGTAACAGCTAGGGTACGCAACTTGAGATCGTGCATAATTGTCGCTGCGGTCTCTATAGTGTCATTGACCTTTACCGAGGCTGTCTTCGTGGTCTCCATTGCATCGGCGACCTTGGATGCGTATGCGGCGCGGAGCTGCGTCTCGTAATGCTTGACAGCAGGTGGCCACGCGCCAAATTCAGCGAATATCCCAAATACCGTGGGAAGGTGTAGTCGAACACCCTCGACTAATAGATCATCATCGCTAAAGATTCCAATGAGCGCTGCTTTGTCATCAAGTACTGGCAGTACTGAGACGTTGTTTTTGATTAATTTGGCTGCCGCCTCTTGGATTGACTCCTGTGGCTCGACATATATCAGGCTGGTTGACATTATTGAGGAAACTGCGGTATTCGATGGATCACGTTTAGTGGTTGCCATAGCTATGATCTCCTTTTACTTTATCAAGGTCACATTAGATATTGTGGCATTTATATCTACAATCTACTCCTATTCGAGATGATATTCCATTTTCCTTTAGGAATGGCTACCAAAGGTTACTTTAGTGCTAATGATCTCGCATCCCGCAAAATATGATAGCGAGGGTAGGTACTTTTTGAAGATCGCTGGTTCCAATGCTGATTTGGTTATTCACTGCACTCATCGCTTTTGCTTTGCGGCGACAAATGCTTACCGAAGGTGAGGATGACTAGTTTCTTTGGAGATGAACTAAGCAACCGACAGACCATGCCTAAGGAGTTCAATGTCTTGAATCAAAGTAGTCGTATGTGCCCTAAATCATCCAGCCTGCTTCGGTGTCAGTAGGAGATAGATCTGCAGTTTCCTTGGAGGTCCTTCGACTATGGTTTTCAATTTGCTTCATATTAGCTAGTTATGGTTGGGATTCTCTGGCCATGTAGGCAAAGTTTGCTATCGAACCTCTATTGGATACTGGTTTTCAATTGGGATAAATGTTTTGCCTTTGGTCCAATAACGTTGTTATTTGTCCAGTTATATGCGGATAGGCAAGCGTATTTATGGTCGATTACTTTTGACAGACTTATGAGTTTTTAGGGAATAGGTACCTTGGAAGCTGTATCCATTGGTGTGGGATTGTCTGGAACAAGGAGGCGCGCCGAGCTTTTTATGGGTTAGGGGCAATTGTGTGTAAAGATCCTTATTGGCTGGTGGTGAATTATTTATTTCGATGGTCCTCCAAATCGATCCATCGGCAGCGCTAGTCAGTTCGCTATCGGTGGTTTTTTCAATGAAGGGTACGTGGGTTAATTTTCCATCTAACGATATCGGATCATTCCAGCAATTTAATGTAACCCTGGTGTGAATATAATCATAAGACTTTATTGATTAATAGGATTGTAATTCGCCCATGTACGGTAGTTTGGGATAATGAATTTCGAGGGTTTTTTAAAGGAACTTGAGCCGACCGTAGGGTCGCTTATGACAAAGCATCTCGGAATGTCCAAGGAGTGGTTTCCTCATGAATTGGTACCATGGTCTAGAGGTCGTGACTTTGTGGCTGGGGAGGAGTGGGACAGTTCTTCTTCGACCATTAGTCCGGGAACAAGAAGTGCACTCTTTGTCAACTTACTTACAGAGGACAACCTTCCGTATTATTTCAATGCCTTGCTTGCGGCTTTCGGAAGTGATGATAGCTGGGGAGCCTGGGCTCGTCGATGGACAGCCGAGGAGCACCGTCACTCCATCGTAATTCGTGACTATTTGACGGTCACTCGTTTGATTGATCCAATTACCCTGGAACGTAGTCGAATGAACCAAGTGTCGAATGGTATCGTACCGGAACCTGTCTCTCCTGTCGACACAATTGCATACGTTACTCTTCAAGAGCTCGCAACTAGGGTGGCCCACCGAAATACGGGTAAGTTAATCGGAGACGAAGTTGGCTTTGCTATTATGGCTCGCGTTGCTAGCGATGAGAATCTCCATCATCTTTTCTATCGTGACTTGACCCTGGCTGCTCTGGAGCGAAATCCCAGCGAGACGCTTGAGGCGATCGAACGGCAAGTCCGAAGTTTTTCCATGCCTGGAACTGGAATAGATGGGTTTACGGAGCACTCTAAGAATATCGCAAAAGAGGGTATTTACGACTTTAGCCTTCATTACGACCAAATCATAGTTCCAGTTGTCCTTAGGAATTGGCGAATTTGTGAACTGAGCGGCCTTACACCGGAGGCGGATGCTGCTCGGGAGCGACTAATGAAGTTTATCGCCCGCCTTGAGGTGGCAGCTCGACGAACCAGAGCACGCAGAGACGATATTGAGGGTGCGGCTCAATCTAATATGGACCGATCATAGGGCGCTCGTCGACAATATAGACACAGGCCTGGTCTATGTGTCATAACCTGTGATATCACTTTAGATTTAAGGCGATTTGTTGCGAATTCGTTTAATTTGTGGTCGCTTTAGTCCGGAATTAAGAGAAGGTCAGTTATCTCGAGGTCTAAAGCATAAGCGGCGCCCCTTACTACTTGGGTTTTCATATCCTTTGAACTTCCTCGACGATACAATTTACGACCTAGCCCAAGTAGGTTGTGCTTTTGACGCCTTTGTAATGCGATTCTAAACTATGTTCGGGAGGTTTTGCACTTTGGGTGATCACCCACTCGGGACAGGGCTACTTCTGCTTGTGAGGGGAGTTGGTGGTGGTCGTAGCACTCCTAGCTAGTTTGATGGATCCATAAGTACTTATGGATCCATCAAACTAGCTCCAAATAATTAGCGATAAAGAAATAGCTCCAATTGATAGATAGCTTCAGGTTTATCCTTTTTTATCGGTCCAATATTGATTGATCTGGTGTGGTTTTTCCGATCCAAATGCATTGGCTAAAATACATTGTATTGAATGGTTTTTTACCTTGGGCATTAGGGAGTCCTTCGGTTGACTTTATTCGCTAGGCTAGTGACTAAGTATTGTGCACCTAGATTTTTGGGTATTTGATAGCTTTATCTTCTAGTTAAAATTGGATATCAGAAGATTGTGGTTCTATTTTTGTGCTGTAGTTTTGGGGGCCGTCTGTGACGGAATCCACAAGTTATATTGAGGGATATTTGGAGGAGTTGCGCCTTGTCTTTGGGAGGGCTAATGCAACTATAGACGCATATTATCAGGATCTAGGGAATCTGAGTGCGGTTCTAGAAAATCTTGGCTCTAACCTTTTGAGCGCGGACTCTAGAGTAATCGGTATCGCCATTGACCAACTTGGCAGCCGTTTAGCAACCACTTCCTTGGTGAGGCTTATCTCAGTCGCTAGGGGTTTTTATCGGTATCTCCTAAACATCGGAGCGATCAATCTCTCTCCGCTTGAGGGGTTGGAGGTTCCAAAGGCTCCGCTATATTTCCCAGAGGTATTGGAAATCCACGAAGTGGAAGCGCTCCTAGATGTAATTAATCTTGGTACAGATTATGGAGTTCGGGATCGAGCAATGTTGGAACTGGCCTATGGCTCAGGACTTAGGGCTTCAGAGGTAATAGGAGCCAACGTTGATGATCTGGATTTGGAAGAGGCACTTGCTCGAGTTCGCGGCAAGGGAGATAAGTTCCGCATTGTTCCTCTAACTCCCCTTAGCGTGTCCATGTTGAGGAGGTACATCTACGAAGGAGCTCGTTCGAACTTGGAGGGCCATTCTCGCTCCTCGGCTCTCTTTTACTCCTCTAGGTCCAAGCGGATTTCGCGTCAAGCGCTATGGCAGATAGTGAAGAAATATGCACTTTTAGCGGGCATTCGAACTTCGATTCATCCTCACACCCTACGCCATAGCTGCGCGACTCACATGGTAGCAGGAGGAGCCGATATTAGAAGTGTGCAAGAACTACTTGGTCACTCTTCGATTACCACAACTCAGATCTATACCCATATAACTCCAACTAGGTTGCTGGAGGTCTATCGAGCTTCGCATCCGCGAGCGTAGTTTATCTATCGGGGGAAAGATCTCTATAATCTTAGCATGGAAGAAATTAAGGCTGAAAATAAGTCAATCAAGGAGTTTCTAAACCAAGAGCGTGAGATATTGACGGCCAAGGTACAAGAACTTGGCAAAGACGCAACGGTTAATGGTGGCTATGATCCTAACTTTGCCGACTCGTCAGTTGTGATTGCTGAACGGGTTGAGGCCGAGGGACAATTGGCTAATTTAGAGGTTGCCCTTGCCGAGGTGGAGGTTGCACTCACCAAGTTGGATTCGAATAACTATGGCATCTGTGAGAGTTGCCATAGAGAGATTGCCACCGAACGGCTAGAGGCCATCCCTACCACTCGGTATTGCCGTGATTGCGCATCAAACCATAAGGCCTAGCTTCAATTACAAGGGCGAAAGTTGTAGTTACCACAATTCGCATATCATTGATAGGTAACAAATATGTGTAGACGTGGAGCTAATTAGTTGAACCGTAAAGTTCTAATATATGCCGGTATCGCCCTTGTGGCATTTATTGCTCTCTCAAAAGGAATCTTGAATGTCTACTTAGGTATAAATTTTCTTGCGGCGATCATCGCTCTTGTCTTGCACGAGATTTCGCATGGATTGGTGGCTCTTTATTATGGCGATCATACTGCAGCTAAAGCGGGTCGCCTCCGTCTAAACCCACTGGCTCACATTGATCCATTTGGTACATTGATACTACCGGGTATGTTGATGCTTTTAGGGCTTACCCCGATTGGATACGCCAAGCCGGTGCCCGTAAACGCCGCTAATTTGCGCAATCCAAGACGTTCATCCTTGGTGGTCTCTTTAGCGGGCCCAGTTACGAATTTGATTCTCTCGATATTAGCCGGGATCATTCTTAGAATCTTTGTCTTTTCGAACTCCTATGGCAGTACGACTCCGATTCTGGGTGGGTCCATAAATACCACTAGCTTAATTGGCTATTTCTGGGTTTATTTCGGCATAATAAACGCTATTTACTTTATATTCAACATTCTTCCTATACCGCCTCTTGATGGTTCGGCTATTCTTCGTCGCGTTATAGGTGAGTATAAGTTTGCTGCAATTACGGCTAATCTAAAGTTTTTGATACCGATTCTACTTTTGGTAGTCTTTATTTTCCCAGGGGCGCTGAGCTCGATATTTGCGCCAATCGTACGATTATGGCTCGACGTTTTTCTTCCTTCGACCGCTTACCTATGATTTTAGAGCCATATCTCCATTTCGATGGAGGTCGACGATAGCGGGGTTGCAAATTTTGGTGAGTGTGGATTGTTCGATCTTAGATGAAGGCACTAAGGGCCATTTGAACCTCTTGGAACGTAGCGGCCCAACTCTTTGATGGGCGTCAAAGTCGTTTTTTGGTACGTATCTCTTTGCCTTTTCCCTTATAATTGAGTTGGTCGAGTTTTTCCCATTGGCGATCTTAAAAGGGCTCTCCTAAAATAGATGTGGATCAAGCAACCCTTTCGTAGGGGAGCTTGAGATCAATCGGACCGCATGAAAGCATCACCAAAGCAAGTGTTGATTTTGCAGAGTGAAGACCATAGCATCTAGCAATGGCGGATCTAATTTATTGTTTAGACCCTCAAGCCTTCCGTTGGAGACACCCTTTTCAAGCTAGGGGGCTCAATAGCAGCCATAATTCCATCTTTATGGGTTCGAATTGTCTTTGACAATCTGACAAAGCTAGGTATCCGTGATCGTGAAGCACGAGCACACCAGGAATCCAAGAACTCAGCTACTTCGTCATTGGATAATCCACTACCGAATATCCCTCTTAGGGATTCTTTCATCTCTAAGGGCTTTAGAAGTATTGCAGCGGTTGACTTTATTTGACGTAGAGTCTCATTTTGGCGTTGAGTCAAATCACCAGGATTCTTTAGTAATGCCCATCTTGCACTCACAAACCTACGGGCGTAATCTGGAGTAGGAAGTTTTCTCAGTTGGCGCCATAGGTCGCATCTTACCTCCTCCAGGGCCTCAGTGCCCAATTTAACGACATGAAAAGGATCGAGGTTGCGACCTAAGTATCTGGTGTGCGATCAGCGAAAGCTTTAGCAAAAGCTGGTCCCATGTCCATTGTTGCTACTTGTGTGAGAGCTTGGAACGTTGCGAACCAAGCTCACATAAGAACCCATCTAGACTCTTAGCGCTTTTTCCTTCTGCTCCATAGACGATCTTTCCAGTTTCATGATCTGTTACGGGCTCTAAATAACTTGGGTTATGTACTTATGGTGTTTACGATAGGCAATCTCATCTACCTCTATTATTGAGAGCTTCTCTAGTCGCTTTGGATCGATCTCTTTGGCTACTACTCTCTCACAGATCGTACCAACTGTTTTCTGAGCAATCCGGGTGAGCTTCGTAACTGTTGTTTTATCCATCTTTGCGGTTGAGCCGGCAACTAGATGTTCAAAGTCTCTCGTGAAGCGTGTTACTGGCCATTGAGAACTGCAAGTTGGTGGACACGAAGAATGCATACAAGTGGCCATCACTTTTGCACATTTTACCACAGCTCGCGTTTATCTGAGGCCGCTTTTTTTACTATTACAGTAGCTATTTCATTCGGTCCTTCTATGGGCATTTCTTGTCGAGGAGGTGAAATAATGTAACCTTTGGTCGCAAAGGTCTATTAACTACTCCAACTTGCATCCAAGAGCAGTTAATTGTCGATTAGATGAAAGTGCTCTATCGAGGCGCAGTGTGATTTTTAGATAGGGTTGAGATTTCGTTGAGGGCGACTTGGAAAAGATCTCTTTATTATTCTTTTTTATGGGTAGTAGCTACAGGTTGTTGAGCCTGTGGGCGAAGATCGTTGGATTATGCGTAAACGCGAAGCGTTTTCCACATTTCAACTTTCGTTTGCGTAGCAATCGTCCACAACTCAATAACCCCCATTACGTTCCTGGATAGGTGGAGGTTCTAGATTCTAGATTCTAGAGATCTAGCGAGTATTGACGGCACCGCAAGTTACCCAACCCAACCAAGAGGCCCCATCGTGAACCCCAATGGCCCGTTACGCGACGATAGAGCGACGATAGACCATCACCCAACCCAACCAAGAGGCCCCATCGTGAACCCCAATGGCCCGTTGCGCGACGATAGACCATCACCCAACCCAACCAAGAGGCCCCATCGTGAACCCCAATGGCCCGTTGCGCGACGATAGAGCGACGATAGGTTTGCTTGCAATCGAACAAATTGGCCCCATCAGCTCTTGGGCATGAAGTTGACATGGCGAATCAGTTGACATGGCGAATCAATGAGATCGTGGAACATTCGCGACAAGGGTTGGATCCCGTGGGCTTTGTCTATATGGTGACGATTCGCTATCCTTGTTGGTTCTCTTTGGTCAAGAGCTAAGACATATCGTCATTAGTTCTCTAAAGTGTGGGGTCTAAAGCGTGAGATCCATGTGTGGTCATTTGATTCATGAGGAACGGAGATTTCTCCGAGTCTGGTGACAGTAGGGCACCAGCAGCTATCAATCGAGAAACCGAATGGATGTATCAATCGTCCTGATAGTCGCCGATATAGATAGAGCACTACACGGATAGAGTCCTATATAGATAGAGCCCAACCAAGGACTATGTTAGGCCTTGGTTGGGCTCTTATTTGATTATTACTGGGTTTCTAAGAGTGTTATCTCTATATCTCTCCCATGAGTTCGCCTACTGCGAGAGGCTCGTCGCAGTGAGGGCACAGCCCGCCAATGCCAACGCGAGTCATGAAGACTCCACAATCGCTACAGCGTTGTATGCCGAGTTCGTGCACTCCACAAGAAGGACACTCATAGATACTGATATTTCGACGAGGTTTACTTATTCCAACTATGGCATTGCTCACCAATCCTTGATGGCGTCTTCGATAGGCTCTATGTTTACAAGTTGCCGAACAATAGATGCGTCGACCGATTGAGACAAATTGACCTCCACAGATAGGACAGGACTTCTTTAGAGAGGGATCATCTAACGCCTCTCTATCGTTGTGATAGGAGGGATCATCTAACGCTGGTCTCTGGCTCATAGTGGCACCACACCTTTACCCGAAAGAGCTTGGCTAAGGCGAATAGAGTCTCCTTTGGTTTCTATGAGATGGCCATGATGAGCCAGACGATCAACAAGTGCTGCAGCGAGAGATCTAGGCGTGATGATCTCGTCGAAGGACGCTATAGGGTAATTCGAGGTCACAATCATTGAAGTCTTCTCATAACAAGCATCGACCGCCCGATAGAGAGACTCTGATTCCATAGAGTTCATAGGAAGTATTCCTAGGTCGTCAATGACAATCAAATCCATTCTCATCAATTTGAGCATCATCTTCGCCAAGGTGTCAGTGGCCTTAGCTATATCCATATAACGACACAGAGTTTCAGGGGTGTACCAAGCTACCCTGAAACCTGCTTCGATTCCAGCACTTGCAAGTGCCTCCGCCAGAAAGCTCTTACCCGTTCCAGGAGGACCAAGAACCAGTAAGTTCTCTTTAGTCTTACCCACTCCAAGTTGGACAATCCCATAATGGTTCTATTTGGAATCGATGATATGGATGAGTCAAACCCCTCTAGGGTTCGATTGGAGGGGAGATTCGCTGCTATGCGGCGAATCTCTAACGTAGAAGCATTTCTGCCTTTTAGCTCGATTTCCAATAGCAGCCGGATCATCTCCATGGGATCCCATCGCTGTGCTCGGGCCGAAAGAGCTAAATCATAGTAGCTCCGCCTAATATGAGGAAGCCTAAGACGCTTGGTCATAGCTTCGATCTCGTCTTGGATTATATTATCGGCCATTATGACACCGCCGCAAGTTTGGACCAGGCGTCAGTAGATGCACCATAGGGACCCTGTGGTGAGCTAGATGCACCATTAGAACTCTGTGGTTTGGAACTCTGTGGTGAAGTGGCCTTAGTTCCACTACGAGCTGACCTTTTGTGAATTACCAAGAGATCAGCTATTACCGAGTGATTGAAGGCTCCAAGACGAAGTGACTCCTCAATTATTGAAGAGGAGACTTCATTATTGGCGTAGCCCACTAGATCTGCTATCGAGGTTTCAATACCGCTGGCTCCACTATTACAAGCCCTAATGAGCCATTGGCTAGCATCAGGTGTAATTGAAAGAAACTTAGCCTGAGTTTCATTGGTCGGAATCGGCATCCTCACAAGTGGGCCATTGGGATGATCTGGTTCCTTATGAGAATCGTCAATGACATAGCTGAAAGCTTCTCCTCTTGCATGGCGAGCTATTTCGTTAACATATCCACCAGCTTCTTCCTGGGCTACGATGACCACTTCTTCCCCAACGCTGCGAACATAGACTACTTCGCGACGATATTTCGCTGGTACCGAGTAACCACAGTGGTTGAACCTAACGATGGGCATCTTTGGCTCTACCTTGCGCATCACTCCATAAGCACCGAGATAAGGCACTTTAGGAAGGCTATGAAATGTCATAGCCTCAGATTGAAGTACCACTGATGGGATCTTGCCTGAGGTTGAGTGGACAACGGAGTTGATAGAAGTGGTATAGGCGGCACATGCAGCTTCAAGTTCAGCGATGTTCCTGTAGTTTTGAACGAGGTTGGTGTCTTTTGGGCAGATATCTTCTTTTGCCACCCTAACTGCAGCTTCTACTCCACCTTTTGATGCTGGATCATAGACAACGCAAGTTTGGATACTAAAGCCATACGCACTAGCGAAGGAGACCATCTTGGGGTTAATGACAGCCACCCCTGCGATATGCTTCACCGCGGCAGTCTTAGCGTTGTCGGTGAGTACATAAGCCGGAATACCCCCTATGTACCTAAAGCAGTAATCTAAGGCCATAATCACATTGGGCAGTGACTGATCCGGGATCCATTTAACGATCCTCACCTTAGAGAAAGGGAGATAGAAGTGAAAGAGTGTGGTCTTTTTCCCATCGATCACAGGACCATGAAGAAAAGTCATACTGTGCCCATTTCCCCATCTCGGCAATCCAAGGCCAAAAGATTCTTTGCGTAGATTTCCTCCAGGCGACCTTGGCTGTAGCTACAGCTCTTCTAGTGCTTCGAATTGAACCGTTATAACCTAGCGCCACCAGCCTGACATGGATCGCCTTAGCCCGGACCTTAGCCTTAGACTTGTCAACGGCTTCCTCAATTACGCCAGCGAACTTATCGGTGGCCTTAGGACGCCTCTCATATTGACCCTGTCGTATCAGTTGTCCGGCATTTCTTGCTTGAACATACTTCTTTAGGGGTATTAGGAGAACAGCCAACGAACTGCGCTGCTCCGTTATACGATCCAAAAAGATCGTAAGCCTCAATAATTTCCATGGATTCTTTGCTATCCTTCACTTTGGGCCCTTTCTCGGCATTAGGAACTGGATAAATCCATAATGCCCCAAGATAAGGGCCTTCATTCTTCTTTTTTCTCAAAAAGTGATAGCCAGACCGCCTTTGCATGCCCACTCTCGGGTCCAGGAGACCCGAGAGTGGGCCGTCACGCTAGGCGGTCATCCTGTATGCAATTTTCGTGGCTATATTCATTCATGCCAAATGGCCATATTCATGCATTTTCAAATGGCCGTTGACAAAGCGAGATTTACGATACCGGTCACCCAAATGGCACTGACTCAGTGATTACTCCATGATTGGGGCATTTCGGTCTCCGTAGGGCACAAGAGATCCAAGTACGACGTATTCCCATGTCAAGATGTCTCCAGCGAGAGTTGATAAGTTCTGATGTCGTAGCGGTAGTTTGTTTTGAATTTACGGCTTATTCAACAACACGGTGGACATGCGAGCTTGGATCGTGCAAGTTTGACATCTACAACAATTTCATCTCCGTCGGGTAGGCGCGGCCCATTGCTGAGCCGTGCCCCCCCCTAAGAACCCAGTTGGTAACTTTCATCGCACTAGGCTCAAGCCTTATGAAGGCCCCTTTCGGAACCCGGTTTTACAACCTTTACGATGCGGGCTTGCAGCCTCTTGACGTTACTATTGAGTTCCGACCAATCGATCTTTTCCCAATGCGTTTCGTCAGTAGGGCCACACGTGGCGTTAGCCATGTTCGTTTGCCTTCCTAGCCTATGAGGTTCTACGAACCATCTCGTAACTCTGCCTATTTCACAACTGCGACCAAGGAGAAGTCTGCTTGGCTTCGCACCAGGTAATGTCTCAACAGGTAATGTCTCAAGGTGTATCCGTCTCTTTACAAGAGCGTGTTTCGCTTTGCCTCCAATTGAATATTCCACCAATCGGTATTCCCGCATCCCCATCGGCCTTCCTTAGCTTTGGCTTGCCCAATTGCTTGGGCTGGGATACGGGCTGACCCATCTTTCCGAAAATCAACCTATTCTCCCAGCTAGTTGAGTATGTGGTTTTAGGTTGGGACACTACAAATGCGTCGCAATCGTCTTTATCCGTTTAAGGGGATCACTAACTCCTAAGAGACGGTAGATCTCTTTGTGAACCGGCTCAGAAACACCACTAGTGCGGATGTGATAGACGACGCCTTTATCTGATGTAAGAACTATGGTGGCTCGGCGGTGACTGTTGAGTTGCTCTTTAATGGTTGACCATCTTCTCTTATCGTTATTTTGCCTCAAGGTCAGCTCAATAGCACTAAGGAGGTGATAGGCAAGTACTGAGATGAAAAGGTGAGCAGCAGTTCGGCTAGCTAGTTGATGATAGACCGGTCGAAGTCCAAGATCACTCTTGAGGGATCTAAAGGCATCTTCTACTTTAGTGAGAGTCGTATAGATATTCCAGATCTCACCTGCATCTAGCTCGCTATGGCTGGTGTCTATGACGTAGGCTCCTTGGAGATTATCATCTTTGGCTTTAGTGGGTTTTTCTGTAATAGTGAGATTGATTACTTTGTCAAAGCGTCTCTTTTTGATGATCTTGCCATGGTCTTGATGATATTCAAGGGATATCTCGTATTTGGAAGCAATACTTGGGTACTTGGCCTTGATGCGTCCGATACGCTCTGAGACAACTGTGGTCTTAGATATAGAACCCTTTGTGATTGAGGTACTCAACGAAGTGATATCTACTAAGAATCTCTCATTAGCTTGACTAGAGATCGCTGATTCCTTCTTGGATCTCCCCAAAGAACGACACAACACCACGGTTGTGGTGTTGTTGTTGGTGGAAGAGGAGGAGATGGAGGAGGAGATGGAGGTGGAGGTGGCGTTAGTATCAGTGTCGGTGCTGTCGCTGATATTGTTGCCGGTATTCTTGCTGGTGGCACCATTACGGATATAGTCGTCAGTGTCGGTGCTACTGTCGCTCTTGATGATTTTGGTGTCGTTGCTGCTGTCGCTCCTGGTGAAATTGGCGATCTTGCCGTTGCTGCTGCCGTTGCTGCTGCTGCCGTTGCCAATGTCGGTGGTATCGCCGTTACTGCTGTCACTTCTATTGTCGCCGGCATTCTTGCCGGTGGCACCATTACTGTTATAGTCGTCAGTGCCGGTGTCTTCTTCTAGCGTTTGCACTTGTCCTTGTACTTGTGTTTTCACTTGTCCTTGTACTTGTGTTCTCACTCGCCCGTGTGGCTTTTGTGGTTCCACTTGTAGCTTTTTCACCAGTACTGGGGATCCTTGGGCATCGTAGATCTCGGTGAAGCCTTCCATCTCCATGAAATGGCTTCGATAGAGGCTCTTTTTGTTAGCTCTCTCAATTACTACGTAGTTGAGATTGCGCTTAATAAGAAGTTCTAGGTTTGCCTTGGTAGCAATTCCCCTATCCATCACAATGGTAGGAACAACATCCCCAAAGAGAGATCCATCCGATAGAGACTCCAAGGCATCAAGTACGCTAATGAGAGTTCTAGGCTCAGAGGTATTGCCCTCATGTATCTCTGAGTAGATGGGTAGTCCCCTGTGATCAACAAGTAGTGCCAGAGAAACTAATGTGCAATCAAAACGCTTCTCTTTGGAATGTCCATGTTTAGCTAGGGAGTTCCCCTTAGTAGAACCTTCGAAGTAGGTGTTGGTTAGATCAAAGAGAAAGAGCCTGGTATTCGTCCTAAAGAGATCAGAGCTAGCTCTATAGAGTGCTGGCTCTATGACGCCTTTAGCGTCATAGAGCTTATCTGCAATTGCATAGACCTTATCCTTGTGAAACTTAGAGAGATCGATACCACATATCTCAGGTAATGAAGAGTTGGAGTTGATATACGAATACGTCTTTCGATCAGATCCAGGATGAATAAGACGAGCTATTATCGTTGCCTTGGCAATGCCAAGAGATTCACCCGATAGACCTGCACTCTCTAGGATCTTATCGAAGCTAAGAGCTTCATAGAACGAGTTTCCTATGAGTTCTGGACCGATACTTCTACTATTGATAGTCTTAGCACTAGAGAGATCTACCATCTCAAGGTCAGCCTCAGTAGCTCTTGTTTCTTTAGCGGCTGCAACTTCGGAACGAATTGCATACTTAGTGATTGCTAGATCGACGTATCTGGCAATAATAGGATCTGATTCAAAGAGTGAGGTTACTCCAGAGAGTCCTAGGTAATAGCATTGGCAATTGCATTGGCCAGAGCTGGCCACAATGACTTATCCAGGTCCAGTTCGGTCAAGGTCATTACTATACGTTGACGGGGACCTTTTTCACAGCGGTAGGACTCAACGAGTTGGTACTTACTGTAGCTAACGCCGGTCTTTTTATTAACTGTTGGAGTTTCACGGATAAACACAACAAGACAATAGCACCATGTCAGAGCTAATGCAAGTCATAATCAAAACTACTCAAAAATTAGGACACTACATTCGCGACCCAAAAAGACCTAATACCCATCTACCAGGGCATCTATAAATCACACAAGCCGAAAATCGCCCAAAATCCCCTCAAAAGGGACCAATTGGGGCGATTTTTCGGGAAATCTGCGAAAGAAGGGCTGAGAAATGTTCCACTGAAATAACATACGTTGGGGTTAGGGCCTGCCTTTTCACCGGTGGGAGTTATTGTCAGCGCGCATCCAATCTTAAAAGATGCGACCGTCGCAGGTAGCTTTTGGTCCAAGCTCATCAGCAACTTTGGCTTGTTTGTAATAACGATCTTTAACCAGCACTTCACAAATGTTGCTCATACCCAACTAGCCCCAATACCGTTCAGCTAGGTGGTCGGATTGTCGCGCGTGGCGGACCGCTGTGTTGGGGCCAGTCGGCATGATGGGAACGCTTCACTTGCCATTTAGGCATCTTGCGCTTGATTACCCGGGGATTGGATCTTCTGCGGCGAAGTGGATTCAGCCTCCGAAGAAGTGCAGTGATTGCCCACGTCCAGAGATGTGCGTTACCCTCAGGGTCGTGAGGGGGAAAAGGCGCCCTGTTGGGCCAAAGATCGGCGTGCTATACGCAGCGCTGTGATAAAAGATATCCTCTCGGGCTCCTTGTTTGCGTGAGCTGCGGCTTCGTACATCATGGTGCGAATCGCGTAGTGACAGCAAAGGTGTCCCCAGATCTCTTGTTCTACAAGTTCGGGAGACTTGGAACGCAACACCATCCGCGGACCGCGCTGGTGGGTTTTTAGCTCGTCAAAGACAGAGCCGATCTCCCAGCGCTTCGCATAGGCCAGAGCGAGTTCGGTTGCGCTGGCGACCGTCTGATCAAGAATGGTGGTAAGCAAGCGATAGGACTCGGGGTTCTTACGTCCATCGTCGATGCTGTAGTCGATTACCCTCACCACTGCCGGCTGCGCTCTTCGTCCTTGGTTATCCGATGGCCTTACCTCGGCCAACCATGATCCGTCGGCGAGGGTCTCTAAGTAGCGGGGTTTCAGGGAGGATCCCACTCGCCAGGCAAGATCCGCTCCGGAGCAGCCGCCTGGGTCTAGAGGTGAAACCCGTAGAAGCAACTATCGGCAAGTACGAGCATTCCCGGGCTAAGCCGACTGACAAGCTCTCTGGAGAGCTCTATCTCCCCAATGGAATAAGAACCAACGACAGCTTCGAAGACTGCGTGGCTTCCACGCTCGGCAAGAGCCACTATCCGAGCTTGGGGAAAGGCAGCCCGCTCACCTCTGCTCACATGAGCTCGGCCGAAATACTGGGAGTTCTCCTGGGTATCGGCGACCTCGATACAGGTACCATCGATGGCGACTATCCGCCGATTTGCCAAGAAGGCACCCTTGGCATCATTGGGCGCCAGTGGAACAGCTACCTTCGAAAAGAGTTCGCGAAGGGGCTGGGCGCCAAGGCGAGCCTGGGCTTGGAAGATCGCGGACTTCGATGGCGCTTGCCAGGTCTCATCCCATCCGGTCGCCCAAGAAAGACCGTCGGTCAGCTAGGCCATCACCTCTTCATAAGAGCCATCGGAATAAAGCGCCATCCCGATGGCGAAGTAGGCCATAACCCGAGCTGGCAAAGTTCGTTTGCGCTGCTCGGTACGGCCTGCAGCAGCGATCACCTTATCAACGAGATCGGCGGGAAAGACCCGGGTCAATACTCCGACCGATACTAAATCCGACAACCGGCGGTCTGTAACCGGCTTTACCCATCCAGCACGTGGGATAAGCACGTATTACACGCTTGTAACGCTAACTGAACGGTATTGCAGCTAGCCCTCGCCCCTTAGGGCCTTGTTGCTGGCAGTGTCGGCTTCACCTCACGGTTTGGCCTATGAGATTTCCCGCGGGTACTTTTCCGACAGCTCCACACCAGAGAATTACTCCTCTCGCATGTGTCGGTGGGCTTGTCAGCTGAATGACAGGTTCCTCCTTTCGGAACAGTTAAATTCGGTGACTTCATGTCGCACTGAGATAAAAAATCGTTGACAATGACACCTTTAACGTCAAGCAACTGCTTGACTAGAGAGTTAGCGTGCACGGTTAGATCTCCTAAATCTGTGTGTTAGTAACTTCAAATTTAGAGGTCACAAACCGTGCACGTTTCATTCAATGCTTTTAAAGACCCAAAAGTTCTTATCGTACAGGCGTTACTTATCGGTTATGGGGTCTTGGCGACCCACATGAGGGTTAGGAGAGCCCTTAAAAGTTCATCTCTATCGTGCACCTTTTGGATCTCATGATTGGCTTGCAGTGTCATTCAGTGAGTCAAAGCTCTGGGCCAAAGAACTCCGTGAGAGGAAGGGTTAAAGAGCATCCCTGTGTAGGTCAGCCGATTAAGAGCCATCTACGTTTAGGTTGGTGTCGCTTAAGTTGAAGTTGGGAGTTCAAAAGCCCTAGAAGATGCAAGTTGATGGGCTTTTGCAAAGGCGTTATATGGACAGCTTCGATATTCATATAACGTTCAATCACTCTTTATAGTCAGCCAGACCAAGCAAGAAGACTCATTGGTCCGATTTGGGATTATCGCTTGGGTGTGTTGAGTCTACTTGAGCACTTAGATAGCCTGCGATGCTGGGTAGGCACTGGTGGCTCCACCTTGAGCATAGCTGGGTCCACCAAGACCACCGAAGCCAGGGCCACCAGCGGGACGTGGGTTATTGACGAAGTTGGTGATAGCTGTATTTAGATGAGACAGGATCTGAGTGGCTTGAGTAGAGGTTATCTTTCCAGCGGTTACAGCGGAGTTGATATTTGCTGTAGCACTAGTTACCAACTCTGAGATCAAGGTAGATGGAGAGATATTAGCTGCCGTTGCTACTGCGGCTAGGGTCTTTCCAGCTTGCAAGTCTGCTTTGAGAGCAGATGTAGTTGTCTTTAGGTCACTAGCTGCAGTTTTCAAGAGATGATCTCCAGCAACAGCTCTCATAAGACCACCATGGTGTCCACCACTTGGGCTCGTCGTTGTGAATGAAGAGAGAGCCGCAGGTATCGATGTAGATGGGGTTGTGCTCGCAGATGATACCGCTGGGGTTCCAAGTGTTGCACCTGCTAGCCATCCACCGCTTATCGCCAAAACTGTAAGACCACTTGCTATCTTTGCGTTTAGTTTAATTTTTCTCATTTGAACTTCCTCTGAGAACTAATCCCCATTAATTTTTGTCTTTGGCGGTTACGAGATATTATTAGTCACGTAGAGTAATATTAACTTTTTCCGTGAACCCATTAGTGACTTCATTTAAAATCCTACGTGTTTCTATTGTCTTTTCGAGTTGGGGTTCAGAGCTATAATATTCCAGCTATAAGCAGTTATAGTTCCCAGGTCATTGCTTATGCTACAACGGATTATCCATTGAAAAGTGTTATCTTTCGATAGTTCTTATTTTAGTAAGTTATTGGATCCGAGACAGAGTGGTGGCTACATCTAATAAAATATCTCGAGGGTGAATTTGGGCTTTATCTTTAAAAAACGAGAGCAGTTTTGAGCCATCGTTCGAATCGATACAAACTATTCCGTTCCTAAAATCTCGATCATCGACTTGAATATTTCTAGCTCGCTCAATTAGTCACCAACTTATTAGGGGAGTTTTAAGATTGGGATTTATCATTTAAAGATCCCAGATACGAGAATGCGTTGTGTCTATCTTTCAGTCAAACCATAATAAGGATTTATTGGAACTACTTTAGTGACCCATTTTTTTTACTGGAGGTTGTCGTTGGGAGCTTACTTAGGATGATGCATCTGAAAAGGCAGTGGTAGCCTAGGTTACTTAATGCGCAAGTGGGAGTAAGACTGGTTCACTGGAACTTTCTAAGGTGGCACTATTAGCCATCAGATCAATCTATTGGTCTAAGTCGATATTCCTGTGCTTGAGTAGCATGGATTCTAATAAGTCTTCGTGAATTGGAACTGGATAGATTCTCTTGGTTCTATGGACTGGCTGCATAGGAGCGATGAATTATAGGAAAATTCTCATTTATATTTAATCTTAACTGGTTTAATGCCGTCTTTATTTTAGGTAATGATAATTAATTTAATTTGCGAGCGAATTTTGCCAGCCGGGAGCTTCTCTCCTAATTCGCTGACAGATCTTTATGGTGGTTTTGAGGTTTATACAAAATCAATTAGATGCGATTTCTCGAATATGATTAGGGACGTCAATGATGGATGCGATTATTGATCTGAGATGGCTACCGTTATCGGGCGTAAAATTTATGAGTGTTAAGTGTATAAGTCCTTGATAATTATTAGAAGTGCTTATACACGTGCGATCTTTGTGTGAGTCCTCTACGTACAGCAATTACGGGCGATAGCGCGTGGGTGATGGCATTGTGGGTTGCGGTTCAGTCCAAGGTGGTAAAAGTTAGAAATAGCTAGCAAGTAGGAAAGTTGTCCTAAGTGGTGAAGTGCTTAGCCCATCGCCCAAGATGAGGCATTGGCTAAATAAGTCAACCATCTTTTAGGATTGTGGAGCCTTGGTTTCTGGTTTGACGGTATTGCCATTGGGCCATATTGGAAAAGGTGGGTCATTGCCACAAGCCATAGTCCTCAGGAGGCAATTTTGAGCAAATTACTATTGATTTACCAGGTTATGTCGATAATTTTCATAAGAGAAGTTGACGATTCAAAGTCATATGCATCTTGGCACCTTAGTTTTTGAATTAGTTAGAGAAGATTGCCCTTCTTGGGTGGATCTATAAAGATAGGGAGAATAAGAATAATGAAGGTAACAGTCGATCTTGATAAGTGTTCGGATCATGGTCAGTGTGTCTTTGCGGCTCCAGATGTCTTTGCCCTTAATTCGAGAGGCGAATTGACCTTTAGGGACGTCGCGAAAGGTACTTATGTCTCAGGTGAGCTCGATGAGGATCTTCGCGACTCGATCGAAGAGGCGATAGATGTATGCCCAATGCAAGCAATCGAGATAGAGGATTGACGTCATTGGAAAGATCAAGGGTCGTCGTTGTCGGAGCTTCGCTTGCTGGGCTTCGCTCGGTGGATTCAATTTTGCGGGCTGGATATTCGGGTGAGGTGATCTTGATCGGTGACGAAAGGCATCCACCTTACAATCGGCCCCCACTCTCGAAAGAGGCACTTTCATCGTCAGAAGGGTTTGATGCGATCAAACTTCGTTCTTCGACCAAGCCGGATTCATACAAGATGATTTTGGGCGTTGGGGCACGAGCGTTGCAATTAGAGGAAAAGACGGTAATCCTTGAGGATGATACTCTCATAGAGTTTGATGGTCTTGTAGTTGCTACAGGTTTGCGCAGTCGTGCTCTGGCGATTCCAAAACCCAAGAATGGCATATTTTCCCTTCGGAGTTTTGACGATTTGGAAGCTATAAAAGGTGCTTTGATCCGAGCTGGAATGCGAATAGCAATTATTGGTGCAGGATTTATTGGTGCTGAATTGGCTGGTACCCTTACTAATTTGGGCCATATGGTAACTATAGTCGCACCCGAAGAGGTGTTGATGCAAAGGCCGTTGGGCAACGTTTTGGGAGGAGCTATAGGACGTCATCATCGAGAAAGAGGAGTGGAGCTTTGTCTTGGTCGCCTCCCGCTAGAGATCGAGAGTGGATCCGATGGTTTTACCCTTTATTGCGATGACGGTACTATTATTAGGGCGGATCTGGTTATAGAAGCGATCGGTTCGATACCAAATGTGGAATGGATGCAGCAGAATGGCCTTGATTTGGGTAACGGTGTTCTCTGTGATGAGACCTTACGCTTTGGCCATGGTGGAGCGAACTTTGCGGTTGGAGATGTGGCTCGCTTTCCAAATTTAGCTTTCGATGAGGTTCCACGTCGAATCGAACATTGGGGAATTGCGGTGGACTCCGGTCGCTATCTCGGTAAGGCAATGGTAAGCCTTTTGACATCGGGAACCATTCCAACGTCATTTAAACCGATGCCGGCATTTTGGTCCGATCAGTTTGATCTTAGGATTCAGTCTTTTGGAATTCCCGGATTAGTCGTGGACCCTAGTCAAATTCGGATTCTGGAAGGTGATATCGATACCGAAGTAGCAATGGGCTACTTCCAAGAAGAGACCATGGTTGGCGTAGTTTTGATCGGATTGGGACAGAGCCATATGAAATACAGAGACGAAGTTGAGAAGTCTCTAAAGTCACGTTAAGAGGTCGTCAGTGGTAATCTCCGCCAACTTCTTGGAGTAATTAGTGAACCTCCCCGCCCTTACGGACGGGGCTTCTGGCTCCGCCGTTTGGTTGGGGTTACCAAGCATCGCTCCCGTCACGCCACCACGACCAACTGGTCTGGTACCGATGAATCGGTACTGGTGGATGAGTTTGCTAGCTTCGGCTTGCTAATCTGAGTTGCCTCAGACAAGGCCCGGTTCTGGGCACTACTTCGGGCTCTGGCCTTGCGGCACTGCACCTTGGGGTGTGCTTCACGTTGATCAAGTGACCAGCGCTCGACAGCCCGGAGATACGTGACTCGGACTTTTATGTCCGGTCCAATTGGAGTGTATTCCCCGCATAACGCCTTCTGGAGGATATTGATCGCTCCTACAGCGTCTCGATGACAAGTAAAACCACAAATAGGGTTCTTGCATCGGTAGGGCCGACCTGATGGTCGATTGCGTGTCAAGCACGCTGGACAGGTCTTGGTTGAACCTGATTCGTTCAGGAAATCTAGGTCTAATCCGGTCTTGTCTTTGAGGTAGCGTTCCTGTCGACCCCTTGACCACTGGGAGAGTTGTTGACGACCGTGGCGGCCCATGCGCCGCTTGGACTTGGTCTCCTTCTCAATACCCCTCACGTCACCAACTATAACTCTGGCGGTGTTGTGGCTAATGACGTGATTGGCCGCCTTGTTGGAAACCTGATGATCAAAGTCACGAAGCGATAGCTTTGCTTTGGAGTTGATCTTCTTCTTCGCAGTTACCAGCCTTTTATGCTTCTTAGATCCATTCTTGCACTTGCTGATCTTGTGCTGTAGTTGACCGACGGCCTTGTTTCTTTGTCGTTTGATAGCTGGAGCTTCGCGTCCATTGATAATCGTTACGTCTATGGTCTTGTCATCTACCCAAGTAGCTAGCGCCATAGAGTTGATGATTCCTTCGTCGATGGCACTCAAAGCATCACCCACCGAGACTTCTCGGAGAGTCTCATAAGGGATATGCAGACTGAATCGTCTTTTATCTCGATCCCAGCACAGTTGAATCTCACCCCATAGCCCAGGGTCAACCTCTTCGCCAGTTGCAGAATCTAAAACGGTGGGAATAGAAAGATCTATACGCGGACGGCCCCTACCTAGTGACAGGTGGAGTTGACCTTTGGAGATACGCCAGCCAGAGTTCTTCGAGAACGATAGAGGCCGGTAGTTCTTCTTACGCCAAGGAGATCGGATCTTCATACCCTGCATGCGGTTTACCCTAGCTGTGGTTATGGCCTCTGAGAGATCGTGAGCGATTGTCTAAAGTGGTATGGGCGTGTAATGGACGGTCTTGGCGAGGTATCGAGTTGAGAAACCCTTGAATGTCGTACTTATTAGGAGAGCGCTTGGCTTTCCATTCGCCATGGACCCAATTGACCGCTTGGTTCCATAACAATGCTGCCCCATGGCACGAGTCATGGGCTAGACGATAAGAGGCCCCTGTCAGAGTGACGGACACGATAGCTGTTGTATACTCTGCGCTTTTACTAGCCATTTGATAACTAATATAGCATTATCTACTAAGGACTATATTTCACTACATGACGATGATTGGCGCAATGGAAGGCATGTGGTATATCAATTACATGCACACATCGTCTTGGTACCTAAATATCGACGTAATGTCATAACCGAGAGAGTTAGTGACGAGATCAGATCTGCGATTCTTGAGGTGTGTACTCGTTTCGATTCCACCCTTGATGCTTTTGAGACAGACGGCGATCATGCCCACCTACTGATCACCAACGCAGCTACTGATCACCTACCCACCTACTGATCACCTACCCACCTACTGATCACCAACGCAGCTAAAGTTGCCCTGTCGAGACTGGTGATGTCCATGAAGACACTTATCGCCATGAGAGTAAGGGCAAAGAACTGGCCGGAAGTCCGAGAGGCTTTGTGGGGGGAGCACTTTTGGTCGCCCTCCTAGTCGATAGTGTCTTGTGGTGGAGCCCCATTAGAGGAAGTGAAGAAGTACATAGAAAACCAGAAACTCCCAAGAGGTAAATCAGGTAGACCGAGAAAGAATTAGGTCGCTTGACCCCTCCCTCACGGAAACCGATTGCGCTCCCGTTGGTTCAAATGAAGTTGGCGGAGCCAATAGTAGAAAGACGGGTGTGAACCATTTCGAATATCATTTCAGGCGAAGACACCTTACTTCATGGAGGCTTGTAGCGATTTCACAAGGGATTTCCAAAGGGAATCGATACCGCGTGCTTGAACACCACGCTTTATCTGGTAAGCGAATCTTCGAACTCTGCAATTAAACGCAAGGCCCCGTAACGAAATAATCTTGTCAAGGTGATTGGTCCTGCGGAGAGATGGTGTAATTCCTTTCACCATGAAACTCAGCCCGATCGATATTTATCTGACGCAGCTCTTCGTCACTGACCTTTACCCCAAGAGGGTAACTGTTGGCGTCAAGTTCAGCGTTGATTTTGAGTCCGGTCGTTGTTTTCGCGTTAGCAATTGAGTTGATGATTACCTCATGCGAGACAAGAGGTCTTGCTCGCCAGTTCATTGTGATGTATGAGAACATCTTATGTTCAATCTTGTTCCACTTTGAAGTTCCAGGTGGTAGATGACAAAACGAAATTGGTATACCAATTTCGTTTGAGAGCTTTTAAAGTTCCAGTTTCCAAAGGCGAATCCTGCTTTCGTTGCTACCTCCGCCGTCAGCTGTGATCATGACTTTGGTGGTAGCTGGATATGCCAGAGATCCCATCTTCCGCCACCACCGAAGAATAGACTCTGTTGCAAAGCTTGCGGTATCGTGGTCTATCCCGACGCTCACCCAGCCTTTATTGCGACCGATGTCATAGACACCGTAAGGATTGGTCCTGCCAAGGGATGGATCGATAAAATCATTTACCAGGACTTCTTCAGCTTCACCCTTTGGTCTCCATGTTTTACCGCTGTTAGCAAATACACCAGTTAGTTCTTTCTTCTTGGCGTCTACCGATATGACAGGTTCACCTTCATCTAAAAGAGTTTTTGCACAAGACGCTATGAATTCAAACTGTGCATTACGATCAGCGTGTTGGGGACCTTCTAGATTCTTACGATTTGATTGCAGGCTGTAGTTGCGTTCGTGCAATAGGTTGGCCACTATAGAATGGCTTGTCTGGTGGCCCTGAGCCCTGAACTCATCTGCTAGTGGTCTGGTGGCCTTGGTGGTTCATCGAAGCGGCGATTGGGGATCACCGATAGTTGTTGACTCAAGGAGTGGTTCTAGATCGCCTGGCAGCGTATCATCAACTAGAACTGTTCTTTTGCGACCGCCACCTGGTCGTCTAATACGGTCGTCTTGCTTTCCCTTGGAAAGATCCAGCCCCGCAAGCTCCTTGAGTCCTGTATAGATCAGCCGGACGTGAAATATTCGTTGCTCGTGATACTAAAGAGACCCCACCATAACCGAGCACCTGAGCCTCCGCTGCCAAATACAGCCGACGCTGACGTTCGTTCAAGATACCCGAGATCAGTTGGTAACGCTTAGATATTGACGGTTCTTCGCCTACGCCCATACGATAGCGGACAAATTACAAGCATGTAATCATTATTTAATTACAAGTCTCAAGTCGATCTAATGCGACATTTTTAACAATTGCGGAGGGTTCGCCGTCTTTAGAACAGTTTTTGAAGATGACAAAATACGACGAGAGCGTTGTTATGGCAATATGGAGACCCCTTGGATTATCTCTAGCGCATGTGCTTCACTAGATCTATGGCTTTCAGGTGTGACTTCATGTCCAGCTATGAGATCTTCATCACGCTAAATAAGTTGGCCAAAGGAGTTGGCTTATGACACCTAACCTTTACGCTGCCTTCCGTCTCACTTTGGCTAGGGTTGTAGTGGGCTCATCATTTGACTTACTTGGTAATTGCCTCACCAATAGCCTCAAGGGCTCTTAGTAGGTTTTGACTTGAGGTCGCGAAATTTAAACGCGCAAAGGTCGATGACTCTGGTCCGAAATCAGAGCCTGAGCTTAGGGCCACCTTTGCTTTTTGTAGGATGATACTGGCTGGATCATCTCCTAAGCTAGAATTTTCGAAGTTGAGCCAGGCCAGATATGTTCCCTCAGGCATTGAGTAGCCAATGGGTAGATCGTGATGGTTTATAAAATCGCTGATCGTTTGACGATTCTTTTCTAACTGCCCCATAACTTCGTCTTGCCAGGCGTCGCATTCGCGCCAAGCCACTGTGGTTCCAACCATTCCTAAATTAGAGATGGCTCCCCGCATATGAAATGAGATCTTCTCAAAGCGGCTCTTGAGTGCCATAGATGAAAAGCCTGCAACTGCGCATCGCAAGCCAGCAAGGTTGAAGGCTTTCGACGCCGAAGTCAGTGTTATCAATGAGACGTCATAGTCGTCGACAAATTTAGCAATTGGGAGGTGTGAACGCCTAGGGTAGGTGATTTCTCCGTGGATCTCATCTGCCACAATTAATAAATTATGGCGACTAGCGATCTCCAAGGTGGCCCTGATCTCTACTTCAGTCATAACTCGACCGCTTGGATTATGAGGGTTACAAAGCAGGAGAATTTTAGCTTTTGGATCCGAAGCAATTTCGTCTAGCTGTTCGAAGTTGAACTGCATAGTGTCATTGGATTCAACTAGGGGGTTGAAGGCGACTTGGCGATCCAACTCTTTAGTAGCATGCATGAATGGAGGGTAGATGGGACTTTGGATGATTACGCTGTCGCCAGCTTCGCTAAAGAGGGAGATAGCGAAGTAAATCGATTGCACTACGTCAGTGGTGAGCAGTGCTAACGATGGGTCGACCTCGCATGAGAATTGATCGAGGTAACGACCCTGAAATGCCCCAATTGTGTCGTCGTATACCTCTTGTCTGGAATAGCCCAAGCCAAATCCACCAGCCGCCTTTGAGATTGCATCCACTACAGGCTGAGCGGATCCGAAATCCATATCGGCGATCCACATTGGGATAACGTCATCTTCGTATCGATTCCATTTGGTTCCATATGGATTACGTAATAGTTGTAACAACCGCTCTGAGGATGCGTTAAAGGTGTCGGACATGGCGTAGCTTCTCATTCTTTCGATTTGACTTTGTAGTCATAACGATAGATGGACTTCATATCTAGACCTCTTCGGGGTCTGATATTCCATCTAGTTTCTGGCAGAAACAACTCTAGCGTCTGGCCGAAACAACCTTAGCTTATGAACGACACTGTATCTAGCTGGATTCTGGAGGCTTTGGTCGTTTTTTTTGTTAACTATGGCCCAAAGATGATTTGAATGCAGACCAATTGCCAAAATAGTCGATAATATTAAATCTTTCCAGCTCAAATCGGCCAAACTACCAAAATGGAACATGGCGAAAGAGCCATGCACTCATGCCTTAGTATTTAGAGTTCAATCTTAGCTGCCGACTCGTTGTTATCATTTGGCAGAGATGAAATGATATCTGCCAAATTGGTAAACTGAGAGGTGGACTCGTCGATCTCGCTATTTTTTGGATCTAGTAGAAGCCTTGGTAGTTTCGGGGGTTCAGAGAATAAATTATCGCTCTTTGGAGGTGGAATGTCATCCTCACAAGACGCCTTCGGGGAATCTAATTGTCGCGCTGCCCTTCGTCTCTGGCAAGCCAATTTAATTAGAAGGCTAAGGCCGATGATCAGGAGTAAGAGTTCTAAGGCAATCTGAAATCCTATAAATGGTACTACGGCAGTCACGCGGGTCCTCTTCGTCTTTAGAAAATGTGGAGGTACTCCAATTCCATTATTTGATAGAACCTTTAAACAAACAAGTGATTGTTTATAAATTTGCCCCGGTCAAAGCCAGTTCCCTCTTAATCGTCGCTTTTTTGTTTCATTAATTTACATACTAAATCTATATATTACAGAAATGTTAGATTGTATTTTGCAAATTGCTGCAATATTTAAGGGTCAGGGGTGCTACCAGGCTTTGACATAATCGCATGGATTTAAATGGCGGTGTTGCGTGCTAATTTTTACATTTAGACGTTTGGTTTGTATTTCAATGGGTGAAATAGAGTTTGTATTTTGTTTCCCGATTAGATGCAGAGCGACTTACTCTTTATAGTGCCGTGGCTTAGATTTGACTCGACGCTGGCTTCGATATCACTTGTTAGCGCCCCCACTAGGGCTGCTACGCACAGATTGTTGGATTGTGGCTACGGTTGCGTTTTATGGTAAATCACATTGGCCATGGCGCCTGGTGGTGATAGATTAAGAAGTCTTGGTCGATATCTATACACCGGAGTCGTTTCAGGCTCGAGTCGGTAGTTTTGTATTTGATCTTTTGGAATTCTGTTAGAAGGTGGCTTTGTGAGTAGTTTGTTACCAAGAAGCGTTGAGATAGTCGAAGTGTCCCCTCGGGATGGACTGCAGAATGAGGCTGTAAATTTTAATAACAGCGAAAAACTCTTTCTGATCGAGTCCGCCATTGATGCAGGGCTAAACCGCATTGAGGTTGCCAGTTTTGTAAATCCTAAGCGAGTACCTCAGATGGCTGATGGAGACGAGGTTCTTCGCAGTCTCTCCGAGCGTGCCATGCAAGGTGCTATTGGGCTCGTCCTAAATGAGCGCGGTCTCGATCGTGCACTGATGACGAGGGTCCGAGAGATCAATTATGTGGTGGTTGTGACTGAGACTTTCTCGCAGAAAAATCAAGGTATGTCTGTCGCTGAGAACCTCGAGGCGCTTTATAGGATAGCCCCTCGAGCAGCGGCGAATGGACTTTCATTGACGGTTTCTCTCTCGGCGGCTTTTGGATGTCCTTATGAGGGCGAAGTTAGCATCGATAGATTTTCTAGCGTATTGTCGGCCATTGCGGAACTAGAGATTGACGAGGTGGCTATCGCCGATACCATCGGTGTAGCAGTTCCACCGATGGTTGAAGAGCGAGTGGCGCTCGCCAAAGAGTTGCTACCTAGTGACCTAAAGATTAGGTGTCACTTCCATAACACCAGAAATACTGGGTTGGCTAGTGCCTATGCTGCGGTTATAGCGGGTGTGGATGCATTGGATTCATCGCTTGGGGGAATTGGTGGTTGCCCCTTTGCACCTCGAGCAACTGGTAATATCCCGACAGAAGATCTGTGCTTTATGCTTGAGCGTTCCGGAATCTCTACTGGGGTAGACCTTGGAGCTGCTATTGAAATCTCGGAGTGGTTATCACAGAAGATGGGTCGCCCAGTGCCTGCACTACTGGGTCGTGCTGGAATCTTTCCGCCTCAATAGCTATTTCGCAAAGGGTGGAACTCATTGGCGGCGAGTGGGATGCCGTTAGATGATTTTAGGTTGTTGTAGAGGTACCAGAAGGGGCAGCACTTGGTCTTTGGCTTTGCTCGTTGATATCTTACAGGAGAGCTATCTAGTGCTAGTGCCGGGTTCTAGTGCCGGGTTCGTCTAGGTTGGCAGTTTATTTTATCCTGAATGCGTTAAAGCCTATAGGGTTCGTTGGAGTAGGTCATCGACTGGTAGTTAAATCATTTTCATGCCGAGACTTCAAGTTTGCAATGGACTCTTATGGTTTAAGGTCTTTGTGAAAGGTCATGCCACAATCTGAGTATGTATTTTGATCTAGCCACGTCAAGAGATCATTTAGGGGCATTGGATAGCCAAGGAGAAATCCTTGGATCTCATCGCAACCTAGGTTATCTAACGATTTGAGAGTTTCCTTATCTTCCACGCCTTCAGCTACGACTGAAAAAGAGAGTGCGTGACCTAGTTCGATGACGCCCTTTACGATAGAGAAGTCCTTTTCGCTGGTTGTGATATTCTCGATATAGCTTTTATCTATCTTGATAGCCGATGCCGCGACATTTCGGAGATGATTTAGGGATGAGAAGCCCGTTCCAAAGTCGTCAATTGAAAAGCGAAAGTTCTGTTCGGATAGACGCCTAAAGACACGCAGGGCATTGTCAGGATCGGCAAGCGACATCGTCTCGGTGAACTCCAATTCTAGAAAGGGAAAGGGTACGTTTCCTGCGCGCAACATCGTCTCTATTGTCTCAGCGATAGTTTCATCGGTAAAGAGCGATGGAGAGAGGTTTACTGCTATTGGAAGGCAGTATCCAAGTGCGCAAAGGGTTTGGATTTGATATATTGATTTTTCCAGGACCGTCTCGGTCAACGTCCTAATCTGACCGGTTTGCTCTGCCAGCCTGATGAATTGATCTGGTGCAACAAAGCCTCGTACACGGTGTTTCCATCTAGCTAGAGCCTCAAAGCCGGTAATCTTGCTAGTTTTGATGGCCATCTTAGGTTGTAAATAGACTTCAATCTCGCCGTTGTCGATCGCTTCAGTCAAATCAGACAGAAGCATCAAAGTCTCCGTGGTGGGATCGTTTGGCTTTGGTACGTAGAACTTGACACGAACTTGGGAGCTTTTTGCGTCATACATTGCCATGTCAACTTGACTTAGAGTCTTTTTCTGATCGGGAATGGAGCCACAGGGAACAATCGTCGCACCTATGGAAGCTGAAATTAAAAGGCGAACGCTTGAGAACTGCATAGGATAGGTAATGTCATCGAGGATGCCGTCGAGGATTGCCTGAGCATCTTTTTGTAGAGTCTCACGAGCTAGTGAGACGAAGATTCCGAACTCATCTCCCCCAATCCTTGCAATCGTGCAGCCGTCTACCACACATGTCCTAAGTACATCTGCGATCTTAAAGACGACCTTGTCTCCAACTTCATGGCCTAGTGCTTCATTAATCTGTCTGAATCGGTCGACATCTAGTGTTGCGACCAAGAGGCCCCCAGAAGAAGAGTTGTAGTTTTCTTCTAGGGCAATAGCTAATGCTTCCCTGTATGAATCACGATTCCAAAGGCCGGTTAGGCGGTCGAGGCGTGCTTGATTTAAATGGGCATGTTCTAATTCAGTGCGCTGAATCGTAGTGTTCAAGCTAGTCATAACGCCGTTGAGGAATTCCAAATTATCTTGCCGTACGGTAACGTCGTTCCGAGGAACTATTATTATTGCTCCCAGGATCTGATTTCGTCCCATGACCGGCAAGACGGCTACCTCGATGAACTGCTGTGATATCGCGCTAATTTCAAAGCCACCAAGCATTTCAGCCCCCCGTAGCAGGGCGACTTTTACCGCATCTAATGACTGTGCGACAGCGGTATTTCGACGGACATTTACTCGAATGGTAAATGGCTCTGCGTCTTGGTGAGTAGCTCCCACTAATATGCCAGAGTCTTCAAGTATTGGTGCGAAAAGGACGAAACGCGCGCCGCAGGCGTTTTTCAGCACCGCTATTGCCTCATCAATAGCGGATTGACTATCCTGAGCGATCATAAGACGTTGCCCTAGCTCTAATAGAGCTTGGGAGGTGGCAGCCTTTAGGGCTAGACGTGTCTTGGCTTGGAACATCTCTGTCGTATCAATGGCGATCGCCATCAACTGTTCGATGGATCCATCCCGGCCTGATTGTGCCTGGATATGGAGATCGATCTGTGTCTCGTGGATTTGGACAGATCCGTCAAATGACGCTTTGTTTTCCAGTAGGCGAACTACTTCATTTGCACCGTCAGATTGAGACTCCAATGCCAATGTGTTACCTTTGGCTATTTTAAAGAATGAAAATTCAGGGCGCGCTGAGGCCAACCCCCCTGCGTTCATAGTAACAACGCCATCTGAGTCGGTTGCCAACAGTGCTACTGGTGCATTTGCTAATAGCTTTTCCATGTTCAGACCAAAGTTTTGCTGTAACTCTTGTTCTAAATGGGCTTCGTGTATGTCTTCGATTTGGAGGAGCAGATATTTGGAATCTTCGGGGTTCGGTACTGAGAGTTGGACTCGTACCCAACGTTTGGATCCGTCCTTATGCACTAATCTCAGATTGTTGGTCGTGGTAGAGGAGGGCTGGTTCATGATTTCGTACCATTGGGCCATTGCAAGAGACCGTTCGCTCTCCTCGATGAACAGGGCTGCTCGAATACCGATTAATTCCTGCTGGTTTCGGCCAAGAATCTGACAGATGGAATCATTTGCAACAACGACCTTCCCGTCTTGATCGAGTAGGCAGATTCCCATCGGGGAATGTGTTATTGCCATGGCTAGGGTTCGTTCTTTGGAGGTGATTAAATCATTTTCGACTCCTGCCTTAGTCTCCTCGACGAAACTATTCCATTTGAGTGAGATGATTTTTGCAATTCGTTCGAGAATCTCCACCTTGGATTCGTCAAAATAGCCGACTATTGGCGAATATACAGCTAACGTGCCACGGTTATTCCGGTCAACCATGATCGGTAGCGTTACCAAAGATGCCAAGTTATTTTGTTGCGCTTCCCGTCGCCATGCACGCATCTTCATGTCAGATGCTACATCGTTGACGACTGTGGTCACTTGATTACGAATCGACCGTGCAGATGGTCCTCGTCCTTTTGTACCTTGTGTGATGTCAGTCTTAATCGAATCTATGTATCCTAGGTCTCTACCAGCTCGCGCTCTTGGTAGAACCGAGACATTATCCTCGCCTAATGTTCCGATCCAGATAAGGTTGAATTCTCCACTTAGCACCATTGAATCGCAGACCGACTGAAATAGCTCACCAATGGTAGAGGAGTTGATCACCTCGATTGTTACCTGCGAGAGTGCCTCGTAGAGGTGTAGAAGGGAATTTATTCTGCCGGCTAGCAAGTCCTCACCTTTTGAATCGGGAAAATAATTAGAGTCGTTCATAACGCCCATCGCGTCACGAGACGTCCGTCCAAACTCTTTGTGTTCTTTAGGGTCATTTGGGCTATTTCTCCAGGATCACAGGCGACCGTTGTTCTGTACAATTCTTATCTCAACTTAGAGCTCCTAGATGGAGTCGTTAATTCTATGTGATCTTTTATCGGACAGAAGTCTTGCGAACTTCACATATACGATTTCGCTTTGCTCGAATTGGTCTGATTGGAGATCGAAATCGAGCTACCTTTAGTGGCCGAATTTTCGGTAGAACAATCGCAGCCTTGGATTCACCCGGACAGGATAGAACGTTTCTGGAATTTTCAAATATTTTAGTTCAGGATGGGTGTGCTGCTTTGACTGTGCCTTATTAGCAAATTATTTTTAGTAGGTATCCAGAGGGGCTCGGGTGAAATTATCTTTATCAACATGACTTTACCGAAGGCGGCTATGCCAAGCGTGTTGTGCAACTTCAACTAATTGCCCTATTTGGGTGGCGACACATCCTAAGGGGTCCAATTGGACCGAACCATCGGGTGATAATGGTGGAGGTGAGCGCGGAATCTTCTCATTTATTGCTACTTTTGCTGGTAGAACGTAAAAGATTTATCACGTGAGCTTTGAATCGCTATAGGGTGGCTAGCCTTTTTTCTGTCCTAAGTCCAGTTAACGGGAGATACATGGCTGAATCGCGATTTTCAAAGTTGGCTCCAAGAAAAGTAGTGAATGGTAAGACAATCCGCTTTTGGAATCAGCTCATTTTGATCTTGGTTATTTACTTTGGCTACGAATTGACATCATCGCTGGCCTCTGGGGCTACATCGGTGGCTCGAACCAATGCGATTCGTGAAGTAAACATTGAAAAGTTTTTTGGCTTCTTCTTTGAAAGCTCTTTCCAAAAGTACTTTTTAGACCACGCCATTTGGCTTATCAAGTTAGCAGATATCTATTATACTACCGTCCACTTCTTGCTCCCGGTTTTGGTACTCGTTTTGCTATTTTGGCGTTATCCACACCGTTACATCCTATGGCGAAACACCATGGCTCTTCTAAATGGATTTGCCCTCATTGTCTTTATCGTCTTGCCTGTCATGCCACCGCGCCTTCTTCCTCGTAGCTATCATTTTGTCGATACGCAAGCTGTAATTGGCGGTGCTGGTACGCTAGACGCGACTTTGATGAAAGACGCAGGTAACCTTTACGCCGCAATGCCGAGCTTGCATATGGCCTGGGCGTTGTGGTGCACCTTCGCAATCGTTTGCGTGGTAAGAAAGAGGTGGCTGAAGGTTCTTTTACTTCTCCATCCAATTATTACTATATTCGTAGTAATTGTCACTGCAAATCACTTTTGGATCGATTTGGTCGGTGGCTTTATCGATTTTTACATCTCCTATTTCATCGCTGGAGGAAGAAAACTTGAGTTTTGGAACGAGAGAGGTAGATTTAGTGATTTGCAATCGCTGACCACGCGAGGGGCATCAAAATAGTCAACGCGGCCTACATGCGCCAAACATCTCCTGATCCAATCTGTCGGTATGTCTCTTTGGACAACCGATACGGTTATGTGTTTGGCTGTTACAATCCCTCCTGGGATTGTAACAGCCAGGGTGATGCAGATCACGTAGCCTCCATGAACATCAAGTCAAAGTTCCAAGATCGCCAGATCAACCGGTTCACTCCCTATCGGTAAGTGAGAAAGAGCCTCGATGAGAGGTTCCTACGCTAAATGGAAAGCCGAAAGCGTCCCAATGGGTGCCAAGGCTACCGCTTCGGTGAGGACTCCAAGCAAACCACGACGATGCAGTTTGGACGTGGAAGATGGACAATCACCGACTCGCCTTGGTTCTGTCTCTATGGATAGAAAGAAAGACACAAAGGCGGCTGGAGGAAGAAAGCAAAAGAGGTGCATATAAATGTATATGTATCTTGGAGCGGAATCTCTTTTGTGCCTAGAGGATCTCCAGCAATAAGAAGGATACTTGTGGCGATGTGAAGCTTATCTATAACTGTCGAGTCCGGCTGTTTCAGACCAAGTTCCATGGCGGTGACTGAGCTGTTTATCTGTCCAATTTAGGTCTTTGATCGCCAAGAGCCGATTCTTGGCGATTGATTTACTACTGTTAGCCTACTGAAGCCAGATCGTGAGAGATTAGCTATCTTTGTGCTGGGGTTCGGTGACAAAGGCAAGATCAAACCCTTTGACTTTTAAGCTATTTTTCCATTGAGGTTGGCTCTACCATTTCGATGGTGCTAAATCGTCGGGGAGTTAATCTTTCAGAAAAGGTTACCACTCGATGCTTTCGATGTTGCTTAGCGATGTTTATAATCGCTTGGCAAGAGGTCTCTATATTGAGATGGGCAGAGGAAACTCTAGCTAGCTCCCACTTTGGGTGTGGACAAACTTTTGAACTGGTAGCCACCTAACACCAGATTTGTGCTGTGCTGCAATGGCATGGATAGTGTTACAACTTCCCCTGTATTCTACGTAATGAACCTGTCCACTGTTTAGCGTTTGTGGTACCAGGATGGAACAGACGTAGGTTGTAACTTGAGTGGGGACGTTAGCCGTAGTAGGTGTGGATTGTTGCGCTGTCTGTAGCGCCAGGGCCGCTGCTGCATGTGAAGAAGGAACCCATTTAGATGAGGTCGGGAGCGGTTGATGGTGAATTGATCCTAGCCAAAATATCGTGACAATTACACCAATTCCGAAGATGATCATATCGATTGTTCCGGCAAGCATAGGAACAAGATCTTTCTTAGAAAAGAATTTCTCCGTTGAAGCGTCGTCAACCTTTTCAGTGTCATCGATTGTCTGTACCATCATGTTACCCCTAGATCTACCTTAGATACAAGATCTAACGTTTAATGATAGATGAATTATTGCCGCCGTAGGGTAATTCCCGAAATTGCCTTCCATCTATAGGTCGACATGGCCCCAAGATGAATGCTAGCAACGGTAACGTGCTTATTTGTTTACGACCTTAGACCACCATCTTGCCTCCGCTCTAGAAATGCTAGATTAAATTGCGTCGGTTTAGCTATTCCAAGTCGCCTTCACCTAGGTTGAGAGACCGAAATTTAAAAAAGATGCAATAGCGTTCCATGTAGCTTTGGCTTCTGGTATGGGAAATAGGGGCCATACATGCCAAAGGTGTTCTCCAATGATCAACTTGCACCTTATGCCTATGCGTGCGAGGTTGTCATAGAGACGAAGCGAATCGTCAAATAGAATCTCATCACTTCCAACGAAGATAATCGTCTCTGAGCAATCATCTAGGTTGCCAAAGAGCGGAGAAGCCAAGGGGTGACTTGGGTCATTTTCTCCTAGATAGAGTTTTGCGGTAAGTGAGATGCCGTCACTATTTAGCCATGGGTCAATCTTGGAATTAGTCATTACCGAAGAACCTGAACCGGTCAAGTCGGTCCAAGGGCTCAAAAGAAAGATGCGACGGGGGAGCGCTAGTCCGAGCTTCTTTAATTCCTGAACCAATGCAAGAGCTAGGCCCCCACCGGCACTATCGCCACCTAGGACAATATTGCGGGCTTCGACGCCTGATTCTAAAAGACCCCTGTAAGATTTTACCGCATCTATCACTGCAGCTGGAAAGGTATTTTCAGGGGCGAGTCGATAATCGATTACGACGGCGGAGCACTGCGCTCTTTTGGTGATTTGGGAGATGAAGTAACGGTGCGTCGCCGGGGAACCACCAATGTAGGCGCCTCCATGGAGATAGTATAAGACCATCTCACTGTGTCTTTTTTTGGGGACTACCCATTCACATTCAACGCCGCCATAGTATCTGGTTTCAGTTTCAATCTCTAGAATCCTAGAAATTACGGCTTTTCGAAGAGCGCTCTCACCTTTTGGCCTCTTAGGGAGTTTGGTCAGATCAAGTGGTCTCTTTCGGTTTTGTTGTTTTTTTATAAGTAAAACTTGACGTGCTACGTGGGCTCTAAAAGAGGTATCCATCTATACTTTCACCATCTAGATCAGAGTGTATCTTTGTGAATATCTACTCCATATCACAATAATATCCATCGATAATTATTTGAAATTGTATTGAATTATCTGAGATTTCAAGATCAAAGCGAGATCGAGGGGTTTTGCTCGATAATGGTTCCATGCTCCACGTGCCCTGGATCCTTAAACACAATTGAATGTGTATAATTCCTAACGGAAAGAGCAGACCCAGAGCTCAAAGATAAGTTAGAAATCCATGTAAAACATCGGAACTTGCTATCGTCCTGGATCATCTAACGCTCCGTCCGGTCAAGGCGATATTTTGCTCTGGCGACTATTAGGTCGCTCCGCTTGCTCAATGAGGCGGACAGCAGCAGGTCAGTTTGATTATGTAGAATTCGGTAACGACCTTTATCAGGAATGATCACGGGGATGAGCACTACTATCTGATTGTCTATAGAGTTGCGAAGCTGATCGATATAGTCGACAATCGGTTTGACAATGGATGAGTAGTCGCTCTCAATTATCTCTAGCTGGATTCCAGGATTCCATTTCATCCATTCTTTGGCGAGATCGTCCTTTTTCGTAGGAGTCAATTTTTGAGATTCATCAAGAGTCGGGTCGGTGTTGTATACATAAAGGGCGATCGCCTTTTGCCCAAGAGATAACGCTTCACCAATTGCGTACTGGGTTAGTTTTGAGATTTGAGAAATAGGTATTATTACGGTTGTTTCTTGTGATTTCGGCTTCGAAGGAATCGTGCCTAATTGCAGCGATGTGCTTACTCTTAGATAGTAGTTTTTGATGCGTAAAAAAAGAAGAATGATAAGTGGAACTGCTATCACTACGAGCCATGCACCGTTGAGGAACTTTGTGAGGAGGAATATCAAGGTGGAGACTCCGGTCACGGTCGCCCCGAATCCATTGATTGCAGCTTTGCGTTTCCATCGACTCGGCTTTGTTCGTTTCCAGTGAACCACGAGACCTATCTGCGAAAGGGTGAATCCTGTGAAAACACCAATTGCAAACATGGGAATCAGATTATTTGTGTTGCCATTGACTCCGATAAGCAGCAATGCTGAGAAAAACGAGAGGGTCCAGATTCCTGTGGAGAAAACTTGGCGTTCTCCTTTGAGAGCAAATCTGTGTGGTAAGAAGTTGTCCTGAGCCAGAAGACTTGCTAGTATCGGCAGTCCTCCGAATGAAGTGTTTGCGGCGAGACCCAGCACCAAGGTGATAATTATTGAGAGTGCTAAAAAAGCGAAATTGCGACCCATCGTAATAGCCATGATTTGGCTTAATGCTGTCTGGGTGGCGTTTGGTGCAACGTGAAAGCGATTCGCGAGTACGGCAAGACCAATTAGCATGCTACCCAAGATCAGGCCAAGAAGCATTTCGGTTTTTTTAGCCCTTGGCACTCGGGGCTCCTTGTAAAGCGGTACTCCATTTGCTATCGCTTCGACGCCAGTAAGCGCGCTGCAGCCGGCTGAAAAGGCTTTGAGAATTAATAAAATGCCCAGAGTCTGTGTGGTCTTCGATGTGATGTGAAATGTCAAGTCTTTGGCCGAAAGCGCCAGGGGATGGATTAGCCCCAGTACGATGACGGCATAGATGCCGATAATGAAAAGTGCAGTCGGAAGTAAGAAGACCCTAGCTGTTTCGCCAAGTCCCCTCAGGTTCATTAAGGTAAGAATTGCGAGAAAAGCGAGACATGGGGGAACTGTTTGGGGTGCAAGTTGCGGAAAGGCTGAGGTGAGCGCCCCCACGCCAGCCGCAATTGAGACTGCCACTGTCAGCGTATAGTCAACTATTAACGCAGCTGCTGCGACGAGACTGATGTTTTTGCCCAAGTTGGCTTTTGAGACCGCGTATGCTCCTCCGCCGGTAGGGTATGCTTCGATCACCTGCCGGTAGGATGTGACCAGGATAGCGAGCAGAATTACGATTACAATCGTAATTGGTAGCATGGCGTTCAATGCAGTTGCCCCACCAACCACCAGGACACTTAGGAGAGCTTCTGGACCATAGGCTACCGAAGTGAGCGCATCTAGCGATAGAGCCGAGAGGCCCTCAATCGGATTGATCCGTTCTTTTGCCGACTCGGATGTGCGCAGTGGTCGACCGATCAACAATCTCCAGAGGTTGAGAGGACTTTTTTCCGATCTGGTCGTGGTAAATCTTAATTCCCGTTGAGCTGGTTCATCCTGTACAGTGGTGGAATTAGAGGCGCTGTTTCCTGTCCGCCATTTGTTTCGATGAACCATTGCCACCTAATGCTAGTCCGGCGAATGAATATCTGATATCTCGATATCGTCGAGTTGCGAAATTACCAACGCCCGACAAGTTGCTTGGGATTGATGAATACCCATCGACATATCACCAAGATCTACTACTTGTGTTTTTTGGGAAGCTTCTCTTTGCTAAAAGAACAGTTCTTTAGGTTTGGGCTGGTTGGAAGGCTTTCAATTGATTAATCCCCTCCTAATTTGAGGTTTGTATCTATGATACAGATGGAGAAAATCATTTTGAAGCCAAAAAAGCATATCCAGAACAAGGTGCCGAGGAAGGTCGCCGAAGGGTACAAGACGTTCAACGAAGAGTTTCTTGACCATGATGCAATCGTAAGGGGTTAAAGGCCATCAAGCGCTGCAAACCAGCGCCATGAAAAATGTATGAAGACGATCATCGCAGCATTATGAGGTCTGCTAGTGGATAGTAAGTCCATCTTTTAAGTCCCGCTCTCCTGAAATCGGCATAACCCTTATGTCTATCCGATCGATCTCCATTGCGCCGCAACACAATTGACTTCCCGAGCTGAATCTTTGAATATGAGCCCAAGGAGATGAACTTGAAAACGGCGACCTATCAGGCAGCACCTAAGAAGCACGAGTGCTGTTAGGAATCAATGACTATGACTTGAAACTATTTTTGAACTCAATGCTCTCTTGGGTGCCATGTGCGCTGAATGCTAACCATAGTTTGACCTTTTGAGCTTCCTGGCCAAGTAATGCAAATTCAGAGATGAGGAAAGAAGCCTCTAGCTCCGTGGTTCTTTCGATATTAATTTACTAGAAAGGATATCAAATCGGCACAAGCTGCGTTGGTAGCGAGCCAGGGTGATGAGCGTTGAGCTGAAAGGCGGAGATACCTCCATTTGATAAGTGCTACGAACATGAGCAAAAGTCAACGATGCTATGACGAATAGAACCCCTTATGCAGAATATCACAACCCAGGAAGAATCAATGCTATGGGTTTGCCTGGCTGGTTGCCTCGTTACTGGCTAGACGGTGTCTCTTGTTAAAGTTGGCATGAGCGCAGTAGCGGCGGGGTAGGGGCCCAGTAGTGGCGCAGCAATGGCAGGGGTAGCGGTTTTCCTATCGAACTTGCGAATCAGTCGTGCATTTTCTCCCTAAGGGAATCCCCGAAACGAAATAAACCGAGGCCAAAAGCTAATGGTACGAGTACCGGATGCTACGCAGCGGGGAGGAGTGAGCTGTAGCGGCGACGTTGGTCTTATAATGAAACTTTGAGCAAAGGCGTAAGGATGTTGCTGGCAGCACAGGCGAACCGACTGTAGCGGACTAGCCAATTCAGCAGCCAAAAGCAGTGATCACATGAGGACGTTGGTCGATTTTCTCTCAGGACTGATAGCGCATGGACCTATATCGCTTTAGGGAAATCTTTTCTTTGAAATGGGCTAACTTTATAGTAGACCTCTTATGGGTCTAGCTTTGTTTTTATAGTCGCAAATGAAGGGTAGTGGAACTTTGCAAGATGACAACTCTTCGATGAGTCCTGGTCCAATAGCCCTAATCGGTTCTGGTGAATATCTGGAATCGATGGCATTGATTGAGGCATCACTACTCGATGGACGTAAACCGAATTTTATTCAGATTCCTACTGCAGCTTCCGCAGAAGGGCCCGAACGCCTTGCATATTGGATCGAACTCGGCAGGGCACAAGCAAGGAGGCTTGGGGTCCAGGATGTCGCTGTGCCAATTGGCAATCGTATGCAGGCGGATAACGGTGAATTCGACGGGGTACTAGCTGAAGCCGGGTTGATCTATTTCTCAGGCGGCAATCCTAGCCTCCTCGTTGAAACTTTGTCGGGAACGAGATTTTTGCACCTAGCAATTGAATCATGGCTAGGCGGAAGTGCCTTGGCGGGATGTAGCGCGGGAGCAATGGCCTTAGCTGGTTGGATCCCTAAGCTCCGACCTACTCATAAGGAGCGTCACGGGTTTGGAGTTATTCCTGATCTAGCCGTGATCCCCCATTTTGATCGTTTAGTCGGACGCTTACCTCAAGGATTGGTGAATTTTGGATTGGAAACATCTAATGGAATCGACATAGTTGGAGTCGACGAAGAGACTGCTCTGATCTGGGAGGATGGATCTTGGAGGGTTGAAGGTGTCCGCAGTGCCTGGTTGATTCGCGATGGGGAGCGATACCGTCTCGGTCGTGGCCAAGATTTGGCGACTTGGAAGCTACCGATGCCAAGGTTGACCTTGAATCCTTGAGGTAATTGTTTGGTATCTAGGCGGAAGGAATCCAATGTTCATAGATCACGGCGTGACCATATTATTAGAAGTATAGCAATCGGACATTGCTTTTGTCCTTGAAGATCAATGATGAAAAGCGAGCACTTCTCGGGAAGTGGTCGAAATCAATGGATAAATAGTTAATTGAGCCTCAACGGTTCTGAAACTAACTATAGCTGTGATTTGCGGGTTTAGAGATTTCACATGCTTGGAGGTGGTGTATAACCAGTCATGAAGGATCTAGTAGGTTTTGGTAAGCTCGCCGTGTGATCTCTTGGCCCAGATGATGTGAGAATTCCGTTTTTTCGCTTTGTGACCCTCCTATTTGATAATGAACACAAAAAACCCCTTTGAATGGGGTCAAAGGGGTTTTTTGTGACTGGGCTAATTCTTTTCAAACTGCCTTTTTAGGAAGTTACTTTTGAGTTGCTGCTTCTTTTGTTTGAGGGGTCGAAATAATTTTTGCGACATCTACGTCATATTGATTGGTTCGTCGTTCAAGTAGGTAAGGAAGTACGTATCGGTCAGCTCCAAGATTTCCAGCATTTTGCCATGCGAAGATCAGGAAGACTCCGATGAGCAGGTAAATAGGATTTACACCGATGGTTCCGGACAGGAGATACATGATGTTCAGGCCGACTCCAAAGAAGGCTGCAACTCCGGTAAAGAGGCCAATAATAAGGCCAAGGCCGATTGCGAGCTCTCCCAAGGTTACCAACTTGGCGATGATCGCATGGTTAGGTCCCACGAAGTTGGTCATGAAGGAGACCCACCACCCATAAACGACAGATGCGTGTGCACCAGTGGAATGGGCTTGAGCTGATGTCGCGAATCCGGCTACGCCTTTACCTCCATTCCAGAAGCTAGAATATTCTGCACCGAACATCTTTTGCCAACCGGCATCCAGCCACTTATAACCGAGCCAAAGTCTCGCGACTAGCCAAATATAGCTGGCTCCCTTGCTTTGATATAGCCACCTAAAAGGTCGTAAAGTTGAAACATTTACTAGTTGAATTTTCTTCATCTAAAACACCTACCCTGATATTAACCTCGATAGGTATGAGATCATTTATCTCTTGCTCTCTATCAGAGGCTTTAATTAGTAATCTAATAAATTGCTTATCTTTAGACAAGGGCCCTTTGCACCTATCTGGTGTGACCCAGGTCTCGAAATGGCCCTAATGCCTTGTAGATCTCTTGACGCATGTGGGGTGCGAGTTTAAAGCTACGTATCGACTCCTGTTTGTAACGCCACATTTTCGATTGGGCAGTTAAGTTATATCTATGGAATGCTCAATCCCACCAGAGATATTGCTTATCTAAATAGACTAATAAATCTAATTATTATGAGCAGGCAAAATTGTGAATTGCTAAGATCGGTCGGTAATAATTCCTCATTGATATCGATTAGTTTATTTATATTCTTAATTTCAGTTTTGATATAATAAGTCAACCTCGGAATAAATTATTGGAATTTGTATCGATTAGAATGTCATTAGGCAAGGCCTTTGACTAGATAGAACCGCAATAAGTATGGCTTGGTCCTTATTGTCGCAATAGTCTGAGTTTGCATCATTGATCGGGCTTTAGGGGTTTTCTTTTTCTGGAGCCCCTAAAGGTTTCTAATGGATCTATCTCAAACCGACCAAAAACAGATAGGTTTGTCTCTTTTAGAATTATGGTCGCCCAAGGTTGCCTTGATTCTTCGGGCCAGCAACACTAACCCATCTTTCCGAAAATCAACCTATTCTCCCAGCTAGTTGAGTATGTGGTCTTACGTTGGGACACTACAAATGCGTCGCAATGGTCTTTATCCGTTTAAGGGGATCACTAACTCCTAAGAGACGGTAGATCTCTTTGTGAACCGGCTCAGAAACACCACTAGTGCGGATGTGATAGACAACGCCTTTATCTGATGTAAGAACTATGGTGGCTCGGCGGTGACTGTTGAGTTGCTCTTTAATGGTTGACCATCTTCTCTTATCGTTATTTTGCCTCAAGGTCAGCTCAATGGCACTAAGGAGGTGATAGGCAAGTACTGAGATGAAGAGGTGAGCAGCAGTTCGGCTAGCTAGTTGATGATAGACCGGTCGAAGTCCAAGATCACTCTTGAGGGATCTAAAGGCATCTTCTACTTTAGTGAGAGTCGTATAGATATTCCAGATCTCACCTGCATCTAGCTCGCTATGGCTGGTGTCTATGACGTAGGCTCCTTGGAGATTATCATCTTTGGCTTTAGTGGGTTTTTCTGTAATAGTGAGATTGATTACTTTGTCAAAGCGTCTCTTTTTGATGATCTTGCCATGGTCTTGATGATATTCAAGGGATATCTCGTATTTGGAAGCAATACTTGGGTACTTGGCCTTGATGCGTCCGATACGCTCTGAGACAACTGTGGTCTTAGATATAGAACCCTTTGTGATTGAGGTATTCAACGAAGTGATATCTACTAAGAATCTCTCGTTAGCTTGACTAGAGATCGCTGATTCCTTCTTGGATCTCCCCAAAGAACGACACAACACCACGGTTGTGGTGTTGTTGTTGGAGGAAGAGGAGGAGATGGAGGTGGAAGAGGAGGAGATGGAGGTGGAGATGGAGGTGGAAGAGGAGGAGATGGAGGTGGAGGTGGCGTTAGTATCAGTGTCGGTGGTGTTGCTGTTGGTGATTTTGGTGTCATCGGTGCCGGTATTCTTGCCGGTGACACCATTACGGATATAGTCGTCAGTGCCGGTGCTGCTGTCGCTCTTGATGATTTTGGTGTCGTTGCTGCTGTCGCTGTTGCTGATACTGTTGCTAGTGTTGCCGGAGGTGGTGTAACTGTTATTGTCGTCAGTGCCGGTGTCTTCTTCTAGCGTTTGCACTTGTCCCTGTACTTGTGTTCTCACTCGCCCGTGTGGCTTTTGTGGTTCCACTTGTAGCTTTTTCACCAGTACTGGGGATCCTTGGGCATCGTAGATCTCGGTGAAGCCTTCCATCTCCATGAAATGGCTTCGATAGAGGCTCTTTTTGTTAGCTCTCTCAATTACTACGTAGTTGAGATTGCGCTTAATAAGAAGTTCTAGGTTTGCCTTGGTAGCAATTCCCCTATCCATCACAATGGTAGGAACAACATCCCCAAAGAGAGATCCATCCGATAGAGACTCCAAGGCATCAAGTACGCTAATGAGAGTTCTAGGCTCAGAGGTATTGCCCTCATGTATCTCTGAGTAGATGGGTAGTCCCCTGTGATCAACAAGTAGTGCCAGAGAAACTAATGTGCAATCAAAACGCTTCTCTTTGGAATGTCCATGTTTAGCTAGGGAGTTCCCCTTAGTAGAACCTTCGAAGTAGGTGTTAGTTAGATCAAAGAGAAAGAGCCTGGTATTCGTCCTAAAGAGATCAGAGCTAGCTCTATAGAGTGCTGGCTCTATGACGCCTTTAGCGTCATAGAGCTTATCTGCAATTGCATAGACCTTATCCTTGTGAAACTTAGAGAGATCGATACCACATATCTCAGGTAGTGAAGAGTTGGAGTTGATATACGAATAGGTCTTTCGATCAGATCCAGGATGAATAAGACGAGCTATTATCGTTGCCTTGGCAATGCCAAGAGATTCACCCGATAGACCTGCACTCTCTAGGATCTTATCGAAGCTAAGAGCTTCATAGAACGAGTTTCCTATGAGTTCTGGACCGATACTTCTACTATTGATAGTCTTAGCACTAGAGAGATCTACCATCTCAAGGTCAGCCTCAGTAGCTCTTGTTTCTTTAGCGGTTGCAACTTCGGAACGAATTGCATACTTAGTGATTGCCAGATCTGCGTATCTGGCAATAATAGGATCTGATTCAAAGAGTGAGGTTACTCCAGAGAGTCTCTGGGCTATAGCATTGGCCAGAGCTGGCCACAATGACTTATCCAGGTCCAGTTCGGTCAAGGTCATTACTATACGTTGACGGGGACCTTTTTCACAGCGGTAGGACTCAACGAGTTGGTACTTACTGTAGCTAACGCCGGTCTTTTTATTAACTGTTGGAGTTTCACGGATAAACACAACAAGACAATAGCACCATGTCAGAGCTAATGCAAGTCATAATCAAAACTACTCAAAAATTAGGACACTACATTCGCGACCCAAAAAGACCTAATACCCATCTACCAGGGCATCTATAAATCGCCCAAGTCGAAAATCGCCCAAAATCCCCTCAAAAGGGACCAATTAGGGCGATTTTTCGGGAAATCTGCGAAAGATGGGCTAAGCGATATAGACCCTGATGTCTAGCTATCACCTGGATCTCACCTGCTGCTTTTCCGGTTGTCGTTTGTCTTTTTTATCCCGAAGTTTTAGTTATCCCGAATTAATTGCCCAAGTCCTGGTCAGGGTCTCAAGAGTAGGCAAATCTTCGGGATAACCAAAAGATCAAACCCCAAGTGCATTTACCCAAATCACAACATCATCCATACTTATGACACCGACAACAACGCCGGTTCGAGCTATGGAGAACCAGATGGAGAAACAGCTTTCACTTGAGGATTTGATCGTTCGTAGAAGAGAAGCGATTGCTCCCCTTAACCACAGCAAGTCAACGCTGTGGCAATATAACTACGGCTGGGAAGAACTGCGCTTTTATTTTATTGCCCATGGCTACGACTCATTTTTGATTGACCTGGCAGGTCGTTATGTTGATGAGGCCAGGGTAACCGACAAACAAGATGCGCCAAAGATATGGAAATTCAAGCTATTTCGTCATACCCGGGCAGTGCACTTGTACCAAGGAGGTATGCCGCTCTCGTGCATCAAGGACTTTCTCGGCCATGTATGTGTCAATGCTACCGACAGCTACGGCGCTGTTGACTTGAAGATGATGAAACAAGCACTTCTAAAAAAAGTTTGTAAACGGCGATGCCCCTCGAGAGATCCCACTGTGGTAAGACGATGAAATGCTGTTGATGCAGGTATCTGGGTTGAAATACGCGAACTTGGTTATTCCGAAGGTTTGCCTACTCTTGAGACCCTGAACAGGACTTTGGCAATTGATTCGAGATAACTAAAACCTCGGGATAATCTCATGGTCCTTGGTTAATAACGCCTGCTTTGGCGAGCCTATCGAGCTGTCGACTTACGCTTTGGTGTGATATACCAAGCGATGTTGCTATCTCTCTATTGCTGTAACTACCCTTGGTTACAAGAGCCAATAATTTACGGATATCCTTCATATCCACCTTCCATTTCTTTGAAGCCATTTATGTTGATTCCTCCTTTGGTGTCCGCTTTTTTAAGACGCCAAAGCAAGTTAATCAGATAAAGAATCAGGTGGTCCAAAGATTCCGGCGAGGTGGTCCAAAGATAAACGAAAAGTCAGTGGTCTTTGAATGCTCCACAAACACTGCCTAATTATCTGATTCTTGCTAGGAGCTAGGGACGTTTGTTCTTTGCGCTTACCGTCTCACCCAAAGATTTCCCGGCTTTGTTTATGGCTTTACTGGGCCCACCCTCTATCGACTAACGCATAGGTTCGACGACTTAAGACTTTGGTTTTTTTACGCGCATTCTCACCTTATGCTACTTGGCTATTGGATAGAGCGTTAGATCGACAGCCGATAATAACTATCTCTTTATCGATAAAACGGGGATAGTTGTATCCAGCTTTCGCGTTTGGGGTCATTAAAAGTCGGGCTCTTCGTTTCCGTTCAGGTGGTATTTAACCAGCTCATACATCTCGTCAAAGAATGAATTGAGGGAGCCGAGGGTGCCGTTAATTCTATTTTTAGGTATGAGGCTTATCGGATCGAGGATTTCTTTGCTAAGTTCGCCGAGGTGTTCAGCCAATGCGATTGGACTCTTCCCGTACCTTTTCACAGTGGTAAATCTAACTACATCATGGAAGTCTGGCCAACCAAATGTGTCTGTGATGTTGTCTGGGTCGTTAGAAAGAGAGTCCCTTTCATCACCATCTCTCAGCTGCGAAACAAGAGCGTGTAGCTCATTTGGCTCGATTCCAAGAAAAGTTAGCGCGAGATCGAGATCGTTCTCTATCTTGTCAGCGATCGCATTTGCCAAAGCAATCTGATGTTTGCAGGTTGCGTCCCAGTCATAGCAGTTACAAACTCCCTCCATGGCGAGATGGTCGAGGAAGAGTTTAGTTCCATCACTCAATGTGATTCCCATTAGCGCCTCATTAAGACGTCCTTCACGAAAGTCTACGTAGCAAGCTGCGTCGCTAGCGATTGCGTTCGCTAGAACTTCAGCATGAGCGGAGAAGCTTTCGTCTACTCCGACGGCGACCTTGTACCTTTCTGAATTGGACCCTCGTACATGACCCAATGCAGCACCATCTTCGATCGTCAATCGCTTGGATACGGCGCCTTTGCGCCAATAGGATCGTCCTCGAGCGGCCCGATCTTTTCCAGAACTTCGCTCTAGATTATCTAGAATTATCTGGAGCCACCAACTTCGTTTGGCGTTACTTCTCGAGGGGGCTTCTGGAGTTCGACGCACATTTGCAAGGACGGCCATCTGCTCCTCGAGGTTCAAGGAATGAAAGTTTTTGGAATAGAGGATCTGTGATATCAGGTTTAAAGGCGACGAAACCAATTCAACTGCACCTGTTTCTTTGTCTAATCTTGTTCGGATGGAGTGAGGCTGAGGAGGTCCATTAGCGCGGTGTCATCTAGTTCGGTGATCCAGGTCTCTCCAGTTGAGATCAGACTATCCGCCAGAGCCTTCTTCGATTCGATTATGGCATCAATTCGCTCCTCGAGAGTACCTTCGCAGATCAACTTTCTAACCACGACGTCTTTACGTTGTCCTATTCGGAATGCTCTGTCTGTGGCCTGTGACTCTACTGCTGAATTCCACCATCTATCGTAGTGAATCACATGGTTGGCCGCTGTTAAATTTAAGCCAGTACCACCTGCTTTTAGAGAAAGTAAAAAGATTGATGGCCCGCCTGGGGTGGCAAATTCACTTACCATCGAATCACGTTGTGGCATTGTTGACCCGCCATGTAGATATAAGACTCTTTGTCGAAATCGTTCTTGGAGGTGTTCGTGTAGGAGATTGCCAAATGTCGTGAATTGAGTAAAGATGATTACCTTTTCATCACCTTCTAAAATCTCCTCTAGCAGCTCCTCTAGCCTTTGCATTTTGGCCGAATTACCTCTAAGCGAGGTGGCTTCTTTTACCAGGGTCGGGTGGTTACAGATCTGCTTCAACCTGGTGATCGAAGCCAGAATCGCTCCGCGTCTCTGCATCTGACTCGCTGATTCCAACGACTCTTGTAGTCTTAAAACTGCATTCTTATAGAGTGCTTCCTGTTCTTGAGAGAGGCCGCAGTACTCCTTGATCTCGATCTTGTCTGGGAGGTCAGCAATAATGGATTTATCTGTCTTTAGCCGCCTAAGGAGGAAGGGAGCTATAGCCTTGCCAAGGTGGGTTGCAACCGTCTGGTTGTTCTCCCTTTCAATGGGAATCGAAAACTTAGTTCTAAAACCAGTTCTAGAGCCAAGAAGGCCTGGGTTTATGAAGTTCATAATCGCCCAGAGTTCGCCGGTGTGGTTCTCTACCGGCGTGCCTGTTAGTGCAATCCTGCGGCTAGAGATAAGAGAATTCGCAGCAACTGTCATGGCTGCGGAGGGATTTTTGATATTCTGGGCTTCATCAACGACGACGCGGTGCCATTTGAGCGCAGATAGCGTTGAGATATCTCTAGCCAATAGGGAGTAACTCGTTATGACGACGTCGTGTTTTTTTACACTCTCGGTGAATTCGACTCCATCTGACCGATTGGATCCATGATGAACCATTACCGAGAGGGCGGGGTAAAAGCGTGCGAGCTCTCTCTTCCAGTTTCCAACGACCGAAACCGGAGCAATTATTAGAGTTGCATGAGTCTCGGTGATCTCTGTGGAAGGAGAATCAGAGGAAGATGTCGATGATGGGGACTCTGAAATTTCAAAGGTTGCCGCCGATAGTAAATCTTGATGTTCCTGGGCTAAGAGCGCTATTATCTGTGCGGTCTTTCCAAGGCCCATATCGTCAGCTAAGCAGGCGCCTAGGCCTATTGCCTCTAAGGAAGCTAGCCAATCCACCCCGCGCCTTTGATAGTCTCGAAGGGGGAGTGTGAAGCCTTTGGGTTCTACGAAAGACTCCAGTGCTCGCTTGCGTCCCTTGGCCATAGCATCGATAAGTGTTTGGGGGTCTGGTCGCTCGATAGAGATGAGATCATCGTCATCTATATCGCCGATTGTCTCAGAGAGGATTGATGCGAGTGTTCGCTTGGATTGTTGCTCGTGGCGTGTTAGATACGACAGAGCCCGGGTCAATCCACGCCTGTCTACGAAGAACCAATCGTCATCGACTTTGGCTATCGGACTTTGACTTGCTAGCAGCGACTCTATCTCCTCCCGCGAGAGCTCCCTTTCGCCAATGCTAACTTTGGCGGTGAAGGTAAAGAGCGCTTCAAGGCCCATCTTGGGATTCTTGGACTTTACAGGCGCGCTAGAAATATGCACCTTGGGCTTTATCGCATCGCGGAGCGTGCGAGGTAGCAGGAGTGCAACGCCCTCTTTTTCTGCGAGGATGGCGGCGGTTCCGCGCACGAATGTAATTACATCGTTGCTTGGAATTAAGATCCGACCACCTTTACCAAGTTGGGCAGCCTGCTCAATCAAAGGATCATAGGTGGCAATGCGAGTGAGGGACTTCAGATAGATTAGCTCAGCTTCATCCGGGGTGATTTTGAGTTCGTCGAGAACCGATTCAAGGTCATTCGGCGAGCTTGGATCCAGGAAGGTTCCTAGCGCATTACGTTGAGAGAGGCCAAATGCAACCTCCCATAGGTCCTCTGTTGGGTCGGCGTCTTCGTCACTTGTTTCGGCTTCGTAATATCCAGGTGGAGAGATCCTTAGGGCTAGTCGTAATGGAGCGAGCTCGCCTTTTACTCGTTCTCGCCACTCATCTAATATCTCGGGGAGTCGACCTTGAAGGGTGAAGTTAGATACAATAGGCGAAAGTGGATTATCGGCTAGTTTGGCCAAGAAGTGATCTAGTGGTTTGGAACCTGTGGCGTGGTAGTACGAGAACCAAATCGGATCGCTAATTGCCTCGCGAATCTCTTGATCCAGCATGATGTCGATGGCGATACGAAGCAATTTGGGTGGTAGCGCTGCACTTTGATCCCTTGTAGATAGGACTTTTGCGAATAGTTCGCCGGTTCCCTCTTCGAGAATGTGGCGAACGAACTGAACATCTTGGCGTCCCAAAATACTCTTCCATCGACCGTTAGCGGCACCCGGGTTGCCAATTATCGGCGAAGCGTAAGGAATAAATTGCTGTCGCTTTACCAACGAGAGGGCAAATTCAGCGATTATGGCAAGGGTTTGGGTAGATGGTGACTGCATGAAACGAAGGGTCTCATCTGAACCACTGACAGAAACTTCCAACTCGCCTAGCTTGTCTAGGACCGTGAGAATCTGATTTGCGCCAAGCAGAGGCATTGTTCCCAAGATAGGAATCGAGAAATTCGATAGCCCGGACTTTTTAGGAAAGTCCGAAGGTATCTCTATCCAATTATTTGGCGATGGTTTTGGGACTCCTTTTGCGCAAATGGGTAGTCGCAGGCTATCTTCGGCCAGAAAGATTTCGACTCCACTAAAACAGCCCTCTATTGCTGTTCTGAGTCCCGATCGGGTCTTGGTTGGCCACCAAGAGAAAGGGTGCCGTGCGCTTTGAGTATTGATAGCGCTTGTTTCGGACCATCGGGTCTGTTCGAACCAAAAGACGATCCGTCCATTTGGCTCAATAAAACTTTGGATGAAAAAAGACAGCATTGCTCCTGTCGTATGGGATGATCGCACTTAGTTATGGCGTCAATCATCTCGTTGATTCACTAGACCCATCTAGTTTAGCCAAGATTGAAGGCGTTGAAACTATCAACTAGTGATCGGTTCAATCTTGTATATAGTGAGTTTTGGCAGGGCTAATGATTGGATTACCTCACTTTAGCTAACCGATCCATTAGCTTGCTTGCGTGGTTTGTGTCCGCGCTCATAAGCTGAAGGTAGTGAATGTTGGGCCAGAGCTATCGCGATGCACTAGAGGTTTTTGCGCCTTGTAACCTTGCAAGACGACTCTTTCGGCGATCCATCTTGGACACTACCATTCAGCAACCAAATCTAGCATAAACGTTACTATTGGCTTTACGAGGATGTCTTGGAGGTGCTGGAGCTATTTGGTTGCCACTCGATCGTAAATACCCCGCTTATCAGACTTTGGAAAATGAGCGAATCAAGCGCCATACCAAGGACAAGCTCGGGCGAACCCCCAATCGTTAGTGACTTGAGGCATCGTTACGTGATGAAATTTACCTTACTTATCGATAGGATTTAAGATTTTCCTCAACGATCTACTACTTCGAGAAAGCAAAGGTAGACGCCCAATTCGTCTACTTTTATTCTGCTTAATTGAAGTATCTTCTATAGTGCGCCTTATCTAGAGATTCAAATAAGAAATATGATTGGCGCCAGGTAAGCGTCACCACGTGAAGCTTGACAGATGGGTGGAATTCTTGTCGGAGATGCTCATCCCGTTCGGATGCAACTCTGGCTACCTGTTGGGATTGCTAACTTCTCAACAGGTAGATATGCATTCGATTGTTCTATTGTGGATTGCTAACTTGGATTCGATATCGGACCAGGTGCTACCAACAACCCTGGAACTTTTTTCTTTTTGGGGTAGACGCCGACAAATACAGAGTGAGCCGCCAATAGTAATTTAGGGCAGTGCCTCGAACCTTGATTTAGCTTAGAGTGGTACAGGAGTCTTGTACTTGCTTGAAATTGCTGGTAGATTCAGAGTTGGGAATGGTAAAAAATTCGATGAAATTCAATTCAAACTAGCTGGTAGTTAGGTCGATTTAACTATAGGACTTAAAACGAATAATTTGCGCGGCAAAAAAGTAGGACAGATCACTATATGTTTGTAAAAAAGGGCAAGCACTTTCGTCAGCCGCTTCATATGATGCCTAAGCCTTCGCGTCAGCCGCTTCATGGGATGCCTAGGCGTCCCAGAGGTAAGATTCGTGTATCCATTGGTTTTAGCCTTTTAGCCGTCGCGGCGATTGGTGTGGGTTATCCCTTGTGGTGGAATAATCGTTCTTCGAGCGGAGCTGCTGCACTTTTAAAAAACACCTCGAAACAACTAATTGCAACCGCATATCGTCAAAGGCTGGGACAGGATTGCATAGCTTCACCAGGACCCGGTGTTCTGCAAGTTGCCAAGATCTCGCTAACTGCTCCCGTTCAACAAGGGCTAGGTAACTCGGTTTTGGATATCTCGATTGGTCATGACCCTCTAACGCCATGGCCGGGACCCACGACGACAGCCCTATTTGCGGCTCATGATGTAAGCTTCTTTTCACATCTTTCTCAGCTCAAACCCGGCGACACTATTACCTACACCGTGCCCTGTGCCACCTATACCTTCGCTGTAACGGGTGCAGTGGTTACAAAACCGGGTGCTTCGGTACCGATATCCAAAGGCGGCGGAGTGGTTCTCGATACCTGTTGGCCGCCCAATGCCCTTTGGTATACCCCGGACAGATACGTAGTAACAGCGCGATACGTTGGAACCAAGCCTCAAGGCTCCATTGATACCAGCTCAACTGTTCCATCTCTACCAACTGTAAAGATTGGCTTTGCCATTCCCCAAGGTCTCAACCCTGCGTTACTCATTCTCGGAAATAACACTCAGATGATGGGTGAGATGCAATTTAGCGGAACCCCATCAAGCTACTTTGAGCAGTCGAATGCGCCCCTTGTGATTGAGGCAACAGCGTTACAGGGGTGGTTTGGTGTCATTCACGCATTGGAGGCCTCTTCTCAAAGTTGGTGGCGATCGCTCGCGCCTTCAGTTACCTATCCAACTTCGTTATCTGGGGTGAACTTGTCGTCTACCTCGGCGCTCTCAATTACAGAAGACATCGATGGTACAACTGCGACGGGCGTAACCCTCTCGGGGGGACTGAATCATCGGCTAGTTTCGGTAACTGAATCGATATCTAACAATGAACTCTCTATCACGAATGTGACGTTTGGCGCCTGATTCTTTGTCGATCCAATAGTTTTTGAGCGATAAGTAGTTCTTTTACGTCGGTTGCATTGTTGGTTTCTTTGATGACAACCCATTTCAAGGTTGGCATCGTTTGCGATGACCTTGAAGTTTCACTTTCGCCATAATGGCCATAGCGAAGATGTCTCAGGATGGTTTGTAACCAAGCTCGTGGTTGCAAACAAGCGCTAAACTATTTCGAACCTTGACCCTTTGCTCTTTCGAAAGAGACTAAAGTGCCTGCCAAGACAAGGCTGTCTAGTGGTTCTTGGTCTTCATGGTTGGTTACGTAGTTGCTCACCGCGTAGTTTCAATTCGTTGAGCAGTACTGAATCTATTTCAGGAGCGCTTTGTCTCAAAGCTTTTTTTATGTCGCTGTAGACGGTCGCCTCAAGGCCACAACGACGACAAACCTCTAGATGAGCCTTTGTCTTTCGGCGGGATGGTTCAGGCAAAGTTCCATCTAAATATTGCTGCAGTCTTCGTATGTTGTGCATACATTCGATCCGCTTTGCGGTTTCGATAAATGGATTCATCGCAACCCTCTCTTTGGTGCAAGGCCAGCATCGCTAAGGTGTTGGCGAATTGACGATCGACCTCTGTGTAGGCGGCTCATTACCGTCCCTTGCGGAATGCCAAGGGCTTCCGCGGCTTCTCCGTAAGATAGGCCAACCACATCTATAAGTTCAATGACGAGGCGTTGAGCTGGCACCAAAGCGTTTAGGCCGGTTAGAACTTCCTCTCCAAATTGGCTCGCGAGAAATGCATCCTCGGCGGAGCCCCCGGAATGGGAGGGATTCTTCGAATTCTCAAATGCCTCAAGCTCCTCTTTTGTGATAAGCGAAGGCCGTCGCTTGCGGTAACGCTTAATTTGAGTATTTCGCATAATAGTAAAGAGCCAAGCGCGAGGGTATAAGCCATCAAAGTTGCCAAGGCCCTTGTAGGCATTTAACAAAGTCTCTTGGACAAGGTCGCTTGCGTCGCTGTGATTTCGAGTAATGGATAATGCGACGCGCGTTAGTACTTCGATTTCTGGCACGACATATCTATCGAATGAAATATTTAGCTGATCATGATCACTCGCGTTTGCCACGTTTGAGGAACCCTCTTTGAAGTTGAGCTATTCCAAAATAATTAAAGATTGCCTTTTGAGGAGTTGGCTCGCAGCTCCATTTGATTTTGAAGAACTAGCCAAACCAATGATGAAGAAGCGAGTTTTGCGATGGTTAGTTCTCCTTGAATCCACTACCGATGGTGCAGGCTTAGGAAGGATAGTTCCTATAAGCCGTATCGCACACTTTGATGATCCAAGATCAAGCCAAAGTCAACTCGAGTGAGACGCCATCTGCGCCCTCAAGGGCAGGATTGAATGCATGGACCGAGCCTACTCCTCGGTCGGAATGTACCATATCGACCTGCCATGCATTCCATAGGGCTTACCTAGCCGGTCTCTCTGGCTCATTGACACCTAGGGTTGGGGTTTGGTTCGTTGTTGCGTTTTGCCTACCTCAAAGCAACAGGTTGGGTCTCGATATTTATCGCGCCAATAAGAATCCTTTTTTGTTGGCGCTAGGTTCAAACCGATAGATAGATGGCTTTAGCACGCTCAGAGATCTCGTCACTCTTCGTTTACTCTTTGGTATTCCCGATAGGATCTAAGACAATGACCGCCATTCAAATCTTTGCGTCTTTTACTAACAACGTTCTCTCTAGCAACTGGCTCAGAGCACTAATTGCGATGGTGGGCTCTGTTGTCTTGGTGGTTGTCGTCTATGGAGTTCTCTCAAAACTATCCAAACGAAGACATTCCAAACACTTTGTTATGGTTATAAATAGCACCCGAAAGTCTGTTATCGCCTTTTCCTTTGCGCTCTCTGGCACTGAGTCGATTAGATTCGCCCCTTTTCGATGGCGACTTGGCCTTAACTACGCTGCTCAAATAGCGGTAATTCTTACAATTGTCTGGATTATTGTAAACATATTGGCCGTCGTATCCACCATGGTGGTGGAGAGATTTGATATTACGGTGGTCGACAACAGAGACGCGAGACGCACAGTTACCCAAGTAAGCCTGATCCATCGGGTGATATCGATCACGATAATCATCATCGGCATCCTGGTATCGCTCACCACCTTGCCAGCGATTAGGACGTTTGGGACTACGGTCTTGGCTTCAGCTGGCGTTTTGAGTATCGTTGCTGGAATCGCTGGTCAGTCAACGCTAGGTAATATGATTGCCGGGATTCAAATCGCATTTTCGGGTGCACTGCGGATTGGCGACGTCGTTGTAGTCCAAAACGAGTGGGGCACGATAGAGGCTATCACGTTGACATATGTGGTGGTAAAGATTTGGGACGAACGCAGGCTGGTATTGCCTGTCTCATATTTTGTAAATACTCCCTTTGAGAACTGGACGAGAGATACTTCCCAGCTCCTCGGCGCTGTTTTGATCTTCGTTGATTACTCGGTCTCTATCCCTGAATTGCGTAAGGAATTGATCGACTACGTATCTAGCCATCCTCTATGGGATAAGAGAGTAGTGACCTTGCAGGTTGTCAATTCAACTGAACTAGCTATTCAAATTAGAGCTTTAGTTTCATCATCAACTTCGGGAAATTCATGGAATCTACGCTGTGACGTACGCGAGCACTTGATCACCTATCTAATGGATAACAACCCTGGCAGCCTTCCCAGGGTGCATATTGACGTTGCAAAGCCGGCCGCGGGCAAGGATACGACGCAGAACTAGACGATCTGACATTAGCGGATTTAGCCCTAGACCATTACGGGACGAAATCGCTCCTCTTTCCTTTGGGCTAAAAATCTCTCAGTTCCATTCAAGTGTAACCAATTCGGCACCTATGGGCATTTTGATAGTGTCGGAGTGCCACTAGGCAAGAATCGTAGATTTTTACTTCAAAGTTAGCTTTTCTATGGCGGTTGTCTTTTGATCAAAGAACCAAAGCGGTCCGGTTGGTAGGTGTTTAGTTCCTTCGCGATGCCAAAGGCCGTTGAGAATACCAAGCTAGCGGCCACGAAGAATGTATACATGTGGCCATCTCTATTCATGATGTTCTACACATCGCTTTTACATGTGCCCCTTTTTTCAACTATTGGGAGTCGCTATTGCGGCCGAATCGTCCATGGGTATATTCTTTGGAATAAATGGAATGCTTTAACCTTTGGTTACGAGGGCCTATCAGCCGCCCAAAGACGCATCCAAGAACTGTAATTTGTCGATTAGTCAAAGTTGGACTCCGAGTTAAAGTAGATTTTCAGATAGTCTCAAGAGTCAAGGGCCCTGGCTGTCAAGTGAATAGAGGTCTAGGTTTTGCTAACTGCAACTAACAAGACCCCATTATCTCAAGTTTAGGAAGTGTGCAGACAATGCTAATGATTATGTTGTTGGAGCCATCATGAATCCAAGGTCAATGAATCGAGATGATAGCAATCCAATGGAATCTCGCCAAAGGAGATATGTCTCTCCCACGGCGACGCTTATGTGGATCCTATTTGGCGCATTTGTCTTTGGAATTGGATGGTTCGTTGGCATCTGGAGACTTTGGATGGATCAAGGATGGACTACTGCCCAAAAATTGATTGCGACTCTAATAGTGCCCGGAGGGCTACTGCCTGCCGTTACCCTTTTGGGGATGCCTTCTGGATCATCGAGTTGCTCCACAGGGTTGGTTGGTCCTAGCCATCAAGGACCTGTTGTAGTCCATTGCATCACAACAGGAATAGTTAGTTCCGCTATAGCTCTTTTTGCCTTGGCCTTGTTGATCCTAGCTCCCATTTCCGTTGCAATTTTTATGCATCGAAAGTACTATCAAAACGTCGCCGTAAAGCTTTGAGTTGTTATTTGGAGCAACCGCGAACCATTCCGATTGCAGCTCTCATGGGAAAAGTGCTTTGTAGCGGTGATCGTAAATTTTGCGCCTAACAAATGGAGTCTATCCAAACTTCGCTGTGGCATGCGATGATACGATCCCTTTGTGCTGCTACTTCGAGCAATTGTTCCTACAGAATCAGTCCTCTAGGTCGAAGTTGGCAAAAGGATACATCCAAATATTTTTTAGAGGTTATCAGTCCTGCCATCGAATCAAATTCTCCTTTGACTTAGATAAATTGGAAGATAGAATTGTGCGCTGGAATAAAGAAGATTGACGGATATGGATCTGTCGCGATTCAACTTTACTATTAACGACAGACCCTTATCGCCGTCCTTGTGAAACTGGTTTTTTCCTTGGGTCTACAAGTGCCGGTCTTTCAAGTGAATTCTAAACCAGGTGCTATTTAATCTTGTGTTGTCATTTGGCACTTATCCATAGATTCAATGGTTTTTCCTTGGCCTGCCTAGCGAGCCCGTATAAGCGTCTTTTCTCTTGAAGAATGACCACGGGTGCAATTGATACCTTCCAGCTAGTGTCCCCTCTCATAAGTTCCCTGAGTTCTAGTTCCCCAGATACTTTGCCATCGATGCGAATATCTCGTCAGCTGTCTTTACCCACCTAAATGGTGTTGGGTCTTGGTTCCAGCGCTCTGCCCAGGTGTTGATCGAAGCAACGAGTTGCTTTTTTGACTTATGGGTGGATCTGCGGAGCATTTTGGTAGTCAGTTCCGAGAACCATCTCTCAACCAGGTTCATCCACGAGGAGTAGGTGGGTGTAAAATGGAAGTGGAATCTGGGGTTTTTTATGAGCCAGGCCCGTACAGCATCGGTTTTATGCGTTGCATAATTGTCCAGGATGATATGGACTTCGAGTTCTTTTGGAACTTCTTTTTTCACCTGATCCAAAAAGGCTATGAACTCGATCGCCCGATGAGCCTTTGTGGTGTTGGTGATCACCTTGCCAGAGGCAACATCAAGTGCTGCAAAGAGATTTGTTGTGCCGTTGCGTTTGTAGTCATGTGTTTGCCGCTCTGGAACAAAAGGTCTCATGGGAAGCAGTGGCTGGGTTCTATCCAACGCCTGGATCTGTGTCTTTTCGTCAATACATAGTACCAGTGCAGCATCAGGGGGATTGAGATAGATCCCAGTTATGTCGCGGACCTTTTCGGTAAAGGCCGGATCGGTACTGATGTTGAAGTATCCCAAGACATGGGGCTTGAGGCCAAAGGTTCTCCAGATACGTGAGATGCTCGCTGGTGATACCCCGATCCGCTTGGACATTGAAGACGTCGACCACTGGGTAGCAAGCGGGGGCTCTTCTTCCAAAGTGATCCTTAGAATCTCGGCGATCTTTTCGTCATCAATGCTTCTCGGTTTTCCACTTCTCGGTGCGTCATCGAGAAGTTCCACTCCGTAGTTGATAAAACGCCGCTTCCATTTGCATACCGTCTCTGTAGATATCTGAAGTCTTTGCGCGATCTCGTTGGTGTCCAACCCCTTCGTTACTCCATAGGGCAATGCTGGCCCTTGCCACCTGTCCTATGGGAGCTGTGGACTTTCTTACCACTGCTTCTAATTCGCTACGTTCTTTGGGACTGAGCGGAACCACCGAAGCTTGTCGTCCAGATCTCTTCTTGGGCGGCTTGCTCTGGTTGGCATCAATGTTTGGCTCCTCTGAAACGGTGTGACTTTGCATCGTTCTCCCTTGCAAGGTTATGTCCTTACCAAGGAGAACAACCTTAGAAGGGATTAATTCCTCAGTTTCAGGGAAATTATGAGAGGGGACACTAGCTCTATCTATAGTTGGCGAAACGGTGCCCTTGAAGTCAATATTTGGCAGTTAGATTCGCCATTTTTAGGGTTTGAAAAGTAAAAAAAAAAGGGGGGGAGGATGGGCTCAAGCGAGCATGGCATTGGCCCATTGAGCCCATCCGGTGAAAAATCGTCAGTTTCTATTCGTCGGCAACGATTGATCCGACTCTGTCGCCAAGCCCAGGGTTTCGCTTTGAAAGAATAGCGGCATAGATGACAGCTAAAACAACGATTGCGAGTGCGATGTAGGGATACCAGTTATAGGGAGTTGGTTGTCCAGGCTTAGCAAGGTAGTAAAGAGGTACCACTATTGATAAAGCACCTAAGATCGGCAAGACACCGTGACGGACAACCCTAAAGTCTGCCGGTCGGTATTTCTTGTAATAAAAGGGCAGAGCTAGGTTGGCCAAAAGGTAGACAATTAGTACCAGAATCGTTCCCATTGTGGATGACTCCGCGAAGAAGTTGATTGGGTCCATCGTCCCTGAACCCAACAAATGCGCGATCGCCCATCCGCCGATCAGTAGGACCGAGATACCTATAAAGGTCAAAATGGCGTTCATTGGAGTACGCCGCTCTTGATGCACCTTTCCAATTATTGAAGGCAAAAGTCCCTCTCTGCCCGCTGAGAAGATGAGCCTGGCTTGAGAGTTTGTCCCTGCCACCAGCGCACCGAGGGTAGAAGTCATACCAGCTAGGTATGCAAGAAATGCCAGAATTCCTATTGTCCCATTTGCGACAGTGATAAAAGGTATCGCAGCATTTCCTAGCTTGGTAACGTTGTAGTTGAAGCCTGTCACGGTTGCATACGCAAAGACGATATAGCTAATAGACATAATTGCGACCGAAGTAAATACGGCTTTAGGGACATTCTTCCTCGGTTGTTTGTCTCCTCAGCAAGGGCTGCGGAATTTTCCCAACCGATAAAAAGATAGATTGCTAGCGGAAATCCAGCCGCAAGGCCAGACATCCCATTTGTTATATGGCTTGGTTCAAACGGAGTTAGCGAAAGGTGGCCACCGTTTTGGATGATCGCTACCACTGCCACGATTATGAGAACTGTTATTTCGAAGGCGAAGAAGAATCCAGCGACTTTGGTCGAAACCGAGACACCTCTAATCATCAAGATCACGGCAAGTATGGTAAGGATTACCGTTAGGATACCCCAAGGTACGTTCCACTTTAAGTAGTGGTTGAGGATGATAGATAGAAACCCTCCCGAGACTGCAATTACCGAGGCCATGGCTACTATGTAGCCAACACCAGCCAAAATAGCAGTGGTAACTGCACTAGTTGGTCCAAATGTCTTTCCGACGAAAGTTATAAAACCTCCAGCAGATGGTTGAGCTTTAGAGAACTCCGAAAGGGTATTGGCTAGAAATGCGATGGCTATACCAGCGGCAACTATGGTGAGCGGTGATGCTACACCTGCGGTAACCGCTAGGAATCCAAAGCCGAAATAGAAACTCATCGCCGGCCCAATATTTGCCATTGTTGCAGCCGAAATATCAACTACGCCCAATGACCCAGAGGCCAACCGATGCTGGCGGCCGGCCGGAGCCATTGGTCTAGGTTCTACCTCTGTTCCAGACAATTTACCGGGAACAATATCTTCATTTGTGTCCAAAGGAGTTAGCCTTCCTTGATACATTATGGCGTGCCCCATTACACACCATCTATTTGAAGGATCTGCACCCCGCACCCTTGCTTCAAGAACGCTCAATATTTCGTTCTCCAGCATGGGTATTAGATCTTCTAGGAAAGGACTTTAGCAAATCCTAAAATAGGATCCGCTAAAAGTCCAGGATATTTACCACTAGAGCAATTTTATATTTGTGTATAATTCTAATTCATTCGATTTCTCCTGGCGGAATATCTAAATACGAGCAACAGAATCGACGTAATGTGACAGCTTGGCCTTGATTCCCAGGATTGGTAACCGTCTATGGCTCAGCGAAACCGCACATGGTCTATGGCCTCTATCGCTTGGAAGGACAGCTACTAATATGGTTTCATTTCTGCTAGAGCATAAGATTTCTGTTAATGATGAAGCGAATTTCGTTACCGTTAGTAGCATCTTCTCGATGCAGCCTTAGATTGAAGCCCGCTGGGGCGGTGTGCTTTTTAATCTGGCAGTGGCGAACTTAACAATCATATTGTTGAAATATAAGTTAGGGATATGCTAGAAAGATCCTAGAGACTCCTAGGTTTCGCAGTAGTCACCGAATCGCCTTACCACTCGTTCACGACTTCGGATCATAGAAGGAGATAGCCGACGCGCCATATGCTGGCATCGCCATCCCTCCAACATTGCATCAAATAACATCGGCTCTACGCGCAGTGGCGTTCCAGCACCCACCAAAGCCAATGCAGCCGAACCAGACGGTCGTCTCATTCGTGCTCCTCCCTGTTGTGGCATCAGATACAACATTATGTACTTCGACCCAACTTATTAGATGCATCATTATTGCATCTAACTGACTACAGGTGTTATATATCCATTCCCACCAGCGCTTTGGTGCGCGATGGACAAACTCCTATAGAACTGCTTAAAACTGTTTTCCCAGGTGGGAACTAATCACGAACCATGCTGAATGATGCATCAGACCTAACATTGCTCATTTTTCGCAAATAATCTAACACATGTGGAAAACGCTTCGCGTTTACACACAGGTGCCAGATCTCGACCACAGGCTCAACAACCAGCTACTACTACTACTAATTAACAAAAAGCTCTATGAATTTTCCTTAGAGTCGCGAACCCCTAAAAACAGCCCGATCCAAAAATCACAATAATTTTGGACCATTAAATGGGGACCCGCCACCGGCGCGATTGATTGAACTAACGCAGATGAAATTGTTCTTCGACGAGAGGTAATCGAGATAATTTTGAGTAGCGCTATCTCTTATGGCAACCCAAGTGCCGACTCACGCGGACGAAGTGTCAACGAAATAGCGTCCATAGTTATCTGTGGTTTGACAGCGAAAGTTTTCCTTATCGATGGATTGAATGCGGTTATCATCTGATAAGCGATAATCTTTTCAAAAGAGGCAACTGTCTAAGTCGGATATCATCCTTGAGCGGAACTTTCGATCTTGAATGGGCTTTTGGGTCGGCGAGCCTTGACTCTTAACGTAACGTCAGATTTCTCTGGCTCTGGAGGAGGTCACCATATAGTTTCTCGTGGGCCGACTTGTCGCCTAAGGTGTTTTAAATGTCTATATCGAAGATCATCTGTTGGAGTGGTCGTTTGCTTTGCCTCTAGTACGATTATCACGGCAGAGACCCTTTGGGTCGGCACAGCTGCTAGGTGCGGTTCCCGCATCTCATTGAGCTTTGAGATATTCAGCTTTGAATTAGTTAACGATGACGCTAACACTTAAATCAACTTTTTTGCGGTGGTAAATTTACTGGCCTAGTGTCGCCAACGCGCCAAAGTTGGCGACTGAGGGTTATCGCAAAACCAGCGAAATGCTAGCGCGAGACGTGACCTGTCGATTCACTTGCTTGCCAAGTCGTCTTTTATTTGTATTTTTTTCTATGGTCATCTATCGCGATGTGATTTTAAATGTGTCTGACCAAAGCAAGTGCCGAGTGGTAAGGAATGTTCAGTCTCGCCAGCTTAGATCCCCAAAATCATGTTGTGTCGATATCAAGATTAGATCCTCTGGCGTTCGGCAATAGTTATTGCGGCCACCAGTCAAGATAGTCTTACCTGGGGTTTACCTTCACTATTTTCGAGATAACTTTCGAATTGGGTTACCGCGATGGAATCTTTAAAACTTGTATGGGTACTTTGTGTAGTAGCAGTCGCCGTGGCCTGAACCCAATACCGAAAAAGGAGTATTCCCTGGATATTTTAGCCAAGTAACCCCTTGTGGTAGCCCTAGTTCCATAAGGCAATAATCACCTGCTGCAGTGAATTTTACTGTCGCTCAGAAAGCCTAGAGTTGTGCCACTTTTGAGATATTGCTCAAAATAGACGTTTTTTCGCCCCGGAACCAGGTATGGACCTACATTTTTCAAGGTACTTTGCGTTCCTACCTTGCACCATTTGAGCTGTCGGCTCAACAGATAAAGTGCGTTATTCGGCGAATATTCAATCAATGATCCATTCGGAAGGATAGTTTCAGGGCTATTAGAGGAGACGTAAGGCGGTAAGCCTGGCAGGCTTGGAACTCCACTGACCACCTCCCAATTGGCACCTCCATTACTAGAGATGCGCAAAGAATAGGATGAAGAGCCAGAAAGGAGATACCGGTTTGAGCCCGATTTGAAAAGTTCGGATTCAAAGCATGCATTGACAGAGCTAGGCCACGGTATCTGTTTTAGCGTAGCAGTTGAGGACTTCGAGAATAGGAGTGATTGGGAGCTCCCGTTCATGGCGCAATTTCCATATGTAACTCCACCAAAGCGGACGCAACCTCCGCTTTGTGTGCACTTTAGGGAACCCGTAATCCAGTCCTTGGCGTTGGTGGTAGTCTCAACTGCCAGATTGTTGGAAGCTGTGTTAAAGAATACCGAGATTCCATTTGTGTTTTGAGCAAATCCATCAAAGCTGGAAGGCGCCAAGCCGGATGGCGTTGGAATTTGACTCCAGCTCTTTCCTAGGTTAGAGGTAATAACTGGCACAAGCATAAACGGGGGACCGGCCGACGAACTATTTTGGCTGCTAAACCCAGCCGCTACGAGAAGCTGGCCCGATGAAGTCTTGTAATCGACCACGGTACTACAGACGTGAGGACCAAACGAAGGAGACCCTAGCAGGCTTCCGAGCGTCGATACTGGTATGTTTGATCGAGTTCCATGGTTCAATTCGGTGATGCCACTTTGAGTGCAACCTAACACCACACCGGGCAATGATTGGTTTATCGCAATCGCCAATAATCCCCCCAACTGCGGGTTTGTTGGCGATTTGAGTGGATAGCTACTCAGGAATGCCGCTGCATCTACTTTAACTTTTATTGCGCCAAGGTCAACGAAGGCGGCTTGGTTTCCACTTTTCTTGTATTTAATCAAATGGTAGGTTGAGATTGCCTTTGGGGTCATGTTGAATTGATAGACGAATGACTGGTTGGATCCTATGATATTGACCAGGGGAACGGATCCTGCAATTTTTACCACTTGACCTGGATAAACGCCTTTTGCACTCAGCTTCAAAATTTGCTTGGAGCTTGGTGGGTTGCTGGTTATCGAAAAATTGGTCTTACCTTCAGACGATCCGAGTCCGCACCCTCTAAATGAGACTAAACATTGCACTGAGACTTCGTAACTTCCAATCTTAGGATATGCAGGGAGGTCGTTATTTCGCGCTATCCAAGGTCCTGAGGGAAGGGTAAGGCTTGCCACAAAGTTGTGTGTTCCGCTCCAAGAAAGGGGAACTCCGTCATATTGAAGGCCCACTTCGCAGCCAGCCCAGCAAAAATTTGCATAAGAGGGGAGTGGAGATAGGTTTCCACTGACTTGTCCATGAATGGTAATGACGGATCCAGGCGGTCCATTTGAAGGAGCGAGTGAGAGCAAAACATGGGGTCCAGAATTGCCTTGCGCGTTAGTAGTTGGAAAGCCTTGAATTGTCGCATTGGCTCCTCTTTGGTTGATGCCTTGATCGACACTTAACCAATATGTCCCTGGTCTGAGGTTTGGGATTCGATAGCAGCCCGAGATTGCTCCACTCATCGATTGCCTGATTCCTCCAAAGGAACACCCCGCCTCAGGCAAAGTAGTGGCTACCAAAGATGGGTTGGTTGGTGTCTTTTTAACGTTTGCAAGTGTGACTGTTGCAGAAGAATTGGTTGTTTGCTTGGGGGTGGTGCCAGTTGTGGTGCTATTTCCACATGCACCCAATATCAGTGCTGCGAGGGTCAGTGCCAGCAGCGACCACGAGAAACTAGAGCTTGTTCGTCGATAGGATCTAGAAGCTATATCGTCACCTTCTGTTCTAGTGTTGCAGGCAGGATATCCAAGATTGACCAAGAGCCCTCAGGAGATTTAAAATTAGATTATTCGCTTTGAAATCATAGTTTCCGTCCCATAATAGCCCATCCTTGGCCCCTTGTCAAGGCCTAGGAGTGTCAATTATTGTAACTAAGGATATGTGGGTCGTATTTTGTGGGTCTTGCCCAGTGGCGCTATCAAAGATTCTGGTTGGGTTCAAATGTTGGCACAATGATTGGTTGGCACTTGTCGCCTTAGGCGATAGCTTGATGGCATTTAGTTGCAACCAAGTCAGTCGCCAATCATATTCAAAGAACTTTAGAGCGGACCCATTTGCAAGTTGCATCTGCTGAGGTACGAACTGATCCATACTCCTGGAATGCCATATCGATTGGGCGCATTTCAAATAATCGTGTGGTGGATAAATGATAATAAAGAGGGCTCTTTTATGGTAACTCCTAATCAGGCGGCCAAAATAGGCTATCGCTTCTTCGCCGATCCAAGGAACTGCGGATCTATTTGGACCAGAAGTTCGAAGGAGAGGGCAATTCACTTCTTTAGTGATTCAGCGCAATCCTATTTCCGTAGTTTTCATACCATATTGATCCTCCAAGATTAGGGAGTCATTTTTGGGAACTACTTCGTGATATCTAGAGGTAGTAACTTCAACATTGTCAGTGGATGCAGTGGAGATTCCACAAAGCCATAGTGGACATAGACGACCTTCGCATTCTCATCCTTTGCACGCATGGGAAATAGCTGTTGTCTCTGATATCTAGGTTCGACCGCCAAGCGGTTCAACGGAATCGCCGGTATCTCTTTGGGCTGGTTTCGAAGTTATTTTTTTGGCGAAGGTGCGTGAAGTATGAAAGCGCTTAAAGAAGAGCTGAATGCAAGTTCCTTGCTCGCCACCTGTCTTCGGTGATCAACCAGGTTCGATTGGTAGCAGTGGTCTGGTTTTCTGAGAGTTCGCATAACCAGTCAGTGGTTCAGGATGGGTTTATCACAATCAAAGCCAACCGGAATATGTCCCGTGTCAAGCGAGTCAAAAAGGCGCAGTGGCTTAGGGTCAATGTTGTGAATCCTTGAGAATAAAATCCTACGGAACGAGTTTGCTCATTGCCTCTGGTAGGAGCGATGGTGAGGTTCCCCAGATTTAGTGGACACCTGTTAAGCCAACATAGATTGTTGGTAGAAAGGATGTCATCATGGGAGCAACAAGGCGTAAATTCACCCTTGAGTTCAAGACTGAAGCTGCTCATCGAGTTATAGATTCCGCCACGTTCATTCCAGAGGTAGCTAGTGAGCTATCTATTTCCCAAGAGGCTCTATATAGGTGGGTAAAAGATGAACGAATACGTCTAGAGGCAGCTTCTAGTGTCAATGAAGGACCACTGAGCGCTGATGAAAGAAGAGAACTCATAAAGCTTCGTCGTGAGATGGCAGAGCTCAAAAAAGATAATGAGTTCCTGGGAAAAGCAGCCGCGTACTTCGCAGCCAAGCAAGCAAACAAGAAAGATTTGCCCTGATGGAAGCGGAGTGCGCTAACTTTGAGATAGCACGAATGGCGCGACTACTTGAAGTGTCTCGATCTGGCTACTATGCCTGGCTACATCGGTTAGAGAACCCAGCCGATGCCAAGGTGGCTAGAAATGACCTTGAGGCAAAGATACTCTCCATTCACAGGGAATCTAATGGAACTTATGGCGCTCCAAGAATCACCGCTGAGCTTCACGATCGCGGGGAGGTAATCAGTAAAAACAGCGTTGCAACTCGGATGAGAGATCTTGGAATAGAGGGTATATCCCCCAGATCATTCAAGGTCAAAACCACTACCGCTGATCCAAAGGCTTGTTATCCCAGTGACCTCGTCGAACGTGACTTCGACAAGGGATATCTAAATGCCGTTCTTACCTCGGATATCACTTACTTGCGAGTTGGAGAGGGATTTGCCTACCTTTGTGCTATTCGTGATGAGCACTCCGGCAGGGTGCTTGGATATTCTGTCGATCGCCACATGAGGACAAGCCTTGTCATTGAAGCACTCCAGCAGGCAATCTCCCTCAGGGGAGACGATATCCAAGGCGCAATTTTCCATACCGATCGCGGGAGCCAATTCACCGATCGTCGCGTCGTGGAACTCTGTGAACAGAATGGCATTATCCGGTCAATGGGTAAAACTGGATCTTGCTACGACCATGCAACAGCTGAATCGTTCTGGTCGATCTTCAAACACGAGTACTTCTACCGGCACGTATTTGAAGGTATGTCCGAATTGAGGGCTGGGATTAGGAGTTACATGGACTTTTATAACCATAAAAGGCGGTACTCGAAGATCGGTAACGTCTCACCAGTTGGTTATGAACTAACATTATTGGAGTCCGCCAAGGCGGCGTAGTCAATGTGTCCATTATTTATGGGCAACCTCAAATCTGGTCAACACCCAAATCAAAGACAGATGCCATAACACAGGTGACGCAGCGGGGCTATCAGCCTTTGGCCCTTCGACGCATCTACATAGCCAAGAAAAACCCCAAAGAAGAGACCCTTGGGAATTCCCCTAATGGGTGATCGAGCATTCCAAGCTTTATATAAGCTGGCACTCGATCCCATCGCAGAGACATTGGAGGATCCGAACTGCTGCGGATTTCGTACCGCCCGCTCAAGGCAAGATGCGGCCGGACAGTGCTTTATCGTGCTGGCGAACTGCAACCGGGCACAGTGGATACTTGAGGGCGACATCAAAGGCTTCTTTGACAATATCAGCCACGACTGGCTAATCGCCAATATCCCTATGGACAAAGCGATTCTGATTAAGTGGCCAAAGGTTGGATACTCAAGAAAGAGGAAGGCTCTTTCTGAGTGACCTCGGGACACCGAAAGAGAGCCCAGTTTCAGCAGTATTGGCAAATTTGACACTAGATGGTCTTAAAACACTGCTCAAGCAGCAATTTCGAGGTCGCAAGGTCAACATGGTAAGATTCGCGGATGATTTTATCGTCACCGGCATCTCTAAAGAGCTGTTGGAATACCAGGTGAAACCTGTGATAGAAGCTTTTATGGCGGAGCGTGGTCTCATGGCTTCACCGGAAAAGACCAATATCACCAATATTGCTGATGGCTTTGACTTCCTGGGTTGGAACTTCCGAAAGTACAAGGGAAAGCTTCTGCAAAGGCCCTCTAAGGACAACATGGCTGCGGTTAAATCTAAAATATGCCAGATCATCTCCTCTAACAAGACGGCTAAGCAGGAAAGTCTCATACGGCAACTGAACCCGGTGATCCGGGGCTGGGCGAACTATCATCGCCATGCCCTTGCCAAGGAAACCTTTTTCTCTCTAGATCGATATAGCTAAGGTAAGCATTCACCGCCTCGAAATCACCTCTAGCTGAACCCGATAGGATCCAGCCCTTTTCGTGGTGGTTCAGACGTAGCGTCTTTGTTTGCCTAGAGCATTAGTATCTGACCGGTCTTATCTCATTGAAAGCTATTTTTTAGAAAACTTTCGATGAAGCAAATCAGATGGAACTTGGATGGATGATCGGCCAATTCCACCCCATCCGCAGTATCCTGTACGAACTTTCGGAGCTTCCTCCCCCAACAACCGCTGATGCTAATTATTAGCCACATAAGAAAGGGGGGCACGGCTCAGCTATGGGTCGTGCCTACCCGACTACGTATTGGAATCAGCTACCCATTGTGCTATTCCTGGCTTAGAGTTGTCCGTAATCCTCAGAAAAGCGAAAGACAACTTTCTAATCCAACAGCGGGAGGACTATGGACAAATAAATATCAGAAAACGAGCCATTTAGGCATTAATTAAGGGACCTTCTAGTGTCCCCTCTCATAAGTTCCCTGAGTTCTAGTTCCCCAGATACTTTGCCATCGATGCTAATATCTCGTCAGCTGTCTTTACCCACCTAAATGGTGTTGGGTCTTGGTTCCAGCGCTCTGCCCAGGTGTTGATCGAAGCAACGAGTTGCTTTTGTGACTTATGGGTGGATGTGTGGAGCATTTTAGTAGTCAGTTCCGAGAACCATCTCTCAACCAGGTTCATCCACGAGGAGTAGGTGGGTGTAAAATGGAAGTGGAATCTGGGGTTTTTTATGAGCCAGGCCCGTACAGCATCGGTTTTATGCGTTGCATAATTGTCCAGGATGATATGGACTTCGAGTTCTTTTGGAACTTCTTTTTTCACCTGATCCAAAAAGGCTATGAACTCGATCGCCCGATGAGCCTTTGTGGTGTTGGTGATCACCTTGCCAGAGGCAACATCAAGTGCTGCAAAGAGATTTGTTGTGCCGTTGCGTTTGTAGTCATGTGTTTGCCGCTCTGGAACAAAAGGTCTCATGGGAAGCAGTGGCTGGGTTCTATCCAACGCCTGGATCTGTGTCTTTTCGTCAATACATAGTACCAGTGCAGCATCAGGGGGATTGAGATAGATCCCAGTTATGTCGCGGACCTTTTCGGTAAAGGCCGGATCGGTACTGATGTTGAAGTATCCCAAGACATGGGGCTTGAGGCCAAAGGTTCTCCAGATACGTGAGATGCTCGCTGGTGATACCCCGATCCGCTTGGACATTGAAGACGTCGACCACTGGGTAGCAAGCGGGGGCTCTTCTTCCAAAGTGATCCTTAGAATCTCGGCGATCTTTTCGTCATCAATGCTTCTCGGTTTTCCACTTCTCGGTGCGTCATCGAGAAGTTCCACTCCGTAGTTGATAAAACGCCGCTTCCATTTGCATACCGTCTCTGTAGATATCTGAAGTCTTTGCGCGATCTCGTTGGTGTCCAACCCCTTCGTTACTCCATAGGGCAATGCTGGCCCTTGCCACCTGTCCTATGGGAGCTGTGGACTTTCTTACCACTGCTTCTAATTCGCTACGTTCTTTGGGACTGAGCGGAACCACCGAAGCTTGTCGTCCAGATCTCTTCTTGGGCGGCTTGCTCTGGTTGGCATCAATGTTTGGCTCCTCTGAAACGGTGTGACTTTGCATCGTTCTCCCTTGCAAGGTTATGTCCTTACCAAGGAGAACAACCTTAGAAGGGATTAATTCCTCAGTTTCAGGGAAATTATGAGAGGGGACAAGAGCATTGGATGATGCTCGCGCTGCGGCGCAACTCCTAATGAGATCTCTAGAATCGGGCGTAAAGAAACTAGTATCATCAGCCTGTGAGCCGTCGACGATAGGTTGATGGAGAGATCTATCGTCTTTGATTTCGGGGATTCCAAATGCTGATTTCTGCCCTTGGCGAAATTGATCACTTGATCTTGCCATTTATCTGCGCAATTGAATTAGATGGATCTAGCGCTTGGGATAATGCTAGAAATTGCTAATTCTGCGAGGGTATCCTATCGGGGCGTTGGATGCTTTGGGATGCCGGAATCTCTTGTTGAAGTGTCACCTTTATTCTTAGTGGCCCAATCGTGGCTTTGTTGAATTCCATCTAAACATAAAAGCCTTTCGTCTATTTTTATCTTTAAAGCCGTGTGCTATTAAGGCCCTTCGAAATTTGGATATTCGAGGAGCTAGGGTCTTCGTGGGCTATCACTGAAAGGTACGTCGTTGTTCCCTTGAATCTGATGCCGATTTTTACTTTTAAAATCGGCCTTCATCTGCATTTTAGTTAGTAGAGCCCATTGATGTGCAAACGAGTTTGCTTAGTTACTTTTATTACTCAGTCTGCTCCAAGAGTAAATGATGTGGGATCTAGGATCACTGTTTGGCTGGTGTCTGTCAAAATGTTAGCTCTGATGGTGAATTTAGAGCGGGAAACTCGACATCGACTCGGACCAGGTAAATCTACCGATTCATCGAAACCAACGAGTTGTCGCCAACGAGATCGAATACAACTGTATAGAAGTTATCAAAAAGAGGTCGGTGGGTAAGGCGCCTTAGGAAAATCATTGGTTTGACCCACGTCGAGCCATGCTAAAGAAGCGTTCTTTAATGGCGATGATAAAAATCAACGATAAGGAGCAGCTTACATGCGGTCATATTCTGGCTAATTGGATTATTTAAGTCACAGAAGACTTGGTCTCTATAAAGAGTTGTATTTTCTTAGATTGGATTGAAGTACACTCCAACTTTACGGCCATTAGCTCAGCGAAGATCAAACTAAATCAAACACGACTTAAGCCGATATAAAGATTTACAGCTCATTTTGCTTGGAAGGTGGTTTCATGGTGCGACTTTTGACAAGGAGTACTACCAGGAGGGCTGCGTCAAGGGCGCAATTGGGTCGAATTAAATTCGAAAGCCCAGAGGCTGTGGTGGTCCAGGTCTCCTCGTTAGCATCGGCACTCGGAATCCATGTTGTAGATATATGGGGAATAATAGATAGCCTTGCGACTAAACTCGAGGAGCAGACTAGTTATTTTCATAATATTGGTGAAGTCGCCAACGATGTTGTTCTTTCTAACGAGAGAGTCTCTGAGCTTGCTCAGAAGACTAAAGTCGTAGCCCAAGATGTTGATAACCTTTTAGAGTCTTCAAAAGGCACAGTCGATAGTTCGCTATCTGAAATACGATCTTTAGCCGCTTGGGTATCGAACACCAGTGACGAACTAGTAGAGCTCGGAGTAGAACTTCAATCTGTAGCTAGCGTTGCCGCCAGCATCGATCAAATAGCTCAACAAACGCATATCTTGGCTCTTAATGCCCGAATTGAAGCCGTGCGTTCCGGAGTCCATGGAGTGTCGTTCGCTGTAATTGCAAATTCAATTAGAGACTTAGCAGATCAGACCATTTCGATGGCTGGTTCTATAGGCGAGAAGTTATCTGGGTTGACAGAGCGGGTTAATAGCCTCGATCGCAGCGCCCAAAAGGCTCGCCATGGGGCAAGTAATACTGAGACAGGAACTAACTCCATATCGGGAGTTATCACCGGTGCAGCTAGCGCCGTCTCAGAGGTAGATCGGGACGCTAGTGAAATGGCAAGTGCGGCCCAAGATTCCAGTGGCCAGATGGCGCAATTCAATAGTTCTCTGTCCATGCTCATTGAAGGAGTTGAAAGCAGCTCGAGGGAGTTAGTTCTAGCTAAAACTAAGAGTTCAGACCTTCTAGACGCCGTTGAGGTACTGTTGCAGAAGGCGAATGCCTCGGCGATCGATACGGTGGACACCCCCTTTATTAAGCTGGCGATAGATACAGCAGCGGATTTGTCGCGTCTCTTAGAGAATGCTATCGCGAGCGGAAGGATCAGTGAGGATGAGGTCTTTGATGATGACTATGTTCCAATAGCTGGCAGCAACCCTCCTCAGTACCTAACTAAATTTGTTCGCTTGACGGATGAGTTATTTGTTGCGCCCCAGGAGAGAGCCTTGGAAATGGATGCGCGCATAGCGTATTGTGCAGCGTCAGATCGGAATGGATTCGGGCCAACCCATAATCTAAAATTCTCAAAACCCCAAGGACCTGATCCAATCTGGAACGCTGCTAACTGCAGGAATCGATTAATGTATAAAGATCGTACGGGACTTTCAGTGGCTAAGAACCAGGATTTGGTGCACTTGCAGACCTATAGACGACATATGGGAGGTGGCCAATATGTTTTGATGAAGGACGTGTCATCTCCCATATGGGTGAATGGATTGCACTGGGGCGGATTACGTATTGGATATACGGCATAGATTTATGCTTTGCTGACTCAATTTATACAATGGTTACGGATTGGTTCTCCCATCCTCACACCTGGGGCCTTATGTTATCCTATTGATGCTCTATGCTCGCTTTTAGATCTTACTCATCATACGTAGCCCTCTTTATGCCACTGGTTTCGATGCGAGTTATCGTCTCGCATAGCTCAGTATTCAACACCTAGCCGGGCAGCTTCTTTCATGGATTAAGGAATGAAAAAGTTAGATTGGCAGTGGCGGGTCATTTGAACGGAAGCGTTGCAGTTGACCTAACAATCGTCAGTCGCTTGCGTTAGCTAGGTGGCAGGGGTAGCTTCGATGATAATTTAACACCTAAGTGAAGTAATTTGCCTACGATGACTCGCGAATTATTCATCAAGAGTCACCTATCGACAACTGCCCGGTCTAGCGAAATGAGCACTAAATAAATAAGAAGATGCGCACGTTAATTAGTGACAGTGGTACACTTTGGGGGTCTCACTTAAAGCCGAATCCAGGACTTCGGAGTTGCAGGGTGCTCTCTCCGTTAGAATTTACATCGGGCTTTTCCAGGCGCTAGTATTTCGGCGTGGAAACAGCAAGACCAATTAGCCATACGAATTCTCCAACTAGGAGTCCTGAAAAAATTGCCGCGAAGGTCGCGGTCGTTGACACCGAGACCACGGGCCTCTATAGGGACGATCGTATCGTTGAGGTTGGTATCGTTCTTCTGGATTCGCAAACCTGTGAGATTTTCGATGAATTTGAGACATTGGTAAATCCGGGTCGTGATGTTGGGCCAACTAGGATTCACGGAATCACGGCTTCCATGGTTGCGGCAGCACCCTCGTTTGATGAGATCGTCTATGAAGTCGCCGATCGCCTCAACGGATATATACTATCGGCGCACAACCTTGCCTTCGACCAAAGAATGATTGATTCTGAATTCACTCGGGCAGGAGCAATATTCGAGCCTGGAAGGGGCCTTTGCACACTTTCACTGTCGAGGATGAGACTCGACTTGGCCTGCCAAGAGTATGGGATTCCACTAAAAAGTGCACACAGAGCACTAGATGATGCTCGTGCTGCGGCGCAACTCCTAATGAGATCTTTGGAATCGGGTGCAAATAAATTACTATCATCAGCCTGTGAGCCGGCAACCATAAGCCTTGGTCATCTTCATAAGCCAACATATGGCCTGGCGATAACCCGTGACGACGTTGCGCAGGTAACCGAAGTAGTTCGCTTGCAAGAGGCGCACCGTCTTGAAATTGTCTGTGATGATCCGACCTTACTACCTTATTTAGATTTGCTCGGCCTAGCACTAGACGATCTTGTTCTAACTGAACAAGAGGTACGCGAGTTGAACAATGAAGCTCTTAGTCTCGGGCTTAGTCCCAATCAGATTAGCCTTGCTCACGAGCAAGCTTTCACTTCACTGATGGCTGATGTCGGCTCTGGAAATTCTGCGACAGAGATACAGTTAATGAAGGTTCTGGCTCCTCGTCTTGGAATCAACGATCGAAGCATGTTCGCAACTCATATGAGTAAACTAAGTGCGGAGTTGACGCCGACGGTTTGTTTCACTGGAGACATCTTCATAAAGGGTCACTTTGTGGAACGTTCAAAGTTGGAACAGTTAGCTTTAGCTGCAGGTTGGAGGGTTGACGGCACTGTTACCAAGAAGCGGTGCACGTTGTTAGTGGGAGATGTCAACTCCCAGTCTTCGAAGATGGAAAAAGCTCGACAGTTAGGGATCAAAATTGCTAGCGGTGATCAGTTCGCTGGCCTAATTGGCCTTTAGCTATTTTCCCCGCATGTAACGATGCTATTCGCCGCCCCATTGACCTTTTTTCTTGGTCCCGAAGAGTGATCTGACAGGAACTTATTGCTTTAGAAGTGGGGCTGTGGCCCCGTTCTCAATGCGAGGGCTCTCTCCTAGGGGTATTTACCCTAGGGTCTTTTCAATCGCAAGGTAAGAGTAAGGTAGACCCTGACAATCCTCGCCATTAGGAGAAGATTCTAGAAAATGGAATTGAACCGTTTGTTTTGCGACCCTTTTCTGCCTTGTTCACGATGGCGATGAGCCCATTAGCTCTAACCCTACTTTAATGTATGCAAGAGTTGTAAAGTTGCAAAGTCCAGTTGTTTTGTAGTGTCTGTTCTCTCTTGCGGTGCTGGCTAAAGGTTCAAGGTCTTGGCGATTGCCGCGCTTATTTAACTCTTTTGAAACGCTAGCTTCTTCGACATTGATTATGGCTTCGGCTACGAGTTGAATTCTGGCTAGCTGAGATGAACCTGCTTTATCGTATGGATGGCCGATCTTTTAATAAATCGGGTGTAGCTGGATGACGTCTCATTGAGTCACGCTGACAGTGCGGATTCAAAATTGGTGATTATTGGTCTCATTAAGCCAAAAAGCCTTGCTGTATAAGAAAACTAGGATTCGACAAAACTACTTAGGCATGTTCTGGCCGTAAACATTATGAAGGCCAAGACCAAAGATTGGTAGGACCTCGGAATTGATACAAAAGCAATTTCGAGTGCATTCTAAGAATGAAAGGTAGTACCTTTGATATGAAGAAACCATAGTGAAGGTAGATAAACGATGGCAATAAAAGTTCTTTTCGAATTTAAACTCAATGAAAATGCAATCGACCAAGGAAAAAAGAAACTCAGTGAAATCCTCGTTGATACCAGGGCTTTTGATGGTTGCGTGAGTGTCGAGGTAGTTGCCGATCTCAAGGATGCCACTCATTATGTGCTGCTAGAGACCTGGCGATCCAAAGAGCACTATTTTGCCTATGGAAAATGGAGAGCTGGAGATGGAGCCACGGATTTGGGAACGTTTTTCTCCGCTCCTCCGGCGATTTCGCTCTTTGAAATCACTGATATTTAGTATTTGAAGGTACCGCTCGGCTACACCTGCGAGCCGAGCGAGTGCCAAGGGCAGATCAGTAGATTCAAGCCGCTAGTTATGAAGAGATAGCTACAAAGATAGCCAAGGCAGTTGACTCTCTCGCAGATTCGGCTCAGTGCTGTTCAGCGCTTTGGATATCTTTTACCGTAGAACTGTGTTCATGAAGGGCGTGTAAGGCTGCTTGATCGCTCTCGATAAGCGAGCGGATCCAGCGCTCAGATTCGGTGACGTGTATTGTTGATGCGGCCGATGCTAGCGTGGGATTTCTTTCGGCCAACGCTTCAACTATTCTACGGTGTTGCTCGAGGGTAAACGACTGAACTCCCCCTAGATAGATTCCGCACCATATCCTTGCGCGAAGCGCTTTCGTGGATAGACCGCGCATGAGTGCACATAGGGTCATATTGCCGGTAACGGCCATTATTTGTTCGTGAAAGTCAAAGTCAATGACGATTAGTTCCTCAACGTTATTCGCCTTGTACATAAGTTCGAGGCTGTGGCGAAGATTTGAGACTTGTTCTTCATTTATTTTGAGGGCCGCGTAAGCTGTCGCGACAGGTTCAAAGAGTCGTCGCACTTCAAATATCTCTATAAGAGAGTCTCCTTGAGCTAGGTCAACTCCTAACCCAAGGCCACTCATCAGAACTTCTGGCCCTAGACCCGAAACATAAGTTCCACTTCCTTTGCGAACCTCAAGAACGCGCAGCTGTACTAAGGCGCTGGTCGCCTCACGTAGGGAACTTCTAGAGAGGCCAAACTTAGCTGCGAGTTCGTTCTCTGACGGTGGTCGCTGGCCTGGACAGAATTCCCCGTTGGCGATCAGCCCCATAATCTTCTCGATTGTCTTTACGGATACGTTCATATAGATGTCTCTCTCTGCCGGGCCCTTTACAGCCTCCACATGGCAATGGAGATAATCAGCAAAAGGACCTCTCGTAGATGAACTACCCGATACCTTTTGGTACCTCCTCATGAAGCGGGCCGTCATAGTTGAAATAGTGCGTACTCCATTTGCAAAGGCCCGCGAAGGCGGTGCACTCGAGGGTATCCATCCAGTAGACCTGCTAGCAACCTGTCTTGAAGCAATAGTTGATCCAAGTGGTATTCAATCCAATTTGATCGACGACGTAATAGTTGGGTGTTCTCTACCAGCGGCTGAGCAGTCCGGCAATATCGCGAGAAATGCGGTACTAGCCGCGGATATTCTGAGGATGTCCCCACAGTCTCTATCGATCGTAAATGCGGTTCATTCCAACAAGCGATACACTTTGCAGCACAAGGAGTAATGGCTGGCGCTTATGACGCGGCAGTGGCCGGGGGCGTAGAGATGATGGGACTTTTGCCTATGAAGGCGAACCGGATGGGAAAAGACGAAAAGGGTCCGCGCTTTCAAACGCGTTATCCGGCCGGACTTATCCCCCAGGGTGTTTCAGCCGAGCTCATAGCTTCTAGATTTGAAATCTCGCGCGATCAGTTGGATGAGTACTCTCTACGGTCGCATCTCCTGGCTCAAAGTGCCATCACCGAAGGATCTAAACTACAAGATATTATCCAAATTGAAAATCAAGGACGTGTAGTCCAAAAGGACGAGGGAATTCGTCCCAATTCGACCCTGGAAGCATTGTTATCGCTTCGCCCAGCCTTCTATACACCTGAGATGGCAGAGCGGTTCCCCGAGATCTCTTGGTGTCTCACCGCCGGTAACTCTTCGCAGATCTCAGATGGAGCAGGGGCTGCATTGATAGCAAGCGAAGCCTTTGCTAAAGAAAATGGCCTCATCGTAAAAGGATATTTGACTAGTTTTTCCGTTGTGGGCGATGATCTCATCATGATGCTGACTGGAGTGATACCAGCTACTCAAAAACTCTTGAAACGGGCAGGTCTGGAGATAAAAGATATCAATCTTTTTGAGGTTAACGAGGCATTTGCCTCGGTGGTTCTTGCTTATCAAAAGAAGTTAGATCTTCCTCTCGACTCTCTCAATGTCAGTGGTGGAGCGATTGCTTATGGCCATCCTGTGGGTGCATCAGGAGTTCGTCTTTTCGCTCAGCTGATAGATGACCTTACTCGACGCGGCGGAGGAAGAGGGGTTGTAACAATGTGTGAAAGTGGAGGAATGGCAAATGCAACTTTGGTTGAGGCGTTAGGTAAATGATCGACTTTGGACGATATGGAGCGTTAAATAATGCTTGAGGGTGCTTTCAACTTTCGGGACTTGGGAGGAATCACAACCTCCGACGGCAGACAAATTGTTTCCGGTCAACTTTTTCGTAGCGATAGCTTGCAGGAGCTAACCGACAACGATGTCAAGATTGTCAGCGAGGATCTTAAAGTGCGATGCGTTCTCGATCTCCGTTCGACTCAAGAGGCAGTATCGGAAGGTCGAGGTTTACTTGGGCGGCGACCATTATGTTATGTCAACCTTCCACTCATCGATGTGGATAGCCCTCACGGTGAACCTGGGGAATTGACCGTAAATCAATACCTCGATCACTTGGAGTCAGATGAGAATTTGTTTTGGCTATAAACCTATTAGGTTCGCTGGTTTAACATCCAACTGTGGTTCACTGCGCGGCAGGTAAGGATCGAACTGGTGTCCTTGTAGCCCTGGTACTCTTTCTGATAGGCGTACCGGAAGAGGCAGCTGCGCTCGATTATTTGAAGACTGCGGAAAATATGGATCGAGTAGTTCAACGATTTAGGACTTGGCCGCGCTATGCCAATAATATGGAGAATCTCCCTGAGGAGATAGATAGGTGTGAGCCCAGAACGATCGAGACTTTCCTAAGAGTGCTAAATTCTCGCTATGGTGGAGCACATGAGTGGGTACTACAAAAGGGTGTCTCTGTGGATGCGATAGAGCAGCTCGGCGCTAGCCACTCTGTTGGGTTTTACCTTTCCGATTTTCTCATTGTTTTTTTAGAGAGCGAAAGCTGCCTATTTTGCAGTTATGATCGTTGGCAGTACACCTGAATGTTGGGTAATTCATCGACTGTGCAATTTTGATAGGTCTTCAGACTTAATTTGACAATCAATTAGGCGACCTGAGGAGGACAACATCTGTTTAACAGCTGGTAGGACTTCTAGGGGTACACAAATTAGGTTGCTGTAAGCCTTGGCCGAGTTTCGAAGCCTCCTGTAACTCTGAATTTTTTGATCTTTAGTTGAGTGAATGCAAAGGTTTGCGCTAATTATGGACGCGATGAAAGCTTGGTTTGGGATTTTGGGACATTGTCAATCGGGAAAGCGGTGACTGTCAGTATGGATTGCACGTTTGTCCTATTCTTCGGCTGAAGGTCTTTTATACCTTAGGGTCATAAGACGTTATTGCTCGATTAACAGCAAGACCAATAACGATATCACTATCGTTGCGCAACGGACAATTAAAGAACGGAACGATTATCTCTATGGTATAGGACCTGAGCAGTAATCGCAACTACAGTTTAACTTTCCACCGTTAAATCTGAAGACCCAGAAACCTGGATGCGGTTAGATCTCAGTTATCGAAGCTCGTCTTACCAACAAGACGTAGTAGCAGAAGAATCCGACAAACGGCTGCACTCGGTAATACGGAGATAGACGAGCTTTCATCGCCATGTAATTGTTAAAAAATGCTTTTTCATCTTTAGATCGCCAGCAATGGATAATGCTGTGCGAGTGGGCGAAAAGACGCCATCCCAACAGGGGAGCCAAATAGATAAAGAAGATGCACATCATAATCGTCGCCAACCAGATTTGGGTCTCATGTTGCGGAGCCTCTTAGGCGGGTGTCAGACCGTCCTCGCAACTGGTGGTGCCACGGACCAGCTGCGGTCTCGATTCACGCTTGTCATCTCTCGTTCGAACGTGATAGCCGAGAGACTGCTCATAGTTATTGGACAGTCTTGATTCGATCAACTATTAGACACGGGACAACCTCATCCTCGCACAGGTGATAGCTAGCGCAGATGCGGTGGTAGCCGTCGGCGACCCAGAGCGGCGCACCTCGCACCAGTAGTACGGGGGAGAGTTTCTCGCCGGACTTCACCTTGTCCAGATCCTTTTCCACTTCGTGGTCATCGGCGCCCAAACAGGGCAGGCCGCTGGCCCGAAGGAGGTCCTTTGCCGCAAAGTGGTCGATCTGCGAGCTCGCTTTTAATGCCTTTACGATTTTCTTTGCTTCGCGGGGATCGGTCAAGAGAGACAAATAGTTGAGTGCTGCTGGATAGTCCTTGTCCTCTGGCTCTTCCTTCCAGTTCTCTGTTTTCATATGGTCCTCCTATTTTTCGGGCAAATCGGTGATAAGTTCACCCTGAAGTGAGCTGAGACCTGCGTTGTATGGACACTGTATTTGGAATCACGGGGAATTCTTCAGATTCGATCACCGAAATTCCCTAGGGCGACCAACCTGCGACGTGGATTTAAAGAAGTTTATTGAAAACAGCTTAACGGATCCAATGTCTAGAGTCAACTAGTTCCCCTAAAAGTCTCTCTACCAGATGCTCAATCAACCTCTAAAGGCGTAACGAAGCGCTATTTGCCACCGTCCAAGCCCCGGCATGGTAGATGTTTCGATTAATAATTAGTTGTTTATCGGTGACCTGTAGAAGGTCGGCGTCCGAGGAGAAGATGCGGCAGAGTAGTCAAAGGAGGTCCGCTGCGGTTATGAGTGATCCTCCCTGCTCTAGCACGGCCCGACAAACTGGCGAGGAAGCGCTTCTCTGAAGCGCGTACCACCTCTGGAGAGCGCTCGAGTTTGTGCTACTCTGCGAATTAGCCCCGGTTGGATCTGCTTGCAAGCAGAAGTCATCCACAACGACACAACCGATGGCTGCGATCAAGTCGACCTAGAGAGAGCAGGCATCGCGACCAACGTGGTCCGACTCGCTAGGTTCTTGGTAACGCCGAGTTTATTCCCGACCCTCAGCGCAACTGGCGAGGGATAACGAGCGTCGACGAATGTAAGGCTGTTGTGAAGTTCGGCCTGCTCTTCGACCTCGACTCCGCGCCAGGCGGTTTAGTAGTTAGCTTCGACGAGTGCGATCAACTTGAAGCGCTGAACTCGCAATTTGCGACTTATGGCCCAGGGCGACCAGATTGGAAGAGTCAGATTCCGTTCGAAAAGCATCGGTGATTAATTCGGGCTTGGAGTGCAGAACCAATTTAGTGTCGGCGTATTCAATTAGTCCGGCAGTCATGAGCTTCCAATATCGAACTTCTTCGAGCAGGAGACAAGATTGATCCAATGGAGTGCAGTGTCGTGATAGACCGCTCAACGAGCGATTAAATTGATCGTCTCAAGTGCGTTCGTCTGAATCTCTAATAGTCAGTGGCGTGGCCGTCAAGGTGTTATGGCGAATTTTGCGGCTAGAAGTTGAAATTTGATACTGAAACGGTACCATAGGGATATGGCTTTGACCCTTAGAACAGATGCAATTCTTGAGCATGCGCTCACCGCACTCTCGGAACTCGAAGGAATCTCTCGTCAGGAGGTGATCCGTCGGGCAGTGCTCGACCGCCTTGAGAGGAATGGTCATCGTGCACGAGTTGATGAGTCGACGGAGCGCTTGTTGGCACGTTGGAGCGACGTCTTGGAGCGACTTGGTTCATCGTGAGTTTGAATACCTCGAGCTTGAGGAACTCTTCATGATGATTAGAAGGCTCGATATTGGCCCGATTCGTGATGTGGGATTGTTGGACTCGGCAATAAATAGGCCACGTTCTCGGTTTCATGGCGAGGAAGCATATGCAACTTTTAGTTTCAAGGCAGCTGCACTCCTTCAATCCATAACAAAGAATCATGCCCTAACAGATGGTAACAAACGTCTCGCATGGCTCAGCACTGTAGTTTTTTGCGATCTGAACGGCTACGCACCCTAACTTGGTGACGACGATGCATTCAAGCTTGTCTATGAAATTGCAAGTTCAAGATTTGACGTTGAAGAAATTTCCCAACGACTTAGTCTCAAGCCACTGATCTAAAAGTTACATTCACCAACAATCTATCGATGTGTCTAAACACATGAGCCCATGTCGGAGCCTTGTAGGTCGGCCGCCCAAGGCACGTTCGCATAGCTTAACGCGTGAAAATGTGGGCAGAAATGTGGGCAAGACAGGATAGCCGAGACAGGGAGAACCGGTTCCTTCAAGCATCCAATGCCTAAGATAAGCCATTAGCTAAGCGTTGAATGTATCGGATTACTTTGGTTGTCTCGTCAGGGCCACCTTGATCGATCCACATTATGACGCCACAATCTCGGGAGGCGCTTCTGCCCGGGATGATTCACAGGACAGTAGACGGCCCCTTGAGCCCGGTGTACCCGTGTGCTTGAGTCCGGGAGAGATGGACGTCGTCTCTGCGATAGCGTGCATTCGGTAGGACTCGGTCGGCGTTGACAGGGTCCCGAAGCTTGATTAGTCAGCAATCGCGTTTGAAGATCGATGATTTGCTCAATCCTGCGCATTCATGCATCGATGCTATCGAGGGAGTTGGCCGAGTTGTCTTCGAGGTCGGCGATGGCGTTGGGAGTCGTAGAATTAGGAGCCTTTACTCCAAGTGGGATCCGACGTTTGTCTGCAAGACCAACCATGAGCAGATGAATGGCGCATATTCCTGCGAAACTTGCCACCCATTCTCGCTGAAATGTGCCACCCCTTAAGAGGGCGTAGAATGGACTCAGGAACAATGGATCCCAGAAGGCCTTGGGCGCAATCTATCGGTGATCCAAAACCAACCCACCGAAGGTGCCACACGCCCAATAGGCGAGAACCGAAAGGGTACTGCGCCCACGCACGCAAGTCAGGAGCCCCAGAGCAATCCGGCCCATGGCCTCTTCGTCAAATAAACGTAATGCCTTTTTTTAACCCTTGGTACTTGCTAAAATGTCTGGGGAAGAGTACAATTAATATTATCACTCCAGAACCTCGGTGATTTCTACCGAGGAGGACGGCATGAGTGAAAATACAATAATTCCCGACGACGGGTCATTAGACGCTGCCGAAAGCATGATTCAAAGCCAGTGGAACCAGTTCGTACATCCCGTTCTTTCGGTCGACTGGGGATCGTTGCCTACATTCCTAGCCCCCACTCCACCGAGTTCGACCGACCAAACCGACTCTCCGCGTCAAAGCAGGGCACGACGCTTTCGGATCCGTAGAAAAAACGGTCGGGACGGCCAGTTGAAACCCCCAGTGTAGAGCAATGCCCTTGGCCGATAGTGATCTCACTCGTGGAACCCATGGTCGGCCCGCTTCGCCTTACTTTATGAGCAGATTCAGACCCTCCGTTGGGCAGTTCGAAGCGCCGGTGAGGTGGTGGTTGAGGATTTCGGTCCTCCAACCCAAGAGCGTCCTGTCCAAAGTGACGATCTCCGGCACCTCCTCGACAAGACAGTCGGCGATCGTCTTGTCGAGGAGAGTGGCGGCGGTTGGGGGATTTGTCGCTATCATAATGTCCCCATTGAACTGCCTTTCTAGCTCAGCAAACCATCGTTGCGATGGTTTGCTGAGCTAGATGACCGTTTCAACCTGTCTCACAAGTGTCATCCACATCTCTCTTCAGAGACATTCATGATAACCGTGACGGCAAGATTACGACCACGCCTGTCTTCTTCATTGGATTGGTAGGTTTATTTGATGAATGTCGTTCTCTTTGAGTAGTTCAAAACGCTTACCGCTTGAAGTGGCCAAAACAGGAGATGCTGATAAACCAGCCAAGGCGATGTTCATTTTGACTCCGGCTTTGAGGCACGTCACTTCTAGAGAGCTATTCCTGATAATCTGTCAGTCTTTGAGTACGACGTTATATGGTTCTGAATCGTCCACTTTCTCTGGGTAGGATCACAGAAGGCAAAGGAGCTACAGTCATGGTTTACAGAAGTCCTAATGCGCTGGAGCAAGCACTCATCGAGCGTTTTTGCAACATGAGGAGACTCCCTCGATGGAGCCAGCAGCTATTGAGAATCTCGTGACGGGCACGGTCGCGTTGAGAGGTCATCGTGTCTACTGAACGTCTAATCGATATCTTCACTCTCATGGCAAACCACGAGAGTGAAGATCCCCATGGCTCGTCACTCTGTTCCGTCGCGAAAGAGATAACCGAACTGAGTGGCGCCGGCATTTCCATTACTTCGGAGGACGGCGGCCAAGAACAACTTTGCGCGAGCAATGACGTAGCGCAAGGTTTATTGGACCTCGAGATGACTTTCAATGAGGGACCGGGACACGATGCGAGCCAGAACGGCACGGCCAGCGAAGTCTCTGACCTCATGGGCGAAGGCGGGCAGCGTTGGACGTTCTATTCGCCCGAGGCGGTCAAGCTCGGAGCTCGAGCGGTCTTTGGCTTCCCCATCCATATTGGGGCAGTTGTCTTTGGCGCCTTGAGTCTGTACCGCGACAGCACGGGGCCGCTCAGCGAGGAGCAGTCCTCAAGTGCCTATCTCATGGCTTCGGTCATCGGCCGCGCTGTTCTGGTGATGCAAACCGGTGTCCCCAGAGGCGCCATCGCCAACGAACTCCAGGGCCAGTCCACCTTTGATTTCTCCGTGCACCAAGCCTCGGGGATACTTTCGGTGCAGGCTAAGCTTTCGGTGAAAGACGCCCTGATCATGCTTCGCGCACACGCGTTTGCTGTGGATATATCTCCATCCGAACTCGCGCATCGAATCATCGACCGTGGCACTCGGTTTGACTTTCAGTCTAGGGTCTGGCTAGAAACAGACCCGAAAAACAGGGAATACGAGGAATATGGGAATTAGTGTAGAGGCATCCGGTAGTTCATCCTCAAGGGTCGCCGACCGTTCTTGGGGGAACCCAGCAAGACGAGGGAATTATGAGTAGAGAATCACTGATAGTCAGCACGCTGGTCGAGTTGGCCGACAATCTCGTTGACAGCTTCGACATCATCAACATTCTCACGACCCTGAGTGATCGCTGCGTCGAAGCCTTGGAGGTGGACGCCGCTGGGGTCTTGCTGGCTTCACCCGGTGGAGAACTGCAGTTCGTAGCTTCCTCGAGCGAATCGATGCGCGTGCTTGAGCTCTTCCAGATCCAAACGAATGAAGGTCCGTGCATGGACTGCTACCGGAGCGGTGTAGCCGTAGTGAATGTGGCCCTCAGCGAGGCGAACGGACGTTGGCCGCTCTTTGCACCGCGAGCAATCAAGCACGGCTTCCACTCGGTGCACAGCCTTCCCCTTCGACTGCGGGGACGTACCATTGGCGCTCTCAATCTCTTTCGAACATTGCAGGGACCGATGGAAGACGGAGACATTGCCGCCGCGCAAGGCCTCGCTCACGTGGCGACCATCGCCATCCTTCAACACCGCGCGATGCTCGACGCCACCTCGCTCAATGAGCAACTCGATCACGCTCTCACCAGTCGCATAGTCATCGAACAAGCGAAGGGCATCATTGCCGAAGCGACGCAGTGCAGAATGGACCAAGCGTTTGGGCGACTCCGTGCTCATTCACGCAATCACAACGAAGGTATCACTTTGGTCGCCTCGGCCATCGTGGCGGGAACGCTTCAAGCGAATGATTTGGACAATCCGACGTAACGAAGTTCGGGGTACTGTGGAGAGTTCGCAAGATGTTTCGCATCATACTGCCAGCCTCTGAGATCCGAATTGACGAGTTTGCGACCAAGCATTAGTGTCTCATTGAGTTGGTCTTGCAGGCTCAGCTACGCCGATCTTTTTGTGTAACTGTGATGCAGGCGCCACTTCTTACATCGAACTTCTCCAGAGTGCGACTATGCAATGAGACGTTCGCTCCATCGCCTTGGGCGAGGCGTGTCAATATAGAAACCGAGGCTGTAGGATTACGAGAGTGGAAGGTACGCGTGAATGGATTTGTCACTCTTTTTACGATCGGAGCGTTCCCCGCGTCGAGACTGCGACTACGGCGAGGTCACTTGCGCCGTGATCGACCCGTTCGCTCGTGAAGTGACCCACCTCGTCTTCGAGCCCACATAGCGCCAAAAGCTCGGTCGACGGGTGCTGCTCTTACCTATCGAATCCTCGAACGACGGGGTGCTTCGGTGCAAATGAACGAGTTCGAGCAACTTGAGTTATCTCTTCTATGCCTACCGTTACTGAGCTGGATCTGTTCTTCGTTCTACCATAGTTTCGATGGTCGGGGAGTCCCTTCGGTATGAGGGTCGTCGGGTGTTATCCACATCCATTCATGCAGCGAAAGGTGGTCTCCTTCAAGCACTAGTGTGTCCATGTGTCGCTGATTGCCCCTTGATCAAACCTCTTCGCTGCAATTGCTACGCATGACCGAGGATTCAATGCTGGTGTTGGGGGTCATGAAATCACTCGCCGACAGGTTTATGTTCATCAATATGTTGGGAGTTCGTGGGTAGCTTTGCTGCCAATCCCCAAGTTGGGGTATCGCCTGCTCTCGGACACAGCGGTTGATCTCCACAATGAAACCGGTCTCTTCCATGAATGGAAGGAATGCCTGGGGACTGAGTAGCCCTCGTTCGGGGTGTTGCCAACGAATTAGCGCTTCGAATCCGGTTATTTCTGCCACTCTCGAGCGCAACTATGGCTTCTGTCTCCCACGAGCGCCGCGCCGGTCCACGTGCAGATTCCAGGCTTTGACAACGATTGGGAGCGAGATGACTCGATGAGCACCCTCACCATTCCGGGAGAGGTCGAATAGGAGCCGTAGGGTTGGCTTGTGCGTATCCAACTGGTGGAATTGCTCACCAAATGGGACTCTGGACCCCGCTTACCTATGCCGCTTGTAAGGTAGCAGTTTGCTCGAACCGAGTCGGCGATAAATGATTGATGTTCGAATGTCTACGCTTCTGGTTGGACCACTGGATCGAAACAAAGATTGCGGTTCTTGCTTCCTCTCGAGTGCTAATGTCGGTTCGGTATACGAGTTCTTTATTGCATGGCCGCTAACACACCAGATAAGATGAGAACCGTCTTCGTTGTGCTACCGGGGGTCTCAGACAAACTGGTATCGGTTAGCTGAGGTCTATTTCTCCGTTTTGGCTTCTGCCGAGCAAGACGAGACGCTTTGGGCTATCAGCTGCATTGAAGGCATTAGTTCTCTCAAGTTGCATAGTTGCTGTTGTTTTGTCAGTGAAATCAATACTGGACGTATAGTCATGAGCGAACCGCAGGGCTTTGATCAAGACGCTGGGGTCGTCATAGCGGGTGAGTTGACGCAAAGCTCCAAGATAGTCATCTCTGAACACGATGGGGATAATGATTCGTGATTGGTTACCAGCGACTAGTTCCGCGTTCATCATTACTCTTGCAGCTCGCCCGTTTCCATCATCGAATGGATGGACCTCAGAAACCAGAAACATGGTAAACACGGCACGCTCCCATGCTGTATCGAGTTCCGCTAGACGAGCAAAGCCTGCACGTAGCGTTCCCTCTGCTAGATCGGGTCGTACAAATACGGAGTCGCCCGCGCGGTTAGCAACTTCTTTCAGTCTCCCAGGGTTCTTTTCCGGTCGCCCAGCGAGAATAATTGAGTGACGATAGCGGAGCAACTCCACGAACTGCTCCCCCGAAGTTGCCACGCTTGACATCTCTATCAGGTCGTTGACAACCTGGTAGGTACCAGTAAGGTCGTGTCCATCTTGGGTTCTGCCATAAGGGACCTTGCCCTCATACACGAGATCAGTAGCTTCGTCTAGTTCGAATTCGGTCCCTTCTATATAGTTTGAAAAGTAGGCTTCGAAAAACGGAAGACAGCTCCAGCGTGGGTCGTTGGGGTCTGCTGGGTGGTTTTGCGGCAGGCTGCGATGCAATGCTTGAGCCAAAAGATCGAACCTTTTAACTCGATCCGCATCGTATGGAAACCCGCGTTGTCGAGCAGCTAGCGCTTGAGAACCCGTACGAATAGTCCTAGTACCAATCGCTGCACCAATCATCTGTTCTAATCGATCGATGCCAGCTGCTGGCACATCGAGATCTCTGGCCATAGCTTTAGCTCGATCTCGATAGTTACGTAGATGATCCTCCCCATCTATGCGAAGTAGTCGATCAACCCAGTCGGCCAACTCATTATCGGTGAACGCACGTCGCGGGCGATTTCTTACCGCTCTCGCTGGGCGAGTATTCTCCGCTAGGGCTCGCCATCGCGATGCCTGGTACAAACCGCCAGGGAGTTCAATATCTCCCTCTAGCGGTCCAGGCCCTTCTCGAGCCAACACCATAAGACCTGGAAGCTGTACTATACGGGCCTCAACCGGACGAACAAGGTAGAGTACTCCATCAACCGGACCACCCGAGGCAGCTGACCTGTCGCTGATCACGGCATCTGGCATGAGGTGGCCTACGATGGTCTGCCACTCTCGCTCCACTACTCCCGTCACATCATTTACCTCTTGGGTGTAGATCCCAGGAGCGATACGGACAAGTTCGCCTCGTTGAACACGACGGCTTAGCGTCGACGCTGGTTGATCAGTAGCGAACACGATGGAGTTAGCCATGCTTAAACTTTCATTATGCGTAGTTATTACCCGCTTAGCATAGCAGAGGTGGAAGAATATCCCATCCTAAGAATGAATACATCGCCGTATCCCGGCTTCGGCAATGCGAAGAGTCATCGGTATATCATGAGAGGCGCTATCTAAACTTGGATTCATATGCGTCCAGAAGCTCAGACGTATGTTGCAGCAAACAAGGAGGTCAGATGACATAGACCGAGCGACAGGCTCACGATAGCTAGCCGGTGAGAGTCCGGTCCAGGGAGACGCCAGAGTCCTTGTTAGAGAAGCCCCCGGTTTGGATAGAGATGTCCGGGTCGAAGCCGGGTGGATCAATATCCGAAATCTCATTACCCCTGACTACCAGGGAGTTTATGTATGTAATCTCTTTGAAACCTGACGCGGCGCCAGGAGGTGTCCCAGATGCTGGGTCATAGCAGGAGGAAGTGTCTGCTTACTTACGCTGGGCAGCACGGTCTATTTTCAGTTGGTTGAACAGGGCACCAAGCTAGGCATTACTTTGCCAGGGGCCACAGGGCTCGGCCTCATCAACGGCCGAAGTCTCAGTCCAGTATGACTGAATTCTTTCCCTGGCCCTGGGAGCGCTGCGTGTTGATCCAACTGCTCATGCCTGGTACTCTTTGTTGTCAAAGGAGGCGTGGATGCACGTGATCACCCGAAAAGAGGAGGAACGGATCGTCATTAGCGACGATATCGTGATTACCATTGTGGAGTCGAAGCGGCGGTCGGTTCGAATTGGGATCGAAGTTCCCACCGAGATCAGGGTTCAGCGGAACCAGGAGTAACCAGTGTCAGTCGAGGCGCGACTATGGAGTTGATCTCGCCTGCCTTCCACCCCGTCGATCAAAGTCAAGTTCTGGGTCGGGCTCGGACTGGCGACATGTCCATTTCATAATATCCCCATTGAACTGCCTTTCTAGCTCAGCAAACCATCGCAACGATGGCTTCCATGAACGACGATCGCCCAACATGACCTGCCGGCTGGGGCGGCCATCACAGCCGCCCGGCACGGTTATTTCGAGATGCTCTGGATTGACCCTGGACGATTGCAGCGATGAGAACGCAACAGATGTCTTGGTGTACTCTGCGTTCTAATTCTCAAGTCCAGGCCGATTCCTCATGCCAAATCAACCCCCAGATTGGAAACCGCGGTATCCTGACCCCTAACTTCGTCCGCGCCTCTCTCAGGCAATCCGAGGTAACCACCCGATACGCCGATATAGCGGTTGACAACTCGACTAGTCCCTGAGTCCCTGAGTCATAGGTGCTCAAGCTCCAGACGCAGGGTCTCTACCGTCCACGTCGGAAGTCCGCATCCGAGAAAGTCACCGTCGCGAGTAAGGATGCCAGCATCCATGGTCATGGCTAGCGCGACAGGAGCCCAATCCTTCGGATCTTGTGGCACTCGCCGAAGTGCAAGTTCCTTCTTCTCCTCGTAGGCAGAAGAAGGAATGATTTCAATGGTGCGGCTGGTGAAGAGTTCATCAACGTCGCCTAACAGCAGATCGACTTGTGCTTGGCTCAAATGACCATGGCCCACAATCTTCTTGGCCCGTTTCGGTAGTTCGTGTTGAGTCTCTTCCCATTGGTCTTGAGCGATGACGCTGCGTAACTGCGGATGGCGGAACAAATCGCGTCCTCGTTTGCGGAGCAGCTCTGCAGCGAGCACGCTCGTATCGACCACCACAATCAATTGGCTCTCCTAACCCTCATGTGGGTCACCAAGACCCCATAACTGATAAGTAACGCCTGTACGATAAGAACTTTTGGGTCTTTAAAAGCATTGAATGAAACCTGCACGGTTTGTGACCTCTAAATTTGAAGTTACTAACACACAGATTTAGGAGATCTAACCGTGCACGCTAACTCTCTAGTCAAGCAGTTGCTTGACGTTAAAGGTGTCATTGTCAACGATATTTTTATCTCAAAAGATGAAATTGTTGTAGATGTCAAACTTGCACGATCCAAGCTCGCATGTCCAAAGTGTTGTTGAATAAGCCGTAAATTCAAAACAAAATACCGCTACGACATCAGAACTTATCAACTCTCGCTGGAGACATCTTGACATGGGAATACGTCGTACTTGGATCTCTTGTGCCCTACGGAGACCGAAATGCCCCAATCATGGAGTAATCACTGAGTCAGTGCCATTTGGGTGACCGGTATCGTAAATCTCGCTTCACGAGAGACTTTGAACATCTAGTTGCCGGCTCAACCGCAAAGATGGATAAAACAACAGTTACGAAGCTCACCCGGATTGCTCAGAAAACAGTTGGTACGATCTGTGAGAGAGTAGTAGCCAAAGAGATCGATCCAAAGCGACTAGAGAAGCTCTCAATAATAGGGGTAGATGAGATTGCCTATCGTAAACACCATAAGTACATAACCCAAGTTATTTAGAGCCCGTAACAGATCATGAAACTGGAAAGATCGTCTATGGAGCAGAAGGAAAAAGCGCTAAGAGTCTAGATGGGTTCTTATGTGAGCTTGGTTCGCAACGTTCCAAGCTCTCACACAAGTAGCAACAATGGACATGGGACCAGCTTTTGCTAAAGCTTTCGCTGATCGCACACCAGATACTCAAATCGCACTCGATCCTTTTCATGTCGTTAAATTGGGCACTGAGTCCCTGGAGGAGGTAAGATGCGACCTATGGCGCCAGCTGAGAAAACTTCCTACTCCAGATTACGCCCGTAGGTTTGTGAGTGCAAGATGGGCATTACTAAAGAATCCTGGTGATTTGACTCAACGCCAAAATGAGACTCTACGTCAAATAAAGTCAACCGCTGCAATACTCCTAAAGCCCTTAGAGATGAAAGAATCCCTAAGAGGGATATTCGGTAGTGGATTATCCAATGACGAAGTAGCTGAGTTCTTGGATTCCTGGTGTGCTCGTGCTTCACGATCACAGATACCTAGCTTTGTCAGATTGTCAAAGACAATTCGAATCCATAAAGCTGGAATTATGGCTGCTATTGAGCCCCCTAGCTTGAAAAGGGTGTCTCTAATGGAAGGCTTGAGGGTCTAAACAATATATTAGATCCGCCATTGCTAGATGCTATGGTCTTCACTCTGCAAAATCAACACTTGGCTTGGTGATGCTTTCATGCGGTCCGATTGATCTCAAGCTCCCCTACGAAAGGGTTGCTTGATCCACATCTATGTTAGGAGAGCCAATCATTCAGGCAACTGTCGCCGGAGGTCGAACAGCTGCGCCAGCTCCTCTTCGGACATACCCGTGTCTTCGAGGACCTTCTCTACCGTGACGCCCAACTTGGCAATAGCACGACGCACTTCGTCCTGATCACGTTCGAGCGGGATATAAAACCCAATCACCTGACCGTGCTTGTTCACGGCAACCGGATCGGAGCCGGAAAGGTAGGTGCTTGCATTGTTGCGAAATTCACGAACGCCGACGCTTTTGAGTTTGCCCATTGTGTCTCCTTTGTGTACACAGTATAGCGCTTTATGGGCTGACCGTCAATGGCCCGGTTGTCCCTTTCATAATGTCCCCATGGAACAACCTCTCTAGCTCAGCACACCATCGTTGCGATGGTTTCCCAAACCAGAATGCCGCTTCAACCTGTCTCACAAGTGTTATCCGCATCTCTATTCAGGATCCACTGGACTTAACCCGCTGAGCCGGGAGTTCTTCGATGGGGGTCGAGTGGCGGGGAGGAACTTCCCCTCCCCGCTCTCACAGAACCGTGCGTGAACCTCTCAATTCACACGGCTCCTAGCGAACCGACTTTTGGTATTACCCCAAATGACCAGTGAGCCCAAAGATTGGGTTCACGTTCGGCTATTTGAGATAGGTATTTCCAAGCATTTGCTCGTATGCTAAGTCGCCTGTACTTTTTGCGTGCCCATCTAATCAAATAGATATTGATACGACGGAGGAGTTGGCCTAATCTGGATTTGTAGAAGCGTCCATAGTAGTTGATCCAGCCTAAGATCACCGGGTTGTAAAGCCTGGCGAGTTCGGCTATGGTTTGGCCTGTTTGGAGGTGAATACGAAACCGCCTAAGTTCTCTGCCCATTTCTTCTACCGCTTTATCTGAAGCCGCTGGCAGGAAGTTGTTAAACTGCTGCTTGAACTTATTGCGGGCGTAGCGTGGTGCAAAGGTAAATCCTAGAAAGTCAAAGCGTATTTGTTCGAACTCTCCTTTACGGTTGGAGTCCTTACAATAGACGATTTTGGTCTTTTGTGGATGTAACTCCAACTTGACCTGCGTCATTCTCTGACCTATAGCCTCTAGGATCTCTTCGGCTCGTTTCTTTGTTTCCACATGTACCAAAAGGTCATCCGCGTATCGTTCAAACGGGGCATAGGGTAAGTTCTTTACCATCCATTTGTCAAAAGCGTAATGTAAGAACAGATTCGCCAAAATCGGAGAAATCACCCCGCCTTGGGGTAATCCTTGCTCTCGATCTATTAGTTGTCCATCTTTGTTTTGCATTGGAGCTTTCAACCAACGTTTGATGTAGAGAATTATCCATGGCTCTGATACGTGCATAGAGACAGCTTTTAGCAGCAGTTCATGATCTATTGTGTCGAAGAAGGCCTTGATATCTAGATCAATGACCCAATCGTACTTCCAACATCTCTTGCGTGCTTTTTCAATGGCATCATGGGCTGAGCGATTCGGCCTGTAACCATAGGAGTCTTCGTGGAAGACCTCTTCCAATCTTGGCTCTATGTAGGCTTTAGCTACCCCTTGGGCGATGCGATCTTTGACGGTTGGAATACCTAGGATTCTTTTACCGCCATCTGACTTGTCTATCTCGACATATCTAGTTGCCGCTGGAAAATAACTTCCAGAAGCCATTCGATTCCAGAGTTGGTAGAGATTGTTCTTTAGATCCATCTCAAAGACTGAGATGGACTGCTTATCAATCCCTGGTGCTCCTCGATTGGCTTTTGCCTCTTTGTATGCTTTAAGTACGACGTACTTGTCTTTTGTCAAAAGCTTTTTCTTGTCGTGGTCTTGTCATTTGATCCCTCCCCCTCAACTTTTACCTTGAGAAGTTGTTCATTTGCCAATTACAACTAGATCTGCTGTTTACTCCATCTCTTTGGCTTACATCCTCATTACAAGGACTTCGTAGCTACTACGGGATGGTCCGCCCCCAATCCATAGGCATTTGGTACTTTCCCTCTTGTTGATCTGCAACTTGTAGGTTTTTCCTCATCTTTGGGCTTAGCCCATGTGGGCTTAGCCAAGAACGTCTAGGACTGGGTTCTCATGTTCCACATAAACGCCTGATGTTAAGCTCACGCCACCTACACGCCGGATGCCCAAGGAGCACTAATTGGGTTAGTCTCCAAGTTGTCCCGAAAGTTCGACGTCCCTCGGTTTCGACATCATCCATACCAATTTCGAACGCTTCGTCAGTGGTTTGTTTTCACTCGTCTTCTTAACTCATACCTGAAAGAGTCATTGCTCTAACTTTTCCGTACCGCTTTGGACAACAGTCTTTAGCTAATGCCCCGTACGGTGGTTTGGAATCTCCTCCCAAAAGGCGATCCCGGAGGGCCTACCTCCATCATCTATGTAGCATTGCAGTGTGATTGTTATCAGCTTCTACATGATTTACAACCTCTTTCATTCATGACGCACGTCGAAAGTTGGGTTGAGCTCGCCGAGGGACGAGGTATCACCCGGGAGCGCTATCGCGGCACTTCGGATTTAACGGTGGCTAGAGGTTAAAGTTCCATTTTTATGAAGTCGCTTTGGAAGTGGTACAGGGGTTCTGCCAGAATGGGATTTGACAAAACTCACAATGGAGAGCCCCTGTGGAAAAAGATCATAAAGCAATTTCTAAAATCTTGGTTGGTTTAGTTGATATTAATTTGATACGCGTTGAAGATAATCTTGGTGAACCGCTCCATGTTCACATTGAGTGTTCTAATTCACAAAAGCAATGTCCAACCGCTGAAGGCAAAGTTCACCATAATGGCCTCAGAGTTGTTGAGGTTGTAGACCTACCGTCTTTTGGTCGCAAGGTTATTCTTTTTTAGTCTAAGCACAGATGGCGATGTGCAAACAAACACTGCCCCCAACTTCTCTTTTAGTGATGATGATCCAAAAATAGCTCAATTTCAAATACCCACAAGGTCGTCTTCGCCTAAGTGATCGGGCGGCTAGATGGGCAACTTATGCTGTTGGAGCCCAGCGTCGTAGCGTTTCTTGTGTGGCTAAGGAACTTGGCTGTGATTGGCATACGATAAATGACGCAGTCGTTGCCTATGGAGCTGCATTGGTGGATGATCCTTCACGTTTTGGTGCTGTGGATGCTCTGGGACTAGACGAGGTCTTGTTCTACCGTGAAGGTAAGTATCACAAACAGAATTGGGCTACAACTATTTCTAGATGTGAGACGTGGTGTAGCTTTAGATGTTGTAGCGGGTCGAGGCGGAGCCAATCCAAAGGCTTGGATTGAAAGTCAAGAACAAAGCTGGCGTGATGGAGTTAAATGGGGAACCCTCGATCTATCTGGTGGTTACAAAGCCGTATTTAGAAAGGCTCTGCCAAAGACAACCCTTGTAGCCGATCCATTTCACCTGATCAAGCTGGCCAACCAACGAATCGATGAAACTAGGCGTCGAGTTCAGAACGAGCTCTATGGGTCACGCGCAAGAGCAGGTGATCCTTTGTATAGAATACGACGATTACTAACTATGGCAGATGAACGATTGACTAGTTATGCCAAAGATAAGCTCGTTGGACTACTCAAAGCCGATGATCCAGGCAATGAGGTTGCTACTGCTTGGCAGGCCAAAGAGGCCCTAAGGGAGCTATATACCATTTCTGACCCGAGCCTCAAACCTCCGGTAATAGCGAATTACATCAATGTCAAGATTTTGGCTCGATCTGATAAGTAATTGGTCGGTTGTCACCGCTAAGGCGCGGTGGGTTAGCGTTGAGTTGTTCTATGAGCAGACTAAGGGCTCGATTGATGCGGGGAGCATCAGGCTGACGAATGGTAACGGTAATTGCTCTTGGGCTATAGCGGATCTCACCGGGCTGATGAAGCAAGTTACGAGTAATGCTCCGGTACTCATTTAGATCACAGAGATAGTTGTTGAGCGTTCGAGCCAAGTCAAGTTCTGCGTTGTAAGCGAGCAAGCTACAGACCATCTGTAAGGCCCGGCGATTGGTGACAGGCCAAGCTCTAGTGGCGTTGGGATCGATATCGGTAGCGGGGATCTTGGCGGGGATAGCTTTGAGTGCAACTCTTGCTTCCTCGAAGACCACACGTGCCACCTCGAGTTGACGCGAGAGACTATCAAGAGTGTTGTTTTTCTCTTTGATGTCGGCAGTTTGGGTAGTAGCGTTTCTTCCAATAGATCTCTCAAGCTCTGCAACAGCTAATTCAGCGCTCTTGAGTGCGTTATGGGCTTGAGTGCGCATGGGATTGGTTACCTTGGCTACATTAGGGCGGCGATCCATGCGATAGTCACACAACCAACCAATGCCGTGGTGGTCTTGTAAGTACTTGAAGCTGTTTTCGATGCGCCACCGCGATCTCAGGGTGTGTGCTAGGCGAGCAGCACTGCTCACCAAATCAGAGGTGAGGATCTGCAATGCCACCTGACCATCCTCATAGATGCTGATCTGGCGGAGCGCTCCGACATCTTCTAGATGAAGAGTCTCTGATGCTACTTGGATGTAGTGTCGATATCCATCTATGGTTACCCATGAGTGTTTAGGTAAAACACTAGGTACCTCAAGAGGGGCACGGCGATAGGTGACCCAGTCGAAGCCGGCCTTGTTCAACTCGGCAAAGACCTTGGGGTAGGCACCACCCCGGTCAAAGCCGACCATCACCGGGCGGTCCCCACAGATGACCCGTAGCTGTTCAAGAGGACCCCACATGGTTTTGGAGAGCGACGACGGTGCTCCAGATGAAAAACAGATGGCCCGCCAATTCTCATCGACGATTAACGTGTCGTTCCTACCTGGCTCGCCGCGTCGTCGGCGGGTATTCCAACCTTTAGCCAGTGGAGCAGACCCGGTATAGGCAACGAAGTGATCGTCAACAAAGAACACTTCCGGAGCGCTATCGTCGGCCTCTAGCATTGCCTTGGCTAGAGCTACTTGTACTCTAAGAGGATCAATCTCCTCGGCAAGGCCAGCGAGCCGGGGGCGCAGGGTTCGAAGATGAGGAAAGCGTTCCAAGCCGACCAGTGCTCCGGCGTCAGTGTCCAATAGGTGCTTGGTTCCCTCTAGTGACGATGCACCAAGTGCGAATCCAAAGGTTGCAACAAGCAACGTGGCGCTCACGTCGTAGCGGCGTGCGCTACCTGATGGCAACACACCGAACACAGCACTGGCACCCACTCGATCAAAAAAGCCATGCAAAAGCATCGCCCCTGCATAGGCACTTTGGCGGATCCCATCGCTGATGCGGGTAACTACTAGATTGTCGGTGTCGCTACTGTTTCCAAGATCGGGCTTTACTATGGCGGATTCGACTTCTATGTTTGCTTGATCGGGCTTTTCAACCCCATCAATGACACTGAGGCGTAGTTGTTCGGACTCAGGGCGAACTCGCCGTGCCAGAAGACGGCTCACAGTGGCGGTCGAGACCGAAATTGCAGCGGCGATCTCGGTCCCTGGACGGTTTGCATCCGCCATGGCATAGGCCTGAGCAATCGCCTCATCACTGAGAAGCCGGGGTCGTCCCATAGGTGGGACCAAAGCGGCGGAACCGCCCTTGGATGCTCTGCCGCGCAATCTCGAGATGTATTCGGGTCGCAACTCAAAGAGAGCAGCCACCTCTAAGCCCGAGGCTCCTGCCGAAGTAAGTGCCACGATGGCCAAGTTTCGCATTCCTAGGTCCGCTGGATCGTAGACGAAAACTGCCCGAGGCCCCCAGCTCACCACCATCTCGCCGTTTACCATCGTCTTAGTGAGCTTGAATGGCGCAGGCATACCCGGAAGCAATTCGATTTGTTCTCGGCGTTTTCTCATCTCCTTATCATAGCACTATTGAACGACTTATGCAATTCCTAACATAAAAGAAATCGCTGTTCAAAACGGGGATTGTGGCTCAACTACCGGAGGTCTGAGGCTCTTAATGGGTGGTCATATTCGGTGATATCTATCATCAGCTATCAGTGCTTGAAGTTGGTCGACCGAATTGCGAATGGTCAAAAGTGTTCTTATTTCGTTCGATTCGGTTAATGCCCTGATCAAACGCCATCCTTTTGCAATTTGTAAATTCCAATACCTAGTTTAAGCCCCCCCCCATACGCCAAGGCGACTTTAGCATTAGGATTATCCTTTTATCGACGTGATCATGGGCATTGCTTTTTAGAAGAAGCGAAGCGGTCAAGGCAGTGGGAATCTTCCAAAGTGATCATTGCGATCGATATTGATCAATTTTCTATATATGGTACGGTGATTTATGAAATTGTTTCGTTTGTCAGGAACGTCAGTACTTATCGCCCTTCTAACTATGGTTTTGGCTAGCTGTGGATCTAGCAAATCTGTTTCTCCACCGAAAAGTTCCTTGACCGAGGTGCCCCTTAGCAAAGTTTTGAGATCTTATACACCAAAGATCAACGTTGGCTCGCCGGTCAACGTGAATTGGGGCAATACTCCAAATTTGAATCTGAGCGGAGCTGTAGATATTACCAAATTTGGCTCTATTTATCGGGCTGAGTTCAATGGGTCAACGAGCCAGATCTTTGTAAGACCAACGCCCAAGTCTAACTTCGCCGCACTAGGAACGATCGACGGCGAGATTCTACAGTTGCAATTTCCTAGTCAAAAGTACGGATTTGCTTTGGTTCGAAACCCAAGTTCAAATCCGTCTGGTATTGCAACACTTACAACACTCTATTCAAGTAGTGATGGTGGAAAGAAGTGGGCAATGGTCTCTACGGGTCTGCTCACACAGATTCACTTCTTCAGCCCCCAAGATGGCGTTGGCGTTACCTCAGTGACAAACTCTACAGCTGATCAACCACCAAGTGATGCGATTGAGACAACGACTGACGAGGGAAAGAACTGGCGCATGACTCAAATATTAGCAATAGCATCATCAAATGGCGCTCTCATTAATAGTTCCAGTTTTTCTTTTCCTTCTCAAGAGGTTGGCTTTTTAGCTATCGCTAGTCAGCCAGGCGCCGGCTCTCAAGCTAAGACACTATTGACTACACACAATGGTGGCACAACTTGGAAAGTTGTATCAACTGCAGGTTTTTCCAATACCACGAGTGGTCTACCTATAACTGGGTACTTGGAAGAGGTCACCTTTACTTCGCCAACAAACGGATACCTCGTCGTAGCCAGGGGACCTCGAGGTGCAGTTTATTCAAGCACCGATGGTGGTATTAGCTGGTCTACCGATCAGATATTGCCGGCGTCACCTAGTCCATCTACCTCAATTGCATATTATCGACATACGACACCTTATGGTCCATTGGCAATTACGAACTTTGGAGCAGTTTGGAGTTCCAATTCTGCAAATACTTGGAAACAAGTCTTTCCCTCCTATTGGCCATCTCAGCTTTCATTTGCCGATCAGATCCTTAGTGGCCTAACCTTAGATGGCTGGGGAGTCGTAATTCCACTCGATTCTTCCAAGGCTGTTAGTTTTACCTCCATACCAGCTTCAAATCCGATTTACTTCAAAGACTTTAGTTCCGGTGAGGTCGCTATCTCCGGAGGCAATTATTGGCTAAAGACGCGGTCTGGGCCTTGGAAAGATATTCTGATTCCAAATGCGGGGCAAGTGCTCTTCTCAGATTTCCTTTCGCCTAATAATGGCATTTTGGTGACAACTGCGAAGAGAGACAAGATCGTTGCTACCTCTGATGGAGGATCTACATGGCGTGGCGTCCAAGCGCCATTTATGCCAATTTCTCTTGATATGTTGTCGACTAACAATTGGTGGGTGATCGGCGGCGTTCAAGGTCCACTTCTGAACAATCCCTATAAGAAGAATGTAAGGGTAACCACCTATTCGCTCTACCACACGACTGATGGAGGGAAAACCTGGAAGAGGTTTACCTCTAGTTATTGGTCAAATCTCGGTCCCTACGGAATCAAATTCCAAAGCGCATCGATTGGTTATTTTTGGACCTCTCAACAACTACTAGTAACTCTTGACGGCGGTAAATCATTCAAGGCTAGGCCGCTTCCTAGTTGGCTGCAGATCTCTTCAGATCATGGACTAGTTCCGACTGGTAGTTCTTCGGCGGTGGTAACCGACGGCTCTCTTCCTCTGTTTAGGACAAATGACAATGGGGCTAGCTTTAGCGCTATCTCATAAGGAGATTGGCAGTTGAATCTCCAACCAATATGGTCTCTTGCGACAAGAGACCATAGGCCGATCGTCAAGAGTGGCTTCGTCTAAGGGTATAACTGGGCGGCAAAGCTAGCGAAGGACTTCGGCGAGTGTGGTCGACGGCTACGAGTTGCACGAAATCACTCTGTTCTGATTTGGTGGTGGGTCGCCCACCTCTTACTATGGTGCATTTGTTGGATCATCCTTGGTACTGTTTAGTGAAAGTGAATTTAATATCGAGTTCTTGCGTTAATTGTCGCTCCTTTTTTGGTCTTCAAATAAGGCTAGGTTTGACGTAGCTTCAATCGATTAGTCCGAACAATTACGCGCCACTCGAAGAGATTGCTGCGCGAAGCACCTTTAGCTATCGGTTAGTGCGAGGATTACTCTTCCATGCTGACGTGATTACTCTTCGCAAGCAACGAGACCTTGTAAGGTCATTTTTAAGGGTGTTTGGGCGGACGGGCTCAGCCCGTTTACTTCAATATCGTATAGATCGAATATGCTTCACCAATCCAAAGTCGTGACTCGACTTTGGATTGGTGGAGTCAAAGAATTGAATGGTCACGGGTATGAGTGGATCAGCGTTATGGCTTATCGGGAATGAACGGTCCTTTCGTCTGAAACCGCATCGATTCCTCCAGAAAAGACCTCGAGGGATGGATGGAGGCCGATCCAAATCTTGTGGCATGATGGAATCGAAGTGATGCGCAGTCAACTGAACTTGGGAAGTGCATTTCTTGACTTATAGTGCATTAAGTAGCCCGGTACTTGGATCATTATTGAGCTAAAAAAGCATCGCGTCGCGAGAGGCCATCACACAGGGAATCGATTATGCGACAAGACTATCGGAGCTCTCAATTGGCAAGGAATGAGAACCAAGAACGCATAACGGTACATACCTATGTCAAAGGTTCCGACATAAAAACGGTCAACGCGGCCTACATGCGCCAAACATGTCCTAATCCAAAGTGGGGGTATATCTCTTTAGACAACCGAAACGGGGATATGTTTCACTGTCGCAATCCTTATTTGGATTGCAACTGGCTGGGTGATGTGGACTACGTAGCATCCATGAATATCAAATCAAGGGTTGAAGATCACCAGATCAGCCGGTTCACTCCTTATAGAGAAGTGAAAAAGATCCTTGATGAGATTCCTACGCCGAATGGAAAGCCAAAACGTCAAAACAGATGTCAAGACTACCGCTCAGGTGAGGACTACAAGCAAACCATTGCGACGCAAGTCGAACATGTAAGATGGGCAACTACCAATTCTCATTAGTTCTGTTCTTGTGGACAGGAAAGAATACACGAGGGTTGCTTGAGAGCGAAAAGAAACGAAACGAAATGTATATTAATGTATATGAATTTTGGAGCGGAACCTTCCTGGTCATTCGAGCGGATTCGAAGTTTCCAATTGAATCCCAACCACTTGACGAGTCGAAAGCTTAGATGTCCGTGTCAACTCACCTTCAAAGGGTTAAATCGCCGCCAGTACTATACAGATAATGATATTTTTATATCATTATCTGTATGCTTGATTGCGTGAAAACAAGCGTGCTATTGCAAACACTGGACAAGTGGGACAGGCATGGGGTTTGGGCTTTCGATGTGCCTCGACTCAAATTGCTATTTGATGACTCACCTGGCGACCTTCAGCAATCCCTCAAGCATCAAACTCGAGCAGGCAATATCGGGTTCTCCTAACATAGATGTGGATCAAGCAACCCTTTCGTAGGGGAGCTTGAGATCAATCGGACCGCATGAAAGCATCACCAAGCCAAGTGTTGATTTTGCAGAGTGAAGACCATAGCATCTAGCAATGGCGGATCTAATATATTGTTTAGACCCTCAAGCCTTCCGTTGGAGACACCCTTTTCAAGCTAGGGGGCTCAATAGCAGCCATAATTCCATCTTTATGGATTCGAATTGTCTTTGACAATCTGACAAAGCTAGGTATCTGTGATCGTGAAGCACGAGCACACCAGGAATCCAAGAACTCAGCTACTTCGTCATTGGATAATCCACTACCGAATATCCCTCTTAGGGATTCTTTCATCTCTAAGGGCTTTAGAAGTATTGCAGCGGTTGACTTTATTTGACGTAGAGTCTCATTTTGGCGTTGAGTCAAATCACCAGGATTCTTTAGTAATGCCCATCTTGCACTCACAAACCTACGGGCGTAATCTGGAGTAGGAAGTTTTCTCAGTTGGCGCCATAGGTCGCATCTTACCTCCTCCAGGGCCTCAGTGCCCAATTTAACGACATGAAAAGGATCGAGGTTGCGACCTAAGTATCTGGTGTGCGATCAGCGAAAGCTTTAGCAAAAGCTGGTCCCATGTCCACTGTTGCTACTTGTGTGAGAGCTTGGAACGTTGCGAACCAAGCTCACATAAGAACCCATCTAGACTCTTAGCGCTTTTTCCTTCTGCTCCATAGACGATCTTTCCAGTTTCATGATCTGTTACGGGCTCTAAATAACTTGGGTTATGTACTTATGGTGTTTACGATAGGAAATCTCATCTACCTCTATTATTGAGAGCTTCTCTAGTCGCTTTGGATCGATCTCTTTGGCTACTACTCTCTCACAGATCGTACCAACTGTTTTCTGAGCAATCCGGGTGAGCTTCGTAACTGTTGTTTTATCCATCTTTGCGGTTGAGCCGGCAACTATAGAGCTCACACTCTGACTTGCTCCTTGAAATCAAGCAAAGAGTATGGGAATGTCGTCGTGTTGAGATAGTCGACTAATTCCTTTGTGACTGGTTCAATCTTGGGAATGAAGCGATTGTGGGTTACAGCAGAGCGCCCTTGCTTCCAAACGTGTTCCTGGGGATTGAGTTGCGGAGAATACGGAGGGAAATGGACTGCTTCGATGTGATGCTCCCTAATTGCCTCTTGAGCGACGCTCCCTCTGTGCCATCCTGCCCCATCCCATATAAGCAGAATCTTCTCTCTTGGGTAGATCTTGCGGATCGCCAGCAGTATGGCCGCTGTTTCATGCATAGTCTGGCGCTCTGTTGCAAATGCATGCTCCTTGCCTGTCTTGAGGTTTAAAAACCCATAGATGCTCCGGTTCATTCTGGTTCCATTGGTCTCAATTACAGCTGGTGTGGTTCCTTTCGGTATCCACACTTTCTGAGTAGTTGTCGCCTGAGTGAGAACCATCTCGTCTTCACAGAGAATCACCGTATCTGGATCAGAGAATGCCTCTTTCAGACGTTCTTGCTGCTCGTCTTTCCATTCAGCTACCGCTTGTGGATCAGCCTTCTCGTACTGTTTGCCCGGCAGATGGAAGCTGAACTTACTTTCCCGAAACAGAACGTAATAGCTAGTCCTAGAGGCATAGAGAACACCGTATCTGCGCTTGAGTACTGTAGCCAGGATCCGTGTTGACCAAAACGGGGAACTGCTATAGCCGTGGTCATTGGGAGTTGTAGTCGTGAGCATGATTGCCACTTCATCTCTTTGAGACTTTGAGAGAAGTACCGGAGCGTTGTTATGGCGCTTGTCCTTGAATGCCTCAGTGCCAACGCTGCGGAATGACCGTCGAATTCGCTGTACATGCTTGACAGAGAGGGCTGTCCTGTTGAGGGGACTCCCATCTTCAAGGGTGAGAACTGCCAGCGCCCGCTTATATTCGTCGATGTTTTCAGTCTTCGCCATGAATGCTTCAATAGTGGCGAGTTCCTCGGGTGTAAGCATGTCATGAGAAGATTAACACACCCCACAAGAAATTAAAAGGGCTCATTGGAGCATTTCAGAGTGTTATGCGAATAGATGTTCAAAGTCTCTCGTGAAGCGAGATTTGCGATACCGGTCACCCAAATGGCACTGACTCAGTGATTACTCCATGATTGGGGCATTTCGGTCTCCGTAGGGCACAAGAGATCCAAGTACGACGTATTCCCATGTCAAGATGTCTCCAGCGAGAGTTGATAAGTTCTGATGTCGTAGCGGTATTTTGTTTTGAATTTACGGCTTATTCAACAACACGGTGGACATGCGAGTTTGGATCGTGCAAGTTTGACATCTACAACAATTTCATCTTTTGAGATAAAAATATCGTTGACAATGACACCTTTAACGTCAAGCAACTGCTTGACTAGAGAGTTAGCGTGCACGGTTAGATCTCCTAAATCTGTGTGTTAGTAACTTCAAATTTAGAGGTCACAAACCGTGCACGTTTCATTCAATGCTTTTAAAGACCCAAAAGTTCTTATCGTACAGGCGTTACTTATCAGTTATGGGGTCTTAGTGACCCACATGAGGGTTAGGAGAGCCCAATATCGTGCGTATCGCTCGTGGGATATATGTAAATCCCAGAGCAAGAAGTATGCCAGCTGAGCCCCTTCTCGCTTTGGCATCCATCATTAGACCATTTGATTTTTCATACCTCTCTCTCGAATCGGTACTGTCCGATGCAGGATGGATTTCGCAGATAGCGCAGAGATATACGCTTATGTCCACAGGACGAAGCTCCGTATTTTACACACCATATTGCGTGCTTGAATTTACTCACACGTCGCGAAAGGTACGATCACCAGAGATTGTTTTCGATAGGAGCAGAGATATTCATGTCGCAACTCCAAAACGTGCATATGAAGACCTACGTTTCACCAAGCGCAACCTAACGATGGTTGAGCTAATGGAAACCACGGTATCATGATGGCAGCCGAGTTTACTTCATTGCTTGAGATGGCTCAGGAGATCGCAAGGGAAAGGCAGGCGAGCGTACCCGCGGTGGTGAAGGAACTCTTGCACTACGAAATCCTTTAGGCGCTACTTCAAAGGGGACAACGGCAATGTATTTACGACACTATCGAACTTGCACTACGAAATCCTTCAGGCGCTACTTCAAAGTGGGAGTGCGTCAACCTTGGTCTTGACGGGCGGAACAGCACTGCGCCTTTGCTACGGCGGAGTTCTTTATTCCGAGGATTTAGATTTTGCTGGTGGACTAGATTTTGATCCCTCCCAAATGAAGCCTTTTATGGAACGGCTAAAAGACAACGTGGGGGCTACGTATGGGCTATTGGCGGAGGTAGATGAATACCTTCCTAATGGAAATGACAGTGTGCATGTCAGCCGATGGAAGTCAAAGATTTTGCTGCCAAACTTTGATAGGTCTCTGAAACAGAATTATGTCATTCACCTTGAAGTGGCAAGGATTTCTTCCTGTACCGGCGAAGTGCGACCAATTCAAGTTATTTCCAACAATGTCTCATTTGGCTACAGGTCTCTCATGCTCAGAGTCGAATCTAAAGTGGAAATTCTGGCAGACAAGATCGTTGCGCTCGGAGCACGCGACCATGTCAAGCCTAGGGACCTATGGGATATTCATATGCTCGCCCAGGATGCAGTCCTACTAAATGGCGACTTTGTGCGCTCCAAGATAAACGACTATCATCTCGATTATGCTCGTTTTCTCCAACAGTTGGCCGAAAGGGTTGCGCTGCTTAGAAAACCGCTCACGGTTAGTGGATTCCAGAAAGAGATGTCACGGTTTCTTGATGCTCAAATCCAGACATTTATCCGTGAGCCACGATATGTACACGACATTTTAGAAGTGGTCATCGGTGTGGCAGAAGCAGCTATTGGTGAACTCGAGGGGACCGCCCCATAGGTTCCATAGAAGTTCAGGCTACTTGCTGCCTAGAAGCTGTGTTCGACATATATCTTCTATTAGCGATAGAAGATATATGTCGCTTCAAGGTTGCAAGATGCGCATGTGACAAGCGGGCATCTAATTAGGGAGAAAAACTATGGAATTGAACAAAAGGCAGCCAACCATAAAGGGACCATCTGACTGGTTCACCGGTGACGTCTATCTAGATCGTCTTGCTAATGGTGGTGAACTCTCGCCTTTATCGGTTGGCTCCGTCCACTTCACCCCAGGTGCGAGGACGGCTTGGCATTCCCATCGCGGAGGCCAAACACTATACGTTACCGAGGGCAAGGGTCTCATTCAGGCACACGATGGCGAGGTCCTAGAGGTTACATCCGGTGACGTAGTCGTTTCAGGCGACGGAGAATTACATTGGCATGGTGCCACGCCGGATTACTATATGACGCACATCTCTATGACAATCGGTGAAGCGACTTGGGGACAACACGTCACGGATGCACAATACTTCGGTCCTTCTAAGTAGTCAAGGTTAGGGCAGCTACAAATGCGAAATTAATTGGCCTTTGGAGTTTGCAAGTTGCATTCTTGGGGCTCCAAAGCTGAATCAACCAACGGAACACAAACCGCAACTCGACATAGGGTTTGGTATCTTAAACGACGTATCCGTTAGTGATGCAACTTGTGAGTGGGATATAGATTCGATGGAAATTTTTCAAAATACTAAATCCGGGTAACCTCGCTTCACCGAAAATGGTAGCCAACTAGTCAAATGGTGCAGTAAGCGAGGTATGAGTCAAAGCGTTTGATGTCAAAGCGTTTGATTAAGTGTGCGACCCGGAATGTGACCCACAATTTGACCCGGAACGGCTTTCGGTGATCAACGGCTTTTCTTGCGAAACTGCCACCGTGAACATACCCACCCAATCAACGCAAGTCACACCAAAAGGTGCAGTGCCGTAAGGCCAGAGCCCGAAGTAGTGCCCAGAACCGGGCCTTGTCTGAGACATCTCAGACAAGCAAGCCGAAACTAGCGAACTCATCTACCAGTGCTAATTCATTAGCACCAGACCAGTCGGTCGCGGTGGCATGATGGAAGCGATGTTAGGTAACCCCAACCAAACATACGGAGCCAGAATCCCCGTCCGTAAGGGCGGGGAGGTTCACCAGTGCTGATGCATGTGATCTAAAAATCAACTTTGGGTTACCGCTCTATTATATTACTGTTGCCCAAAGAGCACCAAGGAGGCAGAGAGATGACGTTTAAACTTTTAAAGCAGGGCAACAGTGGGACTAAGGTGGTGATTATGATTGTCGGCTCAGTCGTGGCACTCATCCTCCTAACCTTTGCTATCATCGCCTCGAATCCATCTTCAAAATCACAGAAAACAACGGTGAGTAAAAGTTCAAAGAAAAGTACTGCTCAAAGTACCAAAGCGACTAATCAAGCCGCTGTCAGGTCTGATACCGTCAAATCTACCTCTACCACCTTGATTACCACTACAACTACCTCTGTCGCAACCAATATGTCGACCATTACCACCTTCCCGCCTTCATCGTCGGTGGCCAAGTCTTTGACGACGTTCGTAGGAAATCTGTCTGGCACCGAATCGAGCGCTGCGAGTGCGGCACAGATCACCTACCATGGCTTCATATTGAGTCCGGCAGTACTTGATGGGCAGACCCCAGTTGCACTGGCAGCCTTTTCCTATGACCCGAATTCACTCAACGTCAAAGTTATGGCTTACCAGCAGGGGCAATGGACTGTAGTTGCCGAACTCGCTCGACCTTCTGATGAACCTGCCGCTGTTGACCCCAGCTTTCCGTGGATGGTGACTGCCTCATATTCACCAGGAATCACGGTTGGTGATGTAACGAATAATCGAAAGCCTACCTTTTTGATCCCGTTAGACTTTGCCGACAATATTCCTGGAGCCTTCGTAATCCAAACCTCACCTGTCTCGATATCAAGCTGGCAATATGCTAACTTTTACCCTTTTGGAAAAGCCACTCCTACAAATGTCTTAGCCCGTAATCCATCCTTTGTAGGCACCGAAATCAGAAGTACCTACAACAACTGCAACCCCGACTGCGCCTCAGGCACGGTTACTGCGCAATATTGGCAATTCGACCAAACAAAACAAGCATTTAGAATGCAGGCTCCTAGTTGATTGGCCTTCTATTATGTGAGCGTATCAGTCATACCCAAGTGTAGAAAAGCCTTTGAAAATCCAAAGGGCACAAGTCCAAGCAGTATTTCAAGAAGATTACCAATATAGGTCAGGTGCTAAATGCCAGAGCTTGATCAGCGAAATTGCTCGGGGCTCTTTTGATATTTTAGGCTAGTGGCGCACTCGTGATGCAGACCACGGTGATTTAGAACACGTGGCCCTTTGTCTGCAAATACGATCGTCCGAGCTCGTTATGAGAGCGTCAAAAAGGAGAAGTGGCTCTCGTCTTGGCGGTAATGACGCTAACCGAATCTGATACCGTGCGCCTATTGTAAAAGAGATTCTTTACGTAGAGCGTCCAACCCTTTGATCTAATGGTTCCCAAGGGACAAATTATCGGGCTAAGGAAAAAGTACGATGGGTAATCTGCAGCCGATTTCACCGGTTGAGGAACTAACGGAAGCTTTTAATGCGCCAAATTGAGACTAACAACGCTTGCGAACGTGACTACAAACGGGAAGCAATGGAAAGTTTATGCATAAATATAATTCGACGACTTAAGAGAGCTAATACTAAATTTCAGGTACATTAATGTTGGTGGTGACTTTAGGCGTAGAATGCTCGCAAGATTTAGGATTTGGTGATCGCAAGTCGTTGAAAAGTCGGTACCTAAAAATCCATGCAGTCCACTCTAGGTCGAGCGCATTCTCGTATAATCGAGCTAAGGTCGGATCGACCTTAGCTTTACACTGTGGCGTTCGCCTTGGCTGCGCGCTTACACCTCGGCTTAGACCAGGACTGTCGTAGCACCTATACTCCCGACCATGACCGTCTGGGCCAAAAGCGGTCTCGCCGGTCCCGTGAGGACCTCCTCACACGTTTTCCAGCCCTTAATGAGCAGGAAGAGGGGTCCAATCAGCCCAAATGCTGAAGCAGCTGGAAAAGTTCGCCCAAGCCGACTATGCAAGTACTGATCTCCTTGATGCCGTCTACCAGTTCCAACAACGCCAGGCGCGGTACCGAGATTACGTCCGGAGCCATCGGGAGGATCCGGCCCCTTTGTTGGGACTTTCACTGTCGGAGGAAACGTCATCGACACTACCGCCTGCTCGATGCCGAGGAGGCGACTCTCCCTAGCAAAGGCGTCAACCACCAACTCGATCGGGCATGAGGCCGATCTTTACAACCCGAGGCTCGAAGGATCACGCATATTGTCAGCAGACTGAGCGCGATAATTCCAGACGAATCAAATGTTTGCTCGACGATGCCTTGTACGACCGAACAAGCGGGATCGGCGAACCTGAACCGCTCAGGCACGAGATACCTGGCACCTGGTCGCAGCGAATCACCAAGGGGCATTGGTTCGTCTGCCAACTGTTCGACGCGGACCTCTTGCTCCTTCAGTCCTACTATCACTTCGAGAAGTCATGACCCAGGTGATCGTGCTGAATGGCGGTTCGAGCTCAGGAAAGTCCTCGATTGCGCGAGCCCTTCAGGACATCTTGCCCAAAGTTTGGTTGACCTTCGGAGTGGACGCCCTGATCGAGGCGCTCCCTGGTAGAGGTGACGATCCCCGATCGGGATTGGTCCTCGAATCGGACGGCACCGTGACCATCCAGCCCGAGTTCCGAGCCCTCGAGGACGTCTGGTACGCAGGCCTGGCATTCATGACTCATAACGGTGCATCGTTAATTCTCGATGAAGTCCTTCTGACCGGAGGTATAGGGCAACGACGACTGCAAGGCGCATTGACCGGTCTTGACGTGTTGTGGATCGGAGTTCACTGCGACCCGAATGCGGCTGCCATGCGCGAAATAACCCGATCCGATCGCGTTCAGGGAATGGCAATGGCACAGGCACTTGCAGTGCATGAGGAGGTCATGTGCGACATCGAAGTCGATACTACCGATTACTCCGCTTTGGAATGCGCTCGCCGGATTACTCTTCGCGTCACTTCGTGATGCCTGAACACGAAAAGATCTGCCAACACGTGCTGGTGCCCATAAGGAATGCTGACAACGGATGGCTTTCCGGTACCTCTGGTGGTACCAGTTCCCCAGACTCGAATCTGGTAGGCATCCCGCGATATAACCAGTCGTTACGCGCTCGCGACCAATCTCCTGAACTGCAATTGGAAGGCTCCCTATTTAACGATCCGCTATTAATACGAGCTTGGTATCCATAACGTAGATGGAGGAAATTATTGTGAAGTCCAAAAGGCTATCCGTTTCGCCCGGAGTAAGCCAGGGACAGGCTCTTTCAGTCATCCGCTATTACCAAATAACAAAATTGCTCTAGCGTTTTCCCTGGAGTCGTTAGCCCCTAAAAACAACTTGGTCCAAAAATAACATAAATTCTGGACCATCAAATGAGGTCCCGCCAGCTCCATCAAGTATCTTCAATGACTATTTGATTTAGTCGGTAGCAGCAGTAGCAAACCGTTCGTGATAGTCGTCAAAGATTGTTGAATGGTGTATAGGCGCTTCGCGTTTATGTACAATTCAATATTCCCTTGCGAACCGATCGGCGAAGATTAAATAACCATTGTCGCCGAGAAATCGGAGAGTCAAAAACGGCTCAAAATAGCAAAGTTACCATTAATCTGAAAGCAGGCAGATGCGTCAACTATCCAGACATTTACGGTTATTGATCGATCGAGACTGGCGAAATGTTTAGGCATGTTGGACCGATCCACCATGACGCGCCTGGACGAAAGTCGGCTCTCCTAACCCTCATGTGGGTCACCAAGACCCCATAACCGATAAGTAACGCCAGCACGATAAGAACTTTTGGGTCTTTAAAAGCATTGAATGAAACGTGCACGGTTTGTGACCTCTAAATTTGAAGTTACTAACACACAGATTTAGGAGATCTAACCGTGCACGCTAACTCTCTAGTCAAGCAGTTGCTTGACGTTAAAGGTGTCATTGTCAACGATATTTTTATCTCAAAAGATGAAATTGTTGTAGATGTCAAACTTGCACGATCCAAGCTCGCATGTCCAAAGTGTTGTTGAATAAGCCGTAAATTCAAAACAAAATACCGCTACGACATCAGAACTTATCAACTCTCGCTGGAGACATCTTGACATGGGAATACGTCGTACTTGGATCTCTTGTGCCCTACGGAGACCGAAATGCCCCAATTATGGAGTAATCACTGAGTCAGTGCCATTTGGGTGACCGGTATCGTAAATCTCGCTTCACGAGAGACTTTGAACATCTAGTTGCCGGCTCAACCGCAAAGATGGATAAAACAACAGTTACGAAGCTCACCCGGATTGCTCAGAAAACAGTTGGTACGATCTGTGAGAGAGTAGTAGCCAAAGAGATCGATCCAAAGCGACTAGAGAAGCTCTCAATAATAGGGGTAGATGAGATTGCCTATCGTAAACACCATAAGTACATAACCCAAGTTATTTAGAGCCCGTAACAGATCATGAAACTGGAAAGATCGTCTATGGAGCAGAAGGAAAAAGCGCTAAGAGTCTAGATGGGTTCTTATGTGAGCTTGGTTCGCAACGTTCCAAGCTCTCACACAAGTAGCAACAATGGACATGGGACCAGCTTTTGCTAAAGCTTTCGCTGATCGCACACCAGATACTTAGGTCGCAACCTCGATCCTTTTCATGTCGTTAAATTGGGCACTGAGGCCCTGGAGGAGGTAAGATGCGACCTATGGCGCCAACTGAGAAAACTTCCTACTCCAGATTACGCCCGTAGGTTTGTGAGTGCAAGATGGGCATTACTAAAGAATCCTGGTGATTTGACTCAACGCCAAAATGAGACTCTACGTCAAATAAAGTCAACCGCTGCAATACTTCTAAAGCCCTTAGAGATGAAAGAATCCCTAAGAGGGATATTCGGTAGTGGATTATCCAATGACGAAGTAGCTGAGTTCTTGGATTCCTGGTGTGCTCGTGCTTCACGAGCACAGATACCTAGCTTTGTCAGATTATCAAAGACAATTCGAACCCATAAAGATGGAATTATGGCTGCTATTGAGCCCCCTAGCTTGAAAAGGGTGTCTCCAACGGAAGGCTTGAGGGTCTAAACAATAAATTAGATCCGCCATTGCTAGATGCTATGGTCTTCACTCTGCAAAATCAACACTTGGCTTGGTGATGCTTTCATGCGGTCCGATTGATCTCAAGCTCCCCTACGAAAGGGTTGCTTGATCCACATCTATGTTAGGAGAGCCCGAAAGTCTACGTTTACTATTTGATGTGTAGCTTTGCTGGCCCACCAGCAGTTGCGATTTATAAAGTTACCGATATTTAGCAATTTTTAATGATGTTTGATTGGGCCTATGGGTAATTTTTATGAAGATTTGAATTGACTGGGTAGACTTAATCCGAGGGAAAAAAATTTACGGACATGCTAGCTAAATCAATAGGTTGGCGAGTTTGAGCTCGCGGAAGCGTCAAATTCTCAGATTGAGTTGATCTGAAGTAATGAAGACGTGGGTTTATTCTTTTAGATATTGGTGAGAGTATTTAATATCTTATGGGACTTTTATCTCACGATCTGAATCTATATGACCAGATAGTATATTGCTATAGGTTGCCCGATAAAAGTACTCGACGGTAGTTTTGGTCAGGAATTACACAAATAAGTGATGATCAGCTTTAGTTTGTATATAGGCAACACCGGACTTTTGAACAGCATGAGAGTGATCTCGGGCGAATCAGTCGTTGATTGAATTCGGCTGAAATATTGCTCATAAGTCACTTGGTTCCGTTGTTATCGAAAACGCTTTACGAGGTTGAATTCACTCATAGATGTTCTCATTCATTACAAAAAGGTGGTTTCAAATACAAGGGCATTTGCGTCTAAAAGATTGTTAGCGGCCTTTGTGGAATCATAAGTACCCAAAGGAAGGTTTTAGAAACCGACAATGTTTCAATCCAGCAATTCTTGACGCTTCAACAAATGTAAATATTTTTCTACCCGATAGATCTCTCCGCCAACTGTAAAAGCCAAGGTCACGCACATCGGTAACGTAAGATTTCAGGAAGGCACTAGCGTCAAAGCTATAGATGCATTGAGGGCTTCTCACCGAAATAGATGTCCTGCCTCCCGTGCCAAGCACAACAGAAAGAGGCATAAATGGCTTATCAGACGGTAAATCCATATACAAATAAGCTAGTGCAGAGCTTTCCATACGCGTCAGATGCTGAGATCGACGCCGCAATCCTGAAATCTCACGAGGCGTTCTTGAATTGGCGTACCACCGGGTTCGCAGATCGATCGAAGGTCATGACGCGAGCAGCAGAAATACTTCGAGCTGATAAGCGTATGTTCGCGGATGTGCTGACGTTAGAGATGGGAAAGATATCCGCTGAGGCAGAGCTTGAAGTAGAACTTTGTGCCGACATCTTCGACTACTTCGCCGAGCACGGCGAAAGTTTCCTTAAGGATAAGCCCCTTGAGGTCAAGGGCGCTAAAGAGGGTACTGTGACGATTGTATTCGAACCGCTCGGAGTTATCTATTGCATTGAGCCGTGGAACTTTCCTTACTACCAGGTTGTGCGCGTTGCTGCTCCACAGATCCTCGCCGGAAATACTGTCTTACTAAAGCATGCGAAGAACGTGCCGGCTGCGGCACAGGCAATGCAGAAACTCTTCAATGATGCTGGGCTTCCCGATGGCGTCTTTACCAACCTATTCATATCGATTGCCTCTACCGATCACATTCTGGCAGATCCACTGGTGCGAGGAGTTGCGCTAACTGGCAGTGAGCGCGCCGGCACGATCGTGGGCGCCGCTGCTGGTAAGAACCTGAAGAAGGTCACGATGGAGCTCGGTGGTTCGGATGCATTCATCGTTCTCGAGGACGCCGATATCGACAAGACCGTTAAATGGGCGGTAATGGGGCGGCACTGGAACGCCGGGCAGGTGTGCTGTGGGTCAAAGCGGCTGATAATTGTGGATGCAGTATACGACGAGTTCATGGACAAGTACCGTTCTTCAGTGGCGGCACTGCGCGCTGGTGATCCGCATGATCCAGTCACGCAACTTGCTCCGCTGAGCACGCAAAGTGCAGTCGATATGCTCGCCGAGCAGGTGAAGACGGCTATCGACAGTGGTGCGACCGCAGAGAGGCTAGGCGAAGCAGTCCCTAAGCAGGGAGCGTTCTTCCAACCGACCATCCTCACCGATGTGAAGCCGGATAACCCGGCGTATCAGACCGAGTTCTTTGGTCCGGTGAGCTTGGTCTTCCGTGTCGCCGACGAAGACGAAGCGATCTCCGTTGCGAATGCCTCCATCTATGGATTGGGCGGGTCGGTGTTCACTCGTGACGTGGTCCGTGGAGAGCGTGTCGCCCGGCGAATAGAGACAGGCATGGTCTTTGTTAATCACCCAACTGTAGTTAGAGCCGACATCCCATTTGGAGGTGTGAAGAACTCTGGCTTCGGAACCGAACTCACCGAATTCGGCATCCGCGAATTCGTCACTAATAAGGTGGTCGGCGTCGTTGATATCGACGCACCCTTCTAGGTGATATAGGAGCTGGTCTCGGTATTTTATTGCAGTTGCGTCGATGGAGTTACGCCGTTTTTTCTTTACGTCGCTGTCGTGAGATAGCCGAGACTGGCAGTTGTTGGCCTGTCATCATGCGTGCGTGGTTGACGATATCGAGATGATTCTGTTACCCGTCTTCGATCTCGGAAGCTAAATGTTATTCGTGATTGCCAATTAGTTTTCTAAATTGGAAGTCCAAAGTGTGGTCATCTGATTTTATTGGCGAGATAACCCGAAACCATGGTGCGCGATCCTGCGGTGGAATGAAGCGCACCATTTGCACCTCGATCATTTAGTTAGCTATTTGGTAGCTACTTGGCTGGGTAGCGTTCACCCCGGAACCGTGAAGTTAGCCATAGCAATGCCTAAGAGCACTTCCTTGATTCATCGGTTCCAGTGCGAAAACGTGCACGAATCCTGGTCATCTGGTGGCGCTTTATGCAAAGAGGAGTATTGTGCGGATATTTGTTAGAAGTTTCGATACACTTCACTTCGGATACCGATTTCCACCACTAAGACGATAAGTTGGTCGTCGTCGATTGCATATAGCTCGGTAGTCGCCAACGCGTAATCGCCAGATCCCAAGAAAGCCTTTAAGGGTTCGAAGTTGCTTCCGCGTGGATCCGTCTTGAGTTTGTCGGTGAGCGCCCGACAGAAGGCCCCCGGACTAGAGTAGGTTCGCTTTCGTTCACTCATGTTGTGCGCCTGTTTCGTGAGGCTAATTTAGCGCTAGCAGCTTCGAACGGTGTGTCCCGCGCCTCTTGCATCCATTTTGCCGCCTCCTTGTCGCCGACGAGGTCGAGCAGCCAACGAAGAAGAGAGACCATCGTTGCGGCGTAGTCCGAATCGACCGGCGTGGGGGACAAGGCTCGCAGCGAAGGCTCCGGGGAGTCGAAGCCCTGGCGGATGGCGTGGCAGTAATTCCCAAGACTGCAATGGGACTCTATCCGGTTGTGTTATTGCAGTGTTCACTACAGAGTATTTAGAAGTATTCAAAATTTGGATTGAATCTAAATCGGATGGGTGACATCGCATCAAAACAGGGGGTTTTAATGCGACATCGCATCAAAACAGGGGGGGTTTTAATGTGATACAACATTAAAACAGGGGGGGTGGTATTAGCGTAGAATCATGCGCGACGATGAAATTCGTACTCGACTTCGTGAGAACAACCCATGGTGGCAAGCGGCCGCAGCCGGGCGAGATCCTGATGGGTGGGCGTTGGACGATCGCTCTCTTGTGTCGCGAAAGTCCTTTGATTTGGGATATCGATCCAACCTCCTTCACGATGTCGCCAACGGAGACGTGGATGATAAACTTATCGTTCTTCGAGGTCCTCGTCGTGTCGGAAAGTCTGTCCTTCTAAAAGACACGGCATTGACACTTTGCGGACGAAGTGACATCGATCCGCGCCAACTCATCTACGTTGCACTCGATGGTATGACGCTAGCCGACCTGCGCCGAGTGGTCCGTCTCGGTCGTGAACTCACACGTTCAATGGGAGAGCGTCGGCGAATTTGGCTCCTCGACGAGGTGACCGCGGTTAAAGGCTGGACGGCGGAGCTCAAATATCAACGCGACAATACTCCGTTTGGTAACGACACCGTTGTGTGTACGGGGTCATCGTGGGATGATAGCTCAAATGTCAAGAGAGATCTAATGGCGGGTCGATCGGGGGAACGTTCCAATCGGCGTTCACGTATACTTCATCCGATGTCGCTACGTGATGTACTGATCGCTACGAATCGCCTGAATCCATCCTTTGAAAAAGTACGTCCGTGGGAGTTGCAATCCCCGGACGCACTTCGTATCGTAGAAACACTCGAACCATTCGTAGACGAACTCGATCTCGCGTGGCAGTCTTATTTAACGTCGGGCGGGTTTCCACGAGCTGTAGCCGAGAACCATAACACGGGGGCGGTGAGCGACTCGTTTCTAGAAGATCTTGCGTCGTGGTTGCACCGCGATGTTGATCCCGATGCCCACGATGACTCGGTTCCACGGCTGCTTTCGACGATCGAACAACATTGCAGTTCCCCTCTTTCTAGGAAGACTTTGGCGGAGGAGTTGGGTTACGCCGATGGCAACGGATTCGATGTTCGTTTGAATCGACTTACACACGCCTATGCGGCGCTTTGGTGTCACCAGATCGATGTGGATGGGAATCGCAAAAGAGGTTCGCAGTCCAAGATGTATCTGGCTGATCCACTGCTCTCGTGGATTGGTCCTCGTCTGAGGTCTGGGATTCCTTCGCCAGACTTTACTCGTCTCACTGAAGCGGCGCTTGCGGTTTCGGTAGCTAGGGCAGTCGATGATTTGCAAACGGGACGTTGGGAATCCGACGATGCAATTGGCTATCTTCGGACTGGAAGTGGCAAGGAGATCGACTTTTCAAAGGTTCCAATTCCAAGTCCCTCTGGTGTCAAGCAAAGCGTTCCAATGGAATCGAAGTGGGTGTCGACTGGTTGGCGAGCCGAGGCAAGGTCAATCGAGGGTTATTTTTCGTTGGGAGTTGTGGCTACACGTACAATATTGGACACTTCTCATCCGGCATGGGCAATTCCTGCGCCAATTGTGGCACTTTTGCTTGAGTGATGTGGGCTTTGAACTCTCGGCAAGCAGTTTTAGCGTAAATAAACCAATAAGGTCGATATTGTTGCCAACGCCTTGAATCCGATGCGCTTTTGATTTTGCAGTTCGCCGCTTTATCCTCCCATCTTGACACCTAACGGTTCCCACGTATTCCTTGAACGATAAATGAAGCCCGTGAGATAGGTACTTTGGGTCTCGTTATTCGTAACCTCTCCGATTCGAGGAGTTGTATGGTGAAATACTCCCCGCCCTTACGGACGGGACTTTCCGGCGCAATTTCATGCATTATTCCCAGTAAAGACCATAACGGTTGAGTTTAGTAGGTTCTTTAGGTTTACCATGTATTATACTTTCATATAACTAATTTGAAAAAGGAGCGTAGTGTATACAACGAATCTTCGTAAGGTCGGAGGGTCAGTCATGCTTGCCGTTCCCCCTGCTCTCCTCGATCTATTACACCTACATTCAGGTGAGACTGTCGGAATTGAAATAGATAACGATCGGCTAGTAATTACAAAAGCTCCGCGAGCACGATACACCTTGGAAGAATTGCTAGCTCAATGTGATGGATCAGTGGAACTATCTCAAGAAGACCGGGTTTGGCTTGATTCAGAGCCCGTAGGGAACGAGCTACTTTAGTGGAACGTGGCGATATCTACCTTGTGTCGCTTGACCCAACTTTGGAACATGAACAAAGAGGCACACGTCCCGTATTGGTGGTATCAGCTACTGCATTTAATCGAGTCGTTAGGGTCCCTATAGTCTTGCCCATTACAACAGGAGGTAACTTCTCCAGGACGGCGGGTTTTGCTGTGTCACTCCAGGATGCAGGAACGAGTACCAACGGAATAGTCAGGTGTGATCAGCCGTGTGCTATTGATTTAGGAGCCGCTAATGCCCGTTGGTTGGAAAAGGTTCCAGGATCAGTTCTCGACGAAGTGCTGGCGAAGCTTGCTCCGATATTTGAATGAGAGAAACAGCAGACCTTCTAAGTTTGCCATTGAAACAGTGGCTCGTTGAAAATGTTTAAGGTTGCGGCGTCGATTCGGGGTTAGAAGTTTGCCTGAGTAACCTCCTTGAGTATCGCAATATCAAGGGTCTGGTCAACTACGATTCTTTTTAGAGAGGAGTTCTCAATGTTTGAGTTCCTTGAGACGCTTTACGTCGTTGCCTTTATTTCCGCCGTAAGTGCTCTTCCATCGGTGCCAGGTCGCCTCGGCAACACCAAAGCTCCAGGCAACCTCGCTTGCAGTTGCACCTTCATTGAGCATTTTGTCCCCTTCGGCGATCTTTTTCAACACCTGTTCTGGGGTATGTCTCTTGGACTTCATGAAATTTGCCTCCAGCTACGTCATGGATACAAAAATCGCGTTAGTGGTGGATTGATAAAGTGGGAGCCTTCCAGCTAGACAATTGGTTAGACCTGAGTTCGTTCCAAGGTAAAGCCACTATTCAATTTCGGGGAGTTGACAGCGAAGGTTGCGAGACCTGAGTGTTACCAGTTACACGTTGAATATGACAAAGTCCAATCAATACGTCAAGACAACTATCTCGGTTCCTGTTGAGGTGTATGCCCGTGCGACGCGCCGCGCTAAGGAACTGGGTACCAGTCGTTCGGCGTTCTTTGCCGGTGCAGTAGAGAAGGAACTAGAAGCGGCTAACTCATCGGCTGGCGTGATTGACCGCATTAACGCAGTGGTCGACGCCGTCAATGACGACACGAATGAATTCTCGACAACCGCGGCTCACCGTCTGTTGGCAAAGGACGACGGCACGAGGTGGTGATTCAGCGAGGGGAGGTGTACTGGGTGGACTTAGGAGAACCACAAGGGTCGCGACCCGCGAAGCGTCGACCCGTTTTGATCGTGTCTGATGACCTTTATAACTCGAGCAAGTTGGCCACCGTGGTGGCTGTAACCTTCACCAGCACACTCCACCTCGGTGATATGCCGGGTAACGTGCACATCGCCGAGGGCGAGGCGGGGATGACGCGCGCATCGGTGGCTAACGTGACGGCCCTTGTCACATTGGACAAGTCCGAGCTCGGACGCCGTACTGGCCGTGTGCGACCACTCACTCTCGAACGCATCGATCATGGCCTACGGGAGGTCCTTGGGCTTTGAGTGTTAATTGGTGTCAGGAAACGTTTGCCACTCCCAAAGTGAGCTTCATGACGAGTTCGTCCACTTGGTGGAGGTAATTTCAAATTTCTTCGATTTTCGATCTTGAACACGGCAATCGTTGGGCGCCACAAGCGTGAACGTTCAGAGCCTTATAGTGGGCCGCCCGGAGTTCGATCTGGCACCTTGAGAGTGTTTCCAGAACGTCCAGGGACGTCCATCAGCCTCGAAATCTGCTCGCCGGACGAAGTGCAATGTCCACCAACGTCCAATGACGTCCTCTCACGTTTGAATTCGTGGCTAACAACATAGATCCCGTTGTGGGTTCGCGGTTCGACCAGAAGATTGTGCGTATCGGCCTGCAGTTTTGGGACTAGCGCAACTTAACCTGAATCCACAGAAATGGACCAGCTTGAGCCCTTCGGTGTGACTTCAAGTCGGTTTTTAGGAACTGATTTAGGTTTGACGGAGGGTCTATGGCTTAAATCTGGTTTCAGAGTGCCAAATATGACCTAATCCCTTTGTGGTTGAGCCTGTTTGGTCATTTTTGAGATTGTGAAATCTCATTTTGGGTATAGTGACCTAATCCCTTGTCTTCTAGAGCAGTTCCTTCAAGTAATATTCAGTGTGTTAGGTAACCAGATGTTCAGGTGATGGCGATCTCAAACTTTCTGATCCGATCAAGAGCCTCTAAGAACTTATCCTTATAGTGCCAGTGTTCTTCAAGATGCAGTATTACTTTTCTAGCTGAACGAGTGATATGTCCTGCGATCTGAAAGTAACACCGTCGAAGCTTTGGTGTGGTTATTACAGTTTCTGTAATAGCACCTATTCGTGCCAGGTTGTGTGCAATTGCACCGTGCCAGGTTGTGTGCAATTGCACCGTGCCAGGTTGTGTGCAATTGCACCGTGCCAGGTTGTGTGCAATTGCACCAATGGCTAATTAGACCAGAGCCAACCAAACGGCATTAGCGTTCATGTATCTGGATGGAACATGATTCCGCCTAGAACCTCCTTTGAGATCCTTGATGACTAGTTCGATCTGGGCATGTGCTCGGTGATCAGCCTCAAGGAAAAGCGTTTCGCCTTGTCGATCGGTAATAAATGCGTGATAGTCATAGTCACTAAATAGTGCCAGCTGAGACCCTGGAGTAGGCTTGACCCTTCGTACGATAAGACGAACGTCTTGTCTATCTCTTGCAAATGCGCGATATTTCACTTCTGCTACATCAGCTCCACCTTCAAGCCAATAAGGAATTGAAGTCCATGTTTCTTCTGGTATGGCTGCAATAACCTGCTTCAATCGTTTTGACATCCGTGTTGTAATGCAAATGCGCACATCACCCGCACTAGCTGCGTCTCTAACGGCTCTTGAGTAGAACCCAGAGTCAAAACGCATGGTTATTTCACCAGTTGCTCCAGCGGCTCTCGCATTGTTGATTACCTGAGTTACAAACTCTCCGGCACCACGGGCGGTATTGGCATTGCCTTCACGTGTCACTATTCCAAGAATGTCACCTGTTTTACCAACAGCTGCTAGGTGTGGGTGATACCCCCTTACTTTGGTATAACCAAATCCAGCTCCTTCTTTTTTGTTTCCATATACCTGACATATCGTGGAATCAACATCAATGGTGAGTGACTCATCACCTGGACCTGCTCCAGCTAGCCAGGCTCGTTTTAGCAACAAAGCTGCAACTCGTTCAACATCTGCGATGTCACTGGTCTCAAAACTACGCAAGAAGACACCAAACCTAGATGGTGCTGGCATTATCTGACCAAGGATAACTTGCGCTTTTGGGCTTTCAAGGATTGCAGTGTCATCAATGCAATCACCACCGGCCAAGATAGATGCGACGATAGCCATAGCTTTTCTGCCAACATTTGCTCGTCCAGGACGATCCTCTAGGTCAATGTGTAAATCAAAGAGATCCCTAAGGCCAAGTCTCTCAGCAAGGGTGATAGGGAGTATTAACCCACTGTTGGAAACTGCGTTCGAATCGTCAAAGGTGACTATCAAACACTCTAAAGCACTAGTAGATGCTTGCATCTAAAAGGTGCTCCTTGAACTGATGGATTTGAAGTGTCTTCAAACATCATTCTACCAGGTCAGAGCACCTTTTCTATGTCTAAATCAAAGTCGATCGGCTAAATTTTCGGTGGATCCAGGTTAACTCGGAATACCCTTTAGAGCCTGGACGCAACTCCTTCATTTTTTTGTGACGTGATGTCTTCCCTGTATCTACCAACGGGCGCCGCAACTGTGGGCCTCGGTCACAGAGCAAGCAGCGACAACTTGTTCATAATAATTATGATCGAGATCATCGAGCCAGGACTGCACGAGTTCGAGATTCACTTCCAGCGCGAGGAAAGTATATAATATGTAGGCTGCATAACTCAAGGGTTGTTAGAAATTTGCCATACAGGGTGTCGCCAATAGGAATAACATAGATTCGTAACCGGAAGGCGCAATGGCCATTCCTAGTAGTAACAATTCCTGGACTTATGCATCAAAGTAAACCATTGCCACCAAATAAAACTATGGCCCACCAAAATCGCATATCCCGTAATCCATTTACTTTTACCGACTCTCGAGAATCATCAGGTCGCAAAAAGTTGTCCATCGCAACTCCCAACATACTACTAACATCGGTAATTACCTTGTAATAATTGCACTCATGACCATCTCCCCGTAGAGTAAGGATCCCTAGGTGTCAAGATAGTTGGCATTTATTCGAATAGAATACCAACCATGCAGGGCGAGAACTTTGATCGAACACGATGAAGCCTTATCCAAAGGATCAAAAAGAAGCTGTTGTCAAGAGGCTGAGGGAGCTGTTGTCAGATCCCAATGCACCCAGAGGTGCAATCGCCGATTTGGCTAAACAAGTCCAGATACCAAAGACAACTATCTACATCTGGAATCGTGAATTAAAGGACCAGATAGATCGCCAAGATCCAACTAAGCGAACTCCAGCCAGTTTATGGAGCTCAGAGGATAAGTTTCGGGCCGTACTCGAGACTGCTGCCATGTCTGAGTTGCAACTTGAAGAATACCTTCGCACTAAGGGAATTTTGAAAGAAGAGCTAAACGACTGGCGTATTACCTGTTCAAAGGCGAATGATAAAACCGGTGAAGCTATAGCTAAATACAGATCCGAATTAGCTAGCGTGAAAATAAAAACTAAGAAGCTGGAGTCAGAGCTAAATAGGAAAGAGAAGGCACTCGCAGAAAAGACAGCGCTGCTGGTGCTGCGGGAAAAAGTCCAGGCGATATGGGGGGACAAAGAGGTCGAATGACCTTTCCCTCAGATCGCCTACTTGCAGTAGAACTTATTGAGGAAGCTCATAACGGCGGAGCTAGGCTTAAACTAGCGGTCAAGGAACTCGGACTGTCACTGCGTAGCTTTCAGAGATGGAAATCAGAAGGTAGCCTAACCTATGACAAGCGTCCCTTTGCCACTAGGGCTAAACCCAGCTTTAAACTATATTAATTTCCAGTGTCAAGAGATCTTAGATACCCTAGATAAACAAGAGTTCTCGTCACTTCCTTCAGGTCAAGAAAGTTCAAGCCTAATCTGATCAGGGAACCGTGTGCTATGAATGCTAACCATAGGTCGACCTTTTGAGCTTCCCAGTCAAGCAATGCAATATGAAAGATGAGGAGAAATGCCTCTAGCTCGCTGGCTCTTTCGATATCAACTTACGACAAAGAGATATCAAACCGGCACGAGCCGCGTTGTTATTGAGCCAAGATGATGAGCGTTTCTTTTAGGGGACGGAGATACTTCCTTCGGTAAGTTCTACGAAGATGAGTAAAAGCCAACGATGCGATGACGCATCGAAATCCCTATGGATGACATCACAACCAAGGCAGAATAAATGCCTTTTGATTACTCTGGCTGGTCGGTCGTTTCAGGCCAGACGGGTCTCTTGTTAAGGCGGCATGAGCGAGTAAGGCGTATAAGGGCAAAGTAGGGGTGCAGCAGTGGCAGGGTAGGAGATTTCGTATTGAACTCACGAATTAGTCTTGTAGCTTTTCCGTAAGGAAACCCAAGAAACCGAAGTTCGCCGAGGCAAAAATCTAAAGGTAAGAATGCCGGATGTCATGCAGCAGCGCGAAGTGCACGGTAGTAGTGACGTCGGTCTTGTAAAGAGACTTTGAGTAAAGGCGCGAGGCTGTTGCTGGCAATAGGGTACTTCGAAACGCAGTGGCGCGTTTGCTCGCCTTCGGTGTCGAGGCCACCAAATGGTTTCGATCTTCCACTGTCTCTGCCATACAGGCATTGGCACCGAGCATGGCGGGGTGGTAGACCGTGCACATATCGGCCTTTGCAATTTCTACGCGGTGGGTGTCAAAGTTGTCAATCCCGGTTACCGGCATGGCGAAACTTGGAAGCTACTTATCTATAGTAACCATGGTTCCAATGGATCAAGCAATGAGGAGCCTTCCACTTACACATGGCGGTCAGCTCTCACTCTTACCGTACCCTTTTAACCAGATTAAATGCAAGCTGTTATATGTCAAAACCACTTCGTTTGCCTGATTCTTGAGAGTGTGTGAAAAATGCACCCGTCCGCTATCATTGGCCGAAGTCAAACTTTTTTCAATAATCTCTACGGTGAGCGCAACGGTATCTCCAGGTCGCACTGGTCGTTTCCACCGAACCTCATCGACGCCAATCCCAATCTTCATAGAACCTTCCACTAAGCCCAGCTTGAGAAATAGCCACCAGGCGATGCTGAGCGTATGAAATCCGGACGCAATGAGACCTTTGAAAGACCCATCTTCAGCATATACGCGATCAATATGCATCGCCTGTGGATCATATGAATGGGCAAAAGTGATTATTTCAGCTTCAGTAAAGGTCCGACCGCCACCAACGAAAGTTTGGCCCACCTCAAAATCATCAAAATATATTGCCATTGGTTTTCTCCTTCTTGTTTAACTTTAATTTGCCTTGGCTTGTAGCACCTTGGTAGGGCCTGTCCGATCGCTAGAATTTTCGCAAATAATGTGACTTGCGCTGCAGTGCAGTGCATTCCTTGCTCCATTTCGACAGTTACACGGCGGCAAATATTGGTTGGGTAATATCTCGTAGCATTTCTGGGTGCAGGCCACAACCGCTCTGGATGGCGGCTCACTTAGCGGCACGCGAACCCGATGCTCAAGCTGAGAGTACCCTCTGCGCCCTACGTATTGGTCGAAAATGATTGCATCGAGATGAAGGTCGGTTGAAGCTAGTAACATTGGCAAGGATAGTTCTTACTCTTCGGTGGGGTCAGCAACCAGCAAATCACGCTCGACATTCCACCCGAGCGGCCACTTCTTCTCCGCAACGGTACCGGCAGCATCAGCGAATGCCCGCAGAGCAACTAACACAGTTTGGCGGTCCACTAAGGGTAAACGTGCCAGGATCACTTCCAGTTCTGTGCGGCGTTTTCTAGTTACCTCAGTAACGATCTTGCGTCCCGGCGAGGCAAGTGAAACTCGGACTATCCTTCGGTCAGTGTTAGTCCTGCGACGTTCGATCAAACCCTTTCGCACGAGCCGATCACACATTCTTGTCGCGGTCGAAGGGCTCACTCCGAGCGCTGTAGCAAGCTCTGCCAGATTCTGAGGCCCACGGGCAGCCAATTCGACGAGGACCCTATATTGGACCAGGGTTACCTCTTCGTCAACGGTGGCAAGCGAGCGTGCAGCCACTGCGACTAGGGCACGGCTGGCCGCCAAGACCGCGTCGACCAGTTCCTCTCCAGCATCTAACGATTCCTGGTTAGCAATATTTGTCATTAGCATTCATTGTATATGGCTATACTTGCCATATGCAAGTAAATTTCCTCAGAGAACGGTCTGGTATTCGTTTCGCACCCAAGAAGAAGAGATTGAGGATAAGAAAATGAAGAAGGTAACTAGGGAGACGCCTGAAGTATCTCACATTGCTTTGAACGTTGATGGCTTAAGAAATCTCTTCCCAACGACCTCCGTCGCACATCAATCGCCGCGTCAAAGAGGCGCTAAGGCGAAAAACAATGACGGCCTCGTCGTCAGCGCGTTGTGTTCGCATTTATCGAGATCTCCCGACCCTAGAATCCGAGGTGGCAAGGCATGAAAAGCTATCTTTCGAGCCGGATCAAAGCGATGTCGTATTTGCCCAAATGGCTGATATTGGCTTCAGTTATCGGGATTATTGCCGGATTGGGTGCCGTACTGTTCTTCGAAGCGCTTACGCTCGCAACGCACTTCTTTCTGGGATACCTTGCTAGTTACAAAGTTCCGACCCCAGCCGGCGAAGGGAACGTTTCGGGTTCGGGACACTATCTCAGGGCCTGGGCTATTCCGTTGGTCGTGGTACTTGGAGGATTGATCTCCGGGTTCATCGTCTTTACCTGGGCTCCAGAAGCAGAAGGCCATGGTACGGATGCGGCGATTGACGCCATTAACCGAAACCCCCGTGGAATTCGCCTACGCGCAGTCGTTGTCAAGATTATCGCGTCAGCCGTCACTATTGGTTCGGGAGGTTCCGGAGGTCGTGAAGGCCCAACAGCTCAGATAAGCGCCGGCTTCGGGTCCTTTTTGGCCCGCGTGCTTGACCTATCGCCGGAGGACGGCCGAATAGCGGTATCTGTTGGGATCGGTTCGGGTATTGGTGCAATATTTAGCGCCCCGCTTGGAGGAGCGGTACTCGCCGCGGATATTGTTTATAAGGATGACTTCGAATTCGAAGCCTTGTTGCCCGGTATGCTGGCGTCTATCATCGCATATGCGATTTTCGGGGCGGTTTATGGCTATCAACCCTTGTTCAGTATCCCAGGCGGATACAATTTTACTCAGCCAGTCCAACTGGTCTGGTTTGCGGTCCTTGGGTTGGTTTCTGGTGGCGTTGGCCTTCTGTATTCCCGGTCCTTCTATGGTATCGTCAAACTAGCGAGCAAGCTTCCATTCAGCAAGAAGCTACGACCAGCGCTTGGAGCTCTCCTAACCGGGTTGATTGCGCTATGGTTGCCCGAAGTCTTGGGAACAGGTTACGGATGGATCCAAAAGGGTCTCTCTTCTGACCTTCTTCACGTGCCCCTTTACATCATCATTTTGCTTCCTATCGCCCGTATTGCAGCAACAGCCTTCTCCATAGGAAGTGGGGGATCCGGTGGAGTCTTCGGCCCCGGTATGGTTATAGGAGGATTTACCGGGCTTGCCATCTGGCATCTGCTACAACCCTGGGCTCCCGGCATTGGCCACGATCCCGCCGCTTTTGTAGTGGTTGGAATGATGGCAGTCTTTGGAGGAATTTCACGTGCTCCTATTGCCGTGATGCTAATGGTGGGTGAAATGACGGGCAATATTAGCCTTCTAGCGCCTGCCATGATTGCTGTTGCCATCGCCTGGTTCATCGTAGGGCGTTCCGATGATAGTATTTACCGTTCGCAGTTGAGTACCAGGGCCGACTCGCCAGCAAGGACGCCGACCTTCGGGCTACCATTATTAACTTCCCTCAAGGTAGCCGATCTAGTTCATCCAACAGTTGTTAAATTCCAAAACAACCAGCGCGTTGTTGAGGCTCTCAGGGTACTTCGCGAAGCTGGCTTGCCAGGTGCTCCTGTTGTAAATGGTGACGAGAAATACTTGGGTACAGTGAGGACCGAGCGTCTCGAAGAGATTTCTTCTGCGGCTCCCGAAGCCGAGATCGAAGGGTCGATCGACTTTGCCAGCCCTACCATACCTCTGTCGGCCAAACTCGATACAGGCCTTGAGCTGCTTCTTCAATCAGGATTGGGATGGTTGCCGGTCACAGGCGAGGATCAGCGCATTGTGGGTATTATCTCCGCTAGCGATCTCGTCACTGGCTACCACGAAGTTCTAAATTCCAAGGTCGGTTACGCTTATGACCTCACGACTCGTGTCCTTGCTGTTGAAGAACGTGTTAGCAAAGGGGCACCGGTTATAGGCCACATAATACGTGATGCCGGTCTCCCTCCTGGCTGTGTGGTGGTATCAGTGCAGCACAAAGGTGTTCGAAGTTACGCATCAGGGTCGACTGAGATCTCTGAAGGCGACATTGTGATTGCAATAGTGGCGGCTGAGGAAGCAGTTGCACTGCTCCAACGGTTGCACGGCGAAGACAATGCGCCTAATTCGAAAAAAAGGTCCTTATAGGATCAGGCTAGCTGGCAAGAATAACCCGAGCGCCACAGGGCTTCCTGAATTGGTAGCTGTTTGATGAATTCCATGCTAAATCCAATGCTGCGCTGGATTTCCCCAATCTAAGGAAATCAAAGTTAGCGACGAGACAACAGTCAAATGGGATTTTCTGGACCGCCATAGTTTCGGGTGTAGTACGGAGTCCTCGCCACCGGAGAACTCCGTACTCTATATTTGCAATGTACTAAACAATCACGAGCAAAGGTCCATGACACCGTACCGTCTCACATTTAAAATGAGCTCAATTAGAAAGTATCTAACTGTATTGCCTTCCTGGAACCGATTATCAGAACAACCAAAAGATTGAATTTTAGCGTCAACTGCCTCCTGTCGATTGCTGCATCAACATCCCTTTAATCAACCTCGTACGTAGGAGAACTGGGTGACCACTTTCTTTTGGTAGGCTCAGTATCCCTTGTCTATGACGTAGCGATATGCTCTTTTGTAACCTTGAGCTTTGTGTTCTAGGACAAACGTTCTAAGGAGTTGCGTGATCTCTTCGTCTAGATCTGCACTTTTGCGTTCAGGTGCTACGGTACGCTGCGTAGAACGATTTTGACCTGCTACTTTGCAGGCTCGTCTCTTTAGAAACCCCGAATCGTATCTGTAGTTTGTGAACTACCATACGACACTAACGCAGAATCAAAGCTCAAAGACTCCATTGTGCTCTGATCGCGTTTGCATTCGGCTTGTTAATTATATATGGCACTTGCGAATCGATAAAATCAGATTGACCGAAGGCGACCCTGGTGTCGCCTTATATCGACGCTATAGAGAACCTATCGCGAGGCTCTTACTCGTGGAAGGGAACACCCGGGGCTGGATGCTCTCGTTCCGCCTTCAAGGTATGAGGGACTTGGACGATGCGCAAGAGCGTTACCAGGCCAACACCACCAATAATGTTGCCAATAGCAGCCCATCCTGCCGTCTCTGCCCATTGGAGATAGCCAAATGGAGCATGCCCGGTATTCAATGCGGCAAACATCAGGAGGGAATTCACTATCGCGTGGTTGAGGCCAGCGGCACCGAGCAAGAAGGCTCCAGTTACAGCGGCAACTATCTTCCCAGATGTTTGCTCTGTCCCGTGCTGCATCCAGGTCATGAGAGTTATAACGGTTCCACCAATAATCGCGAGGACCATTGCCCTAATTCCAAGACCAAGATCGACGTAGTAGGAACCCGATACAATTGCCTGTGACCTCAGCGATGGAAAACCGGCAATTATGAGCCAAGAAAAAATCCATCCTCCAGCGAGGTTTCCGACGAGTGTCCCGATCCAGAGTCGTATCAGACCCCGAAATTGAGCTTGGCGAGCAATAACAGTAGAGACCGGTATTAGAAAGTCTTCGGTGAATAGTTCGCTACGAGCCAATGCCAAGGCGATAAACCCTACCGAAAATGCAAGACCAGCTAGCAGCTTTGAGTGAGTGGTGTATTCAACGAGCAATAGAGCCAAGACACCAGTACCTACATCAATCCCCCCTACAAATCCGGTAGCCAGCAATGGCACCATTCGGCGGAAAATTCGACGACGCCCTTCGTCAACCGCACGAATGAAGGTATCTTCTACTTCTACCTCAGCGACAGAATCATCTAGGGCGGGGTCGGACCCAACGGCTGGTCGTGCTCGCTTGTCAGCCTTTTCCCCGGCTGCTAGCTTTTCATCAGACATATTTTACTCCTTTGATTAGGAGTTTTCTCTATGCGCAGTGGTAGGTTTCTCTTGAAGATTCCAAATGGACGATCCACCGTACGGCGAGGTATTACCTAGGTCTTGTTTGTTAAGGCTAGTCCTATCGCTTCGCCTTCTCGTCGTGTCGTCTCAATTGGGACGAGTGAGAACATCTGGCAAGGATCAAAATTGTTGTGCTATCCGTCGACTGAAAACAGCCATGACGCCCGTAACCACGCTGCTCGCTATGAACTCGCAGTAGCTTCTTGGTAAGTGAGGAAGTTGGAACGCGCTAAGAAATAGCAACTGCCAAGATAGTTGTTACCTACAAATATCGCTCATGCAGCTTGGATTTGGATCTGACGGAACTCAAAGCTCTTCCAACAGTAGCCAATTTCGCACGCAAAAAGTGCACCGAGGTTTTACTCACTATTTATCCAACGCGCTACCGTCGATGATGAGCGTGACGTCAAAGGAAAGTCGATTAGCGCAAGACAAAACAAGCAGTCCATCTGCAGCAGATAAATAGTAGGTCTTGAAGCTGCGATATCCACTGGGGAACTCGCTGTGCTCTACTGCCCGAGGCGTCAATGCGTTTGGCATCTGTTCAAGTAAGGCATGAACCAAACAATAGGGCGAGAACATCGCTCGAAGTTGGTTCCTTTAAAATTACCGATTACCGCAGATGCTTGTGCTTTCAAAAGATATCGGATGCACTGGTGAAAGTGCCACCTTGTCTGACCTTAGTCCGAAACAAATCTCGTTGTAATTTTCTACCGCTACTCCACGGGAACATCGAATGGAAGCAGACTCGAATATCCATACTTCAGCTTCATTTCTATCAACTGAAGGGGTAAGCTCGTCGTCCACGTTCGTACGATCGAAGGGTTGGTCTCCATCACTATGACCAAGAAGGGACTTAGCGTCCTAGCGACTTATTCTAAGGTCCGCAAAGGTAACCAACCGGAGTGCACATAAGCGGTGAGGCCGGTTTCGTAGTTGGTAACTCGAGTCAGATAATTGGGATGCTTTCTATAGGAGATCTCATCCGCCGCTACTAAAAAGAGGTTCTCCAAGCGATTGGGATCGAGCACTTCAGCGACTACCCGCTCGCAGATCGAACCTACTGTTCTGAACGAAAATGCGGCTGACTTTGGTAACGGTGGCATTATCCACCTTGTAGGTTGACCAGGCAACCAGGTGCTAAAAAACTTGTTCAAAGCGTGAATATACTACTGATCGTGCAAATGGAACTGATTTGATCATTACGCCATGGCTTGGATACTTCGTTCGTCCAAGTTGACAGCAGGACTAAGTTTGGCGCACTCCAATATCCACATGTCTGAAGCTGGAGTTGATGGTTCTGGTATTGTAGGGGAAGTTCGTACTGTAATTGGAATTACGACATCCAAGCTTGAAGCGGGTGAACTTGAGCTTTACAGCTACCTCTCCTTTTATAAGAGAAACTTCACTTATAACGACACGTTTTAATCCAAGGATCGAATTAGCTAAATTGGTAGCTATATCAGGTCCGGTCTACCTTTTTGAGTGTTTCTCAACTAAAAATTGAGGGACTTGGATCCTGTAAAATTTCTTAAAGGGCTACCTCAGATCCGAAAGATAGGTGTTTACTGGGATTGTCGCTTGCTTTAGTGGTACCTGGGACCCGTATCTATGTCAGGAAAGCCTCAAATATTTGGCATCCTGCCGAATTCGAAATAGACAAGGTCGGACCTTGCCAAATCAGATACCACGGCTCGATTATTGGCGCACTCCGTTCCTCTTGGAACTGGTAGGCGTTTATAACTACCTAATCATTGCCGATGCGTCGCACTACAAAGGTGTCTCGCAAAAGCATCAATACTCTCGATTAATCGGTCAACTATTTCACGATAATGTAAAGCGTTAGACACCAAATTATCTGAGGAAAGGAGACTGCCGCTAATCAAGAGTACGGAATTGTAAAAGCCGTCGTAGAACTGAAGATGGTGAGCTAATGCTGGAGTTGCGATAAAATCATTAAGGTGAGGTCGGAAAGGAGCGGGGTCATGCGCGTCGACAGAATTAGCCAAAGCGGTGCATTGTCGTGTTGAAATCACCTCGAAACTCTCACTGGCAGGTTCGAAAGCGACTGTCCCGAAGCCTATTTTTAGTGTTATCCACGATACTGATCTCTGATTGCGGTACTTCGGCCGTGACCTCAAACACTACTTTGCCGCCCCAATCTAGTACTACCAGTACCACGCTTGCTGTTCCTAATTCAACTACCACGACCGTGGCAGCAACCTTGAGCTTATCTGCTACTGAGACGAAATTAAAGTCGAATAAATCTCTATATCCTGCTCCTATCGGCGCCTCCAAATATTCATCGTGCCCCAATCCTCTTGGAGTGGTTGATGGTTCAAATCCCGCTGGACAGTTGAGGAACTCCTTGATCCAGACGACTCGAGAGTGGCTCATGGCTTCTTCAATACCTTCGCGACTTATCTTGTCGGATAGGGCACTATGGACCCAGGTCTCGCTAGGGCCTACGCAAAATCCAGTCATGTCAGCTACGAGTGCAGAACATGTGCAGCTTCAGATCACCAAGTCGACGTCTCTTAGCGCTTATTCAGGTTGCTTTGCAAAGATAGTAAAGGACAGCGCCTTGGTCGTGGTATGCAATGTTGCAACTGCAACGGTAGCGGCCTGCGATCCAGGACTTTCCCTAGAACTGTACGCCCTCGATCGATCCGGTCATTGGCTTATGTGGCAGGAACTTGCCTAGCGATGAATGCCATTTGCTAACGATCGAGCAGAGCTATCTTCCATTTTCAGATCAGACTCTAAAGGTTGGGGGGTGTATCAAGGCCAACCATCGAACGTTCCAAACGCTTCAGATCATTGTCGATAATCTTCGTCTAGGATCTGCTCGATTAGTGCCTAGGAGGTATCCCAGTATTGGTGAGTAAGAATATTACACATCCCGATAATACTTCGCCATGGAATCTCTGGTCGTTCGCTCCTGAACTCATCACTTAATCCGTTGACGGCTTCGCCAATAACTCCGATTTGGGCATCACCGCAGATCGATACACTCATCCTCGCTCTCGTTACTCGCCCGCCAACGAACGATCCTGGGAGTCGCTACTAATATGTCAGCGACGCGTTCGACGCCATGTCGACCGCGCTGACTCCAATGGGAGAGCTTCGGACAATATTTTTGGCTCTATTGACCTTCATGTGGATCAACTCGCCCTATCGTACGAAAGTTTGAGATCAATAGTTCCACAAGAAAGCATGACCAAAGCTAGAGTTGCCTCAGCAGAATGTAGTCCATAACATCTAGCAATGATCGAGCGGATCTTGGTGCTCAAACCTTCAACTCGACCATTTGATACGCCCTTGTCAAAGCAAAGGGATCAATTGCGGCCATGATGCCCGCCTTATGGGTCCGAATTGTCTTTGACAATCGGACGAAGGTTTCAATCCGGGACCGAGAAGCTCGGGAACACCATCGCTCTAAGGGAGTTCACTTACCTCATCGTTAGAGAGATCTCCAGCAAATACAGCTCTTAGGGACTCCTTCATCTCGTATGCCCGCTAGAGTTTTCCACCGGTACGCTTGATTCGAAGTAGGGTTTCACCCTGGCAGTCAGTCAAATCTCCGGGGTTCTTTAGTAGTGCCCACCGCGCACCTGCGAACTTGCGGTCATATTCTTCGAGAAGGAAGTTCTCTCATCTGGCGCCATAGGTCGCATCTAACCTCTACTAGGGCTTTTTGTTCTCAACTTGGAATTACTCACCAAACGCGACACGGAACTGTAGCTTATCTATGCAACTTTCAACATAGCTGACTTGAGGGAGCTCAGTTGGTGAAATATCACCAATACGTAAATGTCTCCGCTCTCGGTTGTACCATTGGATCCAGACGAAGATCTCTATTCTTGCCTCCTCTCTAGTATCGAAGACTGTTCGATACACGAGCTCCTTCTTCAACGAGGCACAAAAGCGCCTCGGCCATAGCGTTGTCATACGATTAGCCGGTCAACGGTGAATCTCCAACGCTCCCCATCGACTTACAAGAATTGAGCGAGTCGTAGCATCTCTCTGACCTCGATACTCGTATATTGAGATCCGTGGTCGGAGTTAAGCCGAATTCGGCTTAACTCCGATTGTGCCGAGGTTTTCATTAAGCCGAGGAATTAATGTTATGCCAGCGTAGACGTGGATAGCTGGACAATTTCTCGGCTTAATATTTCGGTGTCAACGCGGGCTACGTGGAACCAGAAGTCCATCCTTGGTGAGGATGTTCTCGGCGGGGATATCGTTGCTGAAGTCTTCATCTTCGAGGTGCACTCGGTCCCTAACGGCGTAATGTCGATTCGCGCGGCCTTAGCATCTACATTCTTCCCTTTCGCAAAAACATATAGGCGAGACTGAATATAACGATAATCAGCAGGAACATTAAGCCGAGGAATTAGTCAACAAACCTCTCACGTCCAGGGAAAATTTAGATTCCTCGGCTTAATGAAAACCTCGGCATAATCAGAGTGAAAAATGGTATCTGACATCAGTACCTTTCCCCTGGTAGATCTGGCTTTATCGAGGCAATCTATAAACATCTGGGTGTCCATTACCTCGCTATCGAGTATCCAAGGATCCTTACTTGAATCGCGTCCATGATGCAGAGTAACCTTCCTACAACCAGCCCTCCCTGGTGCCGATGTAGGTAAGGTCGCTAACTCATAACTTGTCGGGTGCATCGACGGAAAAGTTACGCTGAACCAAATCAGAACTCTTTCTGGCATGTCAATCTGGCCTAGTGGTGATTGTTTTAGCTCTTCCACAAGCCCCAGTAATGGATAACTCGGCCATCAGGCGACTAGCGGTCGCTCTAGAGATACCAACACCCATGGCTCTAGGTTTATGGGTAAGCCTCGGTGCCCTGTAGATCCTACGGTTAGCTGAGAAGGCTTCAAGTAGCCTCGTCTTCAGTTCCTCACGAGCGCTATTTAGCTCTTCGAGTTACTTTCTCCTCACCGCCCAACGATAATAGGCAGAACGCGATACAGCTAAGACTCTGCAGGGCAAACTGATCGGAAAGTCGGCCTTCTGGACATCGATGATAGAAGCACCCTAGTTTCGTTGGACTTTCCCTTATCCAGAAGGTGCGAAAACTCAAGTCGCTCACTCCTTTTCCATTTACGGGCTTGCTCTTATCTCCTTGCGGAGACGGTTGATCTCGTCGGCCACAACACATCCGATCTTTCACCGCTGCTAGCCTTCTTTGCTCTCCGAGCGTTGTAGACCCAGTTGTTGAACGTCGCCTCTGAGATACCCAACTCTTCTACTACCTGTCCAATGGAACGATATTTGGATCTCCGCAAGTTTGACTGCGTACCTTTTAAATCTGAGTCAAACTCCTCTACGAGGCGTTACCTCTTTTGGATGCAATTGAAGGCTCTGCATTCTCCTTCGAATTAGGGAGAGTCGTGTCGCGTATCGTGAGAAGGTTTAAGACTTCCGGTCGCTAATTAGAGGTGGTGGTTGATATTTGACCAAGGCGACTAGCTGGGATGATACATTAAAGTAGTACTAACTTGCATTTGCACTTTTCGTGTTTTTAGATGTGTAGCCGCTTTCATATGCGATCGAAAGGATGATTGTTTGAATCCCAATTTGAAGCAGGATAGTTCTCTAGAGCGACACTTTGAGATGGCCGAAGCAACGGTTGATGAGTTGGTTCGTATTGTAAATTCCATCAGCGCTCGGGGGAAAAAGGCTAAGAAGGCCTCTCAAACTGGCTCAGTTCGAGATTACATCCTTGCTGTGACTGAATTGAAAACATTGGTTGAGGGGATTGGCTCGGTGGTGGATGAACTTAGTTCCCTTGCTGAAGTAGATGTCTCAAAGATAATGGAGTCGGGCTCTTACAAGGAGGAACTATTTTCTCTTTGCGAGGAGGAAGATATAAGGATTATTGAATCCGATGGAAAATTCCTCTCCTATCCGACAATAATCTCGCTTTCTCCCTCAGATGCAACAGTGATCATTGAAAAGAAGAAACAGCGGGGGATTCGCCCTAGTTTTTTGGTTGCTCAATTGAAAGGCCTCTCAAAGCGCCAATTTGGATTAAAGCCAGAAACATTTATTGAGATGATCGCAACTGCTTATGACCTAGTAGTTGCCGAAAAGGAGTTCCCAGCAGGTACAGTTGTCAAACTTGTGGATCTCTATAGAGTTTTGACGATTCTTCCAGCTGCTAAGAGTTACACGAAATCGGAGTTTGTGCGAGATATCTATCTGCTCGATCAAAGTGGAATTGATACCACCAGAGGTGGCCGTGTCTTGAAGTTGCCAGCAAGTGCAATGACTCGAAGTTCCGGCACGATGGAGACAGTTGCTAAAGGTGGTCAGATCAAGCTATACGCAGGAATCTCCTTCGAGGTGACGCAATGATAGATAGCGATAAGTATCTCGAGTTTTTCTCTCAAGAATATCTAACGAGCTATATACCCAGGGGAGGTACTACGACAAAGTTTGTCTTACCACCTTCCGGTGAAGAGGCTAACTTTGTTGATGCTATCTGTTCGCAAGCACAGTCGAGTGGACATTTAGTGGCACGAATTGATTCAGCGACCTCCAAGGTGCAGATGATCGAGCAGATTTTTTTTGGTATCGCAAGGCAGATCGATTGGCAAAAGCTAGCAAATAGCTTTACCAGAATTGCAGCCCATAGTGCAGGATATCCAGTTCCCAACGACGATCAGGATCTTTCTCTAGCGATGTTGGCTTTTTCTTATGGGGCTGATGAACGTGAAGTTAAACGCGATATCAATATCGTTCTTCAGCAAAGGATCTTCAAAGATTACTCTATGGTTGGAGAGTTTCGCATAGCAATGATGCGACTTTGCCAGTACGAACTCAAGAGCGGACAGGTTACAGAACTAGAGCGTGATTCAATAATTGCTTGGCTGGAGGGATCCCTAAGGCAGATCTCTCTATTGAAGAGTGCTCTAATCTTTCGTAAGATCTCTCGTTCGAATGCGAGGGCAATGCTCTTTTCTCTCTCTCGATGGATAGTGGCGAATGGCTATGAGGGATTTCTATTGACGCTCGATATCCGTCAATTTCAGAAATTGAGAAAAGAACCAGACATTGAGTCGCCCGGAATAATTTATAGTCGCAATGCAGTAATGGATGCCTATGAATCATTACGCCAACTCATCGACAATGCGGACGAATTTTCTAATTTTGCCACGATCGTCGTTATCTCACCTGAGTTTTTGAGTGACGACTCGCGAGGCCTGTCAGCCTATCAAGCCCTTAAGCTGCGGATTTATGACGAGGTGAGAGATAAAAACCGTGACAACCCATACTCTTCTCTTATTTCTCTCTCCTCTTCAACCGCGGAGGAGCTCTCCCAAGATCTCTTAGATGGTAACTTGGCAACTTTGAAGGAGGTGTCGCATTGAACGTGGATCAAGAGAGCTTAGAAGATGTACGACAGATCGCCCGGCGAGCGATAGAGGCACTTCGATCTGGAGTTCCTAATGGCGAGAGTGTCAAGGCACTTGGAACAACGCAGCGTTCGATTGTGGATCGATTTGAAGGTTTGCTTACCGAGACCTCCGATGCTACCAGCGATCGATCTTCCTTTGGCATGGTCATCAAGGGTGGTTTTGGATCAGGAAAGAGTCACCTGCTTGAATATCTAGGCGAAGTCGCATTGGCCAAACGTTTTGTGGTCTCAAAGATTGTCATCTCCAAAGAGACTCCGCTTCACAATCCTACTGCAATGTTTCGCGCGGCGATAGCTTCAGCTAAAGTACCAGAACGATCTGGATCGGCTATCGATGAGATTGCAGCTGCATTGAAATTTGATTCACCTCGATATGCCGCGCTCTATTCTTGGCTCCATCAGCCCGAGTGTAAGCTAGACCAGCGCCTTAGTGCGTCACTGCGGCTATTTGAGAGCTTTCAGGGTGATGAGGAGTTTGCCGAGAAGCTTACTCAGTTTTGGGCCGGAGAGCCCTTTTCTATAGCAGAGATGAGAAAACGCCTTCGCGAAGCTGGTTGGTTGGGAGGTTATTCTCTTCGTTCCACCAAGGCAATGGATCTCTCCTTGGATAGATTTGCATTTGTATCCCGCTTGATTCATGCGGCGGGTTTTTCTGGATGGGTGCTTTTGATCGACGAAGTTGAATTGATCGGACGTTACTCCCTGATGCAACGGGCAAAGTCCTATGCGGAGATTCGTCGCTGGGTGGAGGGTTCTAAGAAATACCCACCTTCGCCAATTATCTCGGTTCTAACCAGTGTGGACGACTTTGAAGGAGAAGTCCTAATCGGTAAGGGTGACTATAACAAGATTCCCCAACGCTTAGCTGCCAAAGACCGACTCGAAGAGGCAATGCTTTCAATCGACGCTATAGCTGGGATGAAGATATTGGGCAGTCGTCAATCAGAGCTTCAGTCTCCAAATGATAATGAATTGAACGTAACCTATGAGGCAATTCGAAGAATTCACGGCGCTGCCTATAACTGGGACCCACCACATGTGGGTGGGCTAGAGAGGTTGGGCTCAAATAGAATGCGTCAGTATGTGCGAGCGTGGATCAATGAGTGGGATTTGATCCGTCTTGACCCTACCTTCATACCGCAGACTACCGTAACCAAGGTTGAGATTGACTATGGGGAAGACGGTGATTTGACTCAGTCCCCGTTATTCGAGTCGGTTGATAACTCTTAGGCAAAGCGATAAGATTCTTCTTTTCTTTTTGAAACCATGGTTTCTCGAAGGCATAGACCTTTGACTTCTGGATGGATTTACTTGATTCTTCAAGTGATCTTTAGCCCATGGATGGTAACCGATCGTCGAATTTGACGATCGGTTCCTTCGATAGGTAGAAAGGTGCGATGTTGTATTGATTTGTGGTGTAAATCGTTACCAACGGTTCAAGTAATTCTAATATCTCCATATGCTAAAAATTATTGCTTTGTAAATCCATTTGGGTAACTGTTCGCGGAATTATTAAGGCAACCGGAAACGTTGACACTCTTGGAAATATCGAACTGATAGACCGCCAAGAACTTCGAGTTAAATCCTTTTTAGACTTTATCTCATTTGCTTGCTGTCGTAGCAGAATTGACTCTTCACTCTCATGGGCAGATGAATCGATTTGCGCGATAACTCCATGTTCGAAGAGAGTATTAGCCGGGATGGTTTGTACTCAAGGAGCCAACCCGTTGATTCTTGATGAACTTTCGGAGATCGACATATTGTCGGTAAAATGAGATAACTTTACAAGATCAGTCATTGTCTGTATAATCAGACAATGAGCCTTTAGAGTGACTATGAATTCACTATGCCCAGAGAGACAGATAGTGAATTCATAATCATTGTACCTCAGTCATTTGGACTAGCGATTAGAGAATTTCGCAACATCGTAGGTGTGACTCAAGTAGAGCTTGCAAGAAAATCCGGGCTACATCGCAGAGCTCGAAACTGGTTCGACTACAAATGCAGTCAAATATTTGGTAGATGCATTTAATGCTCTGAACCTAGAGATCATCGTTCGACCCCGTAGCGAAGTTTCATAGAGGTATGGACTTAGAAATTTGGCGAAATGGTGAGTGTATCGCACTAATTAGCGAAAAGCGAAAGCGAATGCAACTTCGTTATACAGATGGAGCACGTCCGATTGGAGCACCTCTTGTATCAGTAGCAATGGCCGTAAGTTCAAAACCCTATGGAGATAAAAAGGTACGCGCATTTCTTCGAGGGTTGCTTCCAGAGTGAGAAGCGCGTCGAATCTTGGCTTACGACTTCAATACCGCAATAATTTAGTTGCCGAACCCACCATGGTCTAAAGGCAAGACAAGCACCTCGACCTTCACTCCTTTTGGCACTACTCTTGAATTGATTTAACCAAGAGGAACTCATCCAAGCCGAAGCGACCAAATTCTCTACCGATTCCTGATTTTTTGTATCCTCCAAATGGAGCATTGGGGTTGAACGCCCCTCCGTTGATCTCTACTTGTCCAGTTCGTATCTGACGTGCAATTGATAGAGCTCGTTCTTGAGTCGATGCCCACACTCCGCCTGCAAGACCGTAATTAGAGTCGTTTGCAATTGCAATTGCCTCTTCTTCTGTGTCAAAGGGTATTATGACGAGCACTGGGCCGAATATCTCCTCTTGAGCAATTGTCATATCAGAAGAGACATTTGAAAAGATCGTTGGTTTGACAAAGAATCCAGTATCAAGGCCATCGGGTTTGCCAAGGCCGCCGGTTACTAGAGTCGCGCCCTCGTCGATACCTATTGAGATATAGTGTTGCACCCTATCCCATTGAGACTTCGAAACTAGGGGACCGAGGCGGGAATTCCTAGCAAAAGGATCGCCAACAGTCATCTTTTCAGCAGTTTGCGCTGCGATCTGCTCTACTTCCGTAATTTTGTTTCTCGGAACGAGCATTCTCGTCAAAGCAGAGCAGGTCTGTCCTGAATTGAGAAATGCCTTTGATACTCCATCTGCGACTGCGCGTTCAAGGTCAGCATCTTCGAGAATGATATTTGCACTCTTTCCACCTAGTTCAAGAGTAGCCTTTGCGATGCGTGATCCGCAAATTTCAGCGATTCGGCTCCCTGCTCGAGTAGATCCTGTAAAAGAGACCATGTCGACGTCTGGATGTGAAGCTATAGCCTCACCGACGATTGGACCGACCCCGCAAACTAGGTTGAAGACTCCGGCAGGTAAACCAACTTCGTCCACTATCTCGGCTAGAAGGAATGCGTTCAATGGTGCGACCTCTGACGGCTTTAGGACAACTGTGCAACCCGCAGCAATTGCATAGGCTACCTTTGCGGCTATCTGATGGAGAGGGTAGTTCCATGGGGTGATACATCCAACAACACCAATTGGCTCTCGAACAATGGTCGAGTTCCCAGAGCGCTCTTCAAAATCAAAGCTTGATGCTATCGATGCTGCGGTGTTGAATGAATTTATAGGTAAACCTACTTGGATGAGGGAGCTTAGGTTTTTTACCATGCCGACCTCTTGAGTAACGATTGTGGAGATTTCGTCTAGGCGAGCTTGAAGCCCCTCGGCAATTCTTGTGCAATACTTTGAGCGCTCATCTACTGATACCTTTGACCAAGTCTTGAATGCCCTCTTTGCTGCATCTACCGCCTTTTCTACGTCGGCAGCAGTGCCGGCAGGGACCGTTGCCATAACCTCTTCGGTGGTGGAATTGATGACGTCAATAGTCGAGGTTGCATTGGACTTAATCCACGATCCATCTACGTATATAGAATCTCTAACTATCATGAAGGGCTCCCTGTAAGTAATAGTGAAATTGAAAGACTGAATTCGGAGCTGCCCTTCGCCAACTTTTGAGCGGGGCAAGCTACTTCTAATCGTAGCACTTAGCGAATTGCTACGCTCGTTATAGTAGTGCCAGCGAAATTGAGTCGCCGAATAATGACACAACGTGGCAATTTGTTTGACGGTTCTAAGGAGACGAGTTCACAAAAAACTTCCCTAATCTCTCAATCGATTGATGCAATTTTGAGGAAAGGATCGATCATGATTTGCTTTGTTTATATTGCAAATTGGGATTCTTTTCGATCCTGTGGATAAATTATCAACATTCCTCAAGTTCTCGTCCTGTCGAGTTATTCATAATCCACTTGAGCAGATGCCAACCATCCAGACACCTAGGGTATCTAACAGCTAGGTCTCTCCATAAGTCGGGCAATTCGCTCGTTACAATCATCATTGAGTGGATGCTTAGGATGGTGTAGTCAGACCTATTCAATTGTTGTTTTAGCAGTTAATTGGAGAACCTTCAGGGACGATACTAGAACTTGGTGGAGGTGCGTTGTCCTTATTCGAACTTCGAACCACCAGAGACCTGTTCGGACTCCTACTACACGACCTCAACGAAGAGTCAGGTAAGTATCCCAAAAACCTTCGCAATTGACATTGCGTTGACTAAACAACGACTGCAAGGCTGGTTAGCACCGCGGCCGAGAGGGCAGCCACGGTCGTGCAAGACTGCTCGATGATGTTCGACACGAGCTCATCGTCGAGGCGAAGCAGTCCTAGCAACAAATGGCCAGGGAGGATGTGATGGTGGTGCAGTTCCTGAGCAGTTCGAAGCGATAGCTCTAGTGTCCGCTTTGCGTTGGGAGTAAAGGTTGGCGGGCAGGTCCGAGTGATCGATACGCGCCGATCAGGGGCGCTTTCGAGTGCGCCCGCCCCAAAGGTTCCATCGACCGCTGCTCGGACGCCCCCGTAGTCGATCCCGATAGAGCTCATCACTTCAGGATCGGCCTGCTCTGCTGGCTGTTCAGCCGTACGTGGGAGAATTCGTCGAATAGCCACTGCCGTGATACCGCACTCTCGTAGGGGCCCACCCGCAGTCTCATCCCGGACTTCGGCGCAGCCGTAAAGAAGATGGCCCACACTCAAGTAGCGAGAGCCCAGCTCTATGGCGAGATCCTGTGCTCGGAAAAAGACCGCTTTGGATGACTCCGCGAATATCGACATTTGCTCAGCTCCTTTTCTAAGTGCTTGGGTCAGCGTGGAATCCATGCTTTTGGTTTACAGCCTGCTTGGATACACCGAGCTCTGAGGCGATCTGGGACCACGACCAACCAAGGTCGCGGGCTCTGTCAACGTGCAAGTACTCCAACTGTTCGGCTAGCCGTCGAAGGGAAGCAACGGCTCGAAGCCCAACTGTAGGATCGTCACTTCCCGCGCTTTCCGCTAGGTCAGGATGCGTCACGATTGTCAATCTATCTTGTCGGAGCAAAGTTGTCAAGGCAGATTGTCATTTTGAATCATACTTATCAAGTTTCGTAAGCAAGAGCCATTTTGGAATCAGATTCGCGGAGTAGCGGATGTGGAGACGCAAACACACATGTATTGAGAAGTCGCTCTACCAAGGACATTTCAAAGTGCCTTGCGTTGAATCGGTATGCGAATTCCTCGAGGCATAAGTTGCTTATGTTCTTGGTGAGTCCGTGGTAGGTTCTGTCGATAAATTTCTTGGAGTTTACAATTGAGGATCTTGAGCCATTTGAATGTTACATGTGATTGTTCGTCTTTGGATAGAGTGAACCCGTGCGCTAGTCCAAGGTCTTTCAGCACATACCCCGTAACTTGGGTTACCATCACTTATCAGCTTGGTATTAGAATCTCAACGTCTCACAAAAACATCTTTGGGTGATTTAGCAGTGGTATCTTTGATTACTTCCATGAAGCAATGAGTAGGAGCACCATTGCTAATCGATATTCAAATTAGGAGATTGGTTTGGGTCGTTGCTTTTCCTCTTTAGTCTTCACCATGGCTCTCACCACCTAAAAAGAACTCATCTACTCAGGCGTTTTCTCCAAGTTTGTATAAACCATCTCGGTCAGCCGGTACGCTCAGCCATTGCGCTCAGCCATTGCGCTCAGCCATTGCCTTAGGTAGCTTATTTAACATCAACCATCCAGTCGAATAAGATACTTGAACGAATTTAGCAAGGGCTCTAATGGCTAGGGGGTAGTAGCTGAAAGACCACGCTTGTCGTTGGACAATAGATAGATAGCAGAAAACCACTAGGAAAAAGAGATATGGCTTCGATGGAAGATGGTTCCGGAGGTAACGCTAGTTTGGCGGTGACAAGATTTACATTGAAAAAGTGGAGCTCGAGATGCTGCATTTCTTGAAATGATTTGGCCTTACTAAAGTAAATTGATCGAAGTTACACTTTGGACATCTAAATCCCTCATAGCAATAGCAATTTGATCAAATGATCTTCACATGCTTACTTTGAAGCGAAGCGTACCATAAAGCCTGAGATATCCACCATGCCACCTTAGTAGAACATCTGTTCTACTAAGGATTAGCTCCAATCTGGTCTCGGTGGAGGCGAAACTTACGAAACTCGATAAGTATGTTTTCAAATGGCCGTTGACAGGCTGGATTCGACGACTAATGTTCCGCGTTGTCCTGACGGACACCAACGTTCTGTTTGGCAGGACCGTCCGCGACTACTTGATCTAAACCCATCAGTTTGGTCTAATCGAATTTCGCTGGTCTGACAGCATCATGGTCGAATTGGAGACCAAACTGGCCCGCAAGTACGCAGACAAGAACCCGAACGCATCTAAGGACGCAACGCGGCTGCGTTGGCTATTGGAGAAGCACTTCCTTGAGTCGATGGTCGCCGTGGAATCAGAGTATTACGTCTTCGACGATCCCGAATTAAAGGATCCCGATGGCGAGCACGTCCTTGCTGCGGCGTTGGCGGCCGAGGTGGATATCATCTGCACTAACCATAAGGACGGGTTTTCCTCCGAGGAGGTTGACCCGAATTATGTAGGAGTTCCCGTTTGAAATGGCTCTGATACACCAAAAAGTCGTCTCGATGAACCCCAAACTCAGTGAGATACAGACCATTGCAAAACTCGACGTAGCAAAATGTCCGAATGTAGCCCGTGGCGCAGCGATGATTGCGTTGCCCGGTGGCTCCCACTGGGTGTCAGAACACAAGAAATCTGGACGAGGCTTCTCGAGTGGTCACCGGCTACGCAATCCCAGTCGGTGCGAGGAGCTTTACTTCAGCAAGTGATTGCAACGCTCGAGAAGAATTCAATGGTGCACGATTCAATTATCGGAAGTGTTCCCATTGCCGGAGGTTCACCATCGAACAGCGCGCCCCTGGCTAGCGTCTTCGGAGCCGAGGTAGAGTCTGCGAACATTTGCCAAACAGGTTGGCTGTTGCCGCATGGCCACCGAGATCATGCTGCGTGATCAGACTCGAGATGGTCCGGTCGCGATTACCTGAGCTACACGAAGAGATTCATTCACTATCTCACAATGCGATGAACTCCTCCGGGGATTCGGTTGTGACGACTTATTAAGTACCGTTTCCCGTCAACTCGGTGGTTCTGCTTCAGTAGTCTCACGAAAGGTTAGCGTCAACGGGGCAGGGCCAGCCACAGGATCTGGTCTGCGCTATCGCCAATGGCGCAATTGTGGCTGTTCATACCCATTCGTTACTTTCCAATATCTCACCTACTGGACCGAATAGCCATAGCGAGAGTTATCGGTTCTCACAAGTCACTCTTAGCCAACCTAAGATCCAAAGACGTTATGATAATTGATGACTCTGGCCTAACGCCGATTGCATCAAGGGGTAACCGCGAGCTATTAATATTCTTTGATGATCACAAGGGTTACCCCCGTTATCGGCGCTAACGAAATTCTATTTAGTACCTGATCTTCTTGATCGATTCCTTAGGGCTGGTGGCTCCAGCTTTTCCCACTGAATTCCACTGGTAAAGAAACGTTTACATTGATGCCGTGATATCGTTTGAATCTTGGCAATTGCGCCAGCTTTTGCTGGCTTTACGTTGTCTAATTCATAGAGAGCCGCTGCCATTTATCTCTAGTTCCTCTGGATACTTATTCATTGCTATTCTGTCTTCGCTTTCTTGGAAACACAAATCAAGCGAAGTAACAACGTTCATAGCACTGAAGCCAATTTTAGGTATGGCAGTTAACCTTAGGTAGGGGAGTATCGAATCAAGCAACTGTATCTAGATCCCGAAAAACAGCGTTTTTAAAATACACCAACTATACATACTTTGTGTATAGTTGGTGTATGGCAAAGATCAGAACCAATATTGACATTGAGAGCGTTTACCTCGAAGCCATCATGGATCGGTACGGCATCCACACTAAAACCGAAGCGGTCAATTTAGCTTTGCGGTGGATGGCAGGACAACCTATGACCCGAGAAGAAGCTCTTGCGATGCGTGGTGCACATGCTATCGGTGAAATTCCAGTAGACGGCGAACCGACGCCTCGATGATTTTGGCTGACAAATCGGCATGGATTGAATTCGACCGTGCTACGGGAAGCTCGGTTGACTTGCGAATTACCGAACTTATAAGTAACAGCGGTTCATTAGTCGTTACAGAGCCAATAATCATGGAGATAATAGCTGAGGCAAGAAGCCAACAGCATGAATCTGACTTACGCCGTCTATTACTTAGATTTGATCTTCTTGGTTTCGATGCAGCCATAGATTTCGAGGGTGCCGCGAGACTTTACCGTAAATGTCGCCTCTCAGGCATAACACCTCGTGGCATGGTCGACTGTATGATCGCTTGAGTAGCGAGCAGATACGAAGCTTCATTGCTAACTTCCGATGCTGACCTAATCAGAATTGCAAAGATTGCACAAATTGACATAGATGATGCTTCAATTTTCAAGTAGGTTCGAACAGGCAAACACCACAACGTCGTGTCAGGTATGCTCTTTTGTAACCTTGAGCTTTGTGTTCTAGGACAAACGTTCTAAGGAGTTGCGTGATCTCTTCGTCTAGATCTGCACTTTTGCGTTCAGGTGCTACGGTACGCTGCTTAGAACGATTTTGACCTGCTACTTTGCAGGCTCGTCTCTTTAGAAACCCCGAATCGTATCTGTAGTTTGCGAACTACCAAAGAAGTGAGATTTTAGGGTTAGAAGTTTCTTATCGTCACCTTCTTGGCCATTGCAATATCAAGAGCCTGGTCAGCAACGATGCTCTTTAGACGATGGTTCTTTAGATTCAAGTTCAATGAGTAAGCTTTACTTTGGTTCCCTTCAATGCAGCGTAGGTACTCTTCCATCGGTGCCAGGTCGTCTCGGTAACTGCAGCGCCTTAGTTCTTTTATGGCAAAGCGGCAACTTCACTTATGGTTGCACCGTCATTTAGCATCTTGTCCCCTTCGGCGATCTTCTTGCGCACCTGCGCCCTGCTTACCTTGAGTAGAACGGGTATGCCTTTTGGACTTCACATTAGTTTCCTCCATCTACATTATGGATACAAAGCTGATATTGGTAGCGGATCAATTAAATGGGAGCCTTCCATCGGCGCTCGCTAGATATGATTTGACACACGAGATTCCGAGGATGTTCGATGTCAAAATGCCTTTGGCGGACTTATAGATTCGCAAGGAAATTTGCTGCAAACATCCAAGTATTGAGCGAGACGTAGCGATCCAGCAATCTCCCTAAGTCAATAATTGAATAGGCTCAAATACCATGAGAATTGTCTCCTTGGTGCCATCAATATCTGAAACGCTTCTCGCAGCAGGTGCTAACGTCGTCGGCGTTACGAGGTACTGCAATCGCGACGACTTACCATTAATAGGAGGCACGAAGGATCCTGACTTGGCAAAGATAGCGAGCTTAGAGCCTGATCTTGTAATTTTGGATCGCCACGAGAATTTACTTGCAGATTACGAACTTCTGCGGCAAGCCAAAATGGATACTTTTGCAACTTCAATATCATCAATTTCCGACATGAACCGCGACTTTACCGAGCTATCAAAGATTATCAACTTAGAGCTTCCAAAGTTCGATGATTTCATAAGGTTACCTTCTCGAATAAAAGTTCTTGTTCCAATTTGGCGACGACCCTATATGGCCCTCGGACCTGACACTTATGGCGGTGATCTCCTGTCTCACTTAGGCTTTGAGGTTATTGGGGGTGAAACGACATATTCAAAGATCGACCTTGAGGACTTTGTAGGACGAGTCGATTTGATCATCGCCCCAAGCGAGCCATATAAATTTACTAAACGCCAACTTCCTGAACTAGGTGCAATCTCTGAAGTGATCTTCGTAGATGGTCAAGATCTCTTTTGGTGGGGAAGTCGGACTAAAGTGGCACTCCAAAGACTTGCTAGGAAGCTTTCGGCTTACTAGAACTGCCAATTGGATTTTTAGTACCGATAACTGGGGGTGAATGCCAAGGGGGGACGAAATGATACGGTATTCGGTATCATTTTCTCTGTCGAGAGGAGGATGCGGTCATTTATAATTGATAGTTTCGAGAAGTTCTACAGTACTTGATAGCGAATATTCAAACGGTAGACATTCAGAGGTAGATGGATGTTCGCTAGATAGCAGGCCACTAAGGTGATAAAAGCGATCTCAAACATGCAATTGGGATAGTTTGTACTTATTTCCAACTAAGTACAAACTTCATTCAGGAGGATTCGCTGTAAATGGTTTTCGGGTAAACAATCAGCAATTCGGTGCAGTACTTGCTGTAGAGATTCTTTTAGGGTTCGCAATGTGGGACACATACCACGCAGCGTGGTAAAATGCGATATCTTCGGGATGGCATTAACGTAGGACGATCTAATTTAGATTTGTATATTTTCGGATCACTCCAAATGCTCACGAAATTCGAACGTTCCCAAATGGCCAGCTAGCGCCAATGTCAATGAAGATTATGTGTATCCAATTGCTTCAATCACTGATCTAATCCGGAGAGTAAAAGTTCAACCGACAGTTGCGCAGTTGAATTGAGTTCGAAGTTGATCTATGAAGATATTAAAGACAACCGTAATGGGCCAATACGACGGATGCGGTGCCATTGGTAATGCGTCAACAGGTTGCTTAACTGCCCTGTTTACAAACGCCGAAAATATATATTATGTAAAATTGAGCTGATGCACTGACGTTCGGATAAATTATTGTTATTTCTCACGTTTTCGCCCTATTGATTTATGCATCCATTATTTGAGCAGAAGCCATCCTGACACCTAGGGTATCGAATATCCCACTGTTACAGCTTAACGCCAAAGGGTGGAGGAAGATGAACTATTATTTTAAATAAGTGTTTATCATAGATTTAAATAGAATATGGGTATCATATCTAATAAAGAAAGGTGGTCAAATGGAAACTAAAGATATCTTACTGATAACCGGAATTGCTACGCTTTTAGGATCTTGTATACATTCCCAATACGAAGGAGAATGGAAAACTATTCACACTGTTATTTCCGCATTCGGGTTAGTAGTTGCGCTGTCTTCTAGCCGCAAGTAGGTAAAGATTCAAGAAATTAGATGGGATGGTAATAGGCAGATTTCCGAGCTAGGAGCCTTCTGCTGGCTTTAAGCACTCGTATTCGCTCTCCTTATTCAACTACTTTCAAATCCTGCGACTATTGAATGTAAAACCTTGTGAACAGCAGTGTTTTTGAAACATGCGGTGGCCTGCTGAAAATAATGAGTTGATGAACTCATCTACTAATTATCGAATTACGAGGGGATGGACTCCAAAGCGACGAACTCGAAATGCCCTGGGTTTCAAGTGATCAAAAGATATAGTAAAAGGCTTCGTTGTGTGGTCTAGTTGGATCGCGTCCAACCTTTGTTCATAGTCAATTCAATATCTCGACGAGAGAGTACCTTTGAGCACTCTTCCCAGCCATCTACTCCCATGACGGTTCGCTTTGATGCTTTTTCGAAGATACTGACCGATCGATTCCGAAAGTGGAGGTACGTCTTGGCTTTCTCAGCAAATGCTTCGATATCATCTATCCATTCGTCATCTATGCAATCCGGGATGCTGCCAAAGAGGTTATAGCGGTCTCTCATACGCTCTGAAAGCTTCTCGTAGACTTTCTCATCCCGAGTGTCTTTGTACACCAGGTTCAACATATCCACCTCCTTGCGAGCTTGACCAAATCGCTTGATCCGCCCGAGGCGCTGTTCAAGCCGAGATGGGTTCCACGGAAGATCAACGTTTATGAGCGTCCCCAACGTCTGTAAGTTGAGTCCCTCGCACGCTGCATCGGTTGCGACCACCAAAGATACTTCGCGAGACTTCACCAGCCCTTTAATTTCTTCTCGGGACACCGCAACGAACTGCCTATCTCGGTATAGCCCACTTTTTGATGCACCGGCGTAAACCGCAATGGTTTGATCAGGGTAGACCTCCGCTAACTTTTTCGCTATCCAGTCCACCGTATCAAAATACTGTGAGAATATGATGCAGCCCCACTCTCCCCAGGTCCGTCCCTCGGAGTACTGGGACTCCAAGAATTTCTTTACGGCAGCGAGTTTTGGATCGACTGCTTCCGGGCGTGAGAGTTCCGCTCGAATCTGTTCCAAGTAGCCGATCTCTCTGGTCGTCAAGGTATCTAAAAGACCCTGCTCGGACCGAAGCCCTTCTCCTTCTTCGTCGTCGTCATTGAGCTGTTTATCCAATATTCGTCCTACTGTTGCTAAGCCAGAGGCAAACGACGAACAGATACGTTGTAAAAAGATCGCTCGGAATAAGCTTGCTCCACTTCCCCTGCTCTGGAGTGCACCGCCGAACTCCTCGGCGGCCTCGTAGCCTCGCTCAAACGAGTAGTTCGTAATCAACCCCAATCCATCGAAAGACGTTCCATAGGTTCCAGGTGAAGCATCGGGGTCCGGATGGACGTTCACCCCAACTCTAGCGAGGAGACCTTCGGCTTCAAGAGTTGCGCGCTGGCGTATCACAACATGCCGAACGAAGGGATTGTTATGGCGGAAGAAGTCTGACCCCATTGCGTCTTCAAGGTCCGCGCGAGTAAAACTTCCAAGTCCTGATAGCCCCCGAGAGGTATAAAACGTGTTGTCGGAGAGGCCGAGATCTGCTCGGATTGAGTCAAGTAAAGGTCGAGCATCAATTGTAGCCAAGGAGCGCGGCGCAAGGGGAGATCGAATGAGTTCCCAGGCTTCGTTAATGTCACCAACGGAGGATTCACCCGTGATAACAGGAAGCGTTCGCTCCACCACCCGCCATCCAGTTGCCCCTCCTTGTCCAAAGACAAAATCCGCATCTACCGAGATCACATCTAGGAGATCCCAAAGCTCTCGTACAGCGGTTTGAATTGGCGTGGCGGTTCCAAGTAGGACATGGCGAGAGGTGCGGGAGATGTCAACCATAAAGGAACGCAAGTTACTCTCGCCATCCTCTTTGTCAAAGCGAAGTTTCTTTCGAGCCTTATGAGCCTCATCTAAGATCACGGTGCCAAAGCGTATCTCGCGAAGGACCTGTGCTTCCGCGGAGTTGTGCGTGATGAGACCTGTAGAGACGATCCCTATCTGCAACGGACAACGCCCAACTTCGCCAGCGCTTCCTCCTCGGATGACTCTTTGTTGGTTGTCCACCCACTGTTTCTTGTTGGAAAGCCATACCGCACTTGGAATTCCCAAGTGGTCTTTCAGCTCTGTCTGCCACTGTTGGGTCAATGTTGCGGGACACAAAATAAGCACCGGTCCGTCGCCGAGCAGACTCCCAACCAGTGCAGCTGTCGCCATTGATAACGTCTTTCCCAACCCAACTTCATCAGCTAATAGGAGTCGAGCTTTCCCAAAGATCTCGCGATGCTCTAAAAAGGTAGACACAAAGGAGCGTTGCCAGGGTTGTAGCCCTTCGCCGCCCCGGTAGATGGGCGACTCCACCATTGCAGCTGCGGGTAGTTCTGCTGGACTTAGGTCGGCAAAGTGTACTTCTATGCGCTGAGAGATCCGTTTGATCTCCGTGATAATTGCATCTGGAAGCTCATGGGCCTCGTCCCAGAGCTTGTTGAACTCTGCTTCTACCCAGAGCGCTGCTTCAGGGGAGCTATCTTCCCAGAGGATCTCGTAGTTATGCGCAAATGCCGCTTTGCTCTCGTTGACGGAGCCTAAGAACGCAATCTTGGAACCGTCTGGTTGTGCAATGACGCCGGCTTTACCATGCACGAAGACCTTGTCTTTAGGCACGACCCTAATCTGTACCCGCCCCGAACAAAGAAGCTTATAGAGTCGCTGGTAGCGCTCTCGATGTAGTAGTGCCTCTGTTTCAGGAGCAATACCATTCCACACTCCTTTAAGTGCGACCTCACGAGCGGCTTTAGAGACTGCGATATCAGATGCATCGAGTTCGGAGTTGCAGACAATCTTCACCTCTTCGATGCTTTCGATCTCTTCTCCAACGAGCTCAAAGATGGAAGAGCGAAAGTAACCCGCAATGCGCTTATAGCTCTTTGCTCCTTGGAGCTTTTGAGCTAAGAAACTATGGTCGAGTCTCCCCTCAAGCGAGGAGTAGCGCATGATTGGTGACGAGGGCCAACTGGGGGATACTTCCTTAGTTGAGGACGATATCTCTACTCTTTGCTCATCCATATCTGGCTGCTTCACTGTTGCCTAGGTTGACTTTGATCTAAAAGAGACTTAGAAGCCATCTGCTTTTCGAGATACTGTTCACGAATTGTTGACAGCGGAATCCAGGAGTCGTCACGTTTCACTCCCCAAAAGCTCCAACCGTTCGTTGCGAGTCCACCTTTGATCGCAGCACCTGCTGCCGACGGTGTGTCGTAGGTAATTCCATTAGACCTAAGACGGATACCGATAGGCACAACAATCTCACCCTCTCCGGGCCATGCAGACACAAGAGAGATGAGCCGCTCTCCCACCTGGAGCATGCCAGCCTGCATGAGCACCTTCAGGTCGATGCCGTAATATTTTGCTGTCTTAGCTTTCGCTTGCGGCGAGGGAGATAGGATTTGGTTACCGTCAGCCGTCGCGGGATCGAAACCGAGAAGACGGAGCACTCTGGAGATAGGAACGACACAGTTTTCGAGCATGGTTTTTTCGTATGGAGCCAGCGTGTTGTCAGTTGGAGTCTGTTGGTTGGAAACCTGTGCGTTAACCGACTCCTTGAGGAGCTGGTAGATTCTGCCCTCAAGCCACCCCGTCTGCGTAGAGTTGAATCCATGGGTTGTGTCTCGACAGACCAGTAAGGCCTGACTCCAGAACTCTTTGGAGTTTTTACCGGTAACGTGTTGGGAGACTCTCGTTTTGAGTCCGTTCGGAGCCTTGCCAACGTATGCTTCGAAAAATCCGTCTCCGTCAAGAACGTGAAGCAACACATAGATGCCTGGCACGTCCCAAGTATCTTCCAACCCCTTTACTCCTTCACGATCAATCACCGCCATGACAAGTGCAGCAGACTCGTCATAAATGATCGTTGGCTCCAAGCCATTTTCCGGAACGAGCACCCGTAACGGTAGTGAATCAGCTGGTGGGTTTATGTCCACAACACAGTCCTTTCAGAGTTTCTACGCACTACATCCGCTCATTCCGGACAAGATCTCGTAGGATACCCGCCGCATATGATTCTTCTGGGTTGAGTGTCGCTCGTTTCTTTGCGAGGTAGTCCGCAATTGCAATAAGGAGCTCTCGGTTCTGGTAGTAGTTCGCTACCAAGGACTTCACTTCTGCAATCACTCTGTCTCCACCCACAGAGGTCGATGCGAGCTGGTAGATCCCATAGAGCACTGTTCGCACTAGCGTGGAGCCGAATTCGTCACCCGCACCCATGTAACGCTTATTGAGAGCCACAGCGTCTTTGAGCCGGGCGTTATTTGCCTTGGTGTCCGCCATGAGGGGGCTAAAGTCTTGCACTTTGAACGCCTTCGCAAAGTTCTGATAGTTCGACAGCACGAAGACGTCTTTGGACTCCATATCCACCATCTTGAGGTAGAACCGCTCAATGCCGGTGAGCTTGTCCCAGACGTCTTGGCTAAGTCCAGTGGGCACCAAGTACTCATTCGCCTTAGCAACCGCATAATCGATCAACTCATCGACGAGCGTCTTCTGCTTCTTGACCCTCGGACGCAGTGCCTCTTGGGTCATATCCACACCGTCGATGGTGGTGTACTTCGTCAGCACCCGAAGCGCTGCAGCGTACCCAGCCATCTGCAGATCGGCGTCTTCAAAGAGGTTCTCGTCTCGGTAGAGATCCTTCGTGTCTTGGTTCAGCCCGGTGAGCAGTTCGACTTGAGCCTTCACCTCGTCTTCAATTTCATAGGCGAGCTCGTCTCTTGAGGTGGCTTTGTTGCCCAGACGCTTTCGAAGCACTAGGAGGATGGTGCCTTTGATGTATTGGCCTTGGCGGAGCGCTGAGTCGGTCTCGGTTACGACGTACCACGCTGCCGAAACTTGGAGCCCCGAGGCCCACACGATGTTGGACATATCCGCCCATATCGAGCCGCTCTGGTGGGTGAACATGATGACTTGCATCCCATTGTCAGGCATGCAGTTGGTCATTGCCTTGTATGCGGCGACCATCTCGGCTTTGAAGTTGTGATCTTCGCCTTTGATTGCAAGTGCTCGCCGTGAGTCCCAGGTCCAATTGGCGAACTCCGGTGGGGGGTTCTTCCGCAACCAGGCGATGAAGAATTCGTAGATTTCTTCATAGCGTACCGCACTCCCGTAGGGGGGATCGGTAAGAGCCAGGTCAAAGGGGGTTGTGATTGAAGAGGCTGGGAGTGCTTTGATTTCTGTGCGAACGTCTTGGTTTAAGGGGTATGACTTGTAGTTCATCTCTAGAAAGGGAGAGGCGTAGTCAAATCCTCGGGTTCCATAGTCATAGAGAGTGTTTAGTGCTTGATTGTAAAAAGCATCGTTAATTTTGCCGGAGCCGGTAGTCGACTGCCAACGCGAGAGGCGGCTCCCAAAGTTTAGAACTTGAGCCAAACCGAACTTCAATCTCGCATCCGAGTGTTGGTTGACGAGCGCCGCCGTGAGCAACTGTCTCGGATTGAAGAGGTGGTGCCAGTAGGCCCAACCTCGAGTCCGAATTGGCTCGTCGGTCTTGTCGCCCGGCTCAATGCGCATATCCGGCACCCAACCGGCCTCTTGCCACCCCGCTAGATGCGCCCCGACGTAATCGTTGACGATCTGCTCTCGCTTGAGGTCGTCTTCGGTGACGGAACGAAATTCGGTCTTCCTGACAGTATCGTTCTTCACCCAGAGCACTGCATAAAGACGCTCTTGATAAAAGTCGCCCGGACGGGGCATGAAGTCCGACTTCTCCCACATCCGGAGTCGATTGGCGTTCGACCCGTCTGGGAGCTTGTGGTCACCCCTCAGCGTCGAGAGTTTTACGCGATGCTCTGCGTCATCAAGAAAATAAACAACATCGCCCTGGACGTATGTACCCTTAGAAGCAACCTCCATCTCCTCGTCGGCTGCATCGTGGACCAACACAATATCGAAGCTCTTGGATCCCTTATTTGGAACTAATTGAGCAATGATTCTGGTCTGTCTCACGACTACCAGGCTCGGTAGCACGGGCACTCGCCAACCTGTCGCCGGATCAGTAACCTCTACGCAATAGAGATAAACCTTCCCCCTCCAACCCGCGCCGTCAGATTCGATCTGAAGGGCATCAATTTGATCTCGGACAACCTTGACGAGTCGCTCTTGTGATTCTTCAAGTTCCGCCCGTTCGCTTGTATCCGCACCAACGATATTGAGCGCACCCCAGGTCAACATGGTTGCGATGGGGTTCAAGTCCGAGGCGTACACATCACACCCAAGCCGAGCTGCTTCAAAGGGGATCTGACCGGACCCGGAGAATGTATCTGCAACCTTTGGTCGATGCCCAAAGCGCATGATGCCGAGCTGTTCCGTCAACTCTGGAAATGAAAACGCGTTGGTCCCGAGATGTGCATTGACCGAGCCCCAGATAGGCCCATAAAGGTATTCCTGATCAACTGACTCGGCTCGTTCTACTTGACTAACGGAGTCTCGAAACGACGTTTGCGCAAGCGTCCGTCGAGCATTGGCCGCCCTCGCTTCTGGCGAACTAGTATCCCAACCCTCAGCTTTGAAGTTCTTCGTCGCTTTATTGAGGGCTTCTGAACGAGGGAACCTTCGCCACAGTGAATCTGTATCCATTGCCATCAACATCTCGAATATCGCAAGATCTTTGTGAAGATCGGCAGTCGCTGGAAGCAATGTTCCCAAAATGACTGCTTTATTCAAGACGAGAGCCTTTCGGCCTTTCCAGTATGACCCCAGTCCAGTAAGCGTCTTACTCGCACCCGCCATGCTCTCCTTGTACGCCTCAACCGACAGCTTCTGTACCGGCAACAGCTTCTCAATCAGCGCTGGAGCATCTTTCAGCGAAAGCGGGACGATCTTGTTCCCCGTAGCCTCAGTATCGTTCTGTGTCATAATCTCACTGAGCCCCTACAGGAAGAGACTCATCCTCTCTGATGTTTCTGCCTCGGGTATCTTCACCGAAGTCGTTGACATACCTTCACCGTCTGAGAGCGCATAGAACAACGCCTTCCTCCAGCCACGGTTCCGATCTCCAACCCCTCCAGCTTCCGCACTGGTCATTGAATAGAGCCACCAGCGCTCCTCGGGACGAAGTGCGCTCCACTTCTCACAGATCGTGTCGATCTCCTTCGAGGACGCCGGTTCCGCAGCCCACATGAGTATCGCTAGTTCTTTGCCAAGCATCCGGTCCAACACGTTCTCTTGTGGCTTCCACGTCCCAGGGGAGGACTTCGTTGCTCGTAGGCGAGCATTGAAGTCACGTCGTGAAATATCTGCAAGCGGGGTCCAGAGCGATCGATCAAGTTGTGCCCGAATAATCCGTTCCGGTGTTCCGTCAACCCCAGCTCGAAGCCCGAACTCTTCAGAGAGGACGACAAGCCCAGAGCGACCGGGGGGAATCTGCACCTTGAAGACGTGTGCGCCGTACTCAGCGGGGGCACCAAAGCCTATGAGCTTCGTGGTTGGTGTGGGGGCGTTACTCATGCCTGCTCCTTCCATGCGTTGGCGATACTCACACCCGTGGCTGCGGCAAAGTCCAAAAGGTCCTGCCCGCTTGGGAAGTGCATCGCTCCAAATTTGAACGTCAGTGACGCCGTTGGCGGGAGTGTGCCAGAGAGACTCTCGGTGAGTGCTCGGAGTTGCTCTGCTCTAAAGCCCGCAATATCAAACTGCATCCGGGCACTCGCTTGACCTTCAGCAACGCTTACCTCCACCCAAGAGAACGTCATCTGGCGAGCAATCGCCATATCGAGTGCAGCGAAGACCTTGTCTCGGGCGTTGATAGTGGCTTTCTGAGCGGTAGGGAAGATGACCGGTTTCGTGGGCGGTGGATCCGCTACAGGTGGCTTGCCTGGACTGCCACCCGGACCAGTCTCAGAGACACCTTTGGGAATCTGAAAGTCTTCCTTTGCGGAGATGCCCTTGTCTTCTGCAAAGACGAGGAGTCGGTAGTTATCTCCATCAACTATGAATGGCCCCGTATAAGCGATGCCGTCTCGAGGCTCTGCGCCGTTGAGGGTATAGCGGATCGCTTCAGCTGATGGGAGCGCAAAAAGGGTTACTTCCCGCTTATCTCCGAACTGCGGATCTAAGCGGTGCTGAATCTTGATCTGATTCGACCAGATGTACGGTGCTGCTGACTCTAGCCTCCCAGAACGATCAACCGCAAGAAATGCCACGCGCATTGCGGTCGTTAGCAACTGGGTATCGGTGAGCTTGGGAGACGCTACGGAGACCTCTCCGTCCTCGGCGTAGTGAACGGTTGTCGTTTCGGGATTGGCGTTTATGACTTGGACCTCTAATGTGATCGATCCATCGTCTCGCATGTCTCCAAGTTGTATGACGGATACCGTTGCTTCTTTGGGCTTTGGCTTCTTGGTGATCCACCCATTACTAAGATCCTCCCAGCGCCCTTCGTTGATAGCTTTGGCCTTTATACGCTCAAGATCTCCAGGGGGCAAAAAGTACATCGCAGCATCTTCTTGCACTCGCTCTTTCACGGCAGACCAGGGGATTTCATCGGTCCCTCCAATGAGCTGTTCTAATCGGGTGCAGATACCGCTAAACGCGGTCCCCTCATCCCAGTCCAAGTACAGCTTGACAGGGTCCCTCCTGAGTGTCTCTTCGATCTGGGCTTCACCGTTATTGGTATCGCCAACCGCGGCTAGTCCTTTTGCCTCTCTAAGCTGAGCTTCTCCCCCGGAGCTGATTGCACGAATTGGGTAGAACAGTTTGTCAAAGAGGCTCTTAAGTACGCCGGTGAGGTCGTGTTCAAATCGATTCTTCAACTCTTCGAACTCTTCGAACTGCGTGGTGCCCTGGGCGACTCGGTTCTGCGCTAATGCTAGTGATGACGCATAGACACTACGAGCAGCCTCCCAGAGCTTTCGCATTTCAAAAGAGGGTTGACCTGTCAGCACTAAAAGGTTATTCTTTCGCACGATCGAGTCAAAAAGGCGAGAGATCTCTTGAGGTGGCAACGAGGAGTCTGGGGCGACAATTGCGAGTACCCGAGAGCCCTTCACCTCTTCAGCTATTTCATCGATATGTGGTAACGCAAGCACCTTTTGGTACGCAGCTTTGCGCTTGGGTGCAAACATTTCCTGGAGCCGGTGAGCAACTAGGTCTTTCACTTTCACATCTGGTGCATCATCGGCTAGGCCTTTGAGCATCTTCGTCAGATTCTCCAATTTGTCAAAGTATACCCGCCCACCTTCAGAGCGATGGAGGTACCAACAACTCCCGAGCATTGCTTCGAGTGCATCTTGGTAAAACGAGAGATCCGCATTCGGGGTTGCTAAGCACTCCAGCGCTTCTGATTTTGTGAGCCCTTTGACGGGATTAACAGCAGTTGAGAGGCTAGAGACCAATAGAAGGCTCGCAAGCTGGGAGGCCGCATCGTTTCCGTTATTCGCATCGAGCACCTGAGCATGAGCACTTCCGTCGGTTGCATAGATATCCTTTGCGACAGCCTCATCTAGCTTTGAGATTGAGATGATCTTCTCTCGGACTTCGTCAATTGCAAGATCAAAGTGCTGGGGTCCAATGAGGAGCACATCGTTTGCGGCGCTATTCCAAACAGAGCGAATAAGGCGTGACGCAAGCTCCATGAGCCCACGGGTTTGTTGAAAATCCTTGTTCTCCTTGAAAAGAGCAAAGATGTGCTTCATTTGAGGGTGGAATGGATAAGTCTGGATGATCTCAGAGGCAAGTTGCTCGGGTGTCTTTTGCTGCTCAATGGTCTTTGAACGTTGGGCAGCTTCGATAGCTTTTGCGAAACTTTCGGCGATGTGTCCTATCTGTGCCTCGTCGGGGAGCTTCGCGAAGAGGCGCTTTTTGAGGATTGCGTAGGTTTCATCTCCGGAGAGGTCAACGGGAGTGATATTGAACTCGACTCGGCTGAGCTCCTTTCTAGCATCGTCGAGTGCGGCGTTGATGATGTGGGTGCCCTCGGCATGGGAGGCTTCAAGTTCGGAGACGACTACACAAATATTCTTGAGTCCTTGGGTGCACGACAGCAGGTTGGCAAATGCTCGACCCGCGACATCTGCCATCGTCCCTTGTCCGGCTGACTGGGTTCGGTAGTACCCAAAGTACGTGGGCATTTCGTCGAGAAGGATGAGGACTGGCCCACCAACGGATGCGAAGAGCTCTCGCCACTTCTCTTCGCCGGGAGCGTGAGCTCCGCCTTCAAAGAAGCCAGGCTTCCCAAGCTGGGCAGCGATACGCCCCCAGAAGAAATCATCGGGTTGTTCGCGACCGTTGAAGAAGCACACTCGGGCGGTATCGAAGGGGTAGCGATTTGCTGCTTCGGGAAAGAACTCTGTCCGGAGGCTTGGGTGTCGAGCAAGAAATGCCATTGTGCGAATGAGGTGTGTCTTTCCGCCACCCATCGCTTGTTTGAGGCGGAAGACTGAGCGACCACCGCTTGCTCCAGAGAGTCGCTTGAAGCCTTCTCGGACGAGTTCGGTCATACCTGCAGTGAGGTAGGATTGCGACAAAAAGCGTTCGCCGTCTTCTAAAGAGAGTGTCTCTTCGTCAACTCGTTCAATTGAGTCAGAGATACGGATGTTCTCTGCTCCTTCGTTCAAAACGCAGTAGTCTCTAACTGTGGGTAACATGTGGCCTCCTGGGTGCCTGATCGGCTATCAAGCAGGCACCAATCTGCATTGAAACAAATACGTTATAACTGATAAATTTTCCTAAAACCTTTTTGAACCAGCTACCAGTTTTTGGGTCCATCAAAACCAAACCTCATTGATTTGTAGCTTTTTCCTTACAGCCAATGTAAGTGGATTTTTCCACTCGGACTTCAAGTCAAAAGGAAGTAGCCTAAATTTCATTTGAGCCCACTCAAAGTTGCCATCTCATAATGCTTCATCTCGATTGTTTGGCGGAGGGAAGGTAGATAGCATTTTCGCGTCTGATACCGATCGATTGCGACGTTAGACATTCCCTGAAGGTGCCGATTTAAAAGGCCCATGGAGATTTTCCAGTGAAAAAAGTAGCCGGTCGGATTCTAGACGTGTACTCAACTACGTCACTCTTGCAATTTGCATCTATGAAATGGCGAATGAGAGGCACGAATTGGGCTCTATCTATCAATTTGACTTTCCATTCAAGTTTTATGTTAGCAAGTAGTTTTCGGCGAGTTGAAGTATTCTCGTGCACGGCCCCCTATTGGTGATCCACTCCCTATGTGAGTCGACATCGTCGATCTTATATGCTTGTCGCCATTGCGGCCTTCTTCCGAAAGTGGCTAGTTGCGTAAAATTCTCTGCACTTCGAAGATCCTCGTAAGATATCCCGCTGATCGGTTAGTCCAAGAGCTGTAAATTCATGTGGACTTAGATAACCAAGTGAACTATGGGCCCTGCTTTCGTTGTATCTCTTGAGATATTTGTCGGCTAGGACTTGAGCTTCGTCAACGCTTAGAAACAGTTCTCCATTCAGAAGCTCGTCTCGGAGTCTTCCATTGAACGACTCACACTTTCCGTTCTGCCAGGGTGAGCCTGGGTCGATGAAGTAAAGCGTAATTCCCATTTCAGATGAGAATTCTTCTATGACCTTTGAGATGAACTCTGGTCCGTTATCCATCCTGATGTAGGTCGGAGTTCCTCTGCTTGCGACTATCCCGTCTAAAACAGCAACGACAGCTTTGGCATCAATTGAACGATCTACGAGGGTAGCTAGGTATTCGCGAGAATACTCGTCGATCACGTTTAGAAACTTCAATACTCTTCCATCACTTGTTGCATCGAATTGAAAGTCCATTGCCCAGGTTACATTTGGCGCTATTGGCTGATGAGCCCCCATTGCAACTCCGCGATTGGACCTTTTACTCTTCCTCTTCCTGAAGGGAACTTTCAGTCCAGCATCGCGCCAAAGGCGATGAATCTTTTTCAGATTGACCTTGTATCCCATTTCAAGCACGTACCTATATGCCTTCCGATATCCCTGACGGGGATTCGAAAGTGCAAAGCTACGGAGCACTTCTGTAAGCTTTTCATCCAAATCTTCCTTCGGCTGGCTGGCCTTTCTTTGGGTAGACCTTGGTTGGGTAGTCAATTTGCAGGCTCTTCTTTCGGAAACCCCGAATCGCTTCTGCAGCAGCTTTACAGCGCTACGTCTGCGATTCGGGGTTAGAAGTTTCCCTCCGATAGTTCCTTGAGCATCGATACATCTAACGTCAGATCGGCAACAATGGTCTTAAGTCGTCGATTCTCAGCTTCTAGTTCTTTCAATCTCTTGGCATCGGTGGCTTTCATACCTCCGTAGGTGTTCTTCCAGCGATGCCATGTAGTTTCGGTTATTCCGAGGCTTCTTGCAACCTCAGCCACCGAACTGCCGGCGTTTAACAATCTGTCACCCTCGGCAAGCTTTTGAATGACTTGTTCAGGTGTGTGCTTCTTACCCTTCATGAAAAATCCTCCCATTTATATTTTGGTCAGTATTCTCACATTAAGGGTGGATCATCCAGGATTCTCCATGGCACTCGATTGTCGAATTTAATGTAGCTCGACCACATATCCCAACGGTATTTGAGATCCAAACAAATCGAAGCACCCGCCCATTCATTTCGAAATCCACAAGCTAAAAGCTCCCTACGTAGTTTCCCCTCACTCGGAGCAAACATTGTTCTCGTTTGATTGAAGTTTTAAGTCTCTTGAATGCTTCAAATAATTGTATCAACCGACTGTTCGGTCTTAGGAAGGTGGAGTTTGGAAACATTATTGGCAGAGAGAGCTATTCTTCCAGATCATACGCTAATTTGCAGAAACTTGCGGGAAACTATGTCAGGAGTCCTGGGCTCATCAAACGAGTAAAGTCACCCAGAATTTGGACCTTGTTAGATAGGTCCGATATAAAGTTTGTCAATGAGTAATGGTTGTTTCCAAAATCCGTGGCATCGACCCGACTGGTTCAGGTATTCGATCTCTCGAATCTCAAATTTTATCATTCCTCCAATAGAGGTATGTCAATCGGGTAATGATGTTACGAAAGAAGAGGTTGCAGTCGCTATGCCAGATGGCGTCAACCTCTACTTGAACCTCTTTCGCCCATTAGGCGCGGGAAAGCTACCAACGATTTTGTCGGCGTCACCATACGGGAAGGACGCGCTCCCTAAACGGAAGGGCGATCGGTGGTCTCTCAGTTCTCAATTTCGGATTATGAATCAGCCAAGTCCCATTCGGATCTCAGACTAAACGAGTTGGGAGGCTCCGGATCCTGTTTGGTGGATGGATCAAGGATATGCGGTAGTGAATTTAGATACCCGTGGGGGTTGAAAGTCGGAGGGAGTAGGGGATCTCTTTTCTGATCAGGAAGCCTCCGATATCGCTAACGTCATCGAGTGGATTTCTAAGCAGCCTTGGTCCAACGGTTCCGTTGGCATGCTTGGAGTCTCTTATCTAGCGATGTCTCAATACAAGGTGGCTGCAGGACCTAGACCTGTGGCACTCAAAGCGATCTGTCCCTGGGAAGGATTTACCGATGGATTCAGGGACTTTCTGTCACCCGGTGGTATAACCGAGAGGGGCTTATCTCGACTCTGGGTTGCGCTTACTAAGCGGTTTGCGAGAATTGGTATCGATATCGCGAAGAAGCGTCGCGAGCACCCGCTTCGTGACTCTTGGTGGAATACGATTACACCCGATCTTGCGAACATAACGATTCCTATCCTTGTTTGCGCAAGTTTCTCGGACAGCAACCTTCACAGCACAGGTTCGATGCGTGCCTTCACGGATGTATCATCCGTTGAGCGCCACGTTTATACCCATCGGAGTCCAAAATGGTCTACCTTCTACGGTGAAGAGGCACGTACTTATCAGTGGCATTTTTCAATCGTCATCTCCGCCAGATGTAGGCCACTCCCCTTCCTAAGGTACGGTTAGAGGTTCGTGATCGACGTGATCACATAATGGAGGTTAGAAATGAGGACGCTTGGCCGCTCAAAGAGACCAAGTGGACGACCTTAAATCTTGCAAATAGCGATTCATTGCGGCAATCTTCAGTAGGGGTTGGGTCTACTCAGTTCAGACTACGAAATCAAAGCCGCTTCTTCGAGTATCGCTTCGAAGAGGACACCGAAATATCAGGGCCAATATATGCAAACCTCTATCTAACCTTCTACGAAGTGGACGATCTCTACGTGTTTGTTGAAGTCGAAAAGTTTTCAAATGGCAAGCCTGTTCTATTTGAGTGTTCGTATGGATACGCGCGAGACTGCGTGTCGCAAGGAATGCTTCGTGTCCAACTGCGCTCAGAATCAAACACAGGTGATGAATTTGGGTATGCGGAGAGTTCTCTAGTTGAAATACACCCTATCAAAGATGGTGCGATTGTCAAAGTATCGATCAAGCTTAGTAACTCTTCAACCTTCATTTATAAAGGTGAGCAACTACGGTTGAACATCTCTGGACGATATCAGCAGCCTAGGAATCCATTCTTTGGCCACTTCCCCGCCCTTTACGCCAGAACCACTAGCGGAACCGCCAAAGTCACCTGGTCTCGCGATTCGCCGTCGAATATCGTCATTCCAGTGATTCCGACGAGATGATTTCGGTCTTCGTCAAGGCGCGTTCGTGAACGATTCTCGCCACAGCAAAGTGCCGCTTCAGCAAGCTGCCAATGCCCTGGGTAACTTTTCCATCTATTGTCATCCCCAGTTAGTGGGATCGATAAAGGCTTTTCCTTGATTGAATGTATTCGCAGTGCTCGGGTGATTTGACGTTGGCGGAATAGCTATTTCCCAAAAGCGAATGATCATGCGAGGCTTAATTCGTTTTTGATGAAGTTGGATTCCTTGGCGTACTTTTGTGGGGCATCTCGAGGATATCTTCGATTGGTGATCGCAAGGCTTTCAGCAGCCCATCGTTGTGCAATTTATAGCGGCACCCGCCTGTCAATTTAAGTCCTTTATTGGATGATTCAATAGCGTCGATCCCGGTTTGAAACTTTCAGTTAGGAACCTTGGATATGGCATTGCTACCGAAATTCTCAGATCCTTTGTGACCGTGCGATTCCTTGTGGTGACGATGGCGGAACGGTCCTTAATCCACTTTGGAATGGCTACCACCGAGATCTTGATTTGGTTACAGAAGCACGCTCTCAACGTTTGGATAATCGAAATAGTCTCTAACTGCTGCGATTGGGCTGTCTCACGGTTTGGTGGTTAGGTGGTTCAATGTACGCGTTTCGATATATCTAAAATCGCAAAGTGCTGAAATCTTGGATATCGAAGTGAGGTTGATCACGATGTGAATGATGCAAATATAGAGGTTTATTGGCGTCCTGGTTGCCCTGATTGTATGTACCTTCGGCGTGGTCTTAGCAAGTTGGGAATTGAAACTCTTGAACACAACATCTGGGCCGACCCTTCAGCCCGCGAATATGTTCGCAAGGTCGCTAGCGGTAACGAAACCGTCCCTACCGTAGCTATCGGAGATACGAACCTTATAAATCCAACGGTTGAAGATGTTATTGAGGTCATTCGACGGTCATACCCTGACCTGCTTACAAACGGTAGCGATAGTACCCCGGACAATGACGGTCGCCGTGCGATTTTCCAGTGGACAGTGATAGTGATCCTGGTGTCATTGAGTTTTTACGTTGAGAAGTTGGGATTTACCGCCTACAGCTGGGGAGTTGACGTTGTCAACATTCTCTTTTGGGTAAGTTTTAGAACCTTTCGATCGCGCAAGGGAGATAAGTGCGACGCAAGTAGCTGAAGGCTCTCCACTTTCCCACCGGGCCTGATGAATTAAAATCATGAATTCGATAGGCTCTTCCTTGCGTCAAAGTCGACCTCAGGGCAAGTGATTAGCGATCTCGTTGTTCGGAAATTGAAGAGCACTTTGCCGGATAACGTATCATTGTCGATCGTCTTCGTTGATCAAGTGATTCGGTCACCATCTGCGGGAGCCGATGGAAAATATCTTGGAATCAAGGTTCAACATCTGCCCGCGAAATGTGGCTACCCATCAAAATTCATCGACCTCTCAGCGCGTCTCTAATAAAAGACCTCGAAGTCCCCATCTGGATCTCTATTAATCAAGGCGACTAGAGCCCTCTAGTTCATTATGGGATTTAGTAAGCACAGAGCATCTGTGAATCCGTAAATCCCTGCGATTCGGATGCACAATCGACCGTGGATGGTCGTGCCGTCTAAGGAGTTGTAATCGCAATGGCGTTGGCAACATCGATCCCGCCACTCTCCCACTGTCCTGTTTGAAATTCTGTTGTGTGGAGAAATTCAAAGTGTCTTCGCACCACTCCAATTGAAAGCGGTCTCACTGTGTTGGATGACAAGTGGGAAGGATCGATAGATTCATCATTGATATATATTATTGATATATATCAGTGGAGGGTTGAAATATGGACATTGCAAAAGTCTTTCAAACCGGGCGAAGCCAAGCAGTTCGATTACCAAAGGAGTACCGATTCGCTGAAAGCGAGGTATCGATTCGACATTTTGGAAATGGCGTCTTACTGCTACCTATCAATCATTCATGGGAACTCTTGAGTGTTGCGTTAGGTGAATTTGAGCCGGAATTCAAAATTACGAGAGACCAACCAGAAATACAAAGTCGTCCAGAAATCGTGGGTGGATGAGATACTTACTCGATACAAATATTTGCATTTATATCATCAACAATAAACCTCATCATGTTTTGGAGAGATTCCAGCTCGAGGATCCGGACAGCATCGGATTGTCGAGCGTAAGTGCTGCTGGACTGGCTTACGGTGTAGCTAAGAGCGGATCGACTAAAAATCAACGGGCGTTGGAGATGTTCCTGACCGCCCTAACCATACTGCCCTTTGATGAGCAAGCCATATGGGAGTATGGACGTATTCGATTCGAACTTGAACGAATTGGTCAGCCAATTGGCGGTCTTGATACCATGATTGCGGCACACGCTATTTCACTTGAAGCCACATTAGTAACGAACAACACCAGGGAATTTGCTCGAGTTCGAGGGCTAAGGCTCGAAAATTGGAGTTGAATCGACGATGATGGAGATCGGAGATTGCTTAGATCGCGCAAAAGGGACAAGTTTTTCGCAGCCGCTGAAGATTGTTTACAGATGTTTGTTGCCCGTAGCTAAGTAGTCTGTCATTGTACCAAATGGAGAGTGCCGACTAAGCGCGATCCCTCCTCGAAGTCATGAACTTAGTTAGGACGCTCTTTTGAACTCTTCGTAGCGCTCAGCGAGACGGTCTTTATCCGGTTTAGCAGCGCGCTCTCTAGGGAGAAGAATTTTAGTTCCAGCTACCTTTTGAATCCCGTGTAGCAGCATCTGCCCGTCAGTCTCTTTCATGAATCGTTCCTGTACGTCGACGATTCCATCTGGAGTTATCCCTACAAAGTTATTGTCGTAAGCTGCGTGGTGTATTTTGCAGAGTGATAAGCCATTGGGAACTACCGGGTCGCCGCGGACGTTTCCGTCGGGGATAATGTGTGCTGCGTCGAGTAGCTCGGGATGGCGAAGTCGACAGATTGCACACGAAGTTTCGTAGGCATGAAGAACGCGTGCCCGAAAAACTGGCTGATGGAGGCGTGCTTGAGTGATCCGATTTATATAACTACGTTGAAGTTCTTCCTTGTAAGTTGAATCTGCATTGAAGAGTGAAAGTGCTTCAGAAAAGCCAATAATAAATTCGTGTTGTACAGCAATCTCTTGCAAAATATACATTGGGTACATGGGTAGGTAAAGTCCGCGGCCGATTCCGATGAAGTATGCGAGGGGTAGCCGTTCGTCCATCGCCATACGAAGAGCTCGATTATCGGAGTGCCCTGGATCAGTACCACGATACTTGTAGTGGATCATGCCGTCATTATCAGTGAGATCAACATACGGAGGTGGCTTCGAAAGTGGAGTGAATGTTGTTCGAATCGTTAGCGCCGCTTCGCTTCCTTGAAGCTTACGGATCCCAGATTGGACAATTAGGCGTATTTGTCTGCCGCGATACTCAAAGGAATTGATCTCAACAGATGTCAATACCCCGCTAGGGTAAAACTTAGCGAGTGCGTCGAGATGACGGAAGACCTCTTCTCTAAAGGCGCGTTCATCCTCTGTTCTATTTGCTATCACCACAGATGATTATGTTATCCCAACTGAGATGCATTTAAACTTCCTGACGAATTTTGTCTCTCTGTGGAAGACAGGCCACGCTCACTATTACGACCATCATTATCCGTGATGACACTCGGTTGGATGGCTTAATAGAGAATCGAGATAAGCCTGGTTTGACTTTATAGTGATGAGAGCGGTAGGTGCAACAACTCACTTTACGCGAAAGCAATTCTCCCTAATTCTAAGGGAAATGCCAAAGCATTGGCATCGAATCAAATTGCGGACAAGCCAGGTTGAAGTTTTGACACTTAGTCAAATATGACACTATTCATAGGTGACGCTGCCAAGCTTTTGGAGGTCTCAAAACCGATCCAACAAGGATGAATAGATCAGAGATACGTACATCTGGGATGGAACCTACCCACCAAAGAACGCGCAGTTCGTATGGTAGATCTGGCCGTTGCTAGGAGCCACCTAGATGTTCTTGAGAAACACTATCGTCTACGCAAGGATTTTCAACAGCTCGTAGGTGAAGACCGATGGCGTATCGTTAGTTTTCGTGCCTTCGACATGCATGAGACTGGCAGGAGGTAGCGGGTTCCTCTCGTCGAGTCCAAATACGTGCGATCGTGGAGTTGACGTGTGATGCAGATATCAATTCTGTCGCGTAATGCTTCATTTCTTTGATAGCTGGGGCGAGAAGACGAACTTTTGCGAAGAGTTAGATATCCGGTCGTGATCGGCTCAAAGGGCACCATTACGCAGCACTAGATGCGCGTTATTGAGCCCAAGTATCTCCGCGGTTTGCCCTGCAAGCCCGGTGATATTAGTTTCGAAGGAAGCGCGGTTCTGTAGTAACGTCGACAATCAAAACACGTCGAAGATAGCGCTCACACCGGAGGTTGACATTTTGCGAACCTACCCACATTGACGCCCGTAGCAACCATGACTTTGCTGTAACTCAATAAAAATCGTCGACACACTCAGCAAAAGACCTTGGTCGTGACTTAACTAATTAATGATTTGGCGAAAGTCGAAGCAGCACCTTGAATGAAAGGCCCGTACGAAAATTGCATCCTGTGTCATCAGACAATGAAGACGGGTCGACAGCCAGCAATAGAAGCGGTAACGATAACGACGGCTTCGCAAGATGGTATGAGTTGTTCTATCCGAAACTCCTAGCGACAATGGTCCTTGTGATTGGTGACCTCGAAGAGGCAAAGGAGGTTGTCGATGAAGCTTGCGTACGCGCACTTATGCATTGGCCCAAAATCTCTAAAAGCGAACGGCCCGAGGGATGGACCTATCGAGTTGCCTACAACGTCTTTCGTCGGCGAGCAAGGAGGCGAACTTTTGAAAGGCGCTTCTTGAACCGCCAAACAAAACCTTTCGACCTTTCGGCTCCAGCTGGAGAGATTTGGCTCTTGGTCAACGAACTTCCGCGTCGGCAAAGAGAGGTCGTAATGCTTCGATATGTTGGGGATCTTACCGAAGTTGAAGTTGCAGACTCACTAGGAATTACAAGAGGTACAGTCTCGCGAACCTTGGGTGCGGCTCGACAAAGACTCGCAGCCGACTTGGCAGAACCACTTACCGAGTCGGGTGACATTGCGAAAAGCAATAAAGACAGAGGAAATCGCGACGATTTCCAAATCGAAAACGAGCAAAAGAACCCGTCAACACAATCGCCCGATGAAACGCGACAAGCAAGTAAGGCGCAGATTACCAAAGGAGCACAATGTCACGATTGACCGAACTTACGAAGTCCCTACTAGAGGTGCCGCTAGCCGAAGCACCTTCAATTTCTACACTTAGCCAGCGAGCTAACCGCCGGCGAATTGATCGCCGTCGCCGTAGTTTTATCTTTGGGGCCATCGCGGTTTTAGGAGTCGCAATTTCTGGAACTACATTTGAGCTAAATAAGGGCTCTAGTTCGAATGCGCCACTATTGAGTGCTCAAGTGACAGCCTTTGTCAACCCTGGTCCACCGCACCTCCTGAATGGCGAGGTTAGCCTTGGCCCTCAACTTAGCGGTTGGAGACTAATCTCCGATCGGCAAACAAACATATCGACGACTCCAGCCAACTACTCATCGGCGATCACCTATGAAAATGATTCGACGACGAATGGAAAATCATTTACCATCACTATCAATCAGGGAACGGTGAATCCTGATTTCGTAACACCTCCGGCAGGAGGTATCGCAAACGCAACCATGGATCAAGTAACGGTAAAGGGGCAAAAGGCTCTCTTGTTGCAAGTTTCTAATCAAATTTCATACACATCAGTAAAGGGACCAAACGGTACCCAATCAATGACTATTAGCGGTGCTTGTACCGATGCGATACCGACTAACTCCGTTGGTTCTCCGTTAATGAATCCATGCCAAGGCACAACCCAACCGAACCATAAAGGTCCGAATACCATTTTGCAGTGGCAACTATCACCGATACTTGGGGTGCAGATAGTTGGCTTCAACCTAAGCCCAGCAGAGATTCAGGACATCGCTTCAGCCTTGGTAATCAATCCTTCCCTCGACAATTGCATGCCAGGCGGGAACCCGATTCATAGTGGCCTATGTGCTCCAGGGATAATTGCATCGCCTCCCATCAATACTCCAAAAGTTCCAATTGGTGGAACAGAATTGGCATATGGAACCGTCAAGAACCAGCCATGGGTATTTTCAGCTTCAGTGAGTGCTAGTAACTCATGGATGGAAGTTGTATATGGCAATGCGGTGGTGACCTCTAGCGGAAGCACAAAACCAATGGCAACTGTAAATTGGGACAATGCTAGCAACGGAGAGACCTTTCTCTCTGGAACTGTGCCGAGTTGGGTAACTAGCGTCAGTGTTTCTGGTCCGAGCAATCAAACAACTGCCCTACTTCCCACCACGCTCGACGGCTGGAGCTTCTTTATCTTGCCCATGGGAGTAGCAACAGCCCCTTGCAATGGTGTCTGCTCCGAGCCAATAACCGCTACCTTCTACGACGGATCAACTGTGGTTGGCCACGCCACTATGGCAACCACTGAAACGAGCTACGGTGGATTCAAATTAACGCAACCAGCTTGATCTTTATTAGTACCTGCTGGAGAATTACTACCTTTGGTCCGACTATCAAGGATCTCAATTGAATTGAAGGTGCGAGGACTGATTTACCGAGGGGCAGAGCAATGGGAATCTGGTCACTGAAAAGGTTAATTGTAAACAAAACCACGAAGCAGGGAAAGTGGCGGAGTCTGCCCCGGTAATTCAATTAGTTGAACAGGTTTGACGTGTGTAAGTCAATTCATTTCGAAATGCAAGTCGTTTCGTCCTCCCTTCATAACCATGAAGCTCCTCGGGGCGCCATTTGGGTAACTCTGCTCGTCGACTCCTATAGCTTGCTAGTGCTGAAGTCAATAAAGTTGATAATCTTACTCAGGTTTAGCTTTATAATCTTCAATGAAGGTGAAATCAAGCCAAGGGAGTTAGAAAATGTCAGTCCTAAATGAAGTACTAGAGGCAAATAAGGGCTATGCAAAGGAGTTTGGAGACAAGGCCAACCTTGCGATGCCTCCAGCACGCCACTTCGCAATCCTTACCTGTATGGACGCACGTCTTGATCCAGCAAAGTATGCGGGATTAAGTGAAGGCGACGCTCACGTAATTAGAAACGCCGGAGGAAGAGCTAGCGACGATGCGATTCGTTCATTGGTTATCTCATACAAGTTATTGGGAACCAAAGAGTGGTTTGTCATCCATCACACCAATTGTGGTATGGAGTTCTTTAACAACGACCTCATGAGTAACCTTTTGGCTTCGAGCCTTGAGACCGCTGAACTTGGTGCTGCGGGATTCAAAGATGTTGGTCAAGGACCTGGCTCAAGTGAAGGAAAGTACATCAACTGGTTGACGATTCCTGATCAGGCTTCGTCAGTACTTGAGGATGTCACTCGAATCAAGTCGCATTCGCTGGTACCATCGTCGATCCCGGTCTATGGATATATCTACGATGTTGCAACCGGAAGCCTCATTGAAGTTCCTGAGGCCACCAAGGTCGGTCAATCTCGATAGCGATTCGTCTCGCAAGAGTAGATATCTTGTCAAAGAGCCCACTACCCTGCTGATTTGTCTTCGAAGGTAGTGGGCTCTTTTGTGTTTGTTCGGAGATTTTCCATTTGGAGATCGCTGTTGGTCCCCTGTGTTGATCAAATCAACCGTATTTGCGATACATCGGCGATTTTCGTTGGCGATGCAGATAACTGGTACCTTCAATGGCTACCATGCCCCATCATTTCGCGTCCTTCGTTGCAGGGGTAAAATGATGGCTACTGGGATTGGTATTTAATCTTCGATACTTTAGTCCAATGGCAACGGCGCGGAAATGCCAAGAATACCCAGTGCCCGTGCCTACGTTCCTTCTGACTGTGTTACGACCACAGTTCTAACAAACTGGTAACTCCGACGATGAATCGGTCCATTATCGCGCATCTTGATCTTTGTGTATCCATGATGGTCTATGCACGGTGCTGCGCAGCACATTTCGGAGGGAAGGGGCGTTGCGACAAAGACGTTTCCATAGAGCTATGCGGGAGACGATAGAGTGCTGGAGTCCTCTCTATACTCTGTGACATCGTGAATTCAGTTTGAATCGCCAGCGAACTTCAGGTTTCAATAAACAACCGCCGCGAACGAATAACCTTTGATGAACGACATAGTGGTTGAAACTGCAATAGAGTTAGGGCAATAGATCAGCGAGGTTTGCGATGGTCATTGTTTCTTTAGTGTTATTAACACTCACCCTATTAGTCATTGCAGCTGGACTGCACCTAGGCCCACACTCCTCCGTAGGAGCCGGTGTTTCTTCGTTTGTGATTGCGGGCGTAGCCGTCTCTGTTTTGGCTAGTAGCACATCTTCGATTACTACCCTTACGCTGCTAATCTACGGACTTATCTTTTTGATCTCGTTGGGAACGATTGCCTTGGGGCTCAAAGGAGTTCTATCAAAGCCAAAGACATCGACACCACAGAGGTACAAGTCGCTTCTTGGTAGGACAGGGGTGGCTTCGACTGATTTAGCTCCCTCGGGGACCGTAACGGTCGATGGGGAGAGCTGGAGCGCTGATGCACTTGAGGGAGTCATTAGTAAGGGTGACAATATCTTCGTGGTAGAGGCCGACCAAATCCACCTCAAGGTCGCCATCGACACTTTCAATACCAGCACTTCAACGAGTGTTGAATTAAATGAATCAACCGGTAAGGAAAACAATAATGGTAAAGACGATCATTGAACTAGCCGTAGCTTTAGTCCTCTTGTTCGCAATTGTGCGGGTTCTCTTTTCGACCTTCAAGATTACGCGAGATTACCAGAGGTTGGTGGTCTTTAGGTTGGGTAAGTCCAATGGCGCAAAGGGTCCAGGGCTTGTTGTTATCAATCCAATTACCGACAGAATATCCTTAGTAGATCTTCGAGAGCAATTTCTTGAGATCCCGCATCAGACAGCTATTACCAAGGACAATGCGCCTATCTCTATTGACTTCATAATGTTCTATCGCGTATTTGATCCAGTGACATCAGTCGTCAACATCCGTGACTTCTCCGGAGCAGCGCTGAACATCGCTGCAACGACACTTAGAAGCGTTGTCGGAGACATGGCCCTCGACGATGTCCTCTCCAAGCGCGAGGCGATGAATACATCGCTAAGAGTGAAACTCGATGAAGTAACGGAGCGATGGGGAGTAAAGGTTACCAACGTAGAAGTTCGTGAGATCAATCCCCCACCCGCAGTTCAAGAGGCAATGACCCGCCAGATGTCAGCTGAAAGAACGAGGCGAGCAGTTGTTACTGAATCTGAAGGTAAGAAGCAGGCGGCGATCACCGTTGCCGAAGGACAGAAGCAAGCTGACGTTCTGTCAGCTGAAGGTGCCCAGCAAGCGGCAATTTTGACTGCTGAAGCAGAGAGGCAATCTGCGATTTTGCGGGCTGAAGGTCTTTCTACTGCCCTATCTGTTGTTGGTCAAATTGCAAAGGATTCGGACTCGAATACGTTGCTTCTTCAATACCTCGGTGCATTGAAAGAGCTTGCCAACTCCCCTTCCACAAAGATTCTGTTTCCGATGGAGCTGACCAACTTGCTGTCGGGAATTCGCGACATGGCGATGGGTCAAGGCCAAAGCAAGTCATTTAATGGAAGTGAAAATGATTGATTTTGACGCACGAAAAAATAATTTGCCGTTCATGTGAACAACGTGCATTTGTCAGTCAGTTATTGGATTAAGTGTTTGATAACCATTTGTACGCGGGAGTCAGCAAGCTTTATTTGAAGCAACTTCATGATCGCGAGGCCCATTCATTGAAGGTGTCGGCAGCTCCACGTCATTCTACGGATTACTTTATGACGCTTATCGACGCCCACTGTTGTGCGTATTTTCGATTTCCACGGCTAGCAAATGGCCTTTGATCATCACCGAGAACGCATAGCCGCCGAAGTCATTCGTCTATGGTTCTATGAGGTTTGAGTTATTCCAATGCCTCTTGCAACAGTTACCGCACCGCTCGCTTAGTAGTGTGTCCCATTCGGTAAGCTTTTGAATGACTCGTTCTGGTGTGTGCTTTTTACCCTTTATGAAAATCCCCCCTTTGATATTTTGGTCTGTATTCTCAGGCTAAGGGAGGATCGTCCAGGATTGATCAATGCAGTCTTATAACGCTTCGCCCTTTGAGTTTTAGTGTTGTGCCACATTGGACGCTTCACGGATAAGCGAAGTTCTGTGTCGTTCTCGTTAACGAGGTGCATCTATAAGTCGTTTTCAAGTAGGTTTGGGAACCACGCGTCGTGATTGATCCCTCCCAAATAGGTATAGGTCCATTCGTCGCCGATTTGGACTGGTGCAAAAAACTCTTGGGCTTCGTTTATGTAGATTGTGCCACCGGATATGCCTTTATGTACACCTAATCTTCGCGCAAGGGCTTCGGCTTTGATCGATCCGACATATTCCGAAAGGAGGAATTCTTTGCTTCGCGTGGGCGTGATCATCTTTTTGAAGCTTATGTCGCGGGCACCAGATTTGAGCGTGTAAGGGATTCCGACATGAGGCCCAAGCCAGGTATTGCCGGGTGAAAGAGTTTTAGGCGCCTTTGCGGAGATCGGATCTCCCTCAAGATCGAATTCAAGGATCTCTTTGTACGTACCTGCAAAATAACACGGTTCACCTCGATTAGCAGGCACCAAAACGTGGCCGTATTCATTTATATAAAATGCCCCGCCCTTCTGTCCATTGATCTCCATTTTGACGTTGTTTACCATATCTACGAGGTTAAAATGACTAGTGGTCGTAAGTAATTCTCTCTCTGAACTTGAAACTCGATATATTAGGCGAACTGCCATTTCATTATTCTGCGAACGGATTACTGAATACTTTGCTTCTCGGCTAGCATTAGCTGGGTTCAATCCAGGATAAACAGTTGCCACTTTCTAACTTCCCCTCTCTAAATCAGATTGCCAAAGAAATCCCCCCGGAACATGTTCGAGGAAAATATGGCTGCCATTATTTACATACCATACGTCGTCACGATGGTTTACACTAATCTTTATTCCACGGTCTAGCAGCAGTTTCCAGGCCTTTATTGTTTTTATGGCGTTTTGTGATTGCTGAGGATAATTGTTCTCATCTATGATCGCGAATTCGGTTTCGGACTTGTTAGCCCGCCTTTCGATTAACCCGCCACCCTTGCTCCTTATTTGGAAGGACCCACCGGTAGCATCGGTGGGTCCATAGTAAAGATCTCCGGGTTTTATATTTCGTTGCGGGAGGATTTGCTCCTGGTTTTCTATGTCATTCGTGACGTAGACGAAAGGTTCGTTGATTTTGCCAGCCACGTACATCATGTTCTCACCCGCATTTCGTTTTGAAACAAGAATTAGGTTGAACTCAGGCGTTAGGTAAAATCTTCCACCGCGTTGGCTACGTACTTTATCAACGATATCGGATACACCTTGTGGATTAGAGACTATTTTCCCATCGTACCGCCGAACCGTTCCTAGTGTGTCGAGGCTGTGCTCAACTCCAATTCTTCCACCGCGCCACTCTTGTGGTCCAAGGTCTAAGAGCTGGCAGAGTCTCTTCCATTCCTGGCTTTCGCTAGGCGTGGGGGTTTGGGGAGGATCAAACTTTTGTATTGGTGCGGCATTCGGTTCGAGAAGCCATTCCCAATATTTATTGGATTCAGGTCCAGTTAGATCAGTCCAGTCAAGCTTTCCATAAACAGCCTCATCCACGGTGTTCGAAACGTAAATAATATGCATATCAGCTATTTTTTTAGACCCGTCTCCTTCGAACTGTCGACGCAAAACTCTTCCTAATGTTTGGATCCTTTGGCGTATGCTGGAGCTTGACGCTACAAGCACGCCTAGATCAGCTTCTGGCACATCTATTCCTTCGATAAGAGATTTGACAGAGACCAATATTTTGTTAGTACCTGTTCGAAATGATGCTAAGGCCTCATTGCGGACGGACGACTTTAGTTTCGAATTTTCGAGAGTAATGCCAATAGAGGGTAATTTCAGTTCTAAAGCGCGCGCCAATTGTGTGGCTGAATCTACTCTTTCGTGAAATACCAGTGCGCGCCTATCAGGGTTTCTTTCGAATGAATCCGACACAATTCGTGTTGCGACTCTAATGCGTTCGGTACTTTTGTAAAGGAAATCTTTCCGTTGCGTCGTTGCTGAGACATAGCGCTTTGCGAGGGAGCCAACTTCATCGTTTCGAGTTTGGTAGATTCTTGCCTGCGAAATTTCGACTCCGATGTCCTGTAGTGCGCTAATGGAATCGTCGACACGTCGGGTTAGTCTTTCGTATTCTGCTTGCTCTGATACAGTTAGGTGCACACCGTGGTGATTTATCTCATAATTAGGCAGCCATCCATAATTTCGAGCTTGCTTTAGATCGAAGTGATAAACAACAGCGCCAAGAGATTTCCCAACAAGCTGATCATCGAACGAAATTAGGGTGCCTTCCTGCGAAGCCTCGTCCCGTTCCGGAGTTGCAGAGAGTCCAAGTCGAAATCTTGCCTTGGTATTTAGCACCTTTGCCATTGAAGGAGCTCCTGCTCTATGGCACTCGTCAATTACTAACATAAGTTCGCCCGATATTGCCGAAGACATCTCCGGAAGGAGGCGTGAAGCACTGTTTAGGACACAGATCAGGACCCTAGATGACTCTAAATCTCCTTTACTGCCTGATCCGAGAAGGCCTATCTCTGATCGGTTTAGATCTGAATGCCTATTAATTACATCTATCCATTGTCTCGCTAGTGCAGATGTGGGTGCAACGATAGCGACTTTAAGCTCGGGAGATTCCCGTGCCGCTCTTTCGATGCACTTTAGAGCAATAAGGGACTTCCCTCCACCGGTAAACACTTCGATGGTTCCCCTGAAAGGACCATGCGTGTCTCCCGACATCCACGCTTCTACAGCCGCTTCTTGCCACCTGTGTAGTTCAAATCCGGTAACTCTCATTTCCTACAAATCTATCGAGTTTCTGGAGATTCCTGACTTCGTTATTAACTGGTGTATCAAACTGCCTGCCACGCTTCTTAGTCGCGATGCGGGACGCAGTTCAGGCGAAGCTAACTTTATCCCCAATCAAGGATTACAGATAATTGATCGATTCCGAAAGCTCATTCTGAGGGAGTGGGCGCAATTAGATGGCTAGCCATCAATTTCGTTATTTAGAAAGCCATTCGCGTCGAACAAAATAAAAGGTTTATTTTCGTTCAGCGCATTCAACGAAAATACCTTCTGGCTTTTTTTTCTTGACACTATTCGACGGAAGTTGATGCCTGCTAGCGCCGAAATTGTTTTCGCATGTCTGTGCCATGGTGAATCCTGGATGATCCACCCTTAATGTTAGAATACTGACCAAAATATAAACAGTATATTTTTTATGAAGGGTAAAAAGCACGCACCAGAACAAGTCATTCAAAAGCTTGCCGAGGGTGACAGATTGTTATACGCCGGCAGTTCGGTTGTGTAAGTTGCCAGAAGCTCATGCATAACGGAAACCACATTGCATCTTGGTGAGAATACCTACGGAGGTATGAAAACCACAGATGCCAAGAGCCTGAAAGGACTAAAGGCAGAGAATTACAAGACTAAAGACCATTGTTGCCGATCTGACCTTGGATAATTCGATGCTAAAGGAACTATCGGAGGGAAACTTCTAACCCCGGATCGCAGACGTAGCGCTGTGAAGCTGCTGCTTCAATACCTTGGTGCATTGAAAGAACTAGCTAACTCCCCTTTTATAAAGATACTGTTTCCGGTGGAGCTGACAAATTTGCTGTCAGGGATTCGTGATATGGCGGCGGGGCAAGGTTCCGGTGGACTCAAAGGTAAAGATAACTCGATCGATAAGGATTGATATCTTTAGAACCTGCGGCTGCTAAAGAATGTTCTGGCGGTCTCTCAGTCGCGACGGTCGCCACTTTTGACGTGGATTAACTTCGCTTCATATCCGCCGATAGATCAGCTGGCTCGTTTGAATTCCTCAAACCTCTCAGCGAGTCGGTCTTGATCCGGTCTCGCGGCCCGCTCCTTGGGTAGATGAATTTTGGTTCCAGCTATTTCTTGAATACCATGTAGAAGCATAGGTCCGTCAGTTTCTTGCAAAAGTCGATGTTGTACTTCTATGATTCCATCCGGACGTATTCCCACCAAGTTATGGTCGAAGGCGGCATGGTGTATTTTGCATAGAGCGATTCCGTTGGGTACCACCGGTTCACCGCGGACATGACCGTCAGGGATTATGTGGGCAGCATCGAGCAATTCGGAATGGCGAAGTCTGCAGATTGCACATGACGTATCGTATGCGTGGAGAACCCGTGCCCGGAAGACTGGTTGGTGCATGCGAGTTTTTGTAAGCCGATCTACATAGTTACGTTCGAGGCTCTCTTTGAAGATTGGGTTCGCGCTTGAAAGTGATGATTCAAAGCCGACTACAAATTCGTGCCGTTCTGGAATTTCTTGCAGGAGATACACTGGAAAAATTGGTAAGTAGAGCCCTTTCCCGATGCCGTAGAAGTAAGCCAGCGGCAATCCCTCGTCCATCGCCATCCGTAGCGCTCTATTGTCTGAATGTTGCGGATCTGTACCGCGGTACTTGTAATGGATCATTCCGTCGTCGTCGGTATCGTCAATGTATGGCGGCAGTTCCGACGGTGGGGTAAATGTCGTTCTGATTGTTAGTGCGGCGCTGCTGCCCAGGAGCTTGCGTATTCCCGACTGGACGATAAGACTTATTCGTCTGCCGCGAAATTCAAATGAATTTATTGTAGAAGACGGTACTACGCCGCTCGGGGAATGTGCTGTGAGTAATTTAAGATGGCTAAAAACCGCCTTCCTCAATTCGAGCTCTTCGTTAATTTCATCAAGAATCATCACAATTGCTCATACTATCTCAACGGAAAAGCTTTCGAGGTATGGGAATCTTTTTGATGGTTTGGCGGTCTTCTTGGACCTTCTTACGGCCGCTCCCTTAAATGGTTGCTTTTTCGAATTTTTATTCTTGTTGATCAGCGCCATCCACCGCGTACTCCTGAGCATCATCAACAGGGCCTCTGACACTACGACATCTAAGTCGTGGTGCCCTCAATTCGTGGTACCAAGTGATCGCTTCGCAGAATTAAACAGAATTCACACTTAGTTGACTCGAGCAAGTTGGCAAATCATAGTCTTTAGTTTTTGAATGGGACTGTCTTGCCAATATCTGAAAGGCGTGTCCGTAGCACGTTCTCGATAGAGACTGTAATCCAATATTGAAGCGAATGATAAAATAAGCAAATTTGTGGCCCGTGGTAACTTCGAATTCGCTGACAGTGCCTTTGCCTAAAGCGAACAGGTTGGTTTCAAATAAATACTCAGCTACACACCAGCTACAAGTAGATCAGGATTAATAAAATTCAATTCTGAAATGCCCAGTCCCAGAAAATCGAACATCGCCATGATAAATTAGGGGTAATTGGTGATGCGGCTAAGACCCCAGCGGCAGGGACCATCACCCCAATAGGCGGTAGTTGATTGTGTCGAAATTAGATTTATTATCCTCGCTCGAAAAAGGCGCGGCAATATATTTCTCCAACGTTTTGTCGGCGGGTAACATTGCTGCTGAACTTCGCTCTAAACAAACATATATATCGCTCGTAGCGACGGATCGCCAAACTTCGGAGTTTGAATCCGGCAACACCTATTTCGATGATTCGAGCCTTTTTTCATCCTTATCACCAGGAGAAATTCCTGATGGTGTTTATGTTCTCTACGAAGACGTATCGGTATCACTTTTAGTTGTCGACTTTTCGAATGGTGGTGTTGAAGATGCAAATGGTAAGCCACTAGATGGTGACCAGATCGATAAAGTTCGAACATACTTCGAGACTGCGATGCAGGACGGGAAATCTATTCCATCCAAACCTAAGTACGACATAGATGATGGAGTGCAACGCCGTGGCTCGGGAGACCTTCTAAAGGTTGTTGATAGATCGTGGCGAGCCGAAGACAATTGTTGGCAGTACAGATGTAGATCCACAACTGGTGCTTCTAATCGGTTCTTGGAAGACGAGCTTGAAGATATCCCCGAGGACACGAACGACGTCAGATCCTGGCTTCGCCAAAATCCAATGCACAACATTGATACCGCGGCAGCACTAACTTTCATAAAGATTGACCAGGTTCTTAGCGATCTCTTCTATTCAGCGTTCAGCTCCCTTACAACCTTTATCCCTTATCAATTTCTGCCGGTTTTGAAGTTTTTGATTGGCGATAGTCAGCGCATTCTGATCGCTGATGAAGTCGGTTTAGGAAAGACGATCGAGGCAGGACTTATTTGGCGCGAACTTGATCAGCGCGGTTCGGCAAAGAATGTACTCGTCGTTTGTCCCTCCAACCTCGTAGCTAAGTGGAAGGCTGAGATGAGGAACCGCTTCGGCTACATTCTGCGCGACCTAAATGATGAGGAATTGAAGTCACTTTACTTGCGTAGCCCTGGGCGCTTAGCAGCATCTCATTATTTTGTCGTGTCGCTCGAAAAAATAAGGAGCGGAAGGTTCAGTGACCAGATAGTAGAGCTTTTAGACGAACAATCGGATCTTTTTGATCTCGTTATTCTAGATGAAGCCCACAATATTAGAAACAGTGAAACCAAAGGGTTTAGGACTATTAAGGCCCTATTGGATGATGTGGAGAGTGTTGTATTTCTCTCGGCAACTCCAATCAATAACGACTCAAAGGACCTTCATAACCTAATGCGACTCTTAAGGCCCGATGCTTACGAGGAGAGTTCAGTCTTCGGACGCATTCTCGATTTCGTCAAGATGGTGAATGAGTTTGTAAAGTTTGTTGAATCATCGGAGTTCGAAAGAGATGAAGCTCGTGCGAAGTTGGTTGAGATATCTGAGACGGAAGTTGGGGCAGCCGCTGCAAAGAGCGGTGACTTTAAAAGAATCGAACAGATTCTTGCTCAAGGCGTTATAAGTCCTGAAGACGAAGTCCGGCTTCGACACTCGATCGTCTCCCTCTCCCCACTCGCCTCTGAGATTTCTCGTATGCGCAGACGAGAGGTTACCGAAAATCCGGTAGTACGCGACGTCAAGATTCTTGAAGTTGAGTGGAACGAGCGCGAGAAGCAAATATATGACGAATACATTCGTCTACTCAAGAGGAGCTGTGTCGTCCTAGGACGACGATACGGGTACGTTGCTCAAATGCCGCTGCGATTTGCAGCAAGTTGTATGCCTGCGTTTGTCGAGGCTGCTACCAAGAAGTGGGAACCTTTTTATGCGCAGTCTTACAAGTCGCAGGACAGTGACGCTGTGTCAGTTGAAGACGCACTCTCGATTGACGACCAATTCGAAGAGGACGATCGCTCCGATGACGAGAAAAAGGACGCTCCCAAAATGGCGGGGCAAGAGGAGATTAAGTTGCTCCGAGACGAATCTTTCATGGAGCATCTAGACAACTTTATGAGTTACGCGAGTTCACTGCAAGCCACCGATTCGAAGTACGAGAAATTCAAGGAGTGGATCTTAGAGTTCTCTGCCAAGGATGATAAACAGTTGATCATTTTTTCATTCTTTACTGGAACTCTCAAGTACCTTCAAAAGCGACTCGCAGACGATTTCGACGTGAGGCTGCTGTATGGCAAAACGGCGCCCGAAGCTCGCCAGAAGATAATGGACGATTTCCGAAAAGGCACGTTCAAAATTTTGCTTATGTCAGAGGTTGGTAGCGAAGGTCTGGACTTCGAGTTTTGCACGGCCATGGTTAATTACGATGTGCCTTGGAATCCGATGAAGATAGAACAGAGGATCGGTCGCCTTGATCGATTTGGACAGAAGAGTGAAAAGATCCATATCTTCAACATGTCAGTGAAGGACACCATCGACAACAATATCTATATGCGCCTTTTCGACCGACTGGGCGTGTTCCAGTCATATGTCGGAGGACACGAGGAGATTCTCGGGCACATTGCCTTCACAAATGAGGATATATCAGAGATGTGGAGTCCTGATATCTCACCTGAGGATTCAGAGGCACGTATAGCTCAATTCGAAAAAGCTCGTCTTACAAATTTCGAAGCTATGAAAGCAACCGAGAGCGCTGAGGCTCTGGTCAATACTGACCGCCTACTTGTAAAGGGTTTCGAAGCGGATCAAAAGAGGCGTGGCAATTATTTAGGGCCAAATGAGATTCGTATCTTTGTCGAAACATTTCTAAGGCGAGTTCGTAATTCGCCACTGAGACCTAATCGAAGGCCTGGTATTTATTCCGTGCGATTAGACGACGACGCGAGGAGTTACGTCTCCCGATTCCAAAGAAGTAACCGACAATTCGACACTGCAGTAAAAAGCGATTCGGAGGTAATCATTTCTTTTGACGCGCAACGTGCCATAGAAAATGGTTACGACCACGTTGACCTTACACACCCTCTTGTTCAGGGTGCCCGCGTTTGTTTTAGAAATATGGAAGCAATTTCTGGAAGGTATGGGAGGATTCGAATTCCCTATGACCAGTACAAGGGCAGTTACCTGGTCAAAGTCTGCTTGGCGAAATCTCCTAATAGCGAATTCAGTAAATTAGTTGCCTTTGCCGTTCGGGCGGATAATTACGAATACGTCCCCGAGGTGGGAATGCGACTAATGGCGGCATTAGCCGACGGTGCATTTGAGAAATCGAGCGAGGGAGAGGCAATTGCCTATTCGGATCTCATCTTTGAAAAATTAGAGGATATGGAGATGGATTGGCGTCGAAGTGAAGAGGCAGAGGAACAGGCAAAGTTGGATTCTCGAAGGGCTGCGGAACTATCGCGAAAAAGGATAGTGCTCAGCAGCAAGATTGAACAACTTGAGAAGTCGATTCTCAACAGCTCGAACGAGACTTATATCAAAGGACAAAGAACGAAAATATCAAATCGCAAATCTGAATTGGCTCAGCTTGATGGAGTTGAATCCAAACGCGATTGGATTTCGATAGAAATTTTGCCCAAATTGGTCATTGATCTGGAAGTTTCCTAGCATTTCATAGCGGTGTCTTCTAGTAGGAGTAGTGGTTTTGGAGGATAGTGATCTACTGCGAATAGAGAACCTTGTACTTGAAAAGGTTCGAAGACTTGCTGCCCAAACGAAGGCTGATCTCTCGGAGGGGGTAACGGCCGGAGCGAATCAACACGCAAACACCAACCTCTACCAGGAGCGCAAAAATAGACGGGAGGTGATAGATGGAGCCCTTCGTGAAGATCAGTTTTTATACGGAAAGGTAGTTCTCAACGACGGCGGCGGAAACGACGAGATTCGTATTGGTAGGACAACCGTATGGGATAAAGAAAACAAGGTGGTGGTGGCGGATTGGAGAGCCCCAGTCTCGAAGAACTTCTTCCTTGCTGAGGACGAACAAAGAAACCACTTTCTAATGAGTGCCACATTCACCTTTGAAGAGCGCAAAATATCGGCTATAGAGGTTCCATTTGGACTCGACTACGCCACTCCCCGGAGTGCAACGATTTTCGACAAAAAACCGAATAAGATCGAGAATCGAAATGTCGCAGCCACACCTCGGGTAAGACCGATCAAGGATTCTAGTCTCGATATCAGATCTGCTCATTTAAGGCAAAACGATTCTGCGGGAAGTTCGGTGGTCGGCTCACCGAATGTTACAGGTAGTCAGCAATCGAATGCATCCAATGGGCGAAAAGTGCGCGCACCACGGACTCTCTCCACGATCCTTCGAAGACGTCGTAGTGGAAAAATGAGTGATCACGTAAATACATTGCAGCCTGATCAATATCTAGCTGTCTCGGCGGAAAGCACTGAATCGCTGATTGTTACTGGCGGACCTGGAACTGGAAAGTCCGTAGTAGCCATTCATAGAGCGATGTATCTATATGGTGCAAATAATCGGCGCATCCGAACGCTCGTCCTCGCCCCGTCTGAAAACTATTCGAGTCATTTGGCGGAGGTAGTCGATGGATCAACTCAGAGTGAAGGCAAAAGATACATTCAGGTACTGACACTCGAGCAGCTTTATCGTCAAGTCATCAGTGAGTTTGAATCTATCAAATTCGAAGGTACACGATTCGACAAAGAATTTCAAGTATCGATGCACTTAGACCCCCGCTTCCATGACGCGGTTAGAGACTTTATTTGGAGTCACGCTAGGCCGCAATCGATTGAATTGGATGTTCGCGGAACCTTAGTCCGGGTCGATCAATTAGATATTTCTCTCTTGATTGGACGAATGAGAGTAACGCAAGAGCCATTTGGATCCGGGCAGATTCTACTAAAGAAAATAATACAAGAGCACTTTAAGATTGCAGAAGGTGATACGCGAACGCGGTATCGCTTTGGCGAGAGTTCTTTGGATCATTTGGATGAAGAAATTAGCTCTAAGAGGGTGCTGGATAATGTATTTCTGCCCATTCAGCGGTTTTCTAAAATCGCGAAGGAGTTTCTCCGCGTACCCGGAGTTGGAAAGAGCTTTCTTGCACCGTACTTCACTGATGCGGAAATAGATCAATACTATGGTGGGTCAGTTTCTCAAAAGGAGCCCTTTTCGAATTCTGAATTGGCGGTATTACTTTCGATGATCTTGGAAGTCAATGGAGAATCAATCCGCTTCAAAGACTTCGGTCACGTGATCATCGAGGAGTTTCAAGATCTAGGTAAAGCAGATCTTTTGTTGATTAGACGAATAATCCCAGATTCCAACTTTACTTTAGCCGGAGATTTGAACCAAAGTTCAAGCGGAGTGGGTGTTGAAAGTATCGACGAACTTAAGGATCTTCTCAATATTCAAGATGCTCAGGAGGTATCTCTCGAATTATCTTTTCGTGTCCCAAGGAGCGTATCAATGTTGGCGGAAGCTATTCGGAGCGCAATCAGTCGAACCGATAACAAACTTTCGTTTTCTAACTTGATCGATAATGAGCTCGATGACGATGGCGTTTATTACCTTCGGTACGGTCATAGAAGAAGCATCGTTAGTTGCGTCGAAGAATTTTGTAATAGTATCGAAGTTTCCGGGCTGACTGCGGTTATCACTTCGCCTGATAATGTCGGTAAATTAAGGAGTCAATTCAAAGCCGCTGGCGTCGGGTACGTGACACGCCTCGAAGAGTTTGAAACATCTGCAACTGGACTTATCCTAACTACTACGATCGATGTGCGAGGCCTCGAATTCGACAACGTGGTTGTAGTGGATGCATCAGGATTGCTAAACGACCCCGAAGGCAGGGGGCATCTTTTTCGTGCAATAACTCGTGCGACCAGGAAAGTATGCATAGTTGACGGTAATCTGGACGACAAGCTACGCCACTTCGTAACACGCGAGCTGTAGTAGCCGGTCGCCCAGTCGGTTGGCTATGAAAATCTCTCCGATTTAAATTCGGAATTAATACCGCTTCAGAGTGATGATCTCTTGCCAGCCTCCACCGCTGTAATATATCGCATGGTGATTTTCTAAGCTGCGTACCATGTCAATAATCTCTTTTTGTTGATCACTATGTTCTATGTGCTTAGCAACCTTTCTCGCATCATCTTCGTTTGATTTGAAAAATACTGCAGTTCCTGCGTTTGCTGTCACGTCGTCGTCGAAGTCATTGAATCTTTGCGATGCGAGTACGAGCGACACTCCGTACTTTCGGGCTTCCCGTGCAAGGCGTGGAATTCGATCAAAGTTACGTATCAGGTGAGCTTCGTCGATAACTAGGGCATGGGTTATCTCCTTCATGACCCCTCGTCGCGTCATCTCTCTATAGATTCCATCGATCGAAAAGATTAAAAGGGCGAGACGGGCAACCTCACTATTGATGGTGCTCAATTTAATGATTGTTGCATGGTCAGAGTGGAGGAAGCTGCGGCCGCTGTTTGTTTCAAACAGAGATTCGTAGCTAAATAGATCGCGCAACCTAGTCATAAGATTTTTGTCGATGTCGCTTGATCGATTCATTCGTTTGAAAACGTCGAGCAATGTTGGCTGATTCGACTCATCGAAGTCGCTTGCCAAGTCCTTGGGATACTGCTTCTTGATGGCTTCTCTGAATTGACCAATCTGTATATCTCCTAAATTGGGAAATAGAAGAGATAGCATGCCACTGACTCCATTTGCGATATCGTTGACGACGTATCGGTTGGTTTGTAACTCAGATTCCGTAAAGTAAAGCGGGTTGAAGCTGGCATTGTTGATGTCTGAGACATTCATCTCGTTACCGAAAAACCCCTCCATTATCTCATCGACGTCTTGGTGGAAAGAGATTACGATTGGGGCAATACCTTGCTCCTTCAGCTGCTTCACCACGCCCATAATGAAGGTAGTTTTCCCTACGCCAGATAATCCCGTAACGATCATGTGGGGGTTGGTGGAGACGGATGGTTGCCAAATTACAGTCTCTCCGCTCCGAGAACTACCCACTTCAATCGAGATCTCTTTGGGGTGAATTGGTGGTAAGGGCATTTCTCCAGCGCCATCAACTATATTTGTGGGTTCGAGGGTTGAAGGCTCGGAAGTAGATAAGTCGGAATGTTGAATTTCTACGTCTGGCTTACCTGGCGTCTCGATCGTAACTAGATCGATCGTAACTAGATCGATCGGATTTGTGAGGCGATTTGCTTTTTCAAGGTAGTCTTCTGTAAATCCACTGACTTCAATCGCTGTGGAATCAACGTTTTCGTTGGTCACAGAGATCTCGAATTCTGTATCATCGATGAAGCCTTGGTCGCTTACTTCGAGTTCCGTGCGATTAGTGACACCGAATGTATCGCCGTCAATTAAGTCATTGGAGCGAGAGATGTAGAGATGATCTTGGAACGCACTGCGTTGAATAAACCGATCAACTACGTGTTCACTACTTATCTCGATATAGCGAAGGTTCACGTCGGAGTCTGTTCCAACTCTGAAGTCGATTGTGATCACGGTATCCATAGAGGTGTCGTCGAACTCGATCGGTATCGTGTCACACTGTAACTGTCTAAGGCTCGCCAACTTTTCCTGAATAGTTTTGTAATGCTGCGGCCTTAGCTGTTCCGATCGTGATCTTCCGATTTGCTGTTCAATGACCTTGGCGAGAGCCACTCTATCGCTCCAACGCTTCCGGGAAGAGGTTAAGGAAACGACAGACCCCCAAAGGCTGTGACACTCGTCCATAAAATCGCGTATTGCGGAGGCACCGCTAGCGAACGTCTTCTCAGTCGCCGAAAGTGTCAATCCAAGATAGATTGCATTGCCCTTTATGCGAAGAACGGCAAAAGACGTTTCAACTAAATTTTGACTCAAGTTGCTTCTCATCGAATTTGGAAGATCGATTAGCGGGATTAACACTGCTGCCTCGTTCGCTGTAGCTCCAACGATCGATTTATCTTGAACAGTGGCGGTGTATCCTAGGACGAAGCTGAGCGCCGGATCAGATCGGTCGTTTCTGTCAGTGTAATAGATCTGAGAACTTCCGGGAATTTCTTGGAGGGCCGCGATGGTGAATCGTACAGCGCTCTCGGCGTTGTTGGCGACCTCGCATGAATCCATTGAAGGCTTGTAGCCAATTGCAAGCAATGATGACGTTCGAACTGCTGAGATGGATGACTGTACAACCGTGGCTCCATTTGCGATAGTCTCTCCTATTAGATATTCGCCATTCGTTACTCCCCTACTACGGTAGACTTCCATGGCCCCTGAGTCGAGTATTACAACTTTTTCGGCGTATCGATGTGCATCGATGATAAAGTTTTGCTCTTGGTCGGAGATAGTCTTTACGAACGTAATTGTCTCCCCGTTGCCGCCGATTCGTTCCCTTACTTTTTCTTCTAGGGTGCCTAGTACGTCCGCTAGGTTATTTTTTGTTCGACGGTTATCGAATCTTTCTGCGTTCGAAAGATCGTCGTAAAATGTGGCTGTTATTATTTTGCCGTCGGTGGCAATCCTCTGCGTATCCCAAGTTCGAACTAGACCATATAGAAGTGACCTCGGACGGTTGATTTTCATCTCTTTGGCTTCCAAGGCGAATGCAGCGTTACTCCCGACAGAAAAAAATATCGCTAAGTGATATAGTTCGGTGCTCCCTCCACCGAGTTCATTCGGGTTTTCTTTTAGATCACCCTTTCTCCATGTAAGGCTAAAGCCCGGATTCCTCGTGTTTCGGCTAGGTCTCTCAAAGATCCACCGATATTTTTGTGGAACTTCATTTTTGCTTTTCCTAGCCAACTCCCATAGATCTTCGAATTTTCCCGCAATAGAGTCGAGCTCCATCGATTCGTTAGCCAAATCTTTGCGTGCGATTGAAGGAAACATGCCCAGCGAAAATGAAGGCGTCGTTTCATCCGGCTCAATTTGTTTCGGATTTGATACTCCCTTGCCTTCTCGAGACATTGTTAATGCAGTTAGGAGGGTTCCACCGTCGCCGCCCCCAAAGGACGCGAGTAAGGTGAGGTCAACCAACGAAGACTGATTTTCTTCGTTGGTTTGAACAGATCGCGTCGCGGCTATCTCCTTTGATATCTGTTCGGCCTGCCACATGCTGTCAGCGACTGCTTCAAAGTTATCTTGGTCGTCGGAATACCAGTATCGCCGTATCTGCGTCGGTAGAGAACTATCGTCAGTTATATCAGGAGCTACCAGTAATTGCGTATTGATGTCCAAGGCTTCGCACGAGCGCATAACTCCATATGGCGAGTTTTGATCGAAAGTAGGAAATACGATCGGGAAGCCATTTCCGCTTACCGATTCGTAGATAGATTTGAGCTCACTTCCCTTTCCCTCCCGCGAGAGAAATTCGATAAATTGGTCGTAGTAGACTCTAAATAAGAGCCTAATTGGGCTTTCCGGTAGGAGTATCAGCGCTTTGATACGGCCTGATTCGTCGAGAACTGAGATTGTGTTGACGAGGGCCAGATCATCGGCGTCTTTCTCGACGCCTTCCTTCCATAGGTTCGCAAATCTATTTATTGCCTCTTGGCTATCGGCTAAGTGGCAACCATATACGTTGTCAGCTGATCGAAGCCTTTTGACCACTGCATTCCAGATCGAAGAATCGACCTTATTGACCTCATCGAGTTCGATAGGTCTAAATTCGAGCGATGATGGGAGAAGTTTGCCCGCCGCACTCATTAGCATCGTGAACTTTCCGAGATTAAAGTCATTTTGTTCAAGAAGTTGCCAACATCGCCTCCATCCCCAGGGTAATTTAATTTTCCCTTTTATAGGCTTCTTTGAGTCGCGGTAAAGTAGGACGATCTCGCGCTCGCCGAGCGTTGCGATCGCAGATGGTTCTTTCAGTGCATCTGTAAATGCATCGGAGTTTTCTGCTTCTAGCAAAAATTCACTGATCGTTCGGTAAGTCCGATTCGACGATGTACCGCTCTTTTTAGTGGAATCTCCATCTCTTACGATGAAGGTCTCGGTCTCTTCTCGAATTGTATCGCGAAACGAAACTACCACGCGCGCATCGAAATTATCGCCAGCTTCGATCTCAAAGACATCTGCTCTGATTTTGAAGTCGTTTCGATTTTTTCCACTGCTCAGTACTTCCCAGTTGGCCTTTGACTCGTCGCCAACAAATAGCTCGACATTGAAGAGAACTCCGCCTTTTCTAATGGTCTTTGGTGTTGTCGTCCACCGAACGGTGAGATCCTTCGAGGTACTGTTATCCTCGGCGTTTATTATGTATTCGAGTTCGCCGTTACCATCCTGGGATAATCCTGACCATGGGGTCGCCTTACCGTTGTTGCCGCGCCAAGCTTCTATGAATATCTCGCTCACTTCTTCTTGTTCGACAAGCTCGAGCTTCCAGTTACCGACGAAAAATTTGTCATCGAGAGGGTTGTTGATAAAAACATCCTGCATTCGACCTTTGTCGCACTCGGAAATAAACTTCGAAACCAGCAAAAGGTCTTCTTCATTACCGTTGGGAATGATATCTAGGGATCTGAGACGATCTGTCGGCATCGCAGAGTTTGAGCTAACCCGTAATAGGTCTTTGACAAGTGCTTTAGATATCTCCAAATACCGATCGACCAAGTTGGTGGGCGTGTCACCGGCAATTGGCCATAGTCCGATACGCCACAGATTCTCTAAGAATTGTGAGAGACTACCCGAATGCTCTATGAGCTCTACAACTTCAAGTCGGCCGACGGCAATGGCGACCTCCTTTGAATACTTGGATGCGAGATCTACGTGGTGTAAGTATCCCTTCAGAGGAGATATATCGAGTAATGCTTTACGATACTCATCAATAAGGTCAACTTCGGAAATCTCTCGTCCTGCGGAGAAGATACCATCCAATCCGCTCTCTTGGTGCTTGTCATTTATAATGAAAATTAGAGCTTGATCCTTTGTCTCACGCAGCTCTACGGCTTCATCTCCCAGAATTACAAAGGAACTCCGTTGGTCAGGGGTATCGTCGACAACAAAAAGATTCCAATCCCTAACGCGATTACCTTTAGTCGCGGATAGCTCGAGACATAGCCGATTGATTAGTGTGGGTTCGCTGGTGCGTAGGTATGCAACGGCGCCCTTTTCGGCGGTATCCGCCAACCTTATAACGGTATCAGTAAGACTTGCAACGTTCAACTTGGATTCCTTCATCTAAATTCTCACCTAGCCAGATCTATCGCTCAAGCGCATCGTCGAGGGGAAACCTTGGGCGCAGAATCTTCATATTTTCAGAGTCGTTTACACCTACTAATAGACCGAGTGCTCGTAATCGCTCTTCGAGGTAACCTCTATTTTCAGTGAGCAAATAACTGTTTGCAGCAGGGTCTGCGTCGATGCTTAGTCCGTAACGACTCGCTATCTCATCGATAAACCTTCTGACAGTTAGAGTTCGAGGAATACCACTATTTGGGTCAATCAGTAGTCGATGTACAAATGTTTCCAAGAAGATGTCCGATGCAACTACTTCGCGTGCTACCTTGCTCTTCGAGTTGCCGTTACCTTTATTGCGGGTTTGTCGCCATATAATCATGGATGCAGTCGGCCCTTCGCCTTCATGTAGGAGGTCCTTCATTGCGCCAATCATCCTTTGAACCGTAGGCGTCGTGCCCATTAGGTCGGCTACAACTCGTCCTGCGCCTAAGGCTATGTGCTCCTCCATCCGATATAAACTTCCTAGAGGTTCACCGATCGTTTCATTCGAAACTGAGTCGAGGAATTGATCCATTCTCATTTCGATATAGGTATTGACCCTGTGGTTATTGTTTGTGAGAACTTCGCCCGCGGCTTCAAGTTTCTCTCTCGGGGTCTTTTCACTGAAATTGTCGTCGTCTCGTTTCAATTTGCTTCCACCACCAACTTCGCCAAGGAGGTGTTCGATGAATTGGAAGCCCTTTATCGCCGTCGTTGCAGATGCAATCTTTCGCGAGAGGTTCTCCCAAGAATTTTCGGCAAGTAATCGGATGGTTCTGTTGTCTCCACCTGAGCAATCAATAAAGACTGGGTAAGGAGCTTGATCGTCGTGGCTTAGTACCTCGCCGCTCATCGCCCATGTATTCATTATTTTGATGTACGAATTGAGCATCGCAAAGAGGTTGACGCCGATCATCATCTCAAGTGCGGCGGTGAATTCATTTCGGCTGAGATTCTTAGAGAAGTACCGTATGAAGTGGCGGAGGTCTTCTGAAAAGATTCGCCACTGGCGTTCAGTCACTACTGAAAACGGCTCAAAGGTCTTACCATTTGATGTCTGCTTATTCGGGAAACCACTTAAACACTGTGCGACCCTTACCTGAAGGAGTTGATCTATCTCTAGATCGATAGCTTCTGCTTCATCGATATCTTCGCGAGGATTTCCGGTGTTAGCAGCGGACCTACTCTCGTCTACCTTTATCGCCCGGGCAAATTTTGCTAAAAGTAAATTTGAGCCATAGTTGTTAAATGACTCTTTCGAGCTCGTCATTTGAAGGGCGTTTTTTATAAATGGTCGACTTGGTTTTCGGCTATCGCCCACTATCGCCGATACCGTGATTTCTGGGATCCCTCGAAGATGGGAAACTCGCTCCGGAAGGTCAAATTTGGCGGACATGAAGTGATTGGGAAGAGTTCGAATGATCGCGTGGTTAGTTCCGCGCCTATTTTTGGTGTTCTGAAATACCAGTCCGGATAGGGCATTCGAAATCACCCTGTGGGCAACCTTTTCATCGACTTCAACAGAGAAGTAGGCTCGATTCTCATCGGCAAGGAGCAGATCAGCGATATCATTAGCAGTTACCTTGTCCTTTCTCCCGCTCGAATCCCCTTTTGTGACAAATGAGGTTGTGAAGTAGCCTTTTCCAGGTCGCGCTCCAAAACGAAGAATGTAAAGTACTGCCGGTACAACGGCTTTTAGGTCAACATAGTTGAATTGAATTGGAAGAAGTGAATCAGCGTTTGACGACCACACTGCTCTCTCAAGCTTTCTGCCGAGGCTATCGCGTAGATTAGTGCGGATGTCCTTGGAAACTACCATATTAAACCTCGACCATCTTCAGTTGTGTAACTTCGTTTTTTAGTTGCGTGGATACTTTGAATACCTTTTCACTATCCTCGTTGTCTAGAACGAATAACTCTTTGATCTCGTGCATCTGTAGCTGTCGGAGGAAGATCCTGAGATTCGTCAATGACCCCCCGCCCCCGCTCGTCGGAGGAAGGTGAAGACGTCGTTGGGCATTCCTAAGATTCGTAAAAGTTTCTAAGTCGACAGTAAGGGTGGAAGTTGTCGACCGATCCGAATAACGGTGTCTGAGTATAACTTTATTGGGTAATTTTTCTAAGGAAGAATCGCTTTGAACATCGGCCATATTACCGAGTGATAGATCGAATTCGTCAATGGCTATCTCGGACCAAATGACCAATTCAATTGGATTTACGGTGTCGATTCTAAGTGGAATGTACCTCTGGTCCCTAAAAGCCTTACTCGGAAGATCGTCGATTCGGGCGAGTCCCTCTAGGAGTAGTTTAAGGAAATATTGAATGGCTGAGTGATCGCGATCAACTATGGCCCTAACCATCTTCTGATAGAGCGACGCCTCTATGGACCCCGACAATTCGTAGGTTAATCCAATCTCGCTAAATCTCGGGTAAAGGAACTCTGCGCGCCTGTAGCTCTCAATTTTCTCTTCGAACCGTGCACCTCTATCTAAAATCGGCTTGGGAACTAATCCTGGATCGAGCAGCTTGACCTCTTCGAAGATCTCGCCTTGAACAGTCTCACTCGGATATCGGATAGCCTTCCCGACTTCATTGACGACACCAAAGAGCCTTTCCGCCATCGGAGATGGAATGAGTTCTTCGTTGGACTGCAATTCTTTGCAAGAATAGGTTCCAAAGAGAACGAAACTGAGCCAACCTTTTAGAACTCTTGTGGTTATGTGAAACTTACCTCTAAGGTGAACGATCCTCGCTATCTCCTCTATCTTTCGAACGACGATATCGCCATTTTTATCGGTTTGACCACGCAGGGTTTGAACGGAGTTGAAAGCTGTACATCTGCTTTGTGCGCTGCATTCTCTACATGCATCCCATTTGTCGTCTCCATTAATAGGATCAACCATTTGCTTGATCATTTCGCTTAGAATACTTGAGTCGTTACGACCTTTATGGATAGAACCAACTAGCGATCTTTCGTTTAGATCGACGATCCAAGTGAAGCTATCAAAGTCCGATGACGAGTTTGTTTGGCCGTTTTCGAGGTACTCTTGGATGTACACGGCAAGATCTGCGAACTCGGGTTCGTCCCGATTATGTTCGACCCAAGTGTAAAGTGGGCCCGAATTAATTGCTACTATTCTGATTCCAGTGTACGGCTGAGCACCTTTGCTAAAGGGTTCAAAAAGCTCCTTCAATAGCTCCTGTGCCGACCTGCCTTTATGGGATGCTGAACCATCGAAATTCACGTACAATTCTCTGTTGCTGTCAAGTTCGCCAATGAAGATACGGTCTCGCGAGTTAAAGTTTCGGTCCTCTCCGTATATCTCTTTTAGTAGGTGCTGCAGTACGGCGGTCTTTCCGTCACCTGCGTTGCCAAGCAGGATAACTAAATTTTTTTCGCCACTTGTTACCTTTTCATATAGCTCATCATCTAACCGCGTGGGAACGTAAGTTTGTCTCGAAATCTCTTCATCTATGCCTCGTGTTTCGCTATTACCGAATCTTGAACCCGGATAGAAGCTGAGCAGATTCATTAGATGGTCGTTGTTAGGTTCGTACTTCGCACTCGCAATTTCGTCCAGTTCAACTATAAGTTGATTCAAGCACGCTTCGTAACTATCGATAGTCAGCGAAATTGACTGGGTAATAGACCTGTAGAGTGCGAAGAGTTTCGGTTTTGCACTCTCGATAGTAAGTTCGTTGGTGCTTTCTTGAAGATACGGAAATATTTCATCAAGCAATTTCTTGTAGCTCGAGATAAAACTGTTGAAGTCGTCGACTGGCAGATAAGTACCGTCACTGTCCTCCCGAAGTATGTAGTTTGCAGGGGTCAAATGATCTGGAATTGAAGGAGAATCGTCGATCGCCGAAAGGTCAATGAAGGTGGCAGATTTGTTGTTGACGATAATGTTTTGTTGGCTTACGTCTCGCAGTACGAGATTTTGACGGGAAAGCTCTTTGAGAGCTTTAAGTCCGAACTTCAGCCAAGTGATCACTAGGTTTTCAAATGACACCTTTGCATCGGCGGCAATATCTGACCAGATCTCGGGAACGTCGATTAGCGGAAATCCGTCGACATAGCTGCTAATTACCGCAACAGCGCTTGGATCTTGGTGTTCCTCAACCTCGTTTATTCGTTGTAGACCTTCGATGTCTAAAAGCGACGCTTTTCGATAGGCTGTCAGACTTCTAGAGTCTTGGGACGCGTGGTGAGGAACTCGCAAAACCACGCTTCGCTGGATCGAAGCCTTTTCTGTTTCGGCATTTGCGCGGAACGATATGTATTCGGAGCCATGTCCCAAGCGTGCTACGATTTTGTACCTTTGCGAAGGCTTGCTCTTTAGAGCAACGACTGTACCGTTGTCCCATAGGTCTACGGGGTCATTAATGTAGGATGGTGGAGCGGGAGACGATTTTGCTTCAGCCAGTGCCGAGAGGTCTTTGATGACTAGGTCAATATTCGCATCTTGATATGTGGCGTCGTTGCAAAGTTGCTGAAGGGCCATCCGGGCCAATTCAAGTTTTTCGTCACCGGTTTCGGTTCCCTGCTTCAAGACCGTGTCTAGCAGTATTTTCGCCATCGCATAGTTATCAGTTCGATCGGATGCCGCTAGAAGGCCTACTTCTCGAATGATCGGTGCCAAATATGTAGATGGTGCATACGATCCTTCCAAGACTTCGCTTGGCTGAATGCTAACGACCGTACTGTTTGGATCTAGACCGGCTAGTGCAAAGTCGTAGATTACAGGGAAGAGACCCTCGGTGCTGATGTAAATACTTTTAGGTGATAGGTTCCTATGCAACACCCTAACATTTGGGTTCGAAGGCACTTTTGTCTGATGGATCTCCGTTAGTGCTGTTAGGCACTCCTTGGTGAAGAGAATTCGCTCGTCCGTATTCAGATTAGAATACGACCTTTTATCTTCCAACGAGCGTTCGGACCTCATTGAAGCGATAGCGAATGTGGCTATCTCGCCCGGGTAGTCGGCCTGCGAGAATTGACTCACAATACGGGCGACGGACCTGCACTTTTGAAGATGCATGTAAACATTGGATTCCCGTTGCGCTAACGCAAGGCCATCCTTGACATCGTTACGATATCCGATATCATAGACGAAGAGAAGTACTTCCTCGCCCGAGCGGATTTGCTGCGCACGGAAAATCCGCGTAAAGTCGTGCGATAGACTTTTCACGAGAGAGTTCGCTTTAAATTCACGAAATCGCGGAATCCGTACATTCTTGATAGGGACTTTAGGAACAGGGCCCCTGTTCAATTGAGCAATAATACTATCAATCTGAGCGGAGTTAAACTTGCCCTTAGATGCTGATCGAAGTTCCTTTACGAGACTCTGTAGGTCGGTGATGATGATTTGGTCACTCTTGTGTATTGCGTTTAGTAATTTGAGATTAGCCGCGAAGACAAGGTGGGCTCTGAAAAATTCATTGCTTTTCTGGCCAAGTGACCTAAGTGCGTTATCGACCATTCCTTTCGCAATACGTCCCATGCTTATGGTCTGGTTTACTGCTTTAGCGACTAAGTCATCGTCTGTCCTCATCGTGTACTCGCTGAAACTTTTCAGCTCACAAATCCAAAGACCACATTCACTTATAATCACCATGTCGACGTTTTGAACGTCGTGACTACTAGGCGTCCTGTTGAGTTCATGATTGAAAAATACGGTCCAGTTAACCCCACGCTCTTTGGAGTCGGTTTCTAGTGCTTCCGCTAATGTTCGAAAAGCTCGTCCCTCAGAGTCGTTAGCTTGATCATAAAAGTTGTAATAGAAGTTCATCGTTTCGAAATCCTATCATTCGAGTGTTTGCCTAAGTTGGAAATATACGACGGCCTTTGATTATTATCAGCGGGGATTGGATGGAATAGCACTCGTTAAATGTGGATCAAATGATCCCATCGATCCGTTCCCCCAATTGAATTTGACGCTCAAATCCAGTTCTACCGCCTCGTGGTCACCATCAATTTCGTTGCTGATTTCGTCACCAACCATGGGATCGAGATTTACATGTTCGATTTTGGATCTAGGTGGCCGTCTCGATGGCAGTAGTTGCTTTAGATGAATTATAAGACAGCTAAGTTGATCTTTGTCCCGATAACAGAACATGGGGGAGATAGATGTCGCTCAGTCGTATCTTGAATGGAGATGCAGAGGTTCGCAACTTCTTCAGTAGCCTCAAAAGTCAACTAACCGATCGTAACGGATATCCCATGGCGCTGGCAGTTTGGAATTCCGAGATCAAGGTTCCAGAATTGGTGAATCCTTTGAAAGCGGAAAAGTGGGTACCGCATTTGACTATGTAGCACGTGCGCAAATTGAACGAACGGTTGGTGCTGAAAGAATAACTAATTATCCTTTGGCCTGTGAACTCGGCCTCGCCATGCTCATTGACGTGGTAGCGCATTCGGAGGATGCAAAAGTTATAGCTGATTCGATTCGATCAAACCTTTCCATCAACTGGACTAATAACGCTCGTCATACCGATAAGTTACGTGAAAATCTTCGCGCCAACATTATGCGCTCATCAGATTTGTAACGCGAAGAGAGGGAAAAAGGCCTCGCGCTCGTCTACAAGAATGATACGGCTGTCCTGTCGCTCTTGAATTTCCAATGGCAGCGAGCAATGAGCATACAAGCGAGTTTTGCTTCAGGATCTGGTTTCTTGCGCGAGTATTCGAACGCCGCACTATTCCTTGCAGAGCTAGATTCTTTCTACAGAACAGGATCGCCTTACGTACTTGACTACGCATTGCATCAACTCCAGGCTGAAGGTACTTCGAAAGGTTACCGGTATTTCTCGCAAAATTCTACGGTTACTGGCAGTGCCCTAGCGTCCAACGTTGAACAACTGGCGTGTTACTTCGAATCCTTTGCTCACTCAACCGAGATTGAACATGCTTGGCTGAATCCAAACTTTGGTAATTTGAGTGAAGTAGTAAAGGGAGCAGATGCTGATCTTATTTACGATGATCACCTGATTGATTTCAAGACTTATTCCAAGCTGAGCTATAAGCATCTTGATTGGGCCCAAGTCCTGGGATATGCCGCAATGGCGCAACACGTGGGAATGAAGATTTCCACCGTTGGCTTGTATTTTGCGAGATTCGATCTTTTAGTTACGCTCGAGTTGAATCGTACCTTGCAAGAACAACTGCCAATTTTCTTGGACGTAATTACGAGTTCCGCGTCCTACGATCTTGGTAAATAGCTTTATTCACTGTTATTGATCAATGAATTGGTTGGAACGGTATAACGATCGAAAAGGTTTCTGATGAAGGCGAAAGAGGCTCAACTGCTCAAATTTCTCAAAAAAGTCGAGCAGCTGCAGATACCGATTTATCAAAGAATGTATTCATGGACTGAACGTGAATGCCAACAGCTGCTTGAAGATATAATTCGTGCCGGAGACAGCGAGACCGACTCGGGTCACTTCATTGGTTCACTTGTTTATATTGAAGATGACGATAACACCCTCGCGGGATTTTCGCCCGTTTTGGTAATCGACGGTCAACAACGTCTTACCACCATCACACTACTCATTGCTGCTTTGGCAAAGGTTTCAGAGATGACTAATCTCCACGATGATGAATTGCTGAGTGACTTCACCCCGTCGAAGCTTCGAAATTATTATTTAGTTAATCCTGAAGAATCTGGGGAACGGCATTTCAAGCTGATCTTGACTCAAACCGATAAGGCCACATTGATAGCCGTAATTAAAGGTATTCAACTTCCAAATGATTACTCCATAAAAGTTTCTAGAAACTTTGAATTCTTCGAAACGAAGCTTTCTGAGATGAAGGGAGAACTTCGATCGGTAATAAAGGGCTTGACAAAATTGATGGTTGTTGAAATTGGTCTAAGCCATGGCCATGATAATCCCCAGCTTATCTTTGAAAGCATGAACTCCACAGGACGCGAGTTGAGTCAAGCTGACCTAATTCGCAATTTCTTACTTATGGGCGTCAAGCCGCAACTCCAAAAATATCTTTATGACCTCTATTGGCGTCAAATTGAGGTCGACTTTGGTCAGGAAGCATACGACCTTTATTTCGACGGTTTCATGCGTCACTTTCTGACTGTAAAGACTGGCAACATTCCACGTCAAGATAAGGTCTATGAAGTTTTCAAGACTTACGCTCGCTCGCCTCAAATCTCAAAGATGGGTGTGCCTACTCTGGTAAGTGATATTCGCTCGTACGCCAATTATTTTTGTGCAATGGCCCTAGGCACCGAGAATGAATCCGATCTCGCTAAGGCATTCCACGACTTTCGTGAATTAAAAGTGGATGTAGCCTATCCATTTTTATTGGAATTGTACCACGATTACCAAGCGGGAATACTTGCTAAGAGTGACCTCGTAGAGATTGTCCGTTTGGTTGAGTCATATGTATTTCGCCGTAATGTTTGCTCGATTCCAACTAACTCCATGAACAAGTCCTTTGCTACATTAGCAAAGTCGCTGAATAAAGAGCGCTATCTCGAGAGTGTCAAGGCGCAATTTCTGGCGATGCCGTCATATCGTCGCTTCCCAAATAGCGAGGAGTTTCACCGCGATTTTCAAACACGAGACCTGTATAATTTTCGAAATCGTAGTTATTGGCTGCGTCGTATTGAAAACGATGGTTCTAAAGAGCCAGTTTTAGTTGACTCCTACACCATCGAACATATCCTTCCACAGAATGAAAACCTTTCAACTGAATGGATTGATGACCTGGGTATAGATTGGAAAGTAATTCAGCAAAAGTGGTTGCATACGCTTGGAAACCTAACTCTTACGGGCTATAACTCTGAGTACAGTGATCGGCCATTTCTACAGAAGCGGGATATGAGTGGAGGCTTTGCCCAAAGCCCCATCAAACTTAATGCGGATATTCGCTACCTCGATCATTGGGACGAGAATGCCATTAAGGCGAGGGCTGGAAGGCTCGCTGATTTGGCAGTCAAAGTTTGGGAATTTCCCATTCTTCCTGCGAGTACGGTTGAACCTGATTCGCTAAAGCTACCGATGAGCGTCCATAATGTCGCTATAAATGATTTCCCCTTTAGTGGCAATACACGCGCACTATTTGATATTTTTCGGCGGGAGGTCTTGGCTCTTGACCCCTGTGTTATAGAGGAAGTTTTGAAATCGTATATCGCTTACAAAGCCGAGACTAACTTTGTGGATGTCGTGCCTCGTTTCAATCGTTTGGTGATTTTTCTGAATTTGGAGTTGCACGAAGTTAATGATCCGCGTGGCGTTTGTCGCGACGTGAGCGGTGTTGGTCACAACGGCAATGGAGACGTTGAAGTCGCCCTTGAGGCCGAAGGTGAATTGCCATACGTTATGGGACTTGTGCGGCAGGCACTTGAGATGCAGCTATGAAAGACTTTTGCTTACTAACACAAGTGATACGAGCCGTTAGTTCGGTTTCGCTATCCTACGATAAGCTTTCAGCTTCCTACTCCAGGAGTGTCCGCATCTAAGGGGCATTAGGTTTCGAGCGATTTGGCCCTTGCGTTTACTGCTGACGACGGTAGCTGTGTGGTCAGTTACTTTAGCTCCGACTCAATGTTTACATGTCAACCTGGGAATGAAGGTTTGGCCGAAGTGTTTTCGGGCGAAGGTTGAAGTGTTTGGGTTCAGGGGGGTGAGCGCAACGGTCGAGAAGAATCCACTGGTACTTATTTCAACCAGAGGAGTTGCATTGACCGCCCATTTGAATATCGAACAACGAGCAATCGCTCGGCGTCTTCGGAGCGAAGGTTGGAGCTTACGAGCTATCGCTAAACAGATTGGTTGTGGTCACTTCTGACATTGACGTCATGTTGCGTGGCCAGGCCCGAGAAGCTCGAGAAGTTATATGGGTTCCACACCCGTGGTGGACACACCATCTCTGTATGCAATGAGATCCTTTGTGGTCTGAGCCGTGGTGATTCTCTAAGTGCTATTGCCCGTCAACTTAGTCGTTCCCCCTCCACCATCTCACGAGAGGTTGGTGTCGACGGAGATAACTTAAACTATGCGGGTCTGGAAAGCACACTGGCTGCGCTTTTCGAATGTGCTAAGCGACCGAAGCAGCAGAAGCTGAGCTACGCACCACTAGCGAAACGTATCACGAGTGATCTTTGAAAGCTCTGGTCAACCGACGAAATCGCTCCGCGTCTCAGAAATAGAGTTCTAAGTGGTGCTGCGTATGCAACTTGGTCACGAGAGACAGCTATCTGTTCCTCTATGTGATTAGCAACCTCAGAGCTACGCAGGGAACTTGCTCGATAACTGCGGTAGGTCACACCACTTGTCATCCCCTGGGATCAAAGTGGCAAAGAAGAAAAAGGAGACACTTCATCGATGAGCCCTAGAGCTAACTCTTATGGATTGCCACCATAATTAGTTGCTTCATTCGCTGCTCTTGAACTCCAAAGTGAATTTCTTCTCATTTATGGCAATTGTGACCCCTCCATTGCAATATCCTATGGAAAGTTGTTAGGTGTCTACCAAATTTAGCCATCGGTGCGAATCCGTTCATTTCAGTTGCCATCCTTTCGCCAATGAAACTGCCGCATTCACAATTAAGGACCGCTGTTGAGGAGTTCTACGTGCTCCTACGACTACTAAATAGTGAGCGAAATCTCAACTCCGATAACCTTCCAACACTTCAACAGCTGCTTGAAGGTGATCTTCCTGAGGCTGGAGTTCACTTCTTATTCGAAGATAGTGAACTGCGCCGATGCGGAGATATATTACGGGTTGTAAATATTGGATCACACAGAGTTAGCGACGGTTCTAAGGCGAAGCTCAAGGATCGCCTTAGAACACATGCTGGTCCTAAAACACTCAAGGGTTCACATAGGTCGAGCATCCTTCGTCAATACATCGGAGACGCCATTGGGGGACAAGACCCTAAGAAGTGGGAGTTAGCAATGACTACTTGGGGAAGGGGTGGAAAGGTCCCCTCTAAGGATGTGAGAAACCACGAAATGGATCTCGAAGAAGAAGTTTCTAGGGTTATCAACGAGATGAGGATCCTAGTGCTTCCGGTTCACGATAGAGCAACTAGAGAGAGTGATCGAGCGTTCATAGTACAGAATGCAGTTGCGTTACTCGGCTGGGATCCATATGATCGTCCTAGCGGCAGTTGGTTGGGTAACTTTTCCTCAAACAAGCAGATTGCTTCGAACGGTCTTTGGAATATTGCTCACTTGCATGAACCCGTTTCTTCGCAATTTATAAGAGTTATAGATGGCTTAGTCAATGTAAATCAAAGTGGTGGCCCCATGCCTACATTCTCGCTTGCCCCATCTAACTGGAAGGGTTCGAGGTACATTGACTGAATTTAGCCGATCGCATGATATTCCTGTTCTAGCTGAGGCCTTGACGCGAAGATCGATCCCTATTATTCAACTTCCTAAATCCAACTTCTGGATTATTGCACAGTATCCCGTATATCTCCTTACGAGAGCGAGTTTCTAATTATTCTCGCGTTTTGCCGCCATGTTAATAATCCCGGTGAGTATCAGGATCGTTGACCAATCTGCCCGCTCTTAGCTTTTTCTTGGTCGGCCGTTTTGAGCGGTTTCACTCCTCAATTGTTCCTCGTCGCCGACAACATCTGTATCAGAGTCAACAGCACCTCTGTATCTTTGAAATACCGCTTCCAAAAGCCGATCTAAAGCTATCTAATCCCTTTAGATCCCAAAGCACTCTTTGCTTGCGTTATTTGGCTCTTTGCCATAGCCATTCCATCTTCGCCGGCCTATAAACAAAAATCAAGCTAGGTGACAACAGTCTTGGCAGAGAGGGACGATGAAATAATCGTTGCGAGAAACCGCGAAACCAGAGAGACTAAAACGGCTCAAAATGGCCAATTAACCATTAATCTGAAAGAAGGCAAATGCGTCAACTATCCTGACATTCACCGCTAGCGCGTACTTTTGACAATAACTTATTGCTTGCTATTTCAAATCGATACTTAGAGGTGATTTCACCACCTCTATCGACAGAGTCTGGTTGGCTAGTTTAATCACCCCAATTCAAATTAGCTTTGCGTGAATCCCCGTCGTTTTCATTGCGCATATCCTCCCTTGTGAATTCACTGATAGCCTGATCAATCTCATTGGATTAAGTTAGAGCCGGTCGGATAAGAAGAGGGGGAACAGTTCACTCAAAGAAATTTACCTTAGCTAGGAATTCACAATATCGATTGGTTATAATTGAGCGATGCGTGGGGAAATTTTCACGATTCCACTGGGGCTAATTCAAAAAGCCTATTCGAATTAGACGCATTGGCTCTATTCACGAAAGGTAGCGCCTCACCTTTGCTAGCAAAAAACGTTGAGACTATCAAGCGCTTACTTGAAATCGGGCCACGCGACGTTCTAGAACTTTTAGTTGAACTTGAGGCTATTGGAATTCTCGTCGACGATGTCTATCTTCGTACTCTTCCTGAACGCTATCCTGAACTGTTCCGAATCGACGCCGAGAACATTTGTTTGATTCAATCAGCGGAAGAAATTTCTGACATTCAATTCCAAAACCCATCATCCGAGCGATTAGTAGATCTTCCAGTTGGAAACGCGGAGGGGAATCAGCATTTTCCTCCTCTGAGTAGGTCTTTGAATTCCGTTCGGGATGTTGAACTAAGCCGCAAGATCGCTGAAAATTTCGATAAGTTTCTCGTTCAGCAAAGCAAAAGTGTTCGTGCATATCTTCTCGTTGCGGCGTCACGGGATCGTAAATATTTAGATTTCGATCTACTATTGCACAACGATCATTCGGATGTTGCTGCAAAAAATATTCGTTCCTCGTTAGAACTGCTGGGGAACTCGGAAGACGTCGCAAGGATCAAAGATCATATTGATTCGATTTCCCGAGAATGTGCTGTTGGGCACAGTGCTACCGCCGGTTTTGTAAAGCTCGAAGTTAGAAATGAAGAGATCGAATCCCAGATTATCCGGGACCCCAATCTTTTAGAAGATTGGACGCTCTTTGAGGAGCTTCTCGGTGTTAGTGGCTATCCAGCTCTCGGGCTACCTATCTCCCAGCTTTGTAGAGATCTACTTGGAGATAAATGTAACCATTCATCCGACATTAATTGCCTTATGGTCTCCTCTGGCTACATGATTGACGACGTTCTTTGCAATCCGGAGGCTTTGAATAAGTCCTTGATCAATCAACTAGTTAGATGGGGCCATCCGCTGGTTGGTGCCCTGAATGCAAAGAATGCAATAAGTAGGGAGGAGACTAACGAATTATATCGTGGACTCGATACGAACTCTAGTGCAGTTCGAGATGGCGAAGATAGCGATGACTTCGAGAAAGAGACTTTTGATAGTTATCGTTTGTTAGTTCGTTTATTTCACGAACATCTACCCGCAAGAGGTCGGGAAGTTCGCAGTTCACAGGTGACGATGGCGCTAGCAACCTATCATTCGATGAAGAGAAATGGTCGTGTTGCCATCGAGGCTCCCACTGGTACAGGAAAGTCTCTCGCCTATCTTGCTGCCGGTGGAGCGATCACAAAGTCGTCATCGCAATCCGCGGTAGTCGTTGCTACGCACACCAAACTTCTGCAGCGTCAACTGCGTCGTGAAATCGAGGTGATTAATGGAGCATTAGGCGCAAGCGAAGGTTTGAAAGTGCGCTTTCTATCTGGAACTAGCAATTATGTATGTGCACGTGAAGCAGCCTCCGTTCACCCTCTCAAGCAAGATAAACGCGGTGTATCGATTGCCCTAGCGATTGGGCTACGGGCACTTGGTCAACTACGCACTGGAACTTGGGATGAAGTAGCCGATGAATATCTTCGGCGCTATCTGCCGGGATATGAACAAGCACGACAGCAGCAGACCACTTCTTCTGCTGCATGCGAGAGGGATAGCTGCGAATATGCCACAATATGCCCCCTGCGTCAAGTTCTCGTTGGCATAAAGGAGCGTCCTGGGATAATCATAACAAATCACGCCATGGTGGCAAATTGGTTCGAACAGGACGAAAGCGAGTCAAATGGAGAATTAGGGGATGATTACGACAGTGAACAAGTCGGTCCCCTGTTAGGTAAAAATCTTCATCTCATCCTTGACGAGGCCCATGAACTAGAAGACTCGCTATCATCTGCGTGGTCAACTTCACTTGAACAGATCGCTGTTACTCGGATGGTGAATCGAGCCATACGTGCCTGTGATACCCTTATCGAAGTATTCGAAGATGAAAAATCCGACACAACTGGAATCGATCAGTCCACTCCCCTTGGCAGAGTTCAAAGTCTCAGGACTCTATTTTTGTCGCTAGAGGAGGTCAACGGACGATTATCAAACCTGACCAAAGACGTTCTTGCAATTTACGGACCGTCGGCGATGAGTGTTGCTATCGATGAGATCCTAAAAAGGTCGAACATTAAGTGGCCATTTCTAGATCGCGGAATCAATGAATTAAACGACGCTCTCAGCAGAGCCATTGAAAATATCAAGACGAGTATGAGCCTAGCCACAGCTACTCTTGGCGGTGATGGAAGTCCTTACGTTGGTAATGTCAGAAAAACTAGGGCGATTCGTCGCGCTCTTCGTTTGCTAGCAACAGTATCTCTCGAACTGGCAGACGTTCATATTCCAGCCGCAAAGCTCTTGTTGAGGGCGAATACTTCTATTGACAATGTCGTAGTTCTAACGCTTGAGGATGATAGCTATACGCAACAATCCACCTGGTCGATCAAGGTTACGCCGATCGACATCGACGTACGCTTTCCTAAGCATATTCTTGCGCGAGCCTCTTCGACGATTCTCACGAGTGCCACCTTACGCACAGAAGAAAACTTTGACTTTTTGTCCAGAACGTTGGGGATTAAAGTATCGTCGCAAACGGTCAACTCTGAACACAATCACCGCGAAGCGTACTATCGCGAACTAGCTGATATGGTCAAGACTACAGATGGCAGTTTCGCCGGAATTGCCCTTCCTTCACCCTTTGACTTTGCGAGTAATGCACTGACGATTTTCACGGGACACCTGACTCCACCTGCGCCAAGTTTGGAACGTCAGCTTATAGAAGACTTGGCAGAAGAGTTCATTGGCTTTACGACATTGACGCGAGGGCGAACCCTAGGCTTGTTCACTTCTGCAAAACGTTTAAGCGGAGTGCGTGAGATCTTAGAGGTGCGAGAAGCTGAACTAACCGAGCGCTTCGACGTTGAGTATCTTTTTCAACGGCGCGAGAACCTGAACTTTATACAGCAGCGATTTCGTGACGTGCGGTCATCGGTAGCATTCGGGTTACGCAGCTTTGCCACAGGATTTGATGTTCCAGGCCCTTCTCTTTCATTCCTTGCAATCGAACGACCTTACTTCCCTCCCCCAACCGACCCAATCATTAGTGCGCGTCAGGCTCGACTGAGAGATCTGGGAGGTGACGGTTTTTTTGATTACGTATTACCCAGGACCACCCTGCAGTTTGTCCAAGCAGTCGGCAGATTGATCAGATCTCGATCCGATCGGGGTGTAGTTTTGGTGCTCGATCGCCGCCTGCAGGTACCTGGTAGGACATCGCAGTCACTCAGGAGTTCTCTTCCTAGTGGCATGAATGTCATGGATACATCTACTAGGGCTGAGGCGTGGCGGGCAGCGATTAATTTCATCGACGGTGACGACGAGGACCTAGAGTTACACCTCAAAGAATTCGATGTCGATCGTAACGCTGATCTAGCTGATTTGATCATACATGAAGGAGAGGATTCAACTGAAAAGCTAGTAGCGGGTGCTCGGAGACTATTTGGCATTGAACAACTTGCCGAAGAACAACTAGAACTCATGAGAGCGATTCTTAGTGGAAAAGATGCGGTTGGATTGCTTCCCACGGGATTTGGCAAATCGATCTGTTTCCAACTTCCAGCGCTATTACATCCTCGACAGCTTCCGACAATTGTGGTCTCACCGTTGAATGCACTCATTAAAGACCAGGTTGATGAGCTCGTTGGTCGTCTCGGTCTACGAGGGATCAGAGCCCTGACAGGTAGCTCTTCAGCTACAGAACGTAAAACTTACCTACATGAGCTTATGTCGGGCCAGCTTCGACTTTTGTACCTTTCTCCAGAGCGCCTCGTTCGCGACCCAGCTCTTCACGGCGCTTTGAAGCATATTGAGATCGGTACACTTACCGTTGACGAAGCTCACTGTATAAGTAGTTGGGGTCATGATTTTCGGCCAGAATTTCGTCAAATCGCACCAGCACTGATTGAGCTTCCAAGGAGCACTCGTTTGGCTCTAACCGCCACAGCCAATGGAATTGTCGAAAACGATATCGTAGCCACCCTCGAATTAAACGATCCTTTAGTAGTTCGGGTTCCATCCAATAGGGCCAATTTAAGTTATTCGCGCATCTTTGTTGAAGATTCGAAAATGAGGATAGCGGAACTGCTACGACTTGTCGGTTATCACTACGAGCGCGGGGAAAGAATAGGAATAATCTACGTCCAACGTCGAGAAGAGACTGAATACCTAGCGGCGATTCTCAATCGTATGAAGTATCGAGCACGAGCATTTCACGCTGGATTACTTCCGGAGATTAAGGAAGGCGTTCAAGAGTCATTTTTCCTTGGCGCTACAGACATTGTCGTTGCGACCAAGGCGTTTGGAATGGGCATCAATAAGCGAGACGTCGCCTGGGTTGTTCACTACGGTATTCCCGAGTCGCTTGATGCGTATTCTCAAGAGTCTGGTCGTGCTGCACGCGATAAGTCGCTGACCGGCTTGGCAACTCTCGTATGGTCAAAGCAGGATATAGCTCGAAGATGGCGCCAGCTTGATTCTGCAAAAAATGAGCCAACAATAGTTGATCGCGCTCAGCGTCTTCTCGATACTATATCTAATGCACCGACTCGAGGACCTAATCATGTCGTTAGCGAAGACGAACTTTTGAGCCTTGACGATGAACTCGATAATAACGTTATCCTTGCCTGGCTTTCACGCGCCGACGTCGTAAAATTATTCCCCGACAGCATGGGTCGTGTTGCGATATCAAAGGGAATAACCGCTCCGGGCTCTCCCGCGGAGGAGATCGAATTTAGAACTCTTGTTCACAAGTTGGGTCTTGTGTCCGGCGTACGCCGCATACTTTCAATTGATGATATCGCAGCAAAATTAATCCGTAGCGCCGCTGAAATTGAGAATCTGCTGACGACTCTTACTCGTGATCGACTTCTGGATGTAACCACAACTCAACGACTTAGGACCATCCAAGTTATTCGAACAACGGTGCCTCGCAATAGGTTGGTTGAGTTACTTAGAGAGTGGAACAAGGAGCAGAGATCGCGCTTTTCTGAGATGGTTTCGTATGCCAACACTGACAAATGTCTTCGTGAGACCATCGCATTGGCCTTCGATTCGGCCCCTCCGAATTGTTTTGCGACAGTTACTCCAGAACTGTACTGCGACAACTGCCGCAGCGAAGTGCGTCCCTGGAAGTTAGACGACATCGGTAAGGTTCCGCTTCTAGAAGAAATATTCAACTTCGATGAAACAATCATCGGTATTGTCACCTGGAATTCTCATCGTTCAAATCCGCTCTCCGAAAATAGCTTGGTCGAAATTCTCCTCGGGAATAGCGAGGGGAGCAGAAAAGTATCTCTCGGTGAATCAGCATTTTTCGGTCTATATCACGACGTGCCAAATGCAAAATCGACGATTCAAAGACATATCACCGGATTGATCGTTGGCAAAAAGATCGTTCGTCGATCTGTTAGTTTTGAAACAAAAAACAGTGGCGTAGTACTGTACGGGACACTTCTACTAAATGACACTGTTTAGTGATCTTGAAAAGTTGAAAGTTTATGAATTCAAATAGTATTCGAAGGACGACGTCGACACTTACAGTTGAGTTCGATTCAAATCTGGTTCGAAGCGGGATTGTAAGCATCCCTAGATCTTCGGATTTATTAGAGAAAAACAGTAGCTATCCTGCCGTACTTCCTAGCGGGACTTTGATAGGCAACGCTCTAATCAAGGGTAACCAGGGCATCATCGATATACGTGAAGTACTGACATACCTTCAGGATGAACTCAGAAGCGGAGAATTATTTTCTATTGGATTGGAGGACTCTCGCCTAGTCATTACCCTCTTCCCGGGAGAAGATAGTTCAAGACCCAGGCGCCTACCTACCCGCGACGGCAAGTCTCGAAATACCCGAAATGGCATTTCAGATACTATTCCTTCGGACGGCGAGTACATAAGTTTCGAAGAAATTGAGAATCTTTCTATTGATCAAAAAAGGCTCGAGTCCTTTGTCGGATCTCAGCACTTCACTGATATTACGCACGAGAATGTCCTAGTCCGAGCAGCGATACCACCGCATCGTTCAAGCGTCGAGAAAATTTTCGAGGAGATAGCAGAAATTGCAGTTGATATTGAAGATCGACCATATTCAAATCTTCGATTATCGGAGTTGATCGAGGTAATTAATCGGGCTGACGGCATAGAGGACCTTGCGAAGATTTTAGTGGAAGCGCAGCGACGGGACGCATCTCATGAGTCGACGATTGAAGAGAAAATCAGGGAGTGGATTCGCAATAAGGACGTTCGAATTGGCGGTGGGGATGCCGCTAACGCAAGTAAAAATCTACTCAATCTTCTTTGGGAGCAGATCGAACTAGAAAAACTTCGCCTCGACGTTGATCAACTGCTTCTCGAACCACTAGACACTTTAGAGATCGATCTCATGCCTCACCAAATTGCCGCGGTTCAATCTGCCCTTGGTCCAATGAACGGTAAAGCAATCCTTGCTGATGAAGTTGGACTCGGTAAGACTATTGAAGCCGGGAGTATCGCTCATATTCTTATCTCACGAGGTGATGTTCGACGAATCTTGATAGTTGCGCCGCGTACCCTACGCATCCAATGGTGCGAGGAGATGCAATCGAAGTTTGGAATTTCGATACTCGATGCAACTAATAGCGAGCTTATTCACGAGTACCGTCGTAGAATTTCATCAGCAAAGTCCGACCACAAAATACATGGCATCGTAATGACCTCCCAGATGCTAGGACGAAATTTAAATGATGTTGCAGCGCTTCAACCCGACCTCGTAATAGTAGACGAGGCACATAGGGTGGCAAAAGGTGCGTCAAAGTTCAGAGAGCAGATGCAAACGTTGATGGCTACGGCTCCATACGCGCTCTTCCTTACCGCTACGCCGGTACAAAATAATCTCTTAGAACTCTATAATCTGGTTGAACTCCTTCGACCTGGGACATTCGGTACTCAGCAAAGATTTCGATCCCGCTTCGTAGCAAGTGATGAGCGAATTCCAAAGGAAAATAGCCTCGACGAGTTGCGACAAATACTTAAAAAAGTCCTCGTTAGGTGGACTCGCGCGCAGGCTGGACTCGATTCCGTAGTCCGTATTCCTGTTGACTACCCAATCTCACTTGATTCTGAGGAGCTCGAACTATACCAAGAGATCTTCCAAAGGGCCGTTAGGCTATATGGAAGCTATGAAGCGAACCGGCGAAGCGTCGTAGCAAGATTTCTATCGGAATGCTTCGCCCGCTCTCCGAAGGCTGCACTTGCGAGTCTAATTCGTCTTGCCGAGCGTCATCCATTTGATAAGCGTGAAGTGGAAAAGCTCGAAATGCGACTCGCATCGACTCTAATCTCATCGCGCGAAAAGGTACTTCTCAAACTGGCGTCGGATTGGATCGCTGAACACGGCAAAGTCGTAATTTTTGCACAGCACGTTGGTGTAATTGACCGTCTTCGACAACTCTTCGAATTAAATGGCTTTTCAACTAGCCTTTTCCACGGAAAGTTGTCTTCAACGGCACAAGCTGCTGCTCGTAGGGAATTCCAGAGTACTACTCAAGTCTTCCTATCAACTGATGCTGGCGCCGAGGGTATTAACCTTCAGTTTGCAAATTGCATTATCAACTACGATCTTCCGTGGAATCCAATGACCATTGAGCAGCGTATCGGGCGCCTACATAGAACAGGACAGACTCGGTCGGTCAATATTGCAAACTTCTTTGCTCCTAACACCTTCGAAGCCCACCTGTACGAACTACTCAACCAAAAACTTCACCTTTTCGAGTTGCTATTCGGAGAATACTCGACGATTCTCGGTGAAATTGACTGGAAATTCAATAGTTTTTCCGAGGCTATAACCTCTTTAGCAGTCACTTCGGGAGAGGAACAAGAGCGCCTTGCCGTGAGTGTAGGTGAGCAGCTTGAAGAAGCCCATCGAGCACTCCAAAGCGACAAGCGGGATGAGTCTGCGCTCACATCATGGTTTTCATTGAATGCTCGCAGGCAGAGTCGCGAATCTCTCCATGGAGCTGAGGTTCTGGCTCCGTCTGCAAGTCGAGAGTTAGCTATGGAGATACGACATCGTTATATCCGCGCTATCAACCAGTCGCTACTCGCTGCTGGCGCCCAAATTACCCACACTGAGATCGACGAAGTCTTGATCGAGGTTTCACTCCCTCAGGAATTTGCATCTGCTATCTCAAAAAACGGTACTAGAAGGGCTCAATTAGCACTGGTCCCAGAGGGACTGAGGCGACATCCGTCGGCAATACCTGCAGGGTTAGGTTCGCAGTTTTTACGTGCATGGAGTTCATATTGCCGTAGCCGTTTAAACGGAATCAAACTTGATCTGCAAAGCGTCAAAATTGACCCAGATACATTATCGTTTCCTCATTCCGAACGTATTACTCGACTCCGACGGGAAGTCGAGGTGCAGTTTGTTGAATTCGGTAGTCTTTCGCAATGGGTTTGGCAACCGCGAGATGGAAATCCGATATCGAAGACAATTGTCAAACCAGATAAATACGCCGAGATATTATCTCAAAAGAGGGAAGCTAAGCCCGCACTCACGTTGGCGGCTAACCAAGCTACAAGTGGCCCCAGCGCAACGATACTCGTCGAATCGTTAGCTTCGTCACAATCGGAGATGATGTCAGAGATTGAAAACGATGCGGTTCGAAGGACGATAGATATTTTGGAGGCGACGAATGAAGAGTTGATTGCCCTGAATGACGCCTACAAAACAGCTAAGGAGAATATACGCTACGACACTGAAAGTCAAGTACGCGTTGCTCGACTCGACAAGCAGATTTCTGCAAAGATGGCTCAAGCAAACGAACTAAAGAACAGACGCCACTCGGCGAATGGCGAGTTGGTCCGAGTCTTTGAAGTGGCAATGCAGCGTCTTCAGTATCGAATAGTCGATACCTGGATAACACCTCAGGGCAATGAGATCCGTAGTGAGGTGAATGTACTACCCCGGTTGGCTCAGTTCGACCTTGATGCCCCTGACTACAGCGCGACGATCAACGGTCGACAGGTTAAAGAACTCGACGTCTGCGACTTTGAGCACATCGGTGACATAGTCAATATTTGGGAATGCGCCAACTGCGAATTACATCACTGCGCAAGTTGCGAAACTTCCATTAACTTTTGCCCCCTTTGCAATGAATACGTCGGCGATGAATGCTGGAGAAGTAATTTAGACCTTTGCGTAGGGTGTGCGCCAGAGCAAGTTTCTGTTGACGAAGCCACAGGACTTTTTACCTACACCATTCGGAGCGGAGTCGTTGTCGCAGGCAGTCGATCCCAGCTCGTATTTTTATCTTCAGGTGAAAAGGAACCGTTGGCGGAACGACTCTCAAAGACCTTTCACTGGTGGAGCGTGGAGCCTGAATGGAACATAACTGACGACGAAGCTACTCTCGTAAGTAGCCCTGGCAATTCGAGCATTGTTCCACCTCTCTTGAAATGGGTTGTCGATAGCTCACGTGGGAAAAAGTCGGTCGAACGTGAGCACGATCGATTTCTAGAGTGGGCAGCTGAGAACTTTTTGGAGCCTCAATATCCCACCGTCAAGACTGCGTGGAGTCCAGTATCCAACGGTGCCTATGTGGTGATCTTCATTCATCGAAGCACAAAAATAGTGATCGATGTCGTATCGACGAATGAGACAAATAGTGAAGAAGAGGTAGAGGCTCCCCCAAAAAATTTGCAGTTTGAAGAGTTGCCTGCGTTTAGTACTGATAAAGATCTTAAGGGATTCTCCTCTAAAAAACTTCATAAATGGATACTAGGTAAAGTTGACAACTCACTGCCGAGTCGAAGATCACGTTGGAGACATCAGAGCCAAGGTTTGATGATTCGGATTGATAAAAATTCATTGGAAGTTACTCCCTTTTCTACGATTGACGATCAGATAGAGTATTTCGAAGCTCATTCAATCGCCGTGCTTGGTCCTGCCCATTATCTCGCTGTTCAAGCTGACTACTTTAAGCATGAGAATAAGCTTGACGAATCTGTACCCCTGGATGGATACTGCATCTTGCACTTGAACGGCGTCGGCGTTTTGGTAGTGAGAGTTGGGGCGGTTATAAAATTATTTATTGACACCGAGATTTCTGACAATGACTTTGATATTGCGCTAAGACTCGAAAAACTTGGAAGTTTAGCCGGGATCGAGGATGCCCCATTAAGGGGAGTTGATGTTCGCCGTAATACCCTTCTCCAAGATTTGCATTTAGAGTCGACCCAAAGATATCAGGTGCGGGAAGTCGATCGCACGGCGTTTGTACGAAAGCAAGAGCCGGGCCGAACGTCCTACGCCAAAATAACCAAAGCAGATTTAGATGCACTACTAGGAGAGCTAAATCAAACGTCGATACCAGATGATGAGTTTCGCATTATAGGTGAGAGATTAGGTCTGGACCAGGGTGGAGTAAAGATTGAAATTGAACGCCTACGGATGATTAATCAACTTGCAGAGCGAAACCTTTCACACCCATACGCCGTGCTTGAGCGGTGCGAAAGACTCAATGTTGAATTCACTGAAAATGACGGTGGGTCTATTCAGCGACGGATATCGGAAAGTTTGGTAGGGCCAGATGACACTGAGGTATGGAAGGGCACCTTGTGTGGCGATGATCATCAGGCATACCCAAATGACCGTTGGTGGTGTGATCGCTGTACGAAGTATCACTGCCCCACCTGCGATCTTGTTTCTATAATCTGCAAAGAGTGTAAAGCTGTATCCTGTGCTTCTGACGGTGTTGGCTTGATTAGCTCTCTACTCCTTAATCGCTCTTGCGAACGTTGTGGTTCAATCAAGTGCAGTAAATGTGGTGTCTCTCCGGAGATTTCTATTTGCAGCATCTGTTTTCGTGATTGCTGTTCACACTGCAGCAGAGGGGGTAGTATCTGTTTTACTTGCTTGGAAGCCCCTGAAGAGGAATGGATACTACCTGAGTCGATCATTGAAAAGCTCATTGGACTTCGATTTGAAGTTCGAACTCAGTTACTTCCCCCACGAAAAGGTCTCGAAAGTGCCGAAACAGTTGTTCTCGCATCAAACTCTTGGCGAACGGAGCGATTTATTCTTCGGGACGGCCTGCTTTATGAGTGGCGACTTCTTTCAAATTCAAGTGATTACACAACTCGAAAAGCCCTCGAACTTTACGTTGGTGGCGAGGTGCGGATTAATCGTTTGACGATGAAATCTCCTACCAATAGAAATAGTGAACAGGTTTTGATCAAGCAAGTCGATTTGCACAGTATTGCATCAATATCGTTTGGAACGGAATTAGAACCTAATTTATCAATGAGGATGGATATCTTAGAAGGAAGTAACTTTGACCGCGACACAGTCCTGTTGCTTGGCTTATGCAGTGAACTGGGATTGAGTTCTGCTGAGGAACCAGAGCACGCGCGACACTTAATCGACCAACCATCGATCTTCGAAGCGAAACTAGAAATGGGTAATAAAACCATCTTTCAATTCGTCATAACAGTGCAGATTAATGTAGTAACTGCTTCTTACTTTCTCGATTCCGTTGGATTCCTGTTAAATAAATCAGTTACTGGTGTTGATTCGGTTTCAAATTTTGACGAATCGATAGAAAGACGTTTTTTGTTTATTGAGAGAGGCACTTCGGCTTCACGAGAACTTGCTATCGTGTCCACTGACTTGTTTGAGGTCAATCTTTTTCGTCATGGCCGAGCCTTTCGAGTTAGTCTCCGCTTTAGAGACGGCAGTACGTCCGAGAGAATCATCGGCAAGGATTTAATCGGACAATTTAGAGAAGAGATGGCTAATGAATACGGACTTTCTAGTGGTACCGATGTAGTTTTTACTCCTTTGCCTCCTTCCTTGCAACTTTCGGACATGCCATTGTGCGCTAAGCGTGTTGCTCGGCAATTTACGATTGGGAAGGTCGAAGTACTTTCACCGGTCCAGGAGCATCCTTCAACCTACATTGATTTGGGCAAGGATAATGTTCCCTTCGTACCTTTCGATCAAGAACAGAAGACCGTGGTGGCTTTGGGGCATACTACTGGCATCGACGACCGAATGGAAAAAAATTCAGAAGTTGCCGCCGCTTCGCTTCTAGAACGTTTTCCATTCAACCAACGATATAGTGTGGCGGTTCGTCAAGAGTACCACGTGATCTATTCGTCACTCTTTAGAAGAACCGAGGTTCAAGTATACTGCTACCCGGGAATTCGCAATGGATATGTTTTTGCCTACGAATCTGGTGAAGGTGACGAAGGACGCTGGGTTACCTCATTTGAACTTGAAGGAGGTAGGACGCGTATTCCGACGACACTGAAGGGATCGTTCAACTGATTTAGGACATGAGCCCAATAACATGAACTCGTTATTAAGCTCATCGCATCGTTTCACTCACTGCCAAGAATTCCACGGTGTCCAGGAGGTAATTTCATCTTTTTTCCAATAGAACACTGGGCGGTTTCAAGTGGTCAGCGCAACGAGCTGAGCAAGTTTCTCCACTGGCTTGTGAAATCCTAAGGCCTTTCTCGTCCGATCATTCAAGCTTTCGTAGTTACGTTTCAGATCCGCATGGGAGAACTTGGAGAGATCTGTGCTCTTGGGCATGTATTGGCGAAGAAGTCTATTGGTGTGTTTCTTCGATCCTCGTTGCCATGGCGAATGAGGATCGAGTTCTTAAACTTGCACACCAGTCGCGACAGTGAACTCGATGTGTCGAGCAAGTTCGCTACCCTGGTCCCATGCTATGGTCTTTGTAAGGGAGTTCTGTAAGGTTTTGATCTCTTTACGCATTGCTGCTTCGACCTGTTTGGCGCTATGACCATTTGGGAGATGCAAGAGCAGGACAAAGCGAGTGGTGCGCTCGACGAGGGTGCCAACGGCGCGTATCTCCACGAGAGCCAATGATATCTCTCTCGGAAGTGCCCCGGTGTGAAACGATCCTCGACCTCCGGGGATCCTCTGAGATGCTGACTATATTGGCGATGGGACCAGACCTCTTGTGTGATCCCTGGGGATGACGCATGGAGTTGCTATAACGTAAGCTGGGCGGTTTCGAATCAATCTGAAATTCCAACCATAGAGTGCAATGCTTAAAGTTTCAATAGCTAGATGTAGGGTGCAGAATATCCGGAAGATGAACACCACTCCCAACGGTCTAACCTTCGATAAGATTAGTCCTCGTGAAGTTCAATCATCTCATTTCACGCGCTTTGCGCACGTAGTACAAACCACTCAAGCTCGTTGACTCGTAGGTACCGTTTTGTCGTTGAAAAGTCTTGAGCAGTTCTCGTTCCGCAATTTTTGATAGAAGGTGTAATGGAGCTACTAGATGCTGTTGAGCAGGTTCTCAAATCGGCCAATCAGCCGCTACACGTGAAGACAATCACTGACAAATTGATAAGTGATGGTCTTTGGAAGTCTTCGGGAAAGACTCCCGATAAAACAGTTGGCGCACGACTGTATAAGGACATCAAAACGAAGGGCGCGAAGTCGTCCTTCGTTATGGTTGCTCCCCAAACTTTTTCGTTGAATGGTATTCCAATGCTTGGCAAGAATACCGCACCAGATATGACTCTTGTAGATGAAACGCAAAAGACTCGATCTGAAGGTGCATACTTCACCTTCATTGATTGTGCCCAGAAGGTACTCGAAGAGTACGGTGGCAATAAGCCGGTGAACTACAGGGAAATCACTGACAGGGCCCTTCAAAAAGGGTGGTTGAATACGGGAGGGAAAACACCAGCTGCAACGATGTACGAGCAGCTGATCACCTTAATTAAGAGTCAGCAAAAGCACGGTAAGCAACCTCGTTTCGTAAAGCACGGTAAAGGCTACTTTAGCCTCAGTCAATCAACGGATAGCAGTCTTACAATTCAAATCGAGCAACATAACCAACAAGTTCGCAAGGCGTTGCACGAGAAATTGTTGGCCTTGACACCCGGCGAGTTTGAGGAGTTTATCTCTCAACTGCTGGTGGAGATGGGCTTCGAGATGGTTGAGGTTACAAAGCTTACTGGCGATGGCGGGATCGATGTTCGGGGCACCTTGGTGATCGGAGAGGTGGTACGCATCAAAATGGCGGTTCAGGTGAAGCGGTGGAAGCACAAAAACAATGTTCAGTCCCCTACTGTCCAGCAGATGCGAGGTAGCCTTGGTGCGCATGAACATGGTCTGATTATCACGACAAGTGACTTTAGCTCTGGAGCAATTAACGAGGCTATTGAGTCTGATAAAACTCCCATTGCGCTTATGAATGGTGATCAACTCGTATCACTGTTGATGGAGTATGAAATCGGGGCTAATCGCTCTAGGCCAGATTTATTTGAGATAGATGACGAGGTTCTACTTGTTGGGGGAGGAAAGGAATAATGGTGGTTCGGAAGTGAATTCACAGATAGAGGGAGTCGGTGCAAAGGCGTGTTGGTTTGTCGGGGCGACTTTCGGCGGTACCGACGATCAGACATCTCGCTTTTTGCGGGATGGCATATGGGAAAACGGTTATCAGGATAGATACCTTGATTTAGTAAAGTCGATTCAACCTGGGGATTTAATCGCGATTAAATCGACGTATTCGCGAAAGAACAACCTTCCCTTTGATAACAGAGGCTTTAGCGTTTCGGTTTTGGTGATCAAATCGATTGGAACTGTAATTAAAAATTGTGGTGATGGCCGCAACCTTAGAGTCGATTGGAACTCGTTCGACCCAGTTCGCGAGTGGTATTTTTACACTAATCGAAGTACGGTCTGGCGGGTCCTGCCTGGAAATTGGTACTCAGATGGATTGATCGGATTTACCTTTGAAGGAAAATCACAAGATCTTGATCGGTTCCGCAACGAGCCCTATTGGCGTGATCGCTTCGGTGATCGCGACGATAGGAGCAGTCCGTTTAAGTGGTCTGGTTTTTACGAGGAAGTTGCAAATAAGCTGCTCACCTTTCAAAGTCGACGTAACGAGCTTGTTGCAGGAATACTCGATATCGCCTCGAAAGTAAATGGCTTTTCCATCGTAAATGATCAATTCGCAGACGGTTCCATAGGTCCAATGAAAGACATTTGCCCATTTACTGTTTTTGGTATATTCAACCGAGGGATTACAGTAACAAATCGTAAGGTAATTGCAAACGAACTCGCCCGGCTGCTCGGAGTTTCGGTGCCCGTTCCAGACTCGTTCGACGGAATTCCTATTCTCAATAATCAGAAGTCATGGTTTTATGGGTACGGTAAAGATCGTCAACAAGACGACATTGAAAACCTCTGGGAGGTCTTTGCGCGGGCGATTGACTTTGCTGATTCGCCCAATGAAGAATCCCAGTCCAATTTTGCGTTAGCCTATGACAAAGCGACCCACATCTCAAACACCGGTTGGAACCTTACAATGGGGCTGTACTGGATTCGTCCCTGGAATTTTCCGACCCTGGATGGTCAGTCTCGGCTTTACATTGAAAAGAAGCTCAATATTCACATCGACCTGAATGGCCCCAAACGTCGTTGCAATGCAACTGATTTCCTAAAGGTGCTGGAAACGCTTGAGGTTCGTTTCAAGGAAGACACTTATCCTGTACATTCATTTCCGGACCTATCCTTTGCGGCTTGGCTGTACGGAGATAGCAAGGCTTCTGACACCACAAACGAGTCAGAAGCCGATGCGCCGGGCGACGAAGCGAATGCCGCATCTGAAGAAGAATTCATCGCTGCCCCGCTCGTTCCGTACTCGATAGACAATATTGTGGCCGATGGATGTTTCATTGGGCGAGATAAGCTTCAGCAGATCCTAGATCGCTTTAGTTCAAAGAAGAATCTTATCCTTCAAGGACCACCAGGTACTGGAAAGACTTGGTTGGCCAGGCGATTGGCATTTGCTTTGATTGGGCAGCGCGACGACAACAAGGTACGGGCTGTTCAGTTTCACCCAAACCTTTCATACGAGGATTTCATTCGAGGATGGCGGCCAATGGGAGACGGGAAACTCAGTCTCGTCGATGGCCCATTTATGGAGATGATAGAAATAGCTATAAATGATCCAGGTTCTAATTACGTTGTCGTCATTGAAGAAGTCAATCGTGGTAACCCAGCCCAGATTTTCGGTGAGATGTTAACACTTCTTGAGGCAGATAAGAGGACACCTAGCGAGGCTCTCGAACTCTCGTATAGGCAGTTCGATGGCGAGCGCGTCTTCATCCCAAAAAATCTCTATGTAATCGGCACGATGAATATAGCCGACAGATCACTTGCTCTAGTTGATTTGGCCTTGCGCCGCCGCTTTGCTTTCATTGACTTAGAGCCCAAACTCGGTAAGCCATGGCGCGATTGGGTTCAAACTAGATACGGATTCGATGCACAAATACTCGACAGAATTGAAAGCAACATTACAGCGCTGAATGAAATGATCTCAGCGGACTCTGGCCTCGGACCTCAGTATCGAGTTGGACATAGTTACGTCACTCCGACGGGCGATAACGGTATTAAGGATCCTAGCGCCTGGTTCTGTCAAGTAGTAGAGACCGAGATTGGCCCGCTACTGGATGAGTATTGGTTCGATTCCCCCGCAACCTCCAAGAAGGCCAAAGAACGCCTCCTCGAGGGATTCTGACCTTGACACTTGCTTCGATGGATTCGCGAACAGATGTTCAGGATGAGGTTGGCTACATAGGCCGCATCCCTGTTCGTAACCTTTGGCTGCTCATGCTGTATGCATCAGATCTTTTTAGAGAACTTGAGAATGCAAAGGTAGCAGTAGAGGACAATCCCGACGAAATCGCCGATCTAGTAGCTGAATTGCTGTGTCGGCGTGTTGAGCGTCGCCTTCAGCGAAACTTGAGTTATGGCTATCAATCGCGTGAGGCTGTACTTAGCTGCCTTCGAGGCCGGATTGATCTGCTGACCACTGAGAGGCACCGACTATTGGATCGAGGAAAGGTTGCCTGTCGATTCGACGAGTTGACGATCGATACGCCTCGAAACCGTTACGTTCGGACAGCCCTTGAGGAAGTTTCGAAGATAGTCGTCAGTAAGGCACTGGCACATCGATGCCGGTCATTGGCAACAAGCTTGAGACGTATGGGCGTGATCGGGGATCGACCTAATCGTAGCGAAGTTTCAGTCGACCGCTTCGGAAGACACGACTCTGGCGATCAGTCTATGGTAGCTGCGGCTCATCTTGCATTGAACCTTGCATTGCCTACAGAGAACGTTGGCGCAAAGATGCTATCGTCGCCCGATAGGGAAATTCACTGGATTAGAAAGCTCTATGAGAAAGGAATCGCGGGTTTCTATGATGTCACGCTTTCTCCACAGGGATGGCGCGTCGAAGCTGGAAAAACGTACACCTGGCAGATTGAAAAAAGGAACCAGGATATCGACAAGGTGTTACCCTCGATGCGAACTGATATCATCCTCGAACACAAAAAAGCTGAACGCCGCATCGTAATTGACACAAAGTTCACCTCCGTTGTGACGCGAGGTTGGTATCGCGAAGAGACACTACGCAATGGTTACGTTTATCAGATTTACACCTATTTGAGGTCTCAGGAAGGAAGAGGCGATCCTTTCGCTGAAAATGCATCCGGGTTGCTCCTTCATCCATCTGTGGATAGTTCATTTAACGAATCCGTTGTAATCCAGAACCATGAGATTCGATTTGCTACCGTTGACTTAGGCGCAACGGCGAAGGATATCCGGGAACAGCTATTGAAAGTCGTAGGAGAAGTATCATGCAATTAGATCGTGCCCAGGGATGTCTACTTGGTCAACTCGCAGGGGATGCCCTAGGCAGTCTGGTCGAATTTCAGTCTCCTGAGGAGATCAGACGCCGCTACCCTGATGGCTTACGAGAATTGTCTGATGGAGGCACATGGAACACCATTGCCGGTCAGCCAACCGACGATTCAGAGATGGCACTTCTTTTGGCACGGATGTTGCTAGAGCGTGGCACCTATGATTCTAATGCTGCATTTAATGCCTATAAATTCTGGTTAGACTCCGATCCTTTTGACTGCGGTATGACAACTTCCTCTGGTCTTCGAGGGTATCCGAACTCAGCCAGCCAGGCCAACGGAGCCATGATGCGGATCAGCCCTTTGGGTATTTTCGGCGCTAGCCACTCTCTGGATACAGTTCGAGAATGGGCTATACAAGACGCCGCTATAACTCATCCCAATCAGGTATGCCTTCAATCCAACTCGCTTTTCACAATGGCTATTGCTCATGCTATTTCAACTGGATGCGACGGCGAGACACTCTATCGCAAGATCAAAAAGTGGGCTCACGAACAAGTAGTCGATCCTTTACTCATGGATGTAATCCAAGGAGCTACCGAAGGACCACCATCTGACTACGTCCATCAACAAGGTTGGGTTTTGATTGCATTTCGCAATGCGCTGTGGCAATTGCTAAATGCTCCTAGTTTTGAAACAGGCGTCGTCGATACGGTTATGCGAGGTGGAGATACAGATACCAATGCAGCAATTTGTGGAGCGCTATTGGGTGCTGTCTACGGTATCGACGCGATACCATCCCAATGGGTCGACTCCGTCTTGAACTGCCGACCTAAAGTCGGAAGTCCTGGCGTCCATCGCCCGCGACCAGAGTGCTTTTGGCCAGTGGACGCCTTGGAGATAGCAAGTCGATTAGTTGGCAACCAATAAAGTCCACTGATTCATGTGCTGGTTGTTTACGTGTAGTCCAATGCAATAGTTAGTTGCGAGCACTTGATGAACCCGCAAATGTACAAATTTTATTTGAGATAAGCATGTAATTAATGGGGCCACTTGGTCAAGCTAACTGGGGTCAATTTACTCCGGTGTTTCCAAGAGGGCTTCTGCAATCCCCATTCCCCTTGGCAAAGGGAATGAAACAAAAACACCAATGCCCTACTTCGCCAATATCTCCCCAAGGGAGAAGACCTCAATAAGTTCTCTGCAAAAGATCTACAAAAGATACAAAGAAGCCTAAATGGCATACCTCGAAAAACCCTTGGCTATAAGGTACCTGAGGAGAAACTTGCCGAACTCGTTGCGTTGTCTACTTGAAACCGCCCATCCACTCACTTCTGAACAGCTAGCGCAAAGGTTAGGCTTATCAGGCCGGAGGGTCCCCGAACATGGTCGGTGGCCTACTTGGCTTGGATGCGAGCACGATCTGGCAAGCATTGAGGCGAAAAGGTGTTGCGATGCAAGATAGCTGCTGGCGAACTCGCCAGCACAAAAGCTGTAATCCTACGGGAATGTGAAGAATTGTATAAAAAGTGAAGACGAATTTCACTATTGATGAACTGATCATTGAATAGTATTTTGAGTCGCATCTGCGATTCGTAGTGCGGTTTTACCCAAGCATTTATAATTGCAAGCTCAAGCGAGTGTACGCCGTCGCCAGAAGTTGTGGCTATTTACTTACAGAATGTAACACCACTGCTCAGCGAAATCACCGCGTGATCTAGCTCGGTTTGATCCGGCCCGGGTAATAATTTCGACCTCTTTTACGCGATCAAAAAACGTTCATCGCCAATCTCGACTTCAACTCTCAATTCATCGCCGACTGCCTCGACATACTTGCGTAGTGTATCGAGTTGTGCGCGTTCGATGTCGCCATGTTCGATGCGTGAAACGCGATTCAGTCTGACCTTCATGCGACTAGCGAGTTCCACCTGGGTGACCTCAGAAGCTTCGCGCAGCTCGCGAAGGCGGTAAGACCGGACTTCGCTAAGCATTTGCTTTTTGTGCTCCTCCACAACCTCGCGGTTGACGGGACGTCTTGCGAGCATGTCGTCCAAATTCTTTGACATCTCGATCCTCCTTTCTGTTTCCTAATGTGGTCATCAAAGCGCTTGTCAGCAACTGGGATCTTCGCTTGACACCACTTCTTCCAACTTTTCGATTCGTCTCCCACTACTAGAGGAACTGCGTTTCGTTATAGATCGAAGGCAAAAAAGAATCTTCAATTCTGAACGCCCTCTAGAGCCTGGACGCAACTCCTTCATGTTCTTGTGACGTGATGCTTTTACGGTATCGACCAACGGACGTCCAAGCTGTGGTCCTCGGTCGATGAGCCACTCCAAAGCAGCAATAACCTGTTCGTAGGAGCTCTGATCAATGTCATAGAGCCAACGCTCGACGAATTCGAGATCCACTTCCTACGTAAGGATAGTATGCAATATAAAGGTTATACAACTCAAGGGTTGTAAGAACTTGCCAAGTAGATTGTCGCTTCCTCCGAGCAGTCCCTCGTGAATGGCATGGACGCGATGTCTGTCCCTCAGGTTAAGTCAGGTTAGCTACGAGAGTGAACGGAAAAGAGGTCGCGGGTTTGCTGGGCAGAATGTTGTGAAAGAGACAACGAGCGGACCTTGAGAGACACAATAAGAACCGAAATGATTCCAAATAGAGGACTCTTCTCTGGTAGGTGAGCAATTCGACCACTTGGACCACTTTGTTCGGCAACCGTATTCGGACGTAGTAATCTAACCTGTAGCAATTCGTAGCATAATTTGCTACACTTTCCTCGTGGCAAAGACGATCGCTCAACGTGAACTGCGCAATGACAACGCCAAAGTGATCGATGAAGTAGTTGCTGGCGAGAGTTTCGTTGTGACCCGCAACGGAGTTCCAGTAGCCGAATTGCTCCCTCTTCGTACGCTACGACGCACCGTGGTACCGAAATCCAGCATCGCAAATTTCATCGATACTGGGCCCGGTATCGATGCGAAGCTCTTTCGGGCCGACCTCGACAACCTCATCAATCAGGATCTCTAGATGAATCCGGGGCTACTTGATATTTCCGTAGTCATCGATTGGGATGATCCTTCGGTGCAAAGAGTCCTACCCGAGGAGATCGCGGTCAGCGCGATCACGCTTGCCGAATTGGCCGCCGGTCCCATTCTGGCATCCACCGTCACCGAGCAATCTGTTCGTCAGGCGAGCCTGCAGCAAACCGAAGCAACCTTCGAGCCAATCCCCTTCGACGCTGCCGCCGCGCGAAGTTTTGGCCAGATTGTTGCGGCCGTTGCGAGTACTGGTCGCACGCACCCATCGCGCATGGCCGATCTACTCATCGCGGCAATCGCTCACGCGAATGGCCTCGAACTCTATACGCGCAATCCGGATGACTTCGTCGGCCTCGAAGAACTGATTCGCGTTATTACCGTCTGAGTGACGTGAGCTTCGACCAGGCTGACTTCTTGGACAGTGGACTTCATAGAGAAAATCGTGCCGGTGACCTATGCAATCAGACTCGGTTTATTCTGCTTCGAAGGGGACCTTGGGTGACACAATACGAACCGTTTCGCAAACGTCGACGGTCGGCCACTCTCCCCCTCTAACTGATGACGGCATTCTTAGTGGCTGGAAGATGGGCCAGTTCCAGCGGTTGCTGCGCGACGCAATGACGACGCAGGACATTCGGGCTAGTCGTGGCTTACCAACTTCATCGTAAGCAAAATTGGTCTTACAATCCGAACTACACAAGACCAGCTATAACTGGCCGTCGATCTTTCCCTAGGAAGTTTCATCTTGGTCCAATTACCGGACCAAACCCACCCGAAGTAGATGGCTAAGAGCAGAGCGTCTACGGGGAGTAAAATCAGAAGCAACACGGTCCGAGTGCCAATTACATTTCCTAAAAAGTACATCATCGAGTTGAAAATCAATAAGACGGCGACGGACCGCGTCCGTCTTGAATAGGACGCCCCTGTTCTCGGCCTTGATGCGGTTCGTTCCCGCAGCATCAAGGCCAGCACTAACTCGGCACTCAAGACAGACACCCTAGGTGTCAGGCTGGTTGGCATCAGCTCAAGTAAAATATGTACAACCCCATAGGGCGAGAACTCCGGCGAACGATGATACTTTATCCAAAGGATCAAAAAGAAGCTGTTATTAGAAAAATAAGGACACTCCTTTCAGATCCAAATATACTAAGAGGTGCTTTTTCCTAACTTGCTAAAGTAGGCAAGATACCAAGTGCAACTATCTTCCAATGGAAAAAAGAAGTAGAAGCTGATTTAATCAGCCAGGAGGGGGAGCACCTTCTCGGCAGTTGCTCGTGGCAACTTGGCACTGAACGATAACTCTAAGGCTGATGAATCAAGGGCACGACAAAGTCGCTCGATGTCGCGCGTACGGACCTATGCATGTTCAATAGATGCTGATTTCACCATTGCTTTCCTAACGGCGCTGAGTGTGCTAACTGTTCAAAGCGTACATCAGGCTTCGATCTGAGCAATTCGATTAGCCCAAGTTGCATTGTTTACCATCGCGCGAATCAGATCTTCAATGACCCAATCCTTCCGACGTCGGCACTGGCCCTTAATCTGCTACCCAAATAGCCTCCCGAATGCTGATCGGCTCGAGACCGGATCCGCCGGTGCTCAGTGATCAGATCGTCGGGTTCGGTGATTTCTTCCTCGGGTTCTGACACTTTATCGGTGGCGATCCTACTCAACGGTAGGATCGCGCATTGCGAGTATGTTGATGTTATTCGCCGTGTCGCGGTAATACGATTAGGGCAATGGTCTATTAAGTGGGCGAATATTCGTAATTGGAAAACCATTGCCCTTCATCCTCCGAGCTATTTTACGATTGGATTGCCAAGTGAAAGACCCTTCCCCCCAGTTGAAATCATTGCAGCACTTGCAAAGGCGTAAAGTCCAAGGGCACAGAAGGCAAAGACGATGTATCCTCCGATATGGGTTAATGTATTCGATCCCTGAATCGTGCCCGCGAGTATAAATAGAAGTGCAATCTCCACTAGAGCTAGAATTGCTGAAAATACCATAGGTAATCTCAGCGTACTTAGCGTTAGGACTCCGATCAGGACTGCCCATGCCACAAGGTAGGTAACTATAGTTTGTTTTACGTCAGCGGCTGGAATTGCGTACCAATTATGATCTAGGCCGAGTAGTAGCGCAGCATACGAAAGCCAAAATCCTGCGAATATCGCAAAGAGACTAGCAACAGCCGATTGTCCTAGACGCGTTGCCCAAACTGCTGCAACGAGTAGTCCAATGCCCGTGGCGGTAATGATGTTTGGCAACACCCCTCCTGAACCAGCTGCTGGTATGTAGCCAACTGCTCCAAGTGCGAACGCGGTCGCTCCCACAATGAATGACGGTAACCCTATCATTGCTGGATCACCAGTTGGTGCTGGTGGTGCTACTACGGTCTCCTGAACGGTGTCAGTCATAATTCCCCCCGGAATGTAAAGATTTTTGGTTTGCGAAGAAGGTATAGGGTCCGCGTATTTGGTGATCTCCTCATCCGAATGACCTTTCCTACCGCGCGTTTGAAGCTTAGTGATCGGACAACTTGGTGTCAAGTGAGAAATTATGTTTATCTACGATTAGTTCAACACCAAGTTGTTTCGCTTTTACACAATCGGCGAATAGACATCTTGAAATGGTGTTAAGTGCCCTTGTGTCATTTTTTTATTAGGCATCTCTATAAATCGAAGGTCGCAATTACCCAAAAGTTGAACCTATGAGTCAGTACAGATGTAGGACATCTTTTTTCGTTGACTATCTATTCTTGGGGAATTATTGAAGTCTGAACTTCAACCCTTAATGCTTCCTATCTTCGCGCGCCTTGTCTATCGTCTTTGTCGTCATCAGCTGATCTGACGAAAGCGGCGTGAGAGGGTGACTTCCGTACTTTCGATTAACACCGAACTTCCACACCAAGTGCGATCGATCTAATCGGCTCTGTGATTTGAGGTGAAGAATCTACTGACAGGACCCCGTTAGGTGCATAAGATCGCAGGTATTTCTTTACGTGAGTACTTGGACGAATTGAATGCGAAGTGATGTGAAAAGACGATTGGCTCGGTTTGCATTCTTTTGAAATTGGACCTTTGTCTCGACCTAGGCTCTTGGCAGATCCGTAATACCTTGGGTAAGCTACAGATATGAGACCCGGTGCCGTATTAGGGTGGTTCCCTTTGAGATCCGAAGTTTTTGCTATTGATTGTCGAAAGTGCTCGGCCGCCTGTTTAATGATAAGTAATACCTTTGTGCAAAACCTGAGGCCAAATAGCTTTTCCGGCTGAATTTAAATTGTTTACCTTTATCTCTCTCTTGTTCGTGGTTGATATCGGAATCGATCGCTGCTTCGATGGCTATTTGGTGCTCTACCCCAAAAGATTTATCTTCAGCTGCTCGATTGCGTCAGAGGAGACTCCCTTTTGTTCAGCCCACTTTTCAGCTCCACCGTATCGAGAGTTAAGTTCACGAAAGAATATCTCTATGGTTTTAGGTTCACAACTATATATTTCTGGGGGAAGAGTCTCCATGTTGTGGGCGTATCGCGGCCATTTCTTAAAGCGTTGCACGATACGGTCCATATTCTCGGTGGTTCTTAGGTAATCGTGCGCTACAGCTTCCTGCGGGACCCCAAGTAGGAGGAGAACTAGGGCGACTAGGACTCCTGTTCTGTCTTTACCTGCTGCACAGTGAACGACAGTTGGAAGTTGGACTAATGATCCAAGTAAGTTAATGGCAAGGACGAGGTTATCATCGGTCTCGAGATGATCAAGGTACTGATTTACAGTTAGTTCCCCCGGATCTCCATGCGGGCTATCTACGTCTATGAGTGGAAGATTAATGTAGCAGAGTGGAATACGTCCTAACAGTCCCCTACCTTCGGTAACAGCCTCTCGCGTCGAGCGAAGATCTACGATACACCTCACCTTAAGCTCGTTACTAACAACCTCTACGTCGCTCGCAGTTAGTTCTTGCAAGCTGTCGCTTCTAAAGAGCTTGCCGTAGGCGATCTCTGCCCCATCTGCTGTCTTTATTCCGCCCAAATCTCGAAAGTTGAAAGCTCCCTCAAGCATTACTCGTACTCCTTTTCGTTCAAAATTCTCATCCGTCAGTTACCTCAACTAGAGTGGCATTTGCCATCCCTCCGCTTTCGCACATGGTGACAACTCCCCTCCCCCCACCTCGTTGAGCCAAATCATCGAGGATCTGAGTGAAGAGGCGGACTCCCGAAGCTCCAACTGGGTGGCCATAGGCGATAGCACCGCCACTTACATTTAGGCGATCCAGGGGCACCTCTAACTCCTTGGCGTACGCTAACACCACCGAGGCGAAGGCCTCGTTTACCTCAAAAAGGTCGATATCCATTATCTCTAAACCACTCCGCTCGAGCAGTTTCCGAGTAGCCGGTATTACTCCTGTTAGCATCATGATTGGATCATCGCCTACCACGGAAAAGTTCGAGAGATACCCTTTTACACTCAAGCCATTTTCCCTTGCAAAGTCTTCGCTTACTATTAGCCCAGCCCCAGCCCCATCGGAGATCTGAGAGGAGTTTCCCGCTGTGATCCTCCACTCTTCGATCTCGGGGAAGCGCTCGGCCATTTCGTGTGAGTAGAAGGCGGGCCGAAGCGACGATAGGGCCTCAAAAGTTGAAGTGGGACGAATTCCTTCGTCACTCTCGACTATTCGTCCGGAGTTTTCAATTGCAACCATCGATGCAATCTTGGAGGTAGTTTTCATGGCGCCATCTGCCAATTGATGTGACCGCAGGGAGTACTCGTCTAGCTGCTGCCGCAAAATATTGTACCGAGAAGCGATGAGCTCTGCTGAGACACCCTGCGAAATGAGTCCAGCGGGATAGCGTCTGTGAAAGCTTGGACCTTTTTCATCCTTTCCCATTCGATTAGCCTTCATCGGTACGAGCCCCATTACCTCAACCCCACCGGCAACTGCGACGTCATATGCCCCAGAGATAATCCCTTGGGCCGCAAAGTGCATAGATTGTTGGAACGAACCGCACTTGCGGTCGATTGAGACTGCGGGAACGGTCTCGGGATAGCCCGCTGCAAGTACTGCATTCCGAGCGATATTGCCAGACTGCTCGGCGACCGGTAAAGAACACCCAATTATCACATCGTCGATATATTCTGCAGCGATTCCGCTGCGCTCGACGATCGCAGTTAGGCACCTTGCTAGAAGATCTACGGGATGTACGCCCGCCAAGGAGCCACTTTCTCGACCTTTAGCAAATGGGGTGCGGACTACGTCAACGACCGCCGCTCTCGTCATAATCGAAGACCTATTGGTGGCGTTATCCTCATCTCTGTGAGCTCCTTTTATTTGCTACTTCCATAGCCATCAAAAGAGCCACCAAGGGTTGTTCGGTGACTATCTCGATGCCTTCGATATTCATCGCCGCCTCGATACCTTCGAGTGTCTCAAAAAGAGTGCTTCTCACCTGACGTCGATCGCCGACGTAGGATACGACCTGGTCTAACTCAGTTATCCCTTGAAGGTCTAGATCTAAAAAATTCGTAGTTACATCTGGCGTAGACACTTTGATAGGCGCGACTTCGCGAGCCCACGCAAGCAAGGTACTTAAGTCAGGGTCCTCGTCAATCTTTGCCTTAGGGAGCCAATCTACACCCACGTAAATAACTCCGTTGAACCCATCTACGGTTATGAACTTACCCTCAAGGGCTGAGAGCTCTTCGTTACCGCATCCGACGATGCAGGGACGACCGAGTTGCCTTGAGACCACCGCGGCGTGGCTCGTTGATCCGCCAACTTCAGTGCATATTCCAGACGAGACGATCATGCCATGTAGATCCTGCGGGCTAGTATTGTGCGCGAGGAGTACCACGGCTTCACCATCGCCCACCCTTGCGACCGCTTCATCGGCTCCGGTTACCCCTATGCCTTGGGCAATTCCTGGACAGGATGGTTGGCCTTGGGCTACGATTTGTGCATTCACGAGGTACTCTTCGGTTAAGTATGGCCGTAGAAGTATCTTCACTTGGTCGGCACTGACCCTTGAAAGTGCCTCTTCACGGGTTATCCATCCAGCCTCAGCCATCTCGACTGCACACTTAACTGCAGCACGGGGCGAGCGCTTAGCTACTCGTGATTGCAAAAAGTAGAGAGTCCCTGACTCAACCGTGAATTCAATGTCTTGGATATCGCGCGCGTCCTTTTCCAATTTGGACGCAGTAGCTAGAAGTTCGCGGCAAACTTCGGGAATCTGCTCGGCTAGTCGTGAAAGGTTTTGTGGAGTGCGCTCACCCGAGACCACCTCCTCTCCTTGGCCTCTACTGAGGTACTCTCCAAACGGCGCACCCTCGCCAGTCATTGGGTTTCGGCTAAAGATCACACCTGTACCAGAGACTTCATCACGATTTCCAAAGACCATCGCCTGTATTGTTACAGCGGTTCCAAGTTCATCTGAGATCGACCAATGGCGGCGGTAGGTGCGCGCTCGCGGTGATTGCCATGATTCAAAGACCGCAGCTACTGCTCCAAAGAGTTGTTCCCATGGATCGGTGGGTACCTGACGATCCACCTGGTTAGCGATCTGCTCCGTTAGCTCCTTAGGGGATGACTGTGGAGTGCGCTCGACCTCAGCTTTTAGAACGATCCTTCCATAGGATTCGATGAAGCGGCAATGAACCTCTCGTGCGAAGGCCTCGTCTGCAAATTCTACGGCAAGTTTGTCTTCAACTACTTGGTCGATTCCTAGGTTTAGAACTGTATCCATCATCCCCGGCATGGAGACCGGTGCGCCTGACCTTACTGAAACCAATAGGGGGCTAGGTCCTCGGCCAAAGGTTCTATGCAGAGATTCCTCTAAGTACGCAATCCCCTCTCGAAGCGCGCGTTTGGAATCTTCAGAGAGCGTCATTCCTCCATTTAGATATGCCCAACAGGTAGAAGTTGGTAGGACGAATGCCGGTGGTACTCGTATTCCTAGGGCAGCCATGTGAGCGATACTCCACGCCTTTCCCCCTATGTCATTCTTTGAAAGCTCGACGCTACCATCGAGAACGATTGGATTTTCAGCCAAAGGCATAGTTAGTTCTCCTCTCGGGTTCGACCTAGGAGGCGGAGAAGGTCTTCGTGTAGTTCAAACCAGATTGTGTGGTAGCTGTCTATGCGAACGCCGCTGACGTATTCGCTTTGACCGCTAAGTACTTTGTCATATGCGTCGCTTAGTCGCTCTTCATAAAGGGCGAAGCGGGGAACTTCTTTAGAGAAGGCGGCAATAATTGGTTGTGAACGTTCGTGAATACCACCTAGATCGTCGAATATTCGGTTGTCGTATTCGAAGTCGCTGTGATCGTTGGGAACCGACGTTCCAGCCTTAGTGACACTTTGCCAAGCCGTAAATAGCGCGAGCAGCCTCTTGTTGATAACCTCGAACCTCTCGTACGACTTATTAAGGGCTTCGTTTTCGCGAAGATCCTTGAAGACAACGGCATAGCTCTCGTTCAAATGTTGATGGCCTGAGGGCGTCAACATAAAGTTTCCTCGTGCCCCAACGATCAATCCTTCGGCCTGTGCCGTTTTGAAGGCCGACTCGACTTGATTGGAGGTTAGCCCCATGATCTTGGCGATCTCTTCGATCCCCCCAGCCTTTTTGACTCCCAGCCCATGCAAAGATAGAAGATCGACGTCCATATATACCTCCGGTTATTTCATCTAATTTTCTTGGACCTCTGCGGCCTTCAAGCGGCCTCTTACCTCTTTACGGAGGATCTTTCCTGCGGAGCTTTTGGGGAGGTCCTCCCAGATCTCCACGTAGCGTGGGCACTTGTACCTAGCTACCCTTTCACGAACGAAGCTAAGTAGCTCCTCTTCGCTCGTCTCGCCCCGAACCGAAACCACTGCCTTAACCGCCTCGCCCCACTTGGCGTCTGCTACACCGACTACGGCAGCCTCCTTCACCATTGGATGAGACTGAAGTGCATCCTCCACCTCACGGGGGTAGACGTTAAAGCCACCGCTAATGATTATGTCGTGGCGGCGATCGAGAAGGTAGACAAAGCCGTCTTGGTCAATTCGACCGATGTCGCCGGTGTGCAACCACCCTCCCCGAAGAGTTTCTTCGGTTTCATTTGCGCGCTTCCAGTAGCCACTCATTACGATCTGGCCCCTAGCAACTATCTCTCCTTCGGCCCCGATGGGGAGTTCCTTGTCCTCTTCGTCGAAGACTCGAACTTCTACCATGGAGTAGGGCTCCCCAGCCGAACCGACGCGATGGTGCTCTTCTGGCCTGAGTAGAGTTAGGGTCATTGGCGCCTCGGACTGGCCATACGTTTGCGTCAAGATCTTACCAAATGCCGCCTCCGCCCTTTCAACCACAGAGGGCGCGATTGGGGAAGCACCGTAGCAGAGTCTTTTAAGCTTTGAAAAGTCCAAGTCATTTATATTGGGCTCTTCTAAGACCATCGATATCATCGTTGGTACCAAAAATGTGCTGGTTGCTCCTCTCTGCTCGAGCGCCTCTAAGTAACGAGACGGCTCGAATTTGGAAAGGATGATGTTTTTAGCGCCACGAATTAAGTGTGGGAGAAAGAACGATCCACTCGCATGGGTAACGGGTGCTGCGTGCACCATTACATCTCCCGTTCCGATTCCAGGAATGAGATCGATGAGATAGTTGGTTATCTCAGCGTATTCATTTGCCATCGTAAGTACTACGCCCTTCGGTGGACCAGTAGTACCTCCGGTGTAGCCAATTCGATAGGGTGCTTGAGCAGAACGCCCCACGTCACAGGCGATCGGCGACCCATCCGAGATCAATTTCTCGAGCTGTTCAAGGTCGATCGATACTTCAACTGGAAAGCTAGAAGCATCCTCCGAAATCATGGCCCTCGCTTCAGAGTCAGCGATACGGTGAAGGTGATCTTGATGGGAGTCCCTGTGATTTAGCGAGACTCTTACGAGTCCAGATTTAGCTAGCGCGTAGTAGACGATGAGTCCTTCGATCCCATTTGGAAGAAGGACTCCCACCCGGTCGCCAGGCAAAAGACCCAATTTGAGAAGGGAGTTTCCAAGCCGGTCGGTAGCATCGTTGAACTGGTTGAAGCTTAAGACCCTTTCCTCACACTCTATGGCGGGCGCATCGCCGTGCCGACGAGCCGCCTGACGTATTAGATCTCCAATTTCCATCTAGAGCCTTTCGTACTTGACCACTACTTATCCTCCGGCGAGATAAAGTCCCCCCTAAGAAGCGATGCCCCCTTACCCTTTAGGGTTCGAGAGTTTCTCTGCGAATAGAGATAGAGTTCCTGGGCCCTCGGATCGTTTGGATGCAACTTCATCCACTCGTCATCTAGAAAGCGGTACTTATCCTCGAAGACTAGACAGTCGAGTTTCTTAGCCTCAGCATTCGCCTGCTCCTGCGTCAACTTGCCCTTTGTGGTCGTATAGAGGCCAGCCTTTGCCGGTAGCGAGGTGCTTCCCCCTCTGATTTGTCCGACTGAAGTGGTAAATTCATCATCACTAAGTACTGAATATGGAATGGTTGACCACATATCGCCCCTCGCCATCGAGTACTTACTCATCACGTACTCGTTCCCTTGCTGAGATGAAAGGGAGATATATCCAACTAGCTCTGCGATAAGATCCCTGCCATATTCGTCGTTCATAAGAGGCTTGAAGCGTTGAGCCCTCTCCTCGACTGTGAACCAATCTTCCTGTTCATAGATGCCTGCTATGTGGAATAGGTCCTTTGGAACGTTGTAGTAGACGAGTAGACCTGCGTCGATCAATTGATCTCTACTCCATGTTGCCATGACCTTCCAAAGGTCAGAGGTGGCCTTTCGAAGGACTTCTCGTTCATTCTCAAGGAATTCAGCCAAGGTATCGGGACTGTCCATTGCTACTGGCAGGTATCCCCCCGAAAGATAGTCAGAGGTGTAGACGCCCACTGCGGCCATATTGGCGTGGTCGTAAGCTGGAGTCGCTTCAAATGATGCCCAGTCGTCGACGATATGAAAGTGGGTGTCCTTCAGGATTACTGGAATTGTCAGGTTGTTATAGGAGACAGCAGAGGCGACCCCATCGAGCCACGGTAGATCTCCCTCCGCGAGGTCTACAAAATCCCTTACCAGCATCTCCGAGTTTTCACCGACCATATAGGGGCCAGAGTTGTGGATACCTAGGCGACACTCTGCATGCGAGAGAAACGCATATTGAGAGATCTGAGCTAGGAACTTTACTACCGCCGTATGTAGGCGGTCGCCCGGCTTTACAGGAAAAGCATCTGCTTCGAAGACTTGTACCACACGCTCAGGTAAAAGTTGCATTCTCTGGTTTGCATCACTAGCGAGGATGTGGGCATGGTTTCTGTGATAGGAGAGGTTTAGTCTTCGAGAAAAGTCCAGAACGTACGCAACGTCGTCGAGGGCGTCCGTAGGACTAATCATCCCCATGTCAATGAGGATCTGTCGCCCGCCTAGATAGAATTGAGGGATGATTCCATTTGCAATTGCATTGGCGTAGGTCGTTACCTCTCGAGCTCTATCACCAATATCTTCGGCAGACATGTGCTCTTCTAGCTTTCGCAGGAGTTGTGGGTAGCGATACCATGCATTTAAATAGGAGAGGGCGATATAGGGATTGACTGGAAATAGCTTTGACTCTTGAACAGTACGCGTGGTACAAAGCCAAAAAAAGGTGTCGCTGCACTTTCTGATCCATGAGTTGAGCTCGAGCAACTCGGCATAGCTGTGATTCTTTGTAGGCATTATTTTCCCCCTAATTCTTCAATCTTCCAGATGCGACGGCGTGAATTGCTGTCGCCTCCATTTGCCTGTTCCCCTTGCCGAGCAAATTCAACCTCTATGGTGTCGCCATCGTTTAGACCATCGAGTTCGGCGGCCATCAGGCAAGGAACCCCGTATTCTCGGGTCAAGATTCCAAGGTGTGATCGCACGGTTCCCCCCATGCATACGACACCAGCAAAGCCCTCTAGTATTGGCGCTGTTAGAGTGCCACCTGAGTCGTCGATGATGGCGATAGTTCCATCGGGTACGCCATTTATGAGCATCTCCATGACGATCTCGACGTTGGAGATCATTCGTGCCGTACCAATGACGTTGGCTTTAGCATTGAAGACGTTGTCCCCGGTTCCTACGACCTCTCGCCCCTCTTCGTCCCTTTCGCGGTTTCCGGAATCTTGAACTCCGACCAGCGACTTGTACTTATCGGGCTCTTCTTGTTGCGATATTTGAGCTGACATCTCAAATCGATACCCAGTTGCGAGTAGCTCGGCCTCGATCTTTTCAAAGTCGGCCTTTGTAAATTCAAGATTTGGATCTACCACGACATCGTTCCATGGTTTGCCTGACGATGCAAACCTTTCGGCTACTAGCTCGCGGATGCGATTGTGGTAGAACTCCACAGTCGGCGTCATCGCCTTCTTCCCCCACTTGGAGTCGTTTGTATTTGGTTGACCCATCGATATTCCCCCTCGATATTCTTCTTGTTTAGGCTTGTTATAAGTGTTTTGTAACTGTAAAGCTCTATCGTCGCAACGTGATAGTCCAATCCTCCTTGCTCACTCGAAGGTATTTAGGCCTCTTCATTGCCAACATATCCTCGACAAGATCCTTCAGGGAGGATGTCTCGTTGAATATGTAGTTGCGAGGAACAGGACCCTTTGACCTGGTTGCTTCAAGATCATCTGCAGGTGCTAGGTATCGCATGAGAAGCTCCTCATCGGAGATCTTTTCATCGCCGTATTCTCGCTTTAACTCTTTAATAGAGGGTTGCGGAGGCTCCCAATCCTGCATCTCTCTTCCCCGAGTCGAATCCAAGATTCGATCCTTGACCTCCTCATTGAATGGTGCTGGTGCCTTACCAAGGTGGCCAAGGACGTAAATAATTACCTCGTCGGGCACTATCGAGTAGCGTTCCCCTGTCACTACGTTTAGTACCGCTTGAATTCCCATCAATTGTGAAAATGGAGTAGCTGAAATTGGATGGCCCAAGTCCTCTCGACATTGAACTACCTCTTCAAGTACCTCATCGAGTCGGTCCGCCATGTTGTACTGAGCAAGTTGGGCTTTGAGGGTTCCAGTCATCCCACCTGGTAATTGGTGCTTGTAGTTGAAGACGGAGTACTCATTAACGTGGCCAATTGGATGACCCTCTTGCTGTGCTACACGAGCGAAGTGTGCGGCAATAGGCTCAAGGAGCTCTTCGTTGATTCCATGGGTGTGGCCTAGCCAATCTAGATTTGCAACCATGGATTCGGTTGACGGAAGTGATGGACCATTTGCGAGTGGCCGAGAGGCCGTGTGGAGGATATTGATTCCTGCTGCAATTGCTTCAATGTAATTTCTTGGCGCAACTCCGACGGTATTGTGGCAATGCATCTCGAGAGGCGTGCCGTTAGCAGCTTTTACTAAAGCTGGAAAAAGAGTAGTCGCTCGTTCGGGGGTTAGAATTCCTGGAGCATCTTCTACGTACACTGAGTCCACAAAGCCCCAAGACACCATCTCGGCGACCCTCTCTGCAAAGAATTCATCGGTGTGCACGGGACTGATGCCATACATGACCGATGGGACGACTTCGGCCCCGGCATCCGATACCACTTTGCATAACCTCTCCATCTTGTCCATATTGAAGAGGCAGTCGTAGATCCAAAATGAATTGATACCGTGCTTGACTAAAGTCTGAATCCAAAGGTCCATCAGCGAATCGGGTGTCAGGCCGAATTTTGCGATGCAGTTTGACCTTGAACCAGCACGTAGTTTAGAGTTTGGCATCCAACTCCGCCAAAGATCTAACCCTTCCCATGGATCCTCTCTGGAGTAGCGAATCATGCATTCAAACATCGAGCTACCCGTTACATCTACGGTCCTAAAACCGGCCTTGTCGATCAATCCAGCTACTTCCGCTACCATTCCGGTGCGCATTCGCATACCCCAAAGGCTCTGTTGGCCGTCCCTTAAAGTCTGATCAACGAATTCGATATGGCTCATTAAAGTTCCTATTTTCCTAGGGGGTCGAAGTTTGACCCAGAATTAGCAGCTAAAAATCTGGGTAGAAATGCTCTCTCTAGCCAAACGGTGGTGAACTGATTTTCTCCAAACTCTCTCGAGGATATAATCGAGCGGTGCAGGTCGATAGTCGTAGCCACTCCCTCAACTTCGAAGTGTGTTAGGGACCTAAGAAGCTTGGTTATCGCCTCTGATCGGGTATTGCCGTGGCATATTAGCTTTCCTAGCATCGAGTCGTAGTAGGGGGAGACTCTATATCCGCTGTAGCAGTGAGTGTCTACCCTCACACCGCTTCCCATCGGCGCCGTCCAGGAGGTGATCAAACCAGGCGATGCAGTAAATCCGTTTAGGGCCGACTCTGCGTTGACTCGACATTCGATAGCGTGGCCCGAGATCTTTACATCAGATTGCGAGAAAGAAAGGGGTGCCCCTCCTGCAACCCGAAGTTGCTCCCTTACAATGTCGATCTCGGTAACCATCTCTGTTACAGGATGCTCCACTTGAACGCGGGTATTTACCTCTAGAAAGAAGTACGACTCGCGGTCGAGATCATAGAGGAATTCGACCGTACCTGCTCCAACGTAATCGAGGGCTGATAACAGTGATATCGCAGCTTCGGCTAACTCTCGTCGAACAGTTTCGCTTATGATCGTTGCCGGCGCCTCTTCGACCAACTTCTGAAACCTACGCTGGCAGGAGCAGTCTCGATCACCGAGGTGGACTACCTTACCGAAGCGATCTGCCATAATCTGCACTTCGATGTGGCGTGCATTCTCGACGTAACGCTCTATGTAAATCCTGTCATCGCCAAAGGCGGCACGTGCTTCATTGGATGCTTGTGCGAATCCGGCTCGTAATTCATCCAAGTTGTGAATTTGGCGCATCCCCTTCCCCCCGCCGCCTCCAGCTGCCTTCAGAAGCAGAGGATATCCGAGCTCCTTGGCAATATTTTCAGCTTCATCTACTGAAGAGACTGCGTCGGAACCCGAAGCCACGGCAACTCCTAGGGAACGGGCAAGCTCTCGTGCTGCTACCTTGTCTCCGCCGCGTCGAATGGCATCGGCACTCGGACCAACGAAGGTGATTCCCCATCGATTCGCCTCCTCAGCTAGCGCCGGTTGTTCAGAGAGAAATCCATATCCGGGGTGGATGGCGTCACACTTAGCTAGTATCGCGGCAGAGATTTGGGTTCCAACGGAGAGGTAACTCGCACTCGCGCTCGGTTCACCTATACAAATTACCTCATCTGCTAACCGTGCTGGCATGCTGTCCAGATCTGCTTCAGATAGTGCAGCAACACTTATCAATCCTTCGTCAAAGCAGGCACGGATGATGCGTACCGCGATCTCTCCCCGATTTGCAACTAAAACCTTCGAAATCAATTTGTGCCCCGTGAGAGATCGTCGCTTTCGACTTCGATTAGGAAGAGAACGTCTCCTGCCTCCACTGCCTTTCCATTTTGTGCAACTGTCTCGACTACCCTTCCTGAAACGCCTGCTTTGATGTGGTTCATCAGCTTCATAACTTCAACGATCGCTACTGTGCTATCCGGCTCTAGAAGCTGCCCTACCTTTGCAAAGGGGGGTGCTCCGGGACTGGGTGAAGCCCAAAAGATCCCTACAGTCGGCGCCGTGATTCGAACCAGATCTGACGCACTGTGATCTCTGTTCAAGTTTCTCTGGGAGATTTGTAATTCAGCTGGAATTGATTCAGCTTCGGTGTCATTGCCAATCGTCGCTCTTTCACCCAAGTTGTAGGATGACTTTGTTACTTCTCGTTCGAATACGATCTCCTCTCTTTCGTCGATCGTACCTGATTTTGAACTAATTTTAATCTCGAAATCCGAAGTACTTAGGTGTATGTTTTCCCAGTTAGAAGCTTCAAATGCCTCAAGTATTCGACGTACATCCGAAGTATCGAAACCCATTCAACTCCCCCTTCGTAGTCAATTTGTCTTGACAACAAGTTGTAGGATGACTACTATTTACTCATTCTACATATGGCATGTGGTTCCGTCAAGCCATTTCGAAAGATGGGGCATTAAGCCATATGCAGAATCGAACATGTTCGAATTGAAGGGGGATATATGACGGGGAGACTAGAGGGCAAGATCGCTGTTGTCACGGGGGCAAGTAGTGGCATTGGCCGATCAGCCGCTGAACGCTTTGCTGCAGAGGGGGCCAAAGTCGTTGGGGTTGGAAGGAGTGAATCTAAGCTCGCCGACCTGAAGAAAGTAATAGAGAAGAACGGTGGCACGATAGTCACAGTTGCTACTGATTTATCGCAAGATGCGGGTTCGGCGGCCTCGATCGACACTGCGATCTCGACCTACGGAGGTCTTGACATCCTAGTAAATTGTGCAGGAGTTGGCTACTCATATAGAGAAGTACGTCCGAATAGCATGCTTGCTATCGATGAGAGTTCGGTTGAGGAGTGGAGCCACGTTATGGCGATCAACCTCGACTCGGTTGTAAATTGCACGAGGCGCGCAATTCCAGAGATTCGTAAGCGTGGTGGCGGAGCGATCGTCAACGTCTCGAGCGTGCTTGGTATCGTAGGAAATCCAGATGCGCACGCATATACCACTGCTAAAGGGGCAATAATAAATCTCACTCGCTCACTAGCTACGGCCTATGCTAAGGACAACATTCGTTCTAACGTCGTTTGTCCGGGATATATCGAGACGCCGATGGTGGAAGAGTACATCGACTACCTAAATGGTGAAGACTATAGGTTCCAATGGAATCCATCGGGGCGGATGGGCAAACCTGAAGAGATTGCAAATGGAATTCTCTTCCTTGCATCCGATGAAGCGACGTACTGCAACGGCTCCGTCATGGTGATCGATGGAGGAATGACTTGCTCGCCGTGAGGCCAGTAGTCCGAACTTTCGGATTTGAAGGCACGAGTGATCACTCGTGCCTTCAAAGATCGTTGGATAGGTCAATTCTCGTCCATCTGCTGAGCATTGAAGGTCGAAATGGCTGGCTCTAACTACATCATCGGTACTTCGATGACTCGATTCACCAAAGAGGATCGTTCGTTGGAACAGATGTGCTCTCAAGTGATTGAAGCTTCCCTAGCAGATGCAGAGATTTACACCAACGAAGTTGACGCCGTCATATTCTCAAATGCAGTCGGTGGACTAATTACAGGCCAAGAGATGATCCGAGGACAGGCAAGTCTCAAGAGAAGCAGCCTCCTTGGTAAGCCTATTATCAACACTGAAAATGCATGTGCCTCGGGTAGTTCAGCCTTCTTTCTGGCAGATAAGTTGATAGATTCCGGCGCCTACGAAGTTATTCTCGTCGTTGGCGCTGAGAAGATGACACATCTCGATAAAGCTACATCATTTGCCGCCATTGGCACAGCGATCGACCTGGAGTGGCCACCACCAATTGAAAGTGACGGCGCATCGATTGATCGTTCGTATTTTATGGATGTATATGCATCGATGGCAAAGGAGTACATGAGTCGTTACGGCGCTACCGAGGACGACTTCGCAGAGGTAGTAGTAAAAAACAGGCGTCACGCATTGAGTAACCCAAGTGCTCAATTTCAAAAGAGCACAACGGTTGAAGAGGTTTTGGCAAGTCGCGTTATTACCGGTCCATTGACACTCCTTATGTGCTCTTCGATTAGTAACGGCGCAGCAGCTCTAGTCGTAACCGGTTCCGAATTTGCAAAATCTCGAAGGACTGACTCCAGAGTTAGAGTTTTGGCGAGTGTCCTTCTCTCTGGACAAGAGAGAGCTGAAGAGACGCCTACGGTGGCACGTCGTGCCGCCACCAAAGCGTATGAGAAGGCAGGTGTATCCCCTGCTGATATCGATGTCGTTGAGGTTCACGATGGAGCAGCCCCCGCCGAGCTCATCACAATTGAAGAATTAGGTCTAGCTGATGAGGGAGGAGCCCTGCGTATGCTGCGAGCGGGAGATACGACCATCGGAGGAAAGATCCCAGTCAATCCAAGCGGTGGTCTGATTGCGAGGGGCCATCCGATCGGTGCAACTGGCTGTGCTCAGCTCGTGGAACTTTCGGATCAGTTAAGGGGACGGGGCGGTGACAGGCAGGTAATTGGTGCAAGAATTGGATTGGCTGAAAATGCCGGGGGATATTTGCGAAATGACTCTGCTGCAGCTACGGTTATAATTCTTGGACGCTAACGAGTTGAAAAATGCGTTTCGACTTTCGCATCTTTGGTGATGGTATTAGCCAAGTCGATGAAAGTATAATTAACGTTCGAAGGTGACGGCTTTCAGCGAGGTTGCCCGAGACTATCGCATCGATCCGAGTGTCGATATTTCGCTGCAAAGTGAATGCCAAAAGCCCTTCGGAGAGACATCTAAATGAGCGGATCTGTACAGACGATCGAAAGAATTATGGATTTGATAGCAAACGGTGAGTTTGCGTCAGGTCAGCGTCTTCCTTCGGAGACTGAACTAGCGGCTAAGTTTGGCCTTTCTAGGAGTTCGTTGAGGGAGGCCACTAGCGCCTTAGTCCACTTGAAGGTTCTTGAAGTACGCAAGGGAAGCGGAACCTACGTTTCAGACCTGGGGCCAGAAGTTTTGATGAGTGGATTTGGACTTGTTGTCGATTTGGCCAAGAGCGATACTCTGCTCGAAATATTTGAAGTAAGACGCCTTTTTGAACCAGTTGCAACCGCGCATGCGGCGTTAAAGATAAACGATGAGCAAGTTGAGCAGCTGCGTCGAAGCCTTGATCTTATGTACGAAGCAAGCAATGTGGAAGATCTCATCGTTCTCGACTACGAATTTCATGAACAAATTATGGCGGTTACTGGAAATATGACTTTGTGTGCCCTGATGCGAGGGCTGTCAAATAAAGCAATCCGGGCACGTATCTGGAGGGGAATTTATATCGGTGGCGTACAGTCGTTTACACTGGAACAGCATCGAAGGATCGTAGATGCGCTGGCTGACCGGAACCCTACCTTGGCTTCCGCAGCATCCACGATCCATGTAACCGAATCCGAGAGATGGATTCGCTCGCTAATTGAGGATAAGCAGATCTCGATCAATGCCCTTCATGATCATTCAGTAAACTTGACGGAGATTGAAACGGCGGAGTAGAGAGGTGCTCACCGATCCCTTTTTACAAGTTACTCTATCGAAATTGATAGCGATGTGAACCTTCTCACGATACGCGACACGACTCTCCCTAAATCAAAGGAGAATGGTAGTCATGGGAGAATTGCATCCAAAAGAGGCAACGCCTCGTAGAAAGTTTGACTCGGATTTCAAAAGTGACGCAGTCAAACTTGTAGAGATTGGAAATCGATCCATTAAGCAGGTGGTAGAAGAGTTGGGTATCTCGGAGGCAACTCTTAATAATTGGGTCTACAACGATCGGAGAGCAAAGAAGGCTTCCGGTGAGACTACACCGGACCTCATTGAAGAGAATCTTTGGAATTACTCACCAAACGCGAAACGGAACTCTGCTTATCTATGCAGCTTTCACCATAGCTGACTTTTCAAAATCAATTGGCGAAATATCACCAATACTTGAATGTCTCCTCTTCCGGTTGTACCATTGGATCCAGTCGAATATTTCGATTCGCGCCCGGATAATGCCGTGTTAACCTGCTAATCGAGGCAAATTGATTCGCGGGAATGGAGCCTCACGATTAGCCGGTTAACGGTGAATCCCCAACGTTCCCCATCGACTTATAAGAACTGAGAGAGTCGTAGCATCTCTCTGAACTCATTACTTGTGTATTGAGATCCATGGTCGATGCGAAAAATGGTATCTGACATCAATACCTTTCCCCTGGTAGATCGTGCTTTATCGAGGCAATCGATGAACATCTGGAGGTCCATTGAATCACTCATCGAATACCCAAGGATCCTTACTTGAATCGCGTCCATGATGCACACCAAATACAACCAGCCTTCTCTTGTGCCGATGTAGGTCAGGTCACTCACCCATAGCTTGTCTGTTTCATCGACGGAGAAGTTTCTCTCAACTAGATCAGAACTCTTCCTGGCGTGTCTATCTGGTCGAGTCGTGATCGTCTTAGCTCTTCCGCAAGCCCCACTAATGGATAACTCTGCCATCAGGCGACTTACGTACGGTCGCTTTTGAGACGTTAATACCGCTATCTCTGAGCTCATGAGTCAATCTTGGTGCGCCATAGATCCTACGGTTAGCTAAGAAGGCTTCAAGGAGCCTCTCTTTGAGATTCTCACGAGCGCTATTTAGCTCTTCGAGGTACTTCCTCCTCACCGACCAGCGGTAATAGGCATAAACGCGATACAGCTAAGACCCTACAGAGCACATTGATTGGAAAATCGGCCTTTACGGATATCTATGAACTGGTAAATCAGTTCCCGTCTGTGTCCTTTATCCAGAAGGCCGAAAACAGAGAGTCTCTATTTCTTTTCCATTTACGAGCCTGTTCTTATCTCCTTGCGGAGACGAAGATTATCTTCAATGAAATCCGGTGTAGTCTCACCGGAAGCCTTCTTTGCTCTCCGATCGTTGTAGACCCAATTATTAAGAGTTGCCTCCGAGATACCCAACTCTTCTACCACCTGCTTAATGGATCGATTTCCAATCTCTACAAGTTTGACTGCGTCACTTTTGAAATCTGAGTCAAACTTTCTACGAGGCGTTGCCTCTTTTGGATGCAATTCTCCCATGACTACCATTCTCCTTTGATTTAGGGAGAGTCGTGTCGCGTATCGTGAGAAGGTTCAATCATTGGATATGGTCGGCGAATGGGCTATGCAAGACGCCGCTCTAACTCATCCCAATCCAGTATGCCTTCAAGCTAACTCGCTTTTCACAATGGCTATTGCTCATGCTATTTCAACTGGATGCGACGGCGAGACACTCTATCGCAAGATCAAGCAGTGGTCTTACGCACAAGTAGTCGATCCTTTACTCATGGATGTAATCCAAGGAGCTACCGAAGGACCACCATCTGACTACGTCCATCAACAAGGTTGGGTTTTGATTGCATTTCGCAATGCACTGTGGCAATTGCTAAATGCTCCGAGTTTTGAAACAGGCGTTGTCGATACGGTTATGCAAGGTGGAGATACAGATACAAATGCGGCAATTTGTGGAGCGCTATTGGGTGCTGTCTACGGTATCGACGCGATACCATCCCAATGGGTCGACTCCGTCTTGAACTGCCACCCTAAGGCTGGAAATCCAGGCGTCCATCGCCCGCGACCAGAGTGTTTCTGGCCAATTGATGCCTTGGAGCTAGCAAGTCGATTAGTTGGCAACCAATAAAGTTCGCTGATTCATGTGCTGGTTGTTTACGTGTAGTCCAATGCAATAGTTAGATGCGAGCACTTGATGATGCCACAAATGCAAAAACTTGATTCGTTGTAATCATATGAGGAGTTGAATCACTCCCTCAAACGCACTAAGACCAGTTCAGTCAAGCGTTTCCACACTATTGACATCATTGAAGAAACGGAGTGTCTATCGAGGCGTTTTCGACACCAGAGAGGAGGCGAGAATTGAGATCTTTGACTGGATCTAATGGTACAACCGCAATAGGAGACATTCAAGTATTGGTGGCATTTCACCGGATGGGTTTGAGAAGTCAGCAATGTTGAAAGCTGCATAGATAAGCGGGGTTCCGTTTCGCGTTTGGTGAGTAGCTCCATTCCACCAAGGGTCCACATCTCTCTCGACATATAAAAAATCGCCCTCAGGAACAACCCGATAGGCGATTTGAGCGGCATCGATAAAGTGCAGGGTTATCATACGGATAGTTAGGTGGAGGTGAGCGGACTCGAACCGCCGATGTCCACGGTGCGAAAGTACCAATCCTGGCCTCCTGAATAGGGATTTAGCGAAGAATAATGAGGTCAAAGCACTGCAATCCCCTCAAGCCCCCTCGATAAACTTCCCCATATATATCGATAAGGTCGCGTAAGTTCACACCGACTACCCGCAGCCCACAGCCACCCCAAGCGCGGAGCAGACCTCGCGCATCCGTGCGTCGCTAAGTCGGCCTAAACGCTCGACGAGCACGCTGACTGAGACGCTCTCAACTGAGTCCAAGTTAACCGCGGACGGACGCGGGACTGGGTCGTCTTCCGGATTGAGCACCACCTCGCTCGACAACCCCCGTATGTTCGTCGTACACGGGGCGATTACCGCCCGGCGAAGCCGAGGAATAGCCATGTCGCGAGACAGAACCACCACAGGACGGCGACCGACGTCCGACAGTTCGCACCACCACACCTCGCCCCGTGCTGGAAGCTGGGTCACGACCGCCCAGCTGCGTCACGAAACGATGCCAGATCACCCCACTCATCAGGCACATCCAGCGGAACGTCATCGTAAGCACCGTAACTTGCATCTATCTCCGCACGACGATAAGAAGCCACCAACGCCCCCAACGCCTCGTCCAGCAGCGCAGCGTCCGTCGACCCGACGAGCAGCTCGCGGGCACTGCGCAAAAGATCTTCGTCCACCGTGGTACTCACCCTCACCCTACTCATGCCACCAATATAGCATAGATATGCCACAAGTCATCTGGTTGGATTGCTTCCAAGCGCGTACTGTGGGCAATATCACGGCCGCGCTGTGACAACACGCTGGTTGGTGAGGGTTGCGTCGCCCCGTATGGAAAGACCCGGATAGGAAGTAGGCAAGGTCACAGAGATAATGGGGCTTGACTTCGACGGAGTAAAAAGGTGAGGGTGACAACCGTCTAGGTCGACCAAGGAAGGAGGCACTATCGGACGCCGGAATGCGTGGCGAACGGTAATGACCGACAAGGTGCTTTACCGGGCGGGCCGACTTTTGCTGGTTATTGCTCTAGAGCTGCCTTGATTTCGTAGTCGGCTAATGAGCGATACGGAGGTTGGTCTATTATCACCCCTTGAAATCCAAAATATCTTAAAGATGCTTATTCATGGGTAGTAATGCGATTTCCCAAAGTAAATCAGGTAAAACTTTTCAGACGCAGTTTCAAATTCTCTTCAGACAGTTTCCCGCTTGTGGCAAGAACTTTCCATGGAAGCGGTTTCTTATCAGTGCTTGCATGTTGCTGGTGCCACTGACGGCAAAGCCACAGAAATGTGCTCGCTTCGATTAGCGCAATTTCAGTTCCAACCGGACATTGGGTCTTAAGGCGCTGGGCTTCTGCGACCGATTCTTTTGAAAAGGAGGGCGCTATTATCATCATCGGACATGGAATCTGAGGCGCTGGAGTTCGAGTGCAATAAGCTAAAAATTGACGGCTCGACTTTTCGGTAAGAGAGTATTCACTCACGCTTGACTTGCAGTCCCAGAGGAGGACATGACGTTTGTCGGGGTATAACGCTCTGCCGTCAGCATGGTTACTTCCCTCGAATTTCTCGGTTTCAAGAAAAAGATACTCCCTAACCAAATACGTTGTTGCATCTTCGAAGAATCGTTCGCCTTGTATATCTTTTTCGATAACTCCAGCTGCCCGAAGTTTGTTGTAATCACGAGAAGCAAGTTCTACGTAGAACCCCACCAATTGCTCGTGCCTCGAAACACCTTGCCCGATCGCCTTAGTGGTCGACGTATCGTAAAACTTGACGATACGTCTTATTAGGGCATCTTTGCTCGAATCAGAATTTGGTAGTGAAAGCTTCCGCGCCCACGCCCGAAGTTGATCATCCTCCACCAACTTCAATACAGCTTTTGGAGATGTGTAACTGTCAATCAGTCGTGATGCCAAAAACTCCCGCGTTCCGGTAAATAATTGGTTGCTTGCTTCGAGCGCAGCTTTCATGGTGCTGACTTGGACATTCTTGAGAAGATTTAAGTACGCTGGGGTTTGCAATTCAATCTTTAGGAGTTGGCGAAGCGGTATTGCAAGTTCGTCTGGCACGCAATAAATGTGTTCATCTTTCAATCGTGCTCTCAGCACGAGACCCATTCTTTCCAGATGGCCAATCGCTTCATTGACCTCTTTCGCGGTATGCAATGCGCCACTTTCCGATGGAAACTTACCGAGCTGAAGCTCTATGACTCGATGATCGCGTCGAGCTATTCCTAGCTTTAGGCGAAGCCTCTCGAGTAACCGGAATTCACTTGCATTGACGCTATCTTCCCAGGCCGCTTCTAGGACTGTTTTATACAAATCGACTGTCTTGGCATTCAAATGCCGAAGGGAGTTAGGTTTGCATGCCCCAAGCTCCAGCAAAAATCCTAAGGTCTGTCAAATTAACACTATTTACAGCACCTTCCAGATTCACCTGCACTCCGTCTTTGTTCGTAATCAACTGAGTTTGCAATATCAAACGTTGTGGATGATAGCATCCCAACCAAACCTCTACACGTTTTTCGAAAGTCAATTGCGTCATTCGACCTTTAAAACCATTCGAATTTATCGATTGAATCGTGAGTGGTTTACGGCTAAGTTCACAGTTACTTGTGGTGATCCGCTCGCTACGTGAGTCGATACGGCTGATTTTACAGGTTTGTTTCCCTTACGGATTTTTCCCGAAAGTGGCTAGTAACGTTGAATTTACTGCGCCTTAAAGATCCTCGTGGAATCTCTCAGCTGTTCGGTTGATCCCAGAGCTGTAAATTCACAAGGACTTAAATTTCGCGTACCTGGGTCATCGCTCCTCTAACTCCATCGCAGCGGCAAGGGATTGTTGGAAGCTGCATAGTTGAGCAGAGCTTCGTGTCGCGTTTGGTGAGTAATTCCAGCTACTAGGACTCTCTGCTTTGGTTCCTAGGGCACCTTGTCATACGCGCTCCATCATCGCCCTCTTCCAAACAAAAGTCAAGTTAGGTAACAACATTATTGGCAGAGAGGGGTTGTGAAGTTTCCAAACTTGAATTGCGCCGAGTTGACAAATTCGAACTGCTTACTATCCGCTTAAAAATTCCCCTCGACTTTATCGCCCTCTCTAATTTGCTTGAATGAATTGTCCGACGGGAGGCTGACGCCGAGAAGTGTAAGTTCGCCACTCGCGAATAATCCGACGTGTCCCCTTGGGTAGCATGTAGCCAGGCGTGGGCTGTTCCCAAATACCCTCTTATCGTTTTGTCGATTTGCCAATGAATGCGCGCTCTATATAGTTCATGCTCCACTCACAACTCACGTGCGAATTCGGCCTATCTTTTCGAGTTCACTTCAACCGAGGAGTCTACGGAATTGAGAGTTTGAGCTATGAAACCGAATAGATCTCAGGGCTGCGAGCCAAAAGTTTGGCCTTCAAGTGCGATATTCAACGGTGTTTGCGTATCACGAGAAGTTCGGAAATCCGCAGAATTCGTCGATAGGTCTCCGCATTGATCGGCATAGGGTTGCCATAATTATCGGCATAGGGTTATGATAGTGACAGTGGATACCGTTAAAACTCTAGGGCGAGAATACCGGCAACGAGTGATAGACGTGGCGTTGCTTCGCGCGCTCGGAGCGGCCGGCGCTGTGATTATTGAGGGTGCGAGGGCCAGCGGAAAAACTATGACCGCCATGAATGCATCAAATTCATACGCGTTCATTGACGATACTGACATACAGCGAATCTTGGAGATCGCGCCGCGCTCGGTTCTCGAGGGGCTCGCTCCGCGACTGCTTGATGAATGGCAGGTCGCCCCAGAACTTTGGAATTTAGTACGACGTAGTGTTGATTCGACCATTGAACCTGGACAGTTCATCCTTACAGGGTCTGCCCTAACTGCCGACGATTTAACCCGCCACACCGGAGCTGGTAGGTTTATTCGACTTCGACAACGGACAATGACCTGTTCAGAGAAGCTGGATGGGGCTAGAGGTCAGGTGAGCATCGCCGGACTTTTTGAAGGTATTCGACCGTCCGCGTATGCAAGTACGGGCATTGAACTCGACCATGTCGTCGACCATATCCTGCGTCCCGGATTTCCCGCGATGACAGCCCTAAGTCCGGAACAATCTGCAGATCGCCTCAGGGCTTACATCGACGACGTCGCCCGTACGGATATTAGGCGGCTGGCTGACGTCCGCCATAAGCCCGACGTCATTAGGCAATTAATTGTGGCAATCTCAAGGTCCGTCGCTACCGAGCTGAACTATACAACTCTTGCTAATGACGTACGAGTTGTCGCACCAAACATCGACGTAGAGACGATTAGCAGTTATGTCGAACTGTTGCAGCGTCTATTCATCGTTGAATCCCAACAGCCCTGGGCGCCAAAGCTGCGGTCCAGGGCTCGATTGCGAGTCTCGCCGAAGCTTCACTTGGTCGATGCTTCGCTTGCTGCTGCGGCGCTCGGTGCAGGACCTGTACATTTGCGAAATGATCTTGAGACACTCGGCATGCTTTTCGAGAGCGCAGTAATCCACGACCTTATGGTATTCGTTTCTGCAATGGGTGGCGAAGTCCGCCACTACCGAGACTCTAACGGCAAGGAGATAGATGCGGTAGCCGTACTTGCGGATGGACGCTGGGGAGCAATCGAGGTAAAGCTCGGTGGGGGACAGATTCTGAATGGAGTCAAGTCGTTACGCAGCGCTATCGACCAGATCGACACTAAGACGATGGGCGATCCAGCGTTTCGACTTGTCGTCACTGGAACCGGTCCGATCCTCACTGCAGACGATGGTACCGTGTCTGCCCCTTTAAGTGCACTTTCACCTTGATTGAAACCAATTTGTTTGAACTTATTTGTAAATCGCCCCTTGAGCTCATGATGGGTGGCCAATCTTTATAAAATTGAGGGTGACGCGGCTCTTCGAAACTCTTGGTTGCGTGCCTCTTGGGATTTCAATGAAAGGCAACCGCAAGTGCTGGCATCCCTACTTCTATCTAACGTGAACGAAGTCCTCTGGAGGGTCCCTGTTCAATCGTCCAAATTGAATGTGGTCTTAGGATCGCTTTGTTTTTATACGTTAGCGACCCTAAGGCAAATCCGTCTAGCTTTTTGACCATTTAACAGTAGCTGGTTGTTGAGCCTTTGTGGGCGAAGATCAACCGATTGTGTGTAAACGCGTAGCGTTTTCCCATTCAGTCGATCTTTTGCGTAGCAATCGTCCACAACTTTGGGCAACCTCACTCTATCCAATTGACGGTGTTTGTGAGACACAACAAAAAATAACCTTTTGCGGAATACGGCATTATGCCGTATGATAGATCATATGAGGAGGTAAAAATGAATAAATCCAAAACCGATGTCGAAACTGCCCGATTGGAAGCGCGAATCCCGGTCCAGATCTACGACCTGATGCAACGTGCTGCACGGTTGCGCGGTATGACTTTGACCAGTTATCTCATCGCCACCGCAGGTGAAGATGCCCGCCGTATCGTCGAGGACGCTGACATCATGCGATTGGCCCGTGAGGATCAGACCGTGTTCGCCGAAGCCCTAATCAACCCAATTGCACCGAACGAACGTTTGGTTCGCGCTGCCAAACGCCATTCCGAGATGATCGAACGGAGGTGAGTAGTCGTTACGTCATCGAGTCGCTCACAAAAACACATAAGCGGGAAACGTTTGTATGCGGCAACGACCGGATCGATAGCTATTTCCACAAATCTGTCTCACAAGACGTAAAGCGCAACTATGCCACTTGCTTCGTCGCGCGAGATATCAAGACTGATCAGGTAGTAGGGTTCTATACCTTGTCTTCCAGTAACGTGCCGTTGACCGAAGTGAGCGACCAGGTGAAGCGGAAACTGCCACGTTACCCAACCATCCCGGCAGCGTTAATAGGCTGGCTTGCTCGCGATAGAAATTTCGCCGGACAAGGGCTCGGGGAAGCATTGTTGTTTGACGCAATTAAAACAGTCGCCACAGCTCCTATTGGGGCCCATGCCATATTTGCTGACGCGATTGATGACCAAGCTGCAAATTTCTATATTGGATTTGGCTTCACGCCATTGTTGCATCGTCCTCGCACCCTCTATTTGCCGGTGGCAACGGTAATAAAATTATTGACGGTGCAGTAATGTAAGCAGTAATCTCGTTTCATTTCAACCCAGGGTGAGGGTCCCCAGATTTCGTGGGTACCTGTTAAGTCAACATAGATTATTAGCAGAATGGTTGTCAATTTTTCGAGAACAAGGCGTATATTAACTCTTGCGTTCAAGATACGAAGGTGCGCATCGAATTGTAGATTCCGGTAGGAACGCGCCAGAGGTAGGAAATGAGATATCTATTTCTGTGAGAGTTTCTAAAAAGCTCAAGTAAAAGATCAATTTAGGAGATTAGAGGCTGCATCGATCGTCAGCGACGGATCACTAACTGTGATGGGAGATGGGTGACGAGAACTCATAAGGCTTAGCCGCGAGCATCGTAGATACTCGAGTGAGAATAATGAGTTCTAAGGGTAAGCCAAACGCGTACTTTTACAGCAGAGCAAACAAGCGACGGCAATTTACCTTGGTAGAAGTGTAATTGCGCTAACTTCGAATAACCACGAATGGTGCGACTTCTGGACGTATCGAGATATCGTCTATTTCGCCTGGTTGCGGCGGTTACAGAACGAAAGCCTATGCCAATTTAACAAGGCGACGACCTTGAGGCAAAGATCCTTATTACTCACAGGGGATCTGTTGAAAGCGCGGTGTCGCTGAGGATCATCGCTGGCAGAGAGGGAGCATTAGATCCTTCAAACGTATATGGGGTGGTTAGTAGTTGATCTTTTAGCCTCTCGCAAGCGGTTGTCAGATTTTCGAAGCACTTTTTCCTCGACGACCTGCGACAATAGGAAAGCCCTAATAATCGACAACAATGAGCTGAGCTTGTTGATCGGAACCTTATGCCTCGCAGGACTCAACTATGAAAACACCCCAGTTCTCGCCGGTCTAGTCCACCCCAAAGGTGCGAAAGCTAAGGAATCTCCGTTTCTCACCGGCCGCGAGCTTTCTCACATCTAGTTGTGAAGACGACGCACTCTATTCGATGCGATCGCAGATTATTCATACCCGAAGCTCATTTTGACTTCGAGGCTTTGTACGCTTAGGATTGTAAGCGTCGCTTCGACGACGACTAGCACATTTGCCATCTCTTAATGGATTGGTTCTGAGATCGCTAAACGGTTTACTGAGTCACTTTTGAAGTTATGGGACAAACCTTTCACGAGGCTTTGTCCCTTTTGATAGTACTTTATCCATGCCAATTATTCCCCTTTAAATTAGGGAGAACCGTGTCGCGTGCCGTGAGAAGGTTCACTTCGTGACACATGATGGTTAGGAGAACCCGAGATTGTCCTTAGCCTTATCCGCATAAGAGGTCGTCTTACTTTCGATTACGTTCCACCTTTGCGTCGTTGTTAGTTTCATCCCTTTCTTATCTTCAATGCTCATGGCTGCAAGTAGTAGTGGTGAGCTACTACGTTGATTTTTTCAGATTCCCTGAATACGTCCTCACGCCCATTCCATCTTCGCCCTCTTGACGATATGACTCAGTTTGGGTGGCAACGCTATTGGCAGATAGGTTTTGAGAACCTAGTTCCTAGGGTCATTTACCCAAAAGCGCAGCTGCTTTTGCCCGTATAGCAGCGAGTTCATCCCGTGTAACTTTCCCCTTGTGTTTGGCGTTCCTAACAACCCAATCAAGACTCTTGATCTGATCTGCCAGAGCCACACTTTCAGGGTGGCCGGTAATCACAACTTCAAACGGGTAACCTTTGATTTGGGTAGTTAGCGGACAGCAAAGCATCAATCCGACCTTGCTATTGTAAGTAGATGGGCTCAATACCACCGCCGGACGATGTCCAGACTGTTCATGCCCAGCTTGTGGATTGAACTCGATCCATACAATGTCTCCTGCCTCTGGAACATAGCGTTGCAAAGTTACAAAAGCTCCCTGCCGGAGGGAATTCCAAAGTCAAATTCTCCGTGTATGTTATCGGGTTCAATAGCGCTAAGCAACTGAGATAAATCGTACTCATCATTATGAATTGGATCAATGACTATACGTCCAGCTTCTTCACGTATCTCTATTAAATCGTCTATTTTTAGATGAGCAGCTTCCATGATCGAGGATGGAATCCGAACCGATGCACTATTGCCCCACTTCTTTATGACTGAGCGCATCACAATCCCCTTTCCGAATGCTTTCTGGTTGCTTCACTTACATCAATCATAATGATACATTGTATCTACATAAAAGGTGCCGTGATTTCTCCCCAGGGATGCTCTAGGCAGTCTGGTTGAATTCCAGTCCCCAGAAGAGATCAGACGCCGCTACCCTGATGGCTTACGAGAATTGTCTGATGGAGGCACATGGAACACCATTGCCGGTCAGCCAACCGATGATTCAGAGATGGCACTTCTTTTGGCACGGATGTTGCTAGAGCGTGGCACCTATGATTCTAATGCTGCATTTAATGCCTATAAATTCTGGTTAGACTCCGATCCTTTTGACTGCGGTATGACAACTTCCTCTGGTCTTCGAGGGTATCCGAACTCAGCCAGCCAGGCCAACGGAGCCATGATGCGGATCAGCCCTTTGGGTATTTTCGCTGCCGGTCAACCATTGGATATGGTCGGCGAATGGGCCGAGCAAGACGCCGCTCTAACTCATCCCAATCAGGTATGCCTTCAAGCCAACTCGCTTTTCACAATGGCGATTGCTCATGCTATTTCAACTGGATGCGACGGCGAGACACTCTTTCGCAAGATCAAGCAGTGGGCACAAGAACTGCGAGTTGACCAATCGCTCATGGATGTAATCCATGGAGCTATCGATTCACAATCATCTAACTATTTCAATCAACAGGGATAGGCGTTGATTGTATTTGGCAACATACTTATCAAGTTTCGTAAGCAAGAGCCATTTTGGAATCAGATTCGCGGAGTAGCGGATGTGGAGACGCAAACACACATGTATTGAGAAGTCGCTCTACCAAGGACATTTCAAAGTGCCTTCGGTTGAATCGGTATGCGAATTCCTCGAGGTAAAGTTGCTTATGTTCCTCACGTCCGTGGTATGTTCCGTCGATAAATTTCTTGCAGTTCCCTATCAGGATGTTGAGCCATTTGAATGTTACATGTGCTTGTTCGTCTTTGGATAGAGTGATCGAATGCGCTAGTCCAAGGTCTCGAGCACATACCCCGTAACTTGGGTTACCATCACTTATCAGCTTGGTATCGGAATCTAAACGTCTCACAAAAACATCTTTGGGTGATTTAGCAGTGGTATCTTTGATTACTTCCATGAAGCAATGAGTAGGAGCACCATTGCTAATCGACACTCCAATTAGGACATTGGTTTGTTTTGTTCCCTTTCCTCTTCTGCCTTCGCCATGGCTCTCACCACCTAAAAAGAACTCATCTACCTGGACGTTTCCTCCAAGTTTATATAAACCATTTCGGTCAGCCATTGCTTTTCGTAGCTTATTTAGCATCAACCAGCCAGTCGAATAAGATACTTGAACGAATTTAGCAATGGTAGTAGCCGAAAGACCACGCTTGTCGTTGGACAATAGATAGATAGCGGAGAACCACTTGGATAAAGAGATATGGCTTCGATGGAAGATGGTTCCGGAGGTAACGCTAGTTTGACGGTGACAAGATTTACATTGAAAAAGTGGAGCTCGAGATGCTGCATTTCTTCGATGGTTTGGCCTGATTAAGGTAAACTGGTCAGAGTCACACTTTGGGCATCTAAATCCCTCATAGCATAAGCAATTTGATCAAATGATCTTCACATGCTTCCTCTGAAGCGAAGCGTACCATAAAGCCTGAGATATCCACCATGCCTCCTTTATCGAACATCTGTTCTACTAAAGATTAGCTCCAATCTGGTCTCGGTGGAGGCGAAACTTACGAAACTTGATAAGTATGTTTGGCAATGCCCTATGGCAGCTACTCAATGCCCCAAGCTTTGCTGAAGGCGTCGCCGATACAGTTATGCAAGGGGGAGACACAGATACCAATGCGGCAATTTGTGGAGCGCTATTGGGCGCTGTCTACGGTATCGACGCGATACCATCCCAATGGGTCGACTCTGTCTTGAACTGTCGCCCTAAAGTCGGAAATCCTGGCGTCCATCGCCCACGACCAGAGTGCTTCTGGCCAGTTGACGCCTTGGAGCTAGCAAGTCGATTAGTTGGCAGCCAATAAAGTCCGCTGATGCATGTGCTGGTAGTTTACGTGTAGTCCAATGAAATAGTTAGATGCGAGTACTTGATGAACCCACAAATGCACAAATTTTATTTCTGGTACGTATGTGGTGAGTGGGGCCACTAACTCAAACGTGCTGGGGCCATTATGGTCGAGCGTTTCCAAACTTGCACGATCCAAACTCGCATGTCCACCGTGTTGTTGAATAAGCCGTAAATTCAAAACCAAATACCGCTACGACATCAGAACTTATCAACTCTCGCTGGAGACATCTTGACATGGGAATACGTCGTACTTGGATCTCTTGTGCCCTACGGAGACCGAAATGCCCCAATCATGGAGTAATCACTGAGTCAGTGCCATTTGGGTGACCGGTATCGCAAATCTCGCTTCACGAGAGACTTTGAACATCTAGTTGCCGGCTCAACCGCAAAGATGGATAAAACAACAGTTACGAAGCTCACCCGGATTGCTCAGAAAACAGTTGGTACGATCTGTGAGAGAGTAGTAGCCAAAGAGATCGATCCAAAGCGACTAGAGAAGCTCTCAATAATAGGGGTAGATGAGATTGCCTATCGTAAACACCATAAGTACATAACCCAAGTTATTTAGAGCCCGTAACAGATCATGAAACTGGAAAGATCGTCTATGGAGCATGTTACTGGCCATTGAGAACTGCAAGTTGGCGGCAAGGTCAATGGGGATCTTGTAGCAACCTTGACACTGACATTTCGTCAGTGTCCGCCGTGGTAAATAGAAAATCGTAGCGCTATCAAGATGAGCTTACATAGCTACTTGCTGTCTTGATATCAGCTAGAGATCCTCGTGGTCGAAGGTCATTAGAAGTCGAAGGTCCCTGGCATGGGCAGAACGCAAAGTGTTCTGCCCATGCCAAGATTGTTTTCCTAGCTATTTTCCACAGGGTTAGTCAATCTTGGTAATACAGATCACGCTGAGGACCTACATCTTGTAATAGGAGTCAGGGGCCATTGCGATGTCATCCGTCGCACCTATTGTCGCACCGCGGTGACTTGGTTCAAGATAAGCCTTGGTCCAAGATGAGTTATAGATCGTGTTCCTCAAGTTCTCGTCCCGTATAGTTGATATTCTATTCGAATAGATGCCAACTCCCTTGACACCTAGGGCCCCAAACTTTTAAGGTCTATCCTGAAGTAAATTCGTCTTTGGTGACATAATGCTTGATCCGACAGATCGACTTTTGGTCACTATGGCAGATGTGAAGGTGATCAGGATCCCAATTGCGAGAGCAGCTATCCACGGTCCAGGCCGACCCATAAGCCAAACGACCAGCACTCCCCCATGTGGAACCGGAGCGGTTGAACCAAAATACATCGACAAAGATGCTGCAATTGCCGACCCGGCAACTGCTGACCATCGAGCATTTTTTGGATCCGCCATGGCAAATGGAATAGCTTGTTCTGTTACCAGGGCTAACCCTTTGGTTAATGCACTTGATGACACCTTTAGCTCAGGTGGTGTAAAAAGCTTAGGACGCACCTTTACTGCTAAAGCCAGACCAACCGGGGGAACCACACCTGCAACAATGATCGCAGCCATGACCTTCAAATTACCAGACAGCAAGAGTGCCACACCTATCGTATAGGCGACTTTATTTATTGGACCTCCAGAGTCAAAGGCCATCATTGATCCCAAGGCCAAACCAAGAACCAGACCTTCGGGTGAATTTAGCCCATTTACAAATTTCAAGATCGCATTGGTAACATCTCTCAATACGGTACCAAGAAAAACAAATAAGAGACCTCCAACCACAAGGGTTGAAATTACGGGAAGTAGCGTGGTTGGAAGAATCGGTTTGAGGATTGAAGGTACTTTTATCCTAAGTAGCTGTTGGACCAAGAGTCCACTGCCAACCCCAACCACAATGCCACCGATGTAACCTCCGCCCATGGCTCCAGCAATCAACCCTCCAACCAAACCTGGCACTAAGCCCGGGCGATCCGCTATTGCAAAGGATATATACCCACTTAAGATCGGAATCGTCAAAACAAAGGCAAAGGCACCGATTGAATAAAGAACCCCGGCAACCCCAAAGTGGCCATAGATCACATTGATATTTCCAAATAGCGAGTTCGCACCGCCGTAGGAACTGCCAATTCGAGATGCAATCGAGGTGCCAGCCATGGAATATGAGATCGTTGTCAAAACTCCCCCACAAGCAATTAGTGGAATTGCATAACTTAGGCCCGTCATTAGCCATTGACGAAGGGAACTAAGGAAGGAGTTCTCGGAGTCAGGTTTCGCCTCATCTGATCGAACCAAACCATCACCTTGCAACTGATCGACAGGTTCCTCATCTTTGTTGGGTGACTTCTGCTGAGACTGGGCAAGTGCGATAGCCTCTTCAATTACAACATGAGCTTCATTGATGGCACGCTTTACGCCTACTTCTAGGATGACGGCCCCAACAAAACGCTCCCTTTCGCGCACTTGAACATCAGCTGCAAAGATGACTACATCAGCACTTGTTATATCACTGGTCTCGACAGCATCTATACCAGCTGCCCCCTGAGTCTCGACGTGAATCTCATAGCCAGCCTCATTTGCGGCATTCTCAAGCGCTTCGGCTGCCATGTACGTATGGGCGATTCCTGTTGGACATGATGTAACTGCGACGATCTTCAATGCAATTCCATTGTGCTAGCGAGATGAGTATGGATAAGGGCCATTGGACATAATAAGGCAGAGGAGTAATCTACTTTGTCTTTGCGACGACTTCAACCTCGATCAGTTCAACGACCTCTTGGGCGTTTTTAGCCTCTCGAAGGGCGCTCTTAAATGAATCATGGATCAACCTGCGAGCTAGAGCCGCTAGTAACTTCATATGACTGGCCTCAGAGCCCTCGGGAATGGCTATCAAAAAGACCAGATCGGCCTTTCCGTCGCTAGCGCCAAAGTCGACACCTAATACAGAACGACCAAAGGCAAGGCTTGGAGTGACTACCCCACCCGATCGTGCATGAGGAATTCCAATACCACCCTCTAGGCCGGTCTGCATCTGACCTTCACGAATCAGTACATCATCGAGTAGTTTCTTAGGATCCACAAGTCGGGAGTCACTATCGAGCAAGCCGATCAGGTGCTTTATGGTCTCTACTTTGTCGGTAGTAGTCATATTGAGATCTACTGTCACAGTGCTTATGATCGGGGTCATTTGGAGCTCCCTTCCTTAATTAACTTTGTTCTATCGATTTCATTGTGCATTACCACGCTAGAGCGGTCCACCACCGCACGGTTCGGCATGACACTGCCTGGTAGAGAAACAGAGGCACCCGCCCAGGCTAAAGCCTCTGCCAGAGCTTGTTGACCAGGCTCATAGGCGGATAAAAAGCCCGCCAGAAGACAGTCGCCGGCACCCACCGAGGATCGTATTGCACTTGGACGAACTTCGCCGTAGATGAGTTGCCGTTCGTTTATATAAAATGCACCATGAGAGCCTAAACTTACCAGAGCCGACTTGGCGCCTGCCGCCAAAAGCGACTTGGCAGCGTCTATAGCGTCACCTAGGGTCACAATTTCTTGCCCGCAAAATCCCTCTAGCTCTTCGCGATTTGGCTTTACAATAGTTGGCCCATATGGAATCACTGTATTTAGGGCATCTCCGCTTGTATCGATCGCCACTTTGCAGCCACAATCACTAAGTTCATTCATTAGCCGACTATAGAAATCTTTTCTCATTCCCTTGGGAAGAGTGCCTGATCCAACAACCCATCGAGCACCGCCACCATGGATTTTAGTCATAGTAATCAAAGCCGCCTCTTCATCGTCGCTTAGACACGGTCCGGGTTCATTTATCTTGGTTACCAATCCACCTGGCTCAACGATTGAGATATTCATACGAATTGAAGACGCAATTGAGACCGATCTAACGACAACGAGCTCATCTTCTAAGAGTCGGATAATCTGGTTTCCCTCTAGGCCGCCAACGGGGAAAATAGCTTCGCTTGCAATACCAAAGCCACGTAGGGCTCGAGAGACATTTATGCCTTTTCCACCGGCATCTATTCGGGTAGATGAGGCCCGTATGACATCACCATTTATCAATGACGGTACCTCGAGAGTTCGATCCAGGCTTGGGTTGGGAGTCAGGGTAACTATCAAAGTCGTGCTACTTTCGCCTAACGCCAACAAGTTGGGTCATCTGATCATCTTTAGGTCTATTGCTTGCATCTATATCGAGAGAGATCATCGCCCGGAGCGAAATATCTCTAATCATTGCCGAACTAGAAACCATATTGTTCATGCAATCAAATCGATTGCGATCTAAATCAAAGTCACCGATTTGCATAAAAACTACGCTTTCTAGGTCAAAACGCTCAAGTGGAAGATCCGACTTATGCTGAACCATTCGAATCCGCCCGAGTGGAGCCGACTTGGGATTGGTCTGGCCTAGCTGGCTAATGTTAGTTTGGATGAAATGTTGTCGGCCTAAATTGGAATTGGCCAACTCTTGTTGGTTAGCCTGTAGCTGAGTTAACTTCAAAGTAGCAAATCGGAATTGATCTAGAATCGTACAAACCAGCCACCAAGGTTTTATTTGGCGTAAATTTGGGGCCCACCATTTCCACTTTGGCCCAGGAAGACAAAAGTGACCTAGCTTCAATTGATGAAGCATCGACAGGTCTTTACCTGTTTTGGTGTCTATCTTGGTGGCCATTTCGGTCCAATCCAATTGATCCAAATCCAATCGCACTGACTCGCCAAGATATATATCGTTTTGGTTTAATTCATTTCTATCTGATTCGACTGGACCCAATTCGACTGGACCCAATTCGACTGGACCCAATTCGACTGGACCCGATTGCCTTTGCGTTTGATGGAGTTGACCTGAATAAAATTCGAATGATTGGAGTTGAGCCGAAAAGAGATGAACCGAACGAAGCTGGTCTGGCACAACTGAGGCTGAGTTAGGCTGGGCTGGGTAAGGCTGGAATGTCTTAGGTTTGCCTAGTCTAATCCAGCCCCAGTCAAACCGAAGGGGCATATCTTGTGTGACCCCAGCTTGAACAAGGTCACCTTTAGCCACCTTGGTATGAGCCGACTCGAATTTAGCCGCTTTGAATTGGTTAAGGCCGAGATGATTCATACTTAGATAATCAAAAGAAAATCGGTCACTATTCGATGGAGATGGCGAATCTAGGGCGAAAATTCGATGAAGAATTGAATTTGTACTATTCACCGCTATATCTGTCAAGATACTTATTGTTTCATCTGTAACACTGGCGATCCCGCAGCGATTAATATGCGATGAAGAATTGAAGTTCTCTGAAATCCTTGAAGTATAAAAGTTCTTAGGGGTCCTCTGCCTATCTATAAATTTTGATAGCTTAGGCCCTAAATACGTACCCGTGGAATGAACACCAGTGAAACAAGACATGCTCAATGAACTATTAGCAAAAAGATAACTGGCTAAAATACTGCCGGACAAACGAGAAGTCGCAAAATTAACAATATCCAATAGCGCGCCTACTGAAGAACAACCTGTGAGACAAACACTCGACGGGTCTTCGTGAGTGGAGTCAACCCTAGTAATCTCTTTAGCCCCTTTGGATTTAAGTGCCCTCCTGCTAAGAATATCTTGATGACAAAGGTCAACATTATCCGAAAGTCGTAGTTGGCTAGATCGGGCTTCTTTTCTTTTGATTTCTCTTCTTTGGGTTTCTTGTTTATAGAGAGGGCTGCTTGATTGTGAAAGCTTACTCAAATCGAAAAAGCCATGACTTGGGTTGCCCCTATGTCCGGTGCTAAAGCAGTATTCGGGGTTATGATCTTTTGAACTACGAAAACCGAGATCCTCATAAACATCTTGCGCAGCCCGAAAGTCAGAGACTAAGCCAGAAAATGGTTCGACCAAGACTTCTAAGAAACACGCAGTATTGAATGGAACGAAGCCATCAATGGCCTCCGTCACCAGATCCATCGATGCCAGATCCATCGATAGTCCAATGCAGATCTTCGAATCATTCAGTCGTAGATGAACCGATGATTTGTTCATCACATCATCTAAATGATTTTCTGGTTTTGAAGTCTTGTGCATGTCTGCCATAGAGCCTTGTAGTTGGTTTAGCTTTTGTTTATTGCAATATTACCTTTGTTTTTAGATCAATGGAGCGATTTTTCAATCTCGGCAAATTTAAAAATATCTTCCCAAATATCTCTACAATCGGTAATAATGCCTTAAGATCTACTTTGGTCGATCGCCTCTCATTTCTTCATCAACGCTGTTCCAGCAAAGAGTAGACAACGAAAAGACCCGCTCATATATGGTTTGTTGATGAATCTAAGTAATCAATAGCCAGTGCTGTTAAGAGGAAATATTCGGTTTGAGGCTTATTGGATCGACAAATTTAGTCATTTCTTGGACCTAAGGCTAAGCCACCTCGAAGATGACGAATTGGAGTGCAGTTTGTGGTGATTAATCCATTTCAGAGGTTATTTCCAATGAGTTGTGACCCTACTTCTTTGAATAGTTGTGAAATTCTTTGAATATTTTTGCATGACTTGACTTTTAGATTTGGTTCTAGTACGGTTTTGTATTTAGTAAACACAGCGTTCATTTCGGACGCAAACTGATGGGGGAAACCAATTGAAGAAAATTAAGGGCCGCACATCCCTATTTGGTCGCCGGGGCCTAAAGACCAAGATTATCCTCGGGCTTTCAATGGCTACACTTGCAGCCGCTTGCGGTAGCACGTCATCGTCTTCGACGGCAACGACAGCAGCCACGTCTGCTACGTCAAGCTCATCGAGTGGAATTACGATCGCCTTCAACATGGGCGCCGAGGCCGATCCATTCTTTATCTCTATGAATATCGGCGCTGAAGCAGAGGCCAAGAAGCTTGGGGTAAAGCTGATTTGGCAAGGTGACCCATCGCTCTATTCACCAGCGACACAGATTCCGATCGTCGATCAACTTCTAGCTCTGCATCCAAGTGCCCTAATCATTGCACCTACAGATCCTAATGCGCTTCAGCCAGCTGTAAATCAAGCTGTCAGTGAAGGAATTCCAGTCTTCAATGTTGATACTCACGTAGCCAACATGGCCAAAGTCGTCTCATTCATCACGGGAGACAACACCCAAGGTGGACAAGCCGCAGCTGATGCAATGGCCAAGGCTATGCACTACACAGCAGGCAAGACCTACCAAGTTGTTGTGGGCCTTAGCTCGCCTACCGCTACAACCAACACCGCTCGACTGGCTGGCTTCAAAGCTGAGATCGCTGCTAAATATCCAGGTATACAAATCGTCTCCACTGCGTATTCGGAGTCGGTAGCTGCAACTGCAAATACCAACGTAAATAACTGGTTGACCCAGTACCCACACCTAGCCGGTATCTTTGCCATTGACGGAACCAATGCAACTGGTGCCTCATCAGCACTACAGGCACACGGCCTCGTTGGTAAAGTCGCCCTAGTTGGATATGACGCTTACTCAAACAACGTAGCTCTCCTTCAAACCGGAGTCTTCTCTGCCCTAATTGCACAGAACCCAACCGAAGAAGGTGCTATGTCAGTAGCCAATGCTGTCAAGTATTTACGACAGGGCAAAAAGGCAACTGGCATTCCAAAGCAAATCATTCTGCCTAACGTCGTCCTAACGCCTAGTACCCCAGCCGCTCAGCTAGCCAAGTACACTTACGCAACGGCTTAGTCGAAACGTCTTAATCCGCCACGGAGAAACTCTTCTCCGTGGCGGATTAAAGGCAGCTACAAAAGATCGGCAGATCTTTTGTAGCGTATTATTTCCATAGCGGAAGAGGTAGATGTGGCATCCAAAGTTGAAGAGGCGCCATCCACAGCGACAAAGTCGCTAGAAACGACGCCTACTCTAATCGCGCGAATCTTGGGCAATCAGCAATTTTTGCTCCTGATCGCCTTCGTCATCCTGGTGGCGTTTTTTACGACCAGAAATTCAGTCTTTTTATCCAATGGCGAATTTGGCAATATCCTTGCTGACTTCTCCTCGCTTGTCTTGATGGCAGTAGGAGAGACCTACGTAATTGCCACAGGTGGGATTGACCTCTCGGTCGGAGCAACTGCAGGCTTTGCCGGTGTTATTGCAGCATTTGTGATGCGAGATGCAGGATTGAAAAATGAGATGTTCACTCTCTTGATTGGTTTAGTTGTTTGCATCGCCGTCGGAGCTATCGTTGGCCTTGTAAATGCGATTTTGATGAACTATGCGGGACTGGTTCCATTTGTCGCAACTCTAGTAACACTTGGAGCGGCTGGTGGTCTATCTATCGTACTTACTGGTGGCGCACCAATAGGAAACGATTCACAAGCAATTCAAACCACAGTCTCGGTGATTGGGCCATTTTCATATCCGGTGTTGATCGTGATTGCAATCACTGTCATAGCTGGCCTATTTCTTCACACATCGCGCTTTGGTAGATATACCTTTTCTATCGGCTCCAATGAGTTTGCCTCGCGAGCAGCTGGTATAAACGTCAAAAGACATCTGACCAAGGTCTATATGCTCTCTGGGGTTTTAGCTGGTCTCACAGGAATGTTCTTTTATCTACGCCTTGGATCAGGTGCACCAACATCTGGTTCCGGTGCTGAATTAAGTGCAATAGCAGCTGTGGTTATTGGAGGAGCAAGCCTGTCTGGTGGTTCCGCAAGACTTTCAGGTACTGTTTTAGGTGGCCTGATACTTACCACCGTTACAAGTGGTTTGATCATCATGAACGTGGCGCCCAACTGGAACCAAGTCGCTGTTGCAATTTTAATTGCAGTAGCTGCAGGTTTTCAAGCCATCAAGCCCAAGAGCAGGAGAAAGCCATAATGGAAAACCGAATACCACTCTATGAGGCTCGTAACATCAAAAAAAGCTACGGAAGCGTTGAGGCGCTTAGCGGCGTAAGCCTCTCTATCTACGCAGGTGAAGTTGTCGGACTGGTTGGTGACAACGGTGCAGGAAAGTCGACTCTTGTAAAGATCCTCTCCGGTGTCTATCAGCCCGACTCAGGCGAACTCTTAGTGGATGGGGTGAGCCACTCCTGGCGATCTCCCCATGACGCTATGGAAGCTGGCGTTGAGACCTTGTATCAGGACTCTGGCTTAGCACCTGATCTCTCGATTGGCTCCAACGTCTTTTTAGGGCGAGAGAAACTACGGCCGGGGATCTTGGGCAAGATGGGCTTCTTGGCTCAAAAAGAGATGGAAAGTGAGGCACGCGAAGACCTAGAAAAGGTCGGAATCTCGATTCCGGCTTCAAAGCGAAATGTTTCTCAGCTCTCAGGCGGACAACGCCAAGCTGTAGCGATTGGTCGAGCAGTGGCTTGGGCACGAAAGGTGATCCTTTTAGATGAACCAACTAACCACTTAGGGGCTCGCCAAGCCGGCGAAGTTCTAAGTGTCATAAAAGCTGCTAGGGAACGCGGATTAGGTGTCGTCTTTATCTCACACACCCTTCCCCATGTTCTCGAAGTAACCGATAGGATCGTCGTTCTTCGCCTTGGTTCAGTCGTGCGTGATGCCCCTACTTCGCAGTTCAATGCAGAGTCGCTCCTAGGTACGATTACTGGCCTTACCGGCGCTAGCCCCAGCGCCCAATAGACAGATCAACGTTTGAAGCAATTTTTGTGGGCCTTCAAAAGCCAATTAGAAAGTCTCTGTAGGTCCCGTTGTAATGAGATGAGGCTACCTATAGGAACTTTTCTAATAGCTCAGAAACCTGCATTACAGTTAGTTGACGATCTAGAAAACCCTCTAGCTAGCCAGATAGATGACTAGATCGTCAACTTACCTCATGAGCCAATCATCCTGTTCGTTATACCTCGTTGCTCTCATTAGGTAGATCCAAAGTGCTAGCTCCTAGAGCGTTAGATTTACCCCTAAGATTCCCATCCTGGCACCCCGCAGGTTCGCTCCAGCATAGAAATATGCTGGAGCGACGGGCCAAGCTAAAGACTCTATTTGGTTATTCGGCCATTGCTGGGATAGGCAAATAGGAAAGTCTTATTCAAGCTAGCAGAGCGAAATCAGTGACAAGACGGACGACGTGAATAACATCGGCGGAATAATCCAATCAGTTCGTTTACGGTGGCAACAGAAAGATGCAAGTTAGTGAGGTTTCAGATCTACCCAATTGAAGAAGCTCAATGACACCTGCGATAAGCAGGTTATCAGCAGCATCCTGTGGCAGTGCGGTGCAGTTCTAGTCGCGATTCCAGTTGTCGCTACCATTGGGGTGCAGCATTTGGAAGTTCGAATGAAGTTCAAGATCAGTCTCAATGCCCATATCTAAATATGAACTTTAGAATTTCAGCTCAAAAATTCAGCTCAAACGTGTAGTTCAAAAATGCCGCTCGACAATGCCGGTCAGAAAAAAGCCAGAATTAGAGGTCAAGAATGCAGTTCAGATACGAAGTATTAGCTGCCCATATCCAAATATGCAGTTATAAATTTACCGAAACGCAAATAAACGCAAATAAACGCAAATAAACGCAAATAAATAAGGGTAACTGACCAGACGGATAGAGCAAGCACTTCTAGCCTAGATCAAGTTATCGCGATAGTTTCTTTGGAGTAGCACATGGCTGAAGGCAACGACTCTCAATGATGTTCGACGACTTTCTACCAGCTCCTAAAGTTCAGCGGCGTTCTCTAGGGAATAATCAACTGAAGGACGGGCACTTCCTGAGTTATCGATGATCAGCTTCGCGAGGGCGAGACAACCTAGCGAAGTTAGCTAGGTTGACGAAATGGATATCTTGATCTGGAGAGTTGGTTCGACAAAGGTAGAAATCCACTATAAATCTCTATATTTGTGTAAATGGTTACTTTGTTATCTTCGGATTGAGTTTTGACTACTCGGGTAATGTTTTGAATAACCCTATTAATTGGATCACTTTAGGTCCATGATTGTCCGTTTAGCACTCATAATCAAATAAATCGGCAGTAATATGGTTGCAAACAAAAATTTAGCGCACATGAGGTTCAAAAAGCGAATGTACCCGGAAGAACGCCATGAATGGATTAGAGAACAGATCAAGACCAACAAGCGCGTTGAAGTTCTAGAGTTAGCAAACGACCTAGCGGTTACGCCTGAGACGATTCGAAAGGATCTAGATCTTCTAGAAACGACCGGGATCCTAAAGAGAGTTCATGGTGGAGCGATCGTTGTTGAACGTCTTCGGTTCGAACCAAATTTGGATTCACGCGATTTAACTGCTCGAGTTCAAAAAGAAGCTATTGCCAAGAGGGCTCTAGAGGAGATCCCCGATGGTGGCTCGATCATCATCGACGCTGGCACGACTACTGCACGCTTAGCCTCCATCATGCCTCAAGACCGCGAACTGATGATCGTAACCAATTCAATCTCTATTGGAATGATTCTCTCACCTCTTCCAAACCTAACCATTCTTTTGATTGGCGGCAGATTGAGAAGTAAGACTGCAGCAACCGTTGACTCATGGGCACTTTCAGCGCTCAGTGAGATTCGGGTCTCAACCGCACTTATCGGAACCAATGGAATATCTATCGAGCGGGGCTTTACAACCGCCGACCCCACTGAGGCAGCTGTAAAGCGAGCGATGGTTGCGGCGGCTAAAAGAGTGATTGTCCTCGCCGATCACACCAAATACGGTGATGAGAAGTTCGCCCGCTTTGCCTCAATCTCAGAGGTAGACCTACTAATCACCGATAACGGGATCGACGAAGTTGACCGCGCCGCCATGGAGCTTGCTGGATTAAATGTTGTAGTTGCACCGTCATAGAAGGAATATCGATACAAAGATAGCTCTGATCAACAGGTAGAGCTCTGGAAGAGATGACAAGGAAATTTGAGATAGCCAGATAGATAGCGCAAAGAGATGTTTGGAGTAGGTAGATGAAATGGAAAATTGATGTTGGCGACTATTCACAAAGAGAAAAACCCCCCGTTCGTCTTTAATTGTGAGAAGACCAAAGGTTCAGCCGACGATGGCATAAATTGCTCAAAATCAACTATGAAGACTAAGGCACCTTACCAAGGCGAAAAACAACCTCTATGGGCGCAAGTCAATCGAAACCGCGAAATCAATTCTGGGCAATTGTAGCAGTCGATCAATTCAGGGCAGTAAACAGAGGGCAGTAATCACATGGAAATTTACATGGGCAATAGAAAAACCCCATTGACACGATCTACAAAAGAGGTTCAAGTTTATCGATTTACAAACTCCCCCACCATGAAGGCATGGCGGTCGACTAAAAAACAACAAGGATCAAATGAATTATACGAACAGAGATAGATCCCTTCGAAGAAACCACAGAGGACTCACAAGGTTCCATCTATTTCAATCGTGACGAGAGGATAATACTTAGATGGATTACCCAAGTGGCCACAGAGCCGAAAGTGGTTCGGTTGGGCTGTTGTGGTGTTGGATCCTGTTACCCCTAACCACGACGAAGTGTCTAAGAGATTTGCGGAATACGAAATTGGCCCTTGCCAAACAATCAGAATAAGTGCTACTAGATAATTGCTGCGTGAAAATTACAATGAGAAAATTACTACCAAACAACAAGTTAAAGGATGAATTAAAGTGACACAGCTTCGAGCTCGAGTCGGTTCTTCGGTTGGACTTCATGCACGTCCAGCCATGTTGGTTGCACAAGAGGCAGCCAAGGCACCAATCTCAATAAAGATTTCAAAGGGAGATGGCGACCCGGTAGATGCCCGCAGCGTCTTGTCGATACTGGCCCTCGATGCCCGCCAAGGCGAAGAAGTGACTCTCTATGGCGAGGGTGAAGATGCAGAATCAGCTATCTCTGCATTGGCTGCCTTTATCGAGTCTGACTTGGATGCTAAATAAAGCCAAAATTTAGTTTGTGAATACTTTGTGGGGGAACAGATCTTGAAAGAATTAAAGGGTATCGCGGTCAGTTCTGGGCTGGCTCAAGGCGTAGTAGCTACTATCGCTCCGCCGATAGCACTTCCTCCTGAACTGGATCTGCCTCTGGTCCTCGATCCCAAAGAGATAGAGACAACTATCTCAAGAATCAAAAATGCAATCGAAGTCGTGGCCAGTCGCCTCGACCTCTTTGCGACCGAAGTGGATGCCGAGATTGCACCCATTATTTCAGCACAGGTGGCAATAGCTCGAGATCAGGTCCTCTTTGATCGAATATGTGAATACGTTGCAGCTGGTTCAAAGGCTGAATACGCCGTCAGCAAAGCACTTGGCGTCTTTCGTGACCAATTCCTCCTTGCGGGCGGCTACCTGGCAGAGCGAGCAGGAGACCTTGACGATCTCTCGGGTCGCATCGTCGCAGAGCTACTTCAAAGGGCGATACCCGGACTACCAATACGCAATGAACCATATGTGCTAGTCGCAATCGACCTCTCCCCCGCTGACACCGCTGGTCTAGATCCCAAGAAAGTTATGGCAATCATCACTGAAAAAGGTGGACCAACGAGCCATACAGCGATCATCGCTAAATCACTTGGAATTACAGCAATCATAAACGTTCAAGGTGCAGGCGAACTCGTCGATGGTGAATTTGTAATTGTCGATGGATCAACAGGTACCGTGGTTGTCGATCCAAGTGGCGAGCTCCTAAAAGAACACGAACTAAAGGTGAGACTTAGAACTTCTAGCCAAAGCTCAAGCGGAGGGCCAGGAAGAACTGCCGATGGCCATGGTGTTGAACTTTTGGTCAACGTAGGACGAAGAGCAGACTTCGCACTAGCTGGGCTTGCTGATTCAGAGGGCGTCGGCCTCTTTCGCACCGAATTTCTTTATTTGGATCGCACCAGTGCACCTGAACTATCAGAGCAGGTATCTGCCTATCTAGAACTCTTTAGCGCCTTTTCAGGGCGAAAAGTTATTGTAAGAACTTTAGATGCTGGAGCCGATAAACCTTTGGCCTTTGCCAACAATGACGACGAGCCAAATCCTGCACTTGGCCTTAGAGGTTACCGAATTACCTCTCGAAACCCGCAACTGCTAGAGCTGCAACTTGAAGCTCTCTCCATAGCTGCTCAGGCGACCAATGCAGAGGTGTGGGTGATGGCTCCAATGATCTCAACTGCGCTTGAGGCTCGTTCATTTAGTGAGTTGGTCCACTCAAAGGGACTACGAAGTGCTGGAAGCATGATCGAGGTACCATCGGCTGCCATTCGCGCAAACCTCGTAGTTGGCGAATGCGACTTTGTAAGCATTGGCACTAACGATCTTGCACAATATACCTTCGCCATAGATCGCGAAACTGCTCCTTTGCCTGAACTTCTAGACCCATGGCAACCGGCACTATTGGAGTTGATCTCACATACAGCGCGCGCTGCTAATCTAGCGAATAAGCCAGTGGGCATCTGCGGAGAAGCAGCAAGCGATCCTCTCTTAGCGGTTGTATTTGTCGGTTTTGGGGTAACTAGTCTTTCAATGGCCCCTATAAGCATCCCCCCGGTTAGAGACGAGATCTCAAAGAGGAGCCTTGAAATCTGTCGGAAGGCTGCCGAGATAGCTTTAAATGCGGTCAGCGCTAGAGAGGCTCGAGAATTGGTATCGCTCTTCTTGGTGGCAGCACCAAACTAGCTTTACCAAAATATTGAAGAGCCAAATCACAACCTCTTCATCGAGATTGGAAGAGGCACAGATCATGGGATCTTCTGAAAATGAGTCTCATTGGAAATGCGTTCAATCGCAACGGCTACAATCCTTCGAATATCGCTCTATTAGCTCCACAATTTGAAGCGAATATAAGTTGATGCCGATGTGCTCGTTTGATACCGCCCGCGTACCTCTTTCGCCAAAAATTAAGCCTAGAACCATGAAGCTAATCTTTAGATTAAGGTAACTTTGGTAGACCCATCAATGGGTCTCCCGTAGCGGTCGGATGCAAATTGGCTTTGTTGCCTCTCTTGTTACATTCTTTCCGAAAGGCAACACGCCGGCCGCCCAAAAAAGCGTTTTTGATATGCCGGAATTGCTAGGGATCCACCTAGTCTGGCACGGCCCAGCAATGAGTCGTGCCTACCCTTCTAGCGGTGCATTAATTAATAAAGCATACTTATCAAGTTTCGTAAGCAAGAGCCATTTTGGAGTCAGATTCGCGGAGTAGCGGATGTGGAGACGCAAACACACATGTATTGAGAAGTCGCTCTACCAAGGACATTTCAAAGTGCCTTCGGTTGAATCGGTATGCGAATTCCTCGAGGCATAAGTTGCTTATGTTCCTCACGTCCGTGGTATGTTCCGTCGATAAATTTCTTGCAGTTTCCAATTTAGGATCTTGAGCCATTTGAATGTTACGTGTGCTTGTTTGTCTTTGGATAAAGTGAACCAATGCGCTAGTCCAAGGTCTTGCAGCACATACCCCGTAACTTGGGTCACCATTACTTATCAGCTTGGTGTCGGAATCTAAACATCTCACAAAAACATCTTTGGGTGATTTAGCAGTGGTATCTTTGATTACTTCCATGAAGCAATGAGTAGGAGCACCATTGCTAATCGACACTCCAATTAGGACATTGGTTTGTTTTGTTCCCTTTCCTCTTTAGCCTTCGCCATGGCTCTCACCACCTAAAAAGAACTCATCTACCTGGACGTTTCCTCCAAGTTTATATAAACCATTTCGGTCAGCCATTGCTTTTCGTAGCTTATTTAGCATCAACCAGCCAGTCGAATAAGATACTTGAACGAATTTAGCAATGGTAGTAGCCGAAAGACCACGCTTGTCGTTGGACAATAGATAGATAGCGGAGAACCACTTGGATAAAGAGATATGGCTTCGATGGAAGATGGTTCCGGAGGTAACGCTAGTTTGACGGTGACAAGATTTACATTGAAAAAGTGGAGCTCGAGATGCTGCATTTCTTCGATGGTTTGGCCTGATTAAGGTAAACTGGTCAGAGTCACACTTTGGGCATCTAAATCCCTCTTTCCACCGCAATTTGATCAAATGATCTTCACATGCTTCCTCTGAAGCGAAGCGTACCATAAAGCCTGAGATATCCACCATGCCTCCTTAATCGAACATCTGTTCTACTAAAGATTAGCTCCAATCTGGTCTCGGTGGAGGCGAAACTTACGAAACTTGATAAGTATGTAATAAAGTGCGGTGCTTCCAATGCCCCGTGCCTACGATCTCAGAGTCAAAGGTGTAATTGATACCGAATGTTCAAAGACAATTCAGTTTCACGGAAAAGACGGGTGAGATTTTAGAAATTCCCACACAACAGCTCGTTATCAGAATCGTAGAAAGTGAAAAAGCAAGCCGTCAGATGTCATTTCGCATAGAATTCAAGCTCAACCCGGACTTTTAAAGAGACATCCCAGCTAAGACTGTCACACGGACTGATTTATTGCGACAGGTAGTATAAAACGCTAGGCACATGGCAAAAGAACTATGGGGTATCCGTTGCAACATTTGCACCAAGTCGCTTGTGATCATGGCTTCTGATTACTCCAGAGAAAACGATTGCCACTATGCATAAGATTGCCGGAACAAAAAAGGTGTACTGCAAGGAGACAACCTTGGTCAACTGTCCGATCACCAAAGGACCAGCTAACATTCCAAAGTAGCCAACACTAGCAACCTTCGAGACATTAGCCCCAGCGTTGTTGGCGTCAAAATGCCCTGCCGCTGAATATATCTGTGGGACACAGCCTGATAGACCAAGGCCAAAGATTGCCCACCCAGAGATTGCAATTATGGTAGATGGGGCAAAGATTACAACGGTTATTCCAACTAAAGCGAGTGTCGCGCCATATCGCAGGACAAACAGCGAAGAATAGGACTTAGCCAAGCGATCAGAGATTGCCCGACCAATAGTCATCGTTGCAGCAAATGCTCCGTAGGCATAGGGTATTTGATTAGCTGGAGCGTGGCGAATGCTTTGCATATAAAGCGAACTCCAGTCATTGGCAATCCCCTCGCTTACCATTACTGCCAATGCAACGACCGCAAAGATTCGAATCTCGCGAGGCACGTTCTTCCAGGTACTACGGATCACTTTGGATCTAGCTTCCTTGGAAACTGCATCTTTTTTCAAAAGGCCTAAGACCCCGATAACGCTGGCCAATGCACTCAAAACCACAGCGATATCTACGATAACATCAGGAGAGACATTGTATGTTGCTAGCTGAGATGAGTAGATTGACGAGGAAAATCCCCCTATCGAAAAGGTGGCGTGAAAGGAAGACATGATGGGGCGACGATAGCTTCTTTCCACCTCAATGGCATGGGTATTCATAGAGATATCCAAAGCGCCAACGCTAATTCCAAGACTAAATAGAACTATGGCTAGCTCCCACCAGTTGGATGCGCGCAGTGGAAAAAATAGCGCCATCGCACAGCCAAACGCACTCGTTGGCACAATCAGCCGGGCGCTTAATCTATCTGCAAACTTGCCAACCACAGCCATGCTCACAAGCGCACCTACCCCAAGGCACAAAAGTAACCACCCAAGAGTCGCAGGGTTCACCTTGCTTCGAATGGCAACCGTTGGAATTTGAATCACCCAGACACCAAGGATAAAACCATTTATGTAAAAATAGGTAAGTGTCGAGAGACGTGCCATTCTCATTCGAGTTGGAATCTCCATTGTATTCACGATAATGGCTGAAGATTAAAGATGGTTTCAACCAGACAGCGTGTTATACCCGAAAACTAAGTGAAAAAGCGGGAGTTAGTGTACGCTAGCGCTCGAGCCGGCTAACCAGTGGCACTACTCGAACCCCTCCAGATGTCAAAAGATTTCCCCATAGGTTTCAAAATGGGCTGGTGGGCCCCCATTTATAGGCGGAACTTAAATCGGGCTATCGAGCGAATGATGGCTCGATAGATAGAGATCCCGAGAGACTGTCATATAGATTTTTTTTCATTATTCAGAGTAAGGAGTTGAAGGATCCTTTGATCCAAGTGGAAAGCTTCCAATGGATTGAACCCAAAGATAAAGAGTCTGTCTCAATCCATGCTTTTTCAAGCAATGGCCCGCAACATTTGGCGAGCAAGATTGGATCCCGCATAGTTGCAAACCGCGACCCTACGCCCGCCAACGTTAGTCAAGCTTGGTCAACCGCGCAGAACAAACAAGTCAACCATAAAAAGACGCAGTCGCCATCTCCTTGGTAGCCCCTCTAACGGGAAGTTGTCTCATTAGCGCTTCACATGCCTCAGCGGTCTTCGATACTTAAATTCGCACTTTCATGGTGACATGCCCAGTCTTATAGGGGTACAGATTCGCCCATGCAAGGCGCACTTGCGATGTGTTCGTTAGTGGTGTCTTTAGGTTCGCCAAAGACAAATATGGGGCCTTCGAAATGAGATTTCGAAGGCCCCATATTGTAATTTATCGTGATTCTAGGCGCACCTAGAATGCCAACACCCAACCGTATTTCCAGCTCCAGCTCCAGCTCCAGCTCTATGGTCGCAGTCGCTGTTATGGCCATGGTCATTTCCCTGGCCATAGTCATAGATCGTAGGACTATTCCAATTCAAGGACTACTTTGTATTCGCTAGATCCAGATCGAAAACCTAGCGTTATAGAGCTACAATGTTGATTCGCGACTTGATCCACCGCAACCCTCAGTCGTACTTTTCCGCCTTTACTCGATCCTCTCTTAGCCCAGCGGCCAAAAGGGTTGCCTTTGTCATATCGATTAGATCTGGCGAACCACAAACGTAGCCAATTGCCTCTGTTGGTTTTCTGGGAAGCTCCCTTAAACACTCTTGGACTATCTCAGCGTCAATGCGACGATGATAGCGAGATCCTGGGTGCTGGGGAGAACGGGTAAAGGTGTGCACTACCTCTAGCCAGCTGTGTTGCTCTTGAAGAGCAGCCAATTCATCGGCGTATATAACTAGTTCTTCAGTCTTTGATGAAAAAGCAGAAGCATTGGAACGCTAAGCCCTTTGATAGAGGCGTATCTAATCATGGCCATAAAAGGAACCACACCACTGCCAGCCGCAACTAAAAGAACTGGTCCATCATCGGGCTCGTTCCAGGTGAAATTGCCATGGGGCCCTCTTACGTCTATGACGTCACCCACTTGGAGTTGCCTAGTTAGTCGCGGTGAGACTAGCTTGGGTTCAAGAGGTGAACGCAACGATTGGTTGAGAATTCTCCTGCTACATTTAAAGCTAGACTGAGGTTCCCCAGATTTAGTGGACACCTGTTAAGCCAACATAGATTGTTGGTAGAAAGGATGTCATCATGGGAGCAATAAGGCGTAAATTCACCCTTGAATTCAAGACTGAAGCTCCTCATCGAGTTATAGATTCCGCCACGTTCATTCCAGAAGTTGCGAGTGAGCTATCTATTTCTCAAGAGGCGCTGTACCGATGGGTAAAAGATGAACGAATACGTCTAGAGGCAGCATCTAGTGTCAATGAAGGACCACTAAGTGCTGATGAAAGAAGAGAACTCATAAAGGTTCGTGCACGTTCTGCTACTGACCTGCTGTTGCGACTCCTTGTCGGCGCACCCGTTGTGACCGTCAACAGCGCCGCAAGCCTCATAGGGCGGAGCTTCGTTCACCCCAATGAAGCGGTCACTCGACTTGTCGAGACTGGCATTCTCAAGCAGGTCTCCGTTGGTCGTCGAAATCGGGCCATCGAGACACCTGAAATCATCGTCGCCTTTGCTGCGCTAGAACGGCAACTCGCCCATTTTGAGTAAATGCGTTGCTGTCGAATACGCCAAACGGTCATTTCGCAATGGCCCCTATGGTGACTAATAGGACTGGTAAAGAGTTTTGGAATACTCAGGATGACTTCTACTCGTTTCCCCTCTTCATCCAGGAGTAGGACGAACTGGCGCACCTCAAACTACTCCCTCACTTTTACAAAACGTTGAAGCTGACTGATGTGTTGATGATCCCATATCTCGGCCATAGCGCATTTAGCTGTACCTGCCCTAGCGGAGGCAGTGGAGAGATCCAGATCCATAAATTTCGGGGGTCATTCGGTGGTCTAAAGAAGCGGTTTGAGATAACATCTCCCCGTCCATCATTGAACCTGGGGACTTCGATAGTACCCGTGGCACGTCCGTCAAGGAACAGCACTTCTAGCTGGAGGCCATCAAAGATGTCGATCCGCCCTGCTTGATTGGGTGCGAGCTTAGATCTAATATCGTCGAGTATTTCGCTCATTCCCCGCGGCAGCGCATCACCTCCTATTTGAAGGTGAATTTCGAATCCGTCGTCGTACCTTAAAATTTCCTCCAAGATGAGAGTCGCTTTATCGACGGAGGCGATCACAATCGGCGAACCAAGTTGCGACTTAGGCCTTACCGCAGCCTCATCTGGAATCTCGAAGAGCAAAGGAACGGGAGAACTCGGGGCAGTTGTAGCGTAATGAAAGGCCTCGGTAAGCATCGGTCGCAATCTGTCTTCGTTTCGAAAGAAACCCTTTGAACCGAGTAGCACACCCGTATCGTGAACCTCAGACCATGAGCCCAATACGTCAAGTTGAATGACTCCTACTGTTACGGTTTTAGACTGTACACCTAATCCTTGAAGCACGTCAGAAGCAACTGACGAAACGAGGTTCCAGTCCACGATCATGGGTCCTTCTGGACGATCTGGCACAGCACCATTTCTATGGTAGAACCATCGCTGCGCTTCCACGATGATGAGACGCATGCGTTCCGCGGCCTCGCTTGATACGTCCGTTGCACTTGATGTCACACGAGCTAAGAACTGGTCCGATGCCTGAGTCATGGCCCGAAGGATCGCCGCACTCCCTTGAGGTTGAAGGACTAGGACATCTCGGACCGAAGAGTCAATGATCTTTCCCCACCAGGAAACCCACTGTCGATTTGCAATGGAACGCATCGATTCATCAAGGAGGCCCCTGAGATCTGGGAGATCGCCCTCAAGATTGGGGGGATATAGTTCCCACCTTGGTATCTCAAGTCGGCACGCATCTCGAACGAAAAGTGCCAAGTGCGGATACCAAGGCCTATCAGCAGCTAGGCGCCAAGGGGGCGCTGCGTAATCTTCACTATGCACCTTAGGATACCACCGTATACGACCTTGCACCCGCGGAGGTGCAAATTCCATTCGCCCCCAAAACGTAACCGTATAATGAAGGATAGATTCCAACTACGTTTGCGCTATAGCTTCCTGTGCCGTCGATATCATAAAAGCTTGTTATCCAACTATTTTCAGAGATTGGATCCTCCCATTGAAACAATATGGGCCGACCGTAGGTTGTGTTAACAACTTCGGCTCCCCATCCGTAATAGTATGACTGCCCATTTACCGACGCATTGACGTTCCATCCGGTCCAACCATATACACCGGAATTGTTAGAATCCTTCTCAATGTAAATATATGAATATCCGCAATTTCCATACACCGTGTTGAGCGGCGAAACGCCACTATTACGATTAACAACCGGGAGCCGAGAAGCCATAGATGATGGAACCGTAAGCGAGGTACCGTCTGCCAAGACCAACCGGCTTAGGCCAGATGCAAAATCCACTCTAGAAACAACCGGGATTGACCTAAGCGGAACTCGAACTTCGACTGCCTTAGCAGTCACGTACGGAGCTGTGAGAGCTACTAGCGCAGTTGGCAATTGATCCCCTATTTGCCTGCCAGGGGAGGTACTCGTGGCCGTCGCTGGAATGGTGTAACTTGTATTTCTTGCTCCCTGCGCAGAAGCAGCGGTTGCACTAACGGCAACAGCCAATGCCCCCAAACCAACTCCGATCCTTCCAGCTATTCTTTTAATTCCCATTGCGAACATCCCCTCTTTGTTACCATTTATCTATCTAATAGCATTCGTCAATATGGCTCATAAAACGAGTTCGCCTATCGTGGATAAGACCTTGATTTATTGATTCTGCTATAAAGCATCCCCATGGCCACCACCACATTCGAAGCCAACCTCCGTAGTCATAGAACACTGGTAGTAACGCTAACTATTTATTTTGCGCGTCGCATCTGCTTAAAAGATGATTTTTGGGGACTTTTGGGCTTTATTTACTCTGGAGAATAACTTTCAGAAGTAACCAGTCATGCGTCCGGATCGGGTACCTTGGCGTCTCTCCCAGCCACCTCTCCCAATCCAGCTAGATAGACAAGTCGTGACCATCATTGTTTACCACAATGCCTACGTCTAATTGATCTTGCAGAAGTGCCTGCTGTCTTGCTGCTACTCTTGCCGCTTTGTGCTGTTCTGTTCTGACGCACGCTACAAAGCGCTCCTTGTCAACCTCGCTCAAGTTGTCATGCCATCCATCGAACTTGACCCGCCACTCATTCACTGCTGCTCGTTGTTCGGCGTCGCGTTGTGGATCTACTCTCTTGTTGTCTTTTTGTGCGTGTAACTTGGCTAGAGTAGCCCGTACCTTAATTAGCGTCTGGGCTGTCTGCTGTAACTCCTCTTGGGTTACAGTTCCCATTTTATTAGCAAGTGCATCTCTGGCAGCACTTAGTCCTCGATTATGGCGATCTCGACTAATTGCACCTGACGGGTCCCCATTTGTTGGTCCAAAATTGATGTGAGTTTTGGATCGGGTTGTTCTACATAATAGCTATTCCAGGAGAGATCCCTAGAGCTTTTTACCATTCAGTAGTAGCTAGCTGTTGAGGCTGTGGGCGGAGATCAATCGATTGTGTTTAAACGCTCCGCGTTTATGCACATTTCAATAATCGCTTGCGAACCGATCGTCCACGATGAAATAACCGTTGCGAGAAACCGCGAAATCAGAGAGTCAAAAACGGCTCAAAATGGCCAATTAACCATCAATCTGAAAGAAGGCAAATGCGTCAACTATCCTGACATTCGCCGTTATGCACTAGTGGTATATTGACCAACCCAAAATTAGCTTTATGGACATACAACGCTGGATGGAATGGCGTTAGCTACAAAAATGTAAATGGGAAACCGACGGTGGTCTACAACGACTCCATATTTGCCCATTCTTCTGATAATCCAGCTCGGTACGTCTTAGATGTACTTTCAAATGCTGCTAGATACAGCAGTGGAACTATATCTGGCTCGTCCAGCATGTCAGTTACAGGACTAGCGCCAGGGGCGAGCGGGAGCGTGAATCAGTTACGTCAACGTAGTGCGCTCTGGATGGCGTTACTCTCTGGGAATAGTTGTCAGTCGGCGCTACACACGTCGTGTTTCGATGCGCTTCCAACAATTATGGGCAACTATGACGGAATCGTAATCCCCTCCGCCCCGTCGCAGATGAAACAAGACCTGATATCCACCTCAAAGCCTCTCGCTGGTGACATCATTCTGTTTGGTAGTTATGTGACCACAACCAATCCGAAGACCCACAAACAGACCACCAGGTTGCAGATCAATAACAACAGCTATGGGGTAATGCTCGATCCAACCACAAACAAGATTGCGTTAGTGGTCGCTGGGACGGCACCATCTTTCCGCTCTGCAATAAATGTCTTGCAAATGCCTTCAGCCCCTAGTGTCGGTGGACAGATAGATTCACAGACAGTTCAATTCATTGGAAGTCCATTTGGGTGAGCTATCAAAATTAAAGTGTTAGACGACATATCTACCATCAATACCGCAATTTTCCTCGTGGACGTGTATCGCGACACCTAGCGAGCTATCAGTTGGTGAACTCTCTGATACGAGATGCCGAGAATATCGCCAATATCCCGTAGAGAAAGGCCCTCATTGGCCAGGTCGTGAGCGAGACTTTCGGCATCGGTCTGCACTTCACGTTCGAGTCGTATTGCAGTCTCTCGGGTAGACCGCAGTCGGGCAGTTCGTTCAGCTACCTCCACCGTCCCAACCTTCCCTATTTCTATGTCAACATTGAAACTATCGGATGGAACGTCTAGAGTGATCGCGATCAGTGAGCTCGCCATTGTTCCGGCTTCGCTGAGACGTCGTGCTTGTGTCAACCCGCCGATCTCGGGGATGCTGACCATCCACCAACGGCCCTCTCTGGCAACTGTTGCTTTGTAGGTGTGTTTGGTCATTTGTTGTCCTATCTATCTGTATGGCAGGTACAACCCGCGATTGCCTTACGCGCATTGTGAACGACACCAGGGGAGATCGTTTTGTGACCGTCCGGGAGTGTGAAATGATGCTGGCCACTGGAGCATCCATACATCGTGTGACTACCGTCGGTCCACAATGCTGTCCATTTGGCTGCTTTGAACTCTTTAACCATTTTGCGAGAGGATTCTTCTGCAACCATATGGTTAGTCTAGCCAACAATACACGTAAAGTCAATCAGGCTAGACATGAATGTTTACCGACTTTACATTCCGAAATAGGCATGTAAGCCCTCTGATTCATCCGCTGTGAGGCTGCCAAGCATATACCGAGAGCGTTAAAGTAAGTAAGTGTTTTTATGTTGTGAAGTTGTGAAGTTGATATGTCAAGTAGGCGTGGCATCACAACCGAATACAACAAGGGTGCCCAGCTTGCGCCGAACACCCTTGAAATGTTGCACCTAATCCTATAATAGTGCAGTCTACCAGGGGTTTTAGGAACACCCCCCTGAGCTGCTGCACCCAGGACAACACCAGCAAGATCCCGTTTTCATCATTGATGTTCCACATTCATAACACAGTGGCGCATCAACGATCCTACTATAAGGATGCTCATCTATGGAAACCTGTTCCTTTAGAGGCGACCCCAAAGCTTTAGCATCGGCGGAATAGTGTCCAAGTCGCATTCTAAGTTCAACTTCCGTGGGATTGCCGTCAAGCTCGGGGAATGAACTACCTACTGAGTCGCCGTTCATAGATGTATATGGAGGCTCAACCATGGTTTGACGTTCCTCTGAGCTATGAATCCCAAGCTCTGAGCGAGTGCCAGAGTCAAGCTAATCAATAGCCACACGCCTGAAGATGCAGTCAACCAAAGACGAGGCAATCCGAAGATCGGGATCGTCAGTCATCCCTGCTGGCTCAAAGCGCATGTTAGTGAACTTGCGAACATAAGTTTCAAGCGGTACACCATGCTGTAGGCCAAGACTTATGGCTATCGAGAAAGCGTCCATGACTCCGGCCGATGTGGAACCCTGCTTGGAAACCTTAGCAAACAACTCACCAGGCCGTCCGTCGTCATACTCCCCTACTGTCACGTATCCTTCTGCTTCACCAACACGGAAAGCATACGTGCGGCTTCTGCGGTGACGAGGAAGGCGACTGCGAACTGGAGAGATTACTTTAGGCTTTGAAAGTTCTTCTTCCAGCCCAGCTACACGGTGGCGCAAAGTTGAGCACTCTGCCTCTGCCTCCGCTGCAAGAGCTTCCCACGTTTCTGTTTCTGATGTCGTATCTTGAGTTGCTAAATCTTTAGTGCTCGAGAGCGGTTGGCTAACCTTGCAGTTATCACGGTAAAGAACTACGGCCATAAGTCCAAGCTCCCACGCTTCGATGTAGGTTTCCTCGACTTCTTCGACGATTGTTTCCTCTGGAAGATTGGCCGTCTTTGAAATCGCTCCAGAAAGAAATGGCTGAACAGCACTCATCATCTTGATATGGCCGCTCGCTGAAATAGAGTTCTCCCCAACGGCAGTCGCGAAAACCGAACGATGTTCAGGCCGAAGATGCGGCTCTGACGTTAGAGAGCTGCCGTTTACTATTGCCTCGAGAATAGCTTACCGATCAGACTCGCTGTAGCCGAGGCGCACAAGTGCTGATTCGACGCACTGTACAGGGAGGATCATATTTCCACCACCAACCAGTTTCTTGTACGAAACAAGCGAGAAAGCGGGTTCGACTCCAGTGGTACCACAGTCCATCAGGAACGAAATAGTTCCAGTTGGAGCAAGCAGCGTAGCCTGAGCATTGCGAACGCCAGAGGTACGAGCTATCTCTAGGGTGTCATCCCAGATTTGTGTAGCAGATGAGAAAAGTTCCGGCGAAACCAACTTCTCGTCGATCTTCCCCATTGCTTCTCGGTGCATATAAAGTACTTGAAGAACTGATTCGGCGTCGCGTGAGTATCCAGTTAACGGCTCAAGGCGTGCTGCAAGTTCAGCCGAAGTCATAAAAGCAACTCCGGTCATAAGTGCCGTAACAGTCGCTGCAAGCGCCCTTCCGCTGTCTGAGTCATAAGGCAACCCTAAAGTCATAAGAAGCGCTCCAAGGTTTGCATAGCCCAGTCCTAGCTGGCGATAAGACCGAGTGTTCTCAGCTATAGCCTCGGTTGGGTAATCACTGTGATTGATGAGAATATCTTGGGCAGCAAATACCAACCGGCTTACATGAACGAAGGACTCGACATCAAACGAACCATCATCACCCAAAAAAGACAGCAGATTCAGAGATGCAAGGTTGCATGACGAATTATCAAGTGAAAGATATTCTGAACATGGGTTCGACCATTTATCCGTCCAGCTTTTGGCGTAGTGTGCCAGTGATTGATTGTGGTATCGAACTGAAGTCCTGGATCGGCACACTCCCACGCAGCTTGGGCAATCTGACGCATCAGGTCACGAGCACGCATGGTGCGAAGTAATCCACCTGTCTTTACTGCTCTAAGTTCCCAGTTCTTGTCCTCGAGCACAGCTTCCATGAATTCATCAGTTACCCGAACAGAGTTGTTAGCGTCTTGGTACTGGACTGAAAATCCGTCCCTACCATCAACTCCCATATCGAAACCAGCATCCCTGAGCGCCCTAGCTTTGTGCTCTTCTACTGCTTTGCACCAGATAAATTCTTCAATTACTGGATGTGAAGCGTCAAGAATGGCCATCTTCGCAGCTCTTCTAGTTTCCCTAGTCATAAATTCGTTTAATTAAGGAATTAATCCCTATTTGTAGTGTTTTACCTATACAGAGGTACATTTCACTACACTTAGTAGAAAAATGGAAAAGAAGATCGGTCGACCTGCTTACAAGGTTGTTCTTTCAGACAACGATAGAAAGTTCCTAGAGGGTGTAATCCGCAAGACCACCTCTCCACAGTCTCACGTAACTCGTGCCAAGATTGCTCTTGGAGCTGCTGATGGCCTTAGCCACGAAGAGATCGTTGAATTGTCCGGTGTCTCAAGCTTTACTGACTCTAAGTGGAGGAAGAGGTTCTCTCTCTTTGGGGTATCAGTTCTATCTGATGCTCCACGAAGTGGAACCCCAAGAATCCGGAGCCCGCCAAAGAAGTTGTCACTTCCACACAATCTAAGCTACCTCCTTTCGGCTCCCTTTTGATACATTTCCAACCGAACTATTCGTAGGAATAATTGGTACCTCTGCTACTGAATCGAAAGTCTCTGCACCTACCCGATATCCACCTTCGTGGTTTAGATTTGTGCTGCTCCCACCTACAGCGTCGCACCGCTTAGCACGTATCTCGATTTGTTCGACGCTATGGGCCCGTTGGGGAGTTTCAAACCATTACGAAGGGGTGTCTCAACTGCACAATTCACACTCACTTGGGCTCAAATCGCAACCCCCGTCACACCCAAAGAATTAGGGACCTCGTGTACCGGTGAATGTCAGGATAGTTGACGCATTTGCCTGCTTTCAGATTAATGGCCATTTGGCCATTTTGAGCCGTTTTAGTCTCTCTGATTTCGCGGTTTCTCGCAACGATTATTTCATCGTGGATGATCACTTCGCAAGCGATTATTGAAATGTGCATAAACGCGGAGCGTTTAAACACAATTCAACAATCTTTGACCGCTTTCACCAACAGTTTTCTTCTGCTGCTACTACCAACTAAGTCAAATAGTCATTGAAGATACTTTAGAACTAGCAGGCAAACTTTGACTAACGACCGATCTATCTCGCGGTGGTGTGGTCCATGTTCTCGCCAGGTGAGGCTCCAATCTCTCACTTTGGAGTTGACCCACCTCTTTGGATTGAGTTCCTTTGTTCTCTTGTAGAGCTCGGCTCGCTTTGAGAGTACCTCCATATGGTTACCTTCGTGGACATCGTGTGGAGTGACGAACTTTAGAGCACTATGGCGGTGGTGGTAGTTGTACTAACTGACAAACTTCTCCACCCAGATCCGACTATCTGCAAGGCTTTCAAATCCTTGAATAAGGATAACCTGGCCAGTACTTGGTTGTACGAAAGAGCGCCTCGATGTGAGGGTTGTCATCTGATATTGAAAGGTCGTGAGTTAGAGGTGGTGATTCCCATCTTGTAACAAAGCTCCAGTAGAGATGATCCTTTCATCGGTGAGCCGTTGTCACTATGTAATATCTTTGGAGCTCTTCCTCCTTCTAGGAGGGTTGCTCTTCTTACTACGTCGCTAAGTTGCTGAGACGATTCGCATCCATACACTTCGTAACCAACTATCTTTCTTGAATATAGATCCATTACGAAGTACAGGTAGTAGTAGATACCACTAGCTGGTCCACGGAGCCAAGAGATGTCCGTGACCCAAATTTCAAGTGGACAAGTCGCTAGGTGACTAGGTGTACCACGCTTGACTTGCTTTTTAGCTCTACCCCTGTGGTTGTTTTGCTTGTTATCTCGAAGAATACGATAAAAGGTAGATTCTGATCCGAGATATATACCCTTATCAGCTAAAGATGGAACTACTTGACTTGGTGGAAGTGATGAGTACTCCTCTTTGTGGAGCGTATCTAATATCTCTTGACGTTCTGATTCATCAAGGGCAAAGCTTGGTTTAGCCTTAATGACAAAGGGACGCTTGTCATGGGTATTCGCACCTTCAGCCTTGGAACCTCTGGTAACTGCGTAGTGACAGACCGAGTTCCTTTACCGCTAGTCGTAATCTAGCTCCAGCATTATGAGCTTCATCAATAAGTTCTACTGCGAGTAGGCGATCTGAGGGAGGAGATCATTGTAACCCCTTTGTCCCTCGCCAGAATAGCCTCGGCTTTTCCTTAGCTATACCAGCAATGTGTAAGTTTCTTGCTGTGCCTTTTCTTTTCTATTTAGCTCTATTTCAATTATTTAAGCTTCAAGCTTCTTTGACTTAGCCTTCTCACTTGCAGCTTCTCAATGGCCATTAACGCAGATCGGTATTTAGAAGTGGTTTCACCACTTCTATCATTCGCCTTTGAACAGGTGATTCTCCAGTTATCAAGCTCTTGTTTCAAAATTCCATTGGTTCGAAGATATTGCCCGAGTTGCAACTCACTCATTGCTGCTGTAGCAAGTACGCACCTGGAACTTAGCTTCTGAGCTCCACGTATGTGTCGGGGTTCCCTTTACTGGGTCCTGGCTAATCAGATCAGCTTCTACTTCTTTTTTCCATTGGTAGATAGTTGCACTTGGTATCTTGCTTTCTTTAGCAAGTTGGGAAAAAGCACCTCTTGGTGTATTTGGATCTGAAAGGAGCGTCCTTATTTTTCTGAAAACAGCTTCCTTTTGATCCTTTGGATAAAGTATCATCATTCGATCCGAGTTCTCGCCCTATGGGGTTGTACATATTTTACTTGAGCAGATGCCAACCATCCTGACACCTAGGGGTACCGCACATCGTGATTAAGCTTCAATCTAAATTGCAAATACTCCGAAACTGCCTGCGGCGACCACTGCGATAGCACGACTAGCTAGGGGCCCAATGCAGCCAAAGCAATTACTGCCACCCCATCCGGCCTCATGTAGCTGTAGCCTCCGGGCGTGATCACGCCTAGCATGCTCGGTTCACCTGTTCGATCTCTATCAATCTTTCCCACAAACCTCAATAGAGAAGCTGCACCTTCATCGATGCGCCCAGCGCCAAGCTTTACTTCGAATGCAGCCCAACGCCCATCACGCAACTGCACAACTGCGTCGACTTCTTGTCCCCCTTTGTCCCGGTAATGAAAAACCTCACCATCTAGGGGCTGCGAGAACACGCGCAAATCACGGACGACTAGCGACTCAAACAACAATTCGAGCAACTCTAAATCCCGAACTAATCTCTCGGACGTAGCTCCCAATGCAGCCACCGCAAGCGATGGGTCAACGAAATGACGCTTAGGCGAATTACGAAGCATTGTACGCGAACGAAGATGTGGCGACCATGCTGGCTGATTTTCTATCACCATTAGGCGTTCAAGAGCGTCAAGGTAAGAGACGACCGTGTTATGAGCCAATGGTCCAGACTCCCCTCCCGCCTCATAGCCCAAAACTCCAATTGCCACTTCGGTAGCGACATTGCGAGCAAAAGATCGTAAGAAGCGTTTAAGTCGTTGTGGGTCTCTATATGCCCCTGCCAAACGTTGAACGTCTACATTACAAATATTGTCAAGATAATCACGCACCGAACGAGCAGCGACGCGTGAAGAAAGTTCAAGATTTCGTGGCCAACCACCGCGTACTATCAGATCGGTAAGGTCCTGAAGCGAAAGCGCAACTTCGCCCGACTTCGGGGCCTCCCCTTCCATAAGGTTCGTAAGAGAAACCTGACCAGTGCTAAACCCCATCTCAAGCAACGTCATAGGTCGCATAGTCAAGATAGAAAATCGACCTGCGCCACTGTGGCGCTTAGTATCATCATTCGGAACTGACGAACCGGTAAGTATGAACTGACCAAATGTCCTGCGCTGGTCAACCAGCCTACGCACATCGTTCCAGATACTCGGCGACTCCTGCCACTCATCAATCAATCTCGGAACAGCGCCTTCAAGCACGAGCAACGGATCAACACTAAGAGCCCGCTTTGCTTCAGTATCAACATCAAGCATCACAGAACTCTTGGCTAATCTAAGAGCAGTTTCCGTCTTCCCGCACGCTTTGGGCCCCTCAATCAGTACCGCACCGGTCGCTGCCAAGCGTTCAATCAGTTCAACATCGACGATCCTGTCCCTATACAACATTTTTAGCTTTCCATAAAACGTAACACATAGAGCATAAGCGACACATTGATAGATTTGGCCGAAATACATTGATAGATTTGGCCGAAATACATTGATGCTCGAGGCGGTGAACGCCATCGGCTTCAGCCCACACAATCTCAGCGATCTAACTTCAAATGAGCCACTACTAAAGCGAGAACGGAAATGCCTGGGCCAGAAAATGAGAAAGGTGGACTCTATGGGTAGTCGAGGCTTCTGGAGTTACAAACTCAAAGGTGACACTATACCCAAGGTTTTCGCAAACGTTGATCTCATGGTCTCTAGTACTGTTAGCTCAGTTTAACCGGTAAAAGTAAGCCTATCTCAGTACTTAATGTTGCAACTGAAGTGCAGTTAGACCTGCTGGATGCAATTGTGGAAGCCAAACTGCCACGGTGGATCCTGGATGGTCTACCCTAAATGTAAGAATACTGTCCAAAATATAATTGGGAGGATTTGTCGTGAAGGGTAATGACCTACACCAGATCGAAAATCCTCTTGGCGTCGAATCAGCTTGTTCGATTACTGATAAACCTCTCGGCGGTGGCCAACGGTGTAACGACAATTAGCAGGACTCTATTATCGATTGTGTAAATGATCCGGAGGTCACCTACTTTTTAGCCTAAAACCATCGCGACCCCTGAGCTGGCGAGAAGCAGGGGGACGTGAATCTCGAGCGAGAAGCTCAATCGCTCCCTGAATCCGGGGTTGAATTGAACGATCAATCTTTCGAAGTTCACGAACTGCGCAAGGCCTAAGTTCGATTTGATACCGCCTCATGACCAGCTGAGATCTCTCTTTACTTGATCCCAGGGAATGTTAATATTCGGTTCGTCACGGGCGATATCAAACGCGGTTACATCACGTGACTCTTCGAGCGCCTCGACCATTTCGTCGTATTGGCTCGGGCTTATCACCGCTGCTGCGCGCCGGGAGTTGTCGGCGAGTTAGTTTGTATTCCATCACCTACAACAACCCGCTGGTGAGTACCTTTAAGGCCAATACATGAGATGGAGCCAAACTGTTTTCTCGTAAAGGCCAACTGCATCTTTGAACCGATTTTGCATGAAGCCGAAAATCTGACATGTCATCGTATTTGAGGTAGTACCAAGCCATCAATATACTGGTAAAAACGGATCGTTATGGTCGGGTTAACAATGGTGTGGCGTTTCCACCATTGTTGGATCTGTAATCTAATCAACCACTTTGAGATCTTGAGCTGAACCCTACAGTCCGAGTTCGGAATGCGAACCAAGCCTCACTAGTTGCACGCGATCCGGATTTGATTTTCTATATATGAGCACTAAATCGGGTCTAATATGGCAGTCGCGATGATCACTCCATTCTCCCGCAAGCGGATGGTCTTGATATCGTTGTTCCAAAGGCTCGTCATTAGCTAAGGATTGCACGATACTGTGAAAGTCTCTTTCTAGGGTGAGCCTATGTTTCCCCTTTGCTTCTCGCTTGTAATCGCGTTTGAAAGCATTGGTAGTCTCAATCAGGCGCATTCAAATCTGCCATCAGTTCCTCAACCGTTGCAAAGGAGGGCAGATTACCCCGTCGTGCTTCTTTCATTGCCTCGATAGTTTCTTCATTGGGAAGCAGTGGATCAAAAGGTAGAGCGTGCTCAGTAGCGACTCTAGTCAGGAGTAGACGCACTGCGTCAGATACGGTTAGCCCCATTGCTTTTAAGACAAGAGCGGCTTCTTCCTTTATGGCACTATCAATACGAGCCTGAACCAGCGCATTTGCAGGCATAATGGCCTCCTCTACTGAATTACATTGTAATACACCGCTGGTGTATTACCAGGGCAAATTGGTAGATTTCGTGCTGAGCGCTAATGAATTAGATCCAGAAGCATAATTTTCACCCGGGGGTACTCAAGAGGGTAAGTCGCCTGTGGCGAAGACGTGGAGCAGTAAGTCATGGATACCATGTTAATTCTACTTTCGGGCACCACCCCATGAAAGCCCAGTTCATGACTATATTGGCGACTGTGGCGGGTTCCCATTTAATGGTCCAAAATGAATGTGATCTTTGGATCGGGTTGTGTTTACACATTAGTGACTTTAAGGCAAATCCATAGAGCTTTTTCGATTAATTAGTAGCGGCTGGTTGTTGAGCCTGTGGGCGAAGGTCAAACGGTTGGTGTAAACGCGTAGCGTTTTCCACACTTTACATAATGGACACAAAACTCACATTAGTGGTGGATTGATAAATTGGGAGCCTTTCAAGAGGCTTTATCTGATTTAGATGCTTACTTTCCACCCTTAAATCCGAAGACCCACTAATCGGAGCCGGCCAAGGCCGCTGGTCACATTTCAACTTAACCTTGCCTTTCCGCTGCAATCGATCTCTGATGCGTAACATTAGATTCGGTCAATAACTATACGGCGCTACCGCATGGCGCCTCATCGAGCGCAATCGGGGCGATTCAATTCTAAGATAGTACTCGAAGAGTTGAACCCCGCAGAACTTTTAAACAGGTTGCTTCTACTAGGTGGTTTTTTGATGCGGCCGTCTGAAGTGCTCGAAATGAATCGAAGACAAGTGCGCGACTTAGTTAGCAGCTATCGCACTTCGAATCCTCGTGTCTTCGGATCAGTGCTGCATGGCACCGATAAAGAGGGCAGCGATCTTGATATACTGGTCGACGTTTTACCGGGTGCGACGTTACTGGATTTGGGTGGCCTGCTCGATGATCTCGAATCGCTGCTTGGAATCCATGTAGATCTTGTGACACCAAGAGATTTGCCTTCAAAAATTCGAGCGAAGGTACTCGAAGAGGCCAAGGCTGTATGAACGAAAATCGCCTTCCGGATTACCTTGAGCACATGAAGCAAGCCGCGGCGGACGCATGCGCCTTCGTCGAGGGGTTAGACAAGGCAGACTTTTTTGGTGACAAACGTACACAACAGGCCGTCATCATGAGTCTCGTTATAGTTGGCGAACCAGCAACCCTTATCATGGGACATTACTCGAAATTTGCGCTGGATCATGCGGAAGTACCATGGCGAAACATGCGGGGTATGAGAAACCAAATTGCTCACGGCTATTTTGCCCTAAACCTAGAAGTAGTCTGGGAGACAGTAAGGTCAGATTTGCCAACGCTACTCAGTCAGCTACCTTTATTGCAACGGGATGCCGCTTAGCTCGGCGTATCAAATGGTCGAGTTGAAGGCTTGAACACCAAGTTCTGCTCGATCATGGCCAGATGCTACGGACTTCATTCTGCTGAGGGAACTCAATCGTTGGTGATGCTATCTTGTGGACCAATCGATCTCAGACTTCCGTTCGAGAGGGCGAGTTGATCCACATGAAGGTTAGGAGAGCCCGTCAACTTTCAATTTACAAAAACCTGCGACAATAAACTGCTCGTCAAAAGTGGCGACTGCGCCAAAGAGCTCTCTTCTGACTAAATCCTTGATAAACCTAACAAATCTGGGAAGTGCTACCTATGAACAAAAGGATGTTCATGCACATGGGCAGCCCCTAGTGGCACGAAGAGACTCTCTCAAGCCCCACTAAGACAGTGCGATATTAGAGTCCACTTCGAAGTTGTCCAAACGGCTAAAAAAGTCAATCAATGCGCCAACATCGCCATCTATAGTTACCTGCTTTGAACCTATAGCATCGATCATGGCAAGCTATTGGCCAAGGACCAGATCCAGCACATGGCGATCTAATCGAATGGTAGCTGTAGCCTCGAGATCATGGCGGCCTAGGTAACTTAGAGCACTATTTTCTAACCACAGGACCCACTTCTCGCCGGTATCAGGAAAGTCCCAATTTATAGCCATATTGCGCCCCTGCGCATTTGGACCATTGAGACGGACTCCAAAAAGATCAAAGATCATATCGATAGACATCGAAGAGAGAACTTCAAAATTTGCCCCAGGTCGGGCCGTGGGAACAAATGAGACCTCCGAGCGAAGCTCTAGCGCTCCACAAAGGTAGAAGTTACGCCAGGGGCCAGATTCAGCCTGATAAGCAAGCTGCTCATATGTCGAAGCAAGAAGTTGACGGGCAGCGATATTCTCTGGTTCGCTAAAGACCAAATGAGTAAAGACTTGGCTGACCCACCTATATTTTCCAAGGCCATAGTCGCGCTGTGCTCGTTCTAGTATGGCCGCAGCTCCACCCATATATTCAACATAGGCCTCACCGGCCTCGCTTGGCGGAAGAGGATTGAGATTGGAGGGATTGCCATCAAAAAATCCTAAATATTTCTGATAAACCGCCTTCGAGTTGTGATTTAGCCCTAGTTGTCAGGATGGTTGGCTTATGCTCAAGTAAAGTATGTATAACCCCATAGGGCGAGAACTTGAGGAATGAACTCACAGAACTGTCGGTACCCAGATGGGCGTTTCTGGTATTTTTCGCAATACTCATCGAATAGAAGCTTTTGCGGTGACAGATTGGATTTCGACAGTTCGGCGATAATTGCGTCTCCATCGGGGACCACCTCTTCATTTGACATTGGATCTGGACTTGTTGGATAGCAGATAGCTCCTATCCGCTCATCGTCAGGTTTGTGTGCTTGGAGAATCACACCCCGCCACCTTCCAATTTGGCGAGATGCCGTTATTTGGTATCCACCTCCCATTTCTTTAAACTCATCTAAGACTTCCTCTCCAATATTTGCGATTCAATTCAAACGTCAAGAGACACTAATCAGATCGATTTCTAGGTGATCCGGAAATTTCGGCGGGCTGGTCCAAAGATTGTGGAAAATTCAGGTGAATGTGAATTAGGTACCTCAATCGCTAAGGATGAGCTTTTCGCCTAGCCAATTCTGATCCCACACCACAAGTGATGGATATCATTAATTCCAAAGCAAGCGCTTCGGAACTCCTTTGTCCTCGCTTTGTCTTGCTAACACGCTTAGCGAAACCGATTCGGTATTCGTATCACCATCCCAATGTTGGGTTCTTCGTGGGTTGACGTTCTAGCACTATCAGTTCATCCAAACTGTATTTGAAGAGATGCCAACCATCCTGACACCTAGGGTCAAAGAGGATCTCTTGTACAAGTACCTTTTAGGGAAGCCTTTCAATAGCCGGAGCAATGCCACCATCCACCAGATCTATGAGCACGTTTGCGTCCGAGACTATTAGTCGCATGTCGAGGCAAAGTCGTGTATCTTGTTGAATTCATCGATTGAGATACCTAAGAGCTCGGCAGCCTTACTCGACCCAATGTATTCTTCACTCAATGCACGAAAGATGAGCTGCTGAAATGAGTAATCGATTTCCGGCGGATACTGTTCTCCTGGTTCAACTTTACTCCAACCATTTTTCCGAAACATTATCATCATCGCCTTGCAACGGTCTCGACCTAATATTCCAAGATCAAGGGCTCGATAAAGAATGCCTGCCATACTCAATCCAAATTCAGCCTTTAGTAAAGACAATTCCTTGACATCTATACTCCTGCGACTCGCTCCAAGACGTTCAACTACAGTCGCTTTAGGCAAAAGCAAAGCCCCGGCAAAGCGATTGCAAGCCCGTTCCATATCCAAATCTGGCGATATACTCTGACCAGCAAGTACTATATGGCCGAGCTCATGGGCTATTGCGAACCGATGCCTATCCCCAGTAATGTTTTTAGAGACGACTATTAGGTGTGTCTCACCAACCATCGCTGATAAGCCATCGAACCTTGCAGGAATCGGGACAGTCGTGAAGATCACTCGGATCCCCTGTTCGATTATGACCTCGACCAAGTTTGAAATCGAACCTAAACCTAGCCCCCAATCACTACGAACTTCGTCAGCGATCATTTCCATATCGTCATAACTCGTGGCATTCACGGACGAATTCAATTTCATTTTTTGAAATTTGCTTTGAAGCGATGGTAGGAGCGACTCAAGTTCAAATAACCGTTCTATTTGCTTCATAACGTCAAATTCAATCGCGCCAAGCTCTGATTTAGAAAGGCCCTGCATCTTGCGGTACTCAATATTCGACAGTTCATAAGCTGCAGGGCGTAGAAAGTACTCGACGCGAACTCCCAAAGCACGCGCGAGTTTTATAAGCATGGTTGATGAGGGCGTTATTAAACCGTTTTCATATTTGCTCACAGCTGTATGCGAAATTCCGATTTGCTCTCCCAGTTCCCGTAGGGATAGACCAGAGGCTTTCCGAGCGCGTTTGATGCGATCGCCTATTGAACTCATTTCACCATGCATAGTTTACATTTTAAAACAACGTCGTGTTTTTTGTAAACTATCGGGGTGAACCCAGGATAATCCATCCACGGAACAAAGAAAGACGATGTTCTACCGACGCCCGAACGGTTAGTGTCTCGTCCTGTATGCGTCGCACTCGTGCACTACGGCCGTTACCGTTACATTGCGCGACTCTTCATCAATTAGGTATGGTATCCGATAGGAACTGCGACGAGCCGTAAAAATATGCAAAAGGGGCTCCTTCAAAGGCTTGTCAACTCGGTAGGGATTATCTAGTAAGGCTCCAGTAATGAATTCGTATGCTGCTAGAGCTACCTTTTCCGGAAGTGTTTCAGCTAGTGCGACTGACGCGGAACGCGCAATCTGCAAACTCTAACGATCATCTCGCGACGACACGTCGCCCAGACCTAATCATCACTTGCTTGAGCTCCTCGAGGCCTAAAGTGTCACCTTATTTATTGTCGGACAATCCCCTCCTATGGGCTTCAAGAAGCAAAGTGTCTGACAGAACCGCAATTGTTTCAAAAATTGCGTCATAGTCATCAGCGCCAAAAAGAACCGCGGCACGATATCCGCTCTTGGCAATTTCAATTCGCTCGCGCGTCGGACTCACCTCTTCAATTAGTTTCGACAATTGTGCGCGAGCATCAGCTAGTGGGACTGTTGACACACTTACAACTATTGCGCTAATGGATTTTAGCCGCCAACTGAAGTACGAAATATTGTGAAAATTCACGCTCAGCTCCCTGGGAAGAGAGCGGCAAGAAAGAACCAAACTCTGTCAACAAACTTGACGCAACTTAGGCCCTTTTATAGACACAGCGAGCACTCATGCAATGGCCAATATCAGGCGCCGCTAATCCAATCAATGGAATGAAAATAACCGCCTATCTTGTAGGGCCCTACGAGTACCTCCCCCTTCGTAACGCTTATCTTTGCGAACAGCCTTCTTGCTTTACCAAAAAATCCACAAGCACACCTAGAGATTAGGTTCCCGCTCCCCTATCTCTGGTATCTGTCCTTAGGCACCTTTTTTATGCACGGTTGCCCGTTCCAGTTAGGTTTCGATCAAATCAAGTGCAAACCTATCGGTTAGGCGAAAAAACACCATTGCTAATTGGCGGCTTCGTTCTTAATTTCCGAGAATTCTTAGGCAGCGGCGAGCTCTTTCACTAACAAGGTCAACGAGGCGCGGCGTAAGTGGATGATTCAAACTCAAATCACCAATTGCCCTAGCGGCATCCGCCATGGCGTCAGGTGCCCTTCGAACCAATTCCGCCACCCATTCGACTACCATATCTGGATCTAAGTCGAGATCATCTGCTACTTTTGGCCAAAGATTCCTCATGGGTGCGACGAGGTATTCGTCACCGACCTTCATAGCCAATCGCAACTTCCGCTCATGGGTTCCATATGGTAAAGCTGACGCGATATCGTACAGGGGAGCCAACCTAATATCCCCTTGCGAAAGAACTAGAGAATAATTCTTCGCATGGCCATCAGTTCCACCGATAATCCAATTCCACGCTAGGGCGCCCACAAAACGTTCAATTGCGTCTTCCTTGCTCCTAGTGGACATCACTTGCCGAAAGAGATGGACGATATCTTTCGGACCTGGGCCACCATCACTTTGATACTTATACGATGGCCATACCGATAATGCTTGACAGAGATCTTCTTGATGGATTCGCACGATTTCACCATTGACAACTCGCCGATCATAGCGTTCTATAACAAGCACTGACTCATCTCCAAAGCTCATAATTTGCGACCGAGAAACAACCAGTCCTGCGCGTCGCGCTGCATCGAGGCAGAGGTGCTCATTTATATCGTGGCCATCGAAACCGCTAACCGCGGGTTTGAGGATGTGAGTCGTAGGAATCGACCCTGTTGGAACACCCCACTTACCATTCGCGAAGAGGAGGGCTGTCTTGGCTTGTGCGCCAGCCAGACTGAAGTGACCTTGGAAATATCGACCCAGCCATGAGGTAGTATCCGCCTTCAACTCTGAAAGTTGCCTTGCTAATTCGTCCTCATTCAACCAGGTCACGTGTCCGTTACGCTCTCGAACTTCATCAAGAGCCTCGGGAGTAGCGAAGCGAAATGCTCCAGCCACGTCATGGCCGATTGGCGTTGAGAGCAGCGAAAAGGCCGACGAGGCACCTACTTGATAGTATCGAGCCCATCGTGCAATAACAGCTTCATTATCGGGTAGAAGTTCACTTAACCAAGGAGATATCACGCTATCAGGATGCGACCGTAACTGTAAGGGCATAGATACCGACAAAGGAGTAGAACTTTTCTTTCGGCGGTATTCATCATCGTAGTCAAAGCGGAGTCGCCCGTTATTCAGACGAGTGACTAGACCAGCGACTTCATTGTCGTGAACTACGTAGAGGCCATCACTCATGGTAGCGATGCTCTTCGAGAAGTGAGTCAAGACTAACAGTTGGTGTGAACGTCTCTTCAATGTCCTGACTTATCATTATTGTCAAGCCGAGGTATTCCAAGACTCCTAAGACGAGTGCAAACTCTGCTCTTGGTTTGCCTCCCTCGAACTCGTAGATCCACTTACGGGAAACACCGACCATCTCGGCAAGTTCAGCCTGACTAAGACCAAGATCTTTTCGACGACCACGCACTGCCGCTGCAACGTCGCGGATAGATCGAACTCGCATAAATATTCCTTTTGACACCGATCAGTTTCAAGTATAGCATGCAACCGATCGGTATCGTAAGTTGCGTGAGATCGTTCGGTTTCACCAAAAAAGGCTAATTCTTGGCGATCCATCGCTAATATTAGGATTCAGACCGAAATTTAAACTAGAAGATTTTTCAGGGGTGGATCAAACGCATCCGCCAGAGTGCGTCATTCAAGTGCGTACCGAAAGTAACAGTTTGCTCGAAGCAGACGAGTGATCGTAAAAGCTGCAAGATGCATTGGAGTAACGCAAATCCACATAGACCGAAACTTGAAATGAGAACTCTCGTCCAATAAAATGAAAAAGCACAGTCGACCGCCGTAAAGCCTTGAAAAGGTCCTCGGCCGCTCACTAGCGGACTTCCAACTAATCGTACGAGCACCTCAACGAATGACTTATCCATTCATCTCACCTTCTTTGTGCACCACGCGAAGAAAGCTAACGCACAATCGGAGAATTTAACCTCTTAAGGATTTCTAAGTTCAAGAGCAGAGGAACATGAGTTGGGAATTACCGACCTATAGTCGAATGTGTTCGAGACGATTGTATGTTTTTCAGTGTCCAGGGGTTGAGTAGGATCTCTCATAATACTGTGAAACCCCTCGTTTATAGGGTATTGCGTAGTAGTCATACGAAATTAGTACTGTATTACCCCCGTTAACGGGGTATACTGCAGTAGTGAATCGTACCACCACCGTAGATCGCATTGCAGAATTCGCCGAAGACCAGTGGGGCCTAGTGACCCGTCGTCAACTCGAAAACGCTGAGATTCCAGCAACAACCCTCGACCGCATTACCGCTCCAGATTCACTACTAGAGCGAGTCGCCTACGGTATCTACCGTCTCGTGGGTTCGCCCACTCCTGATCACATGGAACTGCGGGCCGCATGGCTTCAGCTGGTTCCCGCTGTACCCGCATGGGAGCGCACTCCCACAGAGGGCGTGGTGTCGCATCGGTCGGCGGCGGCGCTCTATGGTATAGGCCACCTCCCCGCGGACCGGCACGAGTTCACGCTTTCTCAGCGCAAGCAGAGCCGGCGGCGAGATGTTCGTCTTCATCGACGCCCCCTCGCAGAGGGAGAGTGGATTCAGTTTCACGGACTGCCGACGACCCGTCCAGCGCGAATTGCCTCTGATCTGCTGTACGAACACGAGGATCCTGGGGCTGTCGCTCAGATTATCGTTGACGCCATCCGCCAGGGCTTCGACTCCCCCGAAGCCTTCGCTGTGAGCCTCGCCCCCCACGCAGGTCGATTCAGACTACGCCATAACGATGGTCTCTCTCTTCTTCGCTGGCTGCTCGACCTCGTCGGTGACATGGAGGCGGAAAAATGGATGCAAGAGGCGCGCAACGCACGGTACGATCCGACTAGCGCTCAATCAGTGTCACAACACGGGCTTACAGCGTGAGTGAACGAAAGCGAACCTACTCTAGTCCGGGGGCCTTCCGTCGGGCGCTCACCGACAAACTCAAGACGGTCGCGGAATCCAGTCGGTGGACTCTCCCGCAGCTCCAGCGGCAGATGACGTACGACCGCTTTTTGGAGCGGCTATACCTTATCGACGAGGGGTGGGTCGTTAAAGGCGCAACGGCGCTCCTTGCCCGCGAGATTGGCGTTCGAGCCACAATCGATATCGACGTCTATCGAGCGGTGGAACATGAAGTGGCCGAAGTCGACATCGCACGAGCGGCAGCTCTCGATATCGGTGACTACTTCAGGTTCGATATAGGCCCGACGCGCGCGCACTCAGACGGAGCAGCCGGCTCCCGCTTTCCAGTAACCGCATACGTCGGAGCGACAAGGTGGGCTCAGTTTCACGTCGACCTTGTTGGATCGAATCTCCGCATGACCGGAGAACCTGATGAAATGCCGGCACTATTCCGTGTCATGATGCCCGACATTACCCAGCATGGTTATAGGGTTTACCCGCTCGTAGACCATGTAGCCGACAAAGTGGCGGCAATCATCGAGCGGCATGGGGACCGTCCGTCTACCCGTTTTAAGGACCTTGTCGACCTCGTCGCCATTATAACGGAGGCGTCGGTAGACGCCGGTCTTCAAAGGGCGGCAATGCATTCAGAAGTGGAGCGGCGTGGAGTCGTTCCGCCTGACCGCTTCGACGTACCCGACCGTGCACTTTGGGAGATGGGATATAAGAGGGAGGCACAACGGTCATTGCTGCCTTTGGCCTCGACGCTCGACGAAGCACTGGGCGTAGTCACGCCATTCATCAACGCAGTTTTCGACGGAACGGCAATCGGTCATTGGGACCCGACGACGCTGCAGTGGAGGGCCGAGACAACTTTCTAACCCTCGGGCGATATACGAGCACGGACACAATCAGCGCTACGCAAAGATGCAAGGGCCGGGTTCGATCGCTATCCAGCCTCGCGAACCGGTACCCTACAGTGTGAGTGGGTCAGAATTGGAGTTCATATTCGAAGTGGCTCTGAGTGTGGCTAACTAGTCCAGATACTCCGGGTGCGCCAGGCGATCTTCAACGAGGATAGCATCCGAATCAAGTTGCGAGAGGTAGTTGCTAACGCAGTTAGTTATCACTTCGATTAGAGCGACCGACCTCACGTGATTCGTCTCCAATTTGCGTGCGACGAGCCTTTTGAAGTTTGAGGCTGCCGCACGATTTAACGCCCCTAATGTAACCGGCTTGCAACGATTCGTCTTTCGTGCTTTATATCCGTGTAGACGAGTCGATTCTTATCGGTGTTCCGACATACCAATTGCCGCGGAATCCGCACTTGGATCGGTTGGGTTTACAGATCGGGAACCTGCAAGTAAAGTTATCACTTTCGCGAAACCCAAGCTACATCCATTTGCTTACCTTTTGAATCGCCTTCTGCTACTTTTTCTTAGGAATGATTGATGTGCCTGACCCTGGATTAAGAGGTCCCTGCGCCTACCTGAGCTGCTAAAGTCCTTGTACAGTATTAGCTATCTCCCATCTGCAGCCATGTACCATTATTGAATCTATATGCGGTAAGGCACTACTTTTTCCGGTACTGTTTGACGGAGCGAAATCGAAGCAGAGTGTGGGATACGCAAACTATAACTATCATCATTTCGCGACGACACGTCGTCCAGACCTAATCATCGCTTGTCTGAGCTCTTCGGCGCCCAATGTATCACCTTCTTGATGACCTTCCAATCCCCTCTTGTGGGCTTCAAGAAGCAAAGTGTCTGACAGAACCGCAATTGTTTCAAAAATTGCGTCATAGTCATCAGCGCCAAAAAGAACCGCGGCACGATATCCGTTCCTGGTAATTTCAAATCGCCCGTGCGTCGAACTTACCTCTTCAATCATTTTCGACAATTGTGTGCGCGCATAAACAATTTGGACTGTCCTCATTTACACCAAATAAAGCGTTAATCGATCCGTGCAGCCAACGAGAGTATGAAATATTGGAAGAGTTCACGCTCAACTCCTTGTGACGAAAGCGGCAGTTAAGGAGTCACCCTTAAGAGCAAAGTTGACGTTATCCAGAGTTTAATAGGCACCTCACATTGCCACCTCGTATGTGCAATGTTAAATGCCACCATGGCAATCAATAAGAGGAAAATCACGGCCTGCCTCATAAGACCTTACGAGTACCTCCCCCTTCGTAACGCTCCCCCTAGCGAAAAGACTTATTGCTCTACCAAAAAATCCACAAGCACACCTAGAGATTAGGTTCCCGCTCCCCTATCTCTGGTATCTGTCCTTAGGCACCTTTTTTATGCACGGTTGCCCGTTCCAGTTAGGTTTCGATCGAATCAAGTGCAAACCTATCGGTTAGGCGAAAAAACACCATTGCTAATTGGCGGCTTCGTTCTTAATTTCCGAGAATTCTTAGGCAGCGGCGAGCTCTTTCACTAACAAGGTCAACGAGGTGTGGCGTAAGTGCATGATTCAAGCTCAAATCACCAATTGCCCTAGCGGCATCCGTCATGGCGTCCGGTGCCCTTCGAACCAATTCCACTACCCTTTCGATTGTCAAATCTGGATCTAAGTCGAGATCATCTGCTACTTTTGGCCAGAGGTTCCTCATGGGTGCGACGAGGTATTCGTCACCGACCTTCATAGCCAATCGCAACTTCCGCTCATGGGTTCCATATGGTAAAGCTGACGCGATATCGTACAGGGGAGCCAACCTAATATCCCCTTGCGAAAGAACTAGAGAATAATTCTTCGCATGGCCATCAGTTCCACCGATAATCCAATTCCACGCTAGGGCGCCCACAAAACGTTCAATTGCGTCTTCCTTGCTCCTAGTGGACATCACTTGCCGAAAGAGATGGACGATATCTTTCGGACCTGGGCCACCATCACTTTGATACTTATACGATGGCCATACCGATAATGCTTGACAGAGATCTTCTTGATGGATTCGCACGATTTCACCATTGACAACTCGCCGATCATAGCGTTCTATAACAAGCACTGACTCATCTCCAAAGCTCATAATTTGCGACCGAGAAACAACCAGTCCTGCGCGTCGCGCTGCATCGAGGCAGAGGTGCTCATTTATATCGTGGCCATCGAAACCGCTAACCGCGGGTTTGAGGATGTGAGTCGTAGGAATCGACCCTGTTGGAACACCCCACTTACCATTCGCGAAGAGGAGGGCTGTCTTGGCTTGTGCGCCAGCCAGACTGAAGTGACCTTGGAAATATCGACCCAGCCATGAGGTAGTATCCGCCTTCAACTCTGAAAGTTGCCTTGCTAATTCGTCCTCATTCAACCAGGTCACGTGTCCGTTACGTTCTCGAACTTCATCAAGAGCCTCGGGAGTAGCGAAGCGAAATGCTCCAGCCACGTCATGGCCGATTGGCGTTGAGAGCAGCGAAAAGGCCGACGAGGCACCTACTTGATAGTATCGAGCCCATCGTGCAATAACAGCTTCATTATCGGGTAGAAGTCCACTTAACCAAGGAGATATCACGCTATCAGGATGCGACTGTACTTGTAAGGGCATAGATACCGACAAAGGAGTAGAATTTATCTTTCGGCGGTATTCATCATCGTAGTCAAAGCGGAGTCGCCCGTTATTCAGACGAGTGACTAGACCAGCGACTTCATTGTCGTAAACTACGTAGAGGCCATCACTCATGGTAGCGATGCTCTTCGAGAAGTGAGTCAAGACTAACAGTTGGTGTGAACGTCTCTTCAATGTCCTGACTTATCATTATTGTCAAGCCGAGGTATTCCAAGACTCCTAAGACGAGTGCAAACTCTGCTCTTGGTTTGCCTCCCTCGAACTCGCAGATCCACTTACGGGAAACACCGACCATCTCGGCAAGTTCAGCCTGACTAAGACCAAGATCTTTTCGACGACCACGCACTGCCGCTGCAACGTCGCGGATAGATCGAACTCGCATAAATATTCCTTTTGACACCGATCAGTTTCAAGTATAGCATGCAACCGATCGGTATCGTAAGTTACGTGAGATCGTTCGGTTTCACCTAGGAATTAAAAATTCGTCAAAAAGTTGAGTGACCAATAGTGCTTATTGGTCTACCCTTTCCTATAAAATCCTACTTCAGGATACGGATTTTTTGGACGTGAGAGAGATTCATAACAAAGTGAGATGAACCGAAATTTTAGGCTCGATCAAACATGGATGCAAAAAAGAAGATTCTAAATTTCAAATTCGCTCCGTGTCGGCTACCTAATGTTTTACTCGAATAGTTGCAAGTCTTATCCACGCATCGAACAACCGTCCGTAACTCTCAACGGATGCACCTTTACGGGTTGGTCGCTCGCCAACCGCTACTACCCTCAAGGAACAAGCTGCCTCACTCGTTTTATAGACGAGATTGATGACATAGGATCATCCTGCTTAGGGACATCCTTACGACGCCGCAACCTTAAACATTTTCAACGAGCCACTGTTTCAATGGCAAACTTAGAAGGTGTGCTATTTCTCTCATTCAAATATCGGAGCAAGCTTCGCCAGCACTTCGTCGAGAACTGATCCTGGAACCTTTTCCAACCAACGGGCATTAGCGGCTCCTAAATCAATAGCACACGGCTGATCACACCTGACTATTCCGTTGGTACTCGTTCCTGCATCCTGGAGTGACACAGCGAAACCCGCCGTCCTGGAGAAGTTACCTCCTGTTGTAATGGGCAAGACTATAGGGACCCTAACGACTCGATTAAATGCAGTAGCTGATACCACCAATACGGGACGTGTGCCTCTTTGTTCATGTTCCAAAGTTGGGTCAAGCGACACAAGGTAGATATCGCCACGTTCCACTAAAGTAGCTCGTTCCCTACGGGCTCTGAATCAAGCCAAACCCGGTCTTCTTGAGATAGTTCCACTGATCCATCACATTGAGCTAGCAATTCTTCCAAGGTGTATCGTGCTCGCGGAGCTTTTGTAATTACTAGCCGATCGTTATCTATTTCAATTCCGACAGTCTCACCTGAATGTAGGTGTAATAGATCGAGGAGAGCAGGGGGAACGGCAAGCATGACTGACCCTCCGACCTTACGAAGATTCGTTGTATACACTACGCTCCTTTTTCAAATTAGTTATACTAAAGTATAATACATGGTAAACCTAAAGAACCTACTAAACCCAACCGTTATGGTCTTTACTGGGAATAATGCATGAAATTGCGCCGGAAAGTCCCGTCCGTAAGGGCGGGGAGTATTTCACCATACAACTCCTCGAATCGGAGAGGTTACGAATAACGAGACCCAAAGTACCTATCTCACGGGCTTCATTTATCGTTCAAGGAATACGTGGGAACCGTTAGGTGTCAAGATGGGAGGATAAAGCGGCGAACTGCAAAATCAAAAGCGCATCGGATTCAAGGCGTTGGCAACAATATCGACCTTATTGGTTTATTTACGCTAAAACTGCTAGCCGAGAGTTCAAAGCCCAAATCATTCAAGCAAGAGTGCCACAATCGGCGCAGGAATTGCCCATGCCGGACAAGAAATGCCCATTATTTGTGGGCAACCTCTATTCCCTCTCCCATCCAGTTGTTATTGGCTAAATAACGGAGGCGGAATGGCGAACTCTGCAACTGCTTGAATTATAAAAGCGAGTCGCTGCCGATAAGCCACTTGAGAAAAATAAACCGCAATAGCCTTCCACCATCAAGCGTCTTACACCATGTGCTACAATAATACTTATGACAAAGACAATCACTTTTCGCCCAGACGAAGAGGCCATGCGGGCTCTTTCGGTTTTGACCCACGACGGTGCTCCCGTATCGACCGTAGTTCGAAATGCACTTATCGAAGCAGCGCGCAATCGAGTGAGGCAAGATCTTCTAGAGGAAGCCACTCGATTAGCAGCAGATGACGAAGACCTCGCTGAAGCGGCTCAGGTCCTAAAAGACATGGAGACACTGCGTGCGTGGTGAGGTCTTTTCTTTGCGGTCCCCTCGAGGTAGCAGCGGACATGAACAATCTGGACAACGCTTTGCCGTAGTACTACAGTCTGATTTACTTCCCTTATCAACCTGTTTAGTAGCACCCACATCGACCTCGGCACGAGCGGCAACTTTTCGCCCTGAGGTAAATATTCTGGGGCAGAAGACGCATGTCTTAGTTGAGCAGACAGCTGCAGTGGACCCACAGCGGCTGGGAGAGCCTGCAGGTCGTCTAACTTTTGACGAGATGAAACAGATAGAAGCGGCGCTGCGTCTAGTTCTCGATATATAGGGAGTTGTTGCAGAGATTCGATCAAATTTCCCAGTAAAGGAAATAACTTTGCTGGCCCTGCTATCCGCCAGTCATATTATTTTTCAAATTGCATAGAGATGTAAGTCCATGTCTGGTCTCATCTTTTCGCCTCAATTACGATCTTGCCTTGTTCTCGGTCTAGGAAGCGGACATAGAGTCAAGAGATCAACTACGGCAATGTTTTCGTCAGGGCCAGTTCGTAGCAGCAAAACCGATTACCGACATTTGCGACACCTGAGTCCACCTAATTCACATCTATCATTTGGGTTTAATATGGGCCTTTGCCCACGGCAAGGCGACTTGAAAAACTTGTGAAGCTATACATGTCGTACTTGTCCTACTTCTGAAGACATGGCAACGGATACAACAGACAACAAGAACCTTTCAGTCACTGAGGCTCGAAACAACTTCTCTCAGTTAGTGAATCGTACTGCCTTTGCTGGAGAAGTAACGTTTGTTCACCGCGGTAGAAATCATGAGCCGGTGGCAGCTATTGCTCCGGCTGATCTAGTAGAGCAATACGAGGCTCTCTGGGACCAGGAAGAGGTCGGATCGCTATGGAGCGTTTGGCCGATCTTAAGGCGGGTCGAACAACAGCGAGGCCCTGGGATGAGGTCAAGCGGGAACTGGGTTTTTGATAACTTACTTACACTTTCGAGATTCAATTCCAATGAACGTGATATTTAGGCACAACATTTGGTTGGCTTGTGTTGCCAGCAACAGCTTGACTACCCTTCGCATCTCTGGTCGAATCTAGATCTCGGTGTTCAAGCGGGGCTTCGAGGTGATCGTCTTTCGATAAACAATCGCCCTAGGTGTCAGGATAGTTGGCACATTTGCTCAGTTTCAGAGGAATTTTTTTCTGGCATATTGGAGCCGCAAAAAGTTTGAAATTTCGATTTCTCGTAGATCGCCTTTTCAGTCGACGAGTTCTGATTTAGTTGCCGACGGTCAGGCGGCAACTAAATCAGATGACCACACTTTGGACTTCCAATTTAGAAAACTAATTGAGATCACGAATAACATTTAGCTTCCGAGATCGAAGACGGGTAACAGAATCATCTCGATATCGTCAACCACGCACGCATGATGACAGGCCAACAACTGCCAGTCTCGGCTATCTCACGACAGCGACGTAAAGAAAAAACGGCGTAACTCCATCGACGCAACTGCAATAAAATACCGAGACCAGCTCCTATATCACCTAGAAGGGTGCGTCGATATCAACGACGCCGACCACCTTATTAGTGACGAATTCGCGGATGCCGAATTCGGTGAGTTCGGTTCCGAAGCCAGAGTTCTTCACACCTCCAAATGGGATGTCGGCTTTAACCACAGTTGGGTGGTTAACAAAGACCATGCCTGTCTCTATTCGCCGGGCGACACGCTCTCCACGGACCACGTCACGAGTGAACACCGACCCGCCCAATCCATAGATGGAGGCATTCGCAACGGAGATCGCTTCGTCTTCGTCGGCGACACGGAAGACCAAGCTCACCGGACCAAAGAACTCGGTCTGATACGCCGGGTTATCCGGCTTCACATCGGTGAGGATGGTCGGTTGGAAGAACGCTCCCTGCTTAGGGACTGCTTCGCCTAGCCTCTCTGCGGTCGCACCACTGTCGATAGCCGTCTTCACCTGCTCGGCGAGCATATCGACTGCACTTTGCGTGCTCAGCGGAGCAAGTTGCGTGACTGGATCATGCGGATCACCAGCGCGCAGTGCCGCCACTGAAGAACGGTACTTGTCCATGAACTCGTCGTATACTGCATCCACAATTATCAGCCGCTTTGACCCACAGCACACCTGCCCGGCGTTCCAGTGCCGCCCCATTACCGCCCATTTAACGGTCTTGTCGATATCGGCGTCCTCGAGAACGATGAATGCATCCGAACCACCGAGCTCCATCGTGACCTTCTTCAGGTTCTTACCAGCAGCGGCACCCACGATCGTGCCGGCGCGCTCACTACCAGTTAGCGCAACTCCTCGCACCAGTGGATCTGCCAGAATGTGATCGGTAGAGGCAATCGATATGAATAGGTTGGTAAAGACGCCATCGGGAAGCCCAGCATCATTGAAGAGTTTCTGCATTGCCTGTGCCGCTGCAGGCACGTTCTTCGCATGCTTTAGTAAGACAGTATTTCCGGCGAGGATCTGTGGAGCAGCAACGCGCACAACCTGGTAGTAAGGAAAGTTCCACGGCTCAATGCAATAGATAACTCCGAGCGGTTCGAATACAATCGTCACAGTACCCTCTTTAGCGCCCTTGACCTCAAGGGGCTTATCCTTAAGGAAACTTTCGCCGTGCTCGGCGAAGTAGTCGAAGATGTCGGCACAAAGTTCTACTTCAAGCTCTGCCTCGGCGGATATCTTTCCCATCTCCAAGGTCAGCACATCCGCGAACATACGCTTATCAGCTCGAAGTATTTCTGCTGCTCGCGTCATGACCTTCGATCGATCTTCGAACCCGGTGGTACACCAATTCAAGAACGCCTCGTGAGATTACAGGATTGCGGCGTCGATCTCAGCATCTGACGCGTATGGAAAGCTCTGGACTAACTTATTTGTATATGGATTTACCGTCTGATAAGCCATTTATGCCTCTTTCTGTTGTGCTTGGCACGGGAGGCAGGACATCTATTTCGGTGAGAAGCCCTCAATGCATCTATAGCTTTGACGCTAGTGCCTTCCTGGAATCTTACGTTACCGATGTGCGTGACCTTGGCTTTTACAGTTGGCGGAGAGATCTATCGGGTAGAAAAATATTTTCCTTCATACACGCCTCACACATTACTCGATCTGAACATTATCGATTTTCATAATTGTTCGCTGGCTACTAATAATTCTCCTGGAGTCAATAGCGATTCTTAAATAGCAAATAAAGTGGTGCAGATGACTTCTGCTCAGTAAATTAGGGAATTTGGAAGTGAAGTCGACTTCGTATAACTTCCTAGATGATATCGACAAGGAGTGGCTTAGAAGCAGTATTTCCGCAGGACTCTGTGATTGCCGATTCGCCCCAGGTCACCCTCATACTGTCGAAGCGTCAGGTATTGCGCACATTAAAACTTAAGCTGAACAGTATTTATTTACGTAATTCCTAAGGAAAACTACGTCTCAGTTCTTTTTCAGGCAATCGAGGACAATATAGGATATGGACTTGTAGCTTCAGATCATTAGCTTCAGGTCCTAGGAAATATGGCTCTATTGACATAGATGTGGGTCCCAGATACTACTAAAGCAAGTGCCAATCCCAGTACGCACCTAACTCTCGGATCTGAAATAGCCCTTCAAGAAACTTGACCGGATCCAAGCCCCTAAATTTTTCAGTTACGAAACATTCAAAAAGGGAGACCGGACCCGAGCACGCTACCACTTTCGTTAAGCAGATTCTTGGCTTAGAAGGTGTCGTTATAAGTGAAGTTTCTCTGTCAAACGGCGAGATTGTGATATAGCTCAAGCTCACTCATACCAAGCTTGCATGTCCTAATTACAATTACAGGACTAACTTCTCCTACGACACTAGAACTGTCAACTCGCGCTGGAGACATATGGACATGGGAGTCCGCCAGACATGGCTTTATTGTCAACTTAGACGACTGAAGTGTCCAATCCACGGAGTAATAACTGAATCGGTTCCATTTGCCAGACCAGTCGGTGAATCGCGTTTCACCAGAGACTTCGAGCACCTGGTTGCCTGGTGCACCTCAAAAATGGATAAAACCACAGTTACCAAGCTCACAGGAATTGCATTTCAGGACGGTAGGGATGATCTGCGAGCGGGTGGTGGCTGAAGAGCTCGATCGAAGTCGACTAGAGAACCTCTTTTTGGTAGGGGTGGATGAGAGCTCCTATCGAAAGCATCACAACTATCTGACTCTGGTAACCAACCACGAAACCGGAAAGATTATCTATTGTTGCCAGCAACCTATTTTTGACCCACTAGCAGCAACCTATTTTTGATCCACCCCACCCATTCATGGTAGTGCGTTTGAGCAGATTGAGATATCGCTGGTTGTAGATTTTTGAATTCTCTTGGGTCAAAGTCCACTGCGATAACTGACATTTGCCACTGGGTTAAATCTTGACTGGTTGAATTGGATTGCTTGGAAAACTTATCCATTTAGGCGTTAGGACTTAGGCAAGGCACTGGTTGTCGTATATCCATGGATCAACTCGAGGCTCTATGGCTTCATAGCTATAGTCTTTGGCCCAAACGGTCATGATCCATAAGTATTGGTCTTCGAATTAATTGGATTGTTGGTTCTAGGACGTGGGGCTAATGCTACGGCAGCATCTTGATGATTAGGAAAGAAAGAACTTTTTGTTGATTTAGTAGTAGCTACGGGCTGTGGGTCTTGTTGTCCAAGAGTCGCCGATTTCAACTCGGTAGGCGAAAGTTACAAATTTGACTACCTGTAATATTCTTGGTCCACAAATCCACAGTCCATTAGGACTTGTTGTAGTCATAGGATCTTAATATGTAATAGAAATATCTCAGAGTGCATTTTGGCAATCACTGATCACCTGTGATTGGGTTCTCAGCTTTGGAATGATCCTCTTGTTATCTCAAGGTCCATCAAATCATAGACCAAGTGCTCTTGGGGCTATTGAGTCGAATGACTATTTTCAATCTTGTGGTGACTATCAGGACGATTGATACATCCATTTAGTGTCTCGATTGATAGTTGCTGGTAGCAAGTGCCACCAACATCGGAGTGATCTCCGTTTCTCATGAATCAAATGACCAAACCTAGATCTCACATCTTTTCTGCCCAATCCCAGTGGAGCCAATATGACCGAGGTTGATAACCACGGCGCTTGAAGCCTAGGAGACAATTGCGAAAGTAGATCCTTAGCTGTTTTGGATTTAAAGCTCCGAACTTAATGCTAAATAAGGCATAGCAACCCCACTCCGAGTCAAAAAATGCCACCCGAAAGAGTTGATTTCCGAATTGTGCAATTGTCTCTTAGGTGATCTCGAAGGTGCGCTTCATCGACGATGAGTCACAGCACTGACTAGTCAGAAACCCGCCATGGCCATTGGAAGCAATCACGTAACCCCATCTAAGCGAAATTGAACTACTCCATAAAGCTGAACTTGTCGACATTGTCTTGATAATCGATAATGACTGGGCTACGGGGCCTACTGAGAGTTGAGTCCTTGTGGATAATCCTGATTCATTAATGGGCCTTAGAATCGATGGGAATCTGGCGGTAGTGCTATAGCTAGCCCTATAGCTTTGGATTCCTCAGGAATCGACCGACACCAGCGCAATTGTGAGAGCTTCAGATATCTACGTGAAGCTCTTGGCCCAAAGCCTCAAAGGTGAGGGTCGCTGTGGCGAATATGGTAGTGGCGAATATGGTTGTGGATCGGTATTCCTCAATCTTTAGAGGTCATGGACCACTAGTTGATAATCTAGAGGTGGCTCAGAGACAAAAGTAAGATATTCTCTCCGGCTGCTTTGGCTGCCTAGGCCATAACGATTCACATCCACATTGTTATGGCCTAGGCATGGCCTTTGGCTAAAGCGATGACACTTTGAGATCGCCAGAGCCTAAAGGCTGCAAAGGGGCTATGGATTTGTGGACCAAGAATGCGGGCTAACCCAAAGCTATGGCTTTCACCCATCGATTTATCATTAGCTACTCTTGGTCAACAGGATCCACAGCCCGTCACTACTACCAATTAAACAAAAGATTCTTTATTTTTTGATCCTGCTCTAAATCGTCATAGCTAAAATTCCAGCTCAAAACAGCAACGATTCGATTTAGTTGGAAGGAAACCTAATCAGCTGAGAATACTTACCCTAAAAGCTGTGGTGTCCTGGTCCCTAATATTTACAGGAAAGCAATCCAACGCGCGATAGTAGCTTTTGGTGGTCTTATCCTCAAATGAGATCGATGAAGGCTACTACTTCATCACAAGAGGGACAGAGTCCACCTGTTCCGACCTTCTTACAGAACAAGCCACAGTCGTCACATCGCTGGACTCCTAGGTATCTTGTTTCACATTGCGGACATTCATAGACGGTGCAATCTTTTCTCTTATTGCCCTTTGGCAATTTCGCTATGGGGACCTTGTTTCTATTACGGAGCTTCCATGCATTTACTCGACATCTGTCGCTACAGTAGATTCTTGGCTTAGTACCAGTAATTGCATTCCCACAGTAATGACATACTGGCGTTGCCATAGCGTTGCCTAGGGGGATTTTATCTTCCACTTACATCTCCTTATGGATAGTTGTGATTGGGTGCCAAGGAAACGTCTCAAGTAATTCCTGGCCCTTGGTGATGGCTATTAGCAATCATGGGTGAATGCGGACAACTAAGGGTTTTTACACGTTCACCCAGACTGAGATTGACTAAGAACATCCCACTGCAGCCATGGTGGTGACATCGGGGAGTTATCTGGGTGAGGCCCATGAAGATGCATATGGGTATGGTTACCCATATGCATCTTCATGGGTGCTAGCTATTGCTGGCAACACTAGCTAGGCGTTCTCAAATGGTCATTGACTAGAGCGAACTAATCGTCTGTGATCATTGGAGGTCACTAGCGCTAAATGGATCGCTTTATGAATTCAATCGTCAAAACAAGAGCCAGCCTCTCTGTCGTTGTCATTCGACGAAGGGCTGGCTGTGATCCTTGAAGCTCAAGTAGGCCTAAGAGTCAACCGTAGGATCCAAAGACCCACTAAAGAGGCTCGAATTGAAGATTTCTAGTCGCTAAGGTGAAGTTGGCTATCAACTAATCACCGCTCACTTGTCACTACTTCTCCTTGTCTATGAGCTGCAGCTGCCTGAGGGCTGGTGTAGATACCTTGGGCTACACGATCACGTAAGCGATAGGAGTTTCCTTTGATATTGATTACCGTGCAGTGATGTAACAGACGATCCAAAATTGCTGTTGCTTGGATGACATCAGGAAATATTTCACTCCATTCTCCAAATCCTTTATTTGAAGTGAGAATTATCGATCCAGTTTCGTACCTGGCGCTAATTACCTCAAAGAAGGCATTGCTGGCTACATGGTCGATGGCTCGGTATCCGATTTCATCGATAATTAGTACTTTTGGAGTGATGTATTTTCTAAATCTAGCTCCAGATGTCCCATATGACAGATCATCGGCGATTTTAGATAGCGTTGTAAAGTAGACGCTGTATCCGCCAATGATGGCTTCCATTCCAAGACCTATAGCGATGTGGCTTTTACCAACCCCAGGAGGTCCAAGTAGGACTACGTTTGACGAAGTTGCCACGAATGCCAATGAGCACAAGCCATCGATTACTGCTTTATCGAGCGAAGGACAAAAGGAAAAGTCGAAGTCAGATATACGCTTTTTGGAAGGTAAGCCTGCCGTTCGCATTCGAACTTCAAAGGCTCGTTCGCGCCTAGTCGAGAGCTCATGGCTAAGTAGATCTTTACCAAATGCCAAATAGGAGTAGTTCGCCTCAGTGGCACTTGTAAGCTTGGACTCTAGGATTTCTGCTGATCGGCTCAGTCCTAATTCAATAAGAATCAAACGAAGTTCTTCTAACTCAAGCATTTAGGCTAACCTCCTCGTAAACCCCAAGTGAACGTTGTTGTACTTGGGTGTCAACGTATTGCCTAGCAATTGGAACAGGCCCTATGAAAGATCCATGTCGCTCTATGCCTTTATATTGTTCGGGCAGATAAACCATGGAGCGCTTTTTGTAAGAGAGTGCGTGAGTAGCAATTAGCTCTTCATCTAAAAAGACCAAAAGAGCATTGTTCTCAACAATCACGCTGACAACCCTATGGGAAAACCGCCAAGGAACTCCATATCTAACTCCGGCGAAAGAAAAGAATCCGTCAGCACCAACTTTTCTAAACTGACGTTCAAATTGATAAAGTTCACTTCGTTTCGGAAGAGGCCGAAGATAGGGCGACTCATTGGCAAATGCTTCTAGGGGAGTCTCGCCAAGGCCATTATGTACTCTCGTATCAGTTTGTTGACACCAAGAAAGAGCCTGTTCATTCAAGTCGGCTAAGTTGGTAAAAGTACGTGCTGGCCAAAAGTTATCCTTGGCGTATCGTATTCCTCGTTCTACTTTGCCCTTTGTCTGGGGTCTTCTCACTGGAGCTAACTTGATTGATATACCTAAATATTTAGCCAAGTCGCTCGTGTGACTATTTAGGTCCCATCCTTGAGTGGTTGAGCCACCAAGGACAACTGTTTTCATGTGATCGGTAAGAAATGCATCGGTTATGCCACCAAAGTAATAAAGAGCATTGATCAAACAGGTAGAAAAGCCATAGATGTCAGCTGTTAGGGCAAACTCTAGATAGACCCTTCTGCTGTAACCCATTGTCACCATAAGTCCAGCGATGTTTCTCCTTGTTCCTCGGTGATCGTCATAACCAAAGAGTCCCCAATCAAGTTGAATCTGAGCTCCCGGTTTGCTTTCATAGCGAATGGTCGCCTTGGCGTGAGGTCGAATATTTGGTTTGATAGATTTTACGTAATTACGGATCGTCGTTTCTTTAGAGCTATAGCCCAAAGGTTCTATTCGAGAGAGTATCGCTGGAGCACTGATCAATCCGTCTTTGACAAAACCATCAATCATCTCCTTATAGAGGACCTAAGTTTTGATCCCCTAGGCGCTCTAGGTGGTTTAGTTTCGCACATTGCTCCATCACGAACGTACTTGCGTACAGTATTCCTAGATACACCGGCAAGTTTAGATATTTCGTGATAGCTGTGTCCTTGTGATCTTAATTCAATTAAATTCATTAATGTCCTGCCCTTCAGCATTTGATGACTCCTCCGTGGTTTTGAATGTTCCACAGACAAGTCTTACTGGAGGGTGGGTCAATTTAATGTTGCTGATCCTGGGTCAATTTAATGTTGCTGGCAACAGTTCCAACCCATGGTCGTACCTCGATGAAGTCATCGACCTTCATCCTTCTGGTGATCTGCCGGATGATGTCCACCCGGTTCGGGCGGACGTACCACCAGACCTCCGTGTAGCGCTCAGAGAGGTACGCCTTCACGACCGTCTCAGCGTCCATCCGACTTCGGGCGGTGCGGTCCAGCTCGATGGCGACCGTCCGCTCCTTTTTCGTTCCTGTCTCCGGGAAGATGAAGACGGCGTCTGGGATGCGTCCTGTCGTCTTCCTCTGCTCTGCCCGCTTCTCCCGGTACCGCTCGGCCCGGCGCTCCCGTTCGGTGAGCAAGGTGGTCTTCGGGTACTTGCGACTCAGCTCCTCGGCGAGGTCCACGATGGCAAGGGCGTGGTGGATTTCGGACGGGACGAGGCGGGCCGGGGCAAGCCCCACGTCTGCGATCCGGGAGCCCTGCGGCGACACCCGAAGGACGGATGGCTCCCCAAAATGGGTCCGGTCCCGCTTCAGAAGCGGAGGGCTGGCGTCGCACAATTTCCGCACCCGCTGGAAGCAGGCGGACCTCCCTTGCGGGGTCGGGAAGAACTGCCTTGCGATCTGGTCGGCGGTCACGATCCCGTGCCGAGCGACCCAGATGAGGATGTCCACGTCCCGGTCGGTGATCTGCATCCGCCCGGCTGACCTGAGCGGCAGGGTGCCTTTCGGGGTGAGCGACTCAGCGATCTCGCTGGTCCGGGATTGTGTCTGGGTCCTCTTTGGGGGGTTGGTCGGCATGGACGTTACCTATGAGCCAGCGGTGTCCCTGACACACACTCGCTGGCCGTAAACATTGCCGATCTAATTTGAGTATGTGACGGCATCAGTAAAACTGCAAGAGCCATCTTTTCTGTATCCTCAGCCAGATCATTTCTCATCATCACACGAGAGCACATAAAGAGAATTCCATCGCTCCACTCATTCCACTTATTTGCCTTCTAGATTCTCTTCCCGCACGGACTTCCCCCTTTTCTTTTTCTTCTTCTCGTGTGGAAAGAATCTCCTCTGGAAATCACATCAGTTTTTGTTATCCCCTCTCCCAGTACACATCCTCTGCTCTCTCCTGCTTCCCTACCTTTCAATCCCGCCGCCGCCCCCATCCGGTTCAACACCCCAGACACACAAGTAATCACGTAGTGGGTGTGGGGTGTTGAAGGATTGCCACTGCAATCCAGGATGGGGGCGGCGGCGGCAAATCCCCTTCTCAGAGAGCACGGAGGAGCGCTGGACACCCTGCAAATGTACCAGGCATGGCTCTGTTTTCCAGAACCAGAGGTGAGAACAGACCCGGAAATTGGGCTCCGAGCAGCGCCGGAACGACGCCACGAGCCGCTTCCCCTACCCTACCGCTCCGGGTGTGAAGGGTCGAGGATCACCCAGGGGGTGGTTGGCGGGTTTGGTGCGTTTGCAGCGCTCACCCCTTGATGAAGGTGCGCTGGGCGAACCCGAAAGGAAGACACAAGGTGCGGAAAGTACCTATCGGTTTTGCGTTGCCTCTTCGCTGCTGCCTAACTCTCCTTAGAGAGTTTTCCACAACGAAGCTCCATACAGGATTGTATAGGTTATTAACGGATTAACAATAAGGAGCGTCATTACCGTTTATGCGTAAATCTATTACCGTTTATGCGTAGCTTCATTACCGTTTATGCGTAAGTCCCCGGATCGGCCAGGACGAGAGAATGAGTTGTCCACAGGTGCCGAATCTGCCACGTGAGCGATCAGCGGCGTGCCAGGTGATTGGCGGGCACCCTCGTGATGTGGGTGGCCGATGGGAACAGCCGAAGGCCGGAGTCCTCGTGGGCGAAGCGTGCCTCGGGGTACGCCACATGGACCTTGGCAAGAGCAGCCTTCATCTTGTAGCGGAAGCTGAACAGCTCTTTGTAGTCCGAACCGAACTGGGCCTGGATACCCTCCCAGGGGATCAAGGTCTCCCGTCCGAGGTAGCTGAAGCGGTAGGTCAACCAGGTGTAGACGTCGAGCGCCAGCGGAGACCGCTTCAGCTGTCGGAGAGTCGCCACATCGACCGGGACAGGGCGCTCGATGATGTCGTCGAAGAATCGCTCGCCCAACGTAACGGTGCTGTTCCAGAGGGACCCGGCGTGGGGCTTCTTGGGGTTCCACCACAGCTCGTAGTCGCTGGCGACACCGAGCGATGAACCTCTGGAGACTTCGTCGCTGTCGAAGGTGCAGACGATCTGGGCAGTGAAGAGACGGCGGAGTTGCTCCTGAAGCCTGGGGATCGTGCCCCATCGACCTCCGGTCGGCATCAACCCAAGCTGGGCCATGAACCCTGAGAGGGTCGGCCCGAGGACGAGCGTTCGCTCTCTGGTCCGGACGGCTTCCGTCGTGAGCCAGGCAATCAGGAGACGAGGGACGCCGCCGTAGGGAAGACCCACATGCTGCGGAGACCACATCGACAGGGTGAGCTTGCCGTTTCGCCGGGTGTACTCGTTGGTGATCGGCTTGGAGTGGGGAAGAGTGACCTGCGCCATGATCCTTGCCATGTATCCCAAGTTTTCGGTTCTTCGGGCCATCTCGACCTCTGCGGCGAAGACCTCAGCAGCGATGGTGCTCAGGGGGATCATCGTGTCGAGCCGGTCGTCAATCACGTCGAGTCCTCCGTCCCCGGAGGTGACCTTGCAAGGCATCGACGATGACTTGGCTCTTGCTCCTCCCGGAGTTGGCGACTTCGGATTCGACCGTCTTCACGAGCGAGACTGGGCAGTAGAAGGTCACTCGGGTGTGGGAGTCCTCCCACCGTTCCTCGGCGGGAACGGACGGTTGACCGTCTACGGTCAACGGTTGACGGTCAACCTCCGAGTGGGCAACTTCCGAAGCGGGCGTCGAGGCTTGATAAAGAGCCTCCCGGCCCTTCGGTGCTGGAGCGTTCCCAGCCTGCAGGCGATCATGCAGCGAGGTTCTTGCCACGAGTGAGCACCTCCCTGGCAAGCGACATGAAGCGCTCGGCGATCTCGCTTGATGGCTCGAACGATGTAACCGGCAGCCCGGCGAGAGCAGCGTCCTGAAGAGCGACTCGACGTGGGATGGCGGGGAGGAGGAGGTCCGAATACTGGTCGGTGAGCTGATCCATGACTTCTCGGGCATGACGAGTCGTCGTCGTGGTCATGGTTGGGATGATCCCAAGGAGCGGCACGTTTGCTCGCTCTGTCATTTCTTGGAGGTGTGGGAGCGCCCGTAATGCCATGAACTCAGGGGGGCAGGTGACGAGTGTGTAAACAGCGACGTTTTTTTGACCCACATCAGCGGTTTAAAATTGACCCACCCAATTGAGTTCAATAGTAGTTGTTGGTGTCAGTAAAAGTGTCTCATTTCTAAGTCACCGTGTATCTGAAAATCTCAGTAGAGAAATTCGTTTAGCCGAGCAGTAAGACGTTCTGCATTATCTCTAGTTTGACCGAAGGTGACTATCACTTCTTCATTATCTCGAAGTAACTTGACCATCCAGGATCGCTCCTCTGGTCTACTCCGAGTAGTTGCAGAACCAAAATGTACCTCTGCTCTAATCGGGCCTCTTTTCCTCTGTCTATGAGCTGCCATACGACAAGCTGCTGAGCAATACCTTTGTGGTCTTCCTATGCAATGTTCCGGAAGTATTTGATCACACCCCTGTCTCTCGCAGATCTTTGAGATAGGTAGTTCCGTAACGTTATGAAATGGTTCTCGGGTTCGCTCTAGTGATCCCAGCTGAGATAGTTCCGTAACGTTATGAAATGGTTCTCGGGTTCGCTCTAGTGATCCCAGCTGAGATAGTTCCGTAACGTTATGAAATAGGTATTGGCTCTTCGGTACTTGTATCTCTTCCACTGATTGGAAATCATTTGAGACCGGATTAGGTTCGCTTAGGTAGCGGAAGTGATGATAGGAAGTTTTCATTTTTCCACCTCTTCACCTTTCTTGGCGTTGTCACCAGTTTGTGGGTTGGTATAGATTCCTTGTTTGATTCGATCCTTGAGCCGGTAGCTGTTGCCCTTGATGTTGATTACATGGCAGTGGTGTAACAGTCTGTCTAAAATTGCAGTACTTAGTACTTGATCTGAGAAGAGATCGCCCCACTCGGAAAAGCCCTTATTGGAACTAAGGATTACGGTTCCGGTTTCGTATCTGGCGGAGATAATGTCAAAGAAATAATTCGCTGCCATTCGATCAAGTGGCCTATATCCCATTTCATCGATTATCAGTACCTTAGGAGAGGTGTACTTTCGCATCTTGGTTGGACTGTAGGAACTGGAAAGGTCGTTTGCAATTTTTGACAATGTAGTAAAATAACAAGAGAATCCACCAGCGATTGCCTCAAGACCAAGTGCTACAGAAATATGAGTCTTGCCGATCCCGGGCGGACCCAAAAGGACCAGGTTGGTGGCACTAGAGATAAAGGCCAGAGAACGTAGTTCAGAGATAAATGCCTTATCAATACTTGGACAGAAGTTGAAGTCGAAATCTGAAAATGACTTCCTAAACGGCAGTCCCGCGGTCTGCAGTCTTATCTCATAGGTCCTTTTTCTTTTTGATTCAATTTCAACTCCCAATAGTTCAGATAGAAATGCCAAATAGGAAAGGTCTTTTTCAGTTGCAGAAGATACCTTGGCATCTAATAGTTCAGCCATATGGCCAAGACCCAGTTCTACTAGCTGGTTTTGAGCTAATTCAAGATCTAACATTTGCAGCCTCCACATATTCATCAAGCGAACGGATCTCAACTGAAGTGTCAATGATTTGTCTTACAAGTACCGGAGGAGCCAGTCTGCCAGCTTCAGCAGTGATCCCGCTGTATTGATGAGGAAGGTAAACCAACGAGCGCTTTTGGTAGGTAAGTTGATGAGAAGCTATCAACTCTCCGTTTGAATAAATCTCAACGGTTCGCTCTTTTGGAAGTACCTCTACCTGTGAAAGTGAGTATTTCCAAGGTACTCCGTATTTGACTCCAGCAAATGAGACAAACGAATCAGCTGTTACCTTTCTGATTCTCTTTTCAAAACCGTACAATGTCTCCCGGGTTGGAAGTGGTCCTAAGTGTGGCTGTTCTACTATGAAGGCTTCATTTGGGGTAATACCGAGACTTTGATGAATCCGGTTATCTGCTTCGCTACACCAGATAAGGGCTTGTTGATTTAGATCAGCTAGATCGCTAAAGGTTCTAGCAGGCCAGAAGTTCTCCTTGGCATATCTAATCCCTCGTTCTACCTTGCCTTTGGTTTCTGGCCGTCTCACTCTGCATAGTTTGATTGATATTCCCAAGAAATTAGCCAGATCTGCCATTTGCGAGTTGAACTGATATCCGTCTTTTCCGTTTCCACCGATTACCACGGTCTTCATATGATCAGTGAGAAACACATCGGTTAGTCCACCAAAGTAGAAAAAGGCATTGATCAGACAAGTTATAAGACCGTATATATCGCCACTCAGTGCAAATTCCAGATAACTCCTGCGACTTCGTCCAAGTGTTACATATAGTCCGGGAATATGTCTTTTTGTTCCTCTCGAATCGACATAGCTAAATATTCCCCAATCGAACTGACACTGTTTACCTGGTTGGGTTTCATATCGCCTGATAGCTACCTGTTTTGGCTTTGCCGGTGGTCTGATACTACTGACATATGTTCTCAAGATACTTTCTTTACCGGTATAACCCAGTGGAACAATTCTTGACATGATTGCCGGAACGCTCAGAAGTCCTTCAGATACAAGTCGATCGATCTCAGACTTATAGGGATCGAGTTTTGAGTTTCGTTGTGGCTTTGTCTCGATTGGTTTAGAACTTGCTCCGTCTCTTAGATATTTACGTACGGTGTTTCTTGAATGTCCAGTTTCTCGGGCAATTTCTCGGTAACTGAGACCTTGTTGCTTCAAATCAAATATGTTCATAAGTGGCCTACCCTTCAGCATGTAAAACTCCTTCGTGAAAGTGGATATTCACTCAAGAGTATTGTCTGTTGGGTGGGTCAATTTTTATCGCTGATGGTGGGTCAATTTAATTCCGCTGTTTACAGAGTGCGCCTGTGGCGGCTTTGAGAGCGCTGTAGCTCAGGACGCCAAGCCCTGGAGGTGTGTCGATGAGAGCAACATCACAAACGGATTCGAGACTCACCAGGACCCGACTGAGGAGTTGTTGCCAGTGATCGAGCTTGGGCAGTTCGACTTCGGCTCCGGCAAGGTCGAGATCGGAGGGGAGGAGGGAGAGACCTGGGATGCTGGTTCCGATTATCGCCTCCTGCCTCTGTGCGTGGCCGACGAGCACTTCGTAGAGCGTCGGCTTTTCGGGGTTGACACCGAGGGCAGCAGCGCAGGCTCCTTGAGGATCGGTATCGACGAGAAGTACACGCATTCCCAGATTGGCAAAGGCACCAGCCAGATTTACTGCGACTGTTGTCTTGCCCGATCCACCCTTGTGAGCTGCGATGACGAGTTTTTCCACGACATGATCGAGTATGAGGAAATTGGCAACGGATCGTCAACAACGAAGATCGTGGACCGTTTACGGTCAACGGTCAACGGATGACCGTAGAGATGCCCGATCTCAGAGCGGCCAGGGAGATGCACTTTCCGCAGACGGTAAACGGTTGACCGTCTACGTCGGTCTGGTCACTTCCGTCGAGGCACCGTACGCACGGGCTCGCTCGTGCGAGTGTCGCCTTCGGGACTGGCGAGCTGCCGCTCCAGTGCCGTGAAGGCGGCGATGACCTCGGGTGCCTCGAAGGCTTTGTTCCGGCGTCCGACGTTCACCTGCCGGAGTATCCCCGCATCCACGAGTCGCTGGATAGCTGCGGCTGCGGGTTTGAACGTACGGCCAAGGAGCGTGGCGGCGCTGTCGGCTGTCAGGATCGGCGCACCGGGAAGTACCCGGAGGAGAACGTCCGTTCCGGAGTTGGCACGGACCGAACCGAGTCGTTCACGCCACTCCACCTCTAGCTCAGCCGCTCGACGTTCGTACGTGCTGGCGTCAGCCACAGACCTCGTGCAGGCGCTTGCAAACCGGCCAATCCACGTGTTGAGCCCGTCGATGGCGGCAGGGGACGTTGGCGATCCGATGTACCGGAACAGCGTCAACCCGTCGATGTAGGTCTGCGCCCACGTCGCAAGCACCAGTGACACGGGAGGAAGCGTTCGGAGAGCGAGTCCCCGACGTCGAAGGATGAGATGGATCAGGGCTCGACCAGTTCTTCCGTTTCCGTCCACGAACGGGTGGATCGTCTCAAACTGGGCATGTGCGATGGCAGCTTGCGCAACGGCGGGGAGGTCATCCGTGCAGCAGAAGGCGCACAGGTCTTCAAGAAGTTCGTTGACGAATTCTGGGGAGGGGGAACGAAGACGGCTGCGCACGGGTTGTAGGCGCTTCCACCGATCCAGTTTTGTTGGTCTCGGGCGACGCCTCCGTACTGTTCAAGTCGTGTGCCAGCAAGGAGGCGACGGTGCATGTCGAGGAGGAGGTCCACGGTGATGGGATCACCGGCTGAGACGCTTTCAACCGCAAACACCATGGCGTCGATGTTGTTCAGGACCTCGGCTGCCGTGACGTCGGCTGCCGCCTGGTTCATCCCTCGAACGACCTCGGCGTGGAGGAGCCGTCGTGCTCCGACCTCCAGTCCCTCAATCCTCGAAGAAGCAACTGCTTCGGCACGAAGGAGGATGCGAGCGAGCGCCTCGGTGTCAACGAGTGCATTCGCTTCGACGTTCAGACGAACGATGGCCGCCTCGGCATCGGCAACATCCGCAGCGACCTCACCCTCTAGGAAAAACCGTCGTCCCATGAGATGATCTGGGACATACGCTTCGTAGTCACACGACCGGCTGTCCTTCCGAGGAAGCCCGGTGCCGCCGACATCGCTCCTCCAGCGTCGCTTCATAACCCTAGACATGGAATCTCCTTGTTGGAAGTTAGTATACAACCTCCAATAAGGATCGCCGGTGTGGGAGGTTAACTTCCGCCCGTTCCATCCGCTCCAGCGCTCTCCAGGAGCCGGTTGAGTGCGACCCTGGGCACGAGGATGCGTCGCCCAATCCGAATGCAGGGAATCTCGCCACGGGCGACGGCCTCGTAGGCGAAGGTTCGGGAGATGCCAAGAACGATGGCCGCTTCTTCGACGGACATCGTCAAGCGCACGGGCGGCTCACTGGGCAGAAGAGAGAGCGTCATGAGGAGCCACTGTTCAGTAGCTTCTCCATCGCCACCTTGGGGATGAGGATGCGCCTCCCGATGCGGAGGCACGGAATCTCGCCACGACTCACGGCGTCGTAGGCGGTCGCACGGGAGATGCCAAGGATGCCCGCCGCTTCCTCGACGGTCATGGTCAAACGCTGTTCTGGCCGGTCCTCGATGACCGGCCCGACGGTGCGACGGTCAACGTGCAGCTCTTCCCAGCCCAGGACTGCCTCGGCCTCGCTGAACGCATCGGGGTGCTCGTTCCACCAGTCGAGCTGGGTGACCGTGATGACGCCAACGGTGACGCTGCCCTTCAGCTCCGGTAGATCCTCGCTTTCCATCGAAGCAGCCTTACCCGGTTTTCGACGGAAGCTGAGGGTTTGCCCGCTTCTTGCGCTTTGCCGAGAGGACGTTCCCCATGATCGTGGCGGCTGCTCGGTCACGCTCTTCGAGGGCGTGGCTGTAAATCCGAAGGGTGAGGGAGGGGTCGGAGTGACCGAGCCGACCGGCGACCGTACGGACATCGACACCTGCTCCAATGAGCTGGGTCGCCGTGAAGTGGCGCAAGTCGTGCAGCCGAACATTCGGCGCACCGACATCGTTGCGGACCCGGATGAAGAAGCTCGTCACGTTGTCGGGACGGAAGGGGAGCAAGGAATCAACCACCGGCGAAAAGACGAAGGCATCCGGGGGAAGAGACTTCCCGCCCGCTTCTTTCACCCACTTGCGGACTTCTTCTTGTTGGCGCTTCAGGAGGGCGACGCCGACGGCATCAAGAGCGACGGTGCGTGAGCGGTCAGTCTTGGTGGTCTTCTCGGCCACACCACCGACCACGACGACGACGGAGCGGGACACTTCAAGCGTCCCCAGCTCCAAGTCCACATCGCTCCAGCGGAGAGCGCACAGCTCGCCACGACGCATCCCGGTCAAGGCAGCGAGCATGAGGAGCGGTGCCAGCTTGGGGTCACGCTTCTCGGCCTCTTCGATCACATCCCGCACCACGTCAACCGAGGGAGCTTGCACACGGCGCTGAGCGACCCGTGGCGGCTTGGCCCGCTCTGCCACGTTGGCCTTCACCCAGCCCCACCGGACACCCTGGTGGAGGGAAGAGGAGATGATGGCGTGGTGGTTCCGGATCGTCTTTGCAGACGATCCGGCGTCCTTCATGAAGCCGTACAGGCCATCAAGGTGCTTGGCGGTGAGCTGGTTGAGCTTCACCTTGCCAAGCCGTGGCCGGATGGTCCGCTTGATCTGAGCCCGGTACGTCCTGAGCGTCGTTGGGGAGAGGTCCATCCGTTCGCACTCTTCGAGCCACCGATCAAGGAGCTGACCGAAGGTCGCTCCGACGCTGTTGCCAGCAACCTATTTTTGACCCACTAGCAGCAACCTATTTTTGACCCACCCCACCCATTCATGGTAGTGCGTTTGAGCAGATTGAGATATCGCTGGTTGTAGATTTTTGAATTCTCTTGGGTCAAAGTCCACTGCGATAACTGACATTTGCCACTGGGTTAAATCTTGACTGGTTGAATTGGATTGCTTGGAAAACTTATCCATTTAGGCGTTAGGACTTAGGCAAGGCACTGGTTGTCGTATATCCATGGATCAACTCGAGGCTCTATGGCTTCATAGTTATAGTCTTTGGCCCAAACGGTCATGATCCATAAGTATTGGTCTTCGAATTAATTGGATTGTTGGTTCTAGGACGTGGGGCTAATGCTACGGCAGCATCTTGATGATTAGGAAAGGAAGAACTTTTTGTTGATTTAGTAGTAGCTACGGGCTGTGGGTCTTGTTGTCCAAGAGTCGCCGATTTCAACTCGGTAGGCGAAAGTTACAAATTTGACTACCTGTAATATTCTTGGTCCACAAATCCACAGTCCATTAGGACTTGTTGTAGTCATAGGATCTTAATATGTAATAGAAATATCTCAGAGTGCATTTTGGCAATCACTGATCACCTGTGATTGGGTTCTCAGCTTTGGAATGATCCTCTTGTTATCTCAAGGTCCATCAAATCATAGACCAAGTGCTCTTGGGGCTATTGAGTCGAATGACTATTTTCAATCTTGTGGTGACTATCAGGACGATTGATACATCCATTTAGTGTCTCGATTGATAGTTGCTGGTAGCAAGTGCCACCAACATCGGAGTGATCTCCGTTTCTCATGAATCAAATGACCAAACCTAGATCTCACATCTTTTCTGCCCAATCCCAGTGGAGCCAATATGACCGAGGTTGATAACCACGGCGCTTGAAGCCTAGGAGACAATTGCGAAAGTAGATCCTTAGCTGTTTTGGATTTAAAGCTCCGAACTTAATGCTAGATAAGGCATAGCAACCCCACTCCGAGTCAAAAAATGCCACCCGAAAGAGTTGATTTCCGAATTGTGCAATTGTCTCTTAGGTGATCTCGAAGGTGCGCTTCATCGACGATGAGTCACAGCACTGACTAGTCAGAAACCCGCCATGGCCATTGGAAGCAATCACGTAACCCCATCTAAGCGAAATTGAACTACTCCATAAAGCTGAACTTGTCGACATTGTCTTGATAATCGATAATGACTGGGCTACGGGGCCTACTGAGAGTTGAGTCCTTGTGGATAATCCTGATTCATTAATGGGCCTTAGAATCGATGGGAATCTGGCGGTAGTGCTATAGCTAGCCCTATAGCTTTGGATTCCTCAGGAATCGACCGACACCAGCGCAATTGTGAGAGCTTCAGATATCTACGTGAAGCTCTTGGCCCAAAGCCTCAAAGGTGAGGGTCGCTGTGGCGAATATGGTAGTGGCGAATATGGTTGTGGATCGGTATTCCTCAATCTTTAGAGGTCATGGACCACTAGTTGATAATCTAGAGGTGGCTCAGAGACAAAAGTAAGATATTCTCTCCGGCTGCTTTGGCTGCCTAGGCCATAACGATTCACATCCACATTGTTATGGCCTAGGCATGGCCTTTGGCTAAAGCGATGACACTTTGAGATCGCCAAAGCCTAAAGGCTGCAAAGGGGCTATGGATTTGTGGACCAAGAATGCGGGCTAACCCAAAGCTATGGCTTTCACCCATCGATTTATCATTAGTTACTCTTGGTCAACAGGATCCACAGCCCGTCACTACTACCAATTAAACAAAAGATTCTTTATTTTTTGATCCTGCTCTAAATCGTCATAGCTAAAATTCCAGCTCAAAACAGCAACGATTCGATTTAGTTGGAAGGAAACCTAATCAGCTGAGAATACTTACCCTAAAAGCTGTGGTGTCCTGGTCCCTAATATTTACAGGAAAGCAATCCAACGCGCGATAGTAGCTTTTGGTGGTCTTATCCTCAAATGAGATCGATGAAGGCTACTACTTCATCACAAGAGGGACAGAGTCCACCTGTTCCGACCTTCTTACAGAACAAGCCACAGTCGTCACATCGCTGGACTCCTAGGTATCTTGTTTCACATTGCGGACATTCATAGACGGTGCAATCTTTTCTCTTATTGCCCTTTGGCAATTTCGCTATGGGGACCTTGTTTCTATTACGGAGCTTCCATGCATTTACTCGACATCTGTCGCTACAGTAGATTCTTGGCTTAGTACCAGTAATTGCATTCCCACAGTAATGACATACTGGCGTTGCCATAGCGTTGCCTAGGGGGATTTTATCTTCCACTTACATCTCCTTATGGATAGTTGTGATTGGGTGTCAAGTAAACATCTCAAGTAATTCCTGGCCCTTGGTGATGGCTATTAGCAATCATGGGTGAATGCGGACAACTAAGGGTTTTTACACATTCACCCAGACTGAGATTGACTAAGAACATCCCACTGCAGCCATGGTGGTGACATCGGGGAGTTATCTGGGTGAGGCCCATGAAGATGCATATGGGTATGGTTACCCATATGCATCTTCATGGGTGCTAGCTATTGCTGGCAACACTAGCTAGGCGTTCTCAAATGGTCATTGACTAGAGCGAACTAATCGTCTGTGATCATTGGAGGTCACTAGCGCTAAATGGATCGCTTTATGAATTCAATCGTCAAAACAAGAGCCAGCCTCTCTGTCGTTGTCATTCGACGAAGGGCTGGCTGTGATCCTTGAAGCTCAAGTAGGCCTAAGAGTCAACCGTAGGATCCAAAGACCCACTAAAGAGGCTCGAATTGAAGATTTCTAGTCGCTAAGGTGAAGTTGGCTATCAACTAATCACCGCTCACTTGTCACTACTTCTCCTTGTCTATGAGCTGCAGCTGCCTGAGGGCTGGTGTAGATACCTTGGGCTACACGATCACGTAAGCGATAGGAGTTTCCTTTGATATTGATTACCGTGCAGTGATGTAACAGACGATCCAAAATTGCTGTTGCTTGGATGACATCAGGAAATATTTCACTCCATTCTCCAAATCCTTTATTTGAAGTGAGAATTATCGATCCAGTTTCGTACCTGGCGCTAATTACCTCAAAGAAGGCATTGCTGGCTACATGGTCGATGGCTCGGTATCCGATTTCATCGATAATTAGTACTTTTGGAGTGATGTATTTTCTAAATCTAGCTCCAGATGTCCCATATGACAGATCATCGGCGATTTTAGATAGCGTTGTAAAGTAGACGCTGTATCCGCCAATGATGGCTTCCATTCCAAGACCTATAGCGATGTGGCTTTTACCAACCCCAGGAGGTCCAAGTAGGACTACGTTTGACGAAGTTGCCACGAATGCCAATGAGCACAAGCCATCGATTACTGCTTTATCGAGCGAAGGACAAAAGGAAAAGTCGAAGTCAGATATACGCTTTTTGGAAGGTAAGCCTGCCGTTCGCATTCGAACTTCAAAGGCTCGTTCGCGCCTAGTCGAGAGCTCATGGCTAAGTAGATCTTTACCAAATGCCAAATAGGAGTAGTTCGCCTCAGTGGCACTTGTAAGCTTGGACTCTAGGATTTCTGCTGATCGGCTCAGTCCTAATTCAATAAGAATCAAACGAAGTTCTTCTAACTCAAGCATTTAGGCTAACCTCCTCGTAAACCCCAAGTGAACGTTGTTGTACTTGGGTGTCAACGTATTGCCTAGCAATTGGAACAGGCCCTATGAAAGATCCATGTCGCTCTATGCCTTTATATTGTTCGGGCAGATAAACCATGGAGCGCTTTTTGTAAGAGAGTGCGTGAGTAGCAATTAGCTCTTCATCTAAAAAGACCAAAAGAGCATTGTTCTCAACAATCACGCTGACAACCCTATGGGAAAACCGCCAAGGAACTCCATATCTAACTCCGGCGAAAGAAAAGAATCCGTCAGCACCAACTTTTCTAAACTGACGTTCAAATTGATAAAGTTCACTTCGTTTCGGAAGAGGCCGAAGATAGGGCGACTCATTGGCAAATGCTTCTAGGGGAGTCTCGCCAAGGCCATTATGTACTCTCGTATCAGTTTGTTGACACCAAGAAAGAGCCTGTTCATTCAAGTCGGCTAAGTTGGTAAAAGTACGTGCTGGCCAAAAGTTATCCTTGGCGTATCGTATTCCTCGTTCTACTTTGCCCTTTGTCTGGGGTCTTCTCACTGGAGCTAACTTGATTGATATACCTAAATATTTAGCCAAGTCGCTCGTGTGACTATTTAGGTCCCATCCTTGAGTGGTTGAGCCACCAAGGACAACTGTTTTCATGTGATCGGTAAGAAATGCATCGGTTATGCCACCAAAGTAATAAAGAGCATTGATCAAACAGGTAGAAAAGCCATAGATGTCAGCTGTTAGGGCAAACTCTAGATAGACCCTTCTGCTGTAACCCATTGTCACCATAAGTCCAGCGATGTTTCTCCTTGTTCCTCGGTGATCGTCATAACCAAAGAGTCCCCAATCAAGTTGAATCTGAGCTCCCGGTTTGCTTTCATAGCGAATGGTCGCCTTGGCGTGAGGTCGAATATTTGGTTTGATAGATTTTACGTAATTACGGATCGTCGTTTCTTTAGAGCTATAGCCCAAAGGTTCTATTCGAGAGAGTATCGCTGGAGCACTGATCAATCCGTCTTTGACAAAACCATCAATCATCTCCTTATAGAGGACCTAAGTTTTGATCCCCTAGGCGCTCTAGGTGGTTTAGTTTCGCACATTGCTCCATCACGAACGTACTTAGCTACAGTATTCCTAGATACACCGGCAAGTTTAGATATTTCGTGATAGCTGTGTCCTTGTGATCTTAATTCAATTAAATTCATTAATGTCCTGCCCTTCAGCATTTGATGACTCCTCCGTGGTTTTGAATGTTCCACAGACAAGTCTTACTGGAGGGTGGGTCAATTTAATGTTGGCGATCCTGGGTCAATTTAATGTTGCTGGCAACATCTATGGAGCAAAGGGAAAAAGGCAAGTAGCTTGAATAGGTTTTTCAGTGATCTAGGCCCGGACAGAGCCGCCAAGATTACCGCGGCAACTATGGATATGGGCCCTGCTTTTGGCAAAGCATTTACGGATCATTGCCCAGATGCACGGATCTGTCTCGATCCATACCAAGATAGTCAAGTTGGGAACAGAAAGCCCTAGAAGAGGTTAGATGCGACCTCTGGCGTCAGATGAGAAAGCTTCCTTCACCAGAATATGCCCGCAAGTTCGCAGGTGCACAGGTGCACAGGTGGGCACTGTAGAAGAATCCTGGTGATCTAACGGAACGTCAGAACGAAACCCTTTACCAAATCAAGCGTACCGGTGGAAAACTCTGGCGGGCATACGAGATGAAGGAATCCCTCCGGGCGGTCTTCGCTGGAGATCTCTCCAGCGATGAGGTAAATGAACTTCTAGAGAGATGGTGCTCGCGTGCAGCTCGGTCTTTAGATTGAAACGTTTGTCCGATTGTCAAAGACAATTCGGACCCATAAGGCGGGCATCATGGCTTCTATTGAACTCGGTGTATCAAATGGTCGAGTTGAAGGTTTGAACACCAAGATCCGATCGATCATTGCTAGATGCTATGGACTTCATTCTGCTGAGGCGACTCTAGCTTTGGTGATGCTTTCTTGTGGACCAATTGATCTCAAACTTCCGTACGAGAGGGCGAGTTGATCCACATGAAGGTCAATAGAGCCGGATATATTAGGTATTTTTATCAACAGTTAAAACAATAAACCCATGTTCACATTACTTGGGTAACCTCAATGGGAGAGTTCAACGTTCTTGCGAGCACTAACTCGCTAAGTTATTGATTTCGCAACCACTTCAGTAAATGTTTTTCCTTGGATTGAGCCAATGAAGTCAATTCAAATCTTCATAAGAATAGCCCACAGGCTCAATCTCATGCTTTTAGACCTTACTAAATATCTGTAGTTTCATAAATTGTGACTGCTGGAGGTCCGGCAAAGAAGGAACCAAGGTTCGTCCTTCCCTCGCCTGCCCGCCAGGTGGTATAGGCTGAGTAATGATCCTGTGATACCCAGCTTTCGATGAAAACGAAATGAGTCGAATCTTTGACATCCTCGATTACCTCGACACCAAGGCAACCGTCAAACTTCCGGGTATCTACCAAGATTTCACCAACAGTCTTCTTGCCCTCCGAAATTGTTCCCTCATTGAACTTAAAATCAAAGATAACCTTCGCTGCCATTACATCTCCTAAATCAAATTTTGTTTGCCAATTGAATTTACCACCAAAGATGACTTTTTTATCGACAAACTATTCCCTTCAAGACTAAGAGCAAGGAAACCACTGTTGCCTTGAACCAACGGGAGCGCAATCGGTTTCCGTAAAGGACGGGCCAAGCGACCTCATTCTTTTTTGGTTTCCCTAATTTACGTCTAGGTGAGTTTCTGGCTTTCTATGTACTTCTTCACTGTCTTTAAAGGTGCTCCACCGCAATACACAACGGCATATGAGGGCAACCAGAAGTAATTTCCCTGGAAGGCTCCCAATTAGTTGATCCACATAAAGTTCAATAGAGCCGTGAATTGATTGTCAAAAACGGTCTACCCCGTGCTATGGTGTAACAGAAGTCGCTCGACCCCACCCTTTAAGAAGGGGGTTACACTCCCGCTTTCTCAAGAACAATACCGCTTGACCGATAGCATGCAGTCTCAGATCCCTTTCTTGTCAGCTGAGTTAGGCACGGTTAGAAGACCATTGGGTCCACCATCTCCGGCGAATCAAGTGTTGCCGGATGCGTAGGCGACAACGCTGCTGGTACCCAAGTCCCCGATCACGTCGACCCCACACCCGAAGGCAATTTCATAACTTGCCAGAATGCTCCAGCATCTGACGATCACGTTCTATCAATCGGTCAACTGCAGCTATGTCAAACTAACGTGGGTGCGAAAAAGTAAAAGTGACGAATAGTTACATCTTGAAGCGGACTCTTCGAGAATTGGCGAGAAGAGTCAAGTTTTATCATCATCGATCCCATGCGGTCTCAGGCTTCGATCATTGTGGCTGATGAAAACTTCGGATGTGGGGCGTCTAGACAACATGACGTTTGGGCACTACGTGACTTTGGAATCAAAGCAGTCATTATCTCTAGTGTTGCCGCCATACATCGGGGAAATCTCCCTCAAGAAGAAATAGTTCCTGTTGAGATCGGTCATGATACGGTCGAGCTGATCATGGCGGCTACTGAGGCGAACTCAAAAGCAGAAATTGAAATCGATGTTACTAACGCTACCGTCACATGTAGAGAAGCTGGAGTTTTTCCGACCCCATTTCGGTTCGATAATGCGTCTCATTTCAACTTGATTCATAGATATGATCCGATAGATATTACATTTACTTTTGAGAAATCTACTGTAGGACATGAGTCCTCCTGGGATCCGTGGCTTCCTAAATGAAGCCCAGAGTTTGCATAAGATGTGTACCAGTCAGCCTTAGTGGCTCTTTGGGTTGTTGCCAAATTTCGAGCGCTTTTTTGGTTTGCACCTGTCGCTGACTCTGATCAATCATCGTTGTTGGCACTATCACATATTTCTGTTGCACTAGATACATGGCACAACCACTTGTCGTAGCTCCGGTTGTCGAAGTTCGTCAAAAACTATCTGCGATTCTTGCACGATTTCGCACTGAAGGGAAAACCGCTGCTCCTCTATTCCTGGGAGCGCACCGCACACCAGAAGCGGTTCTGTTGTCCTATCAGCAGTACCAGGAAATAATGACTGAACTAGATCAATTACAGTCGCAACGGGACCGTTCCCAAACAGACATGGTTGCCCTAGCCTCGGTCAGGGCCGAAGGCCAAGAGCCCACTGCTTTAAGCCACTCGCTTGAGGCTCAGGTAACGGCAGGTCAGTTGAGTGACGCAGATGCACTTACTGCACTAAAACGTCACCACACACAGGGACCCCCAACCTAAACAAGTGTCTTGGGACAAGTACGTCGATGCCAATGGAGTCCTTCGTAATCTCCTCGGTATCACTGATGCCAATAGATTGAGTGAGGCAGAGGCTGACTTTACTCGACGCCGCATCCGAGAATTAGAGGTCCATCCGGTCCAAGGAGAATTTGATATAGCACACCTTCAGGCAATACATCGTTACATTGCTCAGGATTTGGTCAGCTGGGCAGGAGAACTGCGTGACGTAAATATTGCAAAACAACAGATATTTTGCCCGGTCGGAAACTTACGTTCTTATGCGGATGAAATTTTTCGACGTCTCGCCACACACAAATTCTTACAGGGTCTCTCTCGGGAGGAGTTTATCTCTCGACTCACTTCGTTTTACGGTGATGTTAATGCACTGCATCCATTCCGAGAATTCAACGGTAGAACTCAGCGTGTATTTTTCAGCCAGTTAGCGCACAATGCCAGCTCGCATATCGCATGGGACCGGCTGAAACCTGAACAAAACATATCTGCATCTGTCGCTAGCTTCGGTGGACAGGAGACCCTAATGCGCATGATGTTCGACCGACTAATAGATCCTTGGGTAACGTGACTATAGAAAACTTCTGATCCGAAGGTAGATCGAATTCGCTCCAGATAGACGACACTAGCAGCAAACCTCGTCGGGCAAGAACCTCGTTGTAGCCACTACCCATGACAATATGGCAACAGCGTCATGATTGAAGGCAAGCCGGTCATAATATCGGGCTAAACGCCTATATCAAGGCGTTAAAACCAAAACCTCTTTTGGGTCTTGGGTCCGGTTTTACCCGGCTAACGGCGAGTGCCCCAGCATTTCTGAACATAGTAGCCGTGACTTACTACTCGCCGTCTTCGCTACGGGCGGATTACCGTCTTATCTAAGTATCCCCGGGTGGTAAATATGCTTCCGAATCTAAGCCATTGGCAGTCAGCACGAGATGAGCTGCAGCCAAAGCAGTCCGCTTGTTTCCCGCTGTGAACGTTTGCAGTTTCGCAAACGCTCACAGAGATCTAACAGGACAATTGCCAGAAACTGCCGTGCTGCATGCTTTGACGAAGAAATCAGCCGGACTCTGAAATTCATCACAAATACAGTTCGCTTGGCAACTACAGTTCGCACTTCGCCAGGTCGATTGAGTACGTAACTCAGATAGTCGGGCAAGGGAACTCATAACTAATCCAGCTACGGCGGAGCCAAAGTTTAGGTCTCCCGATTGAAGCAGTTACTTAGCAGTCCGTCATGGCTTTGATCGCGTGACATAGTTCGCCAAAACGTGGGCCTAAACTCCCAACTCGTCTAGTCAGCGCAGAACGAGCAATCCGTTGCAAATTATCGAACGAAGCGGCGCACTCAACTTCGAGGTTTTCGTTGACGCCGAGTCGTATTTCGCTCGGTATGTTCCGAATGGTTCGTGTCAAAGGAGCTACTATGATGCCCGTTAGTACTGGTATTGCTTCCGAGCGCGTAACGACAAGGACCGGCCTTCGCTTATCCTCCGTCTCTGCCCACCAAATCTCGCCCTGAAGAGGGACGGCTACCATGGTTCCTCCTCGATCAAGGCTTTGGTGGCTCCTTCGATTCCAATGAGCTCTTCTTTGGATTGAGGTCGTTGCAAGAAACTCTCAGCGATTGCTAAACCAATACTTTCCCGTCGGTGTTTATCAACAAACCATTCAAGTCCTATCCTTACCGCTTCGGAGCGACTAGGGACAATTCCGTCGGCTATAAGTTTGTCCACCTGCTTGGCCAAATCTTCATCTAAACGTGTAACAATCTGCGGCATACAATTAGTATAACTTTTTGTAATGCAAAGGCAATTTATTTACCTAGGAGCGTGAGTCCGAATTAGTTTCGGGTTTCGGTCTGTTTTCCTGTCTCACCCATTTATTGGCTATAGCGACGACAAACAAACTCCTAAGAACGTCTGAATGGCTCCTAGAACAGACTCATTGGGTCAGCTATGGGATTATTTCCTCTTTATGCCAGCGCTATCACTCCGTTTTGACGTGAATTAGCCAGTTTTCTCAAGTTGTGACAAATTGCATGTAGTGTCCACTCACCGGTGGCTCCAGCAACTGAGGTTACCCAGATTTAGTGGACACCTGTCAAGCCAACATAGATTGTTGGTAGAAAGGATGTCACTTTTGTCGAAAACAAGGCGTAAATTCACCCTTGAGTTCAAGACCGAAGCTGCGCATCGAGTTATAGATTCTGGCAGGAACGTTGCAGAGGTAGCTAATGAGGTATCTATTTCCCAAGAGGCTCTATACGGTCAAGTAAAAGACGAACGCAGACGTATAGAAGCTGTATCTATCGTCAGCGATGGACCACTAAGTGCTGAATCGTTCTGGTCAATCTTCAAGCACGAATATTTCTACCGGCACGTATTTGAAGGTGTGTCCGAATTAAGGGATGGGATTAGGGGTTACATGGACTTTTATAACCATAAAAGGCGGTACTCGAAGATCGGTAACGTCTCACCAGTCGGTTTTGAGCTAACCTTATTGGAGTCCGCCAAGGTGGAGTAATCAATGTGTCTATTATTTGTGGGCAACCTCAGATTACTGGCCGAAAATCTAGCCCGATTAATAATTCTCCCAGAAATAAAATAGTGAAACCTAAGATAACTAATTTTGTATGGACACATAGATTAAGCAGTTTTTGTCCAAAGTTTTATAAGAGTTATCAATAAGGAAGTCACAATTGGAACAAGGCAGAGGTAGCCGGAATCGGCGCACAACTACGTTTGCAGTGTTCATCATCATTCTAGTTGCATCAAATTCATTGACGTGGTATCTGACAAAGAGGACAAAGAGTGCCTCGGCAAGTGCGGTACCGACCATAAAGAGATCGACAGTTCTGCAATCTGTAACATCGGGCACTATTTCGCGCACTATCGCAACTACTGGTACCGTTGAACCGGGAAATAGCGCCAACGTAAACTTTGCAGTATCAGGTATAGTAAACGCAGTTAACGTAACAGTGGGACAGAACGTTACAGCTGGGCAAACTTTGGCAAGTGTAGATTCGACGACCTTAGCCGCGACCTTGAATTTGGATCAAGCTAATTTGGCGAATGATCAAGCAGTACTCGCTAGCGACGAGGCAAGCTCAGCATCAACTCAGCAGATCGCTTCAGATAATGCAACTATCGCGTCGGCTACTACCCAAGTTAGCAATGCACAGACAGCGCTCAATGATGCAAACCTGACTGCTCCCATCGCCGGAACGGTGACCGCAGTAAATCTTGCAGTTGGCCAACAGGTCACTGGAAGTGGTACATCTGTCACTAATGCTAAAGGAACAGTCGCAGGGTCAACTGCCGTTGCAAGCACTACGCAGATATCTATTATCGCCCTCAACTCATATACAATATCCGCCACAGTGACCTCAGCACAGGTTGGTAAGCTACAAGATGGCGAGCAGGCAACTATTACGATTCCGGGCCAAACTGGAACAGACTATGGCGTCGTCACATCGGTAGGCTTAGTGGCATCAACTACCTCGGGAGTCTCTTCTTTCCCAGTTACGATTTCAGTCACTGGGGCTCCAAAAGGGCTTTACGTGGGCCTTTCAGCTAACGTTTCGATCTTTACGCAAGTAGTGTCAAATGCAATACTTGTTCCCTCGACGGCACTTTCGGTGTCGGGATCACAGGAAACCGTAACTCTCGATCAAAATGGAAATAAAGTTCCAACCGTCGTTACCACAGGAATATCATCTGGAGGCCAAACTCAGATAACTTCGGGAATAACCACCGGACAAAAGATATTCGTGACAAAGCTAACCATAAATGGAGTTGCGATAGGTGGCGGTAGAGTTAGACGCGCATTTGGTGGTGGCGGCGGACTCGGTGGCGGCGGATTTGGTGGAGGGTTGGGATAATGTCTATGGACGAATCACTCGATGAAATTGCAAATCCACTCAACCATCCGACCGTAACGTTACCTGTTTCGACAAAGTCCACCCCTGTCATTGCAGTTCGAGAGATCCGAAAGGTATACGATACAGGTTCGTTCAAGGTTGAAGCACTAAAGGGCGTAACATTTTCAATTGAACGCGGCGAATTCGTCGCAATTATTGGCCCCTCTGGCTCTGGCAAGTCCACTTTGATGCACATTCTTGGAGCCCTTGACGTGCCCACATCGGGAAGCTTTGAATTAGCAGGCGAAGACGTTTCCGAGATGGGAGAGGAGCAACTTGCTGAAGTTAGAAATCGCAAGATCGGTTTTGTATTTCAACAATTCAATCTGCTTTCTTCGTTGAACGCATGGCGCAATGTGGAGTTGCCTTTAATTTATGCTGGTTTGGACAGTCGGCGCCGCCGCCAACTTGCAATCGATACATTGGGACGGGTCGGCCTCGGAGAACGCATAGACCATCGCCCTGGCGAGCTCTCCGGAGGACAGCAGCAAAGGGTTGCCATTGCGCGGGCTCTTGTTACCAATCCAGCACTTATTCTAGCTGATGAACCTAGCGGTAACCTTGACTCAAAGGCCGCGACCGACGTCTTAAACCTCTTTCGTGAACTGCATCAAAGTGGGCGTACGATAGTGCTTATCACCCATGATCGCGATGTTGCATCGCAGGCAGAACGAATTATTTCAATTCGAGATGGTCTTATCTTTGAAGCCGATCGGAGCAAGTAGAAGGTATGAACATCTTTGAAACCTTGCGAACCGGTTTGTCGTCAATTCTCACCCATAGGCTTAGATCGATCCTTACAATCCTTGGGGTAATGATAGGAATTACCGCAGTAATACTTACAGTTGGCCTAGGCCAAGGAGCTCAAAGCCAAGTCGCCTCTGAGATTAGTGCACTTGGCACGAATCTCCTAACAGTATCTCCTGGTAGCTCTACTTCGACGGGAGGAATTCGTGGTGGCTTTGGTTCAGCTTCCACGCTGACTCTCTCTGATGCCCAAGCTCTAGCTAACCCAATTGTCGCGCCTGATATTAAAGCAGTTGCGGCCACGTCAACATCGAATGCGACTTTGGTGGCAGGTGGTAATAACTGGACGACTTCGGTAGTAGGTACCTATCCGTCTTGGCTCTCAGTCCGCGGTAGGTCGATTACGCAAGGTCGATTCATTGCGAACGTTGATTTGACCACGCAAGCCAATGTAGTTGTACTTGGGTCAGTTACTGCGGCTGAACTCTTTGGCGGACGTGATCCAGTCGGTCAATCAGTTAGCATCAATGGAGTACCAATGACGGTTATCGGGATATTGAACACGGTTGGTTCTTCAAATACTTCTTCCACGTCTGCAAGCCTTGATGATCAAGCAATAATACCTTTCACCACATTTAGGAGCGAGGTAGTTGGTGGGGCCAATAGAGATAGCGTGGGTTCGATACTTATTGAGGCAAATTCTTCCGCCTCGCTAAGTGCAGCATACCAAGAGGCAAATTCAGAGTTGCTGGCACTTCATGGAATCACTTCGAGCGCAAATGCCGACTTCTCAATACAGTCGCAGCAGTCGGTACTTTCTACTGCAACATCTGTAGATAAAACATTGACCATTCTGCTAGGTGGAGTAGCGGCAATATCACTCTTGGTAGGTGGAATTGGGGTTATGAATATCATGATGGTCTCGGTCACAGAGAGAATTCGCGAGATTGGCCTAAGAAAGGCTCTTGGAGCTACACCTAGGGTAATCAGAAGGCAATTTTTGATAGAGGCTTCCATCTTGGGACTCGTAGGTGGCATCATTGGAGTAGCCCTAGGGATAGCAGGTGCAGTTGTACTTCCGCACTTTATCTCAAATCCAATCGAGCTCTCTATCCCTGCGATGGTCGGAGCTGTAGTAGTAGCCGTTGCTATTGGAGTTGGATTTGGCGTCTATCCTGCTGGTCGCGCAGCGAATCTGGCACCAATCGACGCGCTTCGTAGCGAGTAGTTATTCAATTCAAATGATACAAATAAATAGAAATATTAAATAAGGAGATGATGAGTGAAGATCTTTAAAGTTTCCGCCGCCTTAGTCCTTGCTGGCTCCCTTCTTGCTGCATGTGGTTCAGCAAATACCGCCCTTTCCACGCCGACCACCCATGTTGGAAAAGCAGCGTCGGTAACAAAATCTAATGGTACGTCGGCCAGTACAACCTCAAGTGGCACACGTCGCGGACTTCCAGGTACCTATGGAACTATTGCATCCGTAAACGCAAGTCTCCTCGAGGTTCAAAATCCAACTACTGGCCAGACTACGGTAACGCTATCGCCTTCGACTGTTCTCACAAAGACAATTGCAGCGACAGCCTCCCAAGTGGTTCAAGGCGTGTGTATTAGTGCGATTGGAAAGCCTACCTCGTCTAGTACATCGTCCTCAACTTTAATCGGCCGGCCAGTTAGCGCAAGGACAGTGGCAATTTCGCAACCTACAAATGGTAAATGTACGCCAGCAGGAGGTTTTGGCGGATTAAAAAGAGCATCTCGAAGAGGTTCCGCATCCGCTACCTTGTCTAACGGTTCCTCATCCACAAAAGGATTCCCCGGTCGAGCGAACTTTGCAACGGCATCTGGATTAGTCACATCGATATCGAATGGTATTGTCGAGGTGAATCGAGTTAACCGCAAGACGGGAGCGACTACTTCAATAGCTGTTACGTTAACTTCATCGACGACCTATACCCAATTGACTACTGCTACTACTTCTGATTTAGTAGTTGGCCAATGCGCCAGAGCGGTAGGAACCATGAATTCAATTGGAGCCGTCGCAGCTACTCGAATTTTGATATCTGCACCTGCGGCAAACGGTTGTGTAGCAACTGGGCGTTTTGGATTTGGTGGCGGAGCCCCTGGAGGAAACGTTGGTTGATTCAAACTTCGGTGCTTTGCAGAGACAACAGAACCTGGAAGCATTTGACTTCGACCTTCAGAGCCAAAAAAAGCGCAAGCGATTTCCTTCATGGGCTACACCATTTCGAGTCATAGCTACCTTGGTGGTGGGTGGTGGGGCGGTCTATGCCTATAGCTACAGCCGTGGCACAAAGGCTTCATATCGAATTTCCTATGCTAACGTCGGAACAGCTCAGCAGCTTCTTGCAAGTAGCGGAACTATTTCTCCATCTAGCTTGAGCACCATTGACTTTGCGGTGGCTGGAACAGTAGCGAGTGTGTCTGTCACCGTTGGTCAAAGCGTACAAGCAGGACAGACTCTTGCAACTTTGGATTCATCCTCTTTGAATGCGACGCTACAGGCAGCTAATTCTTCTCTTGCTTTAGCTCAATTGAAGTTAGCCAACGATATTGCGAGCCAAAATACTACGACCACCACCACCACCACCTCTACTACTGTGATTTCAACTGGTCCTAGTCCAGTTTTGCAGCCTCAAAATACCCTGAATATAGCTGAGAGTAATTTATCGCTTGCTCTATCTCTGGTGAGCTCCCTCTGCAATAGTTCGACATCAACCACCGCAGCTAGCTCCACTTCGACTACTGTTCTTAGCCCTTCCGCAGCCACAACCACTACTAGCACTACCACGCCGGCAACCGTTACTTTTCATCGCCATGGTCATCGCCGTTCCCCAGTTCCGACCACCTCCTCTACTACTACTACTACAATTGCTACGAAAAACCAGCCACTAATGGGTGGTCAATCGTCGAGCTCTTCAGCGACCTCTCCAACGACGTGTGCCAGCGCTCTAAGCAGCGCTGGCAATGACCTTAGTCAAGTAACATCTCTAACATCTCAATTGACAAAAGCGATATCAGCCTCTACGGTCCCCAAGGCCGCTACCTCCAATCAAGGTCAGTCGAATACGAATAATAGAGGACAATCTTTCTCGTCTAATCCAGCAACGCCAACGCAAGTTGCTGTTGATGAGGCTAAAGTTTCTCTTGCTCAAGCGAACGTGGCTGACGCAACGGCACAATTGAGCCTTGCTACTCTGACCTCACCAATCGCGGGTACTGTTGCATCTATTGGTGTCGGTATCGATAGCTCTGTAAGGGCAGCCTCATCATCAAGTGAATTCGTCATAATTGGAGGTAGTAATGACTACACCGCCACCTTTTCGGCTTCTCCAAGCCAGTTACCCATGATCCATCTTGGATCAAAGGCGACAGTTACACCCGACATGACGATGGTCCCAGTTGCTGGTACCGTCACTGCTATCGGTGCAGCTAACACCTCCGCTTCAGCCACCACATATCCGGTCACTATTACATTTGCGGCAAATAATTTAAACCATCTATCTGGTGGTCAAGCTAGTATCACGATGGATCTAGCCTCAGCTGCCCATGTGCTCACAGTCCCAACCTCCGCAGTTACCACCAATGGTTTGTTGCACTATGTGAAGGTACTGAAGGGCTCTTCGGTCAAGAATGTGACCGTCGAGATCGGAGTAGTTGGGAGTATCTATACGCAAATACTCTCAGGGCTGACCCCTGGCGAACCGGTGGTACTTGCAAACAACTCGCTAGCCATTCCAGCGACGAGTACGCTAACGACCCGTTTTGGCGCCCTAAGGGCCCTAGGCGGAGGTCGTGCTCTAGGGGGACGTGCTCTAGGGGGACGTGGTCTAGGGGGACGTGGTCTAGGGGGAGCTAAGGCCGCTCGTAATAGTGCAGGTTAGGAAGTTTTGATCTGGCAGCGCTCGATCTTTATCTTGAGCTTATATCGTTCTGTTTTTGAGCTACTCATACAATCTTTTAGCACGTGTTGTCAGCAAGATATTTTTGACCCACTATGAGCAAGATATTTTGACCCATCCCCCCCCTTTTTTTTGGTATTGCATTTAAACAGATCGAGATATCGCCGGTTTTAGATTCTTGAATTCTCTTGGGTCGAAGTCCACTTCGATAACTGACATTTGCCGCTGGCGTAGATCTGGAATTGTTGAATTGGATTGCTTGTAAAACCTAACCATTTAGGAGTTAGGAGTAGCTTTCGTTGGCTTTCCTCCAGGCGACCTTGGCTGTAGCTACAGCTCTTCTAGTGCTTCGAATTGAACCGTTATAACCTAGCGCCACCAGCCTGACATGGATCGCCTTAGCCCGGACTTTAGCCTTAGACTTGTCAACGGCTTCCTCAATTACGCCAGCGTACTTATCGGTGGCCTTAGGACGCCTCTCATATTGACCCTGTCGTATCAGTTGTCCGGCATTTCGTGCTTGAACATACTTCTTTAGGGGTATTAGGAGAACAGCCAACGAACTGCGCTGCTCCGTTATACGATCTAAAAAGATCGTAAGCCTCAATAATTTCCATGGATTCTTTGCTATCCTTCACTTTGGGCCCTTTCTCGGCATTAGGAACTGGATAAATCCATAATGCCCCAAGATAAGGGCCTTCATTCTTCTTTTTTCTCAAAAAGTGATAGCCAGACCGCCTTTGCGTGCCCACTCTCGGGTCCTGGGGACCCGAGAGTGGGCCGTCACGCTAGGCGGTCATCCTGTATGCAATTTTCGTGGCCATATTCATTCATGCCAAATGGCCATATTCATGCATTTTTAAATGGCCGTTGACAGCCACTTACGTCTTTAGGGCCGCTTTGGCTAACGCAAGTTGCTAAAAAACCACATGGCAGTTTTACACCTCCTTCCAAACGGCCATACGGCACGGCCTAAGTCGATGATATACATATAACGCTGCACTCTAATTGCTATCAGCTTTTATGGGATTTACGACCTATTGCATTCATGACGATCGACAAAGGAGGGGATATGTCCATGAGATTTGGGAGGAAGTTACGAACTCAACTTGACTTTTAATGATTGCCAGGCACTCACACTCATCGTTTGTGGGCTCGACAATAATAATCAGAACCGAACCTAAGTTGCACAAGCGTACTAACCCTAAATAAGGTCCGGTTTTCAAAAATAGACTAGCTGAACTTCGGTCCTGCTATTGTTTTACGTTTCCATCGGTGTTAGCATCAGGTGTCATCACTTCCGGCTAAGCCACTAAAGCTCGCTCTATTACATCGTTGTTCCAAACCTCGGCGTTGCTAATCCCGAGTATTTTTCCTTAGAGATGTCTAGAACTAAGGAGTAGTATTGAATACGGTATCACTAAATCAGCAAACCATCATTGACCGAAAAAACCTATACACCAAATACCTCAAAGCGGTGCAAAAATGTGACTGTACGAAGTTAGAGGTTGGTTCATCTAGAACTCATTCTCAATTGCAATCATTCACGGTAGCAGCCACCGCCGCCATCCAACCTCCTGGCCCGATCTCAAACCAAACTGCTCCACGTTTTTTACACAGACGGGGATGTGCCCACCACTGGATAGGTGAGCGAGCGAGTCCAGATTCAGCCAAATTTCCTCACCATCGACCTCTAAATTAAATGCACCGAAAAGGTGGTCCCAACTTGGGGACACAAATCAAATAAGTAAGATTCCCGCGAACTCGCGAGACGACTTAGTCGTCTATAGCATTGCTCGAGATTTCTCCAAGAAAAAACCGCCCACTCCCACTGCGTCCTTGTAGTCGCGGGTCGCCTGTATCGCCTTATCCCAGGCGTTGTAATGAAACGCTGCACCACTTGTCGTCGCCGCAATTGGATGAGCAACTTTACCCGGGATGAACGATTCAAACCCCAGACCTAGCTGATGCTTCGCCTTGGAGTGGAGAATTGTACACTTTCATCTAAAGCATCGCTTGCTCATAGCGCCAAGGGACTGATCGCGACAACCATCGACGTCGCAGTGGTATTCATACAGCAACTCCATTTCGAATTTCTAGGTGGCAGTCGACATAGTGATCCGAACCAACTACTAACAAGTAGCGGCCTTGGTCCAAAGGTGAGAGTTGCAATCTTGACCAATAGCGAAGAGGATAAAAACCACAGGGACGTGAAAATGGATATTCCCTTTGTCGCAAACTTCGCAAAATCCCTACAGTCTTACAACCGCCTATTTTAGAAATCTCTTATCAATCGGCAACTATGCGATATTTTCAAATGAATTTTCAAATGTGGATATCGTGATTGAGTAGCGCTGGCGGCCTCTCAATCGGTTGATGAATCAGACCAGACAACTTTTCCCTACCCTGACAAATGACCTTCTCCAAAGCTTTCAGCAATTTGCGGATTCGGCGATTTGCGGATTCGGTACCTCCCCAATCATGGAGACGATAACCCAGGACATGAGGTCCACCAACCGACAATGGCACACGTATGGCAATTTACAAAAAGTAATCAAAGGAATTCAGATAATGACAACAAATAACCCAATGCAAATAGGTGTAGTCGGACTCGGGAGGATGGGTGAAAACATCGTTCGCCGTCTTAGGAGAGATGGTCATAGATGTGTCGTCTTTGACATGAATCTTGACGCCATAAAAACACTGGAGAAGGAAGGAGCAACCGGATCCAGTTCTGTGGCAGATTTGGTAACAAAGCTCTCCAAACCCCGTGCCCTCTGGGTAATGGTTCCATCTGGAGATGTAACTGGCAAAGTAATTGAGGAAGTAGCTTCTTCGATGGAACCGGGAGACATGATAATCGATGGCGGCAACTCCTACTATCGCGACGATATGGCCCGCGCAACATCGCTCTCCGAAAAGGGCATTCACTTAGTAGATTGCGGGACGAGTGGTGGCGTTTGGGGGATCGACAGAGGCTACTGTCTCATGATTGGTGGCGAAAGCAAGATTGTTGAACACCTCGAACCTATCTTTTCCACCATCGCCCCGGGAATTGATTCAGCGCCCCGAACTCCGGGTCGCAAAGGTAAGGCCGACACGGAAGAGCATGGATTCCTGCACTGCGGTTCCAACGGTGCCGGCCACTTTGTGAAGATGGTACACAACGGCATTGAATACGGAATGATGGCGGCATTTGCTGAAGGATTCAATATCTTGGTGAATGCGAATGCTGGAAAACGAAAATCCGAGTCTGACGCCGAGACCACCCCTATGGAGCAACCACAATTCTACCAGTTCGACATCGACGCCACAGCTGTCGCAGAAGTATGGCGTCGCGGAAGCGTCATCGAGTCCTGGCTATTGGATCTGACCGCGACTGCCCTTTTCAACTCACCCGACCTAGCCGGCTACGCTGGGCGAGTATCGGATTCTGGCGAAGGGCGGTGGACTTCCCTCGCCGCCATCGAAGAGGGAGTTCCTTATCCGGTGCTCACGACCGCCCTCTACTCTCGTTTCGCCTCACGTGATCTTGATGACTTCGCCAACAAGGTACTTTCCGCAATGCGTAAAGGCTTCGGCGGCCACGATGAGAAGAAGGGATGATATGTCAGCAATCACAAAGATGACTCCCCACGCCAAGCCGGCAGTTGTACTGTTCGACATCGACGAGACCCTCGTTCACACCGGCGGATCAGGAGCGCGAAGCTGGAGTGCCGCCTTCGATAAGCTTTATGGCATTCCAGCCGACATCGGAGAGCACAGCTCCGCAGGTGAGACAGACCCGCAAGTGGCAATAGCCACTTTCCGTGCAATTCTTCACCGTGATCCTAACGCCGACGAATTGGGCCGACTTTACGCACAGTATTTGCTGCATCTAGCCGATGACATCGGGGTCTCCCAAGGTTATAGGGTGCTGCCAGGTGCCAAGAAGCTTATTCTAAGCCTTTTGGAGGCAGGAGTAGGACTTGGTCTGGTCTCTGGGGCCATGGAGGGTGCGGCCCGCACAAAGCTAATACCTGCCAATCTCAATCGATTCTTTGTCTTTGGGGCCTACGGCTCGGACTCACCTGACCGGACTGAGTTGACTGGCCTTGCCATCGAAAAAGCCGGCCGTCTCCACGGCAAGCTCGCTCTGGAACAGGTCTATGTTGTGGGAGACACCCCTCACGACATGACCGCGACCAACGCAACAGGTGCTATATCGGTAGGGGTAGCAAGTGGCCACTATTCGACCGATGAACTCCAAGCTGCCGGCGGCGTTTACGTCCTTTCATCCCTTGAGAACGGATTTCCGGGTCTGTGATGGCTCTCTTGCAAACAACCCTGATTGAGCCTGTCCCCCAGCGCGGATTTAGCCCGGTACTATTGACCATCGACATGGCGCCAGTTGACCTGATTGCCATGACCAACGAGGATATCGCTCACCATAGTAGGTGGAAACAGGCCATGGCTGACCACGCCTGGCGTCGCCGAAAGCCGACATGCCAACTTGGCTGGGTCGCCAAGTGGTCCAAAATAACCAGCCAAAACACCCCCGTCGGGACTTATTGGTGCGTCGGTGAGACGGACGTCGCCCAATTGACAACGAGTAGCGTCGATGCCAAAGGCCAGCAGTTCGAGAGGGATGGGGACCGCCAGAGTATCCACCAGCTTGTTCGAAGAGACGATCACCACATATCGCTGCGATGCGCCAGCGACGATCTTCTCCCTGGTATGAGCTCCACCTCCGCCCTTGACGAGCCAACCTACGGGGTCCACTTGGTCGGCTCCGTCGATTGCGATGTCAAGATGGTCGATACCGGTAAAAGGCTGAACCCTCAGCCCCATTTCCCGCGCTACGTCAAAGGTGGCCAACGAAGTTGCCACACAAGAGATCTCCAGCTTACGGCGAGCAAGGGCCGGGAGCAGATATGCAACCGTCGATCCGGTACCGAGACCCACGGTCATGCCCTCCTCTACCAGTTCAGCTGCTGCCTCAGCAGCGAGGCGTTTTTCAGTTTCGATATGGAGAATTTCCGCTTCAGATTTCGTCAAATTATTTTCTCACCTTATGAGGATCTATCGTCCAGAAGTTGGTGGCCCAAAAGATCCATCCCTCCTGGAGATTTACCGGGGTTGCGACCTTCTCGACGCAGCAGTTTTTTGAAAAGCATAACTCAATTCCTACGAAAGGACAACTATGACGACAACACTTCGACCATCAGGTGATCTCGACACAATCAGCATCAACACCATCCGGACTCTCGCCATCGATGCCGTAGAGCAGGCAAATTCCGGTCACCCCGGAACTCCTATGGGGATGGCGCCTGTCGGCTACCAACTCTGGCAGTACGAATTGAATTTCGATCCCGCCGATCCACTCTGGCCAAACCGGGACCGTTTCGTACTCTCAGCGGGTCACGCCTCGATGCTCCTCTACTCGCTCTTGCACCTAGCCGGAGTAAAAGCGGTCAACCCTGCTTATGAGACCTTGGGCCATGCATCGGTCACCCTTGAGGATATCAAGACCTTCCGTGAGTTGGGATCGCGCTGTCCTGGCCACCCAGAGTATCGCTGGACGTCCGGGGTGGAAACCACGACAGGACCACTCGGTCAGGGAGTAGCGAACTCGGTAGGCATGGCCATCTCCTCGGCCTGGTTGGCCAGTCGATACAACAAACCCGGCTTCAATCTGTTCGACTATAAGGTCTATTCACTCATGGGCGACGGCGATATGATGGAAGGTATCTCCGACGAGGCCGCGTCGCTCGCAGGCCACCTGGGACTTTCCAATCTCTGCTGGATCTACGACAATAATAAAGTTACCATCGAAGGCCCTACAGCGCTCGCATTCAGCGAGGACGTGAGCAGTCTCTTTTTGGGTTATGGCTGGAACGTCACCAAGGTGAGCGATGCAAATGACCTTTCTATGTTGGCCAAGGCCTTTCAAGTATTCCGTGATGAAACGCAACGGCCCACCCTCATAATAGTCGACAGCCACATCGGCTTTGGTGCTCCTGACGTTCAAGATACAAGTGCAGCCCACGGAGCGCCATTAGGTGCAGAGGAGGCTAAAAAGGCCAAACATAGCTATGGCTGGCCCGAAAATGCCAAGTTTTTGATTCCCGAGGGTGTTTATGAGCACTTCGCAAAGGGGATCGGAGCTCGAGGTGGCGAGCTACGGGCGGCATGGATCTCGTTGTTCGCCGACTACGAACGTAAACATCCAACCCTAGCAGCCGAGATCTTGGCTATGCAGCATCGCGAACTTCCACTACATTGGGACGTCGACATTCCTACCTTCAACTCTGACCCCAAAGGAATGGCTACCCGTGAATCATCAGGGGAGGTTCTCAATTCTATCGCCCCTCGAGTGCCCTGGCTCCTTGGAGGATCGGCCGACTTGACTCCGTCAACTCTGACCCACCTTACCTTCGCGGGCGCCGGGGACTTCGAGGCAGCCGACCACAACGGCCGGAACCTCCATTTCGGGATCCGTGAACACGGTGCGGCAGCTATATCAAGTGGGCTCTCGCTCTCGAAGGTACGGCCCTACTGGTCCACATTTCTAGTCTTTTCCGACTACGCTCGAGGCGCGATCCGTCTATCGGCACTTATGGAAATACCTGTCATCCATATCTTCACCCACGACTCGATAGGTATGGGCCAAGACGGCCCCACCCATCAGCCGATAGAGCAGCTAGCCTCGTTGAGGGCCATACCGGGCCTCATCGTGCTCCGCCCAGCGGATGCGAATGAGGTAGCCGAGGCTTGGCGAGTCATTATGGAGCTACAACACAACCCGGTTGCCTTGGTCCTCACACGCCAAGCGGTTTCAACCCTTGACCGCTCTAGATATGGCTCTGCAAAAGGGGTTGCCAGAGGCGCCTACGTGCTAGCAGACCCCATTACAGGGCCACCCGCGGCTATCGTCATTGCCACTGGCAGCGAGGTCTCGTTAGCAATCGCGGCCTATGAGGAGCTAAGCTCGCAAGGGATCGCAGTTCGAGTAGTAAGTATGCCCAGTTGCGAGCTCTTTGACCGCCAGCCAGCCACCTACCGAGATTCGGTTCTTCCTCCGGAGATCCTTGCAAGGGTAGCAGTTGAAGAGGCATTCACCTTTGGTTGGCACCGCTATGTGGGCATCGATGGCGCAGTAGTCGGTATGCACACCTTCGGAGCTTCAGCTCCATTGAAAGACCTTCAGAACAAGTTCGGCTTCACCCCTGAAAAGGTGGCAGATACGATTCGTCAGCAACTTCAAACTCAACTTCAAAATCAAAGGAAAAACAGATGAAAGAACCAATCAGTCAAGCACTCAAGCTCGGCCAAAGCATCTGGTACGACGGTATTCGTCGTTCCCTCTTTGTCTCAGGAGACCTAGAGCGCATGGTGCAACAAGACGGACTACGGGGCATGACCTCGAATCCCTCAATCTTTGATGAAGCCATCGCTGGCTCTGGGGACTATAGCGAGCAAATTGCTCAGTTGCGCCGCTCGGGGCCTATGGATGCCAAGTCGGCCTATGAGCTTCTGGCAGTCGACGACATCCGTAATGCAGCCGACATATTTCGCCCGGTTTACGAAGAAAGCGGCGGCACCGACGGGTACGTGAGCATGGAGGTCTCCCCCGAGTTGGCCCACGACACCGCCGCTACAGTCGCTGAAGCAAAGCGATTGTGGGGTACGATCGACAGGCCTAATCTTATGGTAAAGGTTCCCGGTACCTTGGAGGGAATCCCAGCTATTCAGCAGCTGATTGGCGCCGGCATCAATGTCAATGTGACTCTGTTATTCGGCCGTGGCGCCTATGAAGAGGCGGCCCTGGCCTATCTAGCGGGCCTCGAGGATCGCCTAGCCGCAGGCGGTGGCATTAGCACTATTGCTTCAGTTGCCAGTATCTTTGTCAGCCGTTTAGACTCCGCACTTGAGAACCGTCTCGACCATTCCCTTTCCGGCAAGGTAGCCATCGCTAATGCCAAGGTTATTTACGCTTGCTCTCAGCGACTATTTGCCGGGAAGCGCTGGGATCTCCTAAAGCGATCCGGAGCCCAAACACAGCGACTGCTTTGGGCTTCCACTAGCACCAAAGACCCCTCACTACCCGAACTACTTTATGTCGAATCGCTTATTGGCCCCGACACAATCGACACGGTACCGCCGGCGACCTATGAGACTTTTACCGCTCACGGCACGGTAGCTTCTACGTTAGAAGAAAACTTAAAGGAGGCTCAGGCTCTCTTGGATAGCTTGAGCGGCCAAGGGGTAGAGCTCTCAGAGGTGCTCGATCAGCTGCTCAAAGAGGGGGTAGAAAAGTTCTCGGTCGCCTTTCGTCAGCTCTTGTCCTCGGTGGAAGAGGCTCTCGCAGATAAAAGCGAAAGAAATAACTGGAATCTCCACCTTTCTTTGCCGATCGATATAGCCAATCAAGTGGACGCGACGATCGATGAGTGGCGAGCAAAAGGGAAGGTGGCCCGGCTCTGGGCTCATGATTCAACGGTTTGGACTGGCCACGGCGAAGACGCTTGGCTAGGTTGGTTAGGCATAGCACGTGACCAAGCTGCACATACCCATCGTTTTGAAGCGTTGGCCACAGAGATCCACAAAGCGAAATTCACCGACGCAGTAGTGCTGGGCATGGGTGGATCGAGCCTATGCCCAGACGTCCTGGCACACACTTTTGCCCCACTAAAAGGATTTCCCAAGCTCCACGTTCTCGATTCCACCGACCCCGAACAAATCAAGGCAATGGAGGAAAGCATCGACTTAGCCCATAGCCTCTTTATCGTATCCTCCAAATCAGGCACCACATTGGAGCCTAACATCTTTGCTGCCTACTTCTATGGGCGCATGATCGAAGCTGTGGGCATCGAGAAAGCCGGCTCACACTTTGTGGCTATCACTGATCCAGGCTCTCCTTTGGAGGCCGTGGCAAAGAGGGATGGCTACCGTAGGATATTCTTCGGCGTGCCTTCAATTGGCGGTCGATACTCAGCTTTGTCGGACTTTGGCATGGTGCCAAGCGCGGCCTGCGGGCTAGATGTTGGGCGCCTGTTCGCCTCGGCGGAGATAATGGCACATGCATGTTCTCCATCGATGCCAGTCCGCGACAACCCCGGATTGGCACTGGGCGCAGTGATAGGCACCTGCGTAAATGCCGGTTTCGACAAGGTCACCCTAGTCCTATCTCCTGGAATTGCTCATCTTGGCGCCTGGCTTGAACAACTTTTGGCCGAATCCACTGGAAAGCAAGGCAAAGGCGTTGTGCCGATCGACCAAGAACCACTCGGCAAGCCCTTGGTCTATGGCTCCGATCGTCTTTTTTGTTATATAACACTCGCCGGCGACGACGATCCTGAGCAAGCAAAGAAGGTTTCGGCACTCACAAAGGCTGGCCATCCCGTCCTGCGCATCGAGGTGTCCGACCCCTACAGTCTGGGAGGTGAGTTCTTCCGTTGGGAGTTTGCTACCGCGGTAGCTGGTTCGATAATCGGCATAAATCCCTTCGACCAGCCTGACGTCGAAGAGGCCAAGGTGCTCGCTCGTCAGTTGACAGACAACTACGACACAGAAGGTTGCCTACCCGTACTGTCGCAGTTATGGGATGGCCAAGGGGTGACGCTCTATGCCGACGACAGAAACGGTGCTGAGCTAAATTCCACTGTCAAAGGAAATCTGGATCTCGTCTCCTATCTAAAGGCACATATAAGCCGCGCTGGCGCTGGTGACTATGTAGCGCTGCTCGCCTATGTACAGATGTCACCTGCTCACCAGGCTATCCTAACGCAAATGAGGACGATGGTGCGAGATATCCTCTTTGTGGCTACATGTGGCGAGTTTGGACCCCGCTTCCAACACTCGACAGGCCAGGCCTACAAGGGTGGACCCAATACCGGAGTTTTCCTTCAGATCACCTGCGATGACGCCGTAGGTTTGGTTGTTCCTGGCCATCGCTATAGCTTCGGGGTTGCAAAGGAGGCCGAGGCCAGAAGTGACCTCGATGTATTGGCCACGCGTGAGCGGCGGGTTTTGCGGGTCCATCTTGGCCCTGAAGTGACCCGCGGGCTGGAACAGCTTCGTGACGGGCTAGGCGAAGCACTCAGGACGATCTCCCTAAATCAATAAATCCCTTATCTTTTTGATCCACCATCGCTTGACACCCGATGGTGGATCTCCAATTCGTACAAGTATTGAGGCAATGGACAGATTTTCCGAACAGGCCAGCATTCTCACTACCACAAAGACCAAGGAACTAAAATGGATATTCAACAGCTACTAGGGGATGAAGCTAATTCCCTGCTCGGTCACACATGCAAGGGGATTTCCAAAAAATCCCTCACGCTGCCAGGTCCGAACTACATTGACCGAATCATGGCACAGAGCGACCGCTCTATAGTTGTCTTGCGCAACTTGGCGCACATGTACAATCATGGTCGGCTTGGTGGCACAGGTTATCTATCGATACTGCCAGTTGATCAGGGGGTTGAACATTCTGGCGCCGCTAGCTTCGCTCGAAACCCAGCTTATTTAGACCCCTCAAATATTTGTGAATTAGCGGTCGAAGGCGGGTGTAATGCCATAGCCTCTACCTTGGGTGTGCTTGGCATGGTCGCTCGACATTATGCCCATCGAATACCTTTCATCGTCAAGCTCAACCATAACGAGCTACTTACCTATCCAAACCACACTCGCCAAATCTTCTTCGCCTCTGTGCAACAGGCCTTCGATCTCGGAGCGGTAGGTGTAGGGGCGACCATCTACTTCGGCTCCGAAGACGCCGACCGTCAGTTGGTCGAGGTGAGTGCGGCCTTCGCCGAAGCTCATCGACTGGGATTGTTTACCGTACTGTGGTGCTACCTACGAAATGATGCCTTCGAACATGACGGAATAAACTACGAGACCTCAGCGGACCTAACCGGACAGGCCAACTACCTGGGCGTGACCATCCAAGCCGACATTATCAAACAAAAACAGGCCACATGCAATGGAGGCTATTACGCGGTGGACTTCGGAAAAACCGACCCTATCGTCTACTCAGAGCTCACCACAGATCATCCCATCGACCTCACTCGATGGCAAGTGGCCAACTGCTATTTGGGTAGGATCGGACTCATCAACTCCGGAGGCGGATCGGACGGACCCAACGACCTAGCCGGAGCCGTGCGCACAGCGATCATCAATAAGCGTGCTGGAGGAGTCGGGCTCATTGTCGGTCGTAAGTCATTTGAGAGACCTTTGTCTGATGGCATTGAGCTCCTCAATGCAGTCCAAGACGTCTTTCTCGACCCCTCAATCACGGTGGCCTAGACTATGGATACCGTCGTATCCGTAACTATTGATCCGACCCGATTCAGTAGCTTTAGACAAAGGCGGTCTTCCTCAGTGGATTTTGCCTCCACCGCCACCAGTCGCACTCTGATTCCAGAGCGCAATAACACTCCAACTCTTGGCGCCTTGGACGAATCTTTAGCGCCTTTTATCCTCTGTCAGAACTTGAGAGGAAGCCGTCATGAAAACTAACCCATCTGCAAGAGTCACTTCTGAGATAACTACCCAAACGATACGCCGCCATGTCTTTTGGGCTGCTGCCATTACTGCACTTGGTGGACTCCTTTTTGGATATGACACCGGAGTTGTATCAGGTGCATTGCTCTTTTTGCACGTCGATTTTGGGAGAATATCATCTCTCGACAAGGAACTAGTAACAAGCCTCCTCCTTGTTGGAGCGATGGTTGGGGCATTTTTTGCGGGCAAGCTTGCCGATACTATCGGGCGGCGGCGAACTGTTCTTATAACAACGGTACTCTTTATGGTCGGAGTCCTTGGCGCTGGGTTCTCACCCAGTTTGCTAGTTCTGATCATTATGCGCTTTGTGATTGGTGTTGCTGTAGGTTCAGCTTCAATGGTCGTTCCGCTCTACATTGGTGAGGCGGCTCCGCCTAACCTTCGTGGCGCCCTTGTCAGCTTCAACCAGTTGGCAATCACCTCTGGTATTCTCAGCGCCTATCTAGTTGACTATGGACTCTCCTACACTCAGAACTGGCGGCTCATGTTTGGCCTTGCCACCATCCCCGCTGCTGCCCTATTTGTCGGCATGCTCTTTCAAGCGGAGAGCCCTCACTGGTTGATCGCACAAGGTCGAGAAGACGAAGCTCGAGCTGTACTAAAGCGAGTACGAGCCAGCGGTGAGATTGAAGCCGAGATTACTGAGGTACGAGAGCTCAGCCAAAAGAAGACCCATGCCAGAGATCTCTTGAATCCTAAAGTTCGCGGGGCATTAACCGTTGGGATTCTTCTAGCGGTCTTTCAACAGGTGACTGGTATCAATACCATCATCTACTATGCCCCTACCCTCCTTCACGGTGCGGGACTGGGTAATTCTGCATCACTGCTTGCTAACGTAGCAAACGGGGTGATAAACGTCGCAATGACTATCGTTGCTATTCGATTGATCGATCGAGTTGGTCGTCGACCCCTACTGTTGGTAGGAACAAGTGGTATGGCTATCTCCTTGGTTGTGCTTGCATTAGCATTTGTCGTAGGTGGGAATCACCTCACAGGTGCGACGGCAATTATAGCTATTATCGCTTTACTCCTCTACACTGGATCCTTTGCAGTTGGCCTTGGGCCTACCTTCTGGTTACTAATTAGCGAAATCTATCCGGTTGGTATCAGAGGTCGAGCCATGAGCGTTGCCACGATTGCCAACTGGGGTGCGAACTTTGTTGTTACGATTTCCTTCCTAACACTGCTAAATGCCATTCACGGATCGGGAACGTTCTTCCTCTTTGGCTTTTTGACCATTGTCGCACTTGTGTATTTCCAACGAAAAGTGCCAGAGACCAAGAATCGCAGCCTACAGGAGATAGAACGAGATCTCTTTGGAGGTGAGAGTTCCAAGGTGGGGGGAGAAAGATAACTAAACTACAGTGTTATGTCGATCGGTAACGACTCAAGCTGAACTTTGGTCCTCGATAGTTTGATTCACAACCTTTCCACACAGGTATGGTCGGTTTTGCATCTCTCGCGTCGAGGGGCAATGGTTGGTTTACAAAACGGTCATCATCGCTCCATGGTGAGTCGACAGAGATCAAGCTATAGGTTTTAAACATTATTTGAAGCAAATGGCGGTCTCCATTTAGTGGTCCAAAATGGGTCTTGCATCCAAAGAGTCTCCAATAAATAGGTCACCATCCCGATCGGCGCCGTGACTTGAGTCAATGACGGTATCAGCCTGAACCTCACCAAAGTGTTGCCAGCAACATAGGCGTAACACACGCCAGAATAGGCCAATACACCTACGAAGATTGAGGCTTCAAAAGTTACCTTCTCAGATGTCATGGAGCTATAGATTGGAACCCTATCTCCGCCAAAGTCAACGAACAACTTGTAACCAGGTAGATGTTCAAGATGCATAGTTAGAGAGTTGACCACCTTGAGCGAACGCATCAGAACACAAAACTGTGAGTAACTGTAACTTTGATCGCCAAATTGCTCTTTGTATTCATCCCAAAGCACTTTGCGTGTGAGAGATGGGTGTTTGGCCATCTCTTTGATCAGTCCATCGAAGTCAGGGGTCACCTTCTCCTTAGAAACTGGTCCTGATGCCTTTGGGTATTAGATCTCCTTCAGCTCTTGATCGCTAAGTTCAAGGCCTTGAGCGATACTTAGACCGCATTTGACAATTGCGTTTAGATGTTTAGATACTTCTCTGGTGTGAAATCGACAGCGATGTCCCGATTTCACGAAAGGTATAACGATCTTCGTTAGCCAAACGAAGAATATCTCTGATTACTTTCAAATCAATCTCCCATTTTTTCCTTATCATTTCCTGGTTTCTCCTGGTTTCTAAGCCATCGTTATTGATGGCTCAAAAACCGAGTCTTACCTAAGAAATTCACCTGGTCGCAAGTCTTGATATTCAGTGGTCGAAAGATTGAAAAATAGTCAATTCCAGTGATGGTGGTCACCACAATTACGACGAGATAGATTGACAAATCACATCAAGAGAGTTAGTATTTGAAAAAGGAAGCCCAGACCCCGCATCCCTTATCAACAGAAATTTCTTTCTCGATGGGACGGTATACGCGATGGCGAAAACGGAGTCCGAACCGATCAGCACGCTCATACCGGCGCGTATAGACCGCCTTCGCTGGTCGCCCTTCCATACGCGCATGGTGATCGCCTTGGGCGTTGCCTGGGTGCTCGACGGGCTCGAAATTACAATTGCGAGCGACGTGGCTGACCTCCTTCAGAGGAAGAGTACACTTAGCATGTCCCCACGAGCGGTGGGCGACATAGCGTCGGTCTATCTCATTGGCGAGGTGGTCGGAGCTCTTGTCTTCGGTCGACTTTCGGATAAGCTCGGGCGGCGGAAGCTCTTTCTCGTAACGCTAGGCGTGTATCTTCTGGGCTCAGGTCTCACCGCCGCCACGCTTGGTCACGGTAGTGGATGGGTGATTTGGCTCTACGCCACTCGATTTATCGCCGGCATGGGTATCGGCGGTGAGTACGCCGCCATCAACTCCGCCATCGACGAGATGATCCCCGCGCGATACCGAGGTCGAGTGGACATTGCAATCAATGGTACATATTGGGGTGGCGCCCTAATCGGCACCTTGGCCGAGCTCTATATCCTCAATTCTTTCTCCGCCACCGTGAGCTGGCGACTCGGCTTCCTCCTCGGGCCGGTACTTGCCGTGGCAATCATCTTCGTTCGACGTAATCTCCCCGAAAGCCCCCGGTGGCTAATCATGCATGGGCGAGAGAAGGAAGCCGAAGTAGCGATCAAGCGAATGGAAAAAGAGTCTTCGGGTGGCGGAGATCTGCCACCGTTCGACGAATCGAAAGCACTCGTCATCAATCCGATCTCCGACCTCGGATACTATAGGCTGGCGCGTGTGCTGTTCACCCAGATGCCGAAACGAAGCATCTTGGGTGCGACATTGATGATAACCCAGTCCTTCTTTTACAACGCGATCTTCTTCACCTACGCACTGGTCCTCGCGACGGTCTACCACGTGTCAAGCGGCTCAATACCGCTGTACTTCATCGCCTTCGCTGTCGGTAACCTTGCCGGCCCCCTCATCCTCGGTCGGCTTTTCGACACAATCGGTCGACGGTTCATGATCAGCTCTACCTACCTGCTGGCTGGCGTACTACTGGCGTTAAGCGCGTGGGCATTCGACGCCAACCTGCTCGACGCGCTGACCCAGACCATCGCTTGGTCGCTGGTCTTCTTCTTCGCCTCCGCGGGAGCTAGTGCAGCGTATCTCACCGTGAGCGAAATCTTCCCGTTAGAGGTTCGAGCGAAGGCGATCGCCGTCTTCTTCGCCATTGCTCAGGCCTTTGGCGCACTGGGGCCTAACATCTATGGCGGCCTGGTCAACAACCACCGTGGACTCTTTTTTGCTTACCTGGTTGGGGCCGGGGTCATGATCATCGGCGGCGTCGCGGAGTTGGTGTTCGGCGTCGCAGCCGAGCAACAGTCACTCGAAGATATCGCAATGCCGCTCTCAGCCGTGGGAAACAATAGTGGCGGGACGATCACGACTGCAGTACGACCAGGATTCGCCCGCGGCGGACCTCACGATTCCGTCTACCCAGAACGCACGCATCGACCGACAGATGATGGGGGACGGGATGATCGGTGACGCCAACCTATGGGCTGCCGACCTAGAGCCTGCACGCATGGTCTTCGATATACGAGCCCTCCGGTGATTCAACATCCGGCCTTTACAATTGAGCCATGGTGCCTGCGCGAAACCGAATTGAACCTCAATATCTTGGCGCAGACCGAGTCGCTGTTCGCATTGTCCAACGGACACATCGGCTGGCGGGGCAATCTGGACGAAGGTGACCCATACGGTCTTTCGGGAAGCTATTTGAACGGCGTGCACGAACTCCGACCACTTTCCTACGCCGAAGCCGGTTACAGTTATTCTGAGCGCGACCAGGTCGTGGTAAACGTCACCGACGGAAAACTGATTCGACTATTGGTCGACGACGAACCGTTCGATGTTCGTTACGGCGAGTTGCACAGCCACGAACGCGTCCTAGATTTTCGCGCGGGGGTCCTCGACCGACGGGTCGAATGGTCGTCACCGTCTGATCGAAGGGTGCGGATAGCTTCTACGCGTCTAGTGTCCCTCGTCCAAAGGTCTGTTGCGGCGATTCGTTACGAGATCGAAGCCGTCGACCATGAAGTACGTGTAGTGGTTCAATCCGAGTTGGTTACGAACGAACCGCCACCGCCGCCGAGCGGTGACCCCCGAGTTTCGGCGGTACTAGATAGTTCGTTGCAAGCGGTAGGCTACGCCAACGAGGGGACTCGCTGCGAATTAGTGCACCACACCAAACATAGTGAGATCACCGTCGCGGCAGCTATGGACCATGAGGTGGAAGGCCCGGATTCGACGGAAGTGGTTGCTGAATGCTCCGACGATCTCGGACGCTTGACGGTTGCGGTCACGCTCGAACCAGGAGAGTGTCTGACGATCGTTAAGTACGTCACTTACGGATGGTCGGCTACTCGTTCGGAGAAGGCACTGCGCGATCAAATAGATGCGGCTCTCTTGGTCGCCTCGAGGACCGGCTGGGAAGGACTCCTGGCGGAACAGCGCAAGTTCCTAGAAGATTTTTGGGATCGCGCTGACGTCGAGGTAGACGGCGACGATGAGATCCAACAGGCCGCACGCTTCTCGCTCTTTCACGTGTTGCAGTCGGGAGCTCGAGGTGGACGTCGCGCGATTCCCGGCAAGGGACTGACCGGCCCGGGTTACGATGGACACGCGTTCTGGGATAGTGAGACGTTCGTGTTATCGGTACTTACTTACACAATGCCTGACGCTGTGGCACACGCCTTGTCGTGGCGCCATGACACGCTCGCATCAGCGAAAGCTCGAGCATCAAATCTCGGTCTCAAGGGAGCACTATTTCCTTGGCGAACTATTACGGGAGCCGCGTGCTCGGCGTACTGGCCAGCGGGCGTGGCGGCATTTCACGTCAACGCCGACATCGCCGATGCCGTCATTCGATACGTAAAAGCGAGCGCTGACGAGAAGTTCGAGCGAGGCGTTGGTCTGGAGTTATTGAGTGAAACGGCGAGGCTATGGTATTCCCTCGGTCACTTTGTTCGCGACGGAGGATTCCGTATCGATGGAGTAACCGGTCCCGATGAGTACAGCGCGATCAGTGATAACAACATCTACACCAACCTCATGGCGCAGAGAAATCTACGGGCCGCTGCCGACGTGGCCGAGCGTTACTGTGAATCATCGCGCGCACTCGAGATCGAAGAGGCGGAGATCCTCGAGTGGCGTCGTGCCGCTGACGCGGTGGTGATTCCCTTCGACGCAGTTCTTGGCGTTCATTCGCAGTCCGAGCGTTTCACTGACCACCAGGTATGGGACTTCGCGACCACGTCGAAAGAGCAGTACCCACTCTTTCTCAATTTTCCTTACTTTGACCTCTACCGCAAGCAGGTCATCAAGCAGGCCGACCTGGTGCTGGCCATGTACTTACGCGGTGACGCATTTACCCTCGAACAGAAGAGACGAAACTTCGAGTACTACGAGAAGCTCACCGTGCGCGACTCTTCCCTCTCAGTTTGCTGCCAAGCCATCATCGCGGCCGAAGTCGGCTACCTGGCGTTAGCGTACGACTACCTCGCCGAAGCCGCCCTAATGGACTTAGAAGATCTTGAGCACGACACCCGCGACGGTCTGCACGTAGCGTCGTTAGCGGGAACGTGGATTGCGCTGGTGGCCGGATTCGGAGGGATGCGCGAAAGCAACGATACGCTAACATTCGCTCCCCGTCTCCCCGAAGGGATTACTCGACTAGCCTTCAACATGGAGTTTCGCGGCCGACGCCTACGCGTCGAGGTAACACCATCGATGGTGAGTTACGTCTTGACCCATGGGGACGATCTGGAACTCTTTCACTTTGATAGGGCGATGACCGTGTCCACGAGTGGTCCCACTGTCTTTACGTTGACTCACGACCACTCGCGTCAATCGACACCCTCGATGCCGAGCCAACCCTTCGGGCGGACGCCCCGGCATCGCGTCACTACCAGTTCTCACGAGCAACAGGAGGCACCATGAGCGCGCCAAAGAAGGATGATCAAGTCAAGGACGTAGACTTTGCCGCCTACCACGCGTGGTTGTTCGACATGGACGGCGTATTGACGAACACCGCGTCAGTACACGCAGGTGCATGGAAGCAAGCATTCGACGAGTTTCTCAAGACAGAGGCGACTAACACGGGAAAGACGTATGCACCATTCGACGCCGAGGGCGACTACGAAAAGTACGTCGATGGTGAACCTCGTGACGACGGGGTTCGCAACTTCCTCACCGCGCGTGGCATCACCCTGTCCGAGGGCGCTGACGATGATCAATCTGACGCAGGCACCATCAAGGGGGTGGGTAAACGCAAGAACGAGCTCTTCCTGGAGGCCCTGAAGAAAGAGGGGGTGAAGGTCTTCGATGGCGCGGTGGCGCTCGTGAAGGAACTTCGCCTTAAGGGCGCCAAGGTGGCTGTCGTCTCGGCCAGCGAAAACACTAAGACGGCTCTAGTGGCAGCCGGTATTATCGATCTCTTTGACGCGGTCGTCGACGGACACGTCGTCAAGGATCTCGATCTGAAGGGGAAACCTGCACCCGACAGCTATCTCCAGGGAGCGAAGGTCCTGGGAGTGGATGCAGATACCGCCGTGGTCCTCGAGGATGCCCTGGCTGGTGTCGAAGCGGGTCGGGCCGGACGATTCGGCTTAGTTGTCGGTGTCGACCATCACGACGCGCCCGGTGTGCACGACTACGCCGATGGACTTCGCGCCCACGGTGCCGACGTCGTCGTGACGAGTCTCGCCGAGCTGATGACCCATGGATCGCACGCCGCGGGCGACAACCCGCAGTAGTGGCGTGGGTGGAGAATCCCAGCCGTGCTGGGAGTGACACGATTTCTGCGCTTCATCGACCTAGATGCACGACGGTGGCGAAGTTGGTGCGCGAAGTGCGGACGTTCGCACGGCCCACCGATCTCAAAGTTCTTTCACCATATTTCGATAACTCGCATGAAACAATGATATACTCACAAAGGACGCCCAGACCTCGCATCTTTCTCGACCAACAATGGTCGGTTTCAAAATGAAAGTGTGCGGGATGGCCTACATGGACGGCGAACTTAATTCGGTAGCGACGACGTCGCCTTCACGTCACTTTCACTTTCCCAAAGAATTCCGCGAGTACCCTGACGACATGGGTAGGCCGTCGCAGTTCTGGGCGCGGAAGACCACTCGTCGACAGGAGTCCGCCCCCCATGGACTCCCGTCGACGACGATTACTCGGTTGGTGGCGACTTGACTAGAAGCTTGCGCGGAGTACGGCCCGATAAGCAAGGCATGGCTAACGTGAACCACCTTTCGCCGTGCGCCGCCGACTCCCTCGTCATATTCGGCATCACGGGAGATCTCGCCAAGAAGATGACCTTCCAGGCGTTGTATCAACTGGAGTTGGCTGGCGAGTTGAACGTTCCGATCATCGGCGTAGCCGAGGAGGACTGGTCCGTCGATCACCTGCGTTCCTCCGTACTCGCGGCATTGAAGTCGGGTGACGAAGTGGTCGACAAAGGGATATTTGACCGCCTAGCGAAACGGTTCAGGTACGTACAGGGCGACTTCAACAACCCCGCCACCTACCAGGCGCTCGCGAAGGATCTGCAGAGGAGTTCACACTCCTTGTACTACCTAGAGATACCACCCGGACTATTCGCTCCGGTGGTCGCCTCTCTAGACGAGGCAGATCTCCTCCAGGGCGCCCGGGTGATGATCGAAAAGCCCTTCGGTCACGATCTAGCGTCGGCCCGTGTACTTAACAACGATCTCCATCGTGTGCTCGACGAAAGTCAAATTCTCCGCGTCGATCACTTCTTAGGAAAGCAGCCGGTGACTGACATCTCCTACCTGCGTTTCGCGAACACGATCCTCGAGCCGGTATGGAACCGCGAACACGTGGCTGGTGTCTACGTCACACTGGCCGAGAACTTCGGAGTCGATGATCGCGGCGCATTCTACGATCCCGTCGGTGCGATGCGCGACGTGATCCAGAACCACCTCATGCAGGTCGTGGCGTTGATTGCCATGGAGGCGCCCGCAGGGCCGGGACATGCTGCGCTCTGGGACAAGAAGGTGTAGGTATTCCGAGTGATGGCCAACGTCGAACCGACTGCTTGTGTGCGAGGTCAGTACACCGGGTACCTCGATGTTCCCGGCGTCAAAAAGGGGTCAGAAACGGAGACCTACGTGGCCCTGCGATTGGCCATAGAGAACTGGCGATGGGCCGGGGTGCCGTTCTTCATCCGGTGCGGTAAGGAATTAGCCGAAGCGGTTACCGAAGTGAGGGTGGTCTTTAAACGTCCGCCTCGCTTGGCGTTTCTGGATACTCCCCAGCACACCGATCCGAACCAGCTGATCATTCGCGTCAGTCCCGATCCCGGCGTACGAATGGCTCTGTTGTCAAAGGGCCCCGACGGTAGGGCGACGAGGGACGTGCAGTTGGACCTTTCCTTTGTCCACGAGTTAGGCAAGCCGTCCGGGGCCTACGAGCGTCTCTTTCACGATGCGTTAAACGGCGACCAGTCACGCTTCACTCGGGAGGATGTCGTCGAAGAGACGTGGCGAGTCTTACAGCCGCTGATCGACCAACCGCCCTCGATCGATAGATATGAGCGCGGGTCATGGGGACCAAAGAGTGCCAACGACCTCCTGCGGGGTCACACGCCTTGGCAGTTGCCGTGGCTCGCGACTTCGAAATCCGGGAATTCATAACGAGGCTCGCTACGAAAGTTTGAAGGAGAAAAGGATAGTGATTACAGAGCAGCTATCGCAAATCAGCGTCGTCGGGCTAGGACGAATGGTACGAACATCATTCGAACACTGACGGGCGACGGCCATACGTGCGTCGTCTTCGACGTAAAACCTGACGCCATCAAGAATCTCGTGAAAGACGGGGCGGCTGGGGCATGTTCGGTGGTCGACTTCATGGAGAAGCTCACCGGACCCAGCGCGGTGCAGGTCAAAGTGCCCTCGGGGATGTCATCGGCGAGACCATCGATGGTTTCGCCTCCAACATGGAACGGGGTGACACCACCACTGTTGCCAGCAACCTATTTTTGACCCACGAGCAGCAACCTATTTTTGACCCACCCCACCCATTCATGGTAGTGCGTTTGAGCAGATTGAGATATCGCTGGTTGTAGATTTTTGAATTCTCTTGGGTCAAAGTCCAATGCGATAACCGACATTTGCCACTGGGTTAAATCTTGACTGGTTGAATTGGATTGCTTGGAAAACTTATCCATTTAGGCGTTAGGACTTAGGCAAGGCACTGGTTGTCGTATATCCATGGATCAACTCGAGGCTCTATGGCTTCATAGCTATAGTCTTTGGCCCAAACGGTCATGATCCATAAGTATTGGTCTTCGAATTAATTGGATTGTTGGTTCTAGGACGTGGGGCTAATGCTACGGCAGCATCTTGATGATTAGGAAAGAAAGAACTTTTTGTTGATTTAGTAGTAGCTACGGGCTGTGGGTCTTGTTGACCAAGAGTCGCCGATTTCAACTCGGTAGGCGAAAGTTACAAATTTGACTATCTGTAATACTCTTGGTCCACAAATCCACAGTCCATTAGGACTTGTTGTAGTCATAGGATCTTAATATGTAATAGAAATATCTCAGAGTGCATTTTGGCAATCACTGATCACCTGTGATTGGGATTGGGTTCTCAGCTTTGGAATGATCCTCTTGTTATCTCAAGGTCCATTAAATCATAGACCAAGTGCTCTTGGGGCTATTGAGTCGAATGACTATTTTCAATCTTGTGGTGACTATCAGGACGATTGATACATCCATTTAGTGTCTCGATTGATAGTTGCTGGTAGCAAGTGCCACCAACATCGGAGTGATCTCCGTTTCTCATGAATCAAATGACCAAACCTAGATCTCACATCTTTTCTGCCCAATCCCAGTGGAGCCAATATGACCGAGGTTGATAACCACGGCGCTTGAAGCCTAGGAGACAATTGCGAAAGTAGATCCTTAGCTGTTTTGGATTTAAAGCTCCGAACTTAATGCTAGATAAGGCATAGCAACCCCACTCCGAGTCAAAAAATGCCACCCGAAAGAGTTGATTTCCGAATTGTGCAATTGTCTCTTAGGTGATCTCGAAGGTGCGCTTCATCGACGATGAGTCACAGCACTGACTAGTCAGAAACCCGCCATGGCCATTGGAAGCAATCACGTAACCCCATCTAAGCGAAATTGAACTACTCCATAAAGCTGAACTTGTCGACATTGTCTTGATAATCGATAATGACTGGGCTACGGGGCCTACTGAGAGTTGAGTCCTTGTGGATAATCCTGATTCATTAATGGGCCTTGGGATCGATGGGAATCTGGCGGTAGTACTATAGCTAGCCCTATAGCTTTGGATTCCTCAGGAATCGACCGACACCAGCGCAATTGTGAGATCCTCAGATATCTACGTGAAGCTCTTGGCCCAAAGCCTCAAAGGTGAGGGTCGCTGTGGCGAATATGGTAGTGGCGAATATGGTTGTGGATCGGTATTCCTCAATCTTTAGAGGTCATGGACCACTAGTTGATAATCTAGAGGTGACTCAGAGACAAAAGTAAGATATTCTCTCCGGCTGCTTTGGCTGCTTTGGCCATAACGATTCACATCCACATTGTTATGGCCTAGGCATGGCCTTTGGCTAAAGCGATGACACTTTGAGATCGCCAAAGCCTAAAGGCTGCAAAGGGGCTATGGATTTGTGGACCAAGAATGCGGGCTAACCCAAAGCTATGGCTTTCACCCATCGATTTATCATTAGTTACTCTTGGTCAACAGGATCCACAGCCCGTCACTACTACCAATTAAACAAAAGATTCTTTATTTTTTGATCCTGCTCTAAATCGTCATAGCTAAAATTCCAGCTCAAAACAGCAACGATTCGATTTAGTTGGAAGGAAACCTAATCAGCTGAGAGTACTTACCCCTCTCTGCCAAGATTGTTGTCACCTAGCTTGATTTTTGTTTATAAGAGGGCGAAGATGGAATGGTCATGAAAAGGTACCCCAAAGAACTAAAGCAAAAAGTAGTTGCAGCACTATATGAGCTCGACAATTCAGGAGATGCTACACCTGGTGCTATCGCCAAGATTGCAAGGGATAACGAAATCAATGCAAACGTTGTCTACCAGTGGAACTCGGAACGCAAGGCTAGTGCAAATGCAGCCAGCGATAAGATCAACAAGATTAAAGCTGTTGTTGACACAGCTGCGATGAATGAGCACGAACTCGGTTCATGGCTGAGATCAAATGGAGTTCTAGCAGAAGACACAGCCCCTACGGCGAAATACCTTAGAGTCAGCTCTTGACAACAAGAGTGCTGCTAATAGGGCTCACCAGGCGGAACTTGATAAAGAGCGCAAAGCCAGAGTGCGAATTGAAGCTGAACTAGCTAGAAAAGAAAAGGCACTAGCAGAAGCTGCTGCCCTATTGGTTCTTCAAAAAAAAGTACAAGAGACAGAGCTTGTTATGATCCACGGGGGAAGAAGGGGACGTTTAGTCTCTCCCCTCTGTATCTAGATCACAACGTTCGAGCTCAAGCTGTAGCCCTCATCAGTGAAGCAATAGATGCAGGTGCTAGATGTTACAAAGCCTGTGAAGTTTTGAAGATATCAACTCGTACATTTCGGAGATGGGAATCTGGTGCTACAGATCGCCGGCGAGGAGCTGTACACAAACGTCGCTCTAATGCACTATCGGAGGAAGAGAGACATGAGATCATCGAAGTATGTACTTCGAGTAAGTTCTCCTCTCTTACTCCTGCCCAGATTGTGCCTAAACTCGGCTGTAAGGGCAGATACATTGCATCTGAGAGGACCTTCTATCGAGTACTAAAGGATAGCAATCTAAACAAGCACACGAGCAGGACGAAACCGCCGAAGAAGAGAGCTAGACCAGTGCACACAGCAGTAAAACCAGGTGACATCTGGACACTTGATATCACCTGGCTAAATGGACCAGCTAGGGGGATCTACTACGCATATGTGATCATTGATCTGTACTCACGCAAGATAGTCGGATGGGAGATATACGAATCTGAAAGCTCTGAGCAGCTAAAGAGAGTCGTAAAGCGAGCAATGGCTAGAGAGAATATGGTCCCGAAGGTGATCCATAGTGACAATGGATCACCCATGAAGGGGTGGTCACTAGTTGAGTACTTATATGAGCTAGATGTAAATATATCAAGGTCACGGCCTCGGGTATCTAACGACAATGCTCATATTGAGTCGCTCTTTAAGACGGTGAAGTACTTTCCAACCTATCCCTATGGAGGATTTGCAACCATCGATGCTGCACGCAGGTGGATGAGTGAATTCGTTGATCACTACAACAACGACCACCAGCACTCTGGTATCAAGTTCGTAACCCCACAACAGGCACACAGTGGAGAACACATCGAGCTACTAAATAGACGGCGCGAAGCTGTAGGTGGGAGCAACGCAAATCCAAACCAGGACTTCTGGATCTCAGGCAAATGCAGAGACTGGGATCCAGTATCAGAGGTACCAATTATTCCTACGAATAAGTCGGTTGGAGATGGACCAAAAGGGAGACGAAAGGAGGTAGCTTAGATGGTGCGAAAGTGACAACTTCCTTGGCAGGCTCCTTGCAGTTGAGTTCATCTCATTTCTAGATCTCATTGACAAAGAAATACCAAAAGATCTAGAGGTCCATCTCATTATGGATAACTACGTTACCCATAAGACCGATACAGTGTGTAAATGGAACCTTGAGCATGAACGCTTTCACTTTCACTTTACTCCCACCTATTCATCGTGGATGAATCTTGTAGAGCGATGGTTTTCTGAACTAACTACCAAGATGTTGCAGAGGTCAACACACAAGTCAGAAAAGCAACTTATTGCAGCTATTACAAAATGGACTGAAACCTGGAATGAGAATCCTCGTCCTTTTAGATGGCATAAGACGGCTGACGAGATCTTTAGATCCATGGAGAAGTACCTCGGACCATTTACTAAGTGAATTTATGACTAGTGACACTAGATATTCTCGAGCTTTGATCTCAACATAGGAAGCCTTGGGGCTATTCATCTCAAGTGCACAATTGATACCAGCTACTATTGCTACTTTTGGAAGTCTTCGACCAATGAGTAAAACCGATATCATCTCAAATACACCGTCGCGCTCCCCATACTTTTGGGTTGCAGCAGCTAGAAAGCTAGCGTGTTCAGCCCAAAAGGTACCTTTCTTTTTCGCTTGATCTAATGGCACCGCTGAGGCAAATGCACCTGGTTTACGGGTAAATGCCTCTAGGTAGTGATCGAGTATCAAGGAGGAGTCTCCCCTGTGGATAAGGCGATCATGACGTGCAACCACCTTGCCCTTATGAACTACTACTAGATCGCTAGCAGATAGTGCCACCTCGACTGACTTACCAATAAGGCTCACCGGTACTGAGTAATGACAGCTGCGGACTGAGATGCGCGATTTAGCATCGACTTTTGGAAAAAGTATCTTGGCGCACCCAAAGGGTTCGCTAACCAATCTCATCAGGTGTTTCTTCTCTTCAGTAAAATCTGTATGCACTGTGGTGCGACGGTAGCTGATATGGCGGGTCTTATCGTCGTTGTCTACTCGTAGATGAAGCTTGTCGTTGATCTCGCCAAGTGTTTGACCATGGGGAAGCGGTACGAAGTATCGGCGCCTTGCTCTCTTTACCTCTCCCTCGATTCCACCTTTTTCATGAGCTCCATCGATTCCAGGAGTACAAAAGGACGAGGTGAAACCATAGTGAGACCTAAATGCCACGAATCGTTCGTTCTCCATCCTCTCTTTACCAGATAGTACCTTTTGAACAGCACTTGTTAAATTGTCATATCTGATTACTTCAGGGATGCCCCCAAAGAATTCAAAGGCTTTTTCGTGCCCATCAAAAAAGCACTCTTCTAGACTCGCCGCTATAGACCATATGAAATGCTTTACCGGAGTGAGATAACCTCATAGCAAACATCTTCGCCTTGATCTTTTCTCCATTGACATAGACAAGTACATCACCAAAGTCAACATCTGCACTTTTACCCGGTAGGTGAATTTGGGGGATCATCGCTGTAGGAACTGGCAGGTCTATCTCAGCCCGTAGTGCCTTTACCATTACTCGTACGGCTGAGACTGAAACATCAGCTTGACATTCATCAACGAGGCGTTGCCAGACACGAGTTCCGGTGTGTCGCTGCTTGGGAGCTACATTACAATCGTCTTCGAGCCACTTACGAACTACCAGTTCGTATTGACCTAGCTTTGGTCGACTAACAGCGCTTACGCTTCTCTCGGGCGGCATTGCATTCATCAGAGCCCGTCGAACCACTCTTCGATGAACTTTGAACTTATTTGCAGCACCTCTAATCGAAAAGCCTTCTTTATTTACCGCAACTCTGATATTCTCGTAGAGTTCCACTCTTAGCATCCTTTTTCTGTCTTTTGAGTCGTTTTTCATAAACTCAATGATAGGAATTAATGTGTCTAAGAGTGGGGCCACTTGGTCAAGCTAACTGGGGCCAGTTTGGTCCGTTGTTTCCACCGAAGTGACTCCCCTTCAGGAATGGGGCCAAGCGGAAAGGCGTTCCGTTCTGGTCGAGTCGAAACCTGTGATTCAATTGCGACAGACCCAGGAATGGGCCCTTGGAGGTCTGATCTACTTTCGATCAATTTGCGTTCCGGAGTTGGCATTCCAGTTGTAGCTGCAAGTGGCGATGTCGTTGCTGTTATCAATGGATATTCGAAGGTACTCAGTTACTTTGGTGTAAATAGAAGACGGCGAACATTAGAGCATGTAGCACACATCTTTGGAGCTGCGCTGTCTCGTCTCGATACTGGTAATCAGATAATTTCCCATAGTGATCGAAGTCTCTTCCGATCCCTACTCTATGGTGGCGGGCTAGAAATCGTCTACCAGCCAATCGTCAATCTCAAAAGTGGTGACCTCTATAAGGTTGAAGCCTTAGCTCGGCTTAGAGATTCCAATGGGGATCTACTATCTCCTGCGCAATTCCTTCGAGCATTTGGATCAGATGACCTCTTCTATCTATTTGACCAAGGCCTAAATAAAGGCCTATCAGCCATTTTGGCTTGGAGAAGCCACGGATTATTTAGCGGTCTAGGCGTAAACTTCCCTCCACAGGGGATGTTCGATGATCGATATATCAGAAGTATCGAACGCAACCTTGAAGAGAGCGGGGTGGATCCATCTCTGCTTACCCTTGAACTTACGGAGGACGAGGAACTGCTTCAGGGCAATGGAACGTCGCCTACAGTACTTCAGCGTGCTCGAAATATGGGCGTCCATTTAGCGCAAGATGATCTCGGTGCTGGATATAGCTCTCTATTACGCCTTGAAAGCGTCGGTTTCGACGAGGTCAAGATAGATCAAGAGTTGGTTCGTTCTCCAGCCGAGGTCGCCCATTCCGTGGACCTAGTAGCTCACTTGACCGATTTAGCCCATGACCTTGGGATGAACGTCGTTGTCGAGGGGTTAGAAGATGATGCTTTGGTGGAGGCAGTTGCAATCTTAGGCGCGGACTACGGGCAGGGATATGGCCTTGGTAGGCCAGTCGATTTCGAAGCAATCATCGATTGGTACCACTCTTTTAGATACAACGAGCCGGTTAGTACCGTTCGAACTCCTCTTGGAGCATTGGCATATTTACGCAAATGGTCCCGTCGTATTATTGCGATGGAGACATTTCTATATTCAATTGACGTAACAGATCTAGTTGCAGATCTCAGGTTGATGATAGGAGGATCAAACGACTATCTGATTGATCAGCGAATTGCGCAATTTCTCGTCGACTCTAGGAAAAATGCAGGACTTGGTTCACTTTTGCGCTTAGAGGAAGACCTCGCACGCATTATCAATCTCAAATTGGATGGTGTTCGGCCCCTTCCTGTTGATGATGCCACAGAGCCTTCGGCTGCCAGGCCAAATGCCTTGAATTCGATTTCCCTTCGTCAAATGAAGGATATATATTTACTCCAAGGTCGCCTTTTAGGTGAGATCGAGAAGGGGCTTTCGGCTTCGGAAGTCATCAATAAGGCACTTATTGAAGTCGAGATATTGATTCCGCATTCAATAGGTTGCGTCTCGCTCCTCGATAGCTTTGGCAAAGCAAACATAGTTTGGGCTCCAAGTTTACCTTACGAAACATGGCCTTTACTTACGGATGTATCGAATGCGACGAGCAATGGTTCAGATGCGACAGCAGGCTTCAGTGAGCGGGCGGCCTTCGAAAGTATCGTGCGATATGACCCAAGATGGAGCCAATTTGGAGAGGCAGCACAGGAGCTTGGAGTCTCAGCGAGTTGGTCAATTCCGCTTCGGGATCAATCATTGAAAACAATTGGGATACTATCGGTCCTCAAGTCGCGGGAAGGTCTAGCTTCAGAGTTCGACTCGATGCTGCTTGAGACGATTGGCTCAATCATCTCGCTCTGTTTGAAGCTCAAGCAAGTTGACGAAGTTCAGACACGAAGGCAAGAATATCTCTCAGAACTCTTCGAACTTCCGACTTCCTATAAATTCTTGATCAACTCAGCCACCGGAGAAATTGCTAACGCAAATCGTGAGGCAGTCGATCGCTCAGGTTACAGCAAGGACGAACTACATAAATTATCGTTCTTCGACTTAGCTCCCCAATTAGACAGAGAAGTCCCACTTTATTTGCAGTTGAACTTTGATATCACTAATCAATGGGCTGGGGAGTTGACTGTTCGCGACAAGTTTGGTGAATTTTGCGTAATGCGATACCACGCCATGTTCCGAGGACTGGGAAGGGAGCCTGAACTTTTCGTTGCACTATACGAGGGTCGAGATGGCGACGAACTAGTAGTGCAACTTCGGCACGAACGAACATTGAACGATCGAATTATGGATTCAGTTGCGGCTGCGGTAATGGTGGTAAACGAAAAGGGGCAAATAACGCGGTTCAACCGCGGAGCAGAGCAGTTGACTGGTTTCACGAGTCTCGAAGTATTTGAAAATCCAACTCTTTGGAGATATTGGATCGACGAAGGCGACCAATCCCTCGTGGTGGAAACATTTTTAAGAGTACTTGAATTTGGGGGATCAGCCGTAAATGAGATTTGGCACCACCACCGAGATGGAAATAAGCGCCTAGTTGAGATGCACTACAGCTCTGTTGTGCGGGATAGAAGAGATACAAATGCGGCAGTTGTGCTCTACGGCGTCGATGTCACTCAAAGGAGCAGAGATGCTGCACTGGTACGTGAAGACCTTGACTTTGTCGCTCAAGTGATTGAGGCGATTCCAAGGCTGATCTATGTTCTAGATCGCTCATGTCGGGTAATACGTTGCAACAGAGCTGTCTTAGATTTCACCGGTGCGAAGCTCGCCGAAATAGGAGAGGCACCCTTTCAGATAGTGGAATACTTTGCTCCGGATGATCGACCAGCAGTTCGAGCTTGGTTTGCCGATGCATTGGCCGGAACCGTCCGCGAAAAGGCAATTTCAACTTGGGTTCGCAGAGACGGCGTTCATCGGATAATCGAGTGGCACAGTAGCATCATCTACGGCCACGATGGAAAAGCCTCATCCTTCGTTGTGGTAGGCACCGACATAACAGAGCAAAGGATCGCCGAGAGTCAGCTCAGGAAGGCGGCTGTAGTATTCGAACACACCGCCGAAGCAATCGTGATAATTGACGCTAACTCGCAAATAATTGACATCAATCCCGCCTGTATTCGGATGACCGGCTTTGAGCGGGAAGACGTGATCGGAAAAACATCCCGATTCTTCGCGCCCAACCCCGAGAACGAAGTGCTCTGGGAATCGATGAACGACGCATTGCGAACCGGTGGACACTGGAGTGGATCTGTGCAACAGCGCCGCAAGGATGGTTCGGTCTTCGCGACATTCGTCAATATATCTACAATATTTGGCAATCTAGGTCAGCCCGATTTCTACGTTGCCCTATTTTCTGACATTACCGACCTGATGGACTACCAGGATAAATTAGCGAAATTGGCCTACTTTGATTTTCTCACCGAGCTTCCAAATCGGAGCTTCGTGGGTGAAAAGATGGCTGACCAATTGGCAATAAATAGGCGCTTCGGAGGAATGACTGCATTGGCATTTTTGGACTTGGATAACTTCAAGCCGGTAAATGACAGATACGGCCATAAGGCTGGCGATACGCTACTGATCACCCTGGCTAGGAGGATTAAAGATGCGGTCCGTGAAATTGATACGGTAGCTCGCATTGGCGGCGACGAGTTCGTATGCATCCTTGGGTCAATCGATGAATTTGATACTGCTCGGGGCGTAATTGGACGGATAATGGAAGCAATTGCCACCCCAATCTCTATCAGTGAAGACCGCACCGAATGGGTTACTATCACCGCGTCGGTCGGTGTGGCATTTTCTAAAACCGCAAACGACGACCTAGATTCGCTACTGCGCCGTGCGGATCTTTTGATGTACGAAGCAAAGGCTCGCGGAGGCAACTGTTATGTACTTGAAGGGGAAGACCTAGGAACGGCTAGCCAAAACTTCTCTATCTAACTGTGCCTGCGCCGAACTATGTCTTCGCCTAAGGTTCTGTTTTGTTACGTTAGGATTCGGTCAGCAACACTTTCAATCTGGTCATTCGTGGCTCTCGTTCGATTTCTATTTGCGGGTGCGTCGGAGGCGAGCCAAATCCATGATTGGGTTATGCCCGATACTCCGATGATTATTGGAATAATGGTCTAAAGATTCCTGCGCGATCCTTGGCCTAAGAGTGGATACGGAACCTACCAATCAAGTTGCTACGTTCACGCAATCTAAACTATCTTCCTCATCGTCAAGGCGAACATGCCTCACAGTGAACATATGACAAGAACCACGAGGTCACACGACTACGTGCAATAGCCAATCGATCACCACATGCTTTAGCCGTAGTGCAATAGGCTTCGCTGATAGCGATCAAAGCCAAAACTAGTGCACTTGAGGTTGGCAAACCTACCGACACAAGAATTTTTGATGAAATTCCTTTCTATCTTAGGACCATAAACGGTTCCTAAAATGAGGACAATCTAATTTTTAATATATGATATGAACTAATTTAAACCGGGTGCATTTTGAAAAATCGTATCAACTTTAATTGATGATTAAGATTTCATATTTTTCAATTACAGATAAGGCGCTCCAGCGCACAGGCCCTAGAGCGCGACAAATTCACTAAATTTATAGCAATACGGCCAAAAAATTGAATTTCTCGCGAAAAGTTGATATATTTTTTATAATTGCGCGGAAGATTTTGTTTGGTTTTGAAGATGTTATGTTTTAGCCCTGGTTTTGATTATTTTTCAGATAACGACGACAATTTTGTGAAGCGAGGAATACCACCGCTCACAATGGTGAAAGATCAAAAATCTAGGCCTCGAGACAATTCCCTAGTTTCCAGGAAAACACCGAAAACCAAAGCCACACCGACTGAACCTAGCCCCATATTAAAGTTCAAAGAATTAATAAGTACAACTTCCGTTGCGATCCTCTACCCGCCGCGCGTCGCGGGCGACGACATAAGGGCGTAGCGGACAGTGACAGTACGCAAAGTTTCAACGATACTTCGCCAGAACCTTCGTCTGAGCAAAAATTATTTGCCGGTTCCAGAGGAAGCGACCCAAGTCACTTCCAACGTAGGCAATCGATCGGTACGCAACGCCCTCAATATTCGCTACGTCGACGTCGGTGGTGGTCAAGACTGCGCTAACGAACTCCTAGCCGCATTCGGACCAGATTACGACCTCGAGCAGTACGGAGTTCGCCTTGTAGCATCTCCTCGCCACGCTGACGTGTTATTAGTTACAGGATGCGTAACTAAGAAGATGGCTGATCCGCTGCGTAAAACCTACGAGGCGATCCCTAACCCCAAAATCGTTGTCGCCTGCGGGGATGCGGCTATCACAGGAGGCGTCTTTGCCAACGCTAAGTACTGTCTCGGTCCAGTTTCAACAGTGATACCAGTGGACCTAGCGGTGCCCGGAGACCCGCCAAGTGCGGCAACATTGGTCGAAGTTTTTCGACAAATCTCAGGGCGATATAAAAGATGAAATCCCTGTTCGCCGCAGCGTCAATACTTTATATCACCTCTATCGCTTCAACGATTTTGCCAATCCCTGCCCGAACTTCGCTCCGACTATCTTCGACACTTAACTTTTCGCTCGCCACGATTGGACTTATCGCAGGATGTGCACGAATCGCAGGAGTGGGATCGACCTCCGTCCTAATTCACCTTGGCAGCAGGTGGATGACCCTCTCCTACTCCCTCTCGTATCTTGGTGCCCTATTTTTGGTTCTACTCTCCTTTGTATCGGCAATTACTGTCGCTTACGGCGCCGCCCAGCCTCACACCGACGGATTTGCCTCATCGAAGTTGGCACGATCTACCTTCATATTTTCGATGATGACGGTAGTCGCAGCCGGGAACGCACTCTCATTTACTATTGGATGGGAGCTGATGACAATTAGCTCCGCACTACTTGTGGTTGTTGAGGTAAAAAAGTATCCGTCGGCTAAGAGCGCACTCATCTGGTACCTAACTATGTCGCAAGTTAGCGCTATCTCGCTGATTCTTGGTTTCTCATCACTTTCCTCAAACGGGTCCCTTGGGAGCTCACTGTGGTGGCCTGCTTTGTCAACAATTGGCCACAAGCCCATTTCTGCAATTGGTATCGGGCTCTTATTGCTTGCTTTCGGAATCAAAATGGGGCTGCTACCGGTTCATGTTTGGCTACCCAAAGCTCACCCCGCCGCCCCAGCCGAGATATCGGCCCTTATGAGCGGTGCCATGGTAGCAATGGGTGTTTACGGGCTCTTACTAACCGTGACCCAACTTGACAGAAGTTTGAACATACTTTGGGGCGAAGGGCTGATCGTCGTTGGAGCGGCGACCGCTGTCTACTCGATCATAAGGGCGGCAGTAGAGGATGACCTCAAAGTCTTACTCGCCCAGTCTACGAGCGAAAACATGGGTCTCATCGCAATTGCAGTAGGCACTTACATCTGCGCCCTGAGATCCCATGAGGACTACGTCGCTAATTCCGCCCTATTAGCTGCAGTACTCCTGACCTTCGCACACGCCTTCTTCAAGCAGAGCCTCTTCATGGCGGCTGGGTCGATCTACCAATCCAGTAAGACAAAGAGGATAAATGAGCTTGGCGGCATTGGCTCGAAGATGCGGTTCACGACCGCAACGTTCGCATTGGGTGCGGTTGGAGCAACAGCACTACCTCCAACATTAACTTTCGTCGCCGAATGGCTATTGCTACAGACGCTCTCTCACGCAACTTCAGTAAACGCCAAAGTTTCAATTGTACTCAAAACCCTCTTTCCAATCGCAGTTGCGGCGATAGCGCTAACCACCGGACTCGCCGTTGTAACGTTTGCCAAAATCGTCGGGGTTGCACTACTCGGTATACCTCGCTCGAAGACTGCATCAAAAGCTAGAGAGGTTTCGCCCAGCGTATGGATCGGTCCTCTCGTCGCATCAATCGCGATATTCGCACCGGCCTTATTGATCGGCCTCGTAGCTCGTCAAATCAATCGAATCCTCGACCTAAAACTGTCAATCAGTTCAACTTCGATCTTTACCCTTGACCTACCCGTGTTTCGGGCGTCGATAACACCTCTAGCGATAGTTGGGGTCTTCCTTGGAGCTGTTGCCTCACTCTGGATTTTCACAAAGGTCCTTACAAGAAGGGCTCCAAACCGTATCGTTGAAGTTCCTTGGGGATGCGGCCTTATTGCAGTCGATCCAATGTTTCAGTCGAGCGCTTCGGGCTTCACCGAGCCCGTACTTCGCATCTTTGACGATGTGATCAATCCCGGGCGAGATATTGAAGTTAGCCACGGATCAGAGTCCACGTATTTGAGCCAACGCCACCTCCGCGCCAACTTAGCCAAATCTGACCTCTTTGAAGATCGCCTTATGCGCCCAGTAATCTCAACGGTGGAAAAGGTAAGTTCGAGGGTGCGGGTAATCCAAGGCGGAAGCATCCACCTCTACTTGATCTACGCCTTCATAGGCCTTATCAGCGTCATAGCACTTTCGAGTCTTTGAGGGATAGATGATTACCAAGATCGTATCAGCACTTTTGCAAGCACTCGTTGTCGTGGCAATTTCACCGCTTCAAATTGGAACCATAAGGGCTACGAAAGCACTCTTAGAGGGGCGGCGTGGCGGTAGATTATTCCAACCGTGGCGCGAGATAGTAAAGCTACTTAGAAAAGAGACCTTGCGCTACCGAAACGGGTCAACCCTTGTCGCAATGGGATCGGTAGCAGTGCTCGCCTCATCCTTGACACTCGCCTTGGTCATACCGTCAGTTACGTTCGCGTCAGCTATTCCACCTGACCTTTTTGTAATAGTCTCAATTCTCACGGTCAACGCAGTGGCGCAAGGTCTAATCGGTCTAGCCAATGGAACATCTTTCGGCGGGATGGGATCGAGCAGGCACGTAACACTGCTCGCACTTGCTGAACCGACCTTGTTGATAGCTATCTACGCTCTCTCAATCGAAGTTCGTACCTCAAACCTCGCGTCGATCATTCAAATTCGAGCTTCGAACCCGAGTCAAATAGTCTCACCGGTTGGAATACTGGTCGTCGCATCTCTGGTAATTGCAGTACTCTCCGAAACTGGCCGACTTCCCGTTGACAATCCAACAACTCACCTTGAACTCACGATGATCCATGAAGCGATGACCCTAGAGAGTTCCGGGCACGATTTAGCGTTTCAAGAACTCGCATCTTGGATAAAGTTGACAGTTCTAACTTCGCTCCTTGCAAATTTGCTTCTCCCGTGGTCTATTGCCTCCACCCTCTCGCCAGCAATGATTCCAGCCGCACTATTCCTAATCGCTAAAGTGGCCATAATAGGGGCGACACTGGGGGTCGCCGAGGTCTTTCTAGCCAAAGTACGTCTCTTTCGCGTCCCTGAATTGCTCGCTGGATCGCTCGCCATAGCCTTCATCGCCGTAATCATCTCGGGAGTAACAGCAAAATGATCTTCACTCTTCAACTTTGTGCCGGAACCCTCCTCATCAGCACGATCGTTATCGTCTGGCGACGATCGCTAAAAAGCACGGCAAGGCTCCTTTCAATTCAAGGCTTAGCCCTTGGAGGGGGCTTGATGGTCGTGGAAGTAAACAGAAGCAAGTTAACCGGTGTAATGATCGCACTTTTTGTGCTCACGTTGAAGGCAATAGTTCTTCCCGTACTGATTCAACGGCGCTTAAAACTCATTAATGCAGAGTCAAAACAGGGGGGCAATCGCAGCGACGTGATGCGCGATGATACTTACCTCAATCCAACTGCAGGGATCTTCATATCATCACTCCTTATAGGAGGATCATTCGTAACAACAGGTCCGCTCTTCGTGAACGTTGGTTCGATATCTTCATCACTCTCGCCAACCGGAATTGCGGTCGTTCTCATAGGATTTCTTATCATCGCATCACGAAGGCGTGCAATTTCCCAGTTGATAGGGTTTGTCGTTGTCGACAATGGCATAACAGCCACCGCACTCTTTGTCTCAGGAGGTGTTCCGACGCTCGTAGAACTTTCGGCCTCAGTCGATGTACTACTCGTCGTCCTCATCCTCCAAGTCTTCACACATCAACTTCGCGGCCACTTTGGCCACACAGACATTAGCCAGTTGAGAGAGTTACACGACTGATGAATAACCTTCTTCTCCTGCCCCTTGCCGTAGCGATCGCCTCCGCGGCTACCACTTACCTAGTGTCCTCTGCCAAGCTAAATCGAATAGCGCCGACGCTTACAAGTGCAGTAATTTTCCTCTCTGGGATCACCCTTATCCACTCTCACTACCCATACGAAGTTGCTCTTGGCGGAGTCTTGAGAGTTGATCCCCTTAGTGCGTGGATGCTTACAACAGTTGGTGCAGTTGGCCTAACGGCTATTGGCGCTGGTCTCGACTCAAACGTAAGTCGTGAATACAGCGGACTCTTGAATGGCTTTATCTTCGCCATGTCCCTAGCGGTTGAAGCCGACAATATTGGCGTAATGTGGTTTGCGATTGAAGCTACGACAGTAGCAACCGCCTTCTTAGTGAGTAAATCTGGCACAAGAAAGTCCGCCGAGGCCGCTTGGAAGTATGTGGTAATCGCATCTAGTGGTATCGCAATTGCACTTTTGGGCGTGGTGATCATATTCGGAGCAAGCGGAGGAAAGACGCTGTCATGGATCTTGCTTATCCACGACCACCAGCTAAACCAAGGCTTGCTTCGACTCGGCATCGCCCTTACGGTTTTGGGCTTTTCCACCAAGGTTGGACTATTTCCTATGCACAGTTGGTTGCCGGATGCCCATAGTCAATCACCATCGCCGGTTTCGGCACTAATGTCGGGAGTGCTTCTTTCGGTTGCACTCTATGCAATCCTGCGAATGCGACTCTTGAGCGAAGTAGGTATGGCAAGCGCCGAAATTAAAGGGATTTTAATTGCGATGGGGCTAGCATCTGTCGCACTCGCCTCGCTCATGATGGTCAGGCAACGCGATATAAAAAGGCTTCTCGCATACTCGTCAATGGAACACATGGGAGTCATGGCCTTAGGGGTCGCGATCGGCAAAGGTGCGACAGCAGCAGTCCTGATTTACATCCTTGCCCACGGACTCATCAAGTCGTCGTTGTTTATACTTGTCGGCAGAGTTGTCAATAAAACTGGCACCAGTGACATAACCGAGATATCACTTTCGGGGAGTTTCGCAGGAGTAACCAAATACCTCACCATTATCGCTATGATCGGCCTTCTCGGACTACCTCCATTCGCAATCTTCTTCGCCGAAATTCAAATATCCGTAGCCGGATTCACCTCCGGCCTTGGGGCCTACATTGCTACAGCCTTCATCTTCGCCCTAGTGGCGTTTTCATCAATTATCCGTTTAATTGCAAATCTCGCCTTCGACGGAGCTATCAACGGCGTCAATAAGACGCCGATAGTCGAAAATCACCCCTTTACCGAAGTACTGGTAGTTCAAAGAAGTACAAATAGTGGACCAGAGGCCATAGAGTCCTCCCCAGCACTACTGCTGCCTGCAGCTAAGTCGACTACGTCACATTCGCCGCATCTTTCGAACTTTCTTATCGTTTTATCACTGGTAGGAGCAACGGTCTTCCCTCTATTCTCCCAAGCATCGCTAAATGCGATTCAATTTACAATCTCAACGATTACAGGAGGTAGGAGCTAGATTATGCGCCCGATATTCGTCGAAGCCGTTCCAATCGACCTCGTTAAGATCTCCACCAATTTGGCAGAGGAGGGCTATCGATTGATGACAATCACGTCTACCGCTGCGGATGAAACTTACGTCATTCACCACATCTTCATGTCCTTCTGCCATTCAGACGAACCCTTGATCGATATCAGGACCCAAATAGATTCCAACTGGGCTGGATTAATTCCAAGTGTGAGCGAAGTCTTCATTCAGGCAACTCGATTTGAATCCGACCTTACAGCTGCAACTAATGGTGATGTCCATTTTGAATCTAAATCGAAATCGGTTACCACGAACTCAGCCATAGAGGAGGTGGCCGGTGTATCTCAAATTCCAGTTGGACCAGTACACGCTGGAGTTATCGAGCCTGGACACTTTCGATTTTCAGTTATCGGCGAGTCGATCTTGAATCTAGATATCGAATTGAACTATCTCTCTAGGGGCGTCGAAGATACATTTATTGGCGCTAGAGCAGAAGAAGGGCTCAACTTAGCTGAGCACGTGACCGGTGATTCCATCGTCGCCCACGGTCTTGCATTCTTGAAAGCCTATGAATCCTCGCTTTCAATTGATGTAGGTGAAAACGAGAGAATACGGCGATCGCTTCTCCTTGAACTAGAGCGAGTGGCCTGCCACGTCACTGATATCGGAGGTCTTGCAAACGACACCGCCTTTGGATTGGCAAATACGCAAGCTCAGCGGATTCGAGAGTCACTTTCTGGGATCAACTACCGCCTAACGAACCACCGAATCTTACGTGGATCGTTGAGCCTGCACCAAACAAAACTCTTTGAACTACCGTCACAAAGCACAATCGATCAGATCAAACACCATGTGATTGAAGTTAGCCAGCTCATAGAAGAGCACGGAATTGTACGCGATCGCATGATAGGAACCGGAGTCCTCTCGCGCGACGATGCTCAACGACTATCTGCTTACGGATACGTCGGCCGAGCATCTAACCACCCTTGCGACGTGCGTCAATACTTGCCGTACAACCACATTGAAGCCGACTACCAGGAGATACTAGAGTCCTCCGGTGATGTAATGGGACGGTTTCTGCTTCGACGGAGAGAGGCTCTCTCATCGCTTGAGCTCATAAAGCGATATCTCAATTTTCTTCGCGATGATGGTACGAAACCCGACAAAAGCGCCATGCCATCGACCCCGAAATCTATCGATGACCCAGCACCTGCGGCAAATTTCGGATTTGGCTGCGTCGAGGGGTGGCGTGGCGCAACTTGCTACTTCGTCGAAACGAGTGAAAATGGAGCGATAAAGAAAGTCAAAATTACTGATCCATCCGTCAACAACTGGGCGGCACTTCCAATCGCTCTCCACGAAGCGATCGTGCCCGATTTTCCGCTCGTCAATAAGAGCTTCAACCAGTCGTATGCAGGAAACGATTTATAAAAAACACTCCTCAAAAGAGAGGAGCGCAAACCATCCTCGGTGCAAATAGGGCAATGGGTATCTAAACGGCACAATGCAACGTAAACCGCTTTTTTAACGAACGAACACGATCATTCCCCAAAAGCGTCGAATATCATTCCCCATCCAACACCTTAAATCAATATATCCAAATCGTAAATTTTTGATTTATTTAGCATTAACAAAGCGCAAATCACATGTGCTTCTAATACCTAAAATTTAAATATTCACAAAGAAACGATGCTTGAAATATTTCTTTAAACCTTGGTACGGGTGCAAAACTTAAAGTAGCGATTTTCAAATCGCTTCCAGATTCAAAGTACCGTAATTCGCAGCTATCACCAATTATCCCCCTTGAAGTGGTTAAACTTCCAAAACTATTTTTGGGGATCGGCATTGCACCCGCTTAAAAATGGAGAAATATGAACCAATTTTCATATTTCGCTACCGAAATTTGAACTAAGGCATCATAAAGTTTTACAATGAAACTCTGCCGTAATAAGGTAGTCTTTTGAAATATACACTAAATCCAACTAACGACCTTGTCGATTCAATAAAGTACGCACGATGAATTATGTAGATATCATTAGGGAAGCTGGTATAAAGTTTTGTCTGTCGCCAACCCATCCATTACTACTGCTCTAAATGATGCACCACTACGTCGCTTTCACCTACGAGCCGCGGCGATAACGAGCGTAGGATTTTTCACAGATGCCTATGACCTTTTCGTCATCGGAACTGCCATGGCACTTTTAAAAGCACCTTGGCACCTCACGCCCTCAAAAATTGCCCTAGCGAGCGCCATCTCCCTCCTTGGAACTGCGATCGGGGCGCTACTTTTGGGTTACCTAAGCGACCGCTTTGGAAGGACGAAGTTATACGGTATTGAATCGGCGGTAATGGTGATCGGCGCCGTTGCATCCTTCCTCGCCAACGGCATCGAACCACTCTTGATCGCGCGATTCGTACTAGGGATTGGAATAGGAGGCGACTATCCGGTTTCGGCAGTTCTAATCTCTGAGTACTCGAATTCAAAGGATAGAGGGAGGCTCGTTTCACTAGTATTTTCGACGCAAGCCATCGGTCTCGTCGTCGGTCCCACCCTCGCACTACTACTTCTAACAACTCACCTGTCTCACGTAATGGACGCCAAAATTCTCCTAGGCGCAGGGGCGATACCTGCTGCTTGCGTCCTATATTTTCGCCGCAAGATGCCAGAATCACCTAGATTTACGTCGAAGATTTTAGGGAAGAACGAACTTGCAATCCAAGACATTGAGTCTTTTTCTACGGGCACAATCAGAGCCTTTCCGACGGGTAACCAAATTCACCGCATAGGGCTACTCCGCTTCCTCACCAACCGCCACTACCTAAAGCTACTCCTTGCTACAGCCGGCACATGGTTCTTCCTGGACTACGCGTACTATGGGAACACCATCTCGACACCGTTAGTCCTTGCTAAGTTATCTCCGAACAGCACGATCTTCGAACACACTCTCACGAATCTCATCGTCTTTTTAGTCGTTGCTGTTCCCGGGTATCTATTGGCTACAGCCTTTCTCGACAGAATCGGACACCGACGCCTTCAAGTAATTGGCTTCTTTGCGATGGCAGTAATCTTTACTTCTCTAGGTGCCATCTCCTCGTCCCTAGCAAATGCTGATGTATTTTTTGTCCTCTTTGCCGCTTCATACTTTTTTATCGAATTTGGACCAAACGTGACCACCTTTGTCATTCCATCTGAGGTATTTCCAGTCGGTGCCAGAGCGACAGGCCACGGCATCTCTGCTTCGATCGCAAAGATTGGGGCATTCATCGGCGTCTATGCCTTTCCATTAATCACCAGAGACCTCGGTCTCAAGGGAGCGATTCTTTTTGCTGGTATGGCAGCCATGGTCGGCCTAGGCCTGACGCTCCTCCTACCAGAGCCAGCACGTCGCTCCTTGGAGGAGGTCTCAAATGAAGATGACGTTGCGGCGCTACTTGCCGAGAGCGCCTTTGCACTCGCTCTAGAGAGAGACGAGAGGCGCAGGGCAGAGCTACTAGCAGAAGCTGCGGGGGACTTCAGCAGGAGGCTGGAAGAAGATACCCTGATCTCAATCTTCGCAAATCATTCCAAATCCGCAATTGGAGCGACCTACTCTTTCTCATTACACCTCGACGCTCAAAGCGGCGCAATCATGAACGTCAGTGGTAACACCGAGATACTTATGCGCGATATCATCATGGAGAAGGTCGACCACCTCGGCCTAGTTTCTTGGAGCCTGATTCGCACGCCTCAATATCTGCGCCGTGACGAGTTCGCACCGGCGTTACATGGCCTCATTAATCAAGATGTCCTCGGTGCTTTCATAGTTAGCATTCGAACCACCCGTAGAAGTTACGCAATTACGATCTGTGCTGACCGTTTTGTTCGCAGAAATACCCAGCGCGAAATTGACTCGCTAATCGCCCTTCAAGGTCAAGCCGAGGCTGCACTTGAAAATGCAGCGCTTCATCGCCAAGTCTCCGAAGCTGAAATCCGTTATCGAACTCTCGTTGAACAAATACCTGCAGTTCTGTACATCGAATCGATTGATAAAGACGCACGGCTGACCTATGTTTCTCCTCAGATCGAACGCTTAGTCCACCTAGCTCCGGGAGAATTTCTCACTCAATCCGGGCTACGAAGTACTATTACCCACGAAGATGATCGCCCCATGCTTCGCGAAGCTCGAAGCTCCCTCAGAGGTGGGGAGGTTGACTATTCAATCGAATATCGGATCCTTGACGCCGAGGGGCATGAAAAGTGGGTTAGGGACGATGCGGTAGCAATTCGAAGCGCTGACGGAGAAATACTAGCTATCCAAGGAATCCTGACCGACATTACTGAGCGCAAGTTAGCCGAAGAGCAGGTAACCAACCTCGCGTTTTCTGATCCTCTGACTGGGCTAGCAAATCGCAGATCATTTATAGACGCCACAACAAAGGCGATCGAAGAGGCTCGACGAGCTAACCGATCATTTCTCGTTTTATTTTTAGACCTGAACCACTTCAAAGCTATCAATGACGGATATGGACATCGAGCAGGCGATGAGCTCCTAGTAGAGGTGGCGCGAAGGCTACGCGAAGGTGTTCGTCAAGGGGATGTGGTGGCGCGACAGGGTGGGGACGAGTTCTTAATCCTCCTTCACGACATCAAAACAGACGACACGGTAGACGGCCGAAATTTTGTGGTCATGACTTCTATCAGCCGCATAAGGGAACACTTCAACGAGCCCTTCGAACTCAGCGAAAGTACTGTAGCGATGACGTCATCGATTGGCGCGGCCATCTACCCATTTGATGGGTCGAATCCATCTGAACTGATCGAGAGCGCTGACTCGTCGATGTATCGAGACAAACAGACTGGCAACCCCACCAATGACAAGGGTTTCAAGGCAATCTCTTCGAATGCAAGAAGTACCCTCTCTATGGCGACGAGACTGCGTACCGCCTGTGCAAACGATGAGTTCGCACTCCTCTATCAGCCGATAGTTGACCTTTCAACCGACGTTACTGTTGCGGCAGAAGCCCTTATTCGCTTGAAGGACGGCTCAGGGGGGCTAATCTCACCTGTCGAATGGCTCACCATCGCCGAGGATATTGGAATAATGGACGACATCGTATCTTGGACTCTCGAACGTGTCTACATCGATCAGCAGCAGTGGATAGCAAAAGGAATCGATACCACCGTTAGCGTAAACCTCTCGCCGCGCCAGATTCGCAGCAACCAATCAATGCGAAGACTCAACGCCGACCTAGGAAACGTCAATCTGCCCGCGACGCGGCTCAGCTTCGAGATTACCGAGTCCTCTCTTCTAGATCACGATCCTTGCGTGCTCCAGACGATCAATGAACTTAGGGCCAATGGTTACACCTTCGCAATCGATGACTTCGGAACTGGATACTCCTCGCTCTATCGCCTCAAATCACTCCCGTTCGACTCGATCAAGATCGACCGCTCGTTCATAAGCGACATCGATGATCCAAAGGGGCAACGCCTCGTTGATGCAATCATTTCAATCGCTCACAGCCTCGAGATAAAGGCAGTCGCCGAGGGAGTTGAAAAGTCGGAACAGCTAATCCTACTTGAATCCATGGGGTGTGATCTAGCCCAAGGCTACTTCCTAGGTCTACCTTCAAACGCCTCTGACTTTGCCAAACTATTCGACACAAAGCCTATAAATTTGTCAAGCGAATACTCAGAGGCATCAGGCCAACTCGATAGGATTTGAACGAGGTAGCAATCTTTGCAGATATTAGCATTCACGGTTGACAAGATACTGCCCACCAGAGGGCTCCTCCGGTGGGCAGTATTGTAGTTCTTTATCTACCGTCGAAATCGATCTCCAACGGTCGAGGTTACAAATCGATCGTTCGGGTCTTTGCTTTTTTCAACCTAGAGTCAAATTAACAAACGGAGTATCGAGTTTTGCTGCGAACGAACCTGCTCACACATTTTTCATGATTGTAGAGATATCGCTTCGAGCTGTCTTAATGTTCGCCGAAGCACCCTTCAACTGTTGCCAGTCGTTAGTGATCGTGGTGTGAGTGCCAGTCGGATCAGTGTTGTAGATAGTTGGCGTAAGCGAGACAGCGTAACTCCCGAGTCCACTTGCCGTCGATTGTGCTTGGGCTGCACTCGTTACCAAGTTAGCGTACGCGGCAGTAGCGGTCGGATTATTTCCATTCGAGGCAATGAGCGAGTTCAAAGTTGGTTCTAAGTTGATCAGCTCGGACGAGATAGAGAGGATCTGATCTTGGGCAATCGTCAAGTCAACTTGAGGACCGACCACTGCGTAGATTCGATAGTTGTCATAAAGCGTCTCATAAGTCAAATGCAGTTGACCTTCGGTCGTAATCGATGGAACGCTTGCTAAAAGACTTTGCATTGCGGCGATGTCACCGCTACTGCTACTTCCCACCACACCTGCGAGGGTTGCTGCGTCACTTTGGGTGAGCGTCTTTGAACTTTGAATTCGGCCGCTCAACGTATCAAGGAAGGTAATTCGAGCGTTGATATCGCTTTGCAGCTGAGCAATCTGAGTCGGAGTTACCGCCGACGTAGGGGTTGAAGACGCAAACGCAGGCGCGGCTGTGGAAGCTACGGCGGCGAGAGACGCCAATGGTACTCCGATATAACGAATGATCCTTTTCATTTCTTTTCTCCTAATTTCCATTCGACGAATTTGCTATGTCGCCGTTACCGGCGCTCTGAGTATTGTTCAAGTTATTGATTTGGGAATCGATCTGGCTTAGCGCATTATTTACCGCTGCCACTTGAGAGCTTTGGCTAGCTGAAACCGGACTCGTAGTAGCGGGTGGAGTTTGGGCTCCTCCGCTATTGGCTAAAGACGAAGGGGTAGGTGGGACTTGACTCGAAGTGGATGGGGTCGTCGACTCAACGGCTGAAGAGGCCGTTGAGCTAAGCGAACTTTGATAGACCACCTTCGAAGCCGTAGCTTGGGAGGTTGTTGGCGCAGTCGAAGTCAACGCCTCTGTCGTCCCACAGGCACTTACCCCGACCCCCAGCAGTAGGGCTGAAATTGCCCAACGCTTCAAATTCATAACATCTCATTCCTTTCAACCGAGAGAGCTTCACACGGTCTGAATAAACGGGATCACGATTCCCGTCTTTATGAGGATGACAAGAGGATGTTATGGATCGATTATGGCGAAAATCTGACTCTAAAAAACCCAATTAAAGTTTGCAGCCCCAGTTGATGTTGGGGCTGCAAAGGTTATATAGGGCTTTGATATTTTTGCCTAAGAGGTGGAATTACTTCGATTCGCACCTCTAGATGTTGAGGTGGCTACTCGATTATCTTGCTCAGAGGTAACTCAAGAATTCCGGTGGCACCAGCATCTTTCAATTCTGGGATGAGCGTATTAATACCCTCGCGCGCTACGACAGTCTCAACAGCGTAGCCTGCGTGGCCGTGAAGCTCAGAGACCGTCGGAGCCTTCATCGAAGGAATAAGAGCTATCACTTTCTCAAGGTCATCGGCCGACACGTTGAGCTTAAGAAGAACCTTGCCCCGCGCCGTCAAAGTCCCCGAGAGCAGCGTAAAAATTTGCTTCATTGCGTGCAACTTTTCCGGATCATTGGCTGCTTCGGGATTCGCCAATAGCTCCGTATGCGATGTCAGGATCGTATCTATAATCCTTAGCCCCGCCGCTCGAATGGCACGGCCCGTCTCCGTAATCTCAACTACGGCATCTGCAATATCTGGGATCTTAGCTTCGGTCGCTCCGTATGACAGGAAGACATTCGCCTTTATGCCATTTTTTTCAAAGTACTTCTTCGTTAGAGTGGGATACTCGGTTGAGACTCTTACTCCATCTTTCAGATCGCTAACCGAGGTTATACCTGATCGTTCCGATACAGCAAGAACAACACGAATTGGATTCGTAGTCGCCTTTGAATAATGCAGCTGGCCAATGGAGACGAGATTTGACTCGGTCTCTTCAACCCAATCACGTCCAGTTATTCCAAGGTCGAAAAGACCATCTTCTAGATAGGTCGGAATCTCTTGGGGCCTCAAAATTCTAACATCTGTGATTCTTGGATCTTTGATGGTGGCACGATAGTCCACCTCTGAAGAGCGCACTATCGATAGATCAGCGGCTGAAAAAAGGTCGAAGGTCGATTTTTCCAACGAACCTTTTGGTAGCACCAAGCGCAACATCGCATTCCCTTTGCATAAGACTTCTCCTATACATTAGCGGAAGTTGTACACCGCCTAGAGCTACCGGTACCAGATCATCCACACCTACCGAAGGTGAGTGCGGATGATTCACGAAGCTTTGAACCTATCTGCTCTTGCCGATCCTAAATGCCAGCGAGAGCACTATGTCTAAGCTTCGCCTGACTTCGGGAGTCCTCACCTTTTTGAATAGCTGCCTTAGGGATGGGGGTTCGCTGCGATCCAGGGCCTCTGCTGCACCTCCCAAGCCATCGCTTAATGCCTTTAGAATCCTTGGGTCGAGATTTCCCGCTATCGACAGAAACCGAACGAGGTTTTCAATCCCCTGACGCGTCTTTTCGTTGTTCATCTTTTCGAGGATGGCCGAACCAGCGTCGCAGCCTTCTTCGAGAATGCCATTCAAAAGATCGATCAGGTCTGAGTCCCTGAGGTTCTCAAGCAACCTCGCTAACTGGTCTATTTCGACTTGATCGTAGTTAATCGACGGTCGAAGTTCAGCTACCTTATCCAAACCAATTGGTTGAGCCACCTTACAGTCCCCCTCGTCTACGCGGCGCTGCGACAAAGACGTAGTCTTGCCTCTGCCACTTTCGTTCCACCTCAACACCGTTTTGAGGATTCGAAATTGCATTTCTAAAATTTTTCTTCGGGAGAGGATTCTCTCCGGTGGCCGAAAGTACTTCCATTTTGACTGCTAGTTCCTTGTAGGCTGGCGTATGCGTGGTCCTGTCGGTGTGCGACGAAGTCAAAACGTTAATCGCAGATTCGTTATCTCCACTATTCATCGGCATGTACAACTCTTTGCCGCTAACACGGGTCGTCACGAGTGCACGTGCCTTGATCTTGCCGCGCCTAGATATCAACCGAACCAGAGATCCACTCTGTACGCCTCGCTCAGCAGCCAACTCAGGAGAGATCTCAATGAAGGTACCTGGAGTACGTGATCTAATCCCCTCCGACTTATAGGTCATATTTCCCTCATGAAAGTGTTCAAGAAGTCTTCCATTGTTCAAATGAAGATCGAACTCATCGTCGACTACCTCGCTTGGCTCTATGTAGCTGACATTGTAAAGTTTGGCTCTACCATTTGAAAAACCAAAACCATCCAAAAACAGAAGCGGTGTATCCTTGCCATCGCTTGACACGGGCCACTGAAGCGAGTCAAAACCTTCGAGCAGATCATAAGATACACCCGAGAAGATCTCTGCTAACGATGCTGCCTCAGCCATCACGTCTGCCGGACTCGAATAGTTCCACCCGGCTCCCAGCGCATTCGCAATCGCAATCGTCCAAATATAGTCAGGACGCGAATTGCCAAGCGGATCGAGCGCGGCGTATAAACGCTGAATCCTGCGTTCGGTATTTGTAAAGGTACCATCCTTTTCCAACGACGGAGATGCTGGCAAAATCACATCTGCAAACTGCGCCGTCTTCGAAAAGAAGATGTCCTGCACAACGAATAGGTCTAGACGTTCAAATGCCCCTTGGACGTGAAGGGCATTGGCGTCAACGAGCCCCATATCCTCGCCAATGAGGTAAAGGCCTCGCAAATTACCTTCGTAGATGGCATCGACCATCTCGTGGTTATCCAAGCCCTTATCTGACGGGAGTTCGACGTTCCAACCAGCAGACCACTTGGCTCGGGTGGCATCGTCGTTGACGAACTCATATCCAGGGAAGCGATCTGGCATTGCACCGAAGTCAGATGCACCTTGAACGTTGTTATGGCCACGCAATGGATACGATCCCGCCCCTTCACGTCCATAGTTACCAGTTACTAGCAAAAGATTCGAGATCGCGGTAGAGGTATCAGAGCCACCGTTGTGCTGGGTCACTCCCATGGCCCAACAGACCGCCACACCATCAGCGGCAACTATCTCGTCGGCGACCGCCTTTAATTCATCTACCGAAATCCCGGTCAACTTAGCGGTACTTTCCAAGTCAAACGGGGAAAGGGAGGCGTAGTAGTCGTCAAAGTTATCGACGTGACTATCGATAAAGTCAACGTCATGGCGGTTGGTATCGATAATGTACTTAGTAACCGCACTTAGCCAAGCGATGTCACTGCCTGGTTTTGGATGGATGAAGATATCGGCTCTTTCGGCCATTTCGTGGCGGCGCAGGTCGGCTACTATCAGTCGCTTTCCGCCGCTCTTGTGCGCTCTCTTGATACGTGTGGCGATAACTGGGTGGCTCTCCGCCGTATTCGAGCCAACGATTATCACTAGACCCGCCTTCTCCAGGTCCGTTATCGAGCCGGAGTCGCCTCCAATGCCAACCGTGCGCCAGAGGCCCATGGTTGCTGGAGATTGACAGTACCTAGAGCAGTTATCAACGTTGTTAGTACCAACAACCGCTCGTGCCAACTTTTGCATCAGATACGACTCTTCATTGGTGCACTTTGAAGAGGAGATAAAGCCGAGTGCATTCGGACCCGACTCTTCTCTGATCATCCTCATTCTCTCGGCGACGTAGTTTACTACCTCCTCGAATGTCACCTCTTCAAAGTGATCCCCTCGCCGTATCAATGGTTTGGTAATCCGCTCCTTTGAGTTAACGTAGTCCCATCCAAACTTTCCCTTGACGCAGGTTGAAACTGCGTTAGCCGGGCCATCTGAGGGCTCGATCTTTACAATTTTTCTACCCTTCGTCCAAACTTCAAAAGAACAACCAACGCCACAATAGGTACAAACGGTCTTTGTCCGCTTGATTTGAGCCTTCCTCAGGCGTGCCTCTGCCTCAGAGATCGCCATGACGCTTTGAATTGAGGTTGCAGGCTCGGCGGCCTTCGTAAGTGCGATCATGGGATCTTTCATCGTCTCAGGCAGGGAAGAGAGGTAACCAACTTCGCCGAGCATCGACTTTTCCATAAGCGCATTGCATGGACAGACAGTAACGCAGTGGCCACATCCCACGCACGAAGATTCGCCAGCTGGTACGTCTTTATCCCAGATAACCCTGGGACGATAACGCTCCCAGTCGATGGAGAGAGTCTCGTTTACCTGCAGCTCTTGACATGCCTGAACGCAGCGGCCGCAGAGGATACATTGATTCGGATCGTAACGATAAAAGGGGTGAGAAGCGTCGATCTCATAGGGCTTCTTCTCGAATTCGTAGGAGGGGTGCGCTATCTCGGAGGCTGCGACTGTATTGTGCACCACGCAATTGCCATTGTTATTTTCGCAAAGGGTGCAGTAAAGGTCGTGATTTTTTAAGATCCGACTGATGCCCTCGAGTTGAGCATCCTTTGATCGTACCGACTTTGTCTCAACGACCAATGAGGCGCGAACCTTCGTGTCGCAACTACGAACTAGCTCTCCTCCAACCTCAACAACGCAAGTGTCGCAGCTCCTTATTGGGCCAAGGACCTCGTTGTAGCAGATCTGAGGTAAGTCGCTCACGACTCTATTGATGGCCTTTATCAGTAGCTCGCCATCTTGAGCTACCACCCTCTCGCCATCGATAGTTATTTCAACGTCCAACTCAATACCTAACCTACTCATATCAGTTCAATTGCATTGTCTAAAATGCCATTTCAATTCACGTACCCTTAGAAACTATCAAAAACCTGCCAATAATCAAATGGCAATAGCGCATTCGCCTATGGCAATCACATCTTTGGCCTGTAATATCTCGACTTAGTATGACAAAACACTTTGCTAAAGTCCTCACAGTGTCGGATGGTTGCTACTACGGAAAGAGGCAAGACACCTCAGGCGAGGTACTACGTCAGCTCTTGCAAGATCACGACTTCGAAGTAGTTGAATCGCGAATAAGCCCCGATGGCATCGACTCTGTGAGCTCACGCCTAATTGAGATGAGCGGCAACTTTCATGGTTTGATCGTTACGACTGGGGGTACCGGCTTTACAAGTCGCGATCTAACCCCTGAAGCCACATTGAAGGTAATTGAACGTGAAGCTCCGGGGATCGCTGAATACTCTCGAAGCGTCAACAAGCTTGGAATACTATCGAGGGGGCGCTGCGGAATTCTCGGGCAAGTGCTCATATTTAACGTGCCTGGCTCACCCAATGGAGCACGTGAAATGGTGGAGTCAGTAATCGACACGATAGGCCATGCGATCGATCTACTGAGAGACGCAACCGCGGAACATCCGACCAATGAATAGTAACCTCGGCGACAAGTGCACCAAATTTGAGAATAAGGGTCGCAAATGAATCAATTAGCCCTCGACCGTGATAGACGAGCGATGCGATTAGCCATATTGGCGAGCAGAGAGGCTCGCAAGATTGCACGGCCAAACCCATGGGTCGGTGCTGTCTTCGTTGCCGCCGACGGACGAGTCTCTTCCGGTTCAACGAGGCCACCAGGCGGTGACCACGCTGAGGTCGTTGCACGGGATCGTGCAAAATTTGATTTGAGGGGTTCAACCCTTTACGTAACCCTCGAGCCGTGCTCTCATCACGGCAAGACGCCTCCCTGTGCTGAAATGCTCATACGTGAAGGGGTATCAAGGGTCGTAATCGGGTCATTGGATCCTGATGAACGAGTAAGTGGCATGGGGATAAAGGTACTGCAAGAGGCGGGCGTCCAAGTAGAGATTGGCCTCCTTGCCTCAGAAATCAAAGCCGACCTCGCGCCGTATTTGGTCCATCGACAGCTAGGGCGACCATTCACTTTTTTAAAGGTTGCCGCAACTTTAGACGGATACATAGCAGCTCGCGACGGCAGCTCTAAGTGGATAACTTCGGGCGCTTCGAGGGAGGAGGTTGCACGCCTTAGGGCTTACGCTGATGCGATAATTACCGGTGCTGGCACAGTCCGTAGCGATGATCCATCGATGAGAGCTCATGGATTAGAAGATAAATCCCCTCGCCGAATTGTCCTCGGCCAGATTCCGGAGTCAGCCAGGATTTTGCCCGCTAGAGCATATAGTGGCGATATCAGTGAGTTGATGACCTCTCTCGCCGATGAAGGTGTTGTTGTGGCAATGGTCGAAGCGGGGGCGAAGGTTGCCAAGTCGTATCTCGACGCGGGGCTAATCGACCAGATCAACCTCTTCCTCGCCCCCAAGTTCATTGGTGGAACTGATGGAATCAAAATCTTCGACGGTGTAGGCGCTGGCTCTATTGCCGAGGCCTTTGATTTTGAGATCGCCTATAGCAGGAGGTGGGGGCCAGATATCGAGTTGATATTGCGTTCAAAGTGGCTTGCTAACTTCATAGGCGATGAAGAGGCCGAAAAAAGCTAAGCACTTTTGAGCGATTTCGGTAGCAACTCTGCATATGAGCTTCGAAACTGGCGTAACGAATTAGATCAGGCCTTCGAACCTAACTGCCTTGTTACCGAAACCATCTCGATGGCACCAAGTGCTGCCTCATATCCTTTGTTTCCAGCCTTGATGCCAGCACGATTTAGCGCCTGCTCAACTGTGTCAGTCGTCAATATTCCCATTAATACTGGGGTACCAAAGTCCATGGCAACTTTGGCTAGACCGTTGGTGGTTATACCTACGACAACGTCGTAGTGTGAGGTGTCACCACGGATAACCGCACCTAGGGCAACGATCGCATCGTAACGCCCAGATTCTGCTCCCACCTTGGCTAGTAGTGGGAGTTCGGCTGCTCCAGGACAGTACGCCACGTCATAAGACAAGTCGGAGATTCCCACCATCGCGAAGGCTCCTTTGGCTCCTTCAACTAATTTGTCGACGACAAACTCATTAAAGCGGGATGCAATGATCAGGAAGTTACCTTCAACGATGTCAAAATTTCCCTTATAAATCATTCCCACTCCTACGAAATCGAGTCACATTCACTCGATAAACACGACATATGCAGTCTTAGCTTGTTATTGATAATAATCTAGGCAACAACTTCGACAACGTTTTCCACCAAACGCTTCAAAATCACATCTCTCCAGGCCAACGACGGACCTAGGCATAATGGCCACCTCAAGGAGGTTCAACGGTAGTCGCAAAGCGGAGAAATAGACCATATCGAATCTTCGACCAAAAAATCTAGGTCAGTGGAGGAAGTTCAGGATTTAGAAGCTTGATGATCCTATTCATGTGCTCTGGAACAGATGGAAGCGAGAGTTCGGCACTGGAATCCAATTCTTCCCGAGCGTTCATCATAGATCGAAAGGCATTGAAGATAAATCGAGCCAGGACCAGCGCATAGGTATCTCGATCCAGTTGTCCGAGGTAAGGATTGCTTATTGCAATTCTTCGACCTATCTCTGCGGCGAACTCAAATTCGAATTCGACGATCAATCGAACAACGTCGATAACGACTTCACCCGCAATTAATTGATTGGCAATCGCTCTCATATTTTTCATTCGGGGCAGCGATGCAAGATTGGTTAGTTCGACGGCCCTTGCGACCGCGTCCATTACTTGAACCTCGTCGTCGACACCGCGTAAATTGGACAAGAGGTCCGCAATTACACCTCTTAAATTTGGAAAGAGTAGCTCGTCTTTGGTTTCGAAGTAGCGATAAAAGGTACGCTCAGAGACTCCAGCGGCCAATGCAATCTCTCGAATATTAGTCTCACTATAACCCTTGGTCACAAAGAGTTGATGAGCCTCCTCAATCAACTTTGCCCGAGTCGCCTCTTTCTTAGCTCCCCTTAAAGATGATGTCATTAACCATCCATTCTACAACGTCAACGAAAGTTGACGCAAAAAAGTGTCAGTTATGCCATATTTATGTTATGATCATAAATGTCAGTTCTGCCAAATTCCAAGGAAACGATACCAATGGGTGTAGAAGAGATCGAAGCTTTAGAGACAAAGCAGGATACTACGGGTCTTATGTGGAGGATCGGCCATTTTATGGTCGTCCATCGCAAGAGTGCCATTACCATCTGGATTATTGCACTCATTGCAATTGCAACACTGTCGACAAAGTTCGGTGGCTCCTATGTCAACAACCTCTCGCTCCCAAATAACGAGGCTGCGACTGGACAAGCGATTCTTGCCGCTAACGATGCGGGCAAAGCAGCCGGATTTTCATCGCAAATAGTGGTCGTCGATAAGGCGTCGGTCGCATCTCTCTCTAACCAAATCAATGAGGCGGCAGTCAACCTCTCAAAATTACAGAACGTGACCGGAGTTATAACGCCGGTACAAAATCCTAAAGCCATCGATTCAAATGGTCAGAGTGGCTACTTGACGGTCCAATTTTCAGTAAATCCAGTAACGTTTGCGCCTAGTTACTTCAACATGGTTGAGACGGCGATGAATCCCGTAACGAAAGCTGGGGCCAAGGTTTACTACGCCGATCCCATCGGCCAACTTTCAAACCCAAAGGCATCTGATCTTCGCTCCGAATTGATCGGGCTGCTTGTTGCTATCGCGGTGGCACTTTTTGCATTCAGATCGCTATTTGCAGCAATCATACCGATCCTCACGGCCTTAGTGAGCGTGCTAGTTGGCTACTTCGCAATCTCCCTAATCGGAAGAGGTATCACCTTTGGCACCTCCGCTCCAACCCTTACAGTAATGATCGGACTGGGGGTTGGAATTGATTATGCCTTATTTCTCACCACTCGTCACCGACAACACTTGAGGGAGGGCTCCAACTCGATCGACTCTATCGCTAAGACCGTAGCCACCTCGGGGCGTTCAGTTATCGTTGCTGCTATTACGGTCGCCCTCGCACTCCTCGGCCTGTACGTCTCAGGGATCACATTTATCGGAAACCTTGGCCTTGCAGCATCCATCGGCGTTGCAACCTCGGCGATCGGGGCGCTAACCCTAGTACCGGCAATTTTGGGAACGTTCGCTGAAAAGATTGACAGGGTCAGCCTTGGCGAGGCGATAGCCGAATCCCACGGTGGCGACGACTTCTGGCACAGATTTGCCCGCAAGGTACAAAGTAGACCGATCGTTTTTCTCCTAATCGGAGTCGTCCTAGGCTCCGTGCTGGTTATTCCCCTCTTCTCAATTCAAATCAACCACCTCGACGCATCTACAAACCCCTCGACCTACACAGACGCAAAGGCTTTCAATGCGATCTCAACCGGCTTTGGGGCAGGTGCAAATGCACAGTTGACCGTCGTTGTTGAGATGAATTCGACCATCTACTCGAGTGAAAATAGCGTTCAAAGCCTGGAAAAAAGTGTTACAGGTGCCATCTCTTCACTTCCTAATGTGGTCGCAGTTTCCCAACCAGCACTCACATCCTCCGCCAAAGCATTCACATTGAATGTCATACCCAAGTTTGGTCCATCAGATCCCACAACTAAAACCCTCTTCGACTCGCTTACTACCAGTACACTTCCAAAGACAATAGTTAGTAGCGGCAGTGGTTACGTAATTGGCGCAACGGCATCTGCAATAATCTTCGTCGAAACCGTGGTATCCAAACTTCCACTAATCATCGCTTTCGTAATTGCAACTGCATTTATCGTTCTCCTTGCTGCATTTAGAAGCATTTGGATACCGATAAAGGCTGCGGTTCTCAACCTCTTTTCTATTGGTGCTGCCTACGGCGTCGTAGTCGCAGTCTTTCAATGGGGCTGGGGATCAAGCCTTCTCGGAATGTCTCAAAAGGTGCCAATCGAAAGTTACGTACCCATGATGATGTTCGCTATTACATTTGGACTTTCGATGGACTACGAAGTATTCCTGATCTCACGGGTAAAGGAAGCCTATCTCTCGGGTATGGATGCAGACGACGCCGTCGCAAGTGGCCTCTCGGCTACCGCTAGGGTTATTTCGTCTGCCGCCGCGATCATGATATCTGTCTTCTTTGCCTTTATTGGATCAACAGCGCCCGTCATCAAAATGCTCGGTCTTGGCCTTGGCGTTAGCGTATTGATAGACGCTACGATTATCCGCCTCACCTTAGTACCGGCAGTAATGACACTTCTAGGAAAGAGGGCATGGTACATGCCAAGGTGGCTCGATCGTATCGTCCCAACGATCTCTGTGGAATAGAGTTTTGTCCAGCCACTAATAACGGCTTCTCTGTTGAATCGAGGGTTCAATTCGATCGAGGCAACCCTCGAGTTACGAATGATGAAGCAATTGATCGTGCCACCTCAATCAAAGATGACCATGGAGGACTCCATGGTTAATGAAGGCGATTTCATTAAGGTCGCAAAAGAGGTCGGCGCACAAGGTGGTGTTTTCAAAACGACCTCTGGTTTGATTGAAAGATTCAGCCACTCGCGAGTAACCGAGATCCCACTCACAGAATCATCAGTAGTCGGATTTGGAGTTGGAATTGGCTTTTTTTTAGCACGAAGCCGATAATTGAGATTCAATTTGCAGACTTCGACTGCGCCGTATTCGACCAAATTGCCTCTGAAGTTGCGCAAATTTCCTACCGGACCAATGGCCGATTCCATCCGCCTCTAGTTGTAGTGCTCCATATGTTGCTGGAGTTCGCAGGGGACTTTAACACTCCCAATCCTTGAAAGCGATACTTGCACGCATATCTTTAATCGAGGTAGTGATTCCATCCTCAGTTTCGAACGCCTAACAGCTTCTTAGGTATGCAATTGACGATCCAAACCCTGTACAATTCATAGAGCCCAAAATAAGCTGCCATGGCATACGATCTGTTCGATACAGCGGGGACGAAGCAGCAAAACTAGGGAAAACACAGGTAGTGTGTACTGGGCGAGATCTAACGATCCTTACCCATGGAGCTCAGGCCCAACTTGCACTGTCAGTTGCCGAATCACCGAGTCGTCGCGCTTCGATTGAAGTCGTAGAACTTCAAACAATTTCTCCGCTGGATAAAGCCACATCATTGAATCCGCTAAGAGATACGCGAAGGTGACGGTTGCATGCGAGGACAATATGATCTTTGGGGGTTGGCGTAGAGGTAGCGACCATCGTCGCCAAAGTTGTCCTTAATGGACTTAGATGGTCTTGTTCGCTTCGCATCGCCGTATATTTCCCATATTCCTTACTCTGCATCACTAGATGCATTCATTAGCTATTACCGGGTCGTGATTGTCAGAACAAGTGCTGAAGCTTCTTGAATCGTAACAATAGATGCGGAGACTGCCATAAAGTTGTCACTTTTGCACGAACTAAGCTACCTCCATTCGCCTGCCTTTTGATCAACCTCCAACCGACTTATTCCTATGGATAATTGGACACCTCTGGGATAGGTTCCCAGTCTCCGCACTTACCCGATAATCACCGTTCAGGTGTAATTTTACGTTGCTCTTGCCTACAACTTCGCGCCCCTTAGCGAGTAGTTCGATGTGTTCGCCGCTGTAGGCCTGATAGGGAGTTGCAAATCTGAAGCTCTCGTATTGATGATCGTTGTTGTAGTGGCCAACGAAGTCATTCATCTACTTCCTTGCATCTTCATTCGTTGTAACGCCCCCGTGGGATCCGTTGGGAAGTATTTGGCTCCTACTAAATGGCGATTCTATGTGACCGTTATCGTTCGATACCCGAGACCGTGACCTCGATATATTTACATCTAACTCATACAAGTACTCAACTAGTTAACAGCCCTTCTTGGGAGGGTCGTTTATCCTATGAATAACCTTTGGAGCCATATTCTCTCTGGCGATGGCTCTATGCACAACGCGCTTGAGCTGCTCGGACGACTCAGATTCCGATATTTCCCAACGAAGAGATCTTCCTTGAGCGCAGTTCAATAATCACATGGGCATAGAAGTAGATGCCCCTGGCTGGTCCACTTAGCCTAGTTATATCAAGCGTCCAAATCTCACCTGGTCGACTTACCATGCGAACCGGCCTAGACCTCTTCTTCTATGGCTTTGTTCTGCTCCTCCGCTTATTGAGCTTACGGTCACTCAACACCGAAATGGAAGGTTTCTCAGAGGCAATATATCTGCCCTTGCCGCCAAGCTTTGGCACTATCTGGGCTGGAGTTAGAGACGAGTACTCTGTGGTCGCACTTACGTTTATGATCTCGTCTCTTTTTCTCCGATGACGCATTTGAGTCACGCCTACGTTAAGTCCCACTCCTACGATCTGTTAAACCAGATCCCCATCGTCTAAATGTACGAGTTGATATCTTCAGCACTTCACAGGCCTTGCAACTCCTTGCACCTGCATCTTTCGCTCCACCAATGAGAGTGACTGCTAATTGTCGATCCGAGGGAGAGACCAAACGTCCCCTTCTTCCCCCGTGGCTACTAGTAATCACAGTCTCCTCTGCTTTCTTCGAAGAATCTATTAGAGCTTCAAGCTTCTGCTAGTGCCTATTCTTTTCGAGCAATTTCAGCTTCTATCGCTATTCTGGATTTGCGTTCTTTATCAAGCTCTACCTGGTAACTTCTAACAAAGGCACTCTATGCCTCAAAGGCTGACGCTAAGGTGTTGCGCCATTGCTCTAGGTCGCCTGCTAAAACACCATTTGCTCTCAATCACCCTTCCATCGAGCTCATGCTCGTTCACAGAAGCAGTATCACCAACTGGCTTGATCCTATTGATTGACTCACTTGCGTTGAAGACTCTGGCTTTTCGTTCAGAATTCAACTGGTTCACGACATTTTCATCGACGAGGTGATCTCGCGCGATCTTGGCAATAGCGCCAGCTTTCGCTGGCTTTGAACCATCTAGCTCAAATAGGGGCGTTAGTACCATTTTTATTAGATCTTCTGGAGACCTTTTCATAGCTTCTAAGTCTTCACCCTGTTAGGAAACCAAATCAAGTTAGGTGGCAACAAAATTGCAGGAGACGAAACCGCTCGAGTAGACCGGAAGAGCGATCTCACATGTTCAGGCTAATTCGAGATAACGAGGAAGAGACAGCTACCTTCGGGCCTACTAGGAACATTGTAAAGCATCTTCCTACTACGTTAGATGAATTTATCCACTGAAATATACAGATCTCCAGTGCCTTGGGAAGAGGCACTTTTATCGGTACGAACAACTATTATTTAGCCCACTTGGTCGGATCAATTATTTCCGCTTTGGGCACGACAAAAATACGTCGATGTTAACGGTATTCCCACCTTGAACTCAGGTGGTGGGTGACGCAGCGGCGTAAATATAGTAGAGGGAAGCTGGTCAATTCGGATGAGAGTATCGGTTTTTGGCGCAGGGTACGTGGGACTCGTAACGGCTGTTGGCCTGGCAGAAATCGGTCACTCCGTGACCGTAGTTGATATCGACCCCAAGAAGGTTATGTCCGTTCAAGAAGGCCGTGTTCCTTTCTATGAGCCTGGCCTCAGCGAAATGCTCTTCCGTAACCTCCAGCAGGGACGGTTTCGTATAACCAGCGATTCATCTGAAGCTCTCAATGGGAATGCTCTTATCTTCATTGCAGTAGGAACTCCTCAATACGATGACGGTTCACCCAATCTCGATTACGTCTTCGGTGTCGCTGAACAGATTGGCAATCTTATCGCTGACGCGTCAACGATTGTCGTAAAGTCCACGGTTCCGGTTGGAACGTGTGACGTCGTATACTCCAAGATCAACGAGGCGATTCGAAAGCGTGGGCTTGAATTTGAATGCGACGTGGTCTCTAATCCTGAATTTCTCAAGGAGGGCTCGGCACTTGAGGACTTTATGAAGCCAGACCGAATTGTCGTAGGCTCAGACTCACCAAGCGCACTGGTTAAGATGCACGAACTCTATGAGCCATTTCAACGTCGGGAGCCGGTCCTTATGGAGATGCAGACGCGGTCTTCAGAGCTCACGAAATATGCCGCGAACGCAATGCTTGCAACCAGAATCAGCTTTATGAACGAGATAGCGCATCTCGCTGATGCAATTGGCGCAGACATTGAAGACATACGCATGGGCATTGGTTCAGATCCTCGCATTGGATCATCGTTTCTCTACGCAGGTGCAGGCTATGGTGGATCGTGCTTTCCCAAAGATGTCAAAGCCCTCATACATTCCTTTGATAGGGTTGGTCTTGATCCGATGTTGCTCAGATCTGTCGATACCGTCAACAACCTCCAAAAAGAACTTCTCTTCGAACTAGTGTCAGATTACTTTGATGGCAGCCTACTAGGCAAGACCATTGCCATCTGGGGTCTAGCGTTCAAACCAGATACGGACGATATGCGAGAGTCTGTCAGCATACCGCTCATTCAAAGCCTCGTCAATGGGGGTGCCCGGGTCAAGGCCTATGATCCTGTTGCAATGGAAAATGCTCGCACTATTTTCTGCGACGCGACGAATCTTGAGATGGTTGATGCCATGTACACAGCAGTTGAGGGTGCTGACGCTCTAATACTCGTCACCGAGTGGAAGCAGTTTCGTGCTCCTGACTTCGAACTCATAAGCAAGCTTATGGTTTCGCCAGTGGTCTTCGACGGGCGTAACCAGTGGAATCCTGCGAAGTTAGCATCACTTGGATTCACCTATAGAGGAATCGGCAGAGGCTCTAACACGCTGTCATAGGGGGGTTCCCTGCCAGAAGTACAGCTACCAAGGATATTGTCCAGAACCATCTAAAGGAGTATGACATTGAGAAACCTCGTCACCGGTGGCGCAGGATTTATTGGATCCCACCTCTGCGATTTACTCATTGCTCAGGGCGAGTCAGTCATTTGTTTAGATAACTTCAGTACAGGTCGGATGGAAAATATAGAACACCTGATTGACCACCCTCATTTTGAGCTACTGGAGTGGGACGTCGAAACCCCATACGAGGTTGAAGTAGGCAGGATCTATAACATGGCCTGCCCGGCCTCACCGCCTCACTACCAGAGCAATCCAATCAAAACGACTAAGACGAGCGTCTTTGGTGCGCTCAACGCTCTTGAGCTTGCGACTCGTACGGGTGCTCGAGTGCTCCAAGCCTCAACTAGCGAGGTCTATGGAGATCCCTTGGAACACCCACAGACCGAGTCGTACTGGGGTCATGTGAATCCAATTGGCATCCGTTCATGTTACGACGAGGGGAAGCGGGTTGCTGAATCGTTATTTTTCGATTACCACCGGACGCATGGGACTGACATCAGAGTGGTGAGAATATTCAATACGTATGGACCAAGAATGAGGGAAGATGATGGTCGTGTCGTAAGTAATCTCTTGTCTCAGGCTGCAAGAGAGCTTCCACTGAGCGTCTACGGATCTGGACAACAAACGAGAAGCTTCTGCTATGTAAGCGATCTCGTTCGAGGTATTTATGGAGTGATGGACGCTAGTCGTGTCCCTGGTCCCTTCAACGTGGGCAATCCCATTGAACGCACGATCCTCGAGATGGTTGAATATGCCAAGAAACTCTCAGGCAAGGATCTATCAACCACATACATGGACCTGCCACTCGATGATCCCAGGAAGCGGAAACCTGACATCTCCCTCATATCCAAAGAGATCAGCTGGGAACCAGTTGTCTCCCTTGAAGACGGCCTCGCACTCACATACGAATATTTTGCTGGAAGGGTTTGAAATGAAAGTTAGCATAATTATTCCCTGCTACAACGAGCTCGCGACGATCGAGGAGAGGGTCTTAGTCACAAGGATCAACAGAGGGCGGTTTCAAATAGATAGCGCAAGGAATTCTTCGCGGAGCTGGAGCACGCAATTTACCCCAGAAATGGTCTCGAGACTCAACGAGAGGAGACTATCCCTTATTGCGTCAGCCGCACCACGGTTCACTTCACCGCCGAGACCCTAGTTTTACTTGCTAAAGATAACCTCAACATAGGAAAACCGCTTTACACTCCTCGATCGAGCCATCGATCGATACAATGTCAACCGCCCTGGTTCTCAACCCTAGGCGGTTTTGAACCAGGTGCTTCAGTACAATCCGGTAGTTCGAAGCTTGATTTATTTTTTAACATAACAACGTTCACTAATAGGGTCAAGTCGAGCTTCATTGTGGCATCAGAAAGGTTAACCCATGTGTCTTTCATGCTCATCCATGCGACAAACGACCATGTCCCAAAATAAAGACGCTTCTCTACATGCACTACTCAGCACAGTGAGACCGACATGAAACAAATATCCGAGACAAGCGTTCCATAATCCTTCTTGGCCAAGAAGCAAGCATCAATGCATCGAGACTCTAAGGGCTGGTAGTTGAATAACAGTAACCTCAGAATCCAGCTTTCACCTCTTTCTTGCGGGTATAGTATGCTATACCCAAGCCAATGATCCTACTAGGTTGATGCCAAACTTGCATCAAGCCGAGATCGATAAGCCGCTTGTGAATGGTATCGAAATGTTGATCTGGCACCGGGTGGTATTCAATGAAGAGGTGGTTTACGCTTTCCCAACAGGAGTCGGGCGACGAATAAATCGCCTCGTATTCCCCTCCATCACAGTCCATCTTTACGATTTCAGGTGCCATCTGACATTGACTCACTGCGGTAGCAAAACTAATAGTTCGAATCGGCACAGGATGAGAACCAGGAAAAGCATACGTCGAGGAGATACAGGATGCCTCACCCTCCTCAAAAAATTTAGTCTCACCGTCCTCGGAAGCAATTGCGGCACCTAACACTCGCACGCGATCAGCAATACCATTTGCGGCAAGATTACGTTCCAGCCAGTGACGAGTCGAAACAGACGGCTCCACACATGTAAAACTCGCATCCGGTAGGTAGTCGGCTAGGACGCAAGTAAAAGCTCCGACATGCGCTCCGATATCAAGTACCGATTTCACGGAAGGAGGCAAATCAAGGTCTCGAAGCCGATAAACATCATTGCCAACAATTTCGTAGATCGGCTCGCAAGCGAGAGTATTTGGCGACCGTAATTCAACACCTCGACGGGTGCGCAATATGAAAACATCATCCGGCTTATTCCACCCAAAACGCCGTTGAATGGTCGATGACAGCACGTTTGGCCAGTTTCTAGTGTGCTCAACGATTTTGAGCGTAAGGCAGGACTTGGTGTAGAACAAAGCGGCACGCTGAACAATACCGCTCGCGTTTGCAGAATTCACCTTAGTAGAATCTGTAGGAATCCACTGGCTGGTGAATCGATTCCCACGGAAGTAATGTCTGAGCATGGCAACAAGCCTAGCAGCCGCATAGGCGACCGCCCAATGAGGCTTGCGAACTGCCCTGGTTGCCAGCACTATCCACCGGTCTCGAACTGCAGTCCTGAGTTTTTGTTCAGGATCAATTTCTCTAGAGACCGACACATCTTGGAAGAAGCGATATGTCTGAAGATAAAAATCCCTGTAATTTCCGGCCGGTGTTACCAAGACCTTAGCATCCCAGGCTGAAAAAACTTTTAGTTGATGACGCCGGACAAAGTCAGCCAATTGGACATCGTCCGTTATGACTGAGCTCGACCCCCACGAAAAATCCTTGAGTCCACCAACTCTATAGCCAAAGAACCTACCGTATACTCGGGGAGCAGTGTCCCCACTACGGCGAGCAAGTGCCGTAACCGCTTCAAGTTGGAAAAGTGAGCTCCACCGCCCAAAAACGGCGCCTTCTGGACGATCAACCCCCCACACAACTGCTAGCTCAGAATCAGTAGCGAAGGGATGCAAAAGGGCTTTCAGGCTCTCCTTCTCAATTCCGACGTCAGCATCAACCACTACCACAACATCCTCATAAGGTGCGGTAGCCACAAGACTCTTGTGCCAAGATCCAAGGTTCTCTGCTTTACCTCGTCTTCTAGGCGAAACGACAATCCGCACGGCAATTCCCGAATGGATAGACGACCATGCCTCAACTGCCTCTACCGTACCGTCATCGCTGCAATCGTCGAGTAGCACGAACTCAGCCCAGCTCCACCCAGTTGGTAACGCTGCGGAAACGGCTGAATCAAGACACCTCGTGATACTCGCAACTTCATTAAATGCTGGTATCACGAGATGACATCTCCGAGGCGTAATGTTCATGTCTTTACCACTTTCAAGTCCGAACATGGTGAAAACTCTAACAGCAAAAAGCATCATACTTATCAAGTTTCGTAAGTTTCGCCTCCACCGAGACCAGATTGGAGCTAATCTTTAGTAGAACAGATGTTCGATTAAGGAGGCATGGTGGATATCTCAGGCTTTATGGTACGCTTCGCTTCAGAGGAAGCATGTGAAGATCATTTGATCAAATTGCGGTGGAAAGAGGGATTTAGATGCCCAAAGTGTGACTCTGACCAGTTTACCTTAATCAGGCCAAACCATCGAAGAAATGCAGCATCTCGAGCTCCACTTTTTCAATGTAAATCTTGTCACCGTCAAACTAGCGTTACCTCCGGAACCATCTTCCATCGAAGCCATATCTCTTTATCCAAGTGGTTCTCCGCTATCTATCTATTGTCCAACGACAAGCGTGGTCTTTCGGCTACTACCATTGCTAAATTCGTTCAAGTATCTTATTCGACTGGCTGGTTGATGCTAAATAAGCTACGAAAAGCAATGGCTGACCGAAATGGTTTATATAAACTTGGAGGAAACGTCCAGGTAGATGAGTTCTTTTTAGGTGGTGAGAGCCATGGCGAAGGCAGAAGAGGAAAGGGAACAAAACAAACCAATGTCCTAATTGGAGTGTCGATTAGCAATGGTGCTCCTACTCATTGCTTCATGGAAGTAATCAAAGATACCACTGCTAAATCATTCAAAGATGTTTTTGTGAGACGTTTAGATTCCGATACCAAGCTGATAAGTGATGGTAACCCAAGTTACGGGGTATGTGCTCGAGACCTTGGACTAGCGCATTCGATCACTCTATCCAAAGACGAACAAGCACATGTAACATTCAAATGGCTCAACATCCTGATAGGGAACTGCAAGAAATTTATCGACGGAACATACCACGGACGTGAGGAACATAAGCAACTTTACCTCGAGGAATTCGCATACCGATTCAACCGAAGGCACTTTGAAATGTCCTTGGTAGAGCGACTTCTCAATACATGTGTGTTTGCGTCTCCACATCCGCTACTCCGCGAATCTGATTCCAAAATGGCTCTTGCTTACGAAACTTGATAAGTATGAAAAGCATTTCCAATCAACATAATAGTCATCGCCATTCAGCATGATATGCTCGCAAACGCGATTATAAGGAAGGTGAATTCATCCCGTTTCCTACAGATTCACAGCTGACAGTTACGACAAAGGCTCAACTCAGAAGACACCAACACCACCTATGCGCCTGGTGGTACCCCGTTCCGAATCTTTCGCCTACGTTCTCCCCACAAAAGCGCTGCGGCAGGGAATAACATCACGACCGTCAGCAGAATAGAGTCCTTGAGTTCAGCCCGCGCTGGAATACGAGAAACGATGGAGGCTATCACTCGCACGTTATCGGTTGTCAACCATCCATTCCGTAGTCCATCCACTATAACGTGTGTTGTGCCCAGAGGAGACGGAAATGACGAAGCATACCCTTCGTTTCCAATCACCAGGTGGAGAGAATTAGAAGGCCGCCTAGGAAGTCCTATTGCATATACAGACGGAACCTCACCGACTGAGCGCGCTATGAAGTTTGCATATTGAGTAACCGTTTGCGTACCGATCGTAGGTGCATCGGCATAGACGAAAAGAGAAATGGATTGAGCACCGGAGTCGGGTGTCACAATCGACGTATTCGAGCGCCAGGTAGCTCCCGGCGACACTACGGATGACGAGATAGCTTGAACAGAGGCACACCGTCCGATCGGCTCCTCCCAGAGGCAAATACGTGGAAGACTTCCCGAAAGCGATCGGGCCGTATACCGAAGGAAAATATTGCCGCCGTGCCAATTAAGTAATGTAGATTCACAAGCTGCGTCAATGGAAGCATAAAGGGTGAGGGCGGGCAATCCATTGGGTGTTTGATTCCTTACTACGTGTGCACCTAGTTGTTGAGCTGAGCGAACTGGCAGGAAATTGTCACAATTTCCCACCTTTCCCCATTCTCCACTTCTAAAGTCCCCGTTGGAGATCAGAGATTCTCCAAGCGGATACGAAACTGTAGCAGTTCGTTGACCGTGATTCAGCGCCGATATGTTCACGTTAGGAGAAGCAGCACGGGGCAGAGTTCCTACCAAGAGGGGCTTAAACGTCCACTCAGTTGGGCTAGGGAGTACGATCCTTCCGACCAAGTCCGACGATGTTACGACGTCCGAAGAAAGCGGAGGGAACTTCACGATTACGTCATGTCCAACGAGTGGCGACGAATTCACTAAAGCAATGTGTCTTGGCAACAAAGCTAATAACGCAAGATCAGGGGACGCAGATGAAATTGTAGCGAACCCAGTCGCAGGCTGGTCGAATGAATTGCTCAACCCATAAATTGAAAGCTGCCCAAAACGACGAATCAGGTGCATTGCAGGATCGTTTGCCAAAGCTGAGTTGAGTGCTCCTGGAGAAGAAATATTCCGACCGGAAAAATGACTTTCTATGTCACCTCTTACGAGAACGTTCGGAGTACCAACGGCCAAGAGGATACGAGCCGCTTCAGACCAATTATGAGCCAAGAGAGCAGAATTCTCGACCTTCACCGCGCTCAGAAGTTCGTTTGAAACGCTGAAGTACCCTTGCCCGCTCGGAACAATGACGTGCCTATCTAAAAGATTCACAATAAACCCATCATTTCCATAATACCACGTATAAGGCATTTGATAGAAATCGTCCGGAGGAAGAACTAGGAGGGAGCCTCTGGGTGCTGCCTTTGAATTCAAATAGGAAGCAGCCGTTTCCCAATATTTAGGGACAGCGACATGTGTCGATGGGAAACCCTGCCTAGGACCAGGCACAACAGAACCTGTCCACAGGGGGAAAGCCGACAATAATGCGACTATCACTGCTCCAATAGCAAACCAAGGTACGACAGATACTTGGAAATAACGTCTCCCAACCGTACTCCAATGAACAGGCAGTGCACGTACAGGAGCATAAGTTCGATCTATGAGAATGCCAATCAAAAGCGCATATCCCAGTGCTGCGACGAGCAAGAACCTGCCAGGCTCCCGAAGAAGCCATCCGTATGGAAGATGGTAAAGAGGGTCAAAGAGTATAGAGCCAGGCGGCCGAGTACCATTGCTAAGAAAAATAAGGCCAAGCACGGAAATCGCGAGTAAGCCTCCCAATCGAGTCAACTGCAAAACACCTAACCGGTCTCCAACTTTACGGCGCAAAGCGAGCTGCAAAAATGCCAAGCAAGGGATCAATGACCGAAGGAGCGATAGCGGGACATTCCTAAACAGATGGGAGTACGGAAAGTACGCGCTGTAACTCCACGCCCATGAAGTATTGAGCCAGAACGCATTTGCCAGAGTCGAACGAGACTCAGTAAAAGCCCATGCCGACAGCCCCGAAAGACCTCCTACATTAATCGACGAAGTCGATAATAAAGCAGGGATTAGCCAGTACGACGACGCCGCTCCAGCAAAAAATCCCGCAACAAGAAGACCAAATAAAGCTTTCGCCGCAGCTGAGCGGCCGAAGCGTACCCAGACCAAAAGCGGCGTCGCCATAAGAGTAAGTCCCAACATACCAACCAACGGTGGATTGGCGTAAGTAAATCCAATCAGCGGAGAAGCAATAAGAAAAGCCAAGATGAGTTGCCATCGCCTAAATGATCCTCGTCCGTAGGCAATTACAATGGCGGGAAGCCCTGCAGTCAAGACCATCGCAACAAGAAATACGACATTAATCCCAACCAGAGTCAGCGTCAGCGGGTTGAAGAAGTAAAAAATCGCAACAACCACTCCGGCCAACGGTGACATCCCTAGGCTCCGGGCAAGGCCCGAAGCAGCTACCATAATTCCTGCAACAAGAAGTGAGAGTCCTATTCGCTGAGCCAACGCCCCTGAACCGCCAGCTAGGTGCACAATCTTAAAGAGTGCAGCGTAGGGAAGCTGGTTTTGATTGGAAACTGGTCCGCCGAGGTTACTTCCTGACCAGCCGTAAGTATCAAAAATACGCCCAATCCAAGCCGTACCGATTGGCGGCGATATATCCCCTCCTGCAATCACAGTTCCCGCACGAAACCAGGCTTGGCTTATTATCAGACCAAAACCAGCCAGTCCCACAAAAGTCCAGCGCCAGGGGAGCGCTCGAGCTTGACTCTGAGGTAGCGAAATCTCTGAGGTTGGAACTTTATCAAGATTTGTTCTTCGAGCCACCAAGAGAACGGCCGAAACCAGCAGAGCAAAGAACCCCAAATCCGAAAGCGCATACTGTATCGGTCCGGATCGGAGTTGCTCAGAAATCACGATCGCAACAAGGCCAACAGCTCCGATAATCCGTCGAAAATAATCCTTATTTTCAACCAACCTAGCCCTAGGAGATTCCGGACTAATATCTATTGAAGTCTGGGTCGTACTCAACCATTGCCCCTAGCAAGGCGCCTCTTAACGACCTGAAGTGACACCGATAGCTTCCTGAATTGATGTATCGAAATCGCCACCAAGACGGCAAATGCTTCACCGATCTTTAGCGCAAGTAGTCCCAACCCTAGAAGAGAAGTGTAGGTACTTGGCTCCTTCAACCACGGTCGCCGCGAAGCCGTGACTATGCCAGAAGCACCATGCTTGGACGCATAACGCAACAGGCCGACCCCATAGTACGCCTTTTTCTTACAGGCATCGAAATATCGAACTCGCCCTTCGTCATGAAGAATTACAGTTTCCACTCTCGAGCGTGGTCCCTCGGAGTACGATCTAAGACCAAGGTCCCAATCCTCCGGGCCTGTCAACGATTCATCAAATCCCCCTACTAAGTCAAAGACATCCTTTCGATAAAATCTTGGTGCTTCGATGGCATCGTTCCCCAAATAGAAGCTACGTTCGTACTCCCTGACCTCCGTCCAATAGCCCTGGCCGATGGTTCGTTCCGGTACGGTCACGCTTACCGCACCTTTGCCGACTTCGATCAGCACTTTCTCAACGAGATCTGAGGGACAAATCATATCCGAGTCAATAAAACCCAAAATCTCCGCAGGTGCAGCAGATGCTCCAATATTTCGTTGAGCAGAACGTTCTGGTCCGCTATCGATGACGACATCTGCAAGCTCCAATGCAATATGCCGACTCGAGTCTAACGAAAAATTATCCACTACCACCAGCGTACAAGGGTTACTTTGATGGCGAATGGACTCCAGACAAGCTCGCAAAGTCCGCTCAGAATTACGAGTAGGGACAACGATCGTAACTTTTTCAACCACCTGGTCTCCTAGTCCTACTGATTTATCAAAGATCCAAAGAGATTGTTGCAACCGACCTTCGTTCATCAGATCATCAATATACCTTACTCCTTCGCAGAACGGGGCTTAGCAGGGCCTTGCTTACGAATTTTGTATTTCAGGAAAAGTAGCAGTAGCAAAATACTGGTCCTGATAGTCGACGATTGTTGAATTGTGTGTAAGCGCTGCGCGCTTATGCAAATTTCAATAGCCGTCCTTGAACAAATTGGCCGTACTATGAAGTAATCAAAGGGTTAAAGAGTTCACAATCGTCCAAAAATTACCCCAAAGTCGCTAGATCTTGCAACTACTCCGAACTTTATTCAAAATTGGTGAAATTACTACCAATTGGGCCTAGGAATTCAGCTATGTTGAAATCTGCATTGTTAAGCGGAGTGCCGTGTCGCGTTTGGTGAGTAGTTCCAATTTGTTATAATCAAGTGGTGAGTGGGGCCAATCCAGTCAAGCATTTCCAGGCAGCTTAGAATGTGTGAAGGAACTAATTTATTGGAAGGCTCCGTCGCTAATCCAACGGTGAGAAACTGTCCGCTTCAGGTTTCTGCTGCAACTCAACTAGAGCACCCTCACTATTGGCTAAAATCATTTCAGCCACCTTTGACCATTCGACAACACCATCGACGAAGACATTCTGGGCGCAATTTTCGTCGAAATAATGCCCAATTTTCATTGCTAGATCTGTCGTCTTCGGTTCAATTTGAAGACCACCAGAAGCAGCAATAGAATCCCTCAAGCCCGCCACATCGTAGCCGATAGAAACAGTTCCGACGGATGCCGCCTCTGTTACCACGAGCCCCCAGCCTTCCCTCACTGACGTTACTAAAAGTGCGTGTGCCCGACCCATAAGTTCGAACTTCTCCTCCTCGCTAACGCGACCATGAAATACAACATCCTCGGAAGCCCGTCGACGAAGTCGGCTCTCCATCGGCCCCGTTCCAACAACCCACATCTTCGCGGAAGGAATATCCCTCTTAACCCTCTCAAAAGCCGCAATAGCATGATCCGGCCTTTTATTTTTGGACAAACGCCCAACATAGATCAACGTTGGGACTTCTTCTTTCTCAAAGAGCTTGGGACTCACCCGCAACAAGTCCGAGCCTTCTGGCACCACAACAACATTTCGAAGCCCATACTCTTCAAGTGATTCCTTGGAAGATTCCGAAACCGTTATCGTCAAAACATCTCTATAGCTCGACAACCATTTTGGCTCTAAAATATATCGACCCACGGAGGAAATGGGGAATGGGTACTCATAACCCCACACTTCCTTACAAACTTGGTGTATCAAAGCCATAATTGGCACATTCTTTACAAATTTTGGCGTCATGAATGGACGTGTATTTACTTCGTCGATCACCAGATCAAAGTTACCGATACCCTCATTCAACCAAAAGCGTCGTGCCTCTCGATACACACTGTGCTTAGTTCCCCGACGCACAATGTTGTATCCGCCAGCAGCAAGATCATGCTCTAGCAGATCTTCAACAGCCGCACAAAATAGAGTTACATCATGGCCCATCTTGACCCACTCAGTCGCAACGCGGTCGGTATAAACCTCCGCGCCACCACTTCGAGGATTTGATAAGTCTTTCCAATTGAAAATAAGAACCCGCACGAATTAAGCCTCCGAAGGCATGATCAGTTGAGAATTTGATGATTCTCGATAAATTAATCCACGTTCCACTTGGTCGTAGTAGCGGACGAAATGAAGTCGATAGAAAATGCCCAGCGTGTCGAGTAGCATTCCTTTGACCGCACTCAAAGAAACGGTCGACGATATACGATCCCTAATGACGACAGGCATATCAGCCACATTGACGAATCCCAGTGTTTTCGCAACGACGAACATCTCTAGGTCGAATGAAAAACGCTTCTCTACCATGAGGGGGAGCACCGCTTCAACAACCTCACGCCGCGCAAACTTGATGCCAGTCTGAGTGTCAGGAACCGATATCTGGAAAAGAGCTCTAACTAGCTGTTGATATCCCCACGAATAGATTCGCCTTATTGGGGGATAAACAACCTGTGAATCCGTATGTCTTTTATTGCCGACTACAAAATCTACATCTGAGCTTCGCATTACTTCGACGAAATTTAATACCAATTCGGCTGGTATATCGCCATCTGCATCAATAAACCCTAGGTATTTTCCGACACCTCTCGACAGGCCAGCACGCAACGCATCGCCCTTGCCACAGTTCTTTACAAATTCAACAATCCGGACATTATCCAATGCGAGATCAGAGAGCGCTCTACAAGAACCATCTGTAGAACCATCAGACACCGCGATGATCTCAAACGATACTTCCGCACCTACGAGAACATTGACGAGCTCCGAAACGTGAGTAACGAGTGCGTTTCCTGGATTGTAAAAAGGAACCACAATGGATAGGTCGATCTCCGACGAATTGCTCAATGGGGCAGGAAATTCCTGCGTATCAGGATCCACCTTCAAAGGGGACGACAACATTGCGTGGATCAAAGGTACGAACATCGCGCCAAGAACAACAAGGGATACAATAAAAACCCCAAGCGCCAGGGAAGTCATTGTGGGCTTCACAAAGAACTGCAACAAAACATTTAGAGGAATCGCCGCCCAGGGAAGCAAGGCAAGGAGTGAACGTCGAGCTATAAACGTATAACTCAACAAGCCAATTACACCTAAGATGGCTGCCTCAAACGCCAGTAGGCGTAGTGCGGTCGTACCTACAAGAAATTGGTGACCAAACAAAACACCCAGAACCAACGACGGAAGCATGAAGATGACCAAGGCGGTTGCGAATCCCACCAAACTGACACCTACGAGCGCCCATCTAATCGCCCTACGTGCATCATGAGTATCTCCGCTTCCCCCCGTTATTCGAGGTAGGGCCACCATGGCGATTGCACCTGGCGCAAAGAGGGCAATTCGACTCGCAGTTGACGAAGCGGCATAGATTCCCGCTGTGTGGCTACCAAGGTAATGCCTCGCAAGAAAAGAGTCAACGCTTGCCATAGCCCAATAACCAGCTAGTGCTCCAATTGAAAGAAGTGCATCGACGACCGAAACCCTCAACTTAACGCCACTCTTTTTTCTCATCGAAACAGAGAGAACTGGTACGAGCAAAATTAACGTCAGCAAGGTTTGGCCAAGCACACTCGAGAACAAGGCGCCATCTAAGCCAAAGCCAAAGTGTACGAGCAGAACCCCAAAAAAGAGTCGACCGATAATCGTGCCGAGAAAATTAGCGGCTGCTACCCATCCAAACCGATTTTGCCCAATCATGACACCTTGTAAAGTGGCACCTAGAACACTCGGAGCCAACGAGGAGAGTGTCAAGAGCATCGGAAACAACGTTCCAATTTGGAGGTACCTATTAAAGATTGGCGCTCCTAGCGCTAAGACTAAGACCGAAACAATTCCAAGTGCAATTGACTTCAGAAGAAGAGGATTCGGGTTGAAGTCTTCTCCAGCGCGCACAGCCTTTGACACTCTTGAGGTCACTGCGACTTGCAGAGCACCAATTGGGACACTCAAAACTAAGGTCACATTTAGTAAGGCACCTAAGATGCTGTAATTAGATGGACCGATAGATCTGCTTATAACAGCGTGAAAGATAAAATTTGAAAGACCCACGGCGCCTGAGGCCGCAAAGAATGCCAAAGCACCCTTGTCTACGGTACGTAATCGGTTTAGGATAACCAATACATCCACTCCACTTTGGGAACAAAGATCTGAGGGTCCTTTTGTGAACCGTCTCAGGTAAGAATTAAGTTGTGATTCAGCATCGCTGAAATTAGCTGGCTTGGCATACGCCTCCTGCGGAAACGTATGCCAAGCAAACCGAAAAGCTAGTCAGCTATACCGACAACTGGAGAGTTAAGCTTGGTTCCGCCTTCGGAACCTGCATAAGGTGCATCACCAAAGGAGAAGATGCCGCCATCAGATCCGACGAGCCAGTAGCCCATTCCGTCTGAAGTTGGCAAAATCCCTTTTACGGGTGCATTCAAAGTCTTACCACCCATTGAACCGAAGTAGCCGGCATCACCAAAGGTAAATACACCACCGTCGGAAGCTACGAGCCAGTAGCCCTTGCCATCTGGGGTAGCTGCAATGCCTACGACTGGATTATTGAGCTTCGTGCCGCCCATTGAGCCCATGAATGGTGCATCAAAGGAGAAGACACCACCGTCGGAAGCTACGAGCCAATAACCGCCTGTGGCTGGATCGCTTACCATTCCAACGATCGGCTTATTGAGCGAAACGCCGCCCAATGAACCGTGAAATGCTGCGTCACCAAAGGAAAATACGCCACCGTCGGAAGCTACGAGCCAGTAACCCTTGCCGTCTTGAGTAGGTGCAAATCCTACGATTGGCTTATTGAGCATTTGACCGCCCATTGAGCCATAAAAACCAGCGTTACCAAAGGTAAATACGCCACCGTCAGAAGCCGCGAGCCAATATCCATTACCAGCAGAATTGGTCGTGGTCGAGAGTGTATCAGCCCCACCTACAACCGGCTTATTGAGCATTTTGCCGCCCATTGAGCCATAAAAACCAGCGTTACCAAAGGTAAATACGCCTCCGTCAGAGCCAAACAAACGATATGAAACCGTACTTTGCGTTGGAGCAGGTGGCGTTGCCGTCGTTCCATAACCATATGGCGAGCCGTATCCAAAGAAGGTAGGCGTAGCGGAAAATGCCCCTGTGAATATCAGCGAAGCACCGCTACCAATAACTAATGCTCCTCCAGCAATCGATAGCGCCACGTTTCGCTTTAGCAACTTGATCATACTATTGAACAAACGGTCCTCCCATTAACAAACGTCCGAGGGACAAATTTTCCCAAGAAACCAAAGACTGACCTTATACTAGCGACAAAACGCCTTTGCAACGTCCTAATTAGTCAGCAAATATATTTTAAAAAAGTAAACATTACACATCAATATGATTACATAATAAAACTTATGATCGCTCCTTTACGTTGGATCGAACAATGGGCGGGGCCCACCAACAAAGGCTTTACCTTAAACAATTAACCGCTATCTACAGTCGTCTACCTTTTAGGTAGCTTGAAGCCTCTTGGGCAACTGAAACAGCTGATGCGGGTTCCGAAAATCTGATCACACAATCCACACCTTCCGCCCGCGATGTCAAGACGGACCTCTAGAATTCCCCATTTACTCCAGCTGGTGGCCTTTGAGAGTGGAACTAACTTATTTTTCCAAAAACACTATCGCTCCTGACGTGGATAAACGGCTTAAGGCAATTATTTACGACGCCACTGAAGGCACCTACCTATTATCGACTGAATTCCTTCAAAGATTTAGCAAAGCCTTTCCTTATCTTTTGTTACAACCATCTACCAAAGTGATGAATCAGACGTCGAGCACTTCTTGATACTTCCATACTTGAAAATCGTCTGAATACACGAAATATTGATCATGACTAAAGGAAATGTTGACATTCGAAGAACCTTTCAACGGCCTAAAGTAAGTTCTCATTAGCAACTAACTTTGAAATGAAATAGAAACCTAAAAGAGGTCCTTCGATATTGACCGATTCGAAATCAAACCCACCCAAATACGCCATTTCACTACACGTGGATGGATAGGACGCCCCTCGACAATTAGCATTGGGCACAAATGACTCCCGATTTACAAGACATGAACCAAATTGACAGGGAAAAAAGACGGTTTTCCGATTATGTACTCGAAGGAAGCGGCGACAAGGGCATCGCACTCATAACTGCTCTTTTGCTTTTTATCCTCTTCGATGCACCCCTCTGGTTGCATTCGAACCTATTCTTGCTCGATTGGGTACTTCCAAAAAGACAGCCATTACTAGACCCGACACTCCTTGGCCTGAATACAACGGGCATTTCCAGCGGTGCGGTGTTTTCCACGCTCATAAAGGTAGTTCAAATCTTCGCTGGAGGCTACACGACGGATCTGGTCCTCTTAACCACTTTCATCTGCGGATCCTTAGGAATTTTTAAACTCATCAGCACTCGCTCGCCTTCAGCGAAGATAGCTGCCACAACCCTATTCCTCTATAACCCGTTTGTCTTTGATCGCCTTTACGTAGGGCAACTCTCGCTTCTTGTTGGATATTCACTTCTGCCGCTATCGTTTGTCTATTTGAAGTCAATCACCGACAAAAGGGGGTGGCTGAGGTTCGGAGTCGTATGGTCAATTATGATTCTTGCAAGTCCTCACTACTTTTGGATCGTTGGCATAGTCGTACTCGTCTTCATGATTGCGAGCATCAAAAGAGGCGAAGTCATCGTTGGCACTTTAAAGGCTGGGGTTTTTGTAGCCGCCTCGATGGTCTATCAGTTGATTACCGTCCTTATAAGTGGTGCAAACGGCGTCGTCACATCCGCAAATCTATCGGCGTATAGAACTTCCGGTTCGACCTGGTATGGCGCATTAGGCAACCTAATAGGACTCTATGGTTTTTGGCGGCGCGGCCCAAAACTCGCCCGAGATATCATCGTTGGCTGGCCGCTTATTCTCGTCTGCATCTTATCCATCGCGGCGTTAGGCATCTCTGTAATATTTGCGAAGAGAAAGTCGATCGATGATGGCAGGCCAAACCATGTAAATGTGCCAAACTACCGTTTCGAAAAAATCCTCCTACTATCATCGCTCTTTGCTATCGTGCTGGCTCTCGGGTCACAAGGTCCTTCAAAGCCGCTCTTCGACACGCTCTTTCGCTATGTTCCAACGTTTGGAGCAATGCGCGAAGCGCAAAAGTTCGATGTCATATGGGCGGTAACTTTGGCCTACTTCTTCGGTATCGGAGTCGATACACTGCTCCTGCGATACGAAGGTAAACACCGTTTCAAAGTAGCAATCGCAATTATTGCCGTCGCACTCCCCTTTGCATATGAACCAGTTGAACCATTCGCCCTAAATGGACAGATTGCATCTTCCAACTTTCCTTCCGATTGGTCGTCCGCTTACAACATTGTTTCAAAGGGAAGCGGCTATTCGTTGTGCCTACCATGGCACCTATACGAAGAATTCAAATTCAGCGGTGGGCGTGTGATAGCAAATCCGTGCGCCAACTACTTTGGGCCAAATACAATCTCGAGCCAAGACGCCGAGTTACCCGGCCTTCTTACTACTAACACCACCTACTACTACGCCTACCTCAACTACCTAATTACCAAAAGCAACTACTTCGCCAACTTCGGTGAAACCCTAAATTCGCTTGGAATCCAATTTGTGATTTTATTCAAGACGGCTGACTTCAAGAACTACTCCTGGCTCAATCACCAATCCGATATGAAACTAGTCTTTGATGGCCCCACGATAGAGATCTACAAGAACCTTGACTTTCAAACGAGCCGCCCCGTAGTCAAAGAGCCCGTCACTGTTAGTTCGTGGGGCTCACTCATCTCCATGGAGCAGACCCAACGCCTTGCCAATACTGTGACTGTGACATCGAGGTTTGAATCTGGTCCAATTACCCCACCAAAATCACCAACCAATCCACAAGTCGTTGGTCGGGCAAAGGTGCGGATCGACCCATACGGTTCAATCTCAGTATCGTCTTCGTCCAACGGATATGTTGAAGTGCCGTTGCCTTGGATAAGGGGTTGGACGTATCAAAACAATGAAGTGCTACCCTCGGCAAGTGGCCAGATCTACCTCTACGTTCACGCCGGTATCTCCTATATAACGTTCAAACCTAAGCACCTGTCACTGATCGGCGATGCAATTTCACTGATAACGTTTGCTTTCGGAGTTCTCTACTTAGTTGCGGATCGTCCGTTTAGGAAGAGACAAACTATTTCATCTGAAATACCGCAACCGAACTAATCTTCAAGTAAGTGGACCTCCCAAGCAAACTTTCGATATTCGACTATGTACCCCCAGTTCATAGAGGTGAAATTTGTCTATCGGATACTTCCAAATGGACGGCATTAGTCATTCGGCCGCGAAAGGAGTTCCGTACTGCGGGGATCCGATAGATCACTTTTTGCACAGGATCGGCAAGAGAAGAGACTTTTAGGTGATAGGTGGCGTCCGATACTTAGGTTAGAACGATGGCATTGCGCATATGGATTGAAAGTTTCCTCTTTGAGCGCGAACCACCTTCTCGTGTCGTCCCTTCGTCGCGCGGTTAACTCGGTTGCAAACAGCAGGCGATCGGCCACAGGCCACGGATCGAGATGAGGTGATATGTCTCTGTTTGCCTTGAAAGCAAGATGGTAGAGAGCGCTCTCACTCAGTCCAAGACGCCCTATGGCGCCCCAAATGGGTCTTGCCACTTTTGCAAGCGTCAATCGGTTTCTCATTGACAGCGACTTCGCTATGGGTAGTTTCGATCACACAGCACTCAGGATCTTCTTAAAAGGCAACGGGGTTATCTATCGACCCCAGAGGACTTCTTCGCCGCAACGTAGCTGATAACCTTGTCGAAACGCTCTCCCTTGATTATCTATCCGTGGTTTTCGTGACATATGAAGACAATCGCGTAGCTTGGCGCCACACTTGAGTACTCGGACATGGTCCGCCTTCGCCTATCATTAACTAATGGATTACTAGAGGTGACGCTTCTTTGGATTGGTGCATCTAGCGTCACGTATTATTCGCGGAATCTCAAAGAGACTGGCAATTCATTGCCGTCTCTTTCGCTTCTCTTCCTTCGCCCTTGTTGGAGTACCGCGGTGGCGTACCGGTGGCTTCAATCTGCTTGAGCGATCCATGCGAATCTGCAGCCTCTGTTATTTCGGCGAGGCAAGACGATCTTCAATAAAGTGGCTTCTTATTGCTCAATCAATGAAGAACTAAAACCCTATTATCTCGAAGCATTGCAATATTGGCTTTTAGAGACATTGATCTGCACGTGACAATGGTCGGGGCAACTTCGCCAAATAGCATTCTGACTTCCAGATCGATAAGGCAATTCAACGCATCGTCAAGACTTCTCGATTCAGAGGTGTCTCTTTCGAAGGCCACTGAATCTACGAGAATCTCCAACCATCTAACACGGGGCAAAGCGACACCAAAACACAACTCTAAGTCCCTCTCTTTGGCGTGGCAGTATCTGACGAGAAGGTTTGCTTTGTCACCGCCTTTGCAAGCTAAGTACCCATGATGATGTTAGCTATTACATTTGGACTTTCGATGGACTACGAAGTATTCCTGATCTCACGGGTAAAGGAAGCCTATCTCTCGGGTATGGATGCAGACGACGCCGTCGCAAGTGGCCTCTCGGCTACCGCTAGGGTTATTTCGTCTGCCGCCGCGATCATGATATCTGTTTTCTTTGCCTTTATTGGATCAACAGCGCCTGTCATCAAAATGCTCGGCCTTGGCCTTGGCGTTAGCGTATTGATAGACGCTACGATTATCCGCCTCACCTTAGTACCAGCAGTAATGACACTTCTAGGAAAGAGGGCATGGTACATGCCAAGGTGGCTCGATCGTATCGTCCCATCGATCTCTGTGGAATAGAGTTTTGTCCAGCCACTAATAACGGCTTCTCTGTTGAATCGAGGGTTCAATTCGAACGAGGCAACCCTCGAGTTACGAATGATGAAGCAATTGATCGTGCCACCTCAATCAAAGATGGCCATGAAGGACTCCATGGTTAATGAAGGCGATTTCATTAAGGTCGCAAAAGAGGTCGGCGCACAAGGTGGTGTTTTCAAAACGACCTCTGGTTTGATTGAAAGATTCAGTCACTCGCGAGTAACCGAGATCCCACTCACAGAATCATCAGTAGTCGGATTTGGAGTTGGAATTGGCGTAGAACCCTACGGTAAAAAGCCGATAGTGGCCTACTTCAGGTATAACTGTCTACGGTCGGAGTACCTCTGAAACTCAACCCTATAGGTAACTTCGATCAGACGAAGGTCGGAACGGGAAACAAAATGCAGTTAAACAGACCGATGGCCGAACCAAAAGTAGCTAAATATTCGACAGACAATCAACCCTTTATGAACCCAACTACAAAAAACTAGTATCTAGCTTCATCGAAAATCACCACGAAATCCACCAGCGATAAACAATGCTCACCATGTGCTAGAGGTCAGTAAAACACTCTATCGACTGCAAAAGAACCTTATCTATAGTTACCCAGCGCAGTTCTTCTGCTAATACACCTACCCAGCCAGTGCAACACTTCGTATGGAGTCTGCTGGCTGGTTGAGGTTGAGATTCGCTACTGAACCTAAGAAGGTAGCATCACCGAAGGAGAAGACTCCACCATCTGATGCAACTAGCCAGTAGCCTTTTCCATCTGGGGTTGAGGTGATCCCTACTATTGGTTTGTTGAGGGTCATGTTGCCGGTTGAACCGTAGAAGATAGCGTCACCGAAGGAGAAGACTCCTCCATCTGATGCGACTAGCCAGTAGCCCTTTCCATCTGGGGTTGAGGTGATCCCTACTATTGGTTTGTTGAGGGTCATGTTGCCAGTTGAACCGTAGAAGATAGCGTCACCAAATGAGAAGACTCCTCCATCTGATGCAACTAGCCAGTAGCCTTTGCCATCTGGAGTTGCTGTGATTCCTACTATTGGTTTGTTTAGAGTCATGTTGCCGGTTGAACCGTAGAAGGTAGCGTCTCCGAAGGAGAAGACTCCTCCATCAGATGCGACTAGCCAGTAGCCCTTTCCATCTGGGGTTGAGGTGATCCCTACTATTGGTTTGTTGAGGGTCATGTTGCCAGTTGAACCGTAGAAGGTAGCACCACCAAATGAGAAGACTCCTCCATCTGATGCAACTAGCCAGTAGCCTTTGCCATCTGGGGTTGAGGTGATTCCTACTATTGGCTTGTTGAGATGTGTATTAGCTAGAGAGCCATAGAAGTTTGCACTTCCATAGGTAAATACTCCACCGTCATTTGCAGCTATGTAGTATCCGGGGTTTGCTAGTACAGATGGGCTTTGGATAGGTGTTGCCGTGGTTGTTGAAACCTCATTTGAGGCTTTTGAGTTACCAGTTCCGTTTTTAGCTACTACGTCGAAGTAGTAAGTCGCAGATGGGTTGAGTCCTGTTACGGTACAGGTTGTCGTTGTAGTAGTTGTACAAACTGGAGATGTTGACTCTTTAGCAGGTGCTGTTCCTTCAAAGACTTGGTAGCTAGTAATTGCTGTTCCGCCATCACTAGATGGAGCTTCCCACGAAATCGTGATCGATGACGTTCCATTAGCGGTCGCATTTGGAATTAGTGGTTGACTCGGATAGTTGTTGGCAATCGTACTCACCTCACTAGATGGTACGGAATTCCCATAGGTAGCGCTATTTGCAACTACATAGAAGTAGTAGGTTGCACCTAGGGTACTTGGCGTAAAAGTACAAGATGTAGTTCTTGAATCTGCACACTTAATTGCGAATTTTAATTCATTGCCTGAAGTAGAACCTACATAAACCGAGTAGCTATCGGGGCTTTTGCCAAGTGCATTTGTAGATGGTGACCAAGAGAGATCTATCTTGTTTCCCGTTGGGATAGCTGTAAGGTTTTGTGGCTGAAATAGCGCAAGGGTTTGATCTTGATAGGAGCCAATTGAACAGTATGAAGCAGATGTCGTTCCATCTGTGACAATACGAGGGTTACCTACTTGATCTGTAGATGGGATGTTGATTCCAGGTTGACCCGTGACAAGGACAACGCTATTACCACCTGTACAGAGGAGGGAGGTCGATGGGATCACATCAAAGGCTGGAGATAGTGGTGCTATTGGGATTACTTGGGTGCTACCAACGGTGATAAGAGTTGGGAGGGTGATTGTGGTACTACTAAGTGAATGTTTTGATGAAGTTAGGCCACACGTTCCATCACTATCTAGGTTGTAGCCGGCATCGGTGATGGTGCCACCATTCACAGTACAGTTACCACCGGAGTTTTGATCGGCGATTATAGAGGCTGCGAGGGTAAGGGTACCGCCGCCGTTGTAGATGCCGCCGCCGTTGCCGTAGATGGCTGTGTTGCCGGAGATGGTGTCGTTGGTGGCGGTTAGAGTACCGCGGTTGTTGAAGATGCCGGCGCCTTGGCCGGCTGTGTTGCCTGAGATGGTGTCGTTGGTGGCGGTCAGGTTGCTGCTGTTGAAGATACCACCGCCGCTGGTGGCTGTGTTGCCTGAGATGGTGTCGTTGGTGGCGGTGAGGGTGGCGGTGAGGTTGCTGTTGTTGAAGATGCCGCCGCCGTCGCCGTTGGTGGCTTTGTTGCCTGATATGGTGTCGTTGGTGGCGGTGAGGGTGCCGGAGATGTTGAAGATACCACCGCCGTTGGGGGCTGCGTTGCCGGAGATGGTGTCGTTGGTGGCGGTGAGGGTGCCGGAGTTGTAGATGCCGCCGCCGTTGCCGGAGATGGCTGTGTTGCCGGAGATGGTGTCGTTGGTGGCGGTGAGGGTGCCGGAGTTGTAGATGCCGCCGCCGAAGTCGCCGGATGAGTTGCCTGAGATGGTGTCGTTGGTGGCGGTGAGGGTGGCGGTGAGGTTGCTGTTGTTGAAGATGCCGCCGCCGTCGCCGTTGGTGGCTTTGTTGCCTGATATGGTGTCGTTGGTGGCGGTCAGGTTGCTGTTGTTGAAGATACCGCCGCCGGCGCCGTTGCCGGCTGTGTTGCCTGAGATGGTGTCGTTGGTGGCGGTGAGGGTGCCGGAGTTGTTGATGCCGCCGCCGCCGCCGTAGATGGCTGTGTTGTTCGAGATGGTGTCGTTGGTGGCGGTGAGGTTGCTGTTGTTGAAGATGCCGCCGCCGTCGCCGTTGGTGGCTTTGTTGCCTGATATGGTGTCGTTGGTGGCGGTCAGGTTGCTGTTGTTGAAGATACCGCCGCCGGCGCCGTTGCCGGCTGTGTTGCCTGAGATGGTGTCGTTGGTGGCGGTGAGGGTGCCGGAGTTGTTGATGCCGCCGCCGCCGCCGTAGATGGCTGTGTTGTTCGAGATGGTGTCGTTGGTGGCGGTGAGGGTCCCGGAGTTGAAGATGCCGCCGCCTAAGCCGGCTGTGTTGCCGTACTGAATCGTCATTGCTGTGATGGTGGCTGTGATTCCTGAGCTTACTGTAAAGACTGATCCAGAGACCATGTTCGATGTTGAAGTTCCACCAACGAAGGTAGATGATGCACCTTGGCCAGTGATTGTTAGGTCTTTGTTGACAATCACTGTCTCTTGGAAGGGGCTAGTTGCAGTTGATGATCCAACGTTGATGGTGTCACCGCTTGATGCATTTGAGACTGCCTGACCAATAGTTTTACACGTGTTGCTATGAGTACCGCAAGTACTCGAATCTGTGCCACTTTGAGCGACGTAGAGGATTGGGGTTGCATTTGGGGTTGCAGTTACTTCATTTGAAGCAGCTGATGTATTTGAAGATGAATCTACTGCTTTGATGGTGAAGTAATAGGATTGCTTCGCTGTTAGTCCGGTTACTTGATAGCTAGTTGTGGCTTGCGATAACGGCGTCGTATTTACAGCCGTAGCTGACTCTCCGTTCGTTGAGGTACCTTCATAGACGTTGTATCCAGTGACAGTGGAACTTGCAGAACTACTCCAATTGAGGGTTACGGAAGTTGAGTTGTCTACAACTGGGGTTAACTGAACTGGTGCTTGAGGAGGATTAGTAGTAGTAGTAGGAGTAGCTGAAGCTGGCGTTATCCCTCCCGTAAAGAGTGGCAATATGCCAAGGCTAAGGATCGTAGCTGTGAGGATTGTAGTTAGTTTTACCAATCGATCTCTCATGGCAGATGAGATTCTTTTTCGGACAGAAAGCTGCGACACCTTGTAATGCTCCGTTTGTCTATATGTAACCCACAACCACTACACCCAAAGAGAAACAGGCTCTCTTTGGGTGTAGTGATCAAGTTGATAATTACGTGAAGAAAATTATTATTGCGACCAAAAAAATATATCAAACGTAAATTGACAGATAAGAGGTTTGGGGGAGAAATAGCAACAATTAGTTCAGATATACAGCGCTCAACCCAAAGTTAGCAGAATCCCAACGATGGGAAATGGTCGTTTAGCTCCACTTTCTAAAATTAGCGGAATTCGCATTCATTTCGAATCTCCACCATAGGTCATGGAATATGCCGATTCCTCGAAATGACCCTAACCTATAGTCGACGTTGTTACTTTCATTTTGATTATGACATAAGCGACGCATTCAGGAATTGCAAGCCTGAGACAGCGAATAATCGGAGGAAGGAGCATCTTCAAAAAAACCGGACAATCACTTAAAACTAAATTCAGGTGGGTTTTTTCTAACTAATGGCATCTACGGGGGCAAGTACGTCGCATCGATGACATCGGAGCGCATTAAATATCAGCCACCGCCGAGGAAAATCAACCACGGCGACCATGAAGTAAACCGAAATATCTTCAATAAGTTGAGATCTACATGATATCAAAAATGCAGATCGTACGACCTATAAAGGGTTAAACAGGGATAACTCTTCAAATCAATGCACTTGCCGCAAAACGCCACTCAAGCCGGCCCGAAAGAGAGTGGGCTGGGAAAAACCGCGGCTAGCGAAGTCATTAGAGACCACAGCCTCTAAAGCTTCAAAGTCACCGCCGACTACTATGCAAGATCCACCGAATCCGCCACCGACCATCCTTGCGCCTTCAGCGCCTGCCCTAAGCACACTTTCGACGATGAGATCGGTCTCGGCGCAGGAGACTTGAAATTGATCACGGAGCGATTCATGCGATTCAACTAGATAACTTGCACCGGTCTTCCCATCGTCAAAAGCCCTTGCCACACTTCGAACCCTTTCATTTTCAGATATAACGTGCATCGCACGCCTCCGTAGATCCAAATCCTCAAGGGATTGTGCCTCTTCGAGGGTCGCCTCTGAGATAAAGCGATGGTTCAGGGTTTTGGCAGCTAACTCACACTCGAGCCGCCGCTTGCCGTAACCCCCTGCACTTATTGAGTGGTGGACGTTCGAATCAACGACGATCAAGTCACTAAAGGGCATCTCACAGCTATGGTACTTCATGGTTGCAAAGTCAATTAGCGTAGCGCGATTAGGAGTTGCATACCCGATGGCAAAGTGATCGAGATAGCCAACGTTGGCTCCCGAATAGCTACTCTCGGCTCGATGGGCTAACTCGACAACTCTATCTCGAGGCAGATCGAGGCCATTGTGAAGGCTCAACCCGAAGATAACAGCTAGTAAGAGAGCAGCACTTGAAGATAGCCCCGATCCAAGAGGTAGATCAGACGATATAGCGATATCAGCACCCCGTAGGGCAAAACCCTCGTCTAGGAGGACCTTAACCGCACCTAGGAGATACCTCGACCAACCTTCGAAGGAGTCCATGCGAACTACATCGTCGAGGCCAACTTCTACCAGCGTTGATTGACTCTGAGATATCGCTCGAATCTTTGAACCTTGCGAACTCTTTGTGATCACCATAGATATACCGCGATCAATCGCGACGGGCAGTGCGAGGCCACCGTTATAGTCAGTGTGCTCTCCGATGTAATTGATCCGCCCTGGTGCTTCTACTACAATTTCGGGGCTGGATGAAAAGCTACTCCGCGCAAAGTCAATCGCATTAGCAGGATCAATCATTCACGGTGCTCCATCGCTCTCGGAGCAGAGTCGCCGCGCTCTCAGGGGCAACGTCTGAGATGAAAGCCCCTCCGGCAGACTCTGATCCTGCCAGAAACTTCAACTTATCCGCACTTCTGTGTGGTGGCGTGAACTCGACGTGCAGATGCGAAAAGTCGTTCCACCGCATATCACCGTCGGTCGGACTTTGATGGAACCCCATGATATAAGGTAGAGAGAATCCAAAGAGTAGATCGTAGTTCTTAGCTACACGCAGGAGTGCATCGGCAAAATCTTTCCGCACCTCATCTGACAAGGTCGCCAAGTTAGGTTCATGGTGTTTGGGGGCAACGTGGACTTCATAGGGGTACCTAGCCCAGAAAGGAACCCAAGCTACCACGAAGTTGTTTTGAAACACGATGCGGCTCCCATCGTGCAATTCACCTTGTATTGCATCGCACTCTACGCACCGATGGTTCTTTTCGAAGTAATCCTCCGCCGTCGTCAACTCTTTTAGCGGAACAGGAGGGATAAACGGGTAGCCATAGATCTGTCCATGTGGGTGAGATAAGGTGGTGCCAACCTCTTCGCCTTTATTCTCGAAGGGCATGACATAAGCTATATCATCCTCGGAACCAAGCACCTTCCAACGGTCAACCCATACGTCAACCAACATTCGAACCCTCGCTGACGTCAAATCAGAGAAGGTCAAATGGTGATCGTCTGAGTAGACGACAACTTCGCACCTACCATTGGCCGGAGCAACCGGATGAAATTGCGTAGACGATACACCTGGCTCCGGAGCCGTCGGTGAAAAGGCTGGGAAGCGATTATCAAAAGTTACAATCTCGAACGTCTCGCGATCGATCTCAGTCTTTCGCGCGCCACTCTTGGTAGGACACAAAGGACAAAAGTCGGCCTTTGGCTTGTAAGTTCGGTCTTGACGGTGGGTCGCAAATGTCACCCACTCATTTCTGGTAGGGTCAAAACGACGTTCAGTCACCGCTCTTACCAACCTCTAATCTCGTGTAAAACGTCATTCGCCTTCCATCAATTTTGAATGAGGTCTCACGCTTGATCAAAGATTCAATCCCACCCATTTCGATAACTTCCGTGGGTGGGGTCGCAGCTTTGCTACCTTCAGCTTGCTTTTCTGGCATTACTAAACTCCCGCTCATAGCCCAACTACCAACAACTTTTCGCTCTACTTGACCTAAATGGGGCAGCAATTCAATACTTAACTCGACAACTCCATACGTTCACCCTCGACCATCGCCACCGTAAGGTCCCCTACAGAGTCCGCAAGGGAGATCCGTGCCTCGTCTGAAATACCATCGTCAGTAATCAAAACGTCTGCGACAGATATGGGCGCAATCCTTGCCATTCCAATCTTTCTCCATTTAGTGTGATCAGCCAGGACAACGACTCGTCGAGCGTAGCGCAAAAGCGTCCTATTAGTCTGCGCCTCGGCAAGGTTAGGAGTAGTCAAACCTGCCTCTGGATCCATGCCGTGAACACCCAAAAACAGAACATCAACATAAAGTGACTCAATTGCGACGTCGGCGACTAGCCCAACGAGAGCACCCGATGGGGTAGGTACTCCGCCGGTCATTATCAACGGAAGCATTGGGAACTTGTCGTGCAACTCGACCCCAAGGCTGAGACTGTTGGTAACTACAGTCACATTTGGAACTGTCGGAAGCAACTTCGCAAGAGCCCAGGTCGTTGAACCCGCCGACACCGCAACTGAATTTCCCGGGGCGACGTACTTAATCGCCTCCCGTGCGATAGCCGCCTTTTCGGTGGCCATCTGCAATACTTTGACCTCAAAACCCGGCTCTTCGGCACTCTTATCCGATACCACGGCTCCACCGTGTACCTTCACAAGGAGACCAGACTCCTGCATGAGGTCCAAGTCTCTACGCACGGTCATCTCAGAGACACTGAAAAGGTCCGCGAGTTCTACGACACGAACCGAACCGCGATTACGCAGTTCTTCAAAGATTCGACTGCGCCTTTGACTAGGTATCATCAAACACACCTGCCAGAACTGCACGTAGAACCAAAACCATCTCAACCCCTACCTAGACGTCCTCTAGAACGAGGACATCGTACGGCTTCAAGCTAACACCTTCAGCGAGTTCCATTCCCGAAAGAAGATCCCTACATCTACGATTTAACGAAAATTCAACATGGCCGCCGTGGTTTATGACAAATGTGAATTCTCCGCGCTGAACGACCTCAACATTTTCGTTCGTAACGCCATCTCCGCCTTCGCCGAGCAACCTTTGAACCACTAGATCCAAGAAGTCGTCCTCAACCTCTGTCGATAAGTACAGCGCCCTACCGTTGCCAAATTGATTCTCAAAGAGAACACCACTCGTAGGGTCCCCAGGGATACTCTCGACATCTCCAAGCTGGACAGCTTTTGCTAACACACTCGCAGTAGTAGCTCTAACAATCTCACTCCAAATCGTTCCCCGCCGAACGACGGGGTTATTCGCGAAGGTAAATTCAAAACTTTCCCCTGGACGAAGGGGAGAAAACTCTTCCACAACAACACCAAATACATCTCTCAGGTAACCTGGATAGCCACCTAGAACGATGTGGTCGTTTTCGTCAACGATGCCCGAGAAATACGTTCCCAAGACAGAGCCTCCACCCTCGACGTAGCGCGCTATCCGTTCAGCAAAGTCATGAGAGCAAAGATACAAATTCGGAGCAACTATTGCTTTGTAACTGGAAAGGTCATCGCTAGGAGATACAAAGTCACAAGTTACACCTAAGCGTTGAAGAGATCCGTAGAACTTACGAATGGCCAGGAGGTAAAGTACGTGATCTGTTGGGTGACTATCGAGTTCAATTGCCCACCAATTGTTCCAATCGAATACAATCGCCACCTCAGCATTTACTTTGGCACGAACGACCGAAGAAAGTTTGGTGAGGTCTTCGCCGAGTTGGGTAACTTCTCTATAGATACGGCTATCTGGACCAGTGTGAGGCAACATCGCACTGTGGAACTTTTCTGCTCCCGCCTTTGCGGCTCGCCACTGAAAGAACATCACGCCATTTGCACCTCGTGCTACAGCTGACATACTCAACGCCCGCATCTGGCCAGGCTTCTTCACGCCATTTATTCCGCGCCAATTCACAGCACTTGGAGCCTGCTCCATCAAAATCCAAGGCTCACCCTCTGCTACGGATCGAGTTAGATCGTAACCCGCAGCGCAATCAACATGAACTTCTCCCGCGTGAGGATCGGGGTAGCTATCGAAAGAGACGAAGTCTCCCACGCCCCTCCACGCAAATTGATCAACTCCCTTGAAAAAGCCCATGTAGTTCGTAGTTATCGGCTTAGAAGAACGACGTCGAATGATCTCTGATTCCATCTCGTAGAGTTCTCTGATTGAGTCAGAAGCAAAACGGTAGTAGTCAAGCTGTTGCGTTGGATTCGCAAATGTCGGTGCTATTCGCGGAGGATTTACCTCGTCAAAGTTACCGTACAGTTGGCTCCAGAAGGCACTTCCCCAAGCGTGATTTAGTAGATCAATACTTCCGTAACGCTTCAAAAGCCAGGAGCGAAACTTTGCCTCGCAATTTTCGCAATAACACCTTGAGACGTGACAACCGTACTCATTACTAACATGCCACATCTTCAAACCCGGAAAGTCGCTATAGCGATCGACTAGACGTTCAACAAGTGACGAAGCTGCCGACCGAAAGCTCTGCGAATTGGGACAATACGACTGCCTAGCTCCAAAACTCAATCGCCGACCTTCATGGTCTACGGGTAGGACCGTGGGGTCTTTTTTGATCAACCACGCAGGGGGAGACGCGGTCGCCGTTGCTAAGTCAACGTAGACCCCACGGTCGTAGAGGAGCTGAAGTACTTCATCTAGCCAAGCAAAGTCAAAGCGGCCCTCTTCAGGCTCCAAGCGGGACCAAGAGAAGATACCCACCGAAACGAGGTTTACTCTTGCTCGCGCCATGAGTTCAACATCCTCAAGCCAGGTCTCTCGATCCCACTGCTCAGGGTTATAGTCTCCTCCAAAAAAGATTCCGTCATTCACCAAAGGATCTTTGACCCTACTCTTACTGCTCTCCATATCGATTATGCCTTTACGCTTCCTGAAGTTAGACCTGTCTGCCAAAAGCGTTGCAGTGATAGAAACGCAATGATCAGCGGAATCACCGATATCAGGGCGCCTATAACTACGTAAGCGATTAGCTGAGGAGCTTGCCCGTATTGGTTATCCCACGAATAGAGCCCAAGTGTCACCGGATATAGATTTTGGTTTGAGAGCATCACTAATGGCAAGAAGAAGTTATTCCAGATGGCCACAAATTGGAATAGGAAGATCGTTACCAGCGCGGGTGACATAATCTTGAGACCAATTGACCTAAAGATCTTAAATTCGCTCGCCCCGTCTATGCGTCCAGCATCTATCAATTCATCTGGGATAGATGCACCTGCATATACACGAGAGAGAAAAACGCCAAAGGGAGAGACGAACGCAGGAAGAAGCACAGACCAGTAGGTATCAGTCAAGTGCACCTTTGCCATCAACAGATATAGAGGAAGTGCCAACGCCGTGCCAGGTACTAGGACGCCTCCGAGTATCACCGAGAAGACCGCCTCTTTGCCGACGAAGTTATACTTCGATAGCGCATATCCAGCCATTGAAGCGATCAAGGTCGCGACTGTCGCACCGACGCCTGCATACAGCACTGTATTTAAAATCCAACGAACAAAGATTCCGTTGCTGTAGCTAAAGAGGCCCGAAAGATTCGAAAAAAATTGGAAGTGGCTAAACCAAAACCCCTGCGAGCCATAGAGGGTCGCCGGCCCCTTGGTAGACGATATGATTAACCAGTAGACAGGGACCAAAAAGTAGGTAGCCATCACGAAGAGGAAAGCCATAGAAATGATTGAGGTACGAGAGGTAAGCCTCTCTGCTCCGGTCGGGCCCTTCTTTCTAGTGGGCTTTTCGACGTCTAATATTGTCATAGCTCAACCTCACTAAATGCCCGCCTTTGAACGAGCTTCAGAAATCCAAACGAAAGAATAAAGGTGCCAAGTGCCAATATCACAGCTACAGCAGCAGCGGTATTGGGATCATTTTCCACAAATGCCTTGGTATAGGCGAGAAGATTAGGAGTAAATGATGACGAGATATTCGTCGTTACTGCGCGCAGCACTTGCGGCTCTGAGAAGAGCTGGAGGGTTCCAATGATCGAAAATACCGCTGTCAGAACTATCGAGGAAAAGATCAGGGGAAGTTTGATCCTAAGCGAAACCATTATCTCACTAGCACCATCGATCCGTGCCGCCTCGAAGAGACTTGGAGGAATTGCCTGCAGGCCGGCGTAGATAATCAACATGTTGTAGCCGGTGTACTCCCAGGTGATAATGTTTGCAATCGACCATAGGACACTGTGAATCCCCAAGAAGTTTTTCGTTCCAAAGCCTGCGCTTTTGAGGACCGAAACGATTGGACTAAGGCCGGGCAGATAGAGGAACGACCATAAGATCGCAGCGATTACACCTGGAACACCATATGGAAGGAAGAATGCGAGTCGAAAAAAGCGCTTGAGGCGAACCGTCGCTGAATCTAGAAGAAGTGCAAGCAGGGTTGCCAGCACAAGCATAATCGGCACTTGAACGATCCCAAAAAGGATAACTCTTCCAAGGCCTGAAAAAAAGCTGTGGTCATGAAGGACCGAAGAAAAGTTACTGAGTCCGACAAACTTCGTAACCGTGGAATTTGGACCTAGCCCCAATCCAGATACTTGACTGTGGTAAAGGCTTTGGTAGATCGCGTAACCGATCGGCAATAAGAAAAAGATCGCGAAAAGAACCATAAACGGCGTGAGGAACATCAAAGGTGCAACCTTGTTTCCCCTAGACCGCTTCATACGTTCCTTTCCCGCAACAGCCTTTCCTTGCTTTAAGTTCGCGGGTTCGCCTGCCCTTCCAGGAAGGTCTATTGTTGTCACTTGTATGCTCCCCCTCTAGCATTGAACGTGGCATGAAAAGCTCTCTGTCAAGGTTCAACCTTCCATGGGAGCTCAGGTAGCGGGTGGGGCCACCAGAGCTCCCGAAGGTCAACGCTCTAAGAGCCTGAGATCGTGGCGCCTATCCAGCCGCTACTGTAAATCCCTGCTGTTTCATAGTTGAAATCGTAGAGCTTTGCGTAGTGTTGACGGCATCTGCTAAGGTTCCAGACCCTGTGGTCGCCTTGGCAAAAGCGTCATTTAGCTGTGTAAAGGTCGTCGACATCACAGGACCCCAGAGGAAGCTTGTGTTGACTGCCTTCGAACCCTGAGAAAAGACCTGCCAGATGTTTTGACCACCGTAGAAGGCTACCGGCGTATTTGCCGCCGGCAATTTCTGGCCTGCGAGCGATGCAGGATAAAGACCACCAGTAGTAATCATGTTATTGATACTTCCGGAATTAGTATTCAGCCACTCTGCAAATTGAGCTGCTTGAGCTGGATACTTTGTATCTTTGAATACTGCGGTAGTAGAGCCACCCCAGTTACCGTCCACTGTCGTCGTTCCCCAGTTTGGCATCGGTGCAACTCGCCAATCGCCTGAAGTGGTTGCGGCATTAGTGGCAATTGTATTTTCGCCCCAGACCGCTGTTGGCCAAGTCAAAATCGTTCCGTCTGAAAGATCCTTATACCATCCGGTAGAAAAGTCAGGTTCGACCTTAACTAATCCCTGAGCGATCATGGTCTGCCAAAGATTCGCTACCTGCTGCGTCGCGGGATCAGCCATGTTGACCACCCATGAATTGCCTTGGGTATTGAACCACTTGGCTCCTGCCTGCCACGCGAGTGCAGAGAACCAAGCTGAGTCAGATGCCGGAAACGCCGCGATGTAGGCATTTGGATTTTGCTGATGAATCTTTTGTGCGTCAGTTAGATATTCGGCCCACGTCGTAGGTACAGTTAAGCCGTACTTGGTAAATAGATCTGCCCTGTAGAACAAGCCCATAGGACCGGTATCTTGAGGGATAGCGTAAACTCCACTACCTTGTGAAACTTGGTTCCACGTCCAAGGCACAAATTGGCTCTTAATGGAATTCGCTCCATATTGAGCCAAGTTCACGAGTCCACCCACATGCTCAAAGTTCGGAAGAATTGGATATTCAACCTGACCAAGGTCGGGTGCGTTACCGGCTTGCAAAGCGGAGAACATCTTCGCATATGTGCCAGCGGCGCCCGAAGTCACCTCGTCGAGCTTGACTTGAATGTTCGGATGTGAGCTATTCCACATGTTTACAGACGTCTGCAGACCGGGCACCCATGACCAGAAGGTCAAGTGCACTACACCAGCAGATGTAGTTGGTGCAGAGGTACTGCTACTTGATGCGGTTGAGCCGCAAGCGGCTGCCAATGTAGCCACTGACAAGCCTAAAGCTATGCCCTTACTACTGCGTTTGAAGAATCGTGAGATTGAGCCTTGATAGCCCATCTTGATTTCCCCCCTTTTACTTATCGCGATGCTAACCCCAGCATCGCAGCCCATTTAGAGCGTTGCCCCATTCGAAGTTAACACGTTGGAAAACAATTTGCAACGCAGAAGCAACAAATTTGTTACTTTTTCTAACATTTTCCCACATTTGCTCGAGGCTCCGCAACGTCTCATTGCCTCGCCAGCTGATCGCTGTATCTAGAAACACCACTACAAACGAGTATTTATGGGGAAATCGTCGGAAATGGATGCTCAATACTTCAATCACCCAGCTGAAAAATTTTTGGAAATGTCCATAATTCTCACAAAAAGTATCAAAGAGTAACATTTACTGATAGATTGAATTCAATTTCGCGCACACGAGGATCCACCTATGCCATCTGAGACGAAACCGGCCAACTTTCTTCTACCGATCGATTCCAATTCGGCCCAAGTCTTTGAATTAGGTTGGCAGTCCTGGAGCCCTTCGGCAAGCTACTCCACACTTTCAACTTCACCTAGGCCAAAACGAGAGATCTGGGAGACTATGGCCTTTCGCCCCGGATTTGTCGATCCTAGCGGGCCGGGAAGGTTCGTCTCAGACGGATGGCTTATTGTCGATCCAGGTGACGGTACGCCAATCCTTTCATTTGAAGGAGTTGACCTTCCGCGCTTGGTACCACACATCACCGCAACAGTAATAGAAGATAGTTCGGGCATTCCGCATGGTAACTTCACTGCACTTGGGCGTGAAATGAATACCATAGCCACCTCCTCAGCGCTTTTAGTGGAATCTACAAGTGCAATCGAAGTACGCGCTTGGCCAGCATTAACCTCAATTCCAAGTGTTTTAGATGCACTGTCACGCGACTACGCGCTGCGCCTTCAGGTTAACTTCAAATCCGCAATTGAGCCTGCTTGGTGTTCATGGTACTGCTATTGGACGAATGTGACGGCGGCAGATATCACCTCCGAGGCCGAAAAAATTGCCGCTCTCAAATTAAATGTAGATACCATTCAGATCGATGACGGATGGCAGATCGATCTCGGAACTTGGAGGCCCTCTAGCCGATTTGGGGACCTCGACGCCACGATAAAGACCGTAAAAGATATTGGGTACAACGTTGGAATCTGGGTAGCCCCATTTCTCATTGGGGAAAAATCTCAATCCGTGATTGACAATCCGTCCTTCATTGCACCAAACCAAAGTGCTGGCTACAACTGGCAACAAAGGCTCTTAGTTACCGATCTCAAAAACTCGAATGTGAGAAGCTCAATCTTCGATACGTTCAAGTACTTAGCCGATAAGGGGATTACCTACTTCAAACTCGACTACCTCTACGCTGGCTTAATTTCAGACGACCCAACAACAGAGCCTTATCGCGAAGTTCTCAGCGGAATCCGCGAAATCATTGGCAGTGAAGCGACACTAGTCGGCTGCGGAGCACCGATTCTTCCATCGGTCGGCCTATTCGACGCTATGAGGATTTCGCCCGACATCGCTCCGCATTGGAATCCCCCTCTTCAGGACGTTAGCCAGCCTGGAAGTCGGGCAGCGGTACTGAACGCTCGAAGCAGGGCTCCGCTCCATGGAAACCTATGGATCAACGACCACGACTGTGCGCTCACAAGGCCTTCAATCATGGCGCGGGAACTAATCGCTTCTGCAATGGAAGCAAATGGTGGCCTTAGAACCTTCTCTGATCCGATAGACACCCTCGACGAGTGGGCACTCTCTAGGTTGAAAGACCTACTTCAGACGTCGAGCCCTCGCAATACGGCTACGGCGACGACATTAGACATCTCAAACGCGGCCTACAACAGTTCAACTTCGACGATTGCCGATCACGAGAAGAACGTTTGACATCCCTAAGATGCAAATGAAATGCCCGCTAAATGACGAGGCGGGCATAACCTTCGTCGAAATAGAAGGTAATCGATGCGATTGAGTCAAAGAGGGAGTTCAAATTGACCACGAACAGAGAGACGTTCCACCCAACTGGAATTCAGTACCATCTCAAAAAGGGTGAAACCTCCGCGATAATTTCTTCCGTCGGGGCAACTCTTCGGTCATTTACATTCCAGAATGAAAGCTATGTAGAAGAGACTCCGATCGACGAGATGGTCTCAAAGGCCAGAGGTCAGATGCTCATTCCATGGGCAAATAGAGTCGCTGACGGCAGATACGACCACCAAGGAGTCTCGTATCAGTTACCGATCAATGAGATAGCGTTGAATAATTCAATTCACGGCCTTGTGCGATGGCAGGAGTTCGATCTTATCTCTCACAGTGTTGACACTCTCGCACTTCGCTATCTCCTAGTACCAAGTCCCGGATGGCCCTTCATTCTTGAGACGACGATCACCTTCGAGCTCAAAGATGCATTGCTACTTATATCGATAAACTTCGAAAATCGGGGAACCAACTCAGCTCCCCTTGTATTTGGATCGCACCCTTACTTAAAAATTCCAAATAGACCGGTTCAGGAGTGCTCTTTGTATATTCCAGCCAATCAACTATGGCTGGTGGACGAGAGAAAGAATCCAGTTGAGAAGGTATCGGTCGACGATTCCGCTTCACTCAAAGCACTCGTTGGACCCTCCGCCGACATCGTCGATCTCGACTTTAGATCTCCGCGAAGGATTGGGGAGACCTACCTTGACTATGCATTTACAGATCTCATCAACTCCAGCGGCCAGGCGCGGCAATCCACACCAGATCACGCAATGTTGGATTCATTCGATCGAGCCTACATAACTGATGGCACTCGCAAGTGCGGCATCTTTTACGATCAAAACTTCGACCATGTTCAGGCTTACTTTGACTCTTCAAACCCCTCAAATGCTTCGATTGCCCTTGAGCCTATGACCGGTCCACCTAACGCATTCAACCTCGAGCCTGATAGCCATTTGCTTGAACCATTTGAGACAAAAGATCTTCAATGGGGGATATTCATCGAATGACCAGCGACGACCTATCGAAACTTAGCCAAGAAATTGAGTTGCAGCTCTGACGTCGCCGTAACTCAAAATTACAAATTGGACCCAAATGGACACGAATCCATCTGAATTGAGTATCACAGGAAGTAGTTGTCCGTCCACACGCGAGACCAACACAAGAATGCCAGGAGGTAAAAATGGAGATCCTAATTACCGGCGGCGCCGGATATATCGGAAGCGTCATGACCGAGTACCTTGTCTCACAGGGCCACGACGTCGACGTTCTCGATAATCTTTCTCGTGGATATCGAGACGCCGTAGCCGTCAATGCGAACTTCATCGAAGGCGATATTTCCGACGCCCTCAACATATTCGATGAGGGGAAAAAATTCGATGGAATAATTCACCTCGCTGCACATTCGCGTGTCGAAGAGTCGGTTCAAAACCCAGCACTCTACTGGAAAAATAACGTAATCGGAACACAACGCCTCTTAGAGTTTGCTCGAATAAGGGAGATCCCACGTTTCGTCTTTGCCTCAACGGCGGCGGTATATGGGGTGTCAGCTGCTTCACCTATCACGGAAGATACTCCGCCATCACCGGCCAACACATATGGAATGACAAAGTTAACGATGGATATGGCGATTGAATCTTACGCCAAGGCGTACGGAATCACCGGTACCAGCCTTCGGTTCTTTAATGTCTCAGGCACCTTTAGAGGTCGAAGCGAACGACACCTCCCGGAGACTCACCTTATTCCGGTGGCGACAGCGCGAATCCAACGAAACGAAGCAGTTACCATCTTTGGCTCCGATTATCCCACCCGAGATGGAACTTGCGTAAGGGACTACATCCACGTTGTCGATCTAGCACGTGCCGCCGAGTTAGCGCTAGGGCGCTCAACGGATGGTTCGTACAAAGTATTTAATCTAGGAAATGGAAACGGTTACTCGAATTTAGAAGTGGTAAAGACTATTGGTGATCTACTGGGGGTAGCTCCACAGATTGAATTTGCCGACCGGAGGAGCGGTGACGCACCCGAGCTAGTCGCAAGTTCACTGCGGATCACAGAGGAGCTCGGTTGGACTCCTTCGATACCGGCCTTAATCGAAATCGTCAAAAGTTCACTCGAAGCATAGGATCGTCCACCTGAAGATTTCTACCTTCAATTTCAACGAATTGACACAATCGAACTTCAAGTGTGATCCAAGGCCGAAATTTGGCCCTGCGCTCGTCATACCCTGCTGGGCTCAACGATAAACCTTCCGTACTTCTAGAGCCATCAAAGAGTCGTTTTGATCTTCGGTAGCTACCTGCCCTTTTGACGACGAAACGAAATGCGCTATTTCATTACCAAATACGGATCTAGCCTCAAAATGATACGATTAGGGGAGAAATTAGCCCGAGGGGTCGTTGGCGTACGCCGCGACACGGCATATCTCCAATATTAAAAATTTTCAAGAAGGGGAAGATGATGATAACAAGAGACGCCATCTACGTCGATGGATCGTGGATTAAATCCACCTCAACATCGACTATCGAAGTAGTAAATTCCACGACCGAAGAGGTCATGGCGACGGTACCCGAAGGTACCGCCGAAGACGTCGCGACCGCTGTTCAGGCAGCCAAACGAGCATTCAATACGTGGTCAAAGGTGTCAGTTGAGGAGAGGTCTAAGTACTGCACCAGAATTGCTGAAGGACTTCAGGCTCGCCTCGACGAAATATCTACGATCGTCTCTCAAGAGGTCGGAATGGTCAAGAATCTAAGTTCTTTGATCCAAGTTGGCCTACCAATCAATTCTTTCAACACTGCTGCCGCGATCGCGTCAGATTTTGAATTCGAGGAGCGCTCGGGAAATTCAATCATCGTACGTGAGCCGATCGGTGTCGTCGGTTGTATCACGCCTTGGAACTATCCACTTCACCAAATTGCGGCCAAGGTTGCCTACGCGATCGCTGCTGGTTGCACTGTCGTGTTGAAGCCATCCGAAGTAGCACCCTTGAACGCCTTTCTTCTCGCGGAGATAATCGATGAAGTTGGACTGCCAGCTGGCGTCTTTAATCTCGTATGCGGGGTTGGACCAGTCGTTGGCGAGGCAATCGCCAAACACCCTGACGTTGACATGGTCTCTTTCACAGGCTCCACACGCGCGGGACGACGCATAGCCGAAATCTGCGGCTCGCGAATTGCAAAAGTCGCCCTCGAACTAGGCGGGAAGAGCGCAAATATTATTCTGGAGGACGCAGATCTCGATCGAGCTGTCGCAGATGGAGTGTCAAAGGCATTTCTAAACTCTGGGCAGACTTGCTCGGCGCTAACAAGAATGCTTGTTCATCGCAGCAAACTTACAGAGGCAGAGCAGATCGCCGCAAATGCAGCTGAAAAGATGACCGTTGGCGATCCATTTGCTAGGAGCTCGCGCCTTGGTCCCCTAGTATCACAGGCACAATGGGATAGGGTTCAGCGCTACATCTCAATCGGAATCGAGGAGGGCGCTACCTTGGTAACAGGCGGTTCTGGAAAACCCGAAGGGCTCGAAACTGGCTACTTCGTCAAACCAACGATCTTTTCGAATGTCACCTCAGATATGACCATCGCCAAGGAGGAGATCTTCGGCCCGGTTCTTGTGATCATGCCATTTGACTCCGAAGAAGAGGCTATTTCGATTGCAAACGACTCTGACTACGGTTTGGCGGGAGGAGTGTGGGCCTCGACTCAAGATCGAGCCAGGTCCATTGCGCGCGAGATTCGAACTGGTCAAGTGGAGATAAATGGAGGAGCTTTCAACCCCAACGCCCCCTTTGGCGGATATAAAAAATCTGGAATCGGTCGCGAGTTCGGCCACCATGGCTTTGAAGAGTTTCTCTTGGTCAAAGCTATACAAGAGTAGCCAACAAATACCTAAGCACATTTAATTTCAATTAATCGCGCCAAACAGACCGAGGCAGGTTCAAATTACCATTCCGCCTGCCTCGGACACTTTGGGTCGACTCACTTGCATCAGAAGGTTCAAATTATGCCAAGTCCACGCACATAGGAACCTGAAAAACCTTTGCGATACCTTCAACAGCCCAATTACTACGTTTGTGAGTCGTCAAGCACTCTCCCTTTGGACCTCCGCGCGCAACCTGAAGCTCTTCTGAAAATCCCTTTCATCACTATGGCTACGGTTAGGTCAGTCTAAGCAGATTCCTAACTTAGGGGTCGAAGCTTCATGTACAAAGTGGACTCAAAAGAGGCGGCAATAATTATGACAATCTTAATCTTCGTAGCACTCTTGCTACTTTTCATAACGCTCGCCATAGCTCCATTGATTGCTGATCTACCTCAAAAAAGTAGCGAACGAGCTAGAAGGCGCGCGAAGGCTTCCCATCCATCTTCACAAGGCAAGATAGTTGTAAAGGTCCATAATGTGCGAAGTGGAAGCTCTCAATCGAAAGATACGAATTCAAGGGGTACGAAATCAGATTTAACGACTGAATTGACGAACTACTATTCGAAGTTGTCATATCTCTCAAGCAACCAATCACCGACTAACAATCGGATAGAGCTCGACCGAGAGAAATTTATCAGCCTTTAGACGGTTATATAACTCTGATAATTGATTCGAAGTTTCTCCGGAGGTTTTAGTTGGCACTCGTAGACGACTTACTTTTTTACAACCAGAGGGCTCGAGAGAGAATTGATACAGAGACTCTTGCCGTGATGGATCGAGCAACTCAGCTGCTCAAAGATAGCGGCTTTGGCGAAGGAATTGTAAAGGTCGGCGACAAGGTTCCGAGCTTCGAACTAGACCTTAGCGATGGCTCGAAATTTTATTTGGAGGACGCTTTGTCCAAGGGTCCGGGAGTTATCAAGTTTTACCGAGGCGGGTGGTGTCCGTACTGCAACATGGAGCTTCAGAGCTACCAGCAATTGATTCACAAATTCGAAGAACAAGGGTTGTGGCTGCTAGCGATCGCACCAGAAGAGATCGACCGTATAGGTGCGACGATCCAAAAGAGGGAACTGACCTTCCCGATTGCCGCCGATCCAAGCCAAAGTGTAGCTAGATCGCTCAACCTAGTGTTTTCACTACCCAAAGACCTAATAGATGTCTACGAAAAGCTTGGCCTTGATATCATGCGTACAGGCGAAGGAATCGAACTACCGGTACCTGCAACCTTGATAGTAAACCGCGACTCCACCGTCGTCGCAAACTTCTTCGACCTCGACTACACCAAGCGCAAAGATCCGTCGGCAATTCTTGAAGCGGCTCGAGCGCTCGTATAAGTTCCGAGGGTCTTGAGAGCGCTAGTTTCGTAGTTCCGCAGTGACAAATGTTGCCTCTAACAATTACTCAAGGGGGCACACTTGTTGAACTTGAAGTCCTTCAGCCACAATCGATTGCCTAGGGGCTACATAGAGTCGATTTCGAAAGTATTCTTACAGACGAGAGCTAGTTAATTCGAGATTGTGACACTTACTAGAAGTAATGGTCCTCGACAATCTAGTTCGATCGGAGTATGAAATGAACTACAAAGTAATCGCCTTCGACCTTTACGGAACTCTGCTGAATACCGATGGCACCAAAGATGCATGCGTTCGCTACTTTGGCGACAAAGGTATAGAACTTGTATCACTTTGGCGGAGATTTCAACTGGAGTTCACTTGGTTACGATCACTTACCGGAGACTTCAAGGACTTCGATGAAATCACGGCCGATGCACTCGTCTATTCAATAGAACTTCTCGGCCTCGACCATACCAACGAATTAGTTGAGGACATTGCGCGATCGTATCTTGACCTTCCCGCATTCGACGAAGTTGGTACCGTTCTTGCCCGACTCAATAGAAACTTCGAAACGATGGTTGTATCCAATGGAACTCCGTCGTCTATCAAGATCGCCGTCAAGAACGATGAACTGCACTCCTCACTCAATTATCTTGTCTCGGCTTCAGCGGGAGGCGTCTTCAAACCTAGCCCAATCGCATATGACCAAATATTCGGCTTTACCGCATGTTCAAAGGCTGAAATCCTCTTTGTATCATCTAATAGTTGGGACATAAATGGTGCCTCCACCTACGGTTTTGACACATTTTGGGTAAATAGACGTCGAGCTCCATTCGAAAACCTTGGCGCAAGAGCAAAGTATGTTGGGCAAGATCTAAACGACCTTATGATTCTCCTCGACGCCTAGCAAATCAATCGAATAACTGTACTTCCAAGGTATACCGTTCAGCTCATAGCGCCGAAACTGTCTAGAAACTGAAATCGCGACCGACCTCCACGGTGCATGAATCAATACAGCCGTCGGTGACTCACTAAAGATCAAAGCTAAATCAAGGACCGCGGTGGAAGCCGAGATGAAGTTATGGTTTTCCATTGCACCGACGGCGTTTAAGGTAACCGCCTTTCACGGTCCGACCAAGTTTGGATGGATCGATAGCTATGAGCCAAAACCTCCTCATGAGAACTACCATCTCGAGCGTCTTCGCCCTAAGTGAGCTCCTCCGCATCAGCCGCAGTGGCCCCTTCCACAAGCAGATTCCATCAAATCCTCCTCTCCCTTTGTCACTTTCTAAAAAGGGCAGGAATCTGATCAATGGCTGCACTTCACTAGGGTATTAATCATGGAAAATAGACAGATACAGCGAGCGAATTTTACAGTTTCTGCACTTGGTCTTGGCACGTGGCAACTAGGCGGCGACTGGGGGGATGTATCAGAAGAACAGGCACTTGAAATACTAGGCAATGCCTATGGGGCCGGCGTCAACTTCTTTGACACCGCCGACGTCTACGGCGATGGAAGGAGTGAGCGCATAATCGGCTCATTCCTCAAGACTATTGACAAAGATAAGGTCATTGTGGCCACCAAGATGGGGCGAAGGGCTCCTCTCGACAGCTCCTTTTACACCTACGAAAACTTCTCCGCGTGGATCGATCGTTCGCGGACAAATTTAGGAGTCGATAGCCTCGACTTGACACAATTGCACTGCCCACCAGACGAGGTCTTCGATATTGAAAGTGTCTATGACGACCTTGATCGCCTCGTTGACGAAGGCGCTATCAAAAAATACGGCGTCAGCGTAGAAACTTGCTCTCAAGCCTTAAGAGCGATTAAGAGGCCGAACGTGGCAACAGTTCAAATCATTTTCAACGCCTTCAGACTAAAACCCCTCGACGAGGTACTTCCAAGCGCCAAAGAGGCTGGAGTTGGGATAATCGCAAGAATTCCACTAGCGTCAGGGCTATTGAGCGGCAAGTACACAAAAGAGACCATCTTTAGTCAAGACGACCACCGCAACTACAATCGGAAGGGCGAAGCTTTCGACGTAGGAGAGACCTTCTCGGGAGTGGACTACGAAGTAGGCCTCCAAGCAGCCAAGAGGTTTGCCAACCTACAGAACGCAGTTGCGCCCGCTACAGCGGCAATAGCTTGGATTCTCTCTCATGACGCAGTATCAACAGTTATCCCTGGTGCGCGAAATATCAGCCAGCTCAAGGGAAATTTAGCAGCTACTGACTATCTCGATCTGGGAGCATCAATAGATACCGGCGTAGTTGACATCTACGACCAGTATCTAAGATCATCTATTCATCCACGCTGGTAATCGAAAGAAGTACAACGGAGATGAGCGCCACATGAAAAATTCGATCTCATGTCGGCATCGCTGTCGTAATCTTCCGACTTACCTCACGAGCCTACGCATTTAACTTTGACTTCAAAAGACGTTCTCAGGCCACCTCTAATAGGTGGCCTGAATTGATTGCGGCAATAGCTAAAACGACCTACGTGTCCTATTCTCCCGACTTCCCACTTCGATCCTTAGCACTTTCACCGATCTTAGCGGTAGCTAAAAATTCACTGACGTCGCTCTGCTGAAACCGAAGTTAGATGGCAGATGTACAGCGGAGGCACCTTGGCACTAACACGCCTGAGGCTGATCTCAACCTTGGATCTTTCTACCACCCTCACAACCCTGAACTAGCCCTCTCTGCCAAGATTGTTGTCATCTAGCTTGATTTTTGTTTATAAGAGGGCGAAGATGGAATGGACATGAAAAGGTACCCCAAAGAACTAAAGCAAAAAGTAGTTGCAGCTCTATATGAGCTCGACAATTCAGGAGATGCTACACCTGGTGCTATCGCCAAGATTGCAAGGGATAACGAAATCAATGCAAACGTTGTCTACCAGTGGAACTCAGAGCGCAAGGCTAGTGCAAATTCAGCCAGCGATAAGATCAACAAGATCAAAGCTGTTGTTGACACAGCTGCGATGAATGAGCACGAACTCGGTTCTTGGTTGAGATCAAATGGAGTTCTAGCAGTAGACCTGGAGGAGTGGCGCAACACCCTAGAGTCAGCTCTTGACAACAAGAGTGCTGCTAATAGGGCTCACCAGGCGGAACTTGATAAAGAACGTAAAGCTAGAGTACGAATTGAAGCTGAACTTCGACGGAAAGAAAAGGCGCTAGCAGAAGCTGCTGCTCTATTGGTTCTTCAAAAAAAAGTACGAGAGATCTGGGGGGAAGAAGGGGACGTCTAGTCTCTCCCCTCTGTATCTAGATCACAACGTTCGAGCTCAAGCTGTAGCTCTAATCAATGAAGCAGTAGATGCAGGTGCTAGATGTTACAAAGCCTGTGAAGTTTTGAAGATATCCACTCGTACATTTAGGCGATGGGAATCTGGTGCTACAGATCGCCGGCGAGGAGCTGTACACAAACGTCGCTCTAACGCACTATCGGAGGAAGAGAGACATGAGATCATCGAAGTGTGTACTTCGAGTAAGTTCTCCTCTCTTACCCCTGCCCAAATAGTTCCAAAGCTCGCTGATCAGGGCAGATACATTGCATCTGAGAGGACCTTCTATCGAGTACTAGCCGATAGCAATCTAAACAAGCGCAGGAGCAGGACGAAACCGCCGAAGAAGAGAGCTAGACCAGTGCACACAGCAGTAAAACCAGGTGACATCTGGACACTTGATATCACCTGGCTAAATGGACCAGCTAGGGGTATCTATTACTACGCCTATGTGATCATCGACCTTTATTCGAGGAAGATAGTCGGATGGGAAGTATACGAATCCGAAAGCTCTGAGCAGCTAAAGAGAGTCGTAAAGCGAGCAATGGCTAGAGAGAATATGGTCCCGAAGGTGATCCACAGCGACAATGGATCACCTATGAAGGGCTGGTCACTAGTTGAGTACTTATATGAGCTAGATGTAAATATATCAAGGTCACGGCCTCGGGTATCTAACGATAATGCTCATATCGAGTCGCTCTTCAAGACCGTGAAGTACTTTCCAACCTATCCCTATGGAGGATTTGCCACAATAGAAGAATCGCGTAAGTGGATGAGTGAATTCGTTGATCACTACAACAACGACCATCAGCACTCTGGCATCAAATTCGTAACTCCACAACAAGCACACAGTGGCGAACATATTGAGCTACTAAATAGACGGCGCGAGCTCTACGAGGGAGCTCGCAAATCCAAACCAGGACGGTGGATCTCGGGCAAATGCAGAGACTGGGATCCAGTATCAGAGGTACCTATTATTCCTACGAATAAGTCGGTTGGAGATGGACCAAAAGGGAGACGAAAGGAGGTAGCTTAGATTGTGCGAAAGTGACAACTTCCTTGGCAGGCTCCGTTACCCTAAAAGCTGTGGTGTCCTGGTCCCTAATATTTACAGGAAAGCAATCCAACGCGCGATAGTAGCTTTTGGTGGTCTTATCCTCAAATGAGATCGATGAAGGCTACTACTTCATCACAAGAGGGACAGAGTCCACCTGTTCCGACCTTCTTACAGAACAAGCCACAGTCGTCACATCGCTGGACTCCTAGGTATCTTGTTTCACATTGCGGACATTCATAGACGGTGCAATCTTTTCTCTTATTGCCCTTTGGCAATTTCGCTATGGGGACCTTGTTTCTATTACGGAGCTTCCATGCATTTACTCGACATCTGTCGCTACAGTAGATTCTTGGCTTAGTACCAGTAATTGCATTCCCACAGTAATGACATACTGGCGTTGCCATAGCGTTGCCTAGGGGGATTTTATCTTCCACTTACATCTCCTTATGGATAGTTGTGATTGGGTGCCAAGGAAACGTCTCAAGTAATTCCTGGCCCTTGGTGATGGCTATTAGCAATCATGGGTGAATGCGGACAACTAAGGGTTTTTACACATTCACCCAGACTGAGATTGACTAAGAACATCCCACTGCAGCCATGGTGGTGACATCGGGGAGTTATCTGGGTGAGGCCCATGAAGATGCATATGGGTATGGTTACCCATATGCATCTTCATGGGTGCTAGCTATTGCTGGCAACACTAGCTAGGCGTTCTCAAATGGTCATTGACTAGAGCGAACTAATCGTCTGTGATCATTGGAGGTCACTAGCGCTAAATGGATCGCTTTATGAATTCAATCGTCAAAACAAGAGCCAGCCTCTCTGTCGTTGTCATTCGACGAAGGGCTGGCTGTGATCCTTGAAGCTCAAGTAGGCCTAAGAGTCAACCGTAGGATCCAAAGACCCACTAAAGAGGCTCGAATTGAAGATTTCTAGTCGCTAAGGTGAAGTTGGCTATCAACTAATCACCGCTCACTTGTCACTACTTCTCCTTGTCTATGAGCTGCAGCTGCCTGAGGGCTGGTGTAGATACCTTGGGCTACACGATCACGTAAGCGATAGGAGTTTCCTTTGATATTGATTACCGTGCAGTGATGTAACAGACGATCCAAAATTGCTGTTGCTTGGATGACATCAGGAAATATTTCACTCCATTCTCCAAATCCTTTATTTGAAGTGAGAATTATCGATCCAGTTTCGTACCTGGCGCTAATTACCTCAAAGAAGGCATTGCTGGCTACATGGTCGATGGCTCGGTATCCGATTTCATCGATAATTAGTACTTTTGGAGTGATGTATTTTCTAAATCTAGCTCCAGATGTCCCATATGACAGATCATCGGCGATTTTAGATAGCGTTGTAAAGTAGACGCTGTATCCGCCAATGATGGCTTCCATTCCAAGACCTATAGCGATGTGGCTTTTACCAACCCCAGGAGGTCCAAGTAGGACTACGTTTGACGAAGTTGCCACGAATGCCAATGAGCACAAGCCATCGATTACTGCTTTATCGAGCGAAGGACAAAAGGAAAAGTCGAAGTCAGATATACGCTTTTTGGAAGGTAAGCCTGCCGTTCGCATTCGAACTTCAAAGGCTCGTTCGCGCCTAGTCGAGAGCTCATGGCTAAGTAGATCTTTACCAAATGCCAAATAGGAGTAGTTCGCCTCAGTGGCACTTGTAAGCTTGGACTCTAGGATTTCTGCTGATCGGCTCAGTCCTAATTCAATAAGAATCAAACGAAGTTCTTCTAACTCAAGCATTTAGGCTAACCTCCTCGTAAACCCCAAGTGAACGTTGTTGTACTTGGGTGTTAACGTATTGCCTAGCAATTGGAACAGGCCCTATGAAAGATCCATGTCGCTCTATGCCTTTATATTGTTCGGGCAGATAAACCATGGAGCGCTTTTTGTAAGAGAGTGCGTGAGTAGCAATTAGCTCTTCATCTAAAAAGACCAAAAGAGCATTGTTCTCAACAATCACGCTGACAACCCTATGGGAAAACCGCCAAGGAACTCCATATCTAACTCCGGCGAAAGAAAAGAATCCGTCAGCACCAACTTTTCTAAACTGACGTTCAAATTGATAAAGTTCACTTCGTTTCGGAAGAGGCCGAAGATAGGGCGACTCATTGGCAAATGCTTCTAGGGGAGTCTCGCCAAGGCCATTATGTACTCTCGTATCAGTTTGTCGACACCAAGAAAGAGCCTGTTCATTCAAGTCGGCTAAGTTGGTAAAAGTACGTGCTGGCCAAAAGTTATCCTTGGCGTATCGTATTCCTCGTTCTACTTTGCCCTTTGTCTGGGGTCTTCTCACTGGAGCTAACTTGATTGATATACCTAAATATTTAGCCAAGTCGCTCGTGTGACTATTTAGGTCCCATCCTTGAGTGGTTGAGCCACCAAGGACAACTGTTTTCATGTGATCGGTAAGAAATGCATCGGTTATGCCACCAAAGTAATAAAGAGCATTGATCAAACAGGTAGAAAAGCCATAGATGTCAGCTGTTAGGGCAAACTCTAGATAGACCCTTTAGCTATAACCCATTGTCACCATAAGTCCAGCGATGTTTCTCCTTGTTCCTCGGTGATCGTCATAACCAAAGAGTCCCCAATCAAGTTGAATCTGAGCTCCCGGTTTGCTTTCATAGCGAATGGTCGCCTTGGCGTGAGGTCGAATATTTGGTTTGATAGATTTTACGTAATTACGGATCGTCGTTTCTTTAGAGCTATAGCCCAAAGGTTCTATTCGAGAGAGTATCGCTGGAGCACTGATCAATCCGTCTTTGACAAAACCATCAATCATCTCCTTATAGAGGACCTAAGTTTTGATCCCCTAGGGGCTCTAGGTGGTTTAGTTTCGCACATTGCTCCATCACGAACGTACTTGCGTACAGTATTCCTAGATACACCGGCAAGTTTAGATATTTCGTGATAGCTGTGTCCTTGTGATCTTAATTCAATTAAATTCATTAATGTCCTGCCCTTCAGCATTTGATGACTCCTCCGTGGTTTTGAATGTTCCACAGACAAGTCTTACTGGAGGGTGGGTCAATTTAATGTTGCTGATCCTGGGTCAATTTAATGTTGCTGGCAACAACCATCATCATCATCGACGGCGGAAACTCGTAATACCGAGTTGATACGACCCGCGCCACGAATCTATTCAGCCAAGGAATTCATCGCACTGATCGCGGAACGCGTGGCGGCGTGTGGGACATTGAACGGGGCGACTGTCTCATGATTGAGGGTGAGACCGAAGTAGTCAAACGCCTCGAGCCGATCTTTTTAATCGTTGCGCCCGGTATGGACTCTGCGCCTCGAACGCTAGGACGAACCGGCAGGTCCACCACGCAAGAGCACGGGTACCTGCACTGTGGCCACAACGGCACAGGACACTTTATGAAGATGGTCCACAATGGGATTGAGTACGGGATGATGGCGGACCTCGCCGAGGGCCTCAACGTTTTGCATAGCGCCAACGCCGGTCAGCGCCCAGCCGACAATGAAACAACCGGTGAGGCAAATAAATGAACAGCTTCTACGACGATTATTCAATAACTCTGAACGGACTACAACTACGACAACGCCCAATGCTAACTATCAGCCAAAGGCCAAGGTCTTTGAAAAATGGAGTCAGTTCGAGACATTCAAATCGGATCAATCAGAAAATTACTTTGGTCCGATTTGTGTCTACCAACCATTCGGCTACTACTGAGTCGGAACCACTACAGAAAGGAAACAATATGACAACTCTTCAAGACTACAGAAAGACGAGGTGCCTATCATGAGCGAGAACACGGAGTTCATTATTGGAAGCAACGTGTCGTGTAGCGATGGCACATGCGGAGAACTGCGACGTGTCGTCGTCGATCCCGTCGCCCGAACGCTCACTCATTTGGTCGTCGAGGCGAAGCACCGGACGGGAATGGGCCATCTCGTTCCGATCGATCTCGTCAGCTCTTCTGGAGCCGAGATCAACCTAAACTGTACCGTAACTCAGTTCGAAAATCTCGAGGATGCTGAAGAAACCCAGTTCCTGTCTGGAGCATATGGACCGTGGGACTACAAGCAGGACCAGATGCTCTCTCATCCCTACTACGGACTTGGCATGAGTGGGATGATTGGGACGAGCACAATGGATGGAACGAGCACAATGGATGGGGTGGGCGTGAACGCTAGTCCTCAGGTAATCGTCTCCGACCGTGTTCCAGTTGGTGAGGTTACGGTGCGCCGTGGCGAACCCGTACGCGCCACCGACGGATCTATCGGACAAGTACAAGGACTGGTCGTTGATCCCCATGATCATCATGTGACCCATGTACTTCTCAATGAAGGGCACCTTTGGGGCAAAAAACAGGTCGCCATCCCGATCGGCGCCGTGACTGGAGTTAATGACGGTATCAGCCTAAACCTCACCAAAGACGAAGTGGGCGACCTGCCACCGGTCGAACTCGCCGACCAAGGGTAAGCTCCATCGACATCGGCGCCAACCCGATGGTCGCCTATGGACAGGCCGAAGCCCGGCGTATGAGGGCGAGAAGAGGATTGACGGCGGCACTCATTTCAGATATAGAAAGGACATGACAATGGGCGACCAGCGTGTGATACTCATAAGCGCCAACTGGAAAATGCATCTGAACAACGTCGAGGCGCTTAGTTTGGTGCAACAGTTCGCTGCGCACTTGAGTGCCTCGCCTATTCCGCCAGGGCGCGAGGTGAGCATCCACCCGCCGTTCACCTCCTTGGCCACGGTGAAGGCCGCCATCGAAACCTACCGCCTTCCTGTTGTGCTCGGTGCGCAGACCTGCCACTTCGCCGACTCAGGTGCCTATACCGGTGAGGTGAGCGCAGGAATGCTTGCCTCGCTGAACGTTCGCTACGTGATTGCCGGGCACTCCGAACTGCGTGCGCAGTGCGGCGAGACCGACGAGGTCGTGCGTGACAAGGTCAGCGCCATCTATCGGCACGCAATGCGGCCGATCCTCTGCGTTGGTGAGACCACCGCAGAGCGTAACAGTGGCGTTGCTGAAAGGAAGGTTCGCCGGCAGGTGGCCTCGGCGCTCGGCGACCGGCCAGCTGAGTTGGTTGCCGCGGCAGTCATTGCCTACGAGCCGCTCTGGGCTATCGGTGCTGGGGTGACCGCCACGCCCGACGATGCGGCGCAGATGTGTACAGCGATTCGAAACGAACTCGGAAACTTAGCCGGAGTAGATGAAGCCGCGATGGTTCGCATCCAGTATGGCGGCTCGGTCACAGCTGAGTCCTCCGGGGCGTTACTCGGTGCGGAGAACGTAGACGGGTTCCTCGTAGGTGGGGCGAGCCTCGACGCCGAGCAGTTTAGCACCATCGTGACCGGTTGATTCGGGCCGCGATGCTGGACAACTCGTCCCTCTCCAGGACAGGGTCGAGGCTGGCCTTGTGAGCAGCGCAACGACGATGGTCGTGTCTCCCGACGCCGTCAAGCCAATTGCTCTGATGGTTGCCTGGCTGGCCTGTTTGCTCCTCGGCACCCAAGTGCCATGTGCCACCTGGAGATCGCACCGCTCTCTGCCCGCGCCTGAGTACTCCAAAAATCTGTACCAGTCATTCCAGTAATTATTTACCAATCCTTTCAACCTACCACAGGAGCCATTGCGGAATGGCCTGACTATTCCATAACTTGCGACCACGCAATATTGAAAACTGCGACGTGCGTCACGAATAGGTGGCGTGGGTCAAAAATATCTTGCTCGTAGTGAGTCAAAGATAGGTTGCTGGCAACAGTGACCAGGGAGATGCTCGTCATTCAGCTGAATCTCGCGGCCCATCCGTCTTCGGTGAATGGGTAGCGTTAGCTTTGGTGCCTTGGCGTCACAGTTTCCGGCGATGCTCCAGCCGGTAACGACGCTGCATGGCTGACCGCCGCGTTCCCAGATGTCGTTGTGGTCGCTATTGTGCCCGCTGTTGTCGCCGGTAACGACGCTGCATGGCTGACCGCCGCGTTCCCAGATGTCGTTGTGGTCGCTATTGTGCCCGCTGTTGTGCCCGCTGTTGTCGCCGGTAACGACGCTGCATGGCTGACCGCCGCGTTCCCAGGTCTTGTGCCCGCTGTTGTCGCCGGTAACGACGCTGCATGGCTGACCGCCGCGTTCCCAGGTCTTGTGCCCGCTGTTGTCGCCGGTAACGACGCTGCATGGCTGACCGCCGCGTTCCCAGGTCTTGTGCCCGCTGTTGTCGCCGGTAACGACGCTGCATGGCTGACCGCCGCGTTCCCAGATGTCGTTGTGGTCGCAGGATTCAAGTCGGAATATGTCGGGCGACCGTGAGTCGTACCTGAAGAGCTTGCAGACGCAGCGCTGCCGTTTGATGTGTCTGGCGGTGCTACCACCGAACCTCGGTCGAGTTCGTATCCCTGGTACTCCTGAGCTGGGAGAGAATTCTCCTGTGAGCTCGTTCTGGACGCTGGAGCGGGAGTCATAGTGCTACCTGTTGCGCTTGCAGTCGTGTTCGCAGTCAGTGCTGATGCTGCAACCTTGCTTGCAGGGCCTGCTTGCGTGACGAGTACCGACGGAGCAACACCGTGCACGAATGAGACGAGTGCCATCGTTTTTCCGACAGTTCCAACCACGGCGGGGAGACCCACAGGGGCCGTCCATCCGAGGAAGGGCAGTTGAGCAATCCAAGCAGCAGGGCCCGACATAAACCGAAGGCGCCCAATTGAAATGTTTAGAAAGGCACGTACTACATCAGGATCAAAGTGCGTCCCAGCACATCTCACTACTTCTTGACGGGCCTCCAATATAGACATTGGCCTCTTGTAGGACCGTGCGGCTGTCATGACTTCGTAGGCATCGGCAAGTGAAACGATGCGCCCAGGGAGGGAAATATTGTTCCCGGATAGACCTAACGGATAGCCTTGGCCGTTCCATTTCTCGTGATGCTCCCATACGGCGTTCGCAAATGGACCCATCCACCCCAGAAGTGGCTCCAAGAGTTTCTGGCCCTCAAGGGGATGTCTTCGTATTTCTTCCCACTCGGCAGGCGAAAGAGCCCCACCTTTGTTCAGGATTTTAGTGGAGACAGCCACCTTCCCTACGTCATGAAGCAGTGCGGCCCACACGAGTTTGTTGCAGTCACTCTTTGATAGGCCGACTTCCTGTCCTATGAGCAGTGCATAGGCTTTCACTCGTTCAGCATGACCTCTGGTTCTACGGTCATGGTACGTGAGTGAAGCGACCAGTTCGATAACTGAAGCAGCATCTGTCGGCGTCTTGAATTCCTGAGCCTTCATGTCGACAGCCTTGACACGCTCTTCGAGTTTTCTCACGGATCCAGCACGCATTGCTGACTTGAACCGAGACGGTGCCTGGTCAGGAAAGATCATCGTCAGTTTCAAGAGGGCGACTAACGGTAGAAATCTCCGGGTCTGCCTCTCCACCACCAACAAAAGTAATGACGAGGAGAGCAATAGCGAAGCCAACCATGCCAACTGCGAGATTGTCGTATGTGGCTCTCGGATGATGTGGCTGAAGACGATGCTGCTCATCACTGCGCTCGCTATAGGTATCAGAAAGAGACCTAGATGTAACAGCAATGCATGCCGGGGCTTCGCTGCCCATTCACGGGGTTTTGCTGGCTTGTTGGGCTCAGTCGTCGTTCCCTGATCTATTAGTGCTGCCGTTGCTTTTCCGAGGCCGGTATCTCTTAGTGGCAAAATATTTCGCCTTGATAACACTACTCTGAGTGACATGACGTGTATATCGGTCTTTTTAGTGAATTACTTTAAGTGATTTGTAACGATGGACGATGCTCGAAAACTAAACACTTACAACGCTCGAAAAGTGAACAGTTTCAGACACCCCAGCTCTTGTCTTCAGCGGTCAGCATCACGCTTGGTAAAGCTTTCGATGCCTCGTTCCCTCAATCGATAATTAGCGCCTTTGAGGGCGAGCACGGCGGCATAATGGACGATGCGGTCGATCATCGCAGCTGCGACTACTTGGTCCCCAAAAACACCACCCCAGCCTGAAAACGCCAGTTTGCTGATGAGAATGAGTGAGGCATGCTATTGATGCGGTGTGCTCATGATCGCAGTAATGCGGACAAAAGCACAGGCTCAGAAAGTGTCCGAACTAACTGGGTGTAAAGTTCTTCTTGACGAAGGTAACCCAACAAGGAAGATATCGCTCACCGGAGATTTCGAGCAATACCGAGATATGCACTAGAGTCAGTCAGCGTACTATTTGCAGCTATGTGACGATACCGGCGAGAAGGTTCCAACTGGTTGGACGGTCACAGGGGCTTCGATTGAGGTCGAGTGGCCAAAAGATCCACAGGTAGCATCTGGTATCCGTTCTCACTTTGGTGCTAGACGCTTCGCCTACAACGGAGCGCTAACCAAAGTAAAGTCAGACATGGAAGCCAAGAAAGAGAACTCAGACCATAAATCGACGCCGTGGACTCTTGAGGCACTTCCTAAACAGTGGAACCAAGGAAAGAACGGGATCGCTCCTTGGTGGGGTGATAACTCCAAAGAGGCATATGCCTCTGGCATAGCTGACCTCGTACAGGCGCTATCTAACTGGTCTAGCTCTAAACACGGCAAACGAAAGGGCAGGAAGGTCGGCTTCCCTCAGTTCAAGTCCAAGAGAAAAGATGTAGGGCGACGCTTTCGTTGATTACGCGGGGGTATCAAGGCGTCACTGAAGCTGATGATGACGTAGAGGTGGCTGTGTAGTTGCGTTGTCGCTATCTGTTAGGGCAAACTAGGGAGTCCGAATAAAATGGGACCCCCTCGCTGTTTTTTGTCCGAACTACAAGAGGGTCCCCCAGAGATGCCAGAGGCACCATGACCTTAATTGTATCTAGTGATCCCGACGTTGTGGAAGCTGAATTGTTGGGTGGAAAACTTTTTTGTCCATCCTGTAACGGAGTGCTTCGGAAATGGGCACATGCGAGGTCGAGAACCATTCGTATGCGTGACTGCACTAAGACGCTTTGTCCACGAAGATCGCGCTGTAGTGATTGTTTTAAGACCTCGGTTCTCCTGCCCGATTACCTTTTAGTTCGCCGGGTGGACGAAGCAGCGGTAATCGGGTCAGCTTTAGTTCAAAAGGCTGAGGGACTTGGACATAGAAAGATCGCTGCAAATATCTGTCGTCCCGAGACAACCGTCCGAGGCTGGCTCAGACGTTTTAGAGAAAAGTTGGAGATACTCCTAGAACGCTTCACCAATTGGGCTCTGGTTTTAGATGTCACATTGTCTGAGATTGCCCCAGCGGGATCTCTATTCGCAGATGCCCTAAGTGCAATTGGGATTGCTGTTCGTTCTCTAAGCATCCGCTTTGGTCCTAGTCCCCCATGGTCCCAGATGTCAGTTATGTGCGGAGGAAGACTTCTTTCCAACACCAACTCACCCTTTCCAGCACCTTCATAATCAGTAATGATTCTTTTTGTCATTTATTGGCACGACAAAAAGGAGAAAAAGTGACAACGGATCCACTGGAAGAGCCAAAACATCACCGAGCGGAAGATATAGCACTATTTCGCTACGGGATAGTTCGTGAAGCAGCAGATGAAACCCTCTCTAAAACAAAGCGGGGGCAACTTGTACGCGAGTTGGCTTATACCACCCATATTGGTATTGACGGAGTTCCGGTAGTGGTATCGCGCCAAAGCATCGACCGCTGGATCCGTACCTACAGAAAAGGCGGCTTTCAAGCTCTTCACCCTTCAGCACGCCATGTTGAGCCCCGTACCCCGGAGCATCTGCTTTCTTTAGCATGTGAGCTTAGAAAAGAAGATCCTTTTAGAACAGCAGCCCATATTGCCCAGATCATCAGAACTCAAAATGGATGGTCACCTAATGAAAGAACTCCACAGCGTCATTTCAAAGCTTTAGGACTCACAAGATCCCAGCTGAGCGGTCAAAACATTGCATTTGGGAGATTTGAGGCAGACTATCCAAATGAGCTCTGGGTGGGAGATGCTTTACACGGCCCGGTAATTGCCGGAAAGAAGGCAATCTTGTTTTGTTTTTGTGACGATCACTCCCGATTGGTTACAGCTCACCGCTGGACATATTCTGAAGATACTCTTTCAGCTCAGGCAGCGCTACGACGTGGAATACTCTCAAGAGGTATACCGGGTACCGTGTATCTCGACAACGGGAGTCCATTTGTCTCGCGTCAACTGCTAAGAGCCCTGGCAGTTCTCGGGATTCGGCTAGTGCACTCGAAACCTGGGCGTCCAATGGGTCGTGGAAAAATTGAGCGTTTTTTCATCAACGGTAAGAGACCAGTTCCTAGTAGAAGTAGCCCACAGCGATATCTCTTCGCTGGAAGTTCTCGAAGAACGCTTCCAGGGGTGGGTGGAACAGGTCTATCACCGACGGATTCATTCTGAAACCGGCCAGACACCACTTGAACGGTTCTCCATTCTGCCAAAGATACCAGATCTTTCTCTTGTGAGGGAGGCATTTCTATTCTCTGAATCAAGAACTGTTACAAAAACTGCAACGGTTTCCCTCTATGGGAACGACTACGAAGTAGACCAGGCTCTGGTAGGTAGGAAAGTAGATCTGGTCTTTGATCCATTCGATCTCTCAGCTATCAATGTGCGGTATATGGACAGAGACTTTGGTAAGGCTGTTATTCATAAAATCTCCCGCCATTCGCATCCGATGACCATTGCCCACTCGCCAGAAACCATAAAACCAACCGGAATTGACTATCTATCCCTGGTGGATAAACAGCACAGGAAATACCTTGGATCTCCAATTGGCTACAGGGAGCTAAACGCAGAGGAAGAGAAATGAGCATAGATCAGATACGTTCACATTTTGGATTTACAAAGATGCCATTTACAAAAGAAATATCCCCGTCTGATCTCCACCCCAACCAGGGGCACTTAGAAGCAGTTGCCCGGATTGGCTTTTTAGTTGATGAATCAGCTATTGGAGTGATAACCGGAGAAGTTGGATCTGGCAAAACAGTAGCAGTGAGAAAAGCAGTGTCACTGTTAGAGCCATCGAGACACAGTATTATCTATCTGGCTAATCCGGCACTTGGAACTAAAGGGATATATTCAGGGATCGTCTCTCATTTAGGCGAGAGTCCCTGTTTTTACAAAACACCGCTTATCTCCCAGACAATCTCGCTGCTTGCATCTGAATCGGAAAAGGGACGAAAGGTGGTAGTGGTATGTGACGAGGCTCATCTCTTGGAAGGTTCCCAGTTAGAAGAGCTGAGATTTCTTACCAATAGCGATATGGATTCATCCAGCTCTTTTGCTCTGGTTTTAGTTGGTCAGCCAAATCTAAAGGCACGGCTGCGACTTTCAACCTTTAGCGCACTTGAACAGAGAATATCGCTTCGCTATAGCGTTCCACCAATGAAATCGGAGGAAACCAAAAGCTATACGCTACATCACCTGAAGCTGGCAGGTCGAACGGATGCTCTATTTTCAGATGAAGCGTTGGGACTGATTCATCAGGTTTCCAGAGGTCTGCCGAGAGCGGTCAACAACCTTGCCCGTCAAGCACTGATAGCCACATTTGCAAATAAAAGCGCAATCGTAGATGAGAAATCGGCACGCCAGGCAATATCAGAAGTTGATTCAGAGTGAGAATGAGAAAGTTAGCGACAACCAGAGGACCGCCGTGACCACCATCAGTGTCACTGGCGACATAGCGATCACACAACATGATCAGTTACTATGTCGTCTGCATGATCAGCTTGGCTGGTGGGCAACAAAAGACCGCAACAGAGTACGTTTTACGACTGGCACTATGGGTTTTGAGGACGATCATCGAACAATCGTGCTGCCGATGATAGGTGCGCTACGCTCTATGGAGAACACGCGCAGAATACAGCGTCACCTAGCTAAGAACAATGCTCGTCTACTCAAGCGCACTCTATCACAGAGATGGGGTCGGTTGTTCGTCTCCTGCCAGCTCGCGATCAAGACAAGCGTAGTTACTCCACCGTCTGCAACTATGTCCAAGAAAGACCCCCGCGCCGGTGTCGATCTAGGACTAAGGTCACTTGCTACTATCGCAGACAGCAATGGTAGCATGACAGCTATTCCTAACCCCGCTCCGCTCAGAGCTACTATGAATGAGCGTCGTAGGGTTGGACGCAATCTCATCCGACGGATACCCGGATCACACGGTCACAGGCAAGCGAAAGCCAAGCTTGTCAAGTTAGACCGTAAAGCCGTATACGTCCGTCGTGAAAGTATCCATCAGTTAACCTGTTACCTGGTGGATAACTACAGCGAAGTTAAGATTGAAGACCTTAACATCGCTGCCATGGGTCGAAGTATGGGAAGACGGGCATTGCGCCGTTCGGTATCTGATGCCGGACTCGGAGCCTTCAAACCAACGCTTACCTATAAGGCCGAACGTGCCGGAGTCAAGGTAGTCGTTGTAGATCGCTTCTTTCCCTCGTCGCAAATCCACCACAACTGCACAGGCAGACTCACGGGTGCAAAGCTCGCAAAGAGACTTATCTGTGATACTTGTCATGTTGAGGTGGATCGAGATGAGAATGCTTCATTGAATATCCGTGACTGGTCGGTTATCAGTTGTGGGCCAGTTGGGTCCAGCGCCCTGCCCGTTCCCAGGCCATTTGGTACAGGCGGCAGTTGCGATGATGGGATGACTCATCATCGGCCGCGCTGTTCTTGTGATGCAAGCCGGTGTCCCCAGAGGCGCCATCGCCAACGAACTCCAGGGCCAGTCCACCTTTGATTTCTCCGTGCACCAAGCCTCGGGGATACTTTCGGTGCAGACTAAGCTTTCGGTGAAAGACGCCCTGATCATGCTTCGCGCACACGCGTTTGCTGTGGATATATCTCCATCCGAACTCGCGCATCGAATCATCGACCGTGGCACTCGGTTTGACTTTCAGTCTAGGGTCTGGCTAGAAACAGACCCGAAAAACAGGGAATATGAGGAATACGAGGAATATGGGAATTAGTGTAGAGGCATCCGGTAGTTCATCCTCAAGGGTCGCCGACCGTTCTTGGGGGAACCCAGCAAGACGAGGGAATTATGAGTAGAGAATCACTGATAGTCAGCACGCTGGTCGAGTTGGCCGACAATCTCGTTGACAGCTTCGACATCATCAACATCCTCACGACCCTGAGTGATCGCTGCGTCGAAGCCTCAGACCTCCGGTAGTTGAGCCACAATCCCTGTTTTGAACAGGGATTTCTTTTATGTTAGGAATTGCATAAGTCGTTCAATAGTGCCATGATAAGGAGATGAGAAAACGCCGAGAACAAATCGAATTGCTTCCGGGTATGCCTGCGCCATTCAAGCTCACTAAGACGATGGTAAACGGCGAGATGGTGGTGAGCTGGGGGCCTCGGGCAGTTTTCGTCTACGATCCAGCGGACCTAGGAATGCGAAACTTGGCCATCGTGGCACTTACTTCGGCAGGAGCCTCGGGCTTAGAGGTGGCTGCTCTCTTTGAGTTGCGACCCGAATACATCTCGAGATTGCGGGGCAGAGCATCCAAGGGCGGTTCCGCCGCTTTGGTCCCACCTATGGGACGACCCCGGCTTCTCAGTGATGAGGCGATTGCTCAGGCCTATGCCATGGCGGATGCAAACCGTCCAGGGACCGAGATCGCCGCTGCAATTTCGGTCTCGACCGCCACTGTGAGCCGTCTTCTGGCACGGCGAGTTCGCCCTGAGTCCGAACAACTACGCCTCAGTGTCATTGATGGGGTTGAAAAGCCCGATCAAGCAAACATAGAAGCCGAATCCGCCATAGTAAAGCCCGATCTTGGAAACAGTAGCGACACCGACAATCTAGTAGTTACCCGCATCAGCGATGGGATCCGCCAAAGTGCCTATGCAGGGGCGATGCTTTTGCATGGCTTTTTTGATCGAGTGGGTGCCAGTGCTGTGTTCGGTGTGTTGCCATCAGGTAGCGCACGCCGCTACGACGTGAGCGCCACGTTGCTTGTTGCAACCTTTGGATTCGCACTTGGTGCATCGTCACTAGAGGGAACCAAGCACCTATTGGACACTGACGCCGGAGCACTGGTCGGCTTGGAACGCTTTCCTCATCTTCGAACCCTGCGCCCCCGGCTCGCTGGCCTTGCCGATGAGATTGATCCTCTTAGAGTACAAGTAGCTCTAGCCAAGGCAATGCTAGAGGCCGACGATAGCGCTCCGGAAGTGTTCTTTGTTGACGATCACTTCGTTGCCTATACCGGGTCTGCTCCACTGGCTAAAGGTTGGAATACCCGCCGACGACACGGCGAGCCAGGTAGGAACGACACGTTAATCGTCGATGAGAATTGGCGGGCCATCTGTTTTTCATCTGGAGCACCGTCGTCGCTCTCCAAAACCATGTGGGGTCCTCTTGAACAGCTACGGGTCATCTGTGGGGACCGCCCGGTGATGGTCGGCTTTGACCGGGGTGGTGCCTACCCCAAGGTCTTTGCCGAGTTGAACAAGGCCGGCTTCGACTGGGTCACCTATCGCCGTGCCCCTCTTGAGGTACCTAGTGTTTTACCTAAACACTCATGGGTAACCATAGATGGATATCGACACTACATCCAAGTAGCATCAGAGACTCTTCATCTAGAAGATGTCGGAGCGCTCCGCCAGATCAGCATCTATGAGGATGGTCAGGTGGCATTGCAGATCCTCACCTCTGATTTGGTGAGCAGTGCTGCTCGCCTAGCACACACCCTGAGATCGCGGTGGCGCATCGAAAACAGCTTCAAGTACTTACAAGACCACCACAGCATTGGTTGGTTGTGTGACTATCGCATGGATCGCCGCCCTAATGTAGCCAAGGTAACCAATCCCATGCGCACTCAAGCCCATAACGCACTCAAGAGCGCTGAATTAGCTGTTGCAGAGCTTGAGAGATCTATTGGAAGAAACGCTACTACCCAAACTGTCGACATCAAAGAGAAAAACAACACTCTTGATAGTCTCTCGCGTCAACTCGAGGTGGCACGTGTGGTCTTCGAGGAAGCAAGAGTTGCACTCAAAGCTATCCCCGCCAAGATCCCCGCTACCGATATCGATCCCAACGCCACTAGAGCTTGGCCTGTCACCAATCGCCGGGCCTTACAGATGGTCTGTAGATTGCTCGCTTACAACGCAGAACTTGACTTGGCTCGAACGCTCAACAACTATCTCTGTGATCTAAATGAGTACCGGAGCATTACTCGTAACTTGCTTCATCAGCCCGGTGAGATCCGCTATAGCCCAAGAGCAATTACCGTTACCATTCGTCAGCCTGATGCTCCCCGCATCAATCGAGCCCTTAGTCTGCTCATAGAACAACTCAACGCTAACCCACCGCGCCTTAGCGGTGACAACCGACCAATTACTTATCAGATCGAGCCAAAATCTTGACATCGATGTACTTCGCTATTACCGGAGGTTTGAGGCTTGGAGGTGGACGCCGCTGGGGTCTTGCTGGCTTCACCCGGTGGAGAACTGCAGTTCGTAGCTTCCTCGAGCGAATCGATGCGCGTGCTTGAGCTCTTCCAGATCCAAACGAATGAAGGTCCGTGCATGGACTGCTACCGGAGCGGTGTAGCCGTAGTGAATGTGGCCCTCAGCGAGGCGAACGGACGTTGGCCGCTCTTTGCACCGCGAGCAATCAAGCACGGCTTCCACTCGGTGCACAGCCTTCCCCTGCGACTGCGGGGACGTACCATTGGCGCTCTCAATCTCTTTCGAACATTGCAGGGACCGATGGAAGACGGAGACATTGCCGCCGCGCAAGGCCTCGCTCACGTGGCGACCATCGCCATCCTTCAACACCGCGCGATGCTCGACGCCACCTCGCTCAATGAGCAACTCGATCACGCTCTCACCAGTCGCATAGTCATCGAACAAGCGAAGGGCATCATTGCCGAAGCGACGCAGTGCAGAATGGACCAAGCGTTTGGGCGACTCCGTGCTCATTCACGCAATCACAACGAAGGTATCACTTTGGTCGCCTCGGCCATCGTGGCGGGAACGCTTCAAGCGAATGATTTGGACAATCCGACGTAACGAAGTTCGGGGTACTGTGGAGAGTTCGCAAGATGTTTCGCATCACGGTAATCGTCAGTGTATTTGCTGGAAGTGACAATTATATATCTCAGCTACTGGGTCGAGGGCTAGCTTGTATCGAGCCCGCATAGTCCTATCTTTCATAGGAGGAATACCGAAAGGCCTCGTTTTGCTGCTTTTCTTAGCTATATATAACCGGCGAAGTGGCAGATGCTGATAGCCCCGGTGCGTCACCTGTGTTATGGCATCTGCCTTTGATTTGGGTGTTGACCAGATTATCTTGTCCACACCCGGGGTTTTATTGCCTTTATTTGTTGTCACTAATTTAGCAGCAAGTGCCTTGCTGCTAAATGAGTGAGTGAGGAATCAGATGTTGAAGGACTTTCACCTTGTTCCATCTGCCTTGGAAAGTGTTGCCTTTACGACGTAGGCTTCGTCAGTAGGGCCACACTGTGGCGTTAGCCATTTTCATTTGCCTTCCTAGCCTATGAGGTTCTACGGCCCATCTCGCAACTCTGGCTATTTCACAACTGCGACCAAGGAGAAGTCTGCTTGGCTTTGCACCTGGTAATCTCTCAACAGGTAATGTCTCAAGGTGTATCCGTCTCATTAACAAGAGCGCGTTTCGCGCTTTCTCTCCAATCCTTGTGCCCCCCATCCCCATCGGCCTTCCTTAGCTTTGGCTTGCCCAATTGCTTGGGCTGGGATACGGGCTTAGAAATGTTCCGCCGAAATAACATACGTTGGGGTTAGGGCCTGCCTTTTCACCGGAGGGAATTGTTGTCAGCGCGCATCTATAGGACAATGATGCGACCGTTCCAGATACCTTTTGGTCCAAGCCCATCAGCAACTTTGGCTTGTTTGCAATAACGATCTTTAACCAGCAGTTCACATATGTTGCTCATACCCAGCTAGGCCTACCTCCGTGCCGCCTGGCCCTTTAGGGCCTTTTGGTTGAAAGTGTTGGCTTCTCCTCACGGATTTGGCCTATTAGATTTCCCGCGGGTACTTTTCCGACAGCTCCATACCAGAGAATTACTCCTCTGGCATGTGTCGGTGGGCTTTGCCAGCTGAATGACAAGTTCCTCCTTTTGGAACAGTTTTACCAGGCAACTACATTTCGCACCTATTTATTGATGCAAGAATCAAAGAGGTCCCTAAGCCCAAGTTTCTCAGCAAGCGCGATAAGGAAGTATTAATCCGCCGTTGGAAACTGCGTTCGAATCGTCAAAGGTGGCCTTCAAACGGTCTAAGCTACTAGTAGATGCTTGCATCTAAAAGGTGCTACTTGAACTGGTTGTTTTTAGTCTATTTTAACCTAAAGTTTACCAGTTCAAGCAGCACCTTTTCCACGCCAAAATCAAAGTCGATTGCCTAAATTTTCGGTGTCTCCAGGATTACCGCCAAAGGAAGGTGTGAGGTCAGGCAACTTTGAAGCATTTACTCGCGAAACTAATCTCATCGAGCCGTCGAGTCATTGCTACTGAGGTCTCCGTTGTCGTTGTCATCATTGCGGCAATCGGAGTGAGTCTCAGCTTCGGTGGCTCGGCACGGATTCCACCACCGAGTCGGACTACCACGACGAAGTCGTTACCCACGACAACGGCAGTTCCGCCTACTACTACTAGTACTACAACGACGATGCCACCAACTACGACAACGCCGTTAGCCGAACCAGGAGGTGGCCTGACCTTGTTCCCAGGAAAGCGCATCGTTGCCTTCTACGGTGCTCCCGGCGGTGGGGTGCTTGGAGTGCTCGGGCAGACCTCGCCAGAAGTTGCGTGGACGGCTCTCGCACAACAGGCAGCGCCATACGCACAGCCGGGAGTACAAGTGATACCGGCCTTTGAATTGATTACCTATGTGGCCCAACATGCCCCCGGCCCCGGTGGGACCTACTCTCAGGAAATCTCTCCTCAGGCTATTCAGCAGTACCTCGACGTTGTCCAGGCACACGATGGACTTTTGATCCTAGATATTCAACCCGGTCGCGGGGGATTCTTGGCCGATGCAAAGACGCTTGCCCCATTCCTAAAGCTACCTGACGTCGCGTTAGCTCTGGACCCAGAGTGGGAAGTAAACAATACACAAGTGCCCGGTCAGGTTATTGGTCATACGACGGCAACTGAAATCAACCAGGTTGCAAGTTGGCTACAGTCCCTCACGACCGCCTATAATTTACCGCAAAAGCTGCTCCTTATTCATCAGTTCACGCAGACCATGGTACAGAACAAGCAGGATGTACAACCGCAGGCCAACGTGCAGATTGTCTTCAACATGGATGGATTTGGGAATTGGCCCGTGAAGGTCTCGAGTTATCATCTTTTGGCATCTGACCCGCGTTTCGGTCTTGGTATAAAGCTCTTCTACCAACAAGACAAACCGTTGCATCCTCCATCCGACGTTCTTGCTCTCGTCCCTCAACCCGATGTCATTGAGTACCAGTAAGTTCGATCCACCTTATGTGAAGTAAACGATTATGCGAAGTTGAAGGACATACCCGCATTTCTCAGTGTACCTACGGGTGCACTAGCTTCGCGTAACCGGGTATCAGTTCCTCAAGAACATGTCAAGAAGGCAAGGATATCGGCATAGTCCTTCCATCCGGGCAAATCTAGCGAGATCATGTTGGGACACGCCTTTTCGAGCGCTTCGCATTTAAACTCGGTATCGGCTCGGGCATAAATCTCGGTAGTGAAAATATCTACATGTCCCATGCGATCACAGATGTAGATCAAGTTCACTCCTGCTCAGAGCAAGTGCATTGCCTTAGTATGACGAAAAACATGGGGCATTATAGCTTCCGAAACGATTGGTTGCACCAATCGTTTCGGAAGCTGCGTATTTGTCGAGAATATAAGCCATCGCTACTCGAACTGCCATCGCCTCTTCATGTCGGATCCCCCTATCATTGTTCACGACGGGGGCGGCAAACAGGTCAACCGTTTACCTTAATTCTGTAAATCACTATTTTTCAGAGCAGTATTCACTTCGCTGGTTTTGCGTACCAGGCGGCGGGGATTAGGGCAGGACCGAAAACCATAGCGGCGGTAGAATAGCATCGCCGCATCATCGATGGCATCGACAACTATAAACCGTGCCGCAGCTCTAGTGGATGCGTCCACAGCCCTCTCCAGTGAATCAAAAAGAACTGACCACCCAGCTCCTGACCTTGAAGGGAGTGATCTAAAGCCAGTGGAGCCAACAAGATCGCTGGGATTACCTAGGACGAACCGTGTGCGATTCCCTTCGGTGCCTCGACTCGACGCAGGAGATGGGCAGCCAAAGTGAAGTAGCCGACAACCACCGAAGATGTCGGATCGACCCACACAAAGGTTCGTCCGCTGTTGGTGGCCTCGGCATGACGGGCGAACCGTCGGAGCCAATCATCGAGAGCCGAACTTCCACAATCAAAAACATCGAGTTTATGATCAGCCGAAAGGTGCTCCGACTGGTATTGGATCACCTTCGGATAAAGTAGCGAGGATGGCTTGTAAGCTCATGTAGAGCACTTGGCACTTCGTCAGGAGCATCGAGTGCTGCAATAAGACTGTCAAAGAAGTCCGCGGGTATGAGTGTCTCCCGTTCAATAACAAGCTCCTCCTCCTCTGCTGCCCTTGTCGCTGCTTGCACAACGAAACTGGTCACTGACTCACCCCGAGCTACTGCAGCTCGGCGAATCAGTTCCGCTCCTCTGACGAGACTCGCATCTCCATCCGTTCCATAAATGCCATACCGTATAGCATACGGCACCTTTTTAGCCTGCTGATATTGTTGCGGCAGAATCCGCTAATAACTAACCATGAAATACATCGAGAAACCTCCGCAGGCATAAATGACCTTGCCGATAGCCGGATTCCCACTATCGCTATGCACTTGGTTAGGCAGAATCCCCACATGACGCATCCAGGGAAGAAGATGGCCAAAGGTGAGGGATAGATTGGCAACTCTGCACCAAGACGAGTCTTTCTTCTTGGATCCGGCTTTTCAAAAGCAATTTCTAATCTAATGCCTGATACAAATGAATTGGGATGATTGCTTGCGGAAAACCTGGAGATACCGTCGAATTTTACGCGCGGAACCTTCGAGGACTGGCTATCGCGACTTGTTGAGTTTCAGCCAGATGTGCCACATGCAGATAACTTTCAACGCCAAAACTACTTTCACCAGATAGTCGAGACCATCGGCATCCCACTCAAGGAAAACAAAATGAGGTTGTCGTCAGGAGGGAGCTTTACAATCGTGGTTGTCCCGATTCGTTGTCCTTAAGCGCTTCTGGCAATCAACCTTGATTTCGTTCACAGTCAGGAACGCAGCAACTGACATCGTTGGACGCAGGCCTATTAGGCAACTACAAGCCTCCAATTAGAGCTAGACCACGTTAAAAACTGAAGAGCCATAAATGAGATCTCGGCCTTGCGGGCAGACGTAGGAAACCTAGAGGTGAAGCATAATCTCGACTCTTTTCTCAACTAGTGCTCCCACGTGGAGACAGATTTCTCCATGGTCAAAAGCATCTGAATCGGTTGGGATCAAACTCTTAGCTACCACACATGGGACGACCCCGAATGTACAAGTCAAGATCCCGGAATCGAGATTGGTTGCACACAAAGTGGGTCTATCAACAAAGAGACAGTGAATACAACGATCTGGGCTGTGAATAGGCAGATAGGGGTAGCTACGGGTAATACGTATTTTGCGATCTGGCAGTGCTACGCCGGGGAAATTAGTGCAGAACAAGAGAGAGACTCCTTGTTGCTCCCTGTGAGTGATGATACTACCTGTGTAAGGGCTCGTATCGCCTGTTTTGCACTGACCTGAGCTGGGAAAGGACAAGGTTCAACAGGTATTGGGACCGGTATTTCCCTGTTGCCATTTTGACAGAGAACGGATCGTTCGTACTAGCATCGTTCATCTACCAGGAGTCCTACCATTTGTCTTCGATGCGTCAGGTCTTAAGCGAATTGGATGCTCTGGAGATAAATAGGGACGAGCCACTTCCCTCCACGGGCGACTGAAGGCATGACTATCGCACCGGGAACACCAATGGACGCATTGGCATCTATCGGGCATCAGGAGAAAGCGGCACCAAAACTTTGACGCCATAACGACGCAATAGGCCGCCTGGTTACAGGGATCCCGGTCAAACAGACCCTTTGGTCAAAATTTTCTACCTCAACCCATGGATCAGCCAAAACGCAACTTTTCCCAATAGAGCCAAACATCCCAAACTAGCCACTTTATGTCAGCCAAATGTCATCCAAAATGACGGCCACTGCCCTTGGACTCCTTTGTCTTACGACGAAGCTGCCGCCTAAGTTGGAGGATACGAACTGAACCCAACGCTAGCGTCATCAACACGCCCAGGATAACTGAGCCAAGGATTGCCACCGAGAGCGGGAGTGTGCCAGAAAAGGTGAGAATGCTCACCTTCACGTCCTTAGGATTCTGAAAGACAAACACCAAGATAACCACCAAGACGACCAGTGCGGGGAGTAATCGTACCCACGCCCTCGACGCTCGAGTCGACAAGATAACCTCGGAAATAGGAGTTACGTGTGAACTAGGCTCAACTACATCCTGGCTTTGGACAACTTGTTGCTCTGGCTCAACTGCAGGTATGTCATCCTCATGATCTGATTGGTTTCCCATCAAAAGCCCCCAATCTGCCCCTAAGGCGAGACGCATCAAACCAAAAGAGCCTCTGCGACCGTTCTTGCGGACGAACGACATTTACACTCCTCATTATACGGCATGGATGACCCGATCAATGAGGTTGTCCCTATCTTTTGATGATTGACAGCAGCCCACTTTTACCACGTGAACCTCCCCGCCCTTACGGACGGGGCTTCTGGCTCCGCCGTTTGGTTGGGGTTACCAAGCATCGCTCCCGTCACGCCACCACGACCAACTGGTCTGGTACCGATGAATCGGTACTGGTGGATGAGTTTGCTAGCTTCGGCTTGCTAATCTGAGTTGCCTCAGACAAGGCCCGGTTCTGGGCACTACTTCGGGCTCTGGCCTTGCGGCACTGCACCTTGGGGTGTGCTTCACGTTGATCAAGTGACCAGCGCTCGACAGCCCGGAGATACGTGACTCGGACTTTTATGTCCGGTCCAATTGGAGTGTATTCCCCGCATAACGCCTTCTGGAGGATATTGATCGCTCCTACAGCGTCTCGATGACAAGTAAAACCACAAATAGGGTTCTTGCATCGGTAGGGCCGACCTGATGGTCGATTGCGTGTCAAGCACGCTGGACAGGTCTTGGTTGAACCTGATTCGTTCAGGAAATCTAGGTCTAATCCGGTCTTGTCTTTGAGGTAGCGTTCCTGTCGACCCCTTGACCACTGGGAGAGTTGTTGACGACCGTGGCGGCCCATGCGCCGCTTGGACTTGGTCTCCTTCTCAATACCCCTCACGTCACCAACTATAACTCTGGCGGTGTTGTGGCTAATGACGTGATTGGCCGCCTTGTTGGAAACCTGATGATCAAAGTCACGAAGCGATAGCTTTGCTTTGGAGTTGATCTTCTTCTTCGCAGTTACCAGCCTTTTATGCTTCTTAGATCCATTCTTGCACTTGCTGATCTTGTGCTGTAGTTGACCGACGGCCTTGTTTCTTTGTCGTTTGATAGCTGGAGCTTCGCGTCCATTGATAATCGTTACGTCTATGGTCTTGTCATCTACCCAAGTAGCTAGCGCCATAGAGTTGATGATTCCTTCGTCGATGGCACTCAAAGCATCACCCACCGAGACTTCTCGGAGAGTCTCATAAGGGATATGCAGACTGAATCGTCTTTTATCTCGATCCCAGCACAGTTGAATCTCACCCCATAGCCCAGGGTCAACCTCTTCGCCAGTTGCAGAATCTAAAACGGTGGGAATAGAAAGATCTATACGCGGACGGCCCCTACCTAGTGACAGGTGGAGTTGACCTTTGGAGATACGCCAGCCAGAGTTCTTCGAGAACGATAGAGGCCGGTAGTTCTTCTTACGCCAAGGAGATCGGATCTTCATACCCTGCATGCGGTTTACCCTAGCTGTGGTTATGGCCTCTGAGAGATCGTGAGCGATTGTCTAAAGTGGTATGGGCGTGTAATGGACGGTCTTGGCGAGGTATCGAGTTGAGAAACCCTTGAATGTCGTACTTATTAGGAGAGCGCTTGGCTTTCCATTCGCCATGGACCCAATTGACCGCTTGGTTCCATAACAGTGCTGCCCTATGGCACGAGTCATGGGCTAGACGATAAGAGGCCCCTGTCAGAGTGACGGGCACGATAGCTGTTGTATACTCTGTGCTTCTACTAGCCATTTGATAACTAATATAGCATTATCTACTAAGGACTATATTTCACTACATGACGATGATTGGCGCAATGGAAGGCATGTGGTATATCAATTACATGCACACATCGTCTTGGTACCTAAATATCGACGTAATGTCATGACCGAGAGAGTTAGTGACGAGATCAGATCTGCCCTCATTGAGGTGTGTACTCGTTTCGATTCCACCTTCGATGCTTTCGAAACAGACGGCGATCATGCCCACCTACTGATCACCAACGCAGCTACTGATCACCTACCCACCTACTGATCACCTACCCACCTACTGATCACCAACGCAGCTAAAGTTGCCCTGTCGAGACTGGTGATGTCCATGAAGACACTTATCGCCATGAGAGTAAGGGCAAAGAACTGGCCGGAAGTCCGAGAGGCTTTGTGGGGGGAGCACTTTTGGTCGCCCTCCTAGTCGATAGTGTCTTGTGGTGGAGCCCCATTAGAGGAAGTGAAACAGTACATAGAAGACCAGAAACTCCCAAGAGGTAAATCAGGTAGACCGAAAAAGAATTAGGTCGCTTGACCCCTCCCTTACGGAAACCGATTGCGCTCCCGTTGGTTCAAAAGGATCGACTACGAAAAAGTGTTCATACCCCCGGAGAGCTCGCGATAAAAAAGCTTTATCATCAATAAAGGGCGTTTGGAAATCGCAAAACCTATCTGACGCGTTTGTAAATCTCCACAAGATATCGACCCATCGACCAAGTTGATTGATCAATCAAGTAAGTGGCACCGTTTGATTAGAAATTGAGGCCGTTCGAATTCTGACCACTCAAACCACTTTCCACAGCCAGTATTTAGAGCCACAGCCAATATCTAGAGCCAATAATTCGGCGAGGGATTGAGTTGCCCTAAAGCTTCTCAGCCCAGTAGCCCTCCACTCGCATCGTCAAGACAGAGGTCACTAAATCTCATTATAGTTTCAAAATCCCACTCAATATCAAACGATAAGAATCTCAGCTATATGATTTGGCGGGCCGCCACATTGTCGTTACAACATGCCCCGATGGAACAATGAAACTACCATGAACGCTAAAGCCGACACTCTTATAACGTTCATTGTTGGCTGGATTAGTCGACTCAAGGTATGCACAAGCACCAAGCTCATCTATTCGAGCCAAGTTCTCGCGCAGAAGAGCCATTCCCATACCGTGACCCCTGTGTTGATTGTGCGTGGCAAGCAGGCTTAAGTAGTAGTGTGGCTCAATGGGATGAGATTCTGCGAATAATTCGTTGATAGCAATGATATTGTCTGCATCTTTACGGCCCGCAATCTCAACAAGGAACTCTTCGAAGGCAGCTTCCTCCTCGCTCGTGAGCTCTACGCCGCCTGGAGGAATCCAGATCGCAACCGATTCGATGTGTTCAGTGACAAAGGTCCAGGGGTATCGTCCCGCCGAAGCGCTAAGTAGTCGCCAGAATAAAGCCGCCTGTTGAGCTCGGCGTGTAACATCTGGGAAAACGGGACCCCATAACGGATCGTCGAAAAAAGCTAAGGTGAGGGTTTCTACGATCCCATCGAGATCAGACAAAGAAGCTACACGGACGCTACTGAGGCTGTTGACCATCTCTAAATCAACTTGTTCATCTCTATCGATTTGGCTGCTATCTTTTCCTTGCATCTCTAAATCCTACCTCTTTGACCGTCGACGTCATGGGAAACTTGCAGTTGGATCTAGACCAGCGACTCCCCTCTCTAAAGAAAAACCAAAACCAATGAGAAGCAACTACGCGCTTTCAAGGCTGATGCCGATTCATAATCAAGCTGAAACCTAGGTCACCCCAAGCCACGACTCAACCACATCAACTACAAAACAATCCTTAGAAAGCCTGACCAACATCTACGAATTGACCTGTTGTGCAAGTTCACCTATTGCACGAATTGACCTGTTGCACTTGGAGTTCCTCACCAAATTCCTTCGCCACTATGGACGCTCCCCTACTACATGTCCATGGTCGCTCGCTCTAGCCAGTCGTCGAGAAGAAAGAAAGATCCAAACGTTGTTATTTCTTGTACACGTTCGATAATTTCTGTATGAATCAGCCCTCTGCGTGAGTCAACCTTATGCGTGTACGACTAGTTCGCGCGTATAGCCAGTTCACGTCAACCTTGTCACCGTAAGCCTTGTCCTCAAGGAAGGACCAGTGAATCACAATGCTCAAAACTGCTAGCCGGCTTATCGAAGCCTTCTCAATGACAAGAGTGATGAACGTGGCTAAATCTTGCTCAAAACACCAACTAGCTTTGTTTACCTTTATCCCGTTGGAGAGATCGCAGCTGGAGAAATCGCAGCATTTTTAAGATCTCCCATTCAAAAGAACACTCATGAGATGAATCACAATCTCAATCAAGTGCGCTCTCTTTGGATTAGACTATTAACTAAAAATATCTACAAAATGAGAAATTATGGATAATGATAAATCAATAATGATTTCTAACCCAGGCGGGATAGAAAGATCTGATTTGATATCGCTAATTAAGGAATTAGCTGCCAAAATCAACCACCGATCAATCGCAATAGTTGGACCGGACTTTTCTCGTCTGCACTCTAAAAGTGGCGAAATTACTGATATTATTCACCACATCTTTGGAGATCGAATCAAAGCGATAATTCCGGCTCTTGGCACTCACGTTGGAATGAGTAACTTCGAGAAAGAGACGATGTATCGCTCCTTTGAACCAGCGAGCTTTATCGATCATGACTTTATCCATCAGACAGAAGTTGTTGGTTCCATCTCTCAAGACGTCGTTGAGGAAACTATGGAGATGGAAGGGCTCTTTGATCTTCCAATTTCCATCAACCGCCACCTCCTATCAGACGAATTCGACCTCTTCATCTCTATCGGTCAACTATTGCCACATGAGGTCATTGGAATATCGGGTGGGGTGAAAAATGTCCTGGTCGGACTCGGAGGAAGGCCAACTATTGAGGCTAGCCACTTTCTTTCAGCCCTTTGGGGAATTGAAAGGACTCTAGGAAACCCAAAGACAGCTGTACGCGACCTTCTAAATAATGCAATTGAAGTATTACTACAAAAGAGCGCTCCGATACTCTTCGTAGACACTGTGCTCAACCCACAGGCGGAGGAGTCCAAAAAACTGACCTATATCTCTTTGTCGTTAGCCACTGGGGATAGTCCGAGGGATCGAGGCTTCGAGGAAGGAGCCCGGATCTCAGCTCAAACGAATATCTTTGATCTCCCGCAAAAGCAATCGGAGATCTACGCCTACCTTGATCCTGCGATATACAAGTCGACTTGGATAGGCAACAAGGCGATCTATCGAACCAGACTTGCCCTAGGAGACGATGCAACTCTTAAAATATTTGCTCTGGGTATCGATCGATTTGGAGAAGAGCAAGGGTTGGAGTCGATCATCAAGAGATATGGCTATCATGGCAATGAAGCGATAGAGTTGATGCGCAAAGATGGCGTGCTCGAGGGCAACCTTGCAGGTGCTGCTCATATATTACACGGCTCCACCTTTGGTAGATTCAAAGTCGAGTACTATGCACCGCTTCTCGGACGCAAGAAGGTAGAGGGCGTAGGCTTTAGCTTCATCGACAGTGATGAGGGGTTCAAACAACCGAGCGAGAGCAATCTCTTTGAATACGACGAGAACGGGTGCATCCATATCTTTCAACCAGGAGTCGCACTCTGGAGGGCTAAAGATGTCTAATCGTCCTTCAATCTTAGTTATGGGTGTTAGCGGCGCAGGAAAGTCAACTATAGGCAATGTCCTAGGTGAGCGTCTTGGATATCAATTCATCGATGGCGATGACCTCCACAGCCCAGATGCTATCGCCAAGATGCAAGGTGGCACGCCCCTTAATGACGACGATAGAACAACTTGGTTGCGAAAAATCCAGGCAAAGATTACCCAAGCGAACCAAAGCGGCACCCCTGTGATAGTTGGTGCATCGCTTTTGAAGAAGAAATATCGCGATTTAGTAGTTAGCCAAGCCGACCCCAGACCGTTGATGGTTTTGCTCTCAATTCCAATCGAGGAGTCGCTCTCAAGATTATCCGCTCGATCCAATCACTTCATGCCCGCCACACTAGCTCAATCCCAATTTGAGATATTAGAAGAGTCAGATGATCTCTTGAAGATCGATGCAACTTCACCAATAGATGCCCTACTCGACTCCATAACCACCGAATATAAAATGAGGATGGTGAACTAGTCGAAAAAATGTCAATATGGCAATCTAAACAACATTACTGACAAATGGAGCAATAACGCGAAATTCGACTAACCGTCACTCTTTTGACGAGAACTCTATATTAACGAAAGATCGACAATCTTCATTTAGCCACAGCCCCGCTACGACGAACCTTCACGGATGGACGAGCCATGGCGCATGATCGAAATGCGATTATGGCGGAACCCATCCAGCACGGCCCTTATTCGGTAAGTCTCTTATTCAGCACAGCCAAACCGACGTCACTGTCTCGCTGAAGGTACCATTCAACGACTTTCATCGAAATGAGCCAAGCTAACCCACTGCGCGAACGGATTCCCTGGCTATAAAGCGCGTTGCGATGAAGATCTTTTCAGCATCTACCTGGTTACCATTGAGAATCGACATGAGGCTAGAAGTTCCAACCCGACCCACCTCGGCTATCGATCGTCTCACCGTAGTCAACGATGGAGTCACATATGAAGAAAATTTGCTATCATCAAATCCAACCACAGAGAAGTCCTCTGGCACACGATAGCCAGCGTTGACAATCGCCTTCATGGCCCCAATGGCCATCTCATCATTTAAACAAAAGACAGCAGATGGAGACACGCCAACAGATAGCAATTTCGTCATTGCGCTAAACCCACTCTCCATAGTGAAGTCACCATCGGCCATTAGGTCACCTCGAATTGGAATGCCGCTATCCGAAAGAGCGCTAAAGTATCCTTCACGCCGCTCAGTCGTTGCCTGAAATCCTGGAACGCCGCCTATTAGAGCGATCTCACGATGACCACGCTCAATTAGGTGCTCTACTGCGTTATATGCTCCAATTCGATCGGCAGAGAGAATATTTACGAGATTATCTACGGCGACATTTCTATTGAGAACTACCAATGGAATCCCTCTGTCCATCGCGTAGAAGATGAAGGCGTCATCCTTATCGGTCTGACTCACCAAGACAATACCATCGAAGCGCTTCGAATCCACCCAATCGAGTTCAGTGTGCGAATCCACCCCATTTACCACCAAGTTGTATCCAGGCTCCATGGCTAAGGTAACTCCGCTTATGGTTTCATAGAAAAAGTCAGGTGAAGTAGAACCCCCGATCGTCGAGAAGATAAGGCCGACGTTATACGACTTATTTTGGACAAGGCTACGTGCACTGTAATTTGGGACGTAGTTGAGCATCTTCGCGGTTTCTACGATCTTCTTCTTTGTTGCAGGACTAATCAAGGGACTGTCGTTCAGGGCACGAGAGACCGTGGTATGGGAGACGTCTAGCAACCTAGCGATGTCTTTTATAGTTATGCTAATTTGTGATCCAACTTTAAACTTGTAGAGATCCTCAACTATATCTCCTTAACAACGAGACCATCTTACCTAAAACCGCTGACCTAATTCCCCGATCCATTCGCTACAACACTCCATGCGCTGGCCAAATAGTCTCGAAATAACTACCTAGCCTCTAACGCCTAAAGCCACAGTAGTCCACCGGTTCAGTCGATCTCTTTGCGTCAAACCCTCTCTGTCACTTTTGACCTGTAGTTCATTTAAAGGATTAGAACTTTCAGGGAAAAATCAAAGATCAATCCCTCCAGCCCACAAATCAAAAAGACTATCGCGAAAGGCTCCCACAAAATTGAAAATCCGACGGCGTCGTTCAAACCCCAAAGATCGAATTGGCCCTATCCAACCTTTTTTATAACCGGAAAGGTCACCACATCCCGCCAAAACCACCCGCCAAAATGATCATTCTCATGCCAATCACGCAATCGATCCAGCCAAACATCGCCCTTAGTGTTGCCGCTACGAACCAGATCGTGACTTGGGGATGTAGACAGTGGCATTCTACCCTTAGACCAGGTTATCTACAAACTTCGGCGCTCTATAAAATTCGGCGCTCTGCTACCAAGAGGTGTCGTTCTAAGATCAAGATGAGTCCTTAAGCTAACCACAAACTCCCCTCAGATAACCCATGAGGAGCCGACCGACCTCAACCCTTACAAAGCACTTGGCTCATGCAAGCACTTGGATCATGCCAGCGCCAGGTCTCACTTGGTAGTAAAGGGCTAAAGGAACCGAGGCTCGCGGGGTATCCAAGCTCGTTAGGTGATTAGGCTAAGACGGCAGTTCTACCAAATGTCTAAGACCACCACCACCCTTGGTGTTCGAGGCCAATTATCAGAGTTTCTTCAAGGATTGAAGTGATACTTGATCAATCCTAAAGTATCACGTGAACCTCCCCGCCCTTACGGACGGGGCTTCTGGCTCCGCCGTTTGGTTGGGGTTACCAAGCATCGCTCCCGTCACGCCACCACGACCAACTGGTCTGTTGCCGATGAATCGGTACTGGTGGATGAGTTTGCTAGCTTCGGCTTGCTAATCTGAGTTGCCTCAGACAAGGCCCGGTTCTGGGCACTACTTCGGGCTCTGGCCTTGCGGCACTGCACCTTGGGGTGTGCTTCACGTTGATCAAGTGACCAGCGCTCGACAGCCCGGAGATACGTGACTCGGACTTTTATGTCCGGTCCAATTGGAGTGTATTCCCCGCATAACGCCTTCTGGAGGATATTGATCGCTCCTACAGCGTCTCGATGACAAGTAAAACCACAAATAGGGTTCTTGCATCGGTAGGGCCGACCTGATGGTCGATTGCGTGTCAAGCACGCTGGACAGGTCTTGGTTGAACCTGATTCGTTCAGGAAATCTAGGTCTAATCCGGTCTTGTCTTTGAGGTAGCGTTCCTGTCGACCCCTTGACCACTGGGAGAGTTGTTGACGACCGTGGCGGCCCATGCGCCGCTTGGACTTGGTCTCCTTCTCAATACCCCTCACGTCACCAACTATAACTCTGGCGGTGTTGTGGCTAATGACGTGATTGGCCGCCTTGTTGGAAACCTGATGATCAAAGTCACGAAGCGATAGCTTTGCTTTGGAGTTGATCTTCTTCTTCGCAGTTACCAGCCTTTTATGCTTCTTAGATCCATTCTTGCACTTGCTGATCTTGTGCTGTAGTTGACCGACGGCCTTGTTTCTTTGTCGTTTGATAGCTGGAGCTTCGCGTCCATTGATAATCGTTACGTCTATGGTCTTGTCATCTACCCAAGTAGCTAGCGCCATAGAGTTGATGATTCCTTCGTCGATGGCACTCAAAGCATCACCCACCGAGACTTCTCGGAGAGTCTCATAAGGGATATGCAGACTGAATCGTCTTTTATCTCGATCCCAGCACAGTTGAATCTCACCCCATAGCCCAGGGTCAACCTCTTCGCCAGTTGCAGAATCTAAAACGGTGGGAATAGAAAGATCTATACGCGGACGGCCCCTACCTAGTGACAGGTGGAGTTGACCTTTGGAGATACGCCAGCCAGAGTTCTTCGAGAACGATAGAGGCCGGTAGTTCTTCTTACGCCAAGGAGATCGGATCTTCATACCCTGCATGCGGTTTACCCTAGCTGTGGTTATGGCCTCTGAGAGATCGTGAGCGATTGTCTAAAGTGGTATGGGCGTGTAATGGACGGTCTTGGCGAGGTATCGAGTTGAGAAACCCTTGAATGTCGTACTTATTAGGAGAGCGCTTGGCTTTCCATTCGCCATGGACCCAATTGACCGCTTGGTTCCATAACAGTGCTGCCCTATGGCACGAGTCATGGGCTAGACGATAAGAGGCCCCTGTCAGAGTGACGGGCACGATAGCTGTTGTATACTCTGTGCTTCTACTAGCCATTTGATAACTAATATAGCATTATCTACTAAGGACTATATTTCACTACATGACGATGATTGGCGCAATGGAAGGCATGTGGTATATCAATTACATGCACACATCGTCTTGGTACCTAAATATCGACGTAATGTCATGACCGAGAGAGTTAGTGACGAGATCAGATCTGCCCTCATTGAGGTGTGTACTCGTTTCGATTCCACCTTCGATGCTTTCGAAACAGACGGCGATCATGCCCACCTACTGATCACCAACGCAGCTACTGATCACCTACCCACCTACTGATCACCTACCCACCTACTGATCACCAACGCAGCTAAAGTTGCCCTGTCGAGACTGGTGATGTCCATGAAGACACTTATCGCCATGAGAGTAAGGGCAAAGAACTGGCCGGAAGTCCGAGAGGCTTTGTGGGGGGAGCACTTTTGGTCGCCCTCCTAGTCGATAGTGTCTTGTGGTGGAGCCCCATTAGAGGAAGTGAAACAGTACATAGAAGACCAGAAACTCCCAAGAGGTAAATCAGGTAGACCGAAAAAGAATTAGGTCGCTTGACCCCTCCCTTACGGAAACCGATTGCGCTCCCGTTGGTTCAAAATCAATTGAAAGTGGCCAAACTCAAAAGATAGGCCAAGCCAACTACTAGAGCTGAGACTTCGCTTCGTTTCTATCGTATCCGAAGATTACTGTCATAGCGAAGGCTCCTGTCAAGGCAACGGCCATGCCAATCAGGTACGGAACCATAGGCGAAAAGAGTGGTATTGACATAAAGCTTGGAAAAGCGAGAGAGACCATCTTGACGCCACTAGCACCAGCGATAGCGCCGCCAACTGCTCCGGCTAGAGCAACATAGATGAACGTCCTGCGATAATAAGGAAGAAAGAAACCGTAGAGGATTGGGCGGGTTTCACCCGAGAAGATAGCTGGAACCAAGCTCGCGCCTGCAAGTGCCTTGATATCACCCTTTCGACCTCGAATGACCATACCAAGTGCGAAACCGATCTGAGCAAATACGCCAGCTGATGCGGTTGCAAGGATGGGATCTCCGCCTTTAGCCAGATCCAAAATGACAATTGGAACGAGAGCTATATGCAGTCCGATTATCGTCAGAAACGTCCATGCTGCCCCCATAACGCCACCAGCGATGAGTCCATTGCCCCTAAATAGTGCAGTTACAACGTCACTAACCAATTTCCCCGCATAAGTTCCAAACGGGCCAACCACAATAGACGCGAGAGGAACAAAAACGATGAGCGACAGCATTGGGACCAAAAAGATCTTCAAGTCCTTCGGTACAACTCGGTTCAACCATCTCTCAACGAGGCCATAGAGAGGTATGGCAAAAAAGATCGGTAAGATCGTCGAGGAATAGTTAGCAAGCACCACTGGAATCCCGATAAAGGAGGTTCTGGCTCCGTGGGCGAGGAGCGAAGTGAAGTTCGGCTCCATAAGAGCTGCGCCAATTGCACTACCGATATACCCATTTGCACCCAGTGCGATTGACGCGCTGTAACCAAGGAAAATCGGTAGAAAGTAAAAGATAGCATTCCCGGCTGCCGCCAAAATTAGGTAGGTGCCAGATTTAGGGTCTATCCAATGAAACTTCAAAAGTATTGCAAGCAATGCTTTGATAGTTGCTGATCCCGCAAAGAGGGGAATCAGCGGACCGAACGAGGTCGAAATAAATTTAAAGATCCTCTGAACCACACTGCTGGCCCCGCCATCTTCAGCTTTTGATACCCCAGCATCGATTGTCCCAACCGCAATTTCCTCGTCCGCCTTTGCATCCGGACCGTTTTCTAATTTCATAGTAGAACCCCCTCGACTAAATACTTAATTTATCTATTCTTATCCCAGCCAATAATGAAAAATATTCAAAAATGAACAGTCATCTCCAAGGGATCAATTAGCTGCAATATGAAAAATGACATGGAAAACTAAAGGAGATGATATATCTCCATATTTTTATAATTTATAGTGTCGAATAGGTCAATTATGTTTAATCAAACCGATACACTAATTTGAATATATTGTTGACCTTGTAATCCACAATATCGCCATAAAAGAGATCCACATAGGCCACAGATGACTCTCGATAGATTCCATAGATTCGATAGAATCAAAAAGAGACTTCGTTACTTTCTCTTTCCGAAAGATCTCCTTGGTCGTCTTGTGATGCCTACCTAGACCGAAGAATCACAGTGGCCCACAGTGCTTCACGGTGCTCGACAGTGCCCCGCAACGCCCCAGATCGCCCCAACATCCCAGGCAAGATCTATCACTTGTAGTTGTAGTTAGCCATAGAACTCCATCGGCGCCTCAATTCATGGGCCGCGGCCTTCGGCTTTCTATCTCTCGTAAATACCCCCTTTTTGTTACCCTGTACTCGCAGAACACCTTGACTAGTCGCAAAGTCTGCAAAGTTCCAAACTTGTTCGCCTACCACCCAGGAGCACTTGTCAAAGACCTCGTGATAGGTAGATAGAAAGAGCGATTGAAACTCCTCGGTAAACATCACAGGATCTACATCGTGAAGGCCAGCCACAGTATCGGCTCCATACTCAGTCATTAGGATCGGCTTTTGTGGATGCAGATTATGCCAATCGATCAACTCTTGATGGAGATGCTCGCCAGCGGCCTCTAGATCTCCACTGTCGACGTACCATCCGTAATATCGATTTAGAGCAAGAACATCGACTAACTCTGCAACTTCGCACACCCCCGGCGTGGCCCACTGATGGGTAACGATCGTTACCGGACGCTTCTGAGGATCACACTTTCTAGCGAGTTCCACAAGGGGAGCAAAGTATTGCCGAGCGCCAGCCTCCTCAGAAGCTGGCTCATTAGCTATCGACCACATGACCACTGATGGATGATTTTTATCGCGCGCAACGAGCTCCTCGATAACCTTTTGATGATTAGCGAAGGTCCCAATGTGCTCCCATGTATTCCGATGCTCACGCGAACCAAATAGCACAGCGGCGAAGTTGAGGTGAAGGCCCACTGCAGGGGTTTCATCTATCACCACTATGCCTTGGCGATCGGCGAGGCGTAGTATCTCCTCTGAATATGGATAATGGGCGGTTCTAAATGAGTTTGCTCCAATCCACGCAGCCAGATTGAAGTCGGCAACATTTAGGGCTTCGTCGAATCCACGCCCATGAATAGAGGAGTCCTCGTGCTTACCAAAACCCTTAAAGTAAAATGGCTTTCCATTTATAAGAAACTGTGCATCTCTCACATCAACGGTTCGAACTCCAACCGGAATCGAATAGGTGTCCAAAACGACACCGTTCTCGCAAAGGTCAACTTCGAGATTATACAGATACGCATCTAGAGGTTCCCACAGGACCACATCGCCAATCTCCAAGGTCTTAGATGGCCCATCGCCGCTAGCAGCCAAATTGCCATCCTCGTCGCGCAGTCGCATCTTTAGGTGATTAGCACCGCCAACAACCTCCACGTCCACTTGAACATGACCAAGAGATCCAACCGTCGAAGTCACAACACTAAGATCGGAGATATAAGACCTCGGTGTCGTATAGATCTTCACAGGTCGATGTATGCCTGCGTAGTTGAAGAAGTCAAAGTTCGGTGTGTTTTTCACAACACGACCAAGGCCACTTATCTCTTGGTCAAAATAAGTTCCAACCGGCAGAGTTGTCTCATCAACGACATTATTTACCATTACGCTCAAGCGGTTTGGGCCCGAAATTAAGAATTTATTTATCTCGAATTCGAATGGTGTGAAGCCACCATTGTGCTCACCTACATATTTACCGTTGATGAATACTCGCCCAAAGTGCGTAACCGAACCAAAGCGAAGAACCACTCTCTCACTTAGAAGAACGCTCGGTACGCTAAATGTCGACTCATAACAGACCCACCCAACATGGTTGCGTATCTTTGAAGTTACCCCCAAATCGTTATAAGAGGCTGGAACTGCCATAGGCATAGCCCCAACGAGTGGGTGGTCGACAAATGTCTCATCGAACTCATCGCTTGTGCCAAGCACAAAAGACCAAATTCCACTTAGATCAATGACAGCTCTGGTGTCAGTACTTATTGGATACAACAAACCAAAGCACCCCCTATCTCTTATCTCGAGCCCCAAGAGTGCGGCGGTAGGTGATTAATCTCCTACGCACACGCTCACACAAAATCATTGATTGTTGAAAAAATAACTCATCAATATGAATGATTGTATAACATTTTTTATGCACACGTTCACATTGGGTAGAATTATTTTAAAAATCTGGAAATTGCAGGCCCAGAGCCCCACCAATACGAAGATCGAAAATGCGACACTTACGACAGCTATAGCGAGCACCAATAGTTGAAGATGTATCGATCACCCAAAATCGAAAAAGTACACACTTGCCATCTTTTCTTGTCCAACTAACCACTTCAGAGGCTATTTACCACCTCTATCTAGGCGCATGCAGGGATAGATTTGTGCGAGCTGTAACGCCGGTTGCACAAAGTAGGATCCCTACGTCAGATCCGTGCCTTCAACGTCATCACACCCACTATCCAGCCCAACGATCCCAATAGGTGGAATAGAGCAGTTGACCTGTGAATGTGACAAATCTAAAAAAAGTAATGTTATCGTGTGCATAATATGATTACAATTACTAGAAGGCACTGATAAGACCATTAAACGTCGCATTTGAAAACAAAGGGGAGGATCTAAGTTGTCCATCTTGATCACAAATGGAACCGAACTCCGAAATGCCGTGAATAGGCTCGTTCAAAATACGCCAGCAACCGATGTTCACACGCACCTCTACCCCGCAAGCTTTTCGGAACTGATGCTCTATGGAATCGACGAACTGCTCACCTATCACTACTTAGTAGCCGAGACCTTTCGCCATTCGTCCCTTAGTTACGATGAATTTTGGGGATTAGAAAAGCACCACCGAGCAGATCACATTTGGTCGACTCTCTTTTTGGAGCATACCCCGATAAGCGAGGCCACCCGAGGGGTTCTAACTACCATCAACAAATTGGGTCTCGTTAGTGATGAGCCAAAGCTTTCCCAATATCGAGATTGGTACGATCAAATCCAACCACAAGAACTTGTGGATCTCGTCTTTGATTTGGCAAAGGTAAAAGATGTTGTAATGACCAATGACCCCTTCGATCAAGACGAACGTGACAAGTGGAATTCAAAGGCCAATGTTCGCAGTAGCCTCGACAACAGGTTTCACTCGGCATTGCGCCTTGATCCCTTGTTGAATGATTGGGAGACGACCGCTAAAAAACTAAACCAATGGGGCTATAGGGTAGATGCGCAACTAGGCGAGACAGATGATGAATCATTAGGTGAGATAACTCGCTTTTTGTGGGAGTGGATCCAAAAGATCGATCCGCTCTATCTCGCGGCTTCGCTTCCTAGTGACTTTAAATATCCAAATTCCGACATTCGAACCATCTTGATCCAAAAGTGCATCCTACCCATCTGTGCTAAGGCTAAGTTACCACTTTCAATAATGGTTGGCGTCAAAAGAGGAGTCAACCCAAGCCTCAGGCTCGCTGGAGATATGTTGGCATCTGCAGACGTCACCTCGATTGAAAATCTGTGTCGCGACTTTCCCAATCAGAAGTTTTTGGTAACATTCCTATCGCGAGAGGATCAGCATCACCTAAGTGTCCTTGCACGAAAATTCAAAAACCTTATGATCTTTGGATGCTGGTGGTTCCTGAACACACCCTCCCTAATCAAAGAGACAACACAGATGAGATTTGAACTCCTTGGAACGAGTTTCGTTCCACAGCACTCCGACGCCAGAATCTTAGAACAACTTATCTACAAGTGGTCACACTCTAGGGCGGTCATAGCTGATGTGCTAGTTGACCAGTACCAAGGGGTCCTGGACACCGGATGGAAAATCACCCATGACGAAGTTGAGAGGGATGTAAATGACCTCCTCTCTGACAACTTCTGGAGGTTTATAAAGAAATAAGTTCTTCAAATGACTAAATATGAAAAATCATCTCTTTGACATGGTGCCTGGCCTTGGGCGCTAGCCAATACCACACCCAAGACTAAACCAGCAGTGCCATCATTGTCATAGCGTCTGAACTACCAAATCTAAGACGATGAAGAAAAAGCGGCGGTTGAAGATATAGATGCAACTTTGGATGACGATGCCACTTCATAGTGGGCAAATTTTATAGGTCAAAATTGCAAGTTATCCTGGTGGTCGTATAGACCTAGCAACGATCGAAATTGGGATCAAGAAATTGATCACTATGAAGCGAGAATAAAAGTGAAGAACTGGCCCAAAAAAAATGGACTAGCAGAATTGCTATTGCGGTCGCCGAGACAACAAGAGTATTTATCCAGCAGCCACAAAAACAACATTGACAAGGGTTTCGACTAATCAGATCGTTCTATCATGGCGCCCAATATAATCCCAAGATAATCCTCATAGAAGACCACAGCAGGTTTAGGCGCCCAGTGGCAGTCCAGATACATCCTACATAATCCAGGAATGACTAAAGGCGACGATGATCCCTCTGAATGAAAATCTAAAAGGCAAAACCGCGGTCATTACCGGTGGTAGCGGCGTTCTCACTAGCGCTATGGCCAAAGAGCTTGCACGTCACGGAACAAATATTGTGATTTTGAATCGAAACAAAGCTACAGGCGAGTCAATCGTGGCGGAGATCGAACAAAGAGGAGGAACCGCCATTGCGATCTCCTGTGACGTTTTAGATAAAGATAGCGTCAAAGCGGCAGAGGCATTGACTCTATCGATGTTTGGTTGTTGTGACATTTTAATAAATGGAGCGGGAGGCAATCATCAAGATGCCACTACCTCGGATGAGGTCCTAAGTGAAGCTGACCTTCTCGATGTGAATTCTCGAACATTATACGACCTTGAGATCGAAGGGATCGAGCGCGTAATCAATTTGAACCTACTTGGAACGATTATACCTTCTCAGGTTTTCTCAAAAAATATGATCGGTCTCCATGGCGCCACCATAATCAACATCTCATCGATGAGCGCATATACGCCACTTACTAAAATTCCTGCTTACTCTGCATCCAAAGCGGCGATAAACAACTACACCGCTTGGCTTGCGGTCTACCTATCAGAGGTCTCAATTCGAGTAAATGCAATAGCACCTGGTTTTTTCCTAACAAATCAAAATCGCAACCTACTTATGCAAGAGGATGGGTCGCTGACCCAAAGATCTAAAAAGATTATCGATCACACCCCTATGAAACGATTCGGCCTGGCCGAAGACCTCCTCGGCACTGTTATATGGCTGGCTGACGACAATCTTTCGGGCTTTGTCACCGGTGTCACAATACCGATAGACGGAGGTTTCATGGCCTACAGCGGAGTTTGAATCAAGCAACGAGCCCCCAAAAAATTGGAATTTATACCAAAAGACCCAGAGTTGCTGGGAGATCGCTATTTAGCTCAGGCCAATCGTAACTAATCCCAGGTCGCCGGCAGTAAGGCATTAGTCGCATTTGAAAACAGCCCATCAATCATCGAGCCTGGCCCTTCATTAACAGTTCCCCAATCGATGTGGAGCTTGTCGACACTACAACGACTGAGGAGGCGCCCAGTTCCCGATTGGCACATAGTTCGTCGGCGCGCTCATCGCGGCTTGGCTTTGTCGATCGGTTGAGCCATACCTGTGACAGCCAAGTGGGTGGACATCTTTTTTATTTGGCAAGAGAGCTTCGATCGCGACCCGGATCGTATTTGCAGCCTCCGAGTCAAGTGCATGCATAATGGTATCGCCTGCAATGGTATTGGGTTTTTGTATAACCTACATTTGCCCAGAAAAAAGTCAATTACCGATAGATGTTATCTTCGGCGCCTAACTATCAGCTCATAGGTACACTGCCTGTCTGCGCGGCCTCTAACCTAAAGAGATGACTAATCAACCAAAAGCGTCCTCCGTCCCGCGCTGGTTTACCGACCACCAGGAAGGCCATTCCGAGTGGTACATCGAGCGGTTCCGCAAAATGGCGGCCGAAGGCGCCGACCTGGATGGCGAGGCAAGATTGATAGATGCACTGGTAGCCCCCCACGCACGGATCCTCGACGCCGGCTGTGGTCCCGGCCGGGTAGGCGCAGCTCTCTTTCGGCGGGGCCACCAGGTCCTGGGCGTCGATGTCGACCCACTACTAATCGATGCTGCACGGCAAGATCACCCCGGCCCGACATGGTTGGTGGCGGACCTGGCGGAGCTAGACCTAGCAGCGATGGAACACCCCGAAACCTTCGACGGGGCCGTTCTCGCCGGAAATGTCATGCTCTTCTTAGCGCCGGGCACCGGCGCTCAGGTGCTCGGTCGGATAGCACGGCACCTTCGCTCGGACGCTCCTATCGCCGTCGGATTTGCCCTGGATCGCGGCTACTCAATCTATGACTTCGATATGGACTTGGCACTTGCCGGGCTCACGGTAGAGCATCGCTTTGCCACCTGGGATATTCGTCCTTGGACAACATCGTCCGATTATGCCGTCAGCGTGCTGAGGACCAGTGCAGGCGGTTGAGACCGATTACCCTACCGCGGAGCCGCTACGGTCGAAAGACCGCACAGTTCAAGCTCAGTCCTGGGTCAAATCGCCAACAACCGGAGTCGACGTAAGGAATTTTTCAGAGATCGGGGGATCAAGGATCCACGGGGCGCATTCAAGACCTGCCACGGCAGCATTCAAGACTTTCGAAGTGCAATGACCTACGGCCAAGATCGCGAACGGACCACGCTTGGAATTGAGCGCCGAGCGCACCTTTGGCGTCGACACAATGCTCGCCGATGAACGTCAAGTTGAAGTACTTGTCGAGAGTGTTTCCAGAACGTCCACGGTCACCCTTCAGCGTCCAGATTTGTTGGCCGGACAATGTGGGAGTTCGGATTTAACGGTGGCTAGGGGTCAAAGGTTCTTTTAACGAAGTCGATTTCACAGTGGTAACGGCGTTCTATCAAAAGGCGATTCGAACCGTCACGCGATGAAGGAGCTTCTGTGAAAAAAGTTTGTCGGTTAGGCACGGCTCAGCAATGAGCTGTAGCTAACCCGCCACGCAATATGACCCTGGGCCTCCAAAAGGCTGACCTTAACGGAGTAGATCCCGAATCGTCTCTGTAGCCTTGTCAACTACCATACGACGGCCATTATAGGGTTAGAGGTTTCTTATCGCCAGATCCATAAACATTGCGATATCAAGAGATAGGTCAGCAACGATGCTCTTTAGGCGACGGTTCTTTAGATTCAAGTCCAATGAGTAAGCTTCGCTTTAGTCCCCTTCATAGCGGCGTAGGTACTCTTACCAAGATGCCGAGTCGTATCGGTAACTGCAGCACCTTAGGCTTTTTTAACAAAGCGACGACGTCACTATGGTTGCACCTTCGTTGAGCATCTTGTCCCCTTCGACGATCTTCTTGCGCACCTGTTCTGGGGTATGCCTTTGCGACTTCACAATAATTTCCTCCATCTACATTATGGATACAAAGCTCACATTGGTATCGGATCATCCAATTGGGAGCCTACGTAATAGACACCAGCCATAGCGAGCTAGATGCAGGTGAGATCTGGAATATCTATACGACTCTCACTAAAGTAGAAGATGCCTTTAGATCCCTCAAGAGTGATCTTGGACTTCGACCGGTCTATCATCAACTAGCTAGCCGAACAGCTGCTCACCTTTTCATCTCAGTACTTGCCTATCACCTCCTTAGTGCTATTGAGCTGACCTTGAGGCAAAATAACGATAAGAGAAGATGGTCAACCATCAAAGAGCAACTCAACAGTCACCGCCGAGCCACCATAGTTCTTACATCAGATAAAGGCGTTGTCTATCACATCCGCACTAGTGGTGTTTCTGAGCCGGTTCACAAAGAGATCTACCGTCTCTTAGGAGTTAGTGATCCCCCTAAACGGATAAAGACCATTGCGACGCATTTGTAGTGTCCCAACGTAAGACCACATACTCAACTAGCTGGGAGAATGGTTTGATTTTTGGAAAGATGGGTCAAGAGAATTTGCGTAGAATTGCTGATGCTCTAAGTAGGCTAGCCTGAATCGATTGGGCCGCAATTGATAATCATTGCAGCTCCCCATTACAAGCATGAGAAAGTCCCCATCAAAGATGGCTGGGTCAGCTTTTGATTCTCAATAGTCGATGCCTGATTATTTCGATATTGCATCCTAAAGGATCCAAAAAGATCCAGAGCTAATTCACATATTAACCAAAGTGGAATCTATCGCCTTAAATCAGCCAGTGGGTTCAATGAACCTTCCCCAAGCTAGATGGCCGCTACGGCCATTGAGACCAAAATGGTTCAACATATTGAAGTTTGCTTCCTCGCCCATGAAGGATAGAAACTACCGCAGCGCTCATCTTTGTACCCTCAAAAACCCGAAGGGTCGAATTTTGACCAACTGCGCGCTCTCAACCCCAAAAGATACAGGTAACGTCTTCATCGATTGCCGCCAACATCTCATCGAGCGTACCGGCATCGACAAGGTCATATGGATTCCACTTGTTATTACGGTCACGCCAGAAAAGCGACCACTTACCGGTAGAAACATTGACGCGAAGGCGAGCAACTTCATGCTTCGTCCACTCCGTAAGCGACTCATGCCAAGGCGCCCGACACTCAACGATTGTAACCGTATTGCCTCTGACTGACGACTCAACCCGCACTTGGTCACGCGCCCTAGTTGGCACTCTTTGATCGCAGTACCGATTAATTTTGAAAAGCTCAAATTCCGAAACAGCCATACTTCAAGCTTAGATTGTGGGCCTTAAAACCAAGAACTATGATGATAGTGAGATCCCTAGATCGAAATCGCCATGGACAACTCGCAAATTCCGCTCAAAAAAACATCCAGAGGTGAAATTGGTTCCAAGGGGACCAAGCCGGGACAATTGCGTAACCCGATCTAAAGCTCAAATTCGAGCCAAAAATGGCAATCCGGAACTCCCATAGAGGCGATTTCAACCGTAGCGTAATATTTCGCGCCAAATCAAACGATTAAAATACAACATATTAGGTACGACAAATAAATCTATAAACCAATACAGGGAATAATCAAGCTCAACCCGGGCTTTGCATGACATGTCTAAACAACCTCAATTGACTCTTTACTGGCGTCAAGGATGTCCATTTTGCTCATCCCTGCGACGAGAACTCGCTTTAGCTGGCGTTTCCCTTAGCAAGGAAGTCAACATCCGGAAAGACCCTCTGGGAGCGGCATTCGTACGACAAGCCGCCGGGGGAAACGAAACCGTCCCGACGCTTGTGATCGACGATGTGACTCTAGTAAATCCAAGCATTTCACAGGTTGTAAACGCCATAGGGCGCGCTCACCCCGACTTCGTTCCCAACAAGCCTCTCGATCCCGCGCCAAAATCCTGGCTACGTGGGATTCAGCTAGGTACGGTTGCAGTCCTAATAGTGGTGAGCTTCATAATTGAACGCCAGATCAACAGCATCGCATCGTATGCGGTCGATATAGCAAATATTGCGATCTACCAATTATTCAATTGGCTGCGACGTCGCAAGGTAGTCACCTACTCAGTTAAGGCTGACAGCTAAGCCCTATCCTTTTTGGCTACCCTTCAATCTTCAATCTTCGCGGCTTGGAACAGCGCTTTGTGGTCGGCAACGTCAAAAATACACCAAATCTCATCAATTTCACCATCGTTGCTGTCCTGCGAGACAAGTGCGAAATTTCAGATCCATGAGAATTTAAGCTGGGATTTAGATGAGCAATTAGGCGCAGATACTCAAACTTCGCATTCCAATAAAATGAGATCCTTGACCGTCTGTATTGGATTAAATTGAATCATGTGACACCAATTTAGATAATATAGCTTCACGCAATTGCCCGCAATCGATCCTAAACTTCTACCACGTTAAAGGCGTGATACCAACCGATACATTCCCGAAGATGGGTTATTGTTGGGGAGCTCTGAACCATTCTGGTCGTACATCTGATCGAGCCTCTCACTATGTTTAATGGCAGTAGCAAGGCGTGGTAGATACAGGTTGGGATTAACCTCTTTGCCTTTGGAATTATCGAAAACCATTCGGATATTGGATGCCTTTGAGCAATTCAGCGTACTGCGATGATCACAAAAGTGCAGGATTAACCAAAGTTCGAAGCAAGGATTCGAAATCGCGAGTTCAATATTGTTATCTTTCGCAAGCTTGATAGCTTGGTTTATCGTTTTGTGATCATCAACGTCAAAAACACACCAAATCTCATCAATTTCACAATCGTTTCTTTCTGCAAGCTTAACCGCCTTTGAAACCAAATTCAAAGGTGCAGAATCACCGGTTCCAGAAATTACCTTCAAATCAACTACAGAAGTTTTGCTACCTAACCTCCTAAGCGCATTGAGATAGATAGGTTCGGTTCGTGCTCCTTCACAAAAGACCACAAAGGTCCTTTTCGGCTTCAAATCTCCGACTTTACGACCTAGACTACCTTTGTCAGCTCTCATTCGATTGGATGTCGCCTTAGCCATTAATCCGAGGACGCCACAGGGCCAAGTAAACGAAAAAACGCCAATTGATCGAGATATGGAATTCCACCAAATCTCCCTTGGAGATATGCCTTTTCTAGATTTAACGACCTTCGAACCATGTCACCGCTGAATTCAGCCAAAGCTTTCAGAGACGTTGATCCATTTGCACCCTTCTCGGTAAACCACACTTCATCGCGATTTAGATGATTCAACAAACTAGTGTCATGAGTCGTAAAGATCAACTGTGCATTGTTAGGATTAGCAGATGGATCCTGAAATAGTTCAACAAGTCGCGCCGACAAGTTCGAGTGAAGGCCCGCATCAATCTCATCTATAATTAGAACCTGACCAAACTCAAATGTCTTCAAAATTGGACCAATGAGAGAAAACCACCTTCGCGTTCCTTCTGACTCCTCTGCAAAATCAAAAGCAAGCTCCTGTCCTGGTGCTCCATGAATTAATTTCAATTGCTTCCCGGGGGCATTACTGCGTAGCCGTGGCGTATTAGGAAGATCCTCAAGCACATTCTGCGGTATTTGCACCTCGATGATTCCAAGATCCGCAAAGCGCAATAGGGCCATGGCCATCTCTCGAGACGTGAATCTTCCGGGAACAATGTCATCAAATAGGGATTGTGTTGCGATCCCGTCGCCCTCTTCGAAGATTCTCTGAGTGGATCGATGCCATGTTGGCCTAGAGAATCTGCTCGTATTCCATGAAACGTTCCCGACGAATCCGAAGCCCGAAAGTGCACTAGCGAACGAAGAAATTTCCCGAACCTGAAGCTTTGCAGCTATAGAAAGGACCATCATGGTATTAGTCAGCAACTCTCGGATCCCAGATAATGAAGTAATCCCACGCCGTAGTTCCAATTGACCACCCTCACGCCTAAAAAGGAGTCGCCGCCGGCGCTCTGGATAGCTATACAGAGATTCAGCGCGAATACCATTGCGATCGAATTCAATTTGATAGACGTATCGAACTTCTTGCACCAACATCTCTACCTCGAATTTGGTCGAACTTATTGGTCCAGTTCCAAATCTAAACGGCTCATAGGCTATTTCGTCGTCCCAAAACCTTAGCGAAACCCGCACCGCGTTGAATAGCCAATAGAGCGCGTCGATAACGTTTGACTTTCCAGATGCATTAGGCCCATGATTTCGGCGGTCGTCAATACCACCTGTGAAATAGATTCGAATTTTCGCACCGCGTTACGATCTTCGTCGACGGCAATCACGAACAGTTCGGCGGGCTCGAAAATGGACCTGTAATTTGAGACTTCAAATCTAAGAAGCACATGCCACATGATGGCCGAAAAACTGCACTTAGAACCGCTATTTCGTCAAATAATTACGAAACCCCATCTAAAAATACAAAAGACCGAACAACAAATTCCAAAGCGGAAGCTGAATGGCTTAGCGTCATCTTTATGATCACTTTTGTGTGTATGAACGCCTTTTGATTCCCGCCAAAAGCAAGAGGATATCAATTAAAAGTGATGATGACTGCTCGGTCAGGTTCTGCAATAAATACAATAAACAGGGGTCAAAGATCAAAAACGACTCGAAGAGCGATCTTTGGGCGCCTTCCTTATAAATTTGAGATAATCGTCGGCAATATCGTTAGCTCGTGAACCCTTTACCCTGTCGTCAATCTGACCAGAAAACAATTCACCCGATGTGACATGAAAGTTCCAGAGATGATCAAAGTTGCGCCAAAGCAAGCACTTAGAGCCCATGAGAGACCCGGTTCTGCGTAATCTCTTCTTAAAATTAGATCACACGTTCGCAATGACAGATCTATCGATCACGATCTCAGTCGTAGCGTTACCTCTAGCGCAAACCCACAATGAACACGAGCTCTAATTCTGATCCTGGCGTGCTTTACAAAATGGCATCTTCATTTAGACGAGAAACCTCCAGGATGACTCAAAGTTCTCCCTGAGGTCGATGGAACATATCTATGCGAAAAACGCCAGAGGTAAAACATTCTCAATAAATGAGGTGAGGGACAAATTGATCGACAGTAACGACGAACTGTCGCAATTGGCAAAAAACGCAGAACCGATTCATTTCTGAAACCCCGGAAGGCTGATATTGAGCCAAACCTAATAACGGTTATCACCGAAACAGGTCTGCAGCGTGCGGAGTAAAATTAATGAGTCGCCTTCGCACAGATTGTCAGTATTGTATAGAGGCGCACGCCAGTAGCCACGACAGAGCGACCAACGGATCCCTACTCGATCCATAGAGAAGATTGAAGGTTCAAAGGCCTTTGTCGCTGAGACTTCAAATCAAAAGATCCTCCTTGTCTTCGCGAATAAGACAGCATCCTTCTCATACACCGTGACGCAGCGACTCAAAAGATGACTCAATGGAAGCTCATCCGTGACTTTCAATCTCGCAATTGACCCAACAAACTCAGCTCCCGTCCATATCGATCGTCAAATCTGGCTAGTTCAATCAAGTGATCCGGACTTCAGATTTAACGGTGACTACGGGCCACTAGTACATTTTATGAAGCTCGCATAGTCAGTATGGGTTTTCAGATGGCAGACCATTTCCGCAAAGGGCTAGTTTTCAAATGTCGGACCTGTTTCCAAATGTCGAGAGTTTTCATTTTCATATACCCTACAAACAAATGGTAGAAATCCTCAGCCAATGTAATATTGGCGGCCATGTGAATTTAGACAAATAGCCCGTAAAACAATTGGACCTTCGCGAAACGAGGGCCGATAATCGATGGGAGCGTGGACAAAAGCCTCTAATCCATTAGTAACTTCATAGCGATACTTAGCTTGAAAGCCCGAAATTTCGGGCCAAGGAGGTGGTCGTAATGATGTTCTGGTATGGAGGTCATTTGGTATTTTGGCAGGCGAGCCTAATGTGGGTCGCAATGATAGCTTTCTGGGGGTTAATTGCTTGGGCAGTCTATGTCCTGTTAGCACGAGCAACCCAGGGACCTGGACACGCGGATCATAGCCTCGAAGCACATCACACCATCGATCAACGCCTTGCTAATGGTGAGATCAACCTTGAGGAGTATCAAAGCCTTCACGAAGCGATCGGCCATAGAGAGCGCACCTCAATGGGTAGCGGAATTAAAAGATGATCGCAAACTCGCTGGCTAGGTGGTCAGCGAGTTTGTTTCGATCTCGAGGAGCCTTATCATGGTGCTGACTCGTTTATCACCGATAAAAAAAGATGAGAAACGACGAGTGGCGACTCCAAATCGTCATTTGGATCTCTTTCGCTCAAATCTACTCCACCCACGTAATGGCTGCACAGGAAATAGCGACAAAAGGTGCGACTGTACTAGGTATCGCTGCAGGAGGTATCAGCGATACCGCTCGATAAGGCGACCTGAGCTAAGAGATCGCTCCGACCACGATGAACTTCAACACTGACAGTCCTACAACGCTCGATGAGATCCCCAAGCTACCTGAGGCCTTCTTTATCTTGGATCTGGAGCACCTAGGGTATCTTCACCTATTGCCTCCCAGATATTACAGATGTGATGAAAAGTTAATTTTTGAAAAACTACAACCAAGAAAAGAGAGACGAGATGAAGCAATGGCGACAACTACCCAATCCCCATCGAGGCCAAGCCAAGATCTCGACCTCGGGGCCAACTGGTTGCGACCGCGAAGCATCAACATCACACCCGGCGATAAAATCAGTCGCGTGGCTATCGGCCTTGTGTCCATCATTTCCAGCGCCGTTCTCCTGACCTCTGCCGGGGGCGTGCTCTCCGCAGTTCTCAAAGTACTACCGATCGGTATGGTGCTCGATTTCGCTTTAGCCGATACGCTCAGCCAAAGCGCTTTGTATGCTAAGTGCGGTTGTGTTCCTGCCTCGTTTGGAAGGTCACAATTAAAGCTACCGTGGACATTAGAAAGCCAGGCGCCTCGATAGGCTACAGCCACCCAAATCATAGTAGCCATAGTTGGATGATGATCGCAAGCTGGGTCCCCATGTTCTTCATAGTGGTCGTGCTCTTGATGACAGATACCCTTGGCATCAGCTTCCTATTCGTTCCGCTCGCCTGCATCGCGGTGATGGTGATGACAATGCGCACATGGGCCACAAGCAATGGCAACATTTGACTATTTCAAAACAGAAAGGTACCGCAAATGAATATTAATGATGTCACGGTCCTAGCCCATCTTTCGCAGAATTCCCGAAAAATCGCCCCAATTGGCCCCTTTTGAGTTGATTTTTGAGGATTTTCGGCTTGGGTGATTTATAGATTTCCTGGTAGATGGGTATTAGGTCTTTTTGGGTCGCGAATGTAGTGTCCTAATTTTTGAGTAGTTTTGATTATAACTTGCATTAGCTCTGACATGGTGCTATTGTCTTGTTGTGTTTATCCGTGAAACTCCAACAGTTAATAAAAAGACCGGCGTTAGCTACAGTAAGTACCAACTCGTTGAGTCCTACCGCTGTGAAAAAGGTCCCCGTCAACGTATAGTAATGACCTTGACCGAACTGGACCTGGATAAGTCATTGTGGCCAGCTCTGGCCAATGCAATTGCCCAGAGACTCTCTGGAGTAACCTCACTCTTTGAATCAGATCCTATTATTGCCAGATACGCAGATCTAGCAATCACTAAGTATGCAATTCGTTCCGAAGTTGCAGCCGCTAAAGAAACAAGAGCTACTGAGGCTGACCTTGAGATGGTGGATCTCTCTAGTGCTAAGACTATCAATAGTAGAAGTATCGGTCCAGAACTCATAGGAAACTCGTTCTATGAAGCTCTTAGCTTCGATAAGATCCTAGAGAGTGCAGGTCTATCGGGTGAATCCCTTGGTATTGCCAAGGCAACGATAATAGCTCGTCTTATTCATCCTGGATCTGATCGAAAGACCTATTCGTATATCAACTCCAACTCTTCACTACCTGAGATATGTGGTATCGATCTCTCTAAGTTTCACAAGGATAAGGTCTATGCAATTGCAGATAAGCTCTATGACGCTAAAGGCGTCATAGAGCCAGCACTCTATAGAGCTAGCTCTGATCTCTTTAGGACGAATACCAGGCTCTTTCTCTTTGATCTAACCAACACCTACTTCGAAGGTTCTACTAAGGGGAACTCCCTAGCTAAACATGGACATTCCAAAGAGAAGCGTTTTGATTGCACATTAGTTTCTCTGGCACTACTTGTTGATCACAGGGGACTACCCATCTACTCAGAGATACATGAGGGCAATACCTCTGAGCCTAGAACTCTCATTAGCGTACTTGATGCCTTGGAGTCTCTATCGGATGGATCTCTCTTTGGGGATGTTGTTCCTACCATTGTGATGGATAGGGGAATTGCTACCAAGGCAAACCTAGAACTTCTCATTAAGCGCAATCTCAACTACGTAGTAATTGAGAGAGCTAACAAAAAGAGTCTCTATCGAAGCCATTTCATGGAGATGGAAGGCTTCACCGAGATCTACGATGCCCAAGGATCCCCAGTACTGGTGAAAAAGCTCCAAGTGGAACCACAAAAGCCACAAGGGCGAGTGAGAACACAAGTACAAGGACAAGTGCAAACGCTAGAAGAAGACACCGGCACTGACGACAATAGCAGTAATGGTGCCACCAGCAAGAATACCGGCGACAGCAGCAGCAAGGGCGACAGCAGCACCGACACCAAAATCATCAAGAGCGACAGCAGCACCGACACTGACGACTATATCCGTAATGGTGCCACCGGCAACAATATCAGCGACAGCACCGACACTGATACTAACGCCACCTCCATCTCCTCCTCTTCCACCTCCATCTCCTCCTCTTCCTCCAACAACAACACCACAACCGTGGTGTTGTGTCGTTCTTTGGGGAGATCCAAGAAGGAATCAGCGATCTCTAGTCAAGCTAACGAGAGATTCTTAGTAGATATCACTTCGTTGAATACCTCAATCACAAAGGGTTCTATATCTAAGACCACAGTTGTCTCAGAGCGTATCGGACGCATCAAGGCCAAGTACCCAAGTATTGCTTCCAAATACGAGATATCCCTTGAATATCATCAAGACCATGGCAAGATCATCAAAAAGAGACGCTTTGACAAAGTAATCAATCTCACTATTACAGAAAAACCCACTAAAGCCAAAGATGATAATCTCCAAGGAGCCTACGTCATAGACACCAGCCATAGCGAGCTAGATGCAGGTGAGATCTGGAATATCTATACGACTCTCACTAAAGTAGAAGATGCCTTTAGATCCCTCAAGAGTGATCTTGGACTTCGACCGGTCTATCATCAACTAGCTAGCCGAACTGCTGCTCACCTCTTCATCTCAGTACTTGCCTATCACCTCCTTAGTGCTATTGAGCTGACCTTGAGGCAAAATAACGATAAGAGAAGATGGTCAACCATTAAAGAGCAACTCAACAGTCACCGCCGAGCCACCATAGTTCTTACATCAGATAAAGGCGTTGTCTATCACATCCGCACTAGTGGTGTTTCTGAGCCGGTTCACAAAGAGATCTACCGTCTCTTAGGAGTTAGTGATCCCCTTAAACGGATAAAGACCATTGCGACGCATTTGTAGTGTCCCAACGTAAGACCACATACTCAACTAGCTGGGAGAATAGGTTGATTTTCGGAAAGATGGGCTAGCAGCAGACGTCTTGGTCGCAGGCGGTCTAGGTTGGTGGTTCTTTGGACCAAAGCATGTCACCGCTACCGACGTCGTCGCCGGAATCCAGACCGTGCGAGTCACCGTGCGAGGTGGGTACACCCCGAATCGAATTCTAGCTCACGCTGGCGTACCTCTGCACTTAGTCTTTGACAGACAAGAGTCCGGCGATTGCACGTCGAGGGTTATCTTCCCTGACTTTGGAGTCTCAGCTGAGCTACCAACATTTGGTGAGGCGAGCCTCGACTTTACCCCGGCTAGACCTGGCGAATACGGATTTGTATGCGGAATGAACATGATCCACGGGTTCCTAATCGTGGAAGACCAGGCCACTCAAGATCAAGGCGATACCCTAGAGACCACCGTCATTGACGCGACCCACACTGACAATGGCGCCACGAACGACAAAAAAATAGTAGTAACCGAAATCGCATCCAACAAAGACAAACAGATAGCCACCATAATCGTTGATGGTGGCTATCGTCCGGACAAGGTGGGAGCCCTAAGGGGACTCCCCCTCAGTTTGATCTTTGATCGACGCGAAGACGGAGCATGTTCGGATCGAGTTGTGCTTGCCTCCCTTGGGATCGACCTGGTGCTCCCAGCACATGAAAAGACCACGGTAGATCTGGGCGTGCTGGAGGTGGGAATCCATGAAATCTCATGCGGTGAAAACATGCTCCACGCCACTATCGAGGTAATCAACGACGATGGCAGTTGGACACGCGACGATCTTAAATCAGCGACCACCACGAAGATACCAGTCGAAATGGACATGGTCAAAAAGCCATCCCCTCCACCATCTCAGACACCGGTGATCGTTCCACCGGTAGTTCGCGACGGCTCAGGGCACCCAAGTGCTTCAGAATCCGAAGTCGATGAAGATTCTGAGGACGCGGAGCGACTGGCCGAGATCACCGACCTCTGACGCAGAGTTGTTATCGGAACCGTGCTTACCGTTCCAGTGCTCTTTGGCGTAATGACCAAAGACTTTCTAAACGCCACTTGGCTGCCGGGAATCTTTGTCAATCCATGGTTCGCTCTCGTATTAATCACACCGGTCTTTATCTACACTGGATGGCCGATCCACCGAGCCGGGTGGCTTGGTCTCGCGCATCGCAGCCCCGATATGAACTCACTAATCACCCTCGGAACTTTCGCCGCGTTCCTCTACAGCCTTACAATCACGCTCGCACCATCGATCGCACCAGTGCGCCTACGTGGCGTCTACTACGAGGAAGTTGGATTCATCTTAACCCTGATCCTCTTCGGACGTCTTATTGAGATCCGGGCCAAGGCTGGCACGGGCCAGGCCATCAGGTCATTACTCGGCCTCCAGGCGCGGACTGCGCGGGTCATTCGCGACGGGATCGAAGCCGAACTCCCCATCGAGGACGTGCTCCCTGGTGACCTCGTGCTCGTACGCCCAGGCGAAAAGATCCCTGTCGATGGCGAAGTAGTTGAGGGTCACTCAGCGGTCGACGAATCAATGGTGACCGGCGAGCCGATCCCGATCGAAAAGGATCTCGGCGCCATGGTAGTCGGAGCCACCATGAATGGCACAGGGTCGCTTCGGATCCGCGCGACGCGTGTGGGAGCCGACAGCGTTCTCGCCCAGATTGTCGAGATGGTGCGCCGTGCACAATCTTCTAGTGCTCCTATCCAACGCCTCGTAGATAAGGTATCATCGGTATTCGTTCCCGTGGTGGTCTTTAGCATACTAGCAGCCTTTGCGATCTGGTACATCGCTGGCCCCACGCCCGTGTTTACATATGCATTAATCACCGCGGTTACCGTCTTGATCATTGCCTGTCCATGTGCTCTCGGGCTTGCTACACCGCTCGCAGTAATGGTTGGCACCGGCAAAGCTGCTACTTCGGGAATTTTAATCCGCTCCGCTGAGGCACTTGAGACCGCTGGAAAGCTCGATACAATCGTACTAGATAAGACCGGCACTATAACTGCCGGCCATCCATCTCTAACCGATGTCGTTGCCTTCGGTGATACCAATCCCATGGTAATGTTGGGCCTCGCCACTGCTGCTGAAGCCGATTCCGAGCATCCCCTCGCCTCTGCCATAGTTGAAGGTGCAGCCAACAGGCATGCCGAGATGACCAAGGCTCAGAGCTTCGAATCGATAACCGGCCAAGGCGTGCGCGCCATCATCGACGGTCGAGTCGTTCTCGTAGGAAATGCCAGGCTACTCCAGGGCGCGGGCGTCGACGACTCTGTCTTCGCCGATCAGGCGAGAACGCTCTCTTCGAATGGCAAGACCGCCATGCTTGTGGCCATTGACGGCAATCCAGCGGGTCTTCTCGGGGTCGCCGACTCTATCAAAGAGGACTCCATCGAGGCAGTCGCAGAACTGCGACGACTTGGCCTTGAAGTTATCATGCTCACTGGCGATGCTCAACTCACCGCACAAGCCGTTGCACGACAAGTCGGGATCGACAAGGTGCTGGCCGAGGTGCGCCCTGAGGACAAGGCCGCAGAGATCGGGCGGCTTCAATCTGAGGGTCGACGAGTGGCGATGGTAGGCGATGGAATAAATGACGCCCCGGCACTCGCTAAAGCCGATGTGGGATTAGCCATTGGTACCGGGACCGACGTCGCTATCGAGGCCGCTGACGTAACACTGATGTCTGGATCACTAGCTGGAGTCTGCATCGCCATCGGCGTGTCAAGAGCAACAATGCGCAACATCCGACAGAATCTCACGCTCGCCTTCGGATACAATATCATAGGTATCCCGATCGCAGCAGGACTACTCTACCCGTTCTTTGGGATCGTGCTATCTCCGATGATCGCGGCTGCCGCCATGGCGCTCTCATCGCTGTCAGTTGTCACCAACGCCAATCGGCTACGCCGCCTTCGTTTCCCACAGAGCGTAGCTGTTCCCCACGAGGTCGGGGAGGCAAAGCCACGCCAAACAGACGCCACTGAGTCCGTTTGATCTCGGCAAATGACAATCACCCGTCCCATCTTCTCAATTCGGAATGGATAACGGTCACACTAGTTACCATGTAGTACTTCGCCCATTGGCCTCCACCACAAATAAGACAAAACATCCCTAGAGTGAAGGCCAATGGGGGCCAAATCGACCCCGGATTATCTGTTGAAAGGCGGTGCATTCTTCGGGAAGGCAATACGGCTATTCATATCAACGCCTCTTAGCCAACTGACGCAATCCTTGAGATAATCGAGCCGACATCAGGGAGTTCACTCGGCTCGAGCCGCTCGAGAGAGCAGATTTCATCCATGTAGTGATCTGGGTTCAAACTGCACTGTGACTCCGGTATGTTCACCTTAGCGTTGGTCAACATGCGTCGGTATTCACCGGCGACCTCCTGACATTGCAGTACTTCTACTACGGGTTCGCTGGATTCCTTCCCTTGTAGACGGCTTTCCCGTCCTCTGACTACTACGAATCCTCCGCCCCATCTCAAGGCCATCAGCCGACGGTGGGCCCGCCCGTCTTCGCACTGGATGTGCGAGAGCGAGGGCGACCTCGGAATGGTTCCCATGTTCACCATGTTTCCTTTGACAGGATGGGTGCCCAGCTCTTCCGCTGCGGCCTCGTCATGGTTACGCCGGCGGCCTTCACCATGACCTCGTACACTGGCGTCAATAGTCATTGCACGAGTTATCCCTCCTATTACATAAGAACGATACGCACCGCTGCCCGACCCATATCTACCAGATTTGGGGTCGGTTCCATGCTTAAGCGGGTTCAACCACTGGTTCACTTTCGTTACACCACATTGGCTTGTTAGCCGGACCTGCGCTGTCTGGTAGTACCAACTCGTCCCGTCTTTGTCAGCTCAGGGATCGATGGGACATGGGGATATCGTGCGCTGTCTGGTAGTACCAACTCGTCCCGTCTTTGTCAGGACTGCTTCTCTGTTGCCAGCAACATTAAATTGACCCAGGATCAGCAACATTAAATTGACCCACCCTCCAGTAAGACTTGTCTGTGGAACATTCAAAACCACCCAGGTGCAATCAAATGCTTCAAGGGCAGGACATTAATGAATTTAATTGAATTAAGATCACAAGGACACAGCTATCACGAAATATCTAAACTTGACGGTGTATCTAGGAATACTGTAGCTAAGTACGTTCGTGATGGAGCAATGTGCGAAACTAAACCACCTAGAGCGCCTAGGGGATCAAAACTTAGGTCCTCTATAAGGAGATGATTGATGGTTCCCTAAAAACTCGGTCTATCTAGCACTTAACACAGACTCCCTGTGGAGTAATAGGCCACTTCCGGATGACACGCCGTTAAAAATACCTACGGTTGGAATTGAAAACTGACAACCGACCTTGAGCAGCGAATGCACACGAAGCTACCTTTGTTTTCGATTTCTGATCGCACCCTGGGAGTTCTTCTCCGGGTAACACCAATGGTATGAGAGCCATAAATCATTACCGATCGGCTCCGGGTATCCAGAGCTGATCGCTATCAAACATAGTTATCAATCACGGCATCAAAATAATAATCAATGTTGGGTTCGATTAACTCAAGGTGACGATATCACCCACAAAAGAAGCCGGCTTGCGCCTTAGTTTTCCTGTAAATAGATACAAAGAAATCGTTCTCGCTTAGCTAGGCTGGCGCAAATGGATTGGGCGTTGGACGAATCAACTGATCCGAGGTAGCCACTGGATTGGCTTTATTGATTTAAGTAATATCGATAGGATCTATCTTTCTTAGGAAACGATTTAGCATCTTTAAGGGTTGATATCTTGGCAACAATTAGGAAATTAGAGTAATACAGCACCGCCATATAGCTAAAGGAACAATTACATGCCTGAGCTTGACTACTTTCGAATCTATTCTCGCTGAATTTCCAACACTTGTTATCAAACGTCGCACCACGGCCCTAACCCTAGCTATCTACCTTGCGACCCTATCTATATTGCTGGCCGCTACTTTCAAATGGAGTGATAGAAAGCCCCAGAAGAGATTGTAATTTTCAAAGAGAGCTCATTTAGGATCTGCAGGATACAGCGGTGACCCACACTGGCGTACCCGAATTCTGACAATCATTGCGATCGTCTCAGCGGTGAGTTACGTATCGGGTTCCGCTCACGAGACGTAGTTCGCCCGCGAAATTATGGGGGCTATAACTATTCTCGTTTTTATAGCATTGGAAATTATGGTCGAGTGAAATTAGCACCTCAGTACCATCGCATCATAAGAACCGTAGGACGAGTTCATCGGTCGCTCAATTAGCAAATCAGCTCTCTTTCGGTAGCTCAAAAGCTCTAATCAAAGCCCCTACGTCAACGCCCAATAACGAATAAACTGACCGTTGATCCCCAATAGTTGCCCCTCAGAACTGATCCACACCAACCCGGTGGAATCGATAAAATGGCTTTTGAAAACCAGACACTGCTAGAGATGAAATTAGTCAAACACCAAGCGGCCTTTGGTGGAAAATTTGCCAGTATCAGTTTCAATCATCATCTTCCAAATTGACCTGTCGTTTGATTTAGGAAGCTCGATTTGCCCATTTGAAGAGGTATAGTCAGTTACGGCTGGGCCAAAAGCTACCAGTCGCCTAAGCCCTATGGCAACCGAAGGTAACACGAGAACCCTACAGCCCTCGATCCTCCTGGCATCTAACTCTAAGCCCGGTGATTTCCTTGGTGATCAACTTAAATTACCTACTTCAGCTGTGCTCTTACCATTCATTCCCATAGCTCACTATGCACCTTGAACCTGCCACAAAAGGGCAATTGCGAGTTGATCGTTATGGTGCATTCGACGGTAACGAATTTGCTAGAAAGGGTTTCCTCCAAATCGATACCTCCGTAAAGCACTTTTCTGGAACAAAAAAGCCATTCTCACAATTGGATCGGAGAGTCACCTTCGTCTTGCAATGAGGATTATGACTAACTATGAGCTGAGAGTAGGGCTAAGGAGAAATACTGATTTAATAAGTAGTTTTGGAATCAGGCTCGTTTATTTTTAATACTTTATTGAAAATTGCCAAGCCATGTAGCAACCGACTCTCCATTTAGGCAGCTCTCCCATTTAACGGCACTTCGGATTTAACGGTCGAGATCTGACACCGACGTCCAAAAAGAGAAGCAGCTTGCACGTGTGCTAATTTGTTTGCGAGGTACTGCTCGATGAGTCACCCGCGCAATAAAGTTCAGCTGTCTTTATTTATTAGATTGGCACAACTCACGGTAGCTCTCTATAGGCAACTGAGCTATCGTAATGGGTTTTATATCTCCAAAAACGAAGCGAAGCATGACGTTCTGATACTCTTGACACGGTTTTGCAAACGTTTGCCTAGGGCAAACTCGCCGCCATTTGCCAACCGCTTCGCCATATAACCGCTGGCTTCGCCACAGCCTAGCGCCTTTGTTTTGGCCCCAAAACTACTGAAAGCGATGCCTATCGCATCACCGAGCGGAATGAACGACAATGCTATAGCCTAAACATTAAAGGCATGCAAGTAATCAGGACGCGTAGAGGCAACCCACTAAAGTTGCTCCCAGCATTTAGGCGTGCCAAAATTTCAATTGCGCTCTCCCTTTAGTTGCAGCTATATCGATACGGCGCTACCGTGTCACAAAGTTGGTCTTGGCGAGGCTTGGCGATGGCGGGAGTCACCCATATCGTGAGTAATTATATTTTAAAGATATTACCTAAATCACCAGTTGGTCAAAGAGCTCAACTATCATCAAATATCTTGACTTTGGTGATCTCGGCATCATTTTTCGGCGCACTGACACCTACCCCACTGAACCAATTGACTCGCACGAAATTAGAGTCTCTCTAAAGCCCGAGCGGATCAAGCATTCTAGAGAGCTACCCATCAATGATTAGATGGCGAGGAAATTTAGCTTGTAAACTTAGGCGAATCACAATTGGAACGATTACACAGCGAACCTAGTCAGCTAAAAAGGATTCATTCCGCAGGACTATAATCAAAGTCATGGAAACACGCCGTCTTGGACGAACCAAAAAAAATGTATCGATTATCGGCCTTGGAACGTGGCAGCTCGGCGCCGACTGGGGCGATGTCACCAAGGAAAGTGCAACTGCACTCCTTGAAGCCGCATACGAAGGTGGGGTGACCTTTTTTGATACCGCTGACGTCTATGGCGATGGTCGAAGCGAAACTATAATCGGCGACTTTCTAGCCAAGATCGATAGAGAAACGATAACCGTCGCAACAAAGATGGGGAGAAGGGCATCGCAATCAATCGGAGAGTTCAATCGGAAGAATTTCGTCGATTGGATAGATCGATCTAGAACAAATCTAGGAGTCGATCGACTAGATCTCACCCAACTTCACTGTCCACCCGATGACGTCTACGATAGCGACCACATCTTCGATGAACTTGACTCCCTGGTGGAAGAGGGACGGATTGGCGCCTATGGAGTCAGTGTCGAAACTTGTTCCCAAGCCCTTCGCGCAATCTCTCGTCCCAACGTGGAAACCATCCAGATCATCTTTAATGCGTTTCGACTCAAACCACTTGACGAGGTTTTCGCGGCCGCTAAAGAAAACGGCGTTGGAATCATCGCGCGAGTACCGCTAGCATCGGGATTACTTTCAGGACGTTACAATTCAAAAACGCAATTTGCCCCCGACGACCATCGTACTTACAACCGCCACGGAGAGGCATTTGACGTCGGCGAGACCTTTTCAGGCGTTGACTACGAGGTAGGTCTAAGAGTATCGACGCAATTTAGCTCGCTTCAGAATGAGATTACACCCTCCAAAGCCGCTATCGCCTGGATAGCCTTCCATGAAGAAGTGTCAACTGTCATTCCTGGTGCACGCAATATTGAACAGCTGATGCAAAATATTGATAGCGCAAACCATTTGGAGGTGGGTAGATCTATCGATCGCGATGTACATGAGATCTACGACACTTTCTTGCGCAAAGCAATTCACTCTCGCTGGTGACCAAAGCAAAAAGAGCTAGTTGTAATTCCGACGCACACCATTTTGCTTCAAAGAATTCCCTAGCGACCAAAGGATCGAGAGTGCCAATTTCACCCGCTGCTGTGGTTACAGACGCAATGAATCATATAGATCGACCTAAGGTCAACCCTTGCCTTTCGTGGCATTTGTTTAGCCACAAGCGTACGCTTTGCAATCTAGTTTTATAAGTTGATTTTGCTCATCAGCGATCGAGGAAATTGACTCATCGGTACTAAAAAATCGACTAGTCAAATATCAACCACTGTAATTATCGACGGCCGACCTATCCTGTCTCCCACAAGTACGACCATCCAAAAACCGACCACTGATCGCTCTGCAATGGAGACTAGCGTACCTCTTTTGCTCTGGCTTATCCCAACCAAACTTTCGACCACTACCTCGCTTGGCCGACAGAAAAGAGTCGGCAAGCTGGTAACTTAATCTATCTGGTTCTAACGATTACAGCAAGTAAAACGAAAAATGCACGACCGACCAGGCTTAAGAATGAATAAATCGGTGCCGACCAATCAAATCCATGCAATGGTGCACCATCTTCAATCTTCAATCAAGCCTCAGTCTTTAGTCGAAGCACTATAGCTCACCAGGCCACCTCAATGAATAAAATCCACCGTTAAGCGATCCGATCTATCCTTTGCTTTAATGGGGGCCAAGCCAATTTACCATTCAAAGCAAAGTACTGTTGGACCCCTAGTAGCGATATTAGTTAGTATTCCGTATCGTCTCTAAAACCCCTAAGTGATTGATGCACGGAGATTTGCTCCTTCTCCCGGGCTCCGAATTCGTTCTCATCAGCACGTTCAATTTGAACGAGGTGGTCGTCCGCCGTTGGTATTGCACGAATGACCTCGTCAAGCTTGAGCTGGAGTGCCGCTAGACCTCGGTGTTCGGTGTGCTTGAAAGAAAACAGGAAAATCAACACCACACTGTTTGAGATGGTGGCAAAGGCTGCCTGCCACGACGTTGGGAAACCTTGGACCGCCAAGATAACATTGAAAGTTAGTAATACGATCACCATAACAACGGTGGCACTGACTCGCGAAGTAATTGCATCTAAACGCTGCAAGACTCGACTCATATTCTCGTGAAAAGGGGATAATTGCATTCAATTCCAATCGATAAGGATCAGGATCAGTGCTAATTAAATACAGCACTGCCTATTTGAATAAAGAGATTAACGAACTCAGAAGGCAGCGTTTGATCCTACTGCACCGGCCATGAGCAAATGGTTGTCATCAAGGAGAAATCTTGACCCACTCTGCCTACATCGTAGTGTCTTTGGGCAGCATTCGTTACACCTGGGTTCGCGGTATCGGAACGCAGTGACCTTTGAACTGGGCTTTAAAGACAACGTTTTGGAGAGGATTTCACTTTAAAACAAGTGAGATGGTTGATGGTTGCGCCCATCCAACTTCAGACGAGAGCTAATTCGATCTCCAATCCAAGCGACTCCAACTGGCCTCGCAAACATCCTTCAAAATCAATTCCATTGCATTGCATTGCAGATCCATCGAAATGTCCACCGGAGGGAAGCCGCCTCGCCATCTCCTAAATAGCATTTTTTCAAAACCACTCGCAATAACGAGCTACATATCGACATCTGCAACTTTTTATTTATGCAAAAGGGACATTGACTCCTCCCTTGCGCTCGGTTCTCCGATCAAACCTTCTAATTATTCAATCCAAGACAGCACCCCCGCGCCGTTTTGTGGTTCAATTACACAAACAAGATGTATCGGTAGGCAATTGAGCACATTTGACTCTAACCCAAGCAGGTGCTCGCAATCAAAGCGGAGATAGCACCTCGAATTACGTGTATCTGAGCCTGGGGTTTTTCGGGCCTGGAAGGTCTTGGACTCGCTCGATGTCGCGTAGTAGGACTCAGCTAGGAGACAATTGCACAATTCGAAAATCAACTCTTTCGGGTGGTATTCTTTGACTCGGAGTACGCTTGCTATGCCTTATCTAGCATTAAGTGCGGAGCTTTAAATCCAAAACGGGTAAAGATCTACTTAAGCAATTGTCTCCTAGGACTCAGCTCGATACGCACTTGCGAAATTCAATCGAACGATAAAACCGCAGTAATTTGCCGTTGCTCCCAAAAGCTAGTGAAACCCATCTAGGTCGCACAGTCGTAATGAGGCTACCTTCGAAATATAACCTGGCCTGACCATGTAATTTACCTGACATCAAGCTTCCTACTTTACAATTTAAGAGTATCGGGTTAGAGCTATCAATGTCTTCGATCGAATGATTTAGCGGCACGTTGCAAAGCAACTTGGTCAAGAAATAAGGGAGCAAGATACAATGGTATCTCAACCCTCAGTAATCATCCGCCAACTCCAAACCAACACTCGAAATGTTCGTTTGCTGGTGGATCGCAGCTCAGCATAAGCGGCCTTAGAGATTATAGAAAAGGACTTTCAAATGAGCCGATGGACTTCGCAAGAGATCTTAGAGGCACTTTCCGGCCTTGATGAAGCCAGACTCGACGATGACTTTTTGGACCTTAGGACCGATGAATATCGACTTATTCGTTATCCTCAGCATCTGCTTTCACCGACACTACCAGCGGCACAGGTCGTTTGGTCAAATACATCGCGACTACTCGATCTTGTCTTTAGTGAAGTTTCATCACAAGTTGCCAACTGGGACTTAGATGCGATCCATTGGTGGGTATCCAATGGAACACTCCCCCTTGAAACTGAAGCTTATCTGATAAGCCATGGTGGAACCATCACCGACACCTATTGGGTTTTGGCCCGGGATCTTGATGAAGACATAGTCGCTCAAAGGAGGCGTTCAATAAATATAGATGTGAAGTTGGTAGATGATGAAGCTAAGTTGCGGGACGCAATTGCTCTTGAAACTGTGGGTTGGGGTCGAACCGCCCCTGACGAAGTGACAATAGATATCTCCCTCAGGGAAACCCTCCGAAATCTTGATAATTCAAGTGAATTTCAGTTTCTGGCCTACCTAGATGGTCATCCTGCCTCTACCGGGTATTGCCAAATAACTGGTGAGATCGCTCGCCTTTACGGCGGCGTTACATTGCCTCAATTTAGATCGCAGGGTTGCTATCAAGCCGTCCTCTTCAATCGATTACATCAAGCCCGTGTACTTGGCGCCAAAATTGCCATTACCAGAGGACGGCCATCCACTTCGGGTCACATCCTAGTGGATGCGGGCTTTAGTGTTCATAACATAGAAAACTGCTACCGTATGCCCATATGCTAAGCGCATCGCGCAGGACTGTAATGCGTTGGTATGGTGTCTTAGTATGGTGCAGCTCGCGGAGCCTGCCAAGGAAGTTGTCACTTTCGCACCATCTAAGCTACCTCCCTTTGCCTCCCTTTTGATTCATCTCCCACCGATTTATTCGTAGGAATAATAGGTACCTCTGATACTGGATCCCAGTCTCTGCATTTGCCCGAGATCCACCGTCCTGGTTTGGATTTGCGAGCTCCCTCGTAGAGATCGCGCCGTCTATTTAGTAGCTCGATATGCTCTCCACTGTGTGCCTGTTGCGGCGTTTGCCCTTGGCGTTGTTCTCGTCAAACCAGCAACCGCTACTATTTGTCAACTCAATACATCGCGACAAAAAACCTATGCGAACCATTGGTCTATTCAACCACATAACAAACCTCTTTCGAGCCAATCACAGCTAGCCCAGCTCCTCGCGACTCATGGCAGTTGGCGCGACTCATGGCAGTTGGCGCGACTCATGGCAGTTGGCGCGACTCATCAGTTGAAAAATAAGAAGGGAGCCTCACTCCGTAAGGGCAACATCGCGCCCATTCATTCAAGGTGGTCGCGCAAAAGGTTGTCGCCCTCTCGGTCTCTTTGACGAGTAGTTAAATTTAGTTTTAAAGAGAATCACCCAAGCAATATTTGCCCTGACCTTATGAGTTGATTTAGTCCCGAACCCCCGAAACATGCGTTACTAGGTCGGGCTCAGTTCGATTGGGCTCAGTTCGATTGGGCTCAGCTCAACAGGACGCTGAATTAGCTCTGAATCTGAGAAGCCACCTCGATCAGTCAGCCAAAATAGATCAAGCAGAGGCTAATCTTGTCGAAGTCGACAGGGCCTCTTTCGAATCGACTCATCGTGATCACATCTATCAGAGATCGAAAAAAAATAATGTTGCACCTGATTTTGATAATCATTTTCGAATTCAAAAGATACTTGTGATCCAAAAGATTAGGGGCAACGAAGGTAGAAGAAATCATCTTCGTGTAATAGGATTAGCCCTATGGAAGAATTAAATGGCACCAAAGTCGTAATCACAGGTGCAAGTAGCGGTATCGGTCTGGCTATGGCCGATGCACTACTAAATGCCGGATCCACGGTAGCATTATCGGCACGCCCATCTAACCGATTGGTAAAAATCGTCGAAGAACGACGAGCCAAGAACCTTGACGCACACATTTTGCCAATGGACGTTCGAGATCAAGAGTCCGTAGCAGCTGCGACGGATGAGATATTTGATAAATTCGGTACAATAGATGTTCTCGTGAATAACGCAGGTGTTGGAATGATCAGCGTCAATCACTCCTTTTTAACCAATCCAATGCCCTTTTATGAGGTCGCTCCAGACCGATTTAGGGACGTAATCGCAACAAACCTCACTGGCTATTTTCTCGTCGCATCGCAATTCACACCGCGGTTTCTTGAACAGGGTCACGGCCGTATCGTCAATATCTCCATGAACCATGAAACCATGAAAAGAAGTGGTTTTGTACCCTATGGACCTTCTAGAGCTGGCGCTGAATCACTGAGCCACATCATGGCCCAAGATCTCGCCAATAGCCCGATTAGGGTCAACATGCTTCTACCAGGAGGAGCCACGCGAACAGGAATGATTCCAAGTGATATCTCTCCTGAACTAGAGGCAAAGCTGTTGTCACCAACCATAATGGATCGACCAATCATCTTTCTTTGTTCAAAGATGGCACAAGAGATCACAGGGGAACGAATCGTGGCATCGACGTTTGATCAATGGCTTCTGGAGCATCATATCTCAGCAAAATAGACGATAAGTCAAAGAGATGAATGTAAAAACATTCCAATCAATACCATCGAAGTACGACAAACACACTCGGCCAACCATCCAAAATGTGCTTGCTCGAAGACACCTCAGGAGGAGATTGCTCCGATGGGGTGCCAAACCCACAAGCGAAAGATACTTAAATATTCCTTGTACTTATTATCGAATATCACACTTGGAAATGACCGCTCACCTAGCTTTGGGCTTGATGATACCGATCTCATTCGTGAAACCCGCTAAAGTTCGTAAAATCTCACGAATCAGCTAAGATTCCAGTGCTTTTGGTCCAAGATTATCAAAGATCTTCCTACTCGTTCGTAATAGCACTTGTCACCCAACAAAAATCAATTCCCACCTGAATCAACTGTAAACAAAACGTATTGAAACCCTTGGTACTTCTGATACTTTTAATAATTATCTCAACGTTTTGATGCCAACGGGTTAGCTACTCCGTTAGCTCTCCGCGGTGCTTTGTCCATACCCGTTCATGTACCTAATGCGAGTCCTTCATCAATCTTGTCCCCTTCGGCGATCTTCTTGCGCACTTGTTCTGGGATCTGCCTTTTGGACTTCACGATAATTTCTTCCATCTACATTATGGATACAAAGCTCACATTAGCAGCGGATCAATTTAATAGAGGGCCTTCACATCCGACCATATTTCCAGTTCCAATCAGAAGACGCAAAAGACGCGAAAGCATTATGATCATGAATTGATTCGTCGTTTACTGCCGAAACCATGAATGCAGAACTATTGTTTTGCCTCAATCTTAGAGTTGCATTTCGTACAATATCTTCGACAAATGCGGGATTATCAAATGCGAGCATAGTTATGAATCGCTCATCGCTTCTTTTGACAAGAGTATACAAAGGAGCGGACCCGCAATCTTCTGCAATGTTGATTGACTCCATTATGCCGAAATCCTGGTCCAGTTTGGCCCCGGGAGGTCCTTGGTATTGGATCGCGATTTCGACGGTACCTCTCTGGTTATGTGCGCCATAGTCGCTAATCTCTTTGGAACACGGACACAGTGAAGTTATGCGCACGGTCACCCCAACTGTCGTTATGAAGGTACAGTCTCTTTTGAATGAATTTAGATTTACTTTGTACCTCATTGGCGATCTCTTTTTTGAAATAGGAGATTCTTTATTTATGAAATAGTCAAACTCAATTCGTACGGTAGTGTCAACTGCATCAAGTTTGCTGGCTATCTCTTTGTGACATTCTTCGATTGAACATGGCGATAAATCAGAAAGGTGAATAATTGCACTCTCGACTAGCCGACTCATATGAGTACCCCGAAGATTCTCCGCTACGGATACGCCAATGGATACTTTTGCTACGGTTGATATCAAAGTTCCAGATTCAGCGGATACCGAAACAGGAAGAGTAAGGTTATTGATGCCGACTTCTTCAAGGGCTATGCCGCGGAGGTCGTTTTCTGCTTGAATATCTCTCATTATGGATGGCCCGTGTAGATGCATCCTGAAGTGCACGTCTCGTTCACCATAATCTTTGAAACAGGCATCACAAGAATCAACTTTTCAAAAATCCATCGTGAGATATTTTCGCTCGTTGGGTTTTCGAGTCCGTCGATGTCGTTCAAGTAGCGATGATCTAGTTCGTCGATAATTGGCTTTACACACTCTTTAATGTCTCCAAAGTCAAGAACCCATCCCAGCTGGGGATCGACATCACCTTGAACGTAGACCGTGACTTTGAAGGTGTGGCCATGGAGTCGTGAACACTTGTGACTATCGGGAAGGTTGGGCAAGCGATGTGCTGAGTCGAAGGAAAATTCTTTATAAATTTCCATTAACGAATTCCTATCATTTTATGCGTTTGAAGCGAAAGATTCCATACAGGGTTTTCTAGGCAGTAGGCGATCGCGAACTTGATATTCGAGTCAAGGTTTTCATTTTCCATCGGTTGCAAATAGAAGTTCTCAAAGTCGAGCTTACGCAAGTACTCAAGGTCAATACCAGATTGAGGCACGACAACCTTGAGTTCGTTTCCGTAGGTAAGGTTTAATTCTGCACCAGCTTTAGGGCTTACGCATATCCAATCAATACCTTCCGGAGGAAGTTGCGTCCCATTCGTTTCAATGGCGATTTCAAAACCGCGTTCATGTAAAGCATTTACAAGTTCGGCATCGAGTTGTAAAAGTGGCTCTCCACCTGTGCAAACAACGTATTTACGGTCGCTGAAATTGTCGGGCCAAATTCTGTCAACCATATCACCCAATTCCAGGGCTGTCTTATAGATGCCACCATCAGTCCCATCGGTACCTACGAAATCGGTATCGCAGAATTGGCATATGGCCTTCAATCTGTTCACCTCTCTCCCTGTCCATAGATTGCAACCTGCAAATCGAAGGAAAACCGCAGGACGCCCGCTTCGATGTCCTTCTCCCTGCAATGTGTAGAAAATTTCCTTAACGACGTAACTCACCTGAGGACCGCCGGATCTAACATTCCATGTGCAGGAAATCCTCTATCACTCAATACACAAGAGTCACAAACTCCGCACATTGTTCCATCGTCTTTGAGATTGTAGCAACTGTGTGTTATGTCATAGTCGACGTTCAATTTAATACCCAATTCGATAATCTGTACCTTTGCTAATTTGATCAAGGGAGTGTTGATGGCCGTGTGCGCCCTGCGCTCGACTGCCGCTTTGCTAGCTAAATTCGCCATGCTCTCAAATGCATTAATGAACTATGGTCTGCATTCCGGATAACCCGAATAATTCAAGGTGTTCACACCAATAAAGATATTAGTGGCCTCAATTGTCGCTGCCAACGCTAGGACAAAGGTAAAAATAGTATGTCGTACAGGTACGTAAGTAACAGGAATGTCTTCAGTACGATTTTGAGATCCGAAATCAGTAGGGACGGGTATGTCCGCAGTCAGTGCCGAACCCCCAAAAACTCTTAGATCAATATTCGCAAGCACATGTCGCAGAACAGCATAGAAAGTACCTACACGACGAGCAAATTCAAGTTCAACCGAATGTCGTTGACCATATTGAAGCCATTGACCGTATTGAAAGCTTTGGCCACAACACTCATATTCGTCTGCTTTGACAAGCACAAGACAAGTGGTAGTATCTAGGCATCCACCAGGTAAGATAACTGGCTCTTTGCGCCCAAAAATCCTCCCGTGTGCAACGTGAAATTCAGTTACTATAAATATCTCACCTAATTACTCACAATTGCTAACGGCTGTAACAGCTTAGTATTTGATATCAAAAATGAACTCTGCTCTTTTGAGTTTTTTTTCATTGTATTAGTAGTACCTGTTTCGAAGGGTAAAGCTCATATTCCATAGTAGAGGGGACTCTAGGTGTCAAGGGAGATGCCTTATATTAAAATAGAATATCAACTATAGGGCGCAAGAAGTAGAAGAACACGATGAAGGCTTATTCCAAGAGTCAAAAAAGGCTTTAGTCAAGAGGCGAGAATCTGGACTACTCCTCCTAAGGATAAGTCGGCTCTGAGTGCTAGCTTATCTGCGTAGTTCTAAGTCGATCGACCCAACAGGTAGAGATCCAAGATCTTAGAGTCTTAAATTTATTTAGCACTAGCACGTTAAAAGAACCTCGTGGGCGAAGGTTATTGGATTGTGCGTAAACGCGAAGCGCATTGCACATTCCAATGATCGCTCGCGTGATATTGAGCCACAACTCAATAACCCCTCATGGTGGCCCTGAATAGCTAGAAGTCTGAGATCCCAGAGGGAAGGTGAGCATAAAGCGCGCCACAAGTTCGTCATCAATCAACACAGTCGGAAGGTTTCCTATTTATCAACTCCACTCCAATCGCCCGTTGCATGACGATAATACGACGATGGCGAGTCCTTGTCCACATGGTGGCGATCTCGTATCCATCTTCGATCTCATGAGCCCAAAGCTATGGAGGATCATCAATTACCGTCTAAACCAAATGACTACCACGGGTAAGTCGATCCATGAGAAACCGGAATTGACTAGATTTTGGTGGCACTAAGGTGCCAAAAAACCATTAATCTTGAACTGAGCAAATGTGCCAACGATCCTAACACTCACAGAAAAAACCACGACATTGGCTCTACTATGGTGTGATTCTGACCTCTAAAGCGTCTTGGACACCCATCTGTCCTTGCCTTCATGTTTAGCTTCATAGAGTGCTTCATCCGACTTAGACAGGAGGTCCACCGATCGACCTGGATCCTTCAAGAAGGTTGTGGTCGCAGTGCCCACAGAAACACTAAAATTCCAATCGGATGCCTGGGAAAGCTTGATCTTTCTGATCTCGCGCACTATCTTCTCGCCGACCTTCTTCGCACCGTCAAAATCAGTAGCCGGAAGAATCATTGCGAACTCTTCACCGCCAAATCGGGCCACAAAGTCGCCTTCCCGGTTTAGGAGCGCTAACAGGGAAGAGGCAATAGCGCGAATTGCTTCGTCACCGACAAGGTGACCGTAGGTGTCATTGAACATTTTGAAATTATCGATATCAATCATTACCAAGGTGATTGGATCCAATGCTCGTTTGCAACGGCGCCACTCGCTCCTGAGGGATCCATCAAACGATCTCCGATTTGCTATTCCGGTAAGGCCATCGCTCATAGCCATGCTAAGCATCCGCTCTTCCATCGCCTTTTCAGCGGTCTTATCGATCAAGAGGCCAATTGCACGCAATGCCTTACCACGTCGGGTTCGGTCCAAGACCTTTCCTCTCACCGATAGATAGCGACCACCAACGGATTGTCCGATCCAAATTCCGACCTCAATTGAGCCATTTGATTCAAGGGTGGCCATTGCCAGGGCCAATAACGCTCTATCCTTGGGATTGACCACATTTAAAAATTGATCAAGATCTTGAGGAACCAACTCCAAGGCGAGCCCCAAGAGAGCCGCTATCGTAGGCTCCCATGTAATCCTCTTAGTCTTAAAATCAAACTCCCACATGGTGGATATTTCGAGACCGATCGCTAATTCCAATCGAAGCCGATAGTCTTGACTTTCGGCTAGAACTCTATGAAACTCGGATGTTTCACGTCCAACTGCCCAAAAAAGAGTTGAGTCAGACAACTGTCTTCCCACCCATTGAATGTGTCTAAATACCCCATCGCTGGGAGCAAATCGCGTCTCGAATGCAACCTCATTTTTTCCCGATTCAAGCGCGAATAGGCTGGCAACAGTCCTTGGAATGTCATCTGGATGAATCAAATCCAGAAGCGAGCGTCCTTCAACCTCTTCAATAGTGAGACCCAAAAGTTGCGCGAGAAGCGAATTGACCTCCCTAAATTTTCCATCGGCTCCAAAAATAGCTAGAAATTCGAAAACAGATTTGCGCACCGCATCAACCATCGCGCAGCTCTCTGGTATACCAGCATCCATTATCGCTCGCGATTTTTAGAATATAGGCGAAGTAGCGTTTCGGCAATCACTGAATTAGTTACTAAATTTGAATTTACCAAAGGATACTCAATCGCTGGGGTGAATCCTTCTAGCTCCAATGCCAATTGCTCATCGTTGACATCTTCAAAACCCATAGTCCAGTCGGGAAACATTCGTTCAGAGACTGCATGGTTTATGAGAAGTCGAAGATTGGTATGCCTTTTGTCCCTCTGGATAGCCCTATAGGTCACCTCAAGCTGAACTTCATTTCCCTCAATCAATTGGAGAAAACTCTGACTTGCGTACAAAAGCATTCCACTTAAACCCCTCTGTTTGTTGTTTTTCCTAGCAATCTCGAGCAGCGAAACTAACTCCTCTGGCGAAAGACCATGAGTTGCCTGACTACAGTAAATCAATCTATTCACGTTACCTCTTTGTCAACCTGACAACGGACCGCAAGCGCTTGGGCAAAAGTCCCAGCCTCGTGAGAAGCGGGCTAAAACTCACATAAAGTATTATCGATAGAGATATCTAAAGACTAAAGTCGGGACAGGACTAGTTGCTTGATTTGGCAAAGATAATCAATCAGATAATCAATTTAGAGCACCCCACTAATCGATCTTTCAGAACGACCACCCAACCGCCTATGCCTCGACACTAGCTAAACGAGCGACCCCGTCTAGATGAGCGATACTTCCAAGTATCTCCTTTCCTATATATAATACTGCACCTACGCTTGAATCAAAATCGCACAGAACTCTTGGGGCCAATCCTTCCTCCTTTTCAGCCTCCGAACTAGAATCCAAATCAATGAATCTGATCTAGCTTCAAGGTGGTCGCGCTTATTTTTGGAACAGGCCCCAATCCTTAGTACAAATACCAAGTGAGCTTTGGATTGCGTTCTTGGCTTGGCCGTTACAACTCCAAAAAGTCCACAAGCAATTGTCAAATAGCACTTCTAATGAATTGAAGGAGCACCATAGTTGAATCTTGATCATTGAAGTTCAAGTCGAGGCGAAGGGTCTTTCAATCACCATTATTGCCATTCTCGCCATGCTCAAAAAGGTCAGTTATTCTAGCCAAATCAGATATCGTCCCCGTCTAGATCTATAAAAAGAGGTGGTGGCTAGTCGCATGTCAACGTGATATTTTCATTGTGGTATTGCAATGTCAGCGGCAAATGGCTAAAGATGGAACTTCTGTCTTGAAGGTTTCGATGATGACCATCGACCACTTGAAACGGTTGAAAGCCAACGCCTATATAGCTATGGTTTCACGAGGGAAAATAATGATCTTTTGTGTTGTTCTTTGGGATCGTCATTTGCAAGCCCAAAGAACAACACAAAAAGTTCGGGAGATCACGAGTTGTCAATTGTCCTCAGCTCGAGATATGTCCGAATTAGCCAAACCAATATTCCGGGTCACAGCAAACCACGATATCATGAGTTCACGGCCAACTTACCATCGTCAAATAGGAAGAGGGTACGTTTTGGAGATTATGCCAAAAGACTCTGACCAAAGGCGACCCGAACTCAGGTTCTTGATGAAGCAAAGCTTGGCTTCGCTTCACCAAAACAACTATTGCATTGCCAAACCTCGATAGATGTAGTCGATTTCATCCAAGGGCCTCAACTGAACTAATTGGCCTCTCTGGACCCTTGGTGCTTTGATATTCACAATTGAAATTCAAAAGCACTCAAGGGCGGACTTTGAAAAGCCATGGCGGGCCAATAACGATCACATCGATTTATCCTTGAATATTCAGGGTTCACCCTTTAGTGAAACCACAACACCAATCCACTGACGGAAACAATGTGTACGAACCCCATAGCTCCATGAGAAGCAGAAAACGCATCTCAGCAGATTCTAGAGAGACCTTCTTGTGTAGTTGGCCAAATATCGGGGTCGTGACCAGGTACGATGGTCATATTATTTTTAACTGCTAACGACTTTAGCTTCCTAATCTGATCGATCGTCTCACCTGCATCTACATCGATAAAGCCACCGATTGCCAACTCTAATTCAAAGTTCTCCACCAAATCCCCAGCATCAAAAGCAAAGATGAATCCTTTTGATCCATTACTTTGGGGGTAATCGACCATAAAACTCTGATGCCCTGGTGTATGGCCAGGTGTTGAGATTGCATGTATCCCAGGTGCAATCTCAACATCCCCAGATATCACTGAATAGTTAAGTCTTGGATCGTCATAGTCAACTCGAGCTAAACCATGATTCTGAGCCTTCGTAATGTCCCCCAAGCCAAATTCCAACTCCTTGGATTGGATATAAATGGGAGTTTTGCTCCTTCCAAAGTGGCGCAAGCCACCGGCATGGTCGTTATGCAGATGACTTACACCAACGGCCAAAAGCCGATCGATCTCTAGTCCATGACGCTCAAGGGCATCCAGGAGAGGATCTAGTTCATAGGCCGGAAGAATAGGTTTTATCTCATAAAACTCTGAATGAAAACGGTCATAAAGAGCGCTGTCTTGGATCAAAGCCTTATTGAAGCCAGTGTCCAAAAGCACCCAACCGTCAATCGTCTCGATCAAAAGAGCTGGCACTGGCTCGATGAGCCTCTCCTTAGGATCACAACCATGAACAGACCAGGCCTTTGGTAACTCCTCCCATCCCAGGGTGAGCATTATTACTTGCTTTACAGCAGAAGAATGTCCAACCATTATCACCTACTTTAACCTAGGAAGGTGGCCCGAGCGCACCTGGCACGCCAAGGTATCACAGATTACTCGGGTAGCAATAAGAGAAGTGATATCTGCGTTGTCATAGGGAGGCGAGCACTCAACCACTTCGATTCCAGCGAGTTTTTTAGAGCCGATAATCTGAATCATCTTTAATACTTCTCGCGGTAGGAATCCTCCCGGCTCTGGCCAACCCGTCCCTGGCACAAAGGCTGCATCCAAACAGTCCACGTCGAAGGAGAGCCATACCGCCTCGGCGTCATCGAAGGCAACCTCTATTGCAGCCTCAGCCGCTTCTACTACCCCCATTTCCACACAATCATTTACCGTCATAATGGTGGTTTGACGCTCACGACCAACTGCTACGCCCGGTCTAGGTGCCTGCCACCCACCGATTCCGATCTGGACCAAATTCTTAGGTGGAACATTTGGGATATCTGTTGCATGAAACCATGGAGTGGTGTGCATGCGTTCGTCGAGATCGTACTCTTGAGTATCGACGTGACGATCAAAGTGAATGATCCCCAAATTGCCATCCAAATGCTCAGCCACCCCTCGCACCGTCGGGTATCCAATTGAATGATCGCCTCCAAGTACGACCGGGAGAGCTCCGCTGGCATAGACGTGTGAGACCGCCTTTGAGATCTGGTCAAAGCTCTTTTCGATGTTGGCTGGAATTGTAAAGATGTCGCCTAGGTCAGCAATGGTGATCGATTCTCTAAGGTCCACTCCAAGCTCAAAGCTATAGCTTCCATAGAGAGCAGAGATACGCCGGATTCCCTGAGGACCAAAGCGAGTACCAGGGCGGTAGGTGGTTCCAGAATCCAAAGGTGCGCCCAGGACAGCAACATCATATCGTCCGCATTCCCTAACATCTTCAAGATAAGGAGCCTTTAGGAAGGTGTTGATCCCAGCAAAGTGAGGTAATTCACCTCTAGAAAAGGTGGGAATAGACTTGTCACGCAAGCTATCTGCACCTTGAAGTCCAACTTCGAGAGCCCAGGCCTTTTCCTTCTCCCACATGGTAGTTGGAAGCTTCGCCTCGGCTTCGACCGCGAACTTTGCCTCCTTGCCATATCGAGGCTGGTAGTGGTCGTGATTATCATGTGAGTGGCTCATTTTAGATACCCTTTCTTATTGATTGTTATGTAGTTTTCCCATGACGAACCAGAGGGTGAAACCCTCGAATTCCGCCTGGGAGGGGGATTTGAAACTTTGGGGAGTTACCCTTGATTGGCACTAAGGCCAAGCAGTGGTTTCTTGGTTTTGACGTTAGCCATCTCAAGATGACGGAGCCGAGGATCGGCAAAGAGCTGAGCAAGGTCAACGATTGTGTTGATGATGACATATCCCACGCCAAGCACCAGCGTGACACCTGCTATAGCCGGGAAGTCTCCACTTGGAATCGACTGAGCGGTGTAATATCCAATCCCAGGCCATGCAAAGACGTCCTCGATGACCACCACGCCAGCAAACATTAGCCCCGCCTGCAAACCTGTCATAGATAGTGCTGGCCCCAATGAATTCCTTAGAGCATGGACAGTAAGGACCCGAACCCGCGAAAGACCCTTGGAGTTAGCCGTCTTCACAAAATCTAAGCTGATCGCTTCAATAAGTGATCCACGCAAGACCCTCCCGATTGAGACAGCTGGACCAATCGCAACTGAAAAACTCGGAAGAAGAAGGTACTTGAAGGCGTCGATCGTCACGCCAAAGTTGCCATTTAGTATGCCATCGATAGTGTAAAAGCCGGTTGGCCCACTTGGGGGATTGGCTATTCCAATACGACCAGTTGCTGGAAGGAGATTCAATTTGCCATAGAAGATCAAAAGTCCCCCAATGGCTAGAAGGAACTGCGGCGTAGATGCACCAGCAATCAGAATTGCACGCAAAACACCAGTACCCCTAAACTCTCCGGCAGAGAGCACTCCTAGTAGCAAACCCAATACAACCGCAAGTAACAGTGAATAAAAGGCTAGCTCCAAAGTTGCTGGGAGATAGGTCGCAAGATCAGAGGCAACTGGTCGCCTCGTCCTATAGGACATACCTAAATTTCCGTGAATCAATCCATAGAGATAGTTAAAATACTGGACAAAGACAGGATGATCAAGCCCTAATTTCACCTTTTCGGCAGCGATAGCACTTGGTGTCGCTCCCGCCCCCAACATCGCATGGACAGGATTGGAATGAGAGATACTCTGAAGGAAAAACAAGACTGCTGTCAATCCAAGAACGATGACTACTGCTGCGGCTATTCGCCTAAGTATAAATTTGATAAAGAAAAATGAACCTGACATTATTGTCCTCTTGAACCAAAATCTCTAAGGGCATCACCGGCGAAGTTGGAGATGATAGCCATTACAGCTATCGCCAGCGCCGGCATCACACAAACCCACCACTGTTGAAGAAGATATTGAAGGTTTCTAGCAGCCATCGCACCAAGCTCTGGCGACGGCGCTGGGGCTCCCAATCCTAAGAACGAAAGGCCCGATAGTGCAATCACCAGGTTGCCAACATCTAGAGAAGCCGTAACAATCACCGCTGGAACTACCCCTGGTAGGACATGACGAAGAGCTAATCTAAAATAACCAACACCAAAGGTTTTAGCCGCCTCTATGTGAGGGCGAGACATTATCGCTCGAGCCTCAGCACGCACTATTCGTGCATAGAACGGCCACCAGACAATGGCAACTGCGATCAAAGTGTGGAGCAGAGAAGCTCCCAAGGATGCGACGACCGCAATAGCCAAGACAGGTCCAGGAAAGGCTAAAAAGCCATCGGTGATACGCATAAGAATCGAATCGATCTTGGAGCCAGATACTCCAGCGATCATTCCAATGGTTCCGCCCAATAAGACTCCGAAGGAAATTACAGCGATCGCCGAGAGCCAGCTCGAACGCACACCATATAAAACTCTAGATAGAACATCACGTCCAACTGAATCAGTACCCAGAAGGTGAGCTGCGCCAAAGGGAACCATGAAGGGTTGATCTACAGGAACAAGCGGGTTATAGGGTGCTAATACCGGCGCCAGGAGAGCGACAAGAGTCACCGCAGCCAAAGCCAAAACTGCGATTTTATGTCGATCCCACCTAATAGATTGTATGGCACCGCGTTTCGATAAGGCGGGTGCAAGAGTTGTCACTTGGTACCTCCTTTGACTAGATGACAGGCAGCATATCGGTTCGATGAGATATAGGTAGCGACGGGCGTGGTAGTTCGACAGATCTCAATAGCATTGGGACAGCGATTAGCAAAGGCACAACCGACCGCACTGAGTTCATTGTCCACGCCCGAGATATCGGGCTGCCTACCTAGGGCTTCTTGGGGAGAGTTTCCTCTCCGCTCACCGGGAAGAGAGTCCAAAAGCATCCTTGTGTAGGGATGAAGCGGATTCGAACAGACCTCGTTCGAGTCGCCAGACTCAACCACCCGACCACCTAACATCACCATGATCCGACTAGAGACATAGCGTGCGACCGCTAGATCATGGGTGACAAAGACCATGGCCATCTCAAGAGATTCAGATAACGACAGAAGCAAATTTAGGGCGCCAGCAACCAAGGAGGCATCTAGTGCACTCGTTGGCTCGTCGCAAAGGAGCACCGAAGGCGGAGAGATAACGCATCGCGCGATGGCTACGCGCTGGCGTTGTCCTCCCGATAATGAGGCTGCCCTGGAGTTGAGCACTTGTGTACTCAGATCCACCTTTGCAGCCACATCTTCAACCTCTTTAGCTATCTCGGCCTTAGAAAGGGTCTTAGAGGAAAGGGCCTCCTTCAAAAGTTCTCGCACGCTAAGCCAAGGAGTCAAAGACGATCCGGAATCTTGAAAGACCATCTTTGGCATTGTGTCGTCGTGTCTTATTATCGTCCCAGAGGACTCTTTCTCAAGGCCCGCTAAAATCCTAAGAAAGGTTGACTTACCCGATCCGGATTCACCCACCAAACTCACAACTTCACCCTGATGAAGCGTAAGATCGACATTAGTTAGGACCTGACGAAACCCCGAGCGATTTGTGCGTGATTGAAAGCTCTTCTCAATAGCTATGGCCTCTAAGACCACCTTTTTATTCAAATCTAGATCGCTTCGTCGCTCCATGGTTTTAATCTCAACCGCAACGGCTTTTGGCGAAGGTGAAGGGTTATGGCAAGCAATGGTCCAATTATCTTGGACCATGCTCACCCCAGGGAACTCGACCAAACAGAGATCAAGGGCATTCTCGCACCTATTTACATAAGGACAGCCATCGCTGCTAAAGCCAGCAAATTGATCCTTAGGATTTGTTCGCAATCGCAAGCTTTGATCTTGATCCATTGTCAGTCGAGAGGCAATCAGCTCTTTTGTGTAGGGATGAGCCGGAAAAGAGAGGATCTCTTTGGTGGGACCTTTTTCTAGGACCCGTCCAGCCAATAGAACAACGACGGTATCAGCTATCTCTGCAGCTACGCCAAGGTCGTGTGTTACAAATAAAAAGCCTGTACCAAAGTCTGCTCGAAGCTGCTTAATCAAATAGAGAATCTGAGCCTGAACGCTCACATCAAGAGCAGTAGTTGGCTCATCCGCCACAATTAACGCTGGCTCCTTTGCCAAGGCCATAGCGATCATGACTCGTTGACGTTGTCCGCCCGAAAGCTCAAAAGGATACCTACCAAGAACAGATTCTGGCTCCTTTATGGCCACCTGCCTAAGGGCGAAAAGGGCACGATCTAACTCCTTGGTAACCTCTTTCATCTGGCTTGCAATCTTCATCGATGGGTTTAGCGAACTCATCGGGTCCTGAAAGATCGCACTTAGTGAGTGACGCCGTAACCCTTGAAGCTCCTTTTGGGAGATCGAGGTAATCTTAGAGCCAAGAATAGAGACCTCGCCTTCGATTCGAGGGCGTGAACTCTTAGGAAGAAGGCCTAAAAGTGTCATCCCCAACACTGACTTGCCTGATCCCGACTCCCCTACTAGTGCTACTATCTCTCCTTTTCCGATCTTTAGATCAACGTCTTTTAGGATATGGCTCTCTTGTCTTGCGCGCCTAAGCCATACGTTGAGACCGACGACGCTGGCGATCTCATTATTGCCTCGGGCGATTTGAATATCTGGTGGACTTACCAAAGTATCTTCCATCTCACATCTTCATTCGTCGTTAGATCTATGGGTGTAGATCAGCCAATACAAGCGTTCGGGGTACTGGAACTTGATGCACTAGACCCTTCATCCAAGTCGGTGCAACTACGGTATCTCCCCTATTGGCAATGGGATCCCAACAGCCCGAAGCAGCAAAGGCGGCACCGGCCTTAGCGTCAAAGCTTTGCGCCGTCGAAGCTGATGTTGTATAAAGGCCCTGATTGAGGTAGCTGGTTCCAGTTGGAACTGAACAATTTAGGTAGTTCAATCCACCGGTTGGCGTCATTACAATTCGCGCCCAGGTGTCTGGAGCTTGAGCATCTGGCCAGTTTGTCACAGCTAGAAGATCAGGAGCTCCAGCTGGGTTCCCAGCATATCCATACAGCGCTGTTGAGGTATAGCTTCGAACATTCACGTGAAGGCCAGCGGCCGCTAATTGCGTTTGGATCAAGGCAGCCATTTGAGCATCCGATGGAGATGGAGCATCATAACCTAGAGTTAGCGTCGTAGAAGCAGCACTACTCGGAAGTACTTTAGCCAAGGCCTTCGGATTGTAGGTCGGATTGTCGACCGCTAGGTTCGAGGGCAACTCTCCTACCGGGTAGATCTGTTTTGCAACACTTGCCCGTCCGGGATAGATGAACTTGACAATCTCCGCCCGATTGATCGCTTGGGCTAAGGCGTTGCGAACCACGGAGCTAGAGAGCAACTTCGAATTAGGGTTTACCCATAACATCGGCGTCTCAAGCGTTGGTACCGCATAGACGTGAAAAGACGGATCCGAGCGGAAACTTGCAATAGCTGAGGTGGAGAGGCCATGCAAAAGCATGGTGATTTTACCAGATCTAAGTTCTAGCTCTTGAGTTGAGATACTCGGAATGATCTTTATATTAATTGTCGTGTAGTAGGGTTTAGCTCCCCAATATTTAGGGTAGCTCTTTAGAACGTATTCCTGGCCTGGAGTTACAGATGAAATATAGTAAGGCCCCGTACCTGCGTCGTGGGTAGCCAACCATGTTTGAGCGTTATCTTTACCGGCGTGTTGACTAAGGACCGTTGGCGACTCCATCTTAGGACCATAAGCAGAAGCCAGGTAATCCAAAAATGCACTCTCGGGTTGCTTTAGGTGAACCACAGCAACATAAGGATTGGAGGTATCCACGCTGGCAACATCCGAGACCATGTAGGCAGGACCTTGATTTACCGCTTTCCTCCTAGCGAAGGAGGCAGCGACCGCGGTTGAGGTAAATGGAGTTCCATCGTGGAAGGTTACCCCTTTTACCAAATTGAAGGTGTAAGTTAGGCCATTTGGTGAAACAGTCCAAGAAGTTGCCAAGTCACCTACGATCTTCGCGCGTGTCGCAGGAGGGGTAAAGGTGAGATCGCCGGTATAGTTGACTGGTACTTGCTGGTATTGTACCAATCCCTCGTAGACCGAATTGGTGATAGCGAGACCTTGGCCTGCATAAAAGACGTCTGGATCTGGCGGTTGCGTATCAGCAGTAAATGCGAGATTTAAGGTCTTGGAGGTCGGTGATCCCACAGTAGCAGCCACTGCCGAAGAAGAAGAAGTGGAAGAGGCCGCAGAACCACAGGCCGCTAAGAAGATCGAGGCTACAGCCGCAAATATTGCACCTCTCTTGTAACCGCCCGTCTTGTAACCGCCCGTCTTGTAACTGCCTGATCTCGGGAACCTCGATCGAGGGTTCTCCTTTTGATTATCATTATCAATACCGCTTAGAGTAAAAGCTGCTTGGAATAATATAGGTTTGCTTGGCATAAACAAAGCTCCTTTTAAGTTTTAATTTATCCGTAGAAATAGCGCTCCCAGAGTTAATTAATCCGGAAGCTATTAGACCTCCCGGGCTTTTATCCCTCCGTGTAGCGGCACTATACCGCTCGCATCTCTCGGACCAAACCGGAAACCGTGGAACCCTAGACGCTTATAATTGTCAAATCTGACCTTATCACTCCCTATTAAGCCAACTTTACCCTTCCGTCCTAATCAGTTTTACAAAAGTACTTTGATACCACAGGTAGAGACGATCCAAATTAGATTGACCTCAAACAGCTGCACCTCGATAACTTCTTCAATGCAAATAATGTTAGATCGCTACTGGTCTAAACCGTATGCACATTCATGAACACGATGTTAAATCACCCGTTCCAATCGATGCATCTACGACTTGAAATGGTGTAATCTGAAATCACCCTGATGATGAAAGTTATATTTAGCTATTTTCTAGCCCTTACCTCATGATGCCACTTACTTAGAGTGACACCCAGCCAGGAGGCCAAGATCCCACCAGTGAGTTCGATTGGCGAACCCGCTCAACTGAAAAAAAGAATTTCAAATGATTGATCTAATTAGATAATCCAATTTCAATCAAAATCGATTCTTTGAGTTATACCTTGCTATCATTTGGTAATATCAAGCTATCCGCAATAGATCAAAGCACAAACAACACAAGTCAATCGAACTACGAAATGATATTACCCAATCCAAATGCCAATTAGCACCTATAACAGGCTAGAGAGTACATTTGAATTTGAATCTTTTTGAATGCAAATCTTCTAGGATATCCGTCACCAAGCATGGCAATAGACTTTCAAATGAGGTCAGCTATAGAAGCAATTTATGGAAAATTAAGCAAAATTAAATGGGCGAACGTAAATGGAGACGACCAGGATCTAGTCATTTAGCACTTCATCTTCTGCAACACTTAAAAGCAAAGCCAAGTTAGCCTCAGCGCAAAAAAGTAAGACCACCTGAAGGTACCTCGGACTAAAGGGCTAGCGATCCATAGGCTTACTAGCCCAGGAACTCAGACCAGGTTGGTCAATGGGCCAATACAAATTGGCCATTGCGCCTAGTCAGAGATAGCCAAACTTATGATTGGAATTTCCAAGGGCTGCAGTCGGACAATTTTGGTTGGTTGAGAACTGGTTAGATAGGTTGGAAAATGATCCTTTCAATGAAATAATATTAAACGATCTAGCCAGGTCGGATATCGCATATAGGCTCAGTATCTTTGTGTTCCACAAGCCAAGCAACGAAAATTCACTTGGGCGCTCGATAAATTCAAACTTCATCAATCCCAAAAAATACCATCGATGGAGGTTGACTTATTCGATATCACTGCTGTCTTTTTCCATTGGTGCCCCGTCAATGCGGCCACTGGTCGTCATGTCTTTGATTGGCCAACGCCATAGAGCTCCATGAACCAGAAGATAACCAATAAATCGAAGACGATACACTAAAAATCTCAAATAAAGAACGCCATCTTCCAGGCACAGTTGTCAACTGCACCCAAAACCCAAAAGTCTGTCGCTACTCTTACCCTTGAACCGATTCTTGATCTCCAAAACCCATCTTTTATTACACCACCGAGAAGATGTTGGCCTTTTGAGTTCGGTAGGGCGGTCAAGACTAGATGTAAGAACCTATTAAAAAGAAATATTCATAAGGGCAATAAATCGAGGCGATGTTGCTCTGTGGACTCTATATGTCGACAACAATTGCGGACCTATTGGAGTCAAACCACGCACTTCCCAGGTTGGCGACTATGACCATGACAAGAGCAGCCACTTCTACCATATCTAGCCTCTGCCCCAGGACCAAAAGACCAGCAAGTGCGGCAAAGACCGGCTCCAGACTCAGCAATATGCCAAAAGCACGAGATGTCACCCTTTTAAGGGCGTACATTTCTAAGGAGTACGGTAGAGCTGAAGAAAGTAGTGCCACCAAAAATCCAACCCAGAGGCTATCTAAGCTTAGAAGATGCCACCCGCCACGAACGATACCAAAGGGCAAGATCACGATCGTCGCTGCAACCATCGCAATCGATAGTCCGGTTGTACCTCTAAATCGCCGCCCTGAAGCAGAATTTAGAAGAATGTACCCAGCCCAACATAGGCCTGACAAAAGTGCATATCCGACACCGAGGAGGTTCAGGTGGCGAATCTCGCCGCCCAACAGCCCCCTACCTGCTAGAAGAGCTACACCAATACCCGCCAAAGCTGCCCATGCGAGATCCATCAACCGTCGAGACCCACCTATGGTAACTCCAAGGGGACCCACAAACTCTATCGTCACGGCTACGCCTAATGGAATACGAGCAATCGCCTCATAAAAGGTCAAATTCATAGCCCCTAGCACCACACCAAATGCTATTGCAACCCAAATATCTCGACCCCGCCCTTGCACCTTCGCAAGCTTGTCTCTATTAGGCAAATTCACGACCAACAAAGCAAGCGCTGCAAATCCAATTCGAAGAGATACCGCACCAGTGGGCCCTATGGAATGAAACAGACGAGTAGCGAATGCCGCACCAAATTGCGTAGAGATCGCACCGCCAGCCACCAAAAATCCGGCCTTCGAGGTATTGCCCGTTCTGAAATTACCCACTTATTAAATCCTTAGATGAAATGGCATTTCATTTCTACATTCGCCCAAGATTCACGCTAGTATGCTTGGTTTCTTGGCCATCCATGCCGATCAAGGTAATCCGATTCGATACCGTCGTAAAGCCAAGAGACAACTATTTCTCACAAAAAGTGATAAACGACATCACAACCACTTAGAGGTCGACTATCTGTACCTCAAGCGTCATTGACTAAAATCAACAGCACCCCAAAACCTACCAGGTAGTTAAGCGGCTACGGACCGTAAGAACATCTTTGGAACAAATTGGCGGAGTTGTTACCGTGGTTTCCGATCGTTACGACCGCTACGTCGATGGTGGAATTATAAAGAGGATCCACCAAGAAGATCTGTGTCAGGCTTCTGGAGGCATTCCAACAAAAAAGTACCAAAACGAAGGTGGTCAGTCGCCCCAAGATATTGCAAAACTCCTTCGCAGGGCACTTAGACCAACAGCAGCGGAAGAAGCAATATGGCACATCGTCGAGGCATTGATATGGAATTGGTTCATTGGAGGAACTGATGCACATGCAAAGAATTACTCGATCATGGTCCGCGGACAAGAAACTAGGTTTGCACCACTCTATGATGTGGCTTCAGGCCTTCCATACAGCGAGCATGAGTGAAAACTCCGCTTCGCAATGAAGATAGGAGGGTCATATCACGTTTGGATAGATCAAAATCGAGATCCTTGGCCCTCAGTTGCGGGGGAGCTAAACCTCGACACCGACTCGGTCATCTCAAGAGCGAGAGAGATTGTAGATCGCATAAGCAATTCCTTCTATGAAGTATCGCAAAGATCAGAGGTATCTAACCTAGGCAGCTCGTTACCTTCGCGGCTCGTAGAGAAAGTCCACGAGCGGCCTTTCGTTGCATGGCAGTTCTCAAACAACGTAAGCTCAATGTCGTTTTAATCCTCTCACCCAGGGGCCTTTTTTTAACTAGTTATTGAGCCAAAAGATGCACCAAACAATATTTGTTATGTTGGATCGCGTCAGTTCCACGGGGAGTTTCTGCAAGTGTTTACGAATGCACTTCATTCAAAATCGCCAGATTAAATCAATTACTGGTCATAACAGTTCGGTGATTTGTTTAAACCGTTTTAATTTCCTTTACAGTTGGTGCTCAAGAAACAAATACCGACACCGCTTCCGACTCCAGGGCGCCTGACATGGGGGATAAAGTTCAGGAGATGCCAGGTCGATCTTTGACCGAGAATCGCATGACCAAATTGGTCTCCGGATAGCAGGTTTTTGAGGACGTAAGTTGTTCACACAATGAAACAAGTACACTGGTGCGTCGAGGGGCAGATAACGGGTCGATCCGGATCTCAAGTGCTCCATCGACGATTTGGAGATCACCAGCGCAATTGAATGCTTCACGTAGCAATGCCCTCGCCTCGTCCATCGGACAGATGGGTGCGATCATGCGGGCTAAGGCCGACTCCGCTTTGTAGGTAGACATGCGGATTGCGTGAGTCACGAGCTTTCTCTCCTCGTCCATGAGTACCTCCTCTGGGCGAATGCTACTAAGTGGTACTCGGGTGGGGATATCATGGACCTCTTGGCCGAGGCGGTCAACTTCGCTTCGTGCCTTTTCTGTTATTGCTGTGAGTTTTGCATTTTGTGTCTTGAACTTCACCAAAGATGTCCGCTTCGACTCCTCGAGTGCGATACCTATCGCTGCTTCTGCCTGAGATAGGGCGAGACGTGCTTTGCGTAATTCAGCCTGGGCTCTCTTTTTCGCAGGATTTGGGACCATGCGAAAAGGGTCGTCTCCTACAAAACTGTAGGAATCGAGTGCATCGAGTGCGAAGTGTTCTCTTGCATAACGGAAGTAGTTCTCCTGACGCCAGCGGGCAAACATACGATGAGCTATCTCTGACGCACTGGCATCGGTGCGGGAGGTTACTATCTGGGTTTGGCGACCACCTTCCCTACGTCTGGTGATCTGACGACAGCTAAGGGTCTTTTGGCCGTCAACTTCCTTTGTGAGATTCAGACAGATACTCCGATCAGCCAGCTCATAGAGGTATGAAACGCCATCCTCAGAAAAGGACTCTTCGAAAAAGGCATCATCTGGCTCTTTCGTGCGCTTGTTTTTGACGTAGGTGACAAAGTCGATCTTGTTTCGGACCATTTCTGCGAACAGATTTGGTGACCATCCGCCACGGTCGAACACCACGGTCATCGTGTGGCCCTTTGCCAAGGCTTTGAGTGATGGGAGTAGGCGCCTGATCTCCGAGACCAATGAGGCGCTAAGTTCAGAGGTCACGACAAAAACAGGGTCACCCCTCTGATCGGTCGCCCAGGTCTCAACGGTTGCTGGTGCTGCAATCCTGGTTCTGGTCACGTGTGCTTTTTGTAGGTCTCGTTTCCCTGAATAGACTCGGACGTGGCCATCGAGATAGAGGTAACCCATTACGTCGGGATCTTGTTCTGCGTGATACTCACTAAGGGCATTTACGAATTCAGATCCTTTGTTAGGTCCTGCGATCTCGCTCAACTTTCGTCGGATGGTCTTTACCTCATGGGCACGGTCGAGTCCGAGGAGTCGACCGAGGTCTGAGGGTGGGATACGGGTTGCACCTTCTGCGAGTGGCTCTCTAAAGACCGCTAGAAAGACCATGGTGAGAATCGTTGCACTCAGGCTGTAGAAACCGTCAGACAGGCTGTGATAAGTCTTCTTTGCCGAGCTAAAGAGTCCAGTCTGTGCCAATGTCGGAAGGATCAACAGTGATCCCAGCCTCGCTAGTCCAGCACCTTGGGTGAATACAGGCGTTGCACTTTCAAGAAGACCAAAGCGGGCAAGGACTCGTTCTTTGGTGCGTGGTTCAGGCAATGGAACCGGAAGAAGTCCAGTACCAGAAGATAGCTCTGTTTCAGAAGATAGTTCAGTACCAGAAGATAGCTCAGTCTCAGAAGATAGTTCAGTTTCAGAAGATAGCTCGGCTTCTGCAAAAGAGTCATTCTCTATGTCATCTGTCGACGGATGGATTGCACGGGCAAGCTCTATCTCGTCACCTTCGGTGTCTCTTTCATCCAGATCACCTGTATCCGACGGATCGATTACCGCTGATACCTTCGATTTCGGACCAAGGCGGCCAAGTGCTTGGCGGGCCGGACAGGTAGAAATACCGAGCTCATCAGTTATCGACTGAATCGTTCTTCCGTCGAGCCGCAGTTCCTTGATGTAGGAAGAGACTTCTTCGGGTTACTAGGCGCTGTGACTTCGGACCTCTCTTCGCATCGATGAGGCCGGCTAGACCGAATTCTGCGAAGTCTCTGCGCCAACGCCACAAGGCATTGGGTTTGATCTCAAACGCACGAGAAACATCAATCGGTCGTGAAGCGCCAGTTTCTACAAGTTGCACTGCAGCAAGTCGCCGAAGGGGTTCGTCACCCGGTCCCTAGGTGTAGACGACATTGCCCCAGATAAAGACCGCACCTCCACGCTCGTCTTCGTAGATGCCAGCAGAATCACCGATTGGGAGGGTTTCTTTGGGAACCAGTGGCAATGGTGGCTGACCGATCATCAGCCCGGAATTCTGGTTGCCTGAGGTGGTTTCCATCTCATCAATTATATCATATTCAAGCTCCGAAACAGGTCACCTGCAGAATTATTTATCCAGCTCAGAGGCTAATTTACAGAAACTTGCTGGGTACCATGTCAGGAGGCCTGGACTCCAAACTTGGTTTTGACGCTGGTGCGGTGCAAGAGCTATCTTTTGCTGACATGGATCACACTTCCTGTCAATAATATTGTAAGCCACCATGATTTTTAGTTACAAGGGGACGAAGGGGGAACGGTTATAATTATAAAAGGTATCTAGAAGGACTAAAGAAAAGAGTATTTTCGACTCTTTTTATAGGTCCGGAAGCTCAAAGTCGACTAAAGCCGCCTGACGTCAAGATTGAAAGAGATCACTCAAATCTATGTAAATATTGATCTAGATGGGAGACTCCCAAACTATTGATCCACTGCTGAGGCAGATGCGATTTTAGGGTCATTTGAGCTTCGTCCATCAAACACAAGTCCCAGACAACCTAAACTTGCGACCAAAGCTCCACAGGAGAGCCATTGCGGTGGAGCAAATAATGCTACGCCGGAGCCCATAGGATATAGACAAACTCAAAAAGCTACACCGACATAATTCACCTCAAGACAAAACACCACTACGCGAAGGACAATAGCAGCGGTGGATTGCCTACTCAATATGCCTGAATGCTCCGTTTAAGACCGCTCCGAAGCCAGAGAGCTCACTCAATCCTCGAACCGGCTGAAATCAAACGCGCCAAACCGACTTGGATCCCATCCAAACGAGAAATTAAAACAGTCCATTTATTAGAACAAAGAAACTAATTTCATAACCATTACACAGAAATTACTCAGGTAATTATTACCTAAAGATGGTCGGTCAACTTCTCCAATTAGAAAGACTTGTCAAAGCTACCACGGCACGCCCTCCCTTGCGAATTCCTACCATAAATCCTCCATGCCGATCTCGAGGGTGACTGTTTCATTCGATCAAGTGACATTAAACCCCAAGTGGAGCCACCATCGCTCAAAAACCACCTCCGGAAACTGAGGTTGATTCTGTTAAAGACTCCTCCCATCGAAGGAAAATTTAGATCGACTCCCAGGAGAAATTGGAGTAAATAAATCAATTGCAACCATCACAAGGCCGATGAAACGATATTAAGAGCACCACGCCTGTTAACAAATTCGGCACCTTTAGCCTTTTGTTTCAGAAAGGATTCATTTAGAACCGCTAATGTTTTGCCTAGAAAGACGGAGTTTGTAATGGAAAATACTACATTTTTCCCTGTGACCTCGCAATCTGATAGGATTGCGAGGGAAACTGGTGAGACTATAAGGACAACGCCCACGCCCCCATCTCGCTGGGCATACAATGCGACGCTGTTACTCCTTGGACTTGGTCTAGGAGTATTTGTAGCTTTGCCAATTGTCGATGGCACACAAAGCGAGTTGCACGTCACTGGTGGACTCTCGATGTTTGTCGGATCAGTTACAGGGCTAGTCGGGACTTACCTAGCTTTGCTGATGGTAATACTGGCCAGTCGAATGCCAGCCCTCGAACGGGTTCTGGGTCAAGGTGGCGTTATACACTGGCACAGAAAATTAGCCCCATGGCCAATCTTGCTTATTCTAGCTCACGCGATCTTCCTCACATTGTCATACGCCGAAGCTGCCAAGACTGGCGTACTCTCAGAAGTTGGGGTCGTAGTAAATACCTTTCCTCATCTTCTAAGTGCAACCATCGGCCTTGGCATTATGGTCCTAATCGGAATAATATCAGTTCCCCAGATTCGAAGAAATATCTCTAGGGAGAACTGGTGGATCCTTCACCTTCTCATGTATGTAGCCCTTGCCATCTCGTTTGCTCATGAACTCGCCCTCGGGCCATCTTTTGTAAAACATCCACTTACTCAGATTGTCTGGATAGGAGGTTGGCTCATAGCGGTTGCGCTGATCGTGATATTTCGCATTGGAGTGCCGATCTACCGAACCGTCCGTCACCAATTGCGAGTTGCTGAAGTCCACCGCGAGAGCGAAGGTGTGGTCTCAATAGTTCTGCAAGGAAAAGACCTGGATCGCCTGCAGATATCAGGCGGGCAATTCTTCGAATGGCGCTTTCTTACCAAAGGAATGTGGTGGCAGGCTCACCCCTTTACAGTCTCGGCAATGCCAAAGCCACCCTACATGCGACTGACAGTAAAAGCTCTTGGGGATTTCTCCTCATCACTCTCTGAGATCAAAGTCGGCACCGCGGTGGCCATAGAAGGTCCATACGGTTCATTCACTGTTGGGGCTTCAAAGAGACCCCAGGCTCTTTTGATAGCCGGTGGAATTGGTGTCACGGCCGTAAGAGCCCTTCTAGAAGAGATCCCGCTGAAATCTCGTCCTGTTGTTGTATTACGCGCCAACAAGGAATCCGAGCTCGCTCTAGTGGAAGAGATCACAGAGCTCGTGAAGCACCGAAAGGGCGTAGTCCATAAACTGATCGGAAAACGCGAAGCCGTAAATATGGCCGCCATAGTAAAACTCGTACCCGATATGAAACGTCGAGACGTATTCATCTGCGGGCCCGAAGGCTTTGTAAATCAAGTTGAGTCAATAGTCAAGAGAAATGGCGTCCCACCTGAAGCCATTCATCACGAAGCTTACAGTATCTAGTCAGGAATAGAATCACGTGAAACCATCCCTAAAACTATTAGGCGCAGCCTCAGTTGGCTTTGTTGGAGTTATCGCAATTCACGGGCCAGCACCCTCAACTCAAAGCTCTGCATTGGTAAAATCTAGCGCTCCAGCCCAATCTGCGACTACAACCACAGCAGCCACTGCTAGTTCAGGAGCGACTACAACCACAGCAGCCACTGCTAGTTCAGGAGCGACTACTACCACCGTCGTAAAAGCCGCTCCCACGACAACTGCAGCACCATCATCATCTATAGCAAATGCCACTATGGTTGGCAAATTGGAAAACTATGGTTATGGACAGATGGCGGTCAAAGTTACGATCACGAATAATAAAATCACCGACGTAACCGTCAGCTCTCTACAGACAGCTGAGTCCTATTCCTTGCAGATAGAACAGCAAGTAGTTCCCATCCTAAAATCCGAGGTCCTCAAAGCACAAAGTACGCGAATCATGGGTATCACTGGTGCTACCTATACAAGTGAAGCGTACGCCTATTCAATACAGAGCGCGTTGACTAAACTCCATTTCAAATGATCTCTAACGTTCACCATGCAATGGGTACCGTCTTTACGTTTCTAATCGTCGATGAGGAAAAGTCAAAATCACAGATCGAAGCAGCTATCTCTTTCGCGTGTGCTGAGATCGATCGGCTAGACAACCAATTCAGCCTATGGAAGCAAGACAGTGAGCTCACACTCTTCAACTGGGGAGAAATCGAACACCCTTCTCCCCTTTTCATTGAAGTAATGCAGGAATGTGAAAGAGCAAAGACCATAACAGCTGGCCACTTTGACCCATGGGCATTGGGGACAAGCTTCGACCCAACAGGTCTTGTAAAAGGATGGTCGGCCAAACGTGCCTTATCAATTTTGATTGAAGCGGGAATTCAGGGTGGCCTTGTAAATGCGGGTGGCGACATATGTGTTGTTCCCGGTCGAATCTACACTATTGGGGTCCAGGATCCCTTTAAACCAGGGGAGCTCCTTGGGGTCGTCGATGTCACCGAGGCAGTTGCCACCTCAGGAAGCTATGAACGCGGAGATCATATTACTAGCGTCAAAGGATTGCCTATCACTACGGTTGCCGCAACCGTACTCGGAACAGACCTAACTCGTCTTGATGCGATAGCCACTGCGCTTATTGCTGGAGGCACTGAGGTCCTTGGCATGGTTTCAAAGATGAGAGGTACCGAAGCTATGATCGTGAAAAGTGATGGATCAATGCTGGCCACTCCAAATTTTGCGTTTTCAAAAGGCTAAAACCTGTTATCGTTTCCCGGTTAGCGACCGTTATTAGTCACCTCTACCATTTTCGATCAACAGCCCTTGCCCGGTAGCTTTAGTTACCTAACCTAAATAATCTTACGTTATCGAAATCCAAGCTATATAACTCCTGCCCATATGTGGCAGCATCCATACCGATTGTCGGTCAAAATGAAAGCCTAGGAGACAATTGCACAATTCATAGATCAACTCTTTCGGGTGGTATCTTTTGACTTCGAATGCAGTTGGGGGGGCCTTATCTAGCATTAAGTGCGGAGCTTTAAATGGCTCTCCTAACCCTCATGTGGGTCACCAAGACCCCATAACTGATAAGTAACGCCTGTACGATAAGAACTTTTGGGTCTTTAAAAGCATTGAATGAAACCTGCACGGTTTGTGACCTCTAAATTTGAAGTTACTAACACACAGATTTAGGAGATCTAACCGTGCACGCTAACTCTCTAGTCAAGCAGTTGCTTGACGTTAAAGGTGTCATTGTCAACGATATTTTTATCTCAAAAGATGAAATTGTTGTAGATGTCAAACTTGCACGATCCAAGCTCGCATGTCCAAAGTGTTGTTGAATAAGCCGTAAATTCAAAACAAAATACCGCTACGACATCAGAACTTATCAACTCTCGCTGGAGACATCTTGACATGGGAATACGTCGTACTTGGATCTCTTGTGCCCTACGGAGACCGAAATGCCCCAATCATGGAGTAATCACTGAGTCAGTGCCATTTGGGTGACCGGTATCGCAAATCTCGCTTCACGAGAGACTTTGAACATCTAGTTGCCGGCTCAACCGCAAAGATGGATAAAACAACAGTTACGAAGCTCACCCGGATTGCTCAGAAAACAGTTGGTACGATCTGTGAGAGAGTAGTAGCCAAAGAGATCGATCCAAAGCGACTAGAGAAGCTCTCAATAATAGGGGTAGATGAGATTGCCTATCGTAAACACCATAAGTACATAACCCAAGTTATTTAGAGCCCGTAACAGATCATGAAACTGGAAAGATCGTCTATGGAGCAGAAGGAAAAAGCGCTAAGAGTCTAGATGGGTTCTTATGTGAGCTTGGTTCGCAACGTTCCAAGCTCTCACACAAGTAGCAACAATGGACATGGGACCAGCTTTTGCTAAAGCTTTCGCTGATCGCACACCAGATACTCAAATCGCACTCGATCCTTTTCATGTCGTTAAATTGGGCACTGAGGCCCTGGAGGAGGTAAGATGCGACCTATGGCGCCAGCTGAGAAAACTTCCTACTCCAGATTACGCCCGTAGGTTTGTGAGTGCAAGATGGGCATTACTAAAGAATCCTGGTGATTTGACTCAACGCCAAAATGAGACTCTACGTCAAATAAAGTCAACCGCTGCAATACTTCTAAAGCCCTTAGAGATGAAAGAATCCCTAAGAGGGATATTCGGTAGTGGATTATCCAATGACGAAGTAGCTGAGTTCTTGGATTCCTGGTGTGCTCGTGCTTCACGATCACAGATACCTAGCTTTGTCAGATTGTCAAAGACAATTCGAATCCATAAAGCTGGAATTATGGCTGCTATTGAGCCCCCTAGCTTGAAAAGGGTGTCTCTAATGGAAGGCTTGAGGGTCTAAACAATATATTAGATCCGCCATTGCTAGATGCTATGGTCTTCACTCTGCAAAATCAACACTTGGCTTGGTGATGCTTTCATGCGGTCCGATTGATCTCAAGCTCCCCTACGAAAGGGTTGCTTGATCCACATCTATGTTAGGAGAGCCCTTTAAATCCAAAACAGCTAAAGATCTACTTATGCAATTGTCTCCGTGCGACATGAGATCGCCGAATTTAACGCTTCGAAAAGGAGGAACTTGCCATTCAGCTGGCAAAGCCAACCGACACATGCCAGAGGAGTAATTCTCTGGTGTAGAGCTGTCGGAAAAGTACCCGCGGGAAATCTCATAGGCCAAATCCGTGAGGTGAAGCCGACACTGCCAGCAACAAGGCCCTAAGGGGCCAGACAATAAGGAACCAGGCAATAAGGGACCAGGGAGCATGGAGGTAGGCCTAGCTGGGTATGAGCAACATATGTGAACTGCTGGTTAAAGATCGTTATTGCAAACAAGCCAAAGTTGCTGATGGGCTTGGATCAAAAGCTATCTGGAACGGTCGCAGCATTGTCTTATAGATGCGCGCTGACAACAATTTCCTCCTGTGAAAAGGCAGGCCCTAATCCCAGCGTATGTTATTTCGGTGGAATATTCAATTGGAGGCAAAGCGAAACGCGCACTTGCAATGAGACGGATATACCTTGAGATATTACCTGGTGAGACATTACCTGGTGCGGAGCCAAGCAGACTTCCCCGTGGTGCCAAGGTGTGAAATGGTCTTAGTTACGAGACGGTCTTAGTTACGAGACGGTCTTAGTTACGAGACAGTCTTAGTTACGTGATTCATAGAACCTCATAGGCTAGGAAGGCAAATGAACATGGCTCACGCCACAGTGTGGTCCTACTGACGAAACACATTGGGATAAGATCGATCGGTCGGAACTTTAGTAGTAACGTCAGAAGGTCACAAGCCTACGTCGTAAAGGCTATACCTCCATGGCAAATTGGTAACTGTATGACCGGGTCCCGAAAGGGTCCTTCATAAGGCTTGAGCCTAGTGGGATGAAAGTTGCCCGCTAGGATCTTAAGGGGGCACGACCCAGCAATGAGTCGTGCCTACCCGACTAGCTATCCTGGAAACACCGGATTGAATTGGCCTCGATGAACTTGATCAGGTGGCCCACTCTAAGAAACCCAATATCTCCTGTCATTGAATTTATGATTAAAAACTCCAAAGATACAAAAAAGATACCAAGAGTAGAACCTTACGGGAATACCAGCGCACTATCAGATCACCGAAAAAATAATTGAAACTCTAATTTATCTAACCGAACGCTAAACTTCGGCCCAACTATTAGGACGCACAAAAGGGCTCGTAGTCGCAACAAACTAGCGTACTTAAATACCTGAAGCCACTGCAATATTTGATACCGCTGCAGTCATGAACGGTTCGCGTATTCCAGACTGCGATACACACCAAAGGGCTTCAAGTTACTTGCTGGAGCTTCCAACGGAAGCCACATAACCAATATTCATTGAACAACGACTCAAGGCACGACGACTGAAGATATTTATCATGTAATATCGGGACTTTCACGCTATAACATGCAATTTAAAAACTGCCGCTATTCGACAATAACCCCCATGGACAAAATTAAATCTTAATCAATAATCTTTTTTAAAGTATATCAACTAAATGATCGATAATTATAGGTTTAAATTTGCAGTCTAAATAATTCATCAGATAAACCGACTTTTTAAAAAGCTCAACTGACTAAATTATGCATTTAATATTTCATGGATTCAAAAACCACCAGCGATTTATCAAGACAGCCTGTCTCTCAATTAAGTCTTATCAAGAACGAACCATTTCTCAGCTTTCTTATTTGAACATTCATCCATTCTCCCAAAAACTAGAAATTCGCGCCGATTGCCCAAATCCACGCACTCCGATGAAAACTACTGTACTGCTCTCTCAATTAGATCGATCCGGAGCCACTTCTATCTCGGCTACAAGTAGAGATCTTTTCATAAATAAAGTCAAGTAATCCTGAATCCACAGAATTGGACCAGCTTGAGCCCCTCGGTGTGACTTCAAGTCGGTTTTTTGGAACTGATTTAGGTTTGACGGAGGGTCTATAGATTAAATCTGGTTTCAGAGTGCCAAATATGACCTATTCCCTTTGTGGTTGAGCCTGTTTGGTCATTTTTGAGATTCTGAAATCTCATTTTGGGTATAGTGACCTAATCCCTTGTCTTCTAGAGCAATTCCTTCAAGTAATATTCAGTGTGTTAGGTAACCAGATGTTCAGGTGATGGCGATCTCAAACTTTCTGATCCGATCAAGAGCCTCTAAGAACTTATCCTTATAGTGCCAGTGTTCTTCAAGATGCAGTATTACTTTTCTAGCTGAACGAGTGATATGTCCTGCGATCTGAAAGTAACACCGTCGAAGCTTTGGTGTGGTTATTACAGTTTCTGTAATAGCACCTATTCGCGCCAGGTTGTGCAGTTGCACCGCGCCAGGTTGTGCAGTTGCACCGCGCCAGGTTGTGCAGTTGCACCGCGCCAGGTTGTGTGCAGTTGCACCGTGCCAGGTTGTGTGCAGTTGCACCAATGGCTAATTAGACCAGAGCCAACCAAACGGCATTAGCGTTCATGTATCTGGATGGAACATGATTCCATCTAGAACCTCCTTTGAGATCCTTGATGACTAGTTCGATCTGGGCATGTGCTCGGTGATCAGCCTCAAGGAAAAGCGTTTCGCCTTGTCGATCGGTAATAAATGCGTGATAGTCATAGTCTCTAAATAGTGCCAGCTGAGACCCTGGAGTAGGCTTTGTTCTTCCTACGATAAGACGAACGTCTTGTCTATCTCTTGCAAATGCGCGATATTTACTGTATTTGACGGTATTTCACTTCTGCTACATCAGCTCCACCTTCAAGCCAATAAGGAATTGAAGTCCATGTTTCTTCTGGTATGGCTGCAATAACCTGCTTCAATCGTTTTGACATCCGTGTTGTAATGCAAATGCGAACATTGCCTTGGCTGGCTGTGTCTCTTACGGCTCTTGAGTAGAACCCAGAGTCAAAACGCATGGTTATTTCACCAGTTGCTCCAGCGGCTCTGGCATTGTTGATTACCTGGGTTACAAACTCCCCGGCACCACGAGCGGTATTGGCGTTGCCTTCACGTGTCACTATTCCAAGAATGTCACCTGTTTTACCAACAGCTGCTAGGTGTGGGTGATACCCCCTTACTTTGGTATAACCAAAGTAAGCTCCTTCTTTTTTGTTTCCATATACCTGACATATTGTGGAATCAACATCAATGGTGAGTGACTCATCACCTGGACCTGCTCCAGCTAGCCAGGCTCGTTTTAGCAACAAAGCTGCAACTCGTTCAACATCTGCGATGTCACTGGTCTCAAAACTACGCAAGAAGACACCAAACCTAGATGGTGCTGGCATTATCTGACCAAGAATCACTTGTGCATTTGGGCTTTCAAGGATTGCAGTGTCATCAATGCAATCACCACCGGCCAAGATAGATGCGACGATAGCCATAGCTTTTCTGCCAACATTTGCTCGTCCAGGACGATCCTCTAGGTCAATGTGTAAATCAAAGAGATCCCTAAGGCCAAGTCTCTCAGCAAGGGTGATAGGGAGTATTAATCCACTGTTGGAAACTGCGTTCGAATCGTCAAAGGTGACTATCAAACACTCTAAAGCACTAGCAGATGCTCGCATCTAAAAGGTGCTCCTTGAACTGATAGATTTGAATTGTCTTCAAACATCATTCTACCAGTTCAGAAAACCTTTTCTATGCCAAAATCAAAGTTGAGCGGCTAAATTTTCGGTGGATCCAGGGTAATGCATAAATCCTGGTCATAAAGACAGCACAAGGCCTTACTCCCTGTGACCACATTCCTTTAACACTCCAAGTAGGAGATGCGATCGAAACCTAGATGATACTTCAAACTAATCGATTGGCTGGATATTCGGTCTCTGCATCTCCGTGATTTTGACTTCAGAAAAAGTCATCCCAGTTTCAGTCCTTGCACGCCTTGTGAAAAAGGACTACCAAAAAAATCTCAGTTTTATTCCAAGAGGACCGGTAAAATAGATCACTGCGACTCACATTGGCGAAACATTAATAAAACAGTTGCAAATGTAATGACATTTTCACAATGTTAAGATGAAAAAAACTAGCCATAAACACAAGCATCAACATTTATACAATGTTCGCATAAATGTTCGTCGATCTTTGAGATCGCCGCCCCAAGTGAAAACTAAGATAATACCTGCTCAAGAGGCAATTTGTACCGAATTGGATCGAGCAGAATCGGCCAAAGAGCCCTGAGGATAGTTTCCCGAAGAGCACTTAGGGTGACAGCACGCGGAATAATCTTTCGGCAACTTTCGTCACATTTGTAACATTCGGGTGAAAAATACCCAATTCGGGCCTTCCGACCCTAATTTGCGTGATATTTTCTAACAAGTTACATTCAAACGATTCCTTTCAAAGGGGTGATACATTATGAGCATTAAAGTTCCATCGCCAATCAAGCTGAAAAAGGACATGTCCCGACTCGACTTGACTATGGCCGGTCTTGGAGCCATCATTGGGTCTGGTTGGCTTTTTGGAGTGCTCTATGCAGCCAATGACGCTGGTCCGGCTGCAGTAATAGCGTGGCTCATTGGAGGTGTTGCGGTCGCCTTGATCGCATTGGTTTATGCCGAGCTCTCCGGGATGCTACCTCAATCGGGCGGTATCGCAAGATACCCTCACTTCACGCACGGATCCCTAACCGGATTCATGATGGGGTGGGCCGCCTTCATTGCTTACACTACGGTGCCAGCAATTGAAGCCGAAGCTGTTATTCAGTACTCACAGCACTACATCAGCATTTTCGCCAATAGCAAGACAAATAGCTTCATCGCCGAAGCAATCCTTATGGTGCTCTTTTACGCAATTAACGCCTTTGGTGTAAAAGCGTTTGCGAAGACCAACACGATTGTGACGATGATCAAATTTATCATGCCATCGGCTACGATCTTGATCTTCCTCTTCGCTGCTGGCCACTGGGGCAACTACACCATAAAAATGGCTCCTGCTGCTAAGGTGCCAGGCGGATTTGCACCATTTGGAGTTGCCGGTATCCTAAAGGCCGTCGGCCTCTCTGGAATCGTCTATTCCTTCCTTGGCTTCCGGCAGGCCGTGGATCTTGCTGGTGAAGCAAAGAACCCACAGCGCGACGTACCCCGTGCTATTCTCATGGCCGTTGGAATTGCCATAGTCCTTTACACCCTACTTCAGGTCGTCTTTATAGCTGGCATTGCACCTTCGGCTTTAGCCAAGGGTTGGGCAGCGTTGAACTTCACTGGCCCATTTGCTCAGGTTGCAAGCGCACTAGGACTTGGTTGGTTGGCAACTCTGCTCTATGCAGATGCTGTTCTTTCACCTGCCGGAACTGGAAACGTATACTTGGCATCCACTGCACGCGTCCTCTACGCGCTTGGAAACAACAAGTACCTTCCTGCTCCCTTCCGTAAGCTGAATGAACGCACTGCAGTTCCAGCAGTCGGTCTACTAGTTACTCTCATCTTTGGAATTGCAGCACTTGCTCCCTTCCCAACCTGGAGTAGCTTGGTTGGCGTCATCTCCTCCGCTACAGTCTTAACCTACATGATCGGACCAATCAGCATTACCGTCTTGCGAAAGACCCATCCTGAAGCCAATCGTCCATTTAGGTTAGGTGGGCTAAATATCGTCGCTCCGTTGGCCTTCGTAATCGGCACAATGGTCATTTACTGGACCGGTTGGGCAATTGACTGGAAGCTCATTGTAGCGGTTCTCGCTGGCGCCGCGGTCTATGCAGCTGCGGCCTCAGGCAAGAATTCAACTCTCAATAAGGTTGACTCTGCGTCCTTCAAGAGCGCTATCTGGCTAATTGTATACCTGCTCGCCATACTTGCCATGACCTACTTCGGCTCAGCAACCTTCGGCGCTCAATACAACCATGGTAAGGGCCTAATCCACTACCCACTCGACTTGGTTATAGTGGCTGCTTTGGCACTTGCCTTCTACTATTGGGGTGTTGCTTCTGGTCGAAAGACCGAAGATGGTATTGCGGCACTCAAGCAGATCACCGACGATCAACTTGCGTCGGGCGTCTAGTAACTAGCGCTAGTTCGCCACTAGATCACCCAATTTTTCATAAAGGTGATCTCGAAGATAAGAAAATCTAGAGAATGAGCCCTACCTGCAAAGGTGGGGCTCATTTTGTTATTACCCAATCTGCCCGCCACTATCAGCCATAGGTGCGGCTCCCCGTGCGACTTCATGGATACATCTATGGACGAACGACCAGTGAAAATAACCGAAGTCGCCTATTTCAAATACATGATCACGCTCAAGCAACAATCTAATGATAGGCCAATCAAAGACCCATATCTCATAAAATATGGTCCTCCTACACCTGTTGTCGAATCACAGGAGGCCACAATCCATACAAGTAAAACTATGACAAACGTCACAACAATAAAATGAAATCCATACTAATGATGGCACCTTAGCCGAAATTTATTCTTGATCAAAGAGTTGCCCTTCATTCAAAACTCCCCATACCTCAATTACAACTTTCTATCTACCTCAAAGTTTCATTGTGGGCCCACTGAAAAAATGCAGGATTGATAGAAGATCAATAATGGTAACAGTTGCCCGGACAAAGGGTAAAAGTCCTGGGCCACTCTATTACGACCGCGTTCATCACATTTAATAGACAAAAAGAAACCACCGAACCAGAGCTTGAAGCGAATTACCCAAGTTGTCCCAAGCTAGAAAACATCTCAAAAGCAGCGAAATACAAAATCAAAGAGCGACGGACCTTGAGATTGGAGGGGCTTTCAAAAAAAAGAGGTGGGGCTATGCCCATAGATCGACGAGGCTCTAGTGGCCAGGATCTAACAGCCATCTACACCACAACCCTAAGCTTGTAAAAAATACCCAGTAAAGCTCAACCGTGACTCAAGTCGACAACGGCGCCCAATAAGCACCGATATCACTTAGATAACTTGAAATTTACGCAATGGGAAAGCAAGATTACCTGGAACCGAAAAGATACTTGCCACCCGCCAAAACCCTTGTCAAAATCAAAAAGTGAATCTCCCACTTGCTACGAAGGAATATTCTCGGGCTAATTGACTATATAAACCCGCAATGAGAGCTTGACCTAAAATCCAACAACCATGTACCGCTGAAATTCAAATCCGAAACAGCCCTCCACCAACCAGGCCGCTGATTAAGTTCAGGCCACAAAGTATCCCAAGTAGGTAACCTCTCGATCGTTATAGTTAAACTCCCCCCCCTCAAATTCCTACTAAAATTGAGGACTTCTTTGCGTGATCACCTTATTGCTGCATTTGAAAGTGTATTTGTCCTTTTGGGGAGATTCTTTCGAACCAAAAGCGCCCACAATCCAAATTCACGCCTCAATTTGGTCACGGCCATCCATTGCAGTCACTTGCTCGCCCCTTTACAGGACGCCAATCGAAAAGAATCAATATCGAAATCGTAAACCCCTACGTTGCCCTATCTAAGAGGAGAATGGAGCTTCATCAAAAGCCGTAAATCAAAAAGAAGAGAATCCTCTAGCCCACCTTCTCTCCTTTAGCAAAATGGCTCGAGATCTCTCTAGAAAGCAGTAGCTGCCATCAATCTCAATCCCACTAGGAAGCGAACTAACGAGAGACCGAACAGATGAGATACCAACCAATTCGAATTCAATCTTAAGATAACCCGGCAGATTTGCCTAGGCCCACTAGAGCTCTAGAGCACATAAGGTCGATCTATTCATCGACGTTGATCGCCCTTTGAAGCTTCTTGTTCGAAAGCGCCCTTTTGTCATCTAATCGAGCTTGATTAGCACCGCGAGTCGGACGAGTAGGCTTTCGAATCTTTGGGGTTTTGCAGGCATTCTCCAACAGTTCGTGTAGACGATCAAGTGCAATTTTGCGATTTTGACCCTGAGACCTTTGAGTTGATGAAACAACGCGTATGCTGTCTCCATAACGTCGCATTATCAAGTCGCGGTTCACGCTGGAGCAATAGATTCCGCTAAGATCACAGATCAGTTCGACGCGTGAATCGGTAGTATTGACATGCTGACCACCGGCACCTGAGCTTCTAGAAAAACGCCACGTCAGAGACGAAGTAGGTACTGTAATTTTCGGCGACAAAGCCATTTTTATAACGCCTTTTGTGATACAAATAAACCTATTAAATTACGGAAAAAACTATTTGATAGAACCTGAATCCCCTCCAAGCACCATCTACCAAATTGCACACATACAAATAGGATACTTCTTCGAAAGAGACATAGCCTATGACATATTCCCATAAAGTGAAGCATTCCTTAGAGACAAAGTGACCACGAGGAATTACTTATTACGCAAAGCACCCTAGGTGTTAGACAACTGGCGCTTTGTCCTGACCTTCGATTCTTCGCTGTTACTTACAGTAGTGGTGCCAAAGTTGGGACGGCTACAGTTCCATTTGGCTTACCATGCTTATTACGCTCAGATCTGACAGTTTAGATTGCGAATTGAATTCTCTTTGATCTCCTGGCCCCTTTGTCAGAACTCTTGGTCCATAAGATTATAAAGGTACCTGTTAGCCAAAACGAAAACCGAACGTGACGCGAAGACTAATTGCTATGGCCAATCACTTGACCAGTCAGCGTCAAATAAGCTCCAAATCTGTCGAATCGCATCTTCAATTCACCATCCTCAACTTTGAAATCTCCTTTGGCCCCCAGTATCTACATTACTATGACCAAATCTCAGAGATACGATCTTGTGGTCGAGACTATGGTCGAAAATCGAAAAGGCGCGAACACTACATGCGCTATTTCCGGGGTAAATTTAACAATAATGAACGCTGCTAAGATGGTTTGAAAAACTCAATTCCACAACCCCACCGTAATCAACCAATACAATGGCGACATCCCGGCGACGACGTGGGAATCACTATTGACCATGGGGTTATAAGCTACCTTGTTTATAGAAAAACTCGACGAATAATCATACCGATGCTTGGAACAAAAATGCCAAGTCACTGCAAGTGACCCTATCGACCAAGAGGGACAGCCGCTCCTAAAATAGCTTTCCTGGGTCTTTTTATGCAGACTGTTCCCTGGAATCTCTTTGTCCGAATTTCATGGCCGAGACCAAGCCAGCATCTTGGCACGAATATTGTCGAAGATCCCTAATGATACTGTTCAATCCCTCAAAATGACAACCTTGTTCGCAGAGACTCCGGTGAATTCCCTGTGCCATCACATCTTAGGCGCAGGGAATTCACGCCCAAGACCCGTTGGCATCTACAAGATCAGTATTGATAGTTACCCCCTATTACAGTCAATATTACAAATTAAAAGCCAATAGTACAAGTCAGATCTAGAGCGGCTGTGTTAGGACTCGTCCGCGACTGTCGTAGCGATACTGGTTAGGAAGTGGCAGTCGACCGGTCTCAAGATCCTCCATCATGCTGATTGGAATATCATATTGCGAGGGCATTCCGTTTTCTCTAAAAGCTCGAAACTTCCTTACAAAGATCACACCTGGACGTTGCGTTGAAGTGAAGGTGATCTCTATGGTTGTATCTGGCCAACTGTCAACCGCCTCAATCTCGAGAACTTTCACTCCCTCAATAGCATCCTTGGAAGGATTTCTGGGTGGCGCCGCACTCCATCCGCTTTGCTTGAGAACTTTCACTTCCTCAATGGCAGCTGCTGGAGGATGTATTTGTTCAGACGAACCCCATCCTCTCTGAAAGAAGGCTTTCACTTCGGCAAGTTGTTGTAGCACTTCCTCCTCTGGAGAATGATCCAAACCAAACCATTGTGGCCGCTGGAGGAAGGTTGAAACATCGAAGTCATGCTCGCCAATGATGGTCATGACAGATGGTTCCGATCCGTCATGGCGTACTATTTTTATGCCATCATCGCTTGCGATGCTGCAATAGAGGCTGTCATCTATGGATTGGGTATCCAACAGTGTTCCGCCTAGTGGAACACTTGCGATGATGTTTCTTTGATCTTCATTGAGTGGCCAAATCACCATACCATTTAAACGGCGAATCTCTTCCGCTTTGGCGTTGGTGTGACTCAGCCGTAGGAGGAGATGGGCATCTAATCCCAATGGAGTAACGCCCGTTAGATCACGACGGTAGAGCCGCGGTAGATCACGAAAACTCCTCCATGGCGTCGAGGACCATGTCGCGCTTTCTAGGGAATCTAAATTAGGTTGACCTCGTTCGAAGTTCCCTTCTTCTCTATCTTGGTGCCACCAGACTGTTTTTGTACCCTGGCAATCTTGATCCTTATGGAGTGTTGAGACCCAGCATTGGCCACCAATCAGCCCAATTCCATGGGGTATCCCCGCCAGGAGAAAAGATCTTACCATCGAAGTCTCTTTGTCGATGAGGAGCAGTTCGGTCGTTGGATTTTCATCTTGCCCATGAGGTAGCCTAGTATCGTCGATCTCTGAAAGCACCCAGCACCCACCTGTATCGGCGAGCAAGCTGTGGACAGAATAACCTATCTCAATGCAAGCGACTTGGCCACCTTGTTGCACATGATAAAGAGTCCTTTGTGCCGATAACGACCAGATCCAAAGGCTTTTTCCATAGGCAGAGGCGAGCCAATACTCATTTGATGGGATCGGCACCGAAACTAGAGATTGAAGCTCTGGTTTGGTAATATCAATAACGACAACGACCGACACACCCTAATCGCACGCGAAGAGCACGTGGGGTGTAACAAAGATCTGCGATGGTCGAAAATACCTCTTCATGAGGTTAATCTAATAGAAAACCCCAAAACCCAACTGCTAATCGCATAGTTGGACGTCAATCGTCAAGCTACAGTACCTTACCTACAACATCCGTTTCTATAGAGATAATTAGAGGAGTCGCAGTGTTTGGTCTCAAGAGGAATCCTCTTCGTTCTTCGCCCAATAGCACGGTGAGCCTCGCGATGGTCGGCACCTTTGCTCGTTCCGTAAATTAAAGGTCTTCTTCTGCCAACCTAATCCCGCCAAAAACTGGCCAATTTAAAATTCTCATCAATCGATATATCCGTGTCGGTTACTTGAGCTAGAGAACTATTTGACGTCTCCCACAACTCTTAGCCTATGGAACCGAAGATGGATCTAGGATCATCATCGAACAAAGGTCACCGACTCCAACTCTTACCATGAAGCTCTCGCAGAAGGGGTATCGAACCTCCCTGTATCCGCTCCCTCAATTCGCTCCTGCAATTGGGATAGCCCCAATAACTCTGGGCGAGCGGCCAACTCAGCATTCAATCATAAAGACATACATTGTGGATCAAATGACTCAATAGAAATCCACGTGGCAGCTTTCACTTTCGACCACATCTCTTTGCTGAGCGCTACCAACGGCTATGCCGATTGGATAAATTCGACTCCTAAACGTGCAATTTCACAACCCGTCCAAACCAATCGTGGAGGCGTTGTCTTTGATAATCTTTGAGTTGGTTCTTGGGCCGAATCTCATATTGCCTGGTCGCAAAATTTAGGAATCGTCATTTTGGCTAATTTGATACAATTCAACCATGGGTCCAAATCACACAGACAACAGCCCCCTTTGATACCTCGGGCTTTCTGCCTTGGCAACACCATCTTTTGATCTTTAGGATATGCATTTCTATTAAAGTTCTCGTCGCTTACGGTCAGTGGCGTTGCCGAATTGACATGGCAACACCCTTAATAGCTAGTGATGCCATATCGATAGAGCAGTTCGCCATCGAAAGTAAAAAGATAATTCATTTCGGATAGCCCCACTATTGAACGCTAAAGCAGAACTAGTCCAAATCGTTACGGCTAATAGATCTTCTAGAAGTTCCGATCAATTTGACTCAAGGCTACTTATCCTTTTCGCCACATTGTGCCGAAATTGGACTCCATGAGTTACAGCACATGAAGCCCAAAAAGGTTCTTGGTATTAGATTTAGCCGCCAATGGAAATGGCCAGCAGAATCAATGGCCAGCGATCGCGTGTGGCTTATATGGCGCCTCGAGGCGCTCGATCTCCGTCGGGGAGAGTTCTAGGCCAATGGCATCAACAGCATCCATAAGTTGAGTCAACTTAGTCACTCCGAGAATTGGCGCAGATACAACAGACTTAGAAAGGATCCATGCCAGAGCCACTTGAGCTGGCTTAGAGCCTCTTTCATTGGCGATCGCTACGACCTGGTCTACAATTTCATTATCATAATCTCTATAGAGCGACTTTCCGAATTCATCGGTATTTGCACGTTCTGTGCTCTCATTGACAGGTCTAGTCAAACGTCCTCGAGCGAGTGGGCTCCATGGAATTACCCCAATTCCAGCGTCTTTACAAAGCGGAAGCATCTCCCTTTCCTCTTCTCGATAGATGAGGTTGTAGTGGTTCTGCATAGAGATAAACTTTGTCCAGCCGTTTTGAGTTGCGACATGCAACATCTTAGAAAACTCCCAAGCATACATCGAAGAGGCCCCGATGTATCGAGCTTTACCCGCTTTGCAGACATCATGCAACGCCTCCATCGTCTCTTCAATCGGAGTGTTATGGTCGAGTCGATGAATTTGATAGAGATCGACATAGTCGGTTCCTAGACGACGAAGACTATTGTCGATCTCGGCCATTATCGCCTTGCGTGAAAGGCCCGCTCCATTGGGTCCAGGCCTCATCCGACCGTGAACCTTAGTGGCTATAACGACCTCATCTCGATTTGCGAAATCCGCCAAGGCTCGACCCGTAATCTCCTCACTGGTTCCATCCGAGTAGACATTTGCGGTATCGAAGAAGTTAATTCCTGCCTCAAGTGCGCCCTTGATGATCGTGCGGGAACTCTCCTCGTTCAAAGTCCAAGTGTGTGAACCTCGATTGGCTTCGCCAAAACTCATACAACCTAGACATATCTTTGATACTTCTAATCCGCTAGATCCTAGCTTTACATATTTCATCTCTTTGTCGACCTCCTAAAAATACCGTAGTTGAATCCCTCGAAAAGTCGTCCACTTGTACAAAGGCAAATCAAATGCTGCCAATACCTATTGTCTATAAGTGACAAGTGTCCAGATCCCAACTTCTAACTCTCACCCAATCACAAATGCCAATAAAGTCAACTCATTAAGATCAACTAGTTGGGTTTACATGGCGAATCTAAATTGAGCCCGGACAACATAAAAGCCATCATCAAAAAACCCAATCCGTCCCCATCGATTAAAAAATGTACCGTCGCATTCTCGATGGATTGAACAACTTCAACGGGAAAACGGGCGTCAAGGAATCAATTCAACGCTATTCCTACTTCGGAACTATCTGAATTCGAGGAGTTATTTGACATGAATCAACCGATTCATCTCGCCAGGCATAAAACTTTGAAGGCTGGGTCGATAGACCGGCGTGATTTCCGGCCTTGTCCAAAACCACAACGTGCATGATGAGGTTTTCAACTGGCTCTCCCAGATTGAAGATATCTGAAAGAGCTTCCGATCCGGCCTCCATTGGTGAGGCTCCGCGAGCCAGAAGTGAGACAATCGTTCTCGCTAGAGAAACCCTTATAGACAATTCACCATATCCCGTACAAGCCGCCGCGCCATAACGCGAATCACAGTAGTTCCCAGCACCAAACACTGGAGTATCGCCGGCACGTCCCGGCCACTTCCACGCCCACCCGCTAGTTGAAACCGCTGAAGCAATATTTGAATCGCCATCAAGACCCAAGAAATTTACTGTACCCACTGCACGCTCTGGATCCATGGTAAGCGCACGCGCACGCGCTAGAGTATCCGATGCGATCTCGGCTGGAACCTTAGCGACACCCTCGCTCCATATTCGTTTGGATTCGTCGCTAAGAAGCTCACCTCGAAGGGCGCCGATCTCATCAGCGAACTTAGCAGCACCTTCCCCGACTAAGAGCACGTGCGGCAAGAGTTCCATAACACCGCGCGCAACAGTTATTGGATTCTTGAAGCCCTTAAGTCCTGCAACGGCACCGGCCTGTCTGGTAGTTCCGTCCATTATCGATGCATCGAGCTCTACCTCACCAACCAAGTTTGGGAGGCCACCGCTACCGACACTATGGTCATTGGGGTTGTCTTCAACCACCTTGCATGCTTGCTCCAAAGTAGAGATTAGATCTCCCCCATTTGAGATGAAATCCCACACGGCATCGATGCCAATTCCGCCATTTTCGCTTGCAACTAATAACATGTCACTCTCCGAATCGAACTCATTGAGCCACAATACAGCCCCAAGGGCTCTCACAGAGACAAAAACCATGGAATTGCTAAAGGCGTACTCCTATGATTCTTCAACTGATTCTTCAACTTCCATCTTTGAGCTTTCGACAAGAACAAGGCAAAAGCTCAAATACAAATGTGAGCCACGCAAGGTTCGATCGCCTCAAAGACAGCCCCCGCCAAAGCCACCGTAATACTTGGCCAATCTGGAACGATCGCCTCAAAGGCAGATAGAGCCAATCAAACAAAGCTAAGGCCACCAACAAAAAAGGGCTAGGCAGTGTGACCCATAAAGCCAAAAAAAGACAAGCTAGGTATTTTGGCCACAACACTCGAGAAAAACGCAGTTCTATCCTTTTAGGTGCGAGATTTAGGGGGGTACTACCTGGTCAGAATCGACAAAAGCAAATGGTCGACGCCACTCCATAGATAAAACGACAATCATAGCGACAACAATAAATTACTTTTATATAAACCTCATCTGACGATAGGCTTCATCTGACGATAGGCTTCATCTGCCAGTAGTGCCTTCAGAGTCTCATTTGAAGACCATGCCACCTGAAAAACCAGTCTGTCATCTGCGTTCGCTCTTCAGGTACTACTCGCCAAAATGAAAGCGATGACATCTCCAACTTATGACGAATAATAAGACCACACGCCTACTAAGTGGTGCTATTTAAATGGTGCTCGTGAGCTTGAGCGAGAACTTGTAAGGTCCGCTGCTTCCATGGAGATTTCCAAGGCCTAAGGCAATCACATAGACTCCAGGCTCCTTCAAATTCCAGGTATAGCTGCCAGCACTGCTTATGTGGCTGCCATCTGGAACGCCACTAAAGTTGAGACCACTTGCGCTAGCAATAGCGTGATTGGCTATGTCAGGGCCAACGAGTTGCAAAAGTGGAACAGACGATGGGTCTGGGGTTACATAGGTGAGCGTCAAAGTGCTGCTTGTTGTCAAGTCGACCTTCCAATATTCTGATTCCATCCAGTTGAAAGGGACAGAGTCAAGGGCAAAGATATTTCCAAGCATTCCGGGATCAGAAGTAGTATTCCCTATCACCGTAGAGCCCGAGACTAAAAAACTCGCTGAGGAAACAGTCGGTGCGCCGCCAGCACCACTTGAAATCTCAATTGAAGGCGCCGGGGAAGACGATGATCGTGTTGCTAGAGGAACGAATGATCCTAATGCACCAGAACTCAATGTCGAAAGCGAGTAGTTGAAAACCCGACTTACAAATGATCTGCCTTTGTTGTCGATCAGAATGCAAAGGTTCGGCCCAACACAGGTAACCCCATTAAGCGAGGCGCCCTTGGCAGCGTCCACCCTGACCCTTTGGTGCCAGCGGCCAAAAGCGTATCTATAGACAAAGCCGCCACGATCGATCGCGATACAGAAATTGCGACTCGAACAAGAGATCCCCATAATTGCAGCTCCCTTCGATCCGGAAATGTAGGTAGGACCATACCAAATGCCATTCACGAAGCTAAGACTTTGACCGGAGGAATCGGTAGCCATGCAAAAGCTAGAGTTGGCACATGAAAGCCCATTGATAACAGTACCTTTGGGAAGATTAACCTTTTCTACAACGCCCCATTTGTCGTTGTTCGATAAAACACGGGTATTACCGAGCGAATCTATCGAAAGACACAATCCAGGAGAAAAACAAGAAAGATAGCGCTTGGCATTATTTGGTAAATTTTGGCTAGTTCCCTTGGTCCAAATGCCGCTTGAGAAAATGTAGGTTCTGCCGTATCGATCAACGCCCAAGCAGTTAGCTGCTCCCGAACAAGAGATCGAATTCGAGCCCAAGGGGCTAGGCAGCACGCCTTGACCCACCTTGGTTAGAACACCACCGGTGTTATCGAAGACGACAAACCCTCGGTCTGCATTCTGGCTTAGGCATAAGCCCTCCAATGAACAACTTATGCCAGTTACTGCGCTTTTGTCGAAGGTACTGACGCTTTGGCTTTTATTGATAGTTGAGTTGAACTCATAGAGAGTTCCCCTATTACCCCCAACAAGACAGAGCGAAGGGGAAATACAGGTAAGAGCCGAGACCTTCTCATCGACGCCCTTTGGCAGGATGGTGGTGGCTATCCATTTCGCGGCAGAGGCTGAACTGCCCCCAAACCGCACCTGTGACTGTCCTTGAAGGGTCAATACAGTCGAACTTGCTATCGAATTTGCCTTTGCTCCTGTGGCAATCCCGCATGAACTCAAGAGAGATGTAATCACAAAGAGAAGGATCAGCCCGGTCGCACGTCTACGACTCCGAGAGAAAAAAACAGAAAGAGGCATGGCATCTTTTCCTAAGAAGACCGAATTTTATGAAATGGCAGTCACTACATCAACATCGTCAACGATCGCAATATATTGAGACTACAGCAACACCAAGATTACATGGCTATCTACTACCAATCTTTTGCGCTAAGCCAATAAATAAGGAAATTATTGCAGGATTGCAAAAATGCTAGCGCAACTTTCAAATGACTCTTGTTCCAGATCTAATCGGTCCTGACCTTCACACAATCATTGCTCGTATCCAATCGTAGTTCTTCTAGAGTCCGGAAAAACAACTTCGTAAAAACCCTGCCAACAGATTCCCAAAAGCACAACTTAACCAGGTCTAAATGCCAGTATAAGATGCTTATAGGAAGAAGTACTCATGGATCCAACCAACGAATAGAACTTCATGTATGATAAAAAGAGTTCACATAAATTAGCAATAGTTCCCCAGAGATCAAAGGTGAGCCGAAGTCATATGTCAAGATTTTTGAATCTAAATTCCGAAATAACAAATCTGTTGATACCTGTCCTCACTTAGAGTATGTATAATACCAATCACAGTGAACAATGGACCTAAAACCGATACAGCAGCAGGTGTAATTTTTCAAGCTCCCCATGGAGTTGATTCTGTAACTATTTATGCTGGTAGCCGGGTCGCCTTTGGAAGATCAAGCGAATGTCAGATACGTTTTGGATACGCTCCCCTGCCTGATCGTACGGTGCCACGAGTTGCTGGCCATCTCTTTGTTAGCGACCGCAGGATCTACATCGAAGCAAATGATGAACAAGGCAATCGTGCTTTGGTTGTCAGAACTGGAGCAATTGAAAGACAGGTTCCAATTGGCGAGGGGTTTAGTCCTCGTGAACCAAAGTTCGACGTTATTATCCACGGAACAAATGCTCCTTGGGTCCTAAACGTTGCAGGACGGTTCTCTTATCCATCAAAAGCAGACGTTCCATCGAGTGATCCGCCAACTCAACGATTCAAGTTACAGCTGAGCGAGATCCAAGTGCGCGTTCTGACCGAATACTATCGACCAATAAGCCGGGGGCGACTCGAACCCGCCACCCATTCCGAGGTTGGAGCAATTCTAAACCGACACCCAAATACTGTCCGCGAGATCCTATATAGTATTTGGCTACGAATGTTCGAACTCGATATACCGCTTCCAGACATTGCAGACAAGAGAGTCGCAGTAGTCGAGGCGATCCGCGTCCATGCGATACCAGTTGAGAACCAACAGGTTGACCTCTGATGTCATATGATCAATTGTGGACCGGGCCAATTGGAGATCACCGTCGTTATCGAGTTGAACTTGAAAAAGGCGTCCCAGTTGCAATCGCCCAGGGAGGCGAGGGACTCATCTATCGTGGCGTTCGTGAGATCGAAGGGGTATCTCATGAAATAGCCCTTAAACTTCAGTCAAATATAACCTTCAATGAATACGAACAGTTTCTCGCGCGAATGTCAACACTGGCTGGAATTAACCACCCAGGGATAATGCACTACTACGAAAGCTTTATAGGAACTGCTTTAGTTGATATCGACGATCCGAGAGACGAAGATTTTGACGTCATCTATAGCGCTTCAGAGTGGATACCCGGAGAGACCTTCGCGAATGCAGTCAAGCTCAGTGGACTCTCACAAGGGTTTCTATGGGTCGCACAGGTCGCACGATCGGTCGCCTATCTTCACTCCCTCAAGACACCCTTAGCTCCAGAAGGTATCGTCCATCGAGATATAAAGCCATCAAATATTCGAATTTCGGAGTCGGGCGAAGCGATCCTAATTGACTTTGGAACTGCACGTCCACATCTGGGCTCCGATCAAACACGTGGTGTCGGTACCTATCGATGGCGTGCTCCTGAGATGACTGGAGGAATTGGAGAGCCGGGAAAGGTCTCTGACGTCTGGAGCATAGGCGCGCTTGCCTATTGGATCCTCTTTGAAGAACCACCTGCAGTCGAAAGTTCCGCATTTACCCAAATGAAGATTCAGGAACGTGCTCAAGATTTAGAGTTCTTAGATCCAAAGTTATTGGCACAACACCTCACCTCTCTACTTGAAATAGACCCTTCACTGCGTCACCGCGATCTAACTCGCTGGGCTGACCGCCTCGAACAACTCATCGACCCTAATTTCCTCGAATGCCATCGACGTAGACGACGGCGTATCATCACTTCTACCTCTGGTGCTGCCGTTGTCGTTCTGGCGTTACTTAGCCTTCCACTAGCAATCCGCGACGGATCGACTTCAAAATTGGCCGCAGAAGTTCAGCCAAAGCCCCTAAATCAAGTGATCACCTGCGATGGCATCAATAGTGCCGTAATCGGTACAGGAGCAAAAGCCAGAGAGACACTTTCGGTCAAGATTCTCGGTGGCACTACCCCATTGCTATATCCCAAAAAAGTCATAGCCGATCCCACTGGTAACTTCATAATCCCCTTGACCTGTCCCGCTGGGACAAAGGATTCAAAATGGAAACTCAGTTACCACGGGATAAAAGGTGAAACTACCGGAAGCCTGACAATTATCGGCACGAACAGCCAAAGTTCTAACTCAGGCCTACAGTCAACGATAGTCCCCATAGCGCTCACGACCAAGCAGAGCCTACTTACTGGTCAAACACTCTACCTTGAGACTCCAGGAGGTGCCGCTCAGACTATAGAAAACTACCAGACAGCAAACGGAACGCCAGGTCCCAGTCTAAAGATTGGGGAAACACTTGCAATCAGTTGCAGAATCGCTGGATTTCAAGTTCAAGACTCCAATGTATGGTGGTATCGCATCGTCTCACCTCCGTGGAACGGAAAGTTCTATGTGACGGCTGACGCATTTTATAACAACGGCAAAACGTCAGGTCCACTCGAAGGAACCCGCTTTTACGACCCAAGAGTACCCATCTGTCGATAACACTTTCCGATTTCATCAATGGTCCAGTTGCCAAAACAGCTCAACAACAAAGTGACATCAAGTAATACCAATTTGCTTTTGGAACTCGTGGTTCTAACCCTCAAACCAATGCAGCCGCGCCCGGCAAGACTCTCCCTTAGGTAATCGCAAATCTTACCTAACCTAGATCTAATACACGCATGCTCATGGCAAACAATGAAATCCATCTCCGAATATCTCATTAAAAAGCTAAAAAAAACAGAGGCTGATATCTTTAGCCACCTCGGGGTTCTTTTAGCCAAGACAAAAATGGATTAATCAGCTCCAACCAATAGACGCCGAGCATCAACTAACGTAGAACAATGCAACTACGAATCTTTATAGAGCCCCAACAAGGGGCTACTTACTCGACGCAACTTAGAGTTGCTAAGAGTGCTGAAGCACTTGGCTTTGACGCCTTCTTTAGATCCGACCACTATCTAAGGATGGGCGACAGCAAACCGAACCCAGGTCCCACAGACTCTTGGATTACACTAGGTGCAATAGCACGAGAGACCTCTACCATAGCACTCGGCACCCTCTTGACTTCAGCGACATTTCGAACACCCGGTGTAACTGCAATATCAGTTGCCCAAGTAGATGAGATGTCCAATGGTCGCGTGGAATTAGGACTCGGAGCTAGATGGTTTGGGCAGGAACACAGCGCCTATGGAATCAACTTTCCAGATACCGCCGAACGCTTCGACCGTCTCAAGGAACAACTAGAGATCATCATTGGGCTCTGGAGCACAAGTCTCGAGGAAACATTTAGTTATCACGGCCGCTACTACTCACTTGAAAACTCACCAGCATTGCCCAAGCCAGTGCGAAAGCCACATCCTCCGATAATAATAGGTGGACGTGGCCCCAAAAAAACACCTGCACTAGCTGGCGCCTTCGCTCAGGAATATAACGTACCATTTGCTTCAGTTGAAGATTGCAAAGTACAATTCGACGCGGTGAGCAATGCGGCCGACCAAGCAAATCGATCTCCATCGGAAATAATCTATTCAGTGGCACTCGCGACCTGTCTTGGCAACAACTCCGAAACTCTAAAGCGAAGAGCCGCATCAATTGGAAGAAGTGTTGACGACTTGAGCGAAAATGGACTTTGTGGATCGAGCGCTCAAATAATTGAAAAGATCGAAAGCTACAGGGCGATAGGTGCGAAGCGCATCTATCTGCAAATCCTAGACCTCAACGACTTGGATCACCTCGCTGACCTCAGTGATGGTCTAATAAAACAGCTAGCATAGCTAGCAACAAGAGAACATTCCGGGCTATTTTTACCTAGACAAGATTACACAATTTGGCCAGCTTTACCCTCAAAGTTGGCCAACCCAAGGGTTCTCCTCCGCGAATTCCACATTCGGATACAATAACCAGACCCTAGTTCCTATTTGTTCACCAAACAGATGATGATGTTAGCACAGATACAGCTATACGAATCAGTGGTTTTACCAATCATAAGTACCACACCTCGATTGAAACACGCCTCATAGGTCCTCTTATCGTGAAATCATCAAAGCTATTTGGCTCCTTTATACCTACAAACATCTAAATTGAAAAACTTAAAAAACTATAATCATAAACATATTGCCACATTCATGCCGCACCACATCTCTTATCGCAACCCAATATAGGGTTAGTAGTAATCGTTTATATCGCACTATTTATACCAAATATGCTCTTTGCTAATGTGTGCAGCCCCTACATTGATAAGACGGGATAACGAAATCGTTAAAAAATCGAATAGTCCCAAGCAATAGTCCTCGTTGAAGTTGTGCCCGCAAAGTTGGCTTGGACTGTCATGGCAAGACTCAAAACGATAAATTTCAAATCAATTAATTGGCTCGGATCAGCTTTATTACACCAAGCAACATCTATTTAGAGATCGCCTTCGATGAGTCTGACCACCTAAACTCAAAAAATCTAAACAGGTTCAAGATCGACAATGTCTGTCAACCAACAATCATCTACGTCAACCCTCAAGGCGCCATGCTTGAAGTCTAGACTGATAGGTACCCTATCGGTAGAGCCAATGAACAGCTGATAAGACGCCAATTAGTACATGAATCACAAGACCCATGGTAATGTCACGCCACGCTCTAAAAGCTTAGGGCAATCTAACGATCTCCTTGAGATCTCTCAACAACCACCAAACCTCTCATAGCGCGACATTATGATTGAAAGTTGAGTGGGGCCACCAACTCAAACGTGTTGGGGCCATTGTGGCCAAGTGTTTCCACATCCTGTTTGAAAAACATAAAAAACTAAATTATGAAAAAGCAATAGAGCTGGAATGTCTATCAGCCACCAAAAAAATCTTTGAGATAAAAGTATTGGAATTTCTCGAGATCGATCGGATAACCGATACCTCTATCGCGAGCTAACCTATCAATTGATCGAGACAATGGTCGACCGAATTATTTAATCATCGAAGCGAAGAACTCTTCGCAAGTCTCTTGGTAGACGGGTATTTTAGTGCCCTAGATATTAGGTGCTTTAGCACTCGAGCACCGGAATAAATTGCTAGGATACGGATAAGAGATTTCTCAACATCGATACTAAAAGATTTCGGTCAAATTAAAGCAATAGGATCTAGACAATATCCAAATTATATTAAATCCAATTCCCAAAACCAAAATACTCTAAGAGCGATATTTTTAATTAGCTAAAAGACGATATCTCCGAGACTTGAAGATTAGCTAGATACAAGAACTTGCTACTTACGAGCTTTCCAATTTATCATTGCATGGATAAGCTGATCCTGGTCCAGAGCCTCTTCTGACATCGGAGTAAGGCTGGGCCGATCCACACGTAATCCGTCTAAAACTATGGCAACATAGCGTTTCCAGAGATTGGGCGAAACACTCTTACTATATTCTTGTGCGGCGCCCGCCATCGCGGCTATAACAGGAACATCATTAGCATGGAAATCCCCTCTGAGACCTCCTTGATCCTGCGCTCTACGAACTATCTCTTCGATCAATGGACCGACCTCTTTTTTAAGTTCGGTAATTCGACCTTCTATGTAGTCATTTCCTAAAATAACTTCGCGAAGGCCTCGATCCTTTGTCTCCATGTCCAACATGGTCTTCAGCAAGAATAAAAAGCCCTCCCAAGCATCCTCAAATTCCAGAGCATGACGGCCGACTTCAATTAACTCTAAAACAGCCTCTTCAAACAGAGCCTGCACCAAGAGATCCTTGTTAGGAAATCGTCTATAAACGGTGCCCACCCCAAGGTTGGCGTTATGTGCTATATCATCTAGGGTGACACCTAAACCTCGTTCAGCAAAGAGAGATCTGGCAGATTCCAGGATCCGCACGCGGTTTTCGCTGGCATCGCGCCTAAGGGATCGCTCAACATTGCGGCTTTCCAAGTCGAAGGAACATTCAGGGTCTTTTTCCACAATTAACAATCTAGTCATAAACGGAGGGAATATCTCCATTTACGTCTATGTTGTTGTTAGTAAGTGGAGATAACTTCTCCATATGCTTTAATAAGGAGTTAAATTGAAGTCATCCATAGATGCTCCGGGTAGCCCCGGATACGCTCTGGGACCAGATGCAACCCACGCAGAGAAGCTAGCGCACCATATTTACAACAGACGTTGGTGGATCCTTGCGGTAGTTGCTCTTGCACAGTTGATGGTAGTTCTAGATTCAACAGTCGTAAATATCGCCTTGCCATCAGCTCAAAAGGCGTTAGCCTTTTCAACCGCAGACCGCCAATGGATCGTAACCGGATACGCCCTCTCGTTTGGTAGTCTCCTTCTGCTCGGAGGACGTGTCGCTGACTTCTTTGGTCGCAAGAGAGTATTCCTCGTCGGATTGATAGGCTTTTCCGTAGCGTCAGCAATCGGTGGAGCCGCTACGGGGTTTCCGATGCTAGTAAGTGCACGTGTAGTGCAGGGAGCCTTCGGCGCCCTTCTAGCTCCAACAGCGCTTTCCTTACTTACGACCACCTTCTCTGATCCAAAAGAGCGAGGTAAGGCCTTTGGTGTATTTGGGGCAATTGCTGGTGGTGGAGCAGCTATTGGCTTATTACTGGGTGGTTTCTTGACCCAATATCTCTCTTGGAGATGGAGCCTCTATGTAAACCTAGTCTTTGCTATCGCCGCAACATTTGGTGCAGTTATATTTCTTCGCCATGATGAAAAACTCGAAAAGAAGAAGCTAGATCTCCCCGGAGTCCTTAGTGCATCTATTTCAATGTTCTCGTTGGTCTATGGCTTTTCTCATGCCGAAACAGCTGGTTGGTCAAATGGAATCACCCTCGCTTTCTTGGCAATTGGCGTCGTACTGCTCGTTGCCTTCGTGCTTATCGAGAAGAGAGTCGAGCACCCCCTTCTTCCGATGAGAGTCGTCTTGGATCGAACCAGAGGCGGATCCTACATTGCAGTCTTTTTGGCAGCAGTTGGGATGTTCGGCGTCTTTTTATTTCTGACCTACTACTTGCAGTCGACGCTTGGCTATTCTCCAGTCAAGACTGGTGTCGCCTTCCTGCCTATGGTTGCGGTCCTAGTGGTCGTCGCAGCAGTTGGAACCGCAGTCCTTTTGCCTAGGGTTGGGCCAAAGCCCATGGTTGTTGGTGGAATGCTAATTGCAGCTTTAGGCTTAATGCTCCTGACTAGGATTTCGCTCCATTCGGGCTATGTATCTGTGATCCTACCTGCGCTACTGGTTCTTGGAGCCGGGATGGGATTCATCTTCGCACCGTCGATGAACGCAGCAACAGCTGGAATCGACCCCGAAGATGCAGGAGTTGCCTCCGCAACGGTAAATACCTCCCAGCAGATCGGTGGATCCATCGGAACAGCGCTTCTTAACACTCTCGCTGCAACTACAGCAACTGCGTATTTGGCTCATAAGGTTCCAAACCAGCTTTTGCTAGCTCAAGCAGGAATCCATAGCTACGTAACAGCGTTCCGTTGGTCTGCAGTGATCTTTGTTGCAGGTGCAGTCGTCTCGCTAATTGTTCTACAGTGGGGAAAACAAGAGCTGTCCGAAGGCGAGTTCGTACACGCTGGCATTTAGTGCTCTATGCAGATCTGCAAGACCGAGCCATTGGCCCATAGTGTATTCCAGTTCAAAGATTTCCAATTCAGAAAATGGTCAACCATGGCGTTATTGATACTAATTTCAAAGGCGACATCAAGCCTAAAATAAAGCAAACGTAACCATAACCTCATCAACTTAACCTTTTCGCATACAGTTCATCCAGAGGCAAAAGACCCACTGAGAGATAATCGATCTCTAGGTGGGTCTTTTGTCGTTTCTTGCAAGAAACTGGCTACCAAATCCAAAAAGGATAAAAAGTGCGATCAGATCAATGAACCAGACCTACGATCGAGGCCTAAGAACCAGGTCAAGAGGCACTTGGAATTTAATTTGTTTAGCAATTGTCCATTGAAATCCTACGAGTAAATAGATTTAGGGGACGTCCATAAACCTATTATCTACCTCAGATAGACAAAGCTCCCCTATTGAGTCCATAACTCAATTGGCCCCAAAATGGCAGGAACCGTTTAAAGCTCAAAATTGAATAAGAACTCTACATCGTCACAATTTGTTTAAGGGCGAAGATTATCAGCCGGGTTTTCTTGCAAAGGGGAAAGCCGGCCATGCTAAGCCAAAATAATGCCCGTGTGATAGGTGAAAAACGTCTCCGACTTGAATTAGGTCTGGAGGAGACTCAAGAATCGTCTTATGTCTACATGGTGCATTTTCAAATGGTGATTTAAATTGTTAATTACTATTTGGAGCCACCAAGCTTCATGGCGATCTGCAGCCTCGGATCGTAATCCATTACTCCTCGGCTATTTAGATCTAATTGAACCACACCGCCAAACCACTCATCACGCTGAAGTATCAATTCGATGTGATCGACAAGGCTAACCGCAAAAGAATCCTACACCAGGTAATCATTTAGAAAAAACGATCCGAGCGCGAGATGGGAATTGACCTAAAACGAAACTGCCAAAGTACCTTGCTGCACCTTCTGAGCGACAAGGCGCTTCCTCGTGCAGGCAATCAACCGAAGTAATATTCAAAATGTAAAACCCAATCGGGAACCCTATCTCCTGGTGAGATTCAAGTTCGCAAGCGATCCCAAAGACTTTGATTAGGGTTCAACTAGTTCATTATGGATCTAGCATCACTATGGTGCCAATTGAATTAAACCCCCAACAAAAAGAGATTGCTACCCAAGTCATAAAGCTGCTAGCTGGGCCAGATGCAACCCTTCGCGACGACCAAACTACAGCCATAGCCTCCCTTTGCACTCCAGGAGCGCGCGTCTTAGTGGTTCAGGCGACTGGATGGGGGAAATCTGCAGTCTACTGGGCTGCAACCTCAATCATACGGGCCGCCAACCACGGCCCTAGCCTTGTGATCTCTCCCCTACTATCGCTGATGAGAGATCAAGTTTCAGCGGCACAAAAAGCAGGCCTCCGAGCTATCACCTTGAACTCCTCCAATAGTGAGACTTGGCCCGAACTTGAAGACGAAATAACCCACAACAGGGTCGACGTTATCTTGGTCTCTCCAGAACGACTCGCGAATCCAGCCTTCTCAAAGAGGGTCCTGGCGGCACTCGCAAAGGATATAGGACTTTTAGTGATCGACGAAGCCCACTCGATCTCAGATTGGGGCCATGACTTTAGACCCGATTATCAACGAATTGCAAAGATCCTAAGCACGCTAGAACCTACAACCCCGATCTTGGCAACTACGGCAACAGCTAACCAAAGAGTCACAAGTGACATCGCAAAGCAGTTGGGAAGTTCCACTTTGGTCATGCGTGGACCACTTGCCAGAAAAAGTCTTCAACTGGCCGTTATAGATGACCTCTCCCCTATCGAGAGATATGCTTGGGTCGCAGATCATCTCCCGATACTTCCTGGATCAGGGATAATATATGTCCTGACCGTTTCGGATGCAATCGCACTATGTGACTCCATTCGGGCTGTACATAAAGATACCATTCAAATAGAGGCCTACCACGGCCAAATGCCCTCGTCTGAGAGAGAAGTCATCGAAGATGACCTTCGCAACAACAGACTAAAAGCCGTAGTTGCCACCTCGGCACTTGGAATGGGTTACGACAAAGCCGATCTTAGCTTTGTTATCAATGTCGGATCGCCTTCTTCGCCTGTCTCCTACTACCAGCAGATTGGACGAGCTGGCCGAGCAATAGAACACGCATTGGTGGTTCTGCTGCCATCCAAGAGTGATGAGAGGCTCTGGGAATACTTTGCTACATCAAACCTTCCCAAGGGTGATCAAATCGAAAAGCTCCTCAAGGCGCTCGAAGAATCTCCCAATCAAGAGTCTATGACGATACCAGCCCTAGAGGCAGAGACTGGAATTAGACGTTCCATGGTCGAGCTCCTCCTAAAGCAGATGAATGTAGCAGAGGCTGTTGAAAGAAGCGAAAAAGGTTGGCGCTCGACCAATAAGGGCTACGACTTCGATCAATCTCATATCGATGAAATCATTTCAGCTAGGCGACGCGAATCTGCAATCATGAAAGCCTATGCCCGACAGGAGCGCTGTCTAATGCAGCTCCTACAGGAGTCATTGGACGATCCTGAAGCAAAGGCGTGCAATAGATGCTCGGTCTGTATCAAAAAACTACCCGAGCCGCTTTCGATGGAGGTGAGTCCAGAGGCCATCTCTATCATTACCCAATTTCTGAGGCGCCAAACCCTGATCTTAGAACCCCGAAAGATGTGGCCAGGCGGAGTCTTTGGAAAACGAGGGAGAATTCCAAGCCATCTATTACCAGAAGCTGGACGTACCCTAATCTTTGCAGATTCACCGCAATGGCAAGAGATACTTACCGAGGCATTTGGAATCGATCAAGGACCAAGTGAAACACTTTGTAAATTAGCGATCGACACGATGGTCGAATGGAAGTCAAGCTGGAGATCTCGACCCCAAATAGCTGCATCGCTACCTGCCGGGGGTTATCCGGCGCTGACTGATGGCCTAGCAGACCATATCGCCAGAGTCGGAAAGCTAGAGAGATTTCAATTCAACCAATTAGTCATCCCTAAATTGTCGCCCGATGCATCCTCTTCCCAAGAGGCAGCTCTATGGCAAGGCGAGATACAATTGACCCTCGAAGAAAAGACTTCCTTGACCGGTAAATCAGTGCTTTTAGTCATAGATGCAACATCATCGATCTGGCCCATCACTATCGCCGCAGCCAAGATCCTCGAAGCAGGGGCAACTATGGTTTTGCCGATGCTGATTCATCGAAGAGCATGACAAATAAAGCTGGGAATTATTCCAGAACCATTGCCATTTGGATTAGCGACGAGCGTCTCGAATCGTACCGAGGCGCCATATCCCGCACTTCGCTCCAAACAGTGGCCATGTGTAGCCAGATGATCACAAAGTGCTTTTATCTTTAGGAGGATACAAACCATCTGAACTAATCAAAAATGCTTGCCCATAAAAGGCTTCGCTTTATCTCCAATCTTGGCTGCGAGCAGAAAACTATATCTCCCGGCGCCAGGAAACGTAGATACAGGCCCAAAGCGGTCGAACTAAAACTTGATATTTACTTAACACTTGATTTTAAAGTGCAAATACAAGAAAATAGCGTTAGTCAAAGATATGACTCCCAACCCTACAGTTACAGATTGGTACGGGTTAGTCTAAATTGATCAAGGCTTTGGCCTGACTATTTTGATTCTCTGGACCACCATTGGCAGAATCTTTGGACCACAACATACATTCAAGTGCATTCACCGCTCGTCAATTAACGACCTCCACATAGGGCCGCCAAAATGGCAAACTCCCATAGTCCCGCTGGGCGTTCCCTTTAGTAATAAAACAGATCGTGCCAAAACACCTAATGTATGCATGATAAATAGGTGCGACTTTGAGCATGCGCCGAGGAATCTTACTTTGGCAGATAGCCTACAAGCATTTAAAAGTACCACCACGCGCTTTATGTACGACCCCAATCCGAATGTCATTTTTTGAACTCTCAGAATAAACAAGTCAACTCGGCACTAAAGATAGATACCATGGATGAAAACTTTCGGATAGCATATTCAATCAAATACATGAAATTTCAAATGCTTAGTTCTAGTTTTATAAATAATTAAATAAATCGAACTGATACGTTATATAAATATTCAAGCAAATTCTGATGAATACACGATTAAAATATCAAACATTTAGCGTCCATTTAGCAAGTGGGATTACTGTTAATATGCAAGGGTGCCGTCCAAGTATTTGGCATGTCAGGCACTACATCGATAAATCATCCTCGAGTGCGTCTATCCAATGCAGCAGAGTTCCATCCTCCTGTTCTCATCAAATCGCTACCTTTTTATGAGAAACATGCACTTCAAACATATGACCATTCAAATTTCGACGCGTATTTTCTCCATCTCAATATCGGAAAAATCCTCGATCTCCCGGGATAACAGTTCATGTCACCCCTGCCGGGTCCAGATTAATCATTCTATGATTAGACTTTTATCTCCACTTTTATCTTCTACCAAGTTGCATTTAGGAAAATACACTACGAGAATACTGAATTTAATAATTTCACAGTAATTTGTCTCTATGTGTAATATATATTCGATATAATCTCTAATGGGTGAAGTATTTACACAGTATACATAATTGGTCGCTCTAATTCTGTGTAGCGAATAGCGAAACCGGCACCCACTCATCCATTTATTTAAAGGGGTAGCTAAATGTTTATTATTAATCATCTTGCACGAAAAGTAGCTGTATTAGCAGTTACAGGTGGCACTGCATTTGCACTTTTCGGGGGCGCGCCAGCCCATACACAATTCTCCGCCAACTCAGCACAGACTGCAACTTTCACAGGTGGGACCGTGGGAGAGGCGGTAACTAACGGAAGCTTCAGTTGTAGCGGCTTAATTCCACCAAGCAATAGGACGACTTATTCCGGAAATCCCTGCACAGAGACGATCACTCTAAAGAACACAGGGAACACCCGAGAGAGCTTTGATGTCACCATTGGAACGCCTACTGGGACCACGAGCGCAACCAACAACCTAGACCAACTCATGGTTACTTACCCAGACCCCACTAGCGCGAACTCAGCTAATACGGTTACAGAAAGTTACAAATCGCTTCTTTCTGGCAATACCGGGAATAATGTGCTTCACATTGCCACCTTACCCGCATCTAGCACTGGAAGCACGGCTAATTCTTTGAGCGTGACTTTGAAGTTCTCGCTGGCAGCCGAAACTGGTAGCACTGCAATCCAAAATGCATGGTACGGAGCAACCGTTCATATCCCTTACACCGTCACTGCTACGCCTTCCGCTTAGTCAGCTGCTACAGTTACCTACGACGCCATCAGCCCTTCGGAGTCAACATCCGGGGGTAATGAAAGTGGTTGATTAGTCCTAACCAACTCCAGTTTAGGTGCTAGTTGGGACTACCTAGACTAGCTCTCCAATCGACGAAATTCATCATCTGGAGAGCTAGTCGCACTGATGAAAATCGATAATTTTCCATCCCGACCAAGAAGGCTGAGATAGTCCTAAGTTCAATCGCTTTCAAACTACCATTATGGCGAAAAGTTAGAGAGAAGCCAAATACTTTGCCTATCAAGATCCAAAATTCCTCCGCTTTCAAGGTCGATGCGATCGAATGACAAAATAATTTCGTCTTGAACCGAATTATCTCTAGCCAAAAGAGCGCAAGACCCGAGAATTCATACCTTTGCTTTGACAGGAAGTCCTAAGTTGCAAATTGAGAACACGCCCCAATGGAAAATCACGAAATGGCTGTCTTTTTTCGGAGTAGCCGTCTTGATTGGTGCGTTTATTTTCTATCCTCACGCATATATAACCACGCCATCGATGTATCCAACAATCAATCCTGGGTCCATGGTCTTCATCTCGCACGAGAACACTTACAAAAAAGGAGATGTCGTCGAATTCCATGGCAATGGGCTGCTTTGGATACACCGCATAGTGGCAATTCGAAGCAACGGCCAAATCGTAACCAAGGGTGACAATCCTCAAAATAAGATCGACGTCTTTGTGCCACCGCGTACCCTTAATAACATCGTAGGTAAGGTCGTACTCGTCATACCCTATCTTGGTTTTCCTCAGGTAATATTCAATTCCCCCAGCTACGGACTCTACTGGCTACAACTAGAGCTAAGTCCTGGATTGAAGGTCACACTGCTGGCAGCACTACTTATCTTTGGATGGGGAAGTGCAAAGGGAAGAAGAAAATCCACACCAAAAGTTCAATTTTATATGGAAGACATGAACCTCATTTCAAACTCCTCCACAAGAAGATCGGCCCTTCACGAGTAGATACAAATTGATGTTAAATCGCAAAAAGATCAATTGAGCAATCACACTTGGCCACTTTGATACCTCACAAATATCCACAAAGATCGAATAGCTCCAGAAACTTTTACCAAAATGTGAACCTTACTCAAGCTAGAACCCTGTAAAGATTTGCTGCACTCTTCTAACTTCATTCAAACAACTTCATTTTAAACAAGGCTCACCAAAAAGATTCTCGTTCCAACATGCCACGAAGCTAGCCAACGCCCCCGAAAAGATCGCCCATAACTCGCACTTCAAACAATCATTCCTAAAACCCTTCTATACGGGCGATCTAGAGAGAGCCGCCAATGCTAGCCAAGAAAATTCTTCCTAATCCAACCATCATCGACCTGTTCTAGCCTTGAAGTTCGCAATTTACGGCATTACAAAGAAAGCTGATCATGTAAAACTAGATGGTTCAAAGATTTTAGCGAGGTGGTCCAATGACTTAAGAGAAGTCCCCAACCCCTCGGTTTCGACAGAGACCCTACGTATCACAGCAACTCTGACTCTTTGAAAAGCAAGTAGGCATTTGGAGTGAGAACTTTGATGAAGCGATGATAGTTCCGTCCAAAAAAAATAGCCCGAAGAATAAAGAAAAGCTACCTATCAAAAGAAAACTAGCACTACGATCCTAAAAGAGTTGAACGACGACCCAAAATACGCCCAAGAAAACATCGTCTAACAATATTTCAATCTAGCGAACTGGCCATAACAAATTCTACGAAGAGGTACCTCTCTTAGGTTAGGTTCGACCGCCCAGTCAAACAACAGCGATGGCCAGAAAGTCGCAAGCAACCAAGAGCTACTGGATCAAAAAGACGTTTGAGGTGAAAGTCAACAGGCATCTTTCTTTACTGATTCCGCAGAATCATTACACCTTCGGTGAAATCGTAGCCTGCTGACGATTTCGAACCAACTAGGCAGACAGTCGTACAAAAGCGATTTCCAGATATCGCCTATGTCAAGCTGGCACTCAATCGAGGCGATCCTCGAGCAAAAGAATTCCTTCACCTGTTCGTTTAGGGTCAGAATTCCGATAGGGACCCTCTGAGCGCAAACACTGGTATTTTAGTGCATGCAACCGAAACCCGGCTACCCGTTAAATAACAACATATCTTTCAAAACATAAAAATCAGCGTCCTGCCGGTAGGGTTTGGCATAACATTAGTGATGTCCCAAACTGGTTTCAAATATCTCAATGATAAATTCCACGAACCAAGCCAAAGTCGTTTGACAGTGAACCATGATTCGTCTATGCTCAAAGGACAGAGGTCATACCAACGGAGGTCAAGATCGAACTCCGCTGGATGATAACCTCTAATTGATCATAAAACAAGATCAACAACGCGGTTGCCTAACCGCATCATAAAAAATGCGGTTTATGGTAGGAGGGGAATCGTTGAAAGAAATTACTCGTAGTGAACCCAGGACTTTGTCTGGTTCCATGGTAAGTAGCGGCAAAAAAAAGCGAGGAAAAAGTCTCGGTGCTAGGGAGCGAAGATTTGCCTTTTGGCTTATTCTCCCTACAATTCTTGGACTCTGTGCGATCTTGTTGTATCCATCGCTTCAGACTATTACATGGTCATTCCAGCACTATATTCTAACTGACCCACTTCAACATAACTTTACCCTCTCTAACTACACTCAATTGATCCACGACCATGTCTTTTGGTTGGCCCTCAAATTCACCCTCTTTTATGCGATTTTGAGCGTGCTTGGCCAAACTTTGGTAGGCCTTGGAGTAGCACTTATGGCTAATCGAGAGTTTCGAGGTCGCGGTCTATTTCGAGCAGCCCTGCTCTTTCCGTGGATGATGCCGACAGTTATCACCGCAGTTGTATGGCGCTTTATGTACGACCCCAACTATGGACTATTCAACGGAGTACTACAACGCCTTGGATTACCACACTCTTTTGTCTGGCTTGGTTCACCTACGTTAGCGGTAATCGCCCTCTTTCTCGTGGCGATCTGGAAGGTCAACTCATTTGCAGCCTTAGTATTCTTGGCCGGTCTTCAATCGATTCCTGCCTCTGTCTATGAGGCGGCAGATGTCGATGGTGCCACCGCTTGGCAAAGGTTCACCAGGATTACAATGCCGATGTTGCGCCCCACCATCTTGGTTGTTCTAGTACTTCGTACCGTTGAAGCCCTTCAAGCATTCGACATAATTTATGGCCTCACCCTAGGAGGACCAGGCTACTCAACTTTGAACCTTCCACTTTACCTATACCAACAAGCAATACAGGGCCTCAACTTCGGATATGGTTCTGCAATGGGGGTTATCCTTGCGATCATGATCTCGGCCTTTGCATTCCTATATGTAAAAGTCCTATACCGCCCAGAGTCCCTGGGTTAAAGAGCGAATTGAGCAAATAGATGTCAATGACAAAGATACCAAATCAAAAGATCTCTAAGCGGGCCTATAAAAGTGGCCCAGTTCGTCGATCAAAAAGAGGAGCGTGGGCGAAAGCTCGAATGGGCCTATTCAACGCTAGTGCAATAGTTCTAGGCTTCTACGCCCTCTTTCCAGTCCTTTGGATCCTGATAACATCCCTAAAGCCACAGGCCCAGTTGACAACTCAGCCGGTCACCTTGATACCATCATCGCTGACACTGGGTAGCTACCGAACGGCCCTTGGCCAGGCACCCTTTGGTCGCTACTACATAAATTCCCTAGTCGTCAGCGTAACTGCCACCTTGGCAAGCCTGATCTTAGGTACCTTTGCTGGATATGCAATAGCGCGTCTACGATTTAGATTTAAAAAGGTGATCTTGCTGGTCATCCTTGCATTTTCATTCCTGCCACCTATAACGCTTGTCGTTCCACTCTTTAACCTATTCCGCCACTTCAACCTCCTAAATACCTATTGGGCTCTTATCATCCCCTATACCTTTTTGAGCCTTCCAATCTGCGTATGGCTAATGAATGCCTACCTTCAAGACCTCCCCAAGGAGCTTGAAGAGGCGGCAATGGTCGATGGTCTTGGCTATTTTGGCGCCTTCTTTAAGATCATCTTGAGGGTTTCGGTACCTGGAATCGTCACAGCGGGCCTTATCATCTTCGCCGGCGACTGGAATGAATTTCTCTTAGCTCTAACTTTCATGACCAACAACTCAATGCGAACCCTTCCAGTAGGTATCGCTTTGTATCCTGGCCAATATACCTTCCCATGGGGAATTATCTCAGCCGCAACGGTTTTGGCACTCGTTCCCGTCGCATTAGCAGTCTCAGTCTTTCAAAAGCGTCTAATAAGTGGAATGACACTAGGAGCAGTAAAGTAATGACCAACGTTGAGAGATTAGATACCAAAGAGCTCGAGGGCGACTTTTTGATCAGAACGATCGAGAGCTATAGCCAAGATGCCAGTGGCGTCCAGCTACGTCTCGGGGCCGTAAGTTACCAACCATTAGGAAACGTTGCAGGAATCATAACCTCGGAGCCCCCAAACAAGCAGGGGCTCGAATCACTACTGCCAAATGCTCCGAGCATCAATTCAGATGACGACGCACCAGACCCCACGGTAAGAGCAAGCGCGAGCCTCTATATTCGTGCATATAGCCCAAATACCATCCGAATCACAATGGTTCCTGACCATCTCAAGACAAATGACTACGATGGTATAGAATTTGGGATTCTCATAGATCGACTACTGCAGCTCGTACCAGTTACACTTGTCGAGACCGGCACCCACTTAGATATCTCGACAACCCAGCTAACTTTGCGCCTTACCAAAGAACCTTTTAGCTTCGAACTTCTCGACCTATCTGGAAACGTAGTGACCATGGGCGGTGGCAATCGCCGTCAAGTAGCTGGCTTTCCATTCGAACCCACCATCGGCTTTAGCGATAACGCATCGACCTTCTCGCTTGAAATTCAACCCAGCGAATACATAGTCGGCCTTGGCGAGCAGTTCACACCCTTTATCCACAATGGCGCCTCATTCGAGTTAATAGCCAACGATGGCCTAGGGGTTGGGACGGGGCTCGTCTATAAACCAGCTCCGATCTTTCACTCCTCAAGGGGCTATAGCGCCTTTGTTCATGGCCCCGGACCGATGAAAGTCGACGTTGGAAATCCATATCCAAGCGTTCTTAAGGTGGCAAATGAGGAGGCCCGCCTTGATCTCTTTTTGATAGCTGGCGTCGATCTGCCAAGTCGCCTTAGCCTCTACACCGAACTAACTGGTCGCATGCGAGTCCCACCTCGATGGGCATTTGGCCTATGGATGTCTAGATGTCGTTATCCAAATCGAGCTTCTCTCGAGGAAGCAGCCCATGGGATGAGAGACCATCAGATCCCATGCGACGTCTTGCACATTGACCCCGACTGGCTTGTTTTAGACCGATTGAATTGTGACTTTATCTGGTCGCAGGAGAAGTATCCAGATCCCAAGGAGATGATGGCGACTCTTTTGGAGGAAGGCTTTCACATCTCACTATGGGAACTCCCCTACCTAGATGAAGCATCACCCATTACCGCCGAAGCCAAAGAAAATGGGTACTTGGTCCGCGACTCTAGTGGCGCACCTGCCAAAGTCGATCGAACCTTCTCCAGAGACGGTCGACCTAGACGCCTTTTAGACTTTTCAAATCCCGCCGCACGCCAATGGTGGAAAGAAAAGAACAAGGAGTTACTTGCACTTGGTGTCTCAGTTCTCAAGTGTGACTTCGGCGAAGGACTTCCCGACTCTGCTTTAATGTCAGACGGGAGGACGGGTAGAAATTGGCGCAACCTCTACCCGTTTTGGTATTCACGCACTGTATCTGAGGCTATCGATGAAGAGCGTGACTCAAACCCATTGGTCTGGAGTCGTAGTGGATGGGCATCTTCCCAGCGCTATCCAGCTCAGTGGGGCGGAGATCCAGAAGCAAGCTTTGCCGGCCTCGCTAATAGCCTAAGGGGTGGTTTGAGCTGGGCACTATCTGCTCCAGGAATGTGGTCACATGACGTCGGCGGCTTCTATGGAATGGGTCCCTCTAAGGAGCTATATATAAGATGGGCACAGGTTGGATCCCTATCTCCCTTAACTCGCTTTCACGGTCTCACGCCTAGAGAACCATGGCACTTTGGAGAAGAAGCCTGCGATATCGTAAGACGCTTTGTAAACCTTCGATATCAACTTATTCCCAACTTGATCAGTGCGGCATTCGAAGGCGAAAAGTTCGGGTGGCCAATGCTAAGGCCACTTATCTTCGCCGACGAGACAAATCTAGACCTCTATCGAGTTGAACATGAATTTCTAATCGGATCAAACCTACTGGTTGTCGCAGTCCTCTCAAACGACGCACCAACTGCGACGGTCGAGGTGGTACTTCCATCTGGGCATTGGTCAGATTTTTGGAGTGGAGAGTCGCACCTTGGTCCAAAGAAATTTGAGATGGAGGTTCCGCTGGACAAGATTCCCATCTTTGTACGAAGCGGCGCAGCCATAGCATTCGGACCCCTAGGCCAACACACCGGAGAGATCCCAAGCGATACTTGGGAGATCGAGATTTGGGAAAGCCCTCAATGTGAGAGCACCATCTACCAAGAAGGTCACGAATTTAGATACCGCTATATTCCATCAAACCCAGAGCTTGGGACCGCGCCAAAGCTCATCTGTGACGAACCAATGCCTAGGACTACTCAGGCCCATCTGCATAAAACTGATGGGACAGTAGTGAATCTAGAGATCCAACTGATTCACCAACACTAGTTGGACAGTTATGAGATGGATAGATATCAGCTAGAGTCATATAGCACATATCTATCTTCGCAACCACTTCAATACTTGACATACATGTAAAGAACTGTTAGAATAACTGGTCAGTGGACAGGCCACTGCTTAGTTTATAAACTTCACTATCGATGTGGGAAATCTCGCGATTTAGTGAATATGTGCACCTGCACGGGGGAAAGGGAGCCAAACGATGGGTTCAGAAACTGAAGGCAATGAGATAATCTCAGATGGAGGAATTGGAAGGCGAAAATTTCTTGGCTTTGGAGTAGCGGCCGTTGGTGGCGCAGTTTTAGCAGCTTGCGGTAGTGGAACCTCATCGAGTACCACAACTGCCGCTGCAGCTGCTGGAACCACAACTTCAGGTGCACCAGCGCGCCAGACTGGACCGATTGTCATTGCAGGTCCTCAGGATAACTCAGGGACCACCACTATTTTGATCAATCAGTGGAACAATGCCAACCCAGACACTCCTGTGACCTTCCAGACAATCCCGCCAGTGACCAACGACGTCTATAATCAATACGTAACGGCTTTAGCTGGTGGGGCATCTACTCCGGACATATTGACGATGGACGTTACCTACCCAGGCACCTTCGCTGAAGCGGGATGGGTTACACCACTTGATCAATATGCAAGTGCGGCATTCCAATCGGCATTTATCCCAACTGCTCTAAATATAGGCAAGTATAAGGGTAAGCTCTATGCAATTCCACAATCGATCGATGTCGGCCAGCTCTACTACCGAACCGATCTATTGACAAAGTACAATGAGACCGTTCCGACGACCTACGCGGAACTAGTTCGAATTTCACAAAAGATTCAAACTGCCGAAAGGGCAACCAATCCTAACTTCTGGGGTTACGTCTGGGAAGGCGCACAGATTGAGGCTATTGTCGATGAATTCTGTGAGTACACCTGGGGTTACGGCGGAGAAATCTCCTCCGGATCCAAGGTTACCCTAAATACTCCAGCCGGGAATAAGTCGCTACAGTTTCTCTATGACACCGTCTATACTACCAAGATTTCGCCTCCTGGAACCTCTACAATGAAGCCAAACGATGCTTTGGTATTGATGCAAAATGGTAATGCTCTCTTTATGAGAAACTGGACTTATGCCTATACGCTGGCCAATAGTCCAACGCAATCCAAGGTACCTGGTAAGGTCAATAATGCTCCTCTTCCTGGTCTGACCAATGGAAGCGGCCATGGCTGCACCGGTGGCTGGATGTATAGCATCAACGCTAAGTCAGCTCGACCAGAGGCGGCTTGGAGAGTAATCCAGTATCTAACCTCCCAAGCCCAGCAGATTCAGCTCACCTCCGGAGCTGGCCTTTTATCTGCTCGAAAAGATGTTCAGACCGATACACAACTAGTGCTCAAATCACCAAATCTAAAGAATCTACCTACGATTCTTGCAAGTGCTAAAGCCCGTCCATCGATTCAAAACTACCCTGCAGTCTCAGCTACGCTACAAGCTCCGCTCAACTCGGTAATGGCGAACCAATCTTCGGTCTCAGCAGGACTCGCAGCGATGCAAGCAGCAGTAGCTAGCGCAGTAGTCGCCTAACAAATAAGTTCCCCCTCACGGTGACACCCCCAAAGACTCCCCAGTTACGCGTCCAAAAGGTTGCGAACTGGGGAGTCTTTGTTATGGATGAGATCTTTTATAAAGCGAACCTTGGCACAGAGAAAATGCCCCCTTGATTCCCCAGCCTAGGCAGCGGAATCAAGGGGGCTATACAAATAGGATCTCTCTAATTATCTAAAGATGAAAGATCGAGATACTAGGTCTATCTATTGGCGATCTGGTGAATTCCTACATTCATCGTCGCTGGTTCTCCTCCAAGAACAGTATCAATCTCAAAGGCCAAGATCTCAGTGATTCGATCTTGCGACTCATAGGTCAACCCCGCCACATGAGGTGAATGAATCACTTTGGCATGGGAATTCAAAGGATGCAAAGCAGGAGGCTCACTAACTCGAACATCTAGGGCTGCCCCAGCTAAATGGTCGTTGTCAAGGGCTTCAAGAAGAGCATCCTCATCTACCAAGCCACCTCTTGATGAATTGATCAGATAAGAGCCCCTCCGCATCTTAGATAAAAAGCCAGAACTAACCATCTTTGAAGTCCCTGGGGTAAGGGGGACATGTAATGAGATGAAATCACACGAGGCGAGCGTTTCTTCGATAGTATCTACCCTTGTGTCAACGCCCTCGATGAATCTATCGATTGGGATATTTGGATCATAGCCATAGACTTTCATGCCAATAGCATGGGCAATTCGAGCCGTCTCGCGTCCGGTGGCTCCAAGGCCGATAACCCCCCAAGATCGATCTTGAAGTTCAAAGCCAAGGCGCCTATCCCAACCTCCCTCTTTTGTCTTGAGATCTTGGCTGATAAGGTTTTTGGAAAAGGCAAAGGCCATACCAACGGCGTGTTCACCTACACTTGTGGCATTTGCTCCCAGGGCAGCTACCACAACAACACCTGCCTCATTAGCTGCAACAAGGTCGATATTGTCGAGACCGACACCAGCTCTGGCGATGACCTCTAACATTGGAGCGGCAGCTAGGAGGTCTCTAGTAACTTGGGTCCTATTGCGAATTACCAGCGCTCTGACGTTGCCAATGTAGTCTTTAAGGGCCGAATCATCCTCCCAAAGTTGAGGCAAGTAGGTGATGGTTAGTCTCTGACCAATCTCATCAAATGCACTACCCCAAACGTCTTCAACCACCAAGACGTCCATGGGTAGCGATGACGTCGACTCTTGCGACTTCTCATTCAAGGCGATAACTCCTTATTCAATTGCACTCCAAGGGGTTTTCATCTAATGCCCTAGAGAGCTGGTCTATTCCTATCTCTATGCTAATCGTCAATTTTGGCCAATTGGTCTTACCACTGCTAGGATTAAACCACAAATAATTACCATACCCCGGGGGTAAAATGCAATCAAATTTTTCCGAGTCACAATCGGTCGCCAAAGCACTTCTATGCGAATATGGATTAAGTCCAGAGGTGGCAGAACGATCCTCACATGAGATAACTATGGCGGACGCCTGGGGTCGCGGCTCTCATGGATTGCTCCGCCTCCCCCACTACCTTAGGCGTCTCAAAGCAGGCGGAATCAACGCTAAGGCAGAACTTAGCGTGATAAAAGAGACTGGAGCCGTCCTTGCTCTCGATGGCCATGGTGGGATGGGCCACTTCCAAGCCCATCGAGCTAGCGTTCTAGCCACCCAGCGAGCACAAAGATATGGTGTTGGAGTCGTCTCAGTCGCCGACTCCAACCACTGTGGCGTCTTGGGACTATATGTTTTAGAGATGTTAGAGCAAGGGCTGATTGGATTGGCTTTCACAAACGGTCCAGCTGTCATGCCGGCATGGGATGGAAATCGACCACTCCTTTCGACTAGCCCCCTAGCTGCTGGAATTCCAAGTCAGCCACGACCAACCATTATCGACATGGCAACCTCAACTGTCGCACGAGGTAGAATCGCCCAGGCAGCAGCCGCCGACGAAGAGATCCCAGATGGCTGGGCCTTCGATTCCAACGGGATCCCCACAAACGATCCCAAGATAGCGCTAAATGGGATGTTGGCTCCAATGGCTGGAGCCAAGGGCTTTGCGTTAGCTTTGATGGTCGAGGCACTCACTGGCGGTCTAGTCGGGCCATCCCTCTCAACACAGGTCGCTGATCCGCTCTCTTTGGATGCCATAGCTACTCCGCAACGATTGAGTCACCTTCTCATGGCGATCGATCCAAGTGCCTTTGGGATAGATAGCTCCTCAACCGAACGCCTAAACGAGATGGCTCATCAAGTTGTATCTTCCAACGGACGCCTTCCTGGTGCAGGTCGACCGCTACCCAATGAGATAACGCCACAGACAAAGATCCAAATCGCGGACTCGGTGGCAAACGAGATAGTCCAAATGGCAAAAACAGCAAATATCGAGTTGCCACCGAGTTGGGATCTAGCTCTTTAGTCAAGCACTCCAAGAGCCACTAGGGCGACTCTCAAGGTCTCAATTTGCTGATCCTGGGCCGTTCTAGCTGGCTTGGCGGGCGTCGCTCCACAAAGGCCCATGAGCGAAAGGGCCGCCTTCCACCCTGCCGGAAAACCCGGGACTCGACAGGCTTGGACGATTCTAAGTAGTCGTGCCTGATCTATGCGAGCCTTGTCTAGGTCACCACTCTTACTAGCTAGATGAAGATCTACCACCAATCTTGGCACCAAATTAACCGATGCAGCAATTGTCCCAGAACCACCCACCAAGTTACATGCACTAAGCATGGTATCAGAGCCTGTTAGGACACTAAAGTTCTCCGGCTCTAGCAAGGTCACCTGATCACAAACGCTAGAAAAGTATTCAAAGTCCCTACTTGAATCCTTGATTCCGATAATGTTTTCATGCCTCGCCAGCTCACCAACGATCACTGGAGCTACAGCTACCTTGGTCATTTGAGGGATGTTATAGATCACTATTGGAAGCGGCGACTCGTCTGCCACCCTAAGGAAGAAGTCTTTGGTAGCATTTGCATCTAAGGGATAGTAAAACGGGGGTGGCACCAAAGCACTAGTTGCACCGACTTCGTGGTATGCAGCCAAATCGGCCATTACATCACCAGGCGTAACACTAACGGTAGCAGGGATGAGGTGAAGCTCTTGGCCAATTTGTGCCCTTACGTGGCGGGTCACACCAATGCGATCCTGACGGTCAAGCAGGGGTCCCTCTCCGGTTGAACCAACCGGACAGATTCCATCTGCGCCTCCGCTCACCATGTGAGCCACAAGACTCTCAAGCGAGTCGTAGTCTATAGTTCCATCTAAATTCAACGGGGTAGCCAAGGCTCCCAAAACGCCCTCGGGCGCCTTTTTTAATTGCTTCACCTGATCAAATTCCTTTTCTTAAACAAATTTCGTTCGCCACCTGTGCAAGTTAGGTCCGTCATCTCACACCACATCAAACCCACGCCCTATCGAATAAGCTCGCCTAACTTTCAAAAAGCCAACTCTTTCTAATTGTGCATCTAATTGTGCACATCTAATACTTGCGGATCTAATACTTGCGCGCGACTAATGTCGCCAGCCAATCTACAAAGACACAGGGCGAACAAATGGTCCGATATCCTCCCAAAAACAGGAGTTAGTCGGAGATTACCATAGGTCATCAACTAAAAGGCCACCCAATGGGTTTCTTACGATCCAAAATCCTCGCGCTACGACCACTTAGATACCCAAGGCGATCTTTAGTTTTTACCCCTTCGAAAGCGAATTAAAGTTACGTCCGACTTCCAAAAGAGGAAAATGGATCGGGATCCCTAGAGAGGGAGCGGCCCCCATCCACCACCAAATTCTCCCCTGTGATAAAAGATGAAGCTGGTGAAACCAGGAATAAGACGCCATTAGCAATGTCGCGGGACGATCCCATCCTCCCCAACAGTGTGGGAGCCTTCTCGGTGGTACCAATGTTCGAAAGAGCACTCTGTGTAGAAGGAGTGGCAATGGCTCCTGGCGATATAGAGTTCACCCTAATTCCATGGGGAGAAAGCTCAACCGCTAAAGCCTTGGTGAGTGAGATGATGCCGCCCTTAGTTGCAACGTAAGAAACATAGGTTGCAACTGGAAGCGACGCTTGAATAGCACCGAGATTGACGATAGCGCCACCTTGGCGCTCGATCATCGATCGGGCCACCAATTGAGAAAAATGCCAGGTAGCACCTAAGTTAGTGGCTAGGATTCTCTCCCACTCATCGATTTCGATCTCTAAAAAACTAAGGCGGGACCCATGATCGGCGGCGTTATTCACTAAGATGTCAATCTCACCCAAAGCCCCCTTAGCGCGATTGTAGATCTCGATACGCTCGGGCGAAGTTGCTATGTCGCCAACAAAGCTACTAGCTACTCCGCCAGCCTCTAGGATCGCCCCAACTGTAGCATCAGCTCCAACCTGGTCCCGATCAACGACGGCTACCTTAGCTCCGGCCATGGCTAGCGTCATCGATATAGCTGCACCGATACCTCCACCTCCACCGGTTACCAGAGAGACTTGAGAGTCAAGGAGGTTATTCATGTCGATCTCCTTGGTACGTCAGATCCTCTACGTCCGCGAAGAAAATCAAAGTCCGCTCCTGTCTCGGCCCCCATCACATGAGTGCGATACAAGCTGACATAACCGCCGCTATCATCTGGGTTAAATGGGGAATTTTCTTCTCTACGTTTGAGCAACTCCGCCTCAGATACCTCAAGTGACAAAGTTCTATTTGGCACATCTAAAAAGATCGAATCGCCATTTTGGACCAGACCAAGAGGACCGCCACTAGCCGATTCCGGCGCTACGTGCAGTACCACTGTTCCAAAAGAGGTACCACTCATTCTCGCATCAGAGATTCGAACCATATCCCGAAGGCCCTGTTTTACTAGTGACTTTGGAATTGCAAGATTGCCCACCTCGGGCATTCCGGGATAGCCCTTTGGGCCCGCGTTTCTAAGGATCAAAACGCTGTTTGGATCCACGATAAAATCTTCCTGGTCGATCGTAGAGTTGTACTCTTCAATTGAGTCAAAGACCAAAGCTGATCCTCGATGAACACAAAGATTTGGATCAGCGGCCGAAAGCTTTAGGACTGCCCCGTTAGGAGCTAGATTCCCAAAGAGAACTACACTCCCATTCCCAGGCGGTAAAAGAGGTGCATCCACCTTTCGAATTACCGTTTGATTCCAATTCTTAGCATTAGCTATATCTTCACCAAGTGTCCTAGAAGAAACGGTCCGTGCCCCAAGATGCAAAAACTCCGAGATCTCGCTCAGAAGGGCAGGCAGACCACCAGCACCATGGAAGTCTGCCATTAGAAAACGGCCACTCGGCTTTAGATCTACAAGGGTCGGAATCGCCAAGCCCAGCCGATCAAAGTCCTCCAGCTCTAGGTCGATCTCAGCGCGACCGGCAATTGCCAAGAGATGAATGATGGCATTTGTTGAGCCACCCAAAGCGACATTGGCAACTATCGCATTTTCAAAGCTCTCGCGACTAAGTATCGAAGAAGGGCGAAGATCCTTAGCTACCAGTGAGACGATCTGCCTACCTGCCAATTGTGCAGCGCTTCTTCTAGCACCATCTGTCGCTGGAATTGTGGAAGTTCCACTTGGAACGAGTCCAAGCGCCTCAGCCAAACAGGCCATCGTAGAAGCTGTACCCATGGTGGTACAATGGCCCACACTTCGAGAGACACACGCCTCCGAGGAGACGAAGTCCTCCTGGGTCATCACTCCTGCGCGGACGTCTTCGGAGAATCGCCAAAGATCGGTCCCAGAGCCCACGGTCTCACCACGAAAGACTCCGTTCATCATCGGTCCGCCGGTCAAAATAATCGTCGGGAGATCGACGCTTAGGGCACCCATGATCGCAGCTGGAGTGGTCTTATCACAGCCGGTAAGGAGAACCACTCCGTCTAGAGGATTAGAACGAATCAGCTCCTCGATCTCCATGGCTGCGAGGTTGCGATATAGCATCGCGCTAGGGCGCATAAGGGTCTCACCGAGAGCCATGGTTGGAAATTCAAAAGGAAAACCACCCGCTTCGTAGATTCCAGCCTTTACCGACTGGGCAAGATCATGGAGATGGGCGTTACATGGAGCTAGATCAGACCAAGATGCCCCAATTCCTATGACGGGTTTCCCAGAGAACATATCATCGGGAAAGCCCTCTGATTTAGTATGTGACCGATGATAGAAGCCCAGCTTACCGGTTTGGGCGAACCAATTCGAACTGCGTAGTTGATCGCTCACTTTTCCTCGATGCCTATAGAGATATATTTGGTCTCTAGATATTCTAAGAGACCGTCATGGGCTCCTTCACGACCGAGTCCACTACCTTTGAGGCCACCCATTGGGGAGTAGACCACCGACGGAAGTGGATGGTTCAACCCCAAAATACCAACCTCTAGCTTTTCGGCTAGGCGCCAAATTCGACTTTGATTATTCGTATAGGCATAACCCGCTAAACCCATCTTGGTATCGTTTGCCCGATGGATAACTTCGTCTTCGTCTGAAAAAGAAAATACTCCAGCAATTGGACCAAAGACCTCTTCTTTGGCGAGAGCAGAGTCAAAAGCCGCATCAACTAAAAAGCCAGGGCGCATAAAGTTAGCGCCATCAGGAACAATCGGAGATTCACCTAGAAAACTAGCACCACTATCAAGAGCATCTCTACAAATTCGATCGACATCACGAACCCGACTACTATCAATCAACGGACCTAGGTCGACTCTTTCGTGCCCTAGGGGATCACCAATTCGCATCGAGGAGGTGAGCTTTGCGAGCCTCTCGCAGACCTGATCCATAATGGAGTCCTCCACAAAGACACGATTTGCAGCAATACAAGACTGGCCATTATTTCTAAACTTAGCGATAGCTAGCCCCTCAATGGCTCGATCTATATTGGCATCGCTAAAGATGATATAGGGGGCATCTCCCCCAAGTTCAAGGGCGCATCTAACGATTCGGTTAGAGGCTTGACGCATAAGGGCCGACCCAACCGGAGTGGAGCCAGTAAAGCTGATCACGCCTATGCCATCGTGGTCGATTAGCGCATTGGACTGTATTGATGCTGGGCCATAGATAAGGTTCGCCACTCCTGGGGGAAGACCCGCATCGACTAGAGCTCTAAATAGCTCCCCAACAGCCAAGGGTGCCTTTTCGGACGGACGAGCCACTACGGTGCATCCAGCAGCCAGCGCCGGAGCCACCTTTCGAGCTTGAATCGAAAGGGGGAAGTTCCAAGGAGTCAACGTTGCAGCTACACCAATTGGACGCGAGATCGAAAGTTGTTTGCGGCTCCTATCTTCACTAGCGAAGACCTCACCTTGAGGACGGCGAATCTCTTCACTAAACCATCTGAAATATTCGGCACTAAAGCGAGTCTCGCCGATCCCCTCTGAGAGGAGCTTGCCGGTCTCTAAAGACAAAAGCGCGCCTATCTCATCGGCGCGCTCGAGAATCAATTCGTATGTTCGCCACAATATATCAGCTCGATAGCGGCTCGAGGTATTAGACCAACTCTCAAATGCCGCTGTTGCTTGGTCGGCGGCACTTTGAGCTTCGCTGACACCACCGTAGGCGATCTGAGCAATAACACTATCATCTACTGGGTTGGTGACCTCTCGAAGATTGGAGGCGAACGAAGGAACCCATTCGCCTCCAATCAACATCGGAACTACCGCCCCCGCATCTAAAAGTGCGCGAGTTGTAATTGCCATATTTATGCGCTCCGATAAAGTTTCGTAATCACGAACTCTTTGTGGCCAATCGCCTCAGCAGCTGTAAGGCGACCGTTGATGGTTCGATCGATCAACTCCATGATCTGATCCCCCGCCTCTTTTAGGCCATAATCACGGCGCAAAAGGCCAGAGACGTCTAAGTCTATGTGCTCTGTCATCGTACTAGCAGTAAGAGGATTGGCGGTGATCTTGATTACGGGCTCGATTGGGTTGCCAATAATATTGCCCTGTCCAGTTGGAAAAAGGTGAATCACGGCTCCCGCAGCGGCCATAAGGGTGATGCATTCCGCAGCGGCCGAAGAGGTATCCATGAAATTTAAGCCTTGAACACTAGGTGCAACCGCGGGCTCAAGGGCATCTACTACTGGCACCGAACCGGTCTTAGCAATATTTCCCATCGCCTTCTCCTCAATGGTAGATAAACCACCTCTGATGTTGCCCTGGGTAGGTTGCGAACCCAATAGATCTACGCCTTGTTCTTCTACCGTAGCCATATAGTCGTCGAAGAAAGCCATAAACTTATCCCTTACAGCGTCATTGATACAACGCTTGGCGATAAGATGCTCTCCTCCTGTCAGCTCGGTGGTCTCTCCAAATAAAACAGTTCCACCGGCGGCCACAGTGCGATCAACAGCCTGAGACGTCGTAGGGCAAGCCCCGAGGCCACTTGTGGTATCGGATTCCCCGCACTTGATTGACATCATCACTTCATGTCGTTCAACAGGTGTTCTTTGAATCTCGCTGGCATCCTGGAGAAATTTAGCAGCCATACGAGCTCCTGAAGCGATAGTGTTGAGATCTCCATTTCGCTCGATCGAGAGGCGCCCAACTGGCTTTTGAGTTAAGGCAATGCCATCGGCTACCCGATCGGTCCACGATGGTTCAATACCAACTACGACCACAGCCGCGACATTTGGATTTGCGCCAGTTCCAATTAGGGTTCGGAAGGTAAGTTCTAGATCCTCTCCAAATTGAAGACGACCATAGGAGTGAGGTATCGCTATCGTCCCTGGAACCAGTGCGGCGATTCCCTCAACCGCTGCGTTCGAGAGATCATCGACGGCTAGGATCACCACATAGTTACGAATACCTACAGCGCCATTTGCGCGACGAAAACCGGTTAGGCCTTGATTTGCCATCTATTGCTCCTAATGTTATGGATGTGGACCAACTCTCCAACTTCGATCTCTTGGCGAGAGGATCCGATAATCTCTCCGTACTCAATAATTTGGGCATCCGCCGGAATCTGCACTAAAGCAACTTTGTGTCCGAGCGGAATTGGCTCTGCAACGGTAATATCTCTTTGATCCTCAGAGTCAAGAAACGCCAATCGGGCAGGCCCGACTTCAACATCTCTCACCGCGATAGCCACGGAATCCCCCGCTAGATGGGCCAATAAGGCCAATTCATCACTCATGTGTCACCTCAGTGTCTAAGTTTGGTTTCAAGGTATGACCTCTGTCCAATAACCTTAGCCTCTGATTTGCATTCTGTCAATTGAAATGACTGACTCTTTTAATAGCAACTCTCACTCGGGCGATTCCACCCCACGTATTCTGAGCAAAGCGGCCTCCCGCGCTCCAATGATATGTGAGGAACATGCAATTCGAGCAGCTTCGCCATCATGATCTCGGATAGCTTCAAAGATCGCCCGATGGTCTTGACGAGAGCGATCAAGACGACCCGGAACAGTCAGCGTGGTTTCCATACCGGCAGCCATCATCTCCTGTAGGATCCCAACAGTCTGCAGGAGAAAGCGGTTCTTGGCGATTTCAACTATCATTAGATGAAAACCGGCATCTAATTCGGCAAGACGCCCATAATCGGTGGGCTGAGTTCTGATCTCTTCCTCTGCCTCAAGTGCTACGCGAAGGCGTTCTATCTCTTCATCGGTCGCGCTATTTGCAGCCCAACCGGCTGCCGGTGCCTCAAGTACATTTCGCATGGCGTAGAGCTCTGTCATGGAAACCTCTTGATTTGCGAGCCGGATTCTCATAACCTCATCGGCGCTTGCGTTGACAAAGACACCCTGACCATGGCGAACTACTACTCGACCATGTGCTTCAAGGGTTTTCACAGCCTCCCGAAGTGCTGGTCGAGAGACCCCTAGGAGTCTCGCTAAGTCCCGCTCAGAGGGAAGACGTGATCCTGCAATTAAATTAGATTCATCGATTATCTGTTCAATTCGCGAGACGATCTTCTCGGTTAGATGGCCCGTCTCTTTGATGGGCCGCCAGATGGTATCCATTGCTTCCTCCGGGTCGCTCTTTGGGCTAAAGTCAAAATAAGAAAGACCTAGCGTTGACGATTATCTCTTGAACCAAATCGGACTGAATTGACCTCTACCGGGGCGCCAGCCAGTGGACAACATATCAGATTCGCATTCATTTCGGCCCCCTCATATAGCGTCTTACCACTTGATCTTTGTAGCAATCTATCATCTAATCGCCTATTTGAATGATTTTCGCCATTCTAGGACTTTAAATACAAACTGTCATTGTCAATATAAATTATCCTCTATGCTAGCATTTGCATAACGCAAGTGGTAAGAACTCTTAACTGCTTAGCAAAGAATTTTCGCCATGGGGGGCGAAGCTTCGCGAAGGCGAAGGTGGGCAATGAGGAGATTTCAATGGCAACAGTCACCATGGAGAAGCTGACCAAGGTCTATCCGAACGGCCAAAAGGTTGTCCACGGTTTAGATCTAACTATCGGAGAGGGTGAATTTGTTGTCTTGGTTGGCCCCTCCGGATGTGGTAAAACCACTACCCTAAGAATGGTCGCCGGTCTCGAAGAAATCTCCGATGGCACCCTTAGAATCGGAGATAGAGTCGTAAACGACCTACCCGCTCGGGAGCGGGATATTGCTATGGTCTTTCAGAACTACGCTCTCTATCCCCACATGACGGTGGCTCAAAATATTGGCTTTGCACTCAAATTAAAAAAGACCTCCAAGGATGAGATAGCAAGGGCAGTCACCAATGCGGCTGACGTCCTTGGCCTAACGGAGCAGCTCGATAAAAAGCCGGGACAGCTCTCGGGAGGACAACGTCAACGAGTGGCCATGGGTCGAGCGATAGTTCGAGATCCTGCAGTCTTTCTCATGGACGAACCCCTCTCCAACTTAGATGCGAACCTTCGCGTTAAAATGCGTGCAGAGGTCTCTAGAGTCCAGCGAAAACTCGGCGTTGCCACACTCTATGTAACCCACGACCAAGTGGAAGCAATGACCATGGGCGATAGGGTTGCAGTCATGCATGCCGGAGATCTTCAACAGTGCGATCATCCACAAACGCTCTACTCAAAGCCAGCAAACCTCTTTGTAGCTAGCTTCATCGGCTCACCTTCGATGAACATCTTTGAAGCTGGCCTCTCCGAAGATGGAACCTACTTCGCCATGGGCGGTCAACGTCTCGAACTTGACCCTATGGGCTATAGTGAAAATCTCAGAAAATATCGAGGCAAAAAGATTGCAGTTGGCTTTCGTCCTGAAAACTTATCGGTAGCAACAACAGCACAAGGACCTGCCAAATTGAAGGTTCAAATCGACCTGGTTGAGGCACTGGGTTCTGAACTACTGGTCTATTTTAGATTTGATGCTAAGGCGATCAAAGTTGCTGGTGCAATTGCAGAGGAAGAGGATTTGGGCGACATTGAAGTCGGCGTTGAAAAGGGAGCCGGCATTGGCCTTGGCGTAGCTCGCATACCACCCTATTACCAATTTCAACAGGGGCAAACTCTGGAACTAAACCTTGACACCCAAAGAATTCACTTCTTTGATATCGCAACAGGCGATGCAATCTAAGACCCTAGATGCAATCTAATACCCAAAGTGCTAGAGCGATTGAGAGACTCTCCCGTTGTTGATTGAGCAGTTATCTGAGCAGAACCAGCGCCATCCATTAGAAGATATTGCTAGCTGGAGCTATTGGAGATATGTTCGATAGGCAAACGCCCATGGCTCCTATAGTTAGCCATGGGCGTTCCTCCAGGCAAACACTGACCCAATGGGTTCAAGTCGGATCGCAAAAAAGTAAGATCGCTAACTGGTTTGATAGTGGCCGAAACCTCATAGGCTCATCGTCGCCCCAAAGATGGCAGTCGATATGGCGCTTCCTCGTGACTTTGGTATCACCGCTTCCACTTTAGAAGTCGAACCCAATCCAATTGGGCCATGCCTAAAGACGAGCATGCCTTGCGCCGTCCAATTATCTAAAGGTTGAGGTTACTGAAACAACCAAGCTCAAGAGGCGATACGTGCCAGACTATGGCCGTTAATTTGAAGTTCAAACCTTATATTTTAGGAAATCACAGTTACACTAGAGATAGAGATTATTGAGACCAAAGCCGAGTTGGGAGAATCTCCCTTTTGGGACCAAAAGAGTCAATCACTCTTTTGGGTCGACATCGACGGCTCCAGTCTAAATTGTCTCAGTGGAGACCACGAAAACCACAACATTGCGACCTTCAAGGGCAAATGTACGCCCGCAATTCCACAAACAAGCGGTGGTTTCTTAGTCGGCGTTGACCTCGATCTATTGCACCTCCAAACAGATGGCTCCACCGCAAAACTATGTAGCGCGCCAAGCGGAGATAGATTCAACGACGGAAAGTGTGACCCCTTGGGACGATTTTATATCGGGACCCTCTCCTATGCTAGAACTCCTAAAGCGTGTGGTCTATATCGTTACGAGGCTGATAATGGGCTAGTGCCCGTAATAGAGGATGTAACACTCTCCAATGGAATGGGATGGAGTCCCGCTGGAGATGAGATGTACTTCATCGATACCCCAACCCGACAACTAAGAGCATTTGAGTACGACTTATCGAGCGGTACCATAGGGGCCACTCGAATCGTGGTGGACTTTGGTGAATTGCCAGGAAACCCCGATGGCCTTTGCGTCGATAGCGAAGGAGGAATCTGGGTATCTATGATCCGTTCTGGGGATCTTCGACGTTACCACCCAAATGGAAGCCTTGATAGTCTTATCAACCTTGGGTACATTGGTACAACAAGTTGCTGCTTTGGCGGAGAAAACCTTGAAAAGCTCTACGTCACAAGTGGAGCATTTCTGATTCCAACCGACCAAAGACAAGACTACCCAACAGCCGGATCAATCTTTGTTCTAGAACCAGGGGTCCAGGGTCTGCCCAGTGTCGCTTACAGCGGCCTCTAAAGTACTGGGGCCCCAGAGGCAGTTTTATGGTGGTGAAAGAATAGCGGCATAGAAAATCCAATAGTTGGAAGCGCCATCAACAAAAACATAGTTGAGATACCAAAACTAGCAGATAAAAGGCCGATGACAAATGGCCCAGTCAAAGAGATCAATCCAGTGGTAGCCGAGAGAATTGAATTTCCCTTTGCGAGCTGATCCGGAGTAGCCGACTCATTCAAAAGGTTGAGCGCCAGCGGATATGTGAGGCCATGAGGTATCCCAAGAAGTCCCATTGCAACTACAAACCATAGAGAACTTCCAGCCAACCCAACTATAACGACACCCAAAATCGTCAAGATCGCTGCACCTCTAAGCCAAGTTTTATCTCTATTTTTGGTTGGATGAAATAACAAGACCGCCCGTGAGATAAACGAAACTAAAAAGAATGAAGTCAATGCCTCTTGTGAAAAGGCCGCACTGGCACCAAAGCGGGTGCGAGCCAAGATTGCACCAAAGTTGATTATTGCGACAAATGGAAACTGGTACAGGGCAAGGCTAAAGACTGCGTCGCGAAAGTCTCGCTGTCGAAAGAGCACGTAAGCTCTTTGGCCCGCGGATGACCCTGAAGAAGGCTGATCTTTGGTGCGACCCAACTTTAATATCCCAAGGACAGATCCCACAGCTGCCAATGGCACAAAGAAAGCGAGCGCAATGCGCAAAGAATCGTGACTTGCGCGCAGGGCGCCTGCCTCGATTAGCGGACCAATGGCGAGGCTCAAGCTGAGTGCAACAGTAAAGGCAACTGCGCCTCGCTTGGAGGAAACCGATCCTAGGGTTGCTGATGAGCTCGCTAGCGCAGGCATTACTATCCCACCGCTAATTGCCAAAAGCAAGATAGAGGCTATCAATTGGAGATAGGTGTGGGAAAAGACAAGAGCCAAGATTCCAAATGGAAATGCAATCAAACCACCAACAAAGATGTAACGGCTAGATCCTCGAATGGATGCTATAAAAATATTGGTAACAACACTTGCGCCACCCCAGATCGTTGCAACCAAGCCAATCTGGCTAACACCAATTCCAAGCAGGTCGTGACCGATCAATGGCATAGTGGTCTGTGCTGCGTTCTGGCTAGCTCTAAAGAGGCCGGTAACGATCAGGTAAGTTGCAATAATTAAGATCTCTTGACCAGATAACTCTAAGAGACGCCGCACTGAAGCAGCTATGCCTCTTGTCTCTTTCACTTGATCTCCAAGGATAGACGAACAGAAAAGGGAAAAAGGCACAAGTGGTAACTTGACAATGAGAGATTAGCCACTCGGCCCAACTTCGACTTCCATCCTAGTGGTAAGGACAGTTACCTTAGCTGTGCGATTCGTCACAAAAGAGATTCAAAGACGTCGCAAAGATCCACTCCAAAAAACAATTCGTACCCAAATTCATCAATGCCATAGCCACTTCTGTTCTCACAGTTACTCGATTTGTCTGTATCGATACCATTTGGGCCCTGAACCCACAAAAGGGCGGATATTTTCTATCCTCATAGCAGCGCCATGGAAAACTGCGTCGGCAACTATACGGGCCAAAGCAAGACACAATAGGAGTTGTGGGCTGTGGGTAGGATCTCCAGAACGATCATAACAGCTGGTCTCTAAGGATCAATTCGTTTATGGCATTCTTCTTATCCTCGATCGGTTTTCGCCAGGATGAAAGCTTGGCAATGGGAATCGCGTTCTTTACCAACGAAAAGTTCGCCGCGATAATCGCAAGCACCTAAGTTTTTGTATAGTTTCAATGACTTGGTGCGCCTGATGAGAAACGAAGTCACCCAGACAGATCGTATGGACTTTGTGAATCACCTCACGCCACCAATAACAGCCGTAATTGAGAAATAAACCCCTAGTGAGCCCCATATCCTTCCGATGTACAACACGGGCGAAAGTGATCCGTCTTGCCCGACCAAAGTTGATCTTGCGGATGGACATTCCCAGGAAGCGTATGGGGAGTCAACCCATTCGATTTGAAGTATTTGGCATTTTCGGTCTCAATAGCCTTTGATCAACTGTAGTCAAGTCCCTTCGTCACACTAATGGCCTCACCGCGAAGTCATTGATTCCGGCGTTAGGCTTGGGGCACAGGTGTCGGCAACATTTCATTGACTGTAATGGCGGGCACTAATATTGTTGTCTTCAAAATGAGTCACTTCGTCGGCTCGGAGGATGAGCCACCTGTCGTCAATCCTTCCTGGGTGATTTAGGTACAGGGCTACATACCTCGATAGAACGAGCCTCGACCTCGCGCCTTAAATTCAAATGCTGTACACGAAAATGGCAATCTAAGATTCAGAGCAGTAATCGAATTACAGCTGGACCAAAGGACCTTTTTAAAGTTCGGACGATTGAGCGTGACCGATTTCGATCCCCATCAAACAAATTGTGCAGTTACCGTGGATTACGTATCCAATCCTTCACTTGGCGGTTGGCGCAAACTAAACCTCGAACACACGGATCAATACGATCGGAGATTTCCCTTCAGCAACTACGAGCATTCCCGTTCAATTTACCAAGCTTTGATCAGGTCATCTGGGCCAAATTTGAACGCAGCGTTGACGTTTGGCCCCACCCCACTACGGCTAACAGCGATTAACGGCGTATCTTTGCTAGCGCCCGGAACCTGAAGAGTTGCGGCAGCTAGAGCGTTTAGATCGCCGTTGTCAAAAGGTTCGGTTTCAAGCCACTTTATTGAGCCTGCAAAGGTAATCACCTTCGCTAAGGGATTGCGGTCGGCGCCGATGATATCAACCTCAGGGACGTTAGTTCGGGTCCAGTATCCGCCTACGGCTTCCGCAACGAGGCCATCAAGTGGAAGAAGTCGGGCCAGAGACTCCCTAACTATCGGCTCTATTGCTCGCCCTCTCCAAGAGGTCCAGCTAGCTTTTATTCGCGCCAACACCCGATCGGAGCGTCCACGTTCGATTTCCGCTAGATGAGGTCCAATGAAGGTAAGCCAAAATCTCAGGTAGGGATCATCGACGCGATATCTTGCCTCTTTTGAGGGCTTGGTCGATAATGGAACCTCTCGAATGACAATTCGCTTCGCGGTAAGTAGTTCAAGTGCTCGGGAAGCACTAACTGCTTGGAGCCCACCGGCAGCACGCGAAATATTGGTAAAGGTCGTCTCCCCTGCCCCGATCTTTCCTAAAACCTCACGGGCTAATGCTTCTACCGGGAACTCGGCGGCCAAAGACCGTTCTGCACTGACGATCAGAGCTGACGTTGTCTCTGAGAGCGCCCCTTCGAGGTAATCCCACATAGGAAGACCTACAGGCCAATCGTCACAGATGAGTGGAAGTCCCCCGGTGATAAGGTAGGAGTCGAAAGCCGATGTTTCATCAGGTGAACCAACGATTTGTGCCGTCTCGAGTGGTGACAGCGGCGGGATTATCATCTCGGTTCCCCGCTGGTAGAACGCCCGGTCATGAGAGTTCAGAGCCTCCATCATAGCGAGGTCAGAACCGACCAAGATCAGCAGAACTGGCTTGTGGGATAGAATACGGTCCCACTGCTTTTGGAAGATAGCTTCGATACTCACATCTTGTTCGACAAAATACGGAAACTCGTCAAAGATCACAATGCTCGGAGTGTCGTGCGGCAAAGTCTGCCCGAGCAATCGCAGTGCAACATCCCAATTATCCAGGTGAGTACCTCTGAACAGATCAGCATTCGGAAGATTCGACTCCACGACCGCTTCTGCAAACAACTCCAGTTCATGGCTTCGCTGGCGCGATGCCGTGAAATAGAGCGTCGGTATCCCCGAACGGTTGGCAAAGACCTCCACCAGTCGACTCTTGCCAACCCGACGTCGACCACGCATGAGTATGCAACGTCCCGGAAGATCGGTATTAATCTCTGACCGAATACGCCCTAGCAATCGATCAAGCGAATTCAACTGAGTCTGACGACCAACAAAGCCCGGCATAATACCTCACAAGCGTATAATTTATGTTACTAACATTAATGTAAGTAACATAAATGTTAGTATCTAAAGGATTGTTTTTCGTACATTAACGCACCAACCGCTATGAATGCAGAGAACTGGCTTTCACCAAAGCGTCAACGCGGACCTGGAATCTACCTTCCCTGGGTCAAGTCTCCAAGGTGCAACTTAGCTCTCAAGCATCTCCAACAGTGCGAACTTCGACCTTGCATCAAGCTGATTTTCATGAAAGACGCTGCTCAAAAAGTCGAGGGCCTCTTGCGCGGAGCGAAAGTTGCAGTCGTGTACACAACACCGCAACATGCGCAAACCGTAGCAGTGCTCGAGCGACCTACGTAACAAGTATCGAGTGCCTTCCGAAGGAATCACAACATTCTCACTGGATCTAGTAACAAGGTTTACAAAAGGCTGCGGTGCGACATTCGCTCCCCATTAGCACAGGAACGTTAATGGGCGCAGAGACTGTAACTGCCGCTAGGCAGAATAATAATGGTGACTTACAAAGGTGCTACAGCAATGAAAACAGCAAAGGGAGTGGCAAATTTCAGTTCGCCCTTTCCCGACCGCACCTCTCTCAGGTAACAGTGGGAAGCTGAACTTACCACCATCAATCGGGCTCAGAAGGGGAGTTACATGTCAGTTCCATCCACTTGGTTTGAACGAGACCTTCCGATACTTGAAGCCATCATCGAGCTTCTCAATGAGAAAAGGCCCCATAGTTTACTCTCAATAAACGAGGTCGCCGAGCACTTGTCCAGATCAAAAGAGGAAGTCTACGCAGCTGCTCACGCTCTCGGAGAGGAGTACATCACTCTCAGAGAGTTCCTTACTGGAGGAGACCCTGGACCCTACTTAGTCACGGCGGTCACATCAGCCGCACGGCGCGCATCCGGGCAGTGGCCATCCGAGGAGTTAGTGATTGAATCTCTAATTCGTGGCGTTCAAATTGCTATTGAATCGGAAACGGATCCTGAAAAACGTTCCAAACTTAAGCAGTTCCTTGACTCAGCCGTGGGCGTTAGTCGAGAAGTATTGGTCGGCATCCTAACGACGACTTTGACACAAAAAATTGGTGGCATTTAGGCAGCAACTAGTACTACATTCTTCCTACACCAACGAAAGACGTACTGTCACTTTGGAGATTATTGGCACATGAATTTGAGCGATTTACGTGAACTTCCTCTGATGCAAATTTGGAGACGCCATCATTGCGCCAGGCGACTTCGAAAAATACAACGCCTTGAGCAATTGGTCGGAAATCGCAATCGGCGTACTAAAACGTCGCCCTCACTGCCAACGAACGATTCAAAACGATCTAATTTAAGCTTTAGTCCACGAAGGGCTACCGATGCTCATCGACTTATTCGACACTTTCGATTTGCATGGCTGGAACTACCTGATAGTTACAACACAATTGACCGCTGCTAATCCAAAGTCGGACTCTAGTCCACTCTCGATGGCGACTCGACGGCGAACCCCGCTTCGCCAGCTGCTGCACATAAACGCAGATCATATGCAACAAAATATGAAAGTGAGCTACCAATTGAGATCGCACTTGCCAAATGAATCGAATCCAAACTTCGTAACTCGTATGGTTTTAGGTCAGAAGCAATATTCAAGACATTGCTAGTTATCGGGATGCTACCAATGCCAGATAAAAGAGATCGGGCAAAGGGAGTCAAAGTATCGTCGAGTCGGTTGCACGCTCGAATCAGCTCAACGTGAGCTAGTTGACTAGTAACTTTCAAGGCATCTGCATTTATCGCGAGCCAATCTATCAGAGCCACACTTTCCTCCTCGTCGATGACCAACTTGACAAGGGCAGAAGTGTCCAAATAAATCATTCGAATCGCTCTTCACGCAGATCATTAAGTACATCAGCGGAAACGACACCCGGCGATAACTTGCGTCGATGCTTAGGGATTTGAAATTGATTGACAGGTGGAATTATTTGGCCCCTTGCGACGAGCCCTTCGAATCCGTCGGACTCTCGATAGGGAGAAGAAATAAGTGCTACCAAAGCTCCTCGCGCGGTAACTTCAATAATTTCGCCGCGCTTCACTTGCTCTAGATACTTACTGGCATTCTGCCGCAACTCTTTAACACCAATCCTAATCATATAGATAAAGTAGCACATTAAGTGCTACTTTATCTGAAAGTTGATATATTGAGATTCAAACCAGAGATATCTAAAAACGAACCCTCTTGAATCGATCAGCATTCAATATCGATCCAAGAAGCATCAGTTCCGCCTTTTCCATTGTCGGACGAATCACGTCAAGAATCGCTTGAAGACAGGCAAGCGCTCTCATTCCATGGCTTCCACGTAGGGTCCGGTCGTGAGAGCCTCCTGCACTAACATTTTCAGCCACCCTTCCTGTTACGGAAATCCCATAACAAATACAACTATTAATGCTCAAGCGATAAGATTTCAGATTCGCGTTGCGAGTACCTAAAACTAAATCTGTGGATTTCAGCGCGCCTAATAATCCGGATGATCGATCTGATTTCGTATGGCCGAATTTATCTCTCGTTAAGTAGGAGCACAAATCAAAATATTGCTGTAAATTCTGATCAGTGCCATCGAATCGACACGAGTAATTCAAAATAAAATCCGCGTTACACCTCACCCATCACGGACTCGAATCAGATAGCCTAGAAAATATCGACCTAAAGGTATCGAGGTAAAGTGAACATTGAAATTGCCCCTAGCGGACCTGCTCAATTCTCTATTATACGAAAAAGTCCAGAAGAATTGCTCGACGAATCAGTAGTTGCCGTAACATACAAACTTCAAAATTGGCCTGTCGTGTACCTACTCGACAATAGTAGAAAGATCTATGTTGGAGAGAGCGTCAACTTCCTTCATCGCTATCGCCAACACTCACTCAACCCGTCAAAGAACAAACTCGACCAGATTCGAGTAATCCTCGACGATTCGTTCAATAAGTCAGCATGTCATGACCTAGAGTCGAATTTGATACGGTACTTTGCCAGCGATACAAAATACGAAGTAATCAATCGAAACCTTGGACTTGTAGACGTCAACTACTTCAACAGGGATGCCTATCGCGAGCGTTTCAAGGAGATATACCGGCAACTTCAAAAGGAGGGGTTGTTTGACCTTTCTTTTGAAGAAATCGAAAATTCAGATACCTACAAGCTGTCACCATATACGACGCTCAACGACGGACAAAGCGACGTAACTGAACGCGTCATCTCAGCCGTCGTGGCCTCAGTCAAATCAGCTGCAAAGCGAACGCTAATAATTGAAGGTGGTGCAGGAACGGGAAAGAGTGTCCTACTAACGTATCTCGCCAAACTCCTTGTAGACGCGAACGAAGACCAGCAAGAAATTGATGAAATCGATGAATATGGCCCCTGGACTGACATGATCGGTCTCGGTGACGCAATCAAATCCCGAGGTCGCGAACTGAAGGTGGCAGTTGTTATTCCACAGCAATCATTTCGAGCGACTGTCAAGAAAGCTTTCGAAAGCATCCCAGGGCTTCAAAATCTCCCTATCTTTTCACCCCTAGATATTGCAAATTGCGACGACCACTTCGATGTAGCACTGATCGACGAAGGACACCGACTTCGAAAAAGAGCGAGTCACATGATGGGTGTTTACAATACACTCATCAGCCAGATCAATATCAAGCTTTATGGGTTCGACGATTATTCAAAAACTGAGATGGATTGGATGACAGAAAAATCCGATATCCAAATAACCTTCATGGATCCAACACAAAGAGTCCGTCCCTCTGATCTCTCGCTCGAGTACCAGAGCAGCATGATCGAAAAAGCCAAGGCAAATAAGGCCAACTTTCTCCTCTTAAAACAAGAAAGGCTTGGAACGGGAGGGGCCAAATACCTCGAACACCTCCAAAAGGTCCTTGTACCCACGCCAAGTAGAGAGAGCCGCCAGAAATTAATAGGCTACGATTTGAGGATCTACTGCGATCTTGCAAAGATGATTGAAGATCTAAATCGCCTCGAAATGTCAAATGGACGTTGTCGGCTCACATCTGGTTTTGGCTACAAACACTTAAGTAAGAGAGACTCGAAACTTTTTGATATCAAAATCGACGGCATACACCTCAAGTGGAATCGAAAGCAAACCGACTGGATTGAGTCCGTCATTGGATGCGACGAGGTCGGTTCTATTCACACAGTTCAGGGTTACGACTTAAATTACGCTGGCGTCATCTTCGCGCCAGAGATAGCCTTCGATCCAACAAGCTATCAGTTTCGATTCATAAAAGAAAATTATCACGATAGGAAGTCCAAAGAAAACAACAACTTCCTAAATGAAAGCTATGACGACCGATATCACCTCGATCTTGTCCTAAATATTTACAAGGTTCTGCTCTCTAGGGGAACACTAGGAACATTCATCTATTGCGTCGACAACGGAGTACGGAACTTCCTTCTTGAGGCCTTCTACATGGAAATCACCCAGTGAAATCGAACAAAATGCAACCGAAATAAAAGACCAGTGGAAGGCTCCCATTTAATTGATCCGCTACTAATGTGAGCTTTGTATCCATAATGTAGATGGAGGAAATTATTGTGAAGTCCAAAAGGCATACCCCAGAACAGGTGCGCAAGAAGATCGCCGAAGGGGACAAGATGCTAAATGACGGTGCAACCATAAGTGAAGTTGCCCGCAGCTTTGGAGTTACCGAGACAACCTGGTACCGATGGAAGAGTACCTACGCTGCATTGAAAGGAACCAAAGTAAAGCTTACTCATTGAACTTGAATCTAAAGAACCGTCGTCTAAAGAGCATCGTTGCCGACCTAACTCTTGATGTCTCCATGCTCAAGGAGGTGACGATAAGAAATTTCTAACCCCGAATCGTCGTCGTATGGTAGTTCACAAACTACAGATACGATTCGGGGTTTCTAAAGAGACGAGCCTGCAAAGTAGCAAGTCAAAATCGTTCTACGCAGCGTACCGTAGCACCTGAACGCAAAAGTGCAGATCTAGACGAAGAGATCACGCAACTCCTTAGAACGTTTGTCCTAGAACACAAAGCTCAAGGTTACAAAAGAGCATATCGCTACGTCATAGACAAGGGATACCATGTCAATATCAAAAAGGTAAGGTCTCTTTGGCGACAAGCCGGTTTGAAAGTACCCTATAAGAAGAAGAGAAAGTCGACCGCTGGAAATCCAAACGTTTGGATTTCCTAAGCAACTACTTCGCCGCGCTCTGGGACGCCTAGACGCCGCGCTAGCGAGATTACACTTGTAATTACATCTTCCATGGCTCTTGGGTTCATCGAAAATATCTCAATACCGATCGGACATGCAGTTATAAGATCGCCGCTAAAGACAGCGCAAACTTCGCAGAGGTCTTGAGTGATCACGAGATCGGATTTGAGCTCCGCTAATAAATCTGCGTCCACTGCGTATATCGAGTGGCCTTTGGATGCTGACGCATTTACAGCCTATCTATTTCCAGGCTCGTCAATTTGGATACATCGATCTGAACTCTTGCTACTAAGGGTTTATCCATGATCTCAGGCGGCCAATTGCAATCCTCTGAGATGCCAACTAATGAGCTAAGCATCCCTAGATCAGCGATTATGTTTGTCGCGCTAGGAAGCAAGGAGATGATGCGAATAAAATAACAATAGCATTTGACGGCCGTGTAGTGGATCAAGGGTAAGTTCGCCAACTCCCAAGGAAGTCTCCTTCAAATGATTGTCAACGATTGCCAAGGTCCACTAGTCAGGCATAGCAAGGGGCAGTAGGCCTCGACCTCTCCAATTTAAGTATCTCCCACAAAGCCATATTTTAGAGCTCGACCACAAGAGCACTCTGGTGTTGGCACCCCTTGGACAGCTTGGCAAATAAACAAGGAGGGTCCTACCAGCCATTGGGGTTATCGAAAGATATAAAGGAGTCAAAATCACCCGATATGAAGATGAAAAAAAGAACTTGGGGGTCGCAGTTAGGAAGAATTAGGTCCGGGTCATCCAATTCAGCACTAATGGCTAAATACCCACTAGCAAAAGCTTCACAATTGAGAGTGGCCATCATCGACACGACGTAGCTGAAGGGCCAAATCGGAGATGACAAAAGATGCAAGGAAGATAGGGAGAAAGCTCTTGCCGGTGCATCGATAAGAGACGGTTTGACTCTCGGCAGCCTCAAACTTCTGAACGCGGCTGGAATTTCGACCATTGCGAAGTTGCAAGCTGTGGGGTCCGGGGACGATTTTAATCTCTGTGGTTGCATTCATTTTAACCAATCCCGCCAGTCGGCCATCGACTAAAATATCATAGGTACCCCTTCTAACTTCCGCCCCGATGGATTTATGCGTCATCTTCAGGGTCGCTGTCATCTTCGACCTCCCTTATCTGTCGGTCATGGGTCCGATCAAACCAATCATATCAAACTGAAGAACTAAAGAGATATTCCTTAATCCCAGTCGCCGTTACAAGTCCGGTTGGAAAACCACGCCTGATTTAGGTTCAATAACACCAAACAATCATCAGTTCGTTCAAGATCTTCTCTCGTCATGGTTATTTTTTGGGGTGCTTATTTGGGGCTCTTATTCGAATGGGGAGAGTAGGGTCCCAGCGCCCTATAATTTCGTTCCGCTAATAGCATTACATAGATAACAATTTGTGCCATGATTATATTGAACTCTATAAGGAGGCAATCATGGCACGGAAGACACAACGACCACCTCTGGTGCTTACCCAAGATCAGCAGTCAATGCTAAAAGATCTGGCTGGGTCGCGAACAGCTACGCTACGTGAGGTTGAAAGGGCCAAGGTTCTGCTTGGCTATGCAGAAGGCACACCGATCTCCGAATTGGCACGCCAGATTGGAGTGGGCCGCCCGATGGTTTACAAGTGCATCGATAAAGCACTTGCAAAAGGCGTGTTGATGGGACTAAAAGATACCTACCACCGTCCCTATGAACCAGAGATTACAGATGAGGCCAAAGCCTGGGTGGTAGCCATTGCCTGTACCAAACCAGTAGATCATGGACTTGCCGCAGAGCTGTGGTCGATATCTGGACTTGCTGGGTTTGTGTCTGGAAATGCCGATGCTGCTGGATTCCCACGTCTAGCAAAGGCGGGCAAGAGCACAATATGGCGCATCCTGGACGAGAACGAGATCAAGCCCCACAAGATTCGCTATTACTTGGAAAAACGTGATCCAGAGTTCGACCGCAAGATACAGGAGGTCCTGATGGTCTATTCCGAGGTGTCTATCTACGCTGAAGGCGAAGTTCAAACCGGAAGAACAAGTCCGATCTATAGCGTCAGCGTCGATGAGAAGCCGGGAGTCCAAGCCGTTGGACTTACGGCACCCGATCTGCCACCGGTGCCCGGTAAGGCACCAACGATAGGGCGTGATTATGAATATGTCCGTCATGGCACCGTGTCGATCCTGGCCGGGATCGACCTGCATTCAGGCCATATCTTTGCCAATGTGGAGGACCGCCACCGGAGTGTCGAATTTATCGGACTGCTAAAGACGCTCGATGAGTACTACCCAGAAGAGGCAACTATCCGTGTCGTATTAGACAATCATTCAGCCCATATTTCAAAAGAGACTATGGTCTACCTTGCCAGCCGGCCTGGGCGCTTCGAATACGTTCATACGCCCAAGCATGGCTCCTGGCTCAACCTCATCGAATCTGTCTTTTCCAAAATGAGTAGAACCTTCCTTCGCCACATACGGGTTGATTCCACAGATGAACTAAAGGAACGCATTCTGAAAGGTGTTGAGGAATTCAATGCTGCACCAGTCGTTTTTCGCTGGAACAAGTTCGATCTTGGAGTGGCATAACATGTATCTTGTTTAGTGGAAGGGAATACTAGTTCCAATCCCCATCGATGTTCACAGATAAAAGCACCCGGCAATCCACATCGAGCTTTATCAAACATACTTATCAAGTTTCGTAAGTTTCGCCTCCACCGAGACCAGATTGGAGCTAATCTTTAGTAGAACAGATGTTCGATAAAGGAGGCATGGTGGATCTCTCAGGCTTTATGGTACGCTTCGCTTCAGAGGCGGCATGTGAAGATCATTTGATCAAATTGCTTATGCTATGACGGATTTAGATGTCCAAAGTGTAACTTCGATCAATTTACCCTGAATCCACAGAAATGGACCAGCTTGAGCCCCTCGGTGTGACTTCAAGTCGGTTTTTCGGAACTGATTTAGGTTTGACGGAGGGTCTATGGCTTAAATCTGGTTTCAGAGAGCCAAATATGACCTATTCCCTTTGTAATTGAGCCTGTTTGGTCATTTTTGAGATTGTGAAATCTCATTTTGGGTATAGTGACCTAATCCCTTGTCTTCTAGAGCAGTTCCTTCAAGTAATATTCAGCGTGTTAGGTAACCAGATGTTCAGGTGATGGCGATCTCAAACTTTCTGATCCGATCAAGAGCCTCTAAGAACTTATCCTTATAGTGCCAGTGTTCTTCAAGATGCAGTATTACTTTTCTAGCTGAACGAGTGATATGTCCTGCGATCTGAAAGTAACACCGTCGAAGCTTTGGTGTGGTGATAACAGTTTCTGCAATAGCACCTATTCGTGCCCGGTTGTGTGCAGTTGCACCGTGTCGGGTTGTGCAGTTGCACCGTGTCGGGTTGTGCAGTGAACCGTGCCAGGTTGTGTGCAATTGCACCAATGGCTAATTAGACCAGAGCCAACCAAACGGCATTAGCGTTCATGTATCTGGATGGAACATGTTTCCAACCCGAACCTCCTTTGAGATCCTTGATGACTAGTTCGATCTGGGCATGTGCTCGGTGATCAGCCTCAAGGAAAAGCGTTTCGCCTTGTCGATCGGTAATAAATGCGTGATAGTCATAGTCTCTAAATAGTGCCAGCTGAGACCCTGGAGTAGGCTTTGTTCTTCCTACGATAAGACGAACGTCTTGTCTATCTTTTGCAAATGCGCGATATTTCACTTCTGCTACATCAGCTCCACCTTCAAGCCAGTAGGGAATTGAAGTCCAGGCATCCTCTTGGATATCGGAGATGATACCTTTTAGTCTCTTGGACATCCGTGTTGTAATGCAAAAGCGAACATCACCCGCACTAGCTGCGTCTCTAACGGCTCTTGAGTAGAACCCAGAGTCAAAACGCATGGTTATTTCACCAGTTGCTCCAGCGGCTCTGGCATTGTTGATTACCTGAGTTACAAACTCCCCGGCACCACGAGCGGTATTGGCGTTGCCTTCACGTGTCACTATTCCAAGAATGTCACCTGTTTTACCAACTGCTGCTAGGTGTGGGTGATACCCCCTTACTTTGGTATAACCAAAGTAAGCTCCTTCTTTTTTGTTTCCATATACCTGACATATCGTGGAATCAACATCAATGGTGAGCGGCTCATCACCTGGACCTGCTCCAGCTAGCCAGGCTCGTTTTAGCAACAAAGCTGCAACTCGTTCAACATCTGCGATGTCACTGGTCTCAAAACTACGCAAGAAGACACCAAGAGTGGATGGTGCTGGCATTATCTGACCAAGGATAACTTGCGCATTTGGGCTTTCAAGGATTGCAGTGTCATCAATGCAATCACCACCGGCCAAAATGGAGGCCACGATAGCCATAGCTTTTCTGCCAACATTTGCTCGTCCAGGACGATCCTCTAGGTCAATGTGTAAATCAAAGAGATCCCTAAGGCCAAGTCTCTCAGCAAGGGTGATAGGGAGTATTAACCCACTGTTGGAAACTGCGTTCGAATCGTCAAAGGTGACTATCAAACACTCTAAAGCACTAGCAGATGCTCGCATCTAAAAGGTGCTCCTTGAACTGATAGATTTGAATTGTGTTCAAACATCATTCTACCAGTTCAGAGCACCTTTTCTATACCAAAATCAAAGTTGAGCGGCTAAATTTTCGGTGGATCCAGGCTTAGCCAAGCGATCAGAGATTGCCCGACCAATAGTCATCGTTGCAGCAAATGCTCCGTAGGCATAGGGTATTTGATTAGCTGGAGCGTGGCGAATGCTTTGCATATAAAGCGAACTCCAGTCATTGGCAATCCCCTCGCTTACCATTACTGCCAATGCAACGACCGCAAAGATTCGAATCTCGCGAGGCACGTTCTTCCAGGTACTACGGATCACTTTGGATCTAGCTTCCTTGGAAACTGCATCTTTTTTCAAAAGGCCTAAGACCCCGATAACGCTGGCCAATGCACTCAAAACCACAGCGATATCTACGATAACATCAGGAGAGACATTGTATGTTGCTAGCTGAGATGAGTAGATTGACGAGGAAAATCCCCCTATCGAAAAGGTGGCGTGAAAGGAAGACATGATGGGGCGACGATAGCTTCTTTCCACCTCAATGGCATGGGTATTCATAGAGATATCCAAAGCGCCAACGCTAATTCCAAGACTAAATAGAACTATGGCTAGCTCCCACCAGTTGGATGCGCGCAGTGGAAAAAATAGCGCCATCGCACAGCCAAACGCACTCGTTGGCACAATCAGCCGGGCGCTTAATCTATCTGCAAACTTGCCAACCACAGCCATGCTCACAAGCGCACCTACCCCAAGGCACAAAAGTAACCACCCAAGAGTCGCAGGGTTCACCTTGCTTCGAATGGCAACCGTTGGAATTTGAATCACCCAGACACCAAGGATAAAACCATTTATGTAAAAATAGGTAAGTGTCGAGAGACGTGCCATTCTCATTCGAGTTGGAATCTCCATTGTATTCACGATAATGGCTGAAGATTAAAGATGGTTTCAACGAGACAAAGGATGATGCGCGGATCCCAAAAGCACAACCGCCCTGGGCGCCGATGGAGTTGGCATAATGATGACGTCGCAACTAAAAAAGGACTAACAGCCACCGATATCTTCGAGGAGAATCACTGAGAATCAACTTCGCCTTGGCGTATGTGATCTAGACCGGTCTTCAAAGATACGTTTAGCAATTCTTGCATTTACCTTGGTCTTACCATATGTACGGTCTCTGGAGTTCGGTCTACTTGGCGGCTTTGGATCTCCTGCAAAAGACAAACCAGTTCACAGTGGTCACCTATTTCAATACAGGATCAACTAGCGGAACCCTACCTAGCCTTGCCTTTGGCTAAAGGCAGGAAGTGGATCTCCGATCGATATCGCCGCTGTTGGAGTAACCGTTCCGACAAAGCAGCCAATGGTATATGGGTATGCGCTTGTAGCATCATAGTGGTACATGTTGACAGTCTTTCCATCCCATAGGACCGGCGATACCCGCCCGTGACATGCGTCTAATTGGGAATTTGTGACCAGAGAGCCGTTTGCGTTGCGCTCTACATAGATGCCAAACCCATCAAGAGCATAGCCAACCAATGTCGACTGCCCTGTAGCCTTAGCTAGGATGCACGGAGAAATATCGTGATAGTGATAAGTGCCAAAATGGTCAGGATGACCACCGCAGCTATCTTGAGTTTCATGAGCAACCGCATCGAGCGATCCGGCATCAAGGGCATTGAACAGCATCACGCCATTAGTCAAAACCCCAATAGCCCCCATAGGTAGACATGAAGGAGATTGCGCCACAGTTGGAGACGCGGGCACCGTTATAGAAAGGGCTTTAGGCACGATGTGGTTTGGATTTGTGTCGTACTGATAAGCAGGATCGTTCGGCGAGATCGGAAAGTTGCCGACCGGCATGCCAACGGGTACTGAATCCGTCGCGATAGTGCGAGTTCCATTAGATACGCTCACATTAAAGTAAGCATTTGGATAGTAGTTCGCCCCTTGCACTGCTACCTTTTGAGAGGGCGTCCATGTGGAATTTGAATAATTGATCCAAGGACCCCCATGGACTCTCCTGGTGTTGTTACGAAGCGTTCCACAAGCATCAATATAGCCAACTTGAGACGATCCATAGAGAACCTTGCCATCACCCAAGGGCAGTACTCCACTGATAGGAGCGTTCGTTGGCGCAAGCGTCGAGGCTGGGTTGCTAAATGGCCCACTTGAGGTAGTAGCAGGCGCAAGTGTCGAGACGGGAGTGAGACTTTGCCCGCCTGTGGTCGCCGAAGTCGAAGATACCCCAGCACTACCGCAGCTGGCGAGAATCGCCCCCAATAGCAACGAGCCAGAACTTCGAAGCACAATTGAACTTTTGTGATGACGCTTAGCATTCTTTAGCATTTATCTATTCTTAGGAGGAAATTATTATCAAATCCTTAAATATCTGACATCTTGGCATAATAGACAAATTTCCATAGCCGAAAAGGCAATCTTTGCTGTCTCTGACCTATAGATAACCACACTCCAAGATCCTGTTCCGACTAGCACTCGCCCAAAGCGACATCTGACTGACAGATTGCATGAATTGGGGGGCGAAATTCGCAAATTTACCTCAGCACTGCAATCAGGCTGACTTCTGATACGCCCCGGGTTTAATGGAGACTCCATTATCTGAGAACCAATCGGTTCTCTTGGGTACGCATTAGCGTAGCAGAGACGGATGTCAATACCCCTAAAAGCACGATATTTGATGGAATTTGAGCTGTCTGGCGAACTGGTTGTTTAGATTAAATCTTTAAAATATGGCTGGTTCTTTACTATTTAGGACATCTCTCACTACCACCAACTTTGTAACAAACAAATCCACAATCACAACAGAAGCATTTGTGGTGATAGTTGACTTGAAATGCTGGGTACATCAAAATACCTACGGGAACTTTGATGGAGCTCTGGATTTAACGATGGAAGGTTAGTTATCGAGATCGACGTGGGCGACTGGTTCGTCACAATGAGGACAAGGACCACCCGTTCCAATACGGGTACACAAAAGGTTGCATTCTGGGTATCTTTAAAATACCGAGGTAGCGACTCTCGCAGCGGGGACACTCATAGACGACTTGCATCCGCCGGGTATCGGAGGGATCAGACACAGCAGCTTTGACGCCATGGCGGGCTCGATAAGCCGCCTGGCGACAGGCGTCGCTGTGATACTTACGCCGTCTCGAAGCCATAAAGGTACTGCAGCACCACGCGCATATGACCATAGTCATATCGTAACGCTATTGTAACGAATGGGAATTACCGACCAGGGTTACGTTATTACTTCCAATAGCCATGGCGGGTTTCTGACTGGTCAGTGCTTGTGGCTCATCGTCGATGAAGCGCACCTTCGAGATCACCTAGGCTTCAAGCGCCGTGGTTATCAACCTCGGTCATATTGACTCCACTGGGATTGGGCAGAAAAGATGTGAGAGAGAACTTGGGTCTTTTATGACAACGCGAAGTACACCTACTAGTGGGCTGCAACTTGCAGCCCACTAGTAGGTGTGGGATTGAGGTGTCGATAACCGGTTGCAATTGTTAGCCTTGTCATGGTTATTCATGGCAAAGCCTAACCCTTCTTTCGCAGATTTCCCGAAAAATCGCCCCAATTGGCTCCTTTTGAGGGGATTTTTGAGGATTTTCGACTTGTGTCATTTATAGATGCCCTGGTAGATGGGTATTAGGTCTTTTTGGGTCGCGAATGTAGTGTCCTAATTTTTGAGTAGTGTTGATTATGACTTGCATTAGCTCTGACATGGTGCTATTGTGTTGTTGTGTTTATCCGTGAAACTCCAACAGTTAATAAAAAGACCGGCGTTAGCTACAGTAAGTACCAACTCGTTGAGTCCTACCGCTGTGAAAAAGGTCCCCGTCAACGTATAGTAATGACCTTGACCGAACTGGACCTGGATAAGTCATTGTGGCCAGCTCTGGCCAATGCAATTGCCCAGAGACTCTCTGGAGTAACCTCACTCTTTGAATCAGATCCTATTATTGCCAGATACGCCGATCTGGCAATCACTAAGTATGCAATTCGTTCCGAAGTTGCAGCCGCTAAAGAAACAAGAGCTACTGAGGCTGACCTTGAGATGGTGGATCTCTCTAGTGCTAAGACTATCAATAGTAGAAGTATCGGTCCAGAACTCATAGGAAACTCGTTCTATGAAGCTCTTAGCTTCGATAAGATCCTAGAGAGTGCAGGTCTATCGGGTGAATCTCTTGGCATTGCCAAGGCAACGATAATAGCTCGTCTTATTCATCCTGGATCTGATCGAAAGACCTATTCTTATATCAACTCCAACTCTTCATTACCTGAGATATGTGGTATCGATCTCTCTAAGTTTCACAAGGATAAGGTCTATGCAATTGCAGATAAGCTCTATGACGCTAAAGCCGTCATAGAGCCAGCACTCTATAAAGCTAGCTCTGATCTCTTTAGGACGAATACCAGGCTCTTTCTCTTTGATCTAACCAACACCTACTTCGAAGGTTCTACTAAGGGGAACTCCCTAGCTAAACATGGACATTCCAAAGAGAAGCGTTTTGATTGCACATTAGTTTCTCTGGCACTACTTGTTGATCACCGGGGACTACCCATCTACTCAGAGATACATGAGGGCAATACCTCTGAGCCTAGAACTCTCATTAGCGTACTTGATGCCTTGGAGTCTCTATCGGATGGATCTCTCTTTGGGGATGTTGTTCCTACCATTGTGATGGATAGGGGAATTGCTACCAAGGCAAACCTAGAACTTCTCATTAAGCGCAATCTCAACTACGTAGTAATTGAGAGAGCTAACAAAAAGAGCCTCTATCGAAGCCATTTCATGGAGATGGAAGGCTTCACCGAGATCTACGATGCCCAAGGATCCCCAGTACTGGTGAAAAAGCTCCAAGTGGAACCACAAAAGCCACAAGGACAAGTGAAAACACAAGTACAAGGACAAGTGCAAACGCTAGAAGAAGACACCGGCACTGACGACAATAACAGTTACACCACCTCCGGCAACACTAGCAACAGTATCATCAAGAGCGACAGCAGCACCGGCACTGACGACTATATCCGTAATGGTGTCACCGGCAAGAATACCGGCACCGATGACACCAAAATCACCAACAGCAACACCACCGACACTGATACTAACGCCACCTCCATCTCCTCCTCCATCTCCTCCTCCATCTCCTCCTCCATCTCCATCTCCTCCTCTTCCTCCAACAACAACACCACAACCGTGGTGTTGTGTCGTTCTTTGGGGAGATCCAAGAAGGAATCAGCGATCTCTAGTCAAGCTAACGAGAGATTCTTAGTAGATATCACTTCGTTGAATACCTCAATCACAAAGGGTTCTATATCTAAGACCACAGTTGTCTCAGAGCGTATCGGACGCATCAAGGCCAAGTACCCAAGTATTGCTTCCAAATACGAGATATCCCTTGAATATCATCAAGACCATGGCAAGATCATCAAAAAGAGACGCTTTGACAAAGTAATCAATCTCACTATTACAGAAAAACCCACTAAAGCCAAAGATGATAATCTCCAAGGAGCCTACGTCATAGACACCAGCCATAGCGAGCTAGATGCAGGTGAGATCTGGAATATCTATACGACTCTCACTAAAGTAGAAGATGCCTTTAGATCCCTCAAGAGTGATCTTGGACTTCGACCGGTCTATCATCAACTAGCTAGCCGAACTGCTGCTCACCTCTTCATCTCAGTACTTGCCTATCACCTCCTTAGTGCTATTGAGCTGACCTTGAGGCAAAATAACGATAAGAGAAGATGGTCAACCATCAAAGAGCAACTCAACAGTCACCGCCGAGCCACCATAGTTCTTACATCAGATAAAGGCGTCGTCTATCACATCCGCACTAGTGGTGTTTCTGAGCCGGTTCACAAAGAGATCTACCGTCTCTTAGGAGTTAGTGATCCCCTTAAACGGATAAAGACCATTGCGACGCATTTGTAGTGTCCCAACGTAAGACCACATACTCAAATAGCTGGGAGAATAGGTTGATTTTCGGAAAGATGGGCTAACAATTGATTCGATGAGTCGACCTGATGGTTATAAAAAGCAGAAAAAGCTAGCTTGGCTATGCCACTTTGTTATCACAAGAGGAACTATGGTGGTTATCTTCAAACTCAACTGGTGGAATCATTCCAATTGAGCCATGGAGCCTTCGATTATTGAACCAGTCGATATAGCCAAGTGTCGCCCACTCAAGTTCATCGACGTCAAAGAAGGGCCCATGAGGATTCACCAACTCTGCCTTATAGATGCCATTTGTCGTCTCAGCCAGGGCATTGTCATAAGAATCGCCTTTGGAACCCACTGAGGCGGTAATGCCGACATCAATTAGGCGTTGGGAATATCTAACAGATAGGTACTGTACTCCGCGATCGGTATTAAACCGAATTCGGTTTAATACCGATTAAGCCGAGGTTTTCATTGAGCCGAGAAATTATAGTTCTACCAGCGTAGTCGTGGCTTACTGAACAATTTCTCGGCTCAATATTTCGGTATTAGTGTGGGCTATGTGGAACCAGAAGTCCATCCTTGGTGAGGATGTTCTCGGCGGGGATATCGTTGCTGAAGTCTTCATCTTCGAGGTGCACTCGGTCCCTAACGGCGTAATGTCGATTCGCGCGGCCTTAGCATCTACATTCTTCCCTTTCGTAAAAACATATAGGCGAGACTGAATATAACGATAATCAGCAGGAACATTAAGCCGAGGAATTAGTCAACAAACCTCTCACGTCCAGGGAAAATTTAGATTCCTCGGCTTAATGAAAACCTCGGCATAATCGCTATGGTGTACAAGGCCTGGCGACACCGCTCTTTGGTGAATAGCCATCTCAAGGGCATCGGTTGCCAAGTTTGCCTTAAGCGATGGCGATACCTTCCATCCTAGGATCGTCCTTGAAAATACGTCTGTAACGAAGGCAACGTAGGCCCAGCCAATCTTTGTCTTGACGTAGGTGATATCCGCCACCCACAAGTTGTTTGGCTCATTAGACGTAAAGTTCCTGTTTACCAGGTCTTTCGGGCGTTCTACGAGCTCATTCGCGACGGTGGTTACGACGTAAGTCTTACCACGTCTCACCCCAGAAATACCGAGCTCAGCCATCAAACGCTCTGTTGTGCAGCGCGCGATGTCGATACCTTCGCGCTTAAGCGCACACCAGAGCTTTCTAAGCCCATATACGAAAGTAGTTGTCCTTGTGAATTTTACTTATCTTCGTCTTGAGAGATTTATCACGAATAGATCTCACTGAGGCAACTCGTGATTTATTAGAGTAATAAGTCGAGGAAGCGAACTGTAAGACCCTACAGATCGGCTGGACTCCCCACTTTTGCTTATTGCAATCTATAAAAGCAATTACTTGCTTCGCTTCGCGCTTTGACCGTCCAACTCGGTCGCAAAGAAAATCGAGGCCGCACGTAAAATCTCATTAGCTCTACGAAGCTCTACGACTTCTCGCTCTAGTTGACGGGTGCGCTCTCTCTCATTGAGTAGTTGTTCCTTTAGTCTCACCGACATCTATCGAAGCCTGACGTACCCAAGTACGTAGCGTCTCGGGCGTCATTTACAGCTTCTGAGCAACAGATTGAATAGCTGCCCACTGTGGGGGATACTCACCTCGATGGTCCGTGACCATTCGTATTGCTCGATCACGAACTTCGGGTGAATACTTCTTTACTCTTGCCATAATGATGACTCCTTAACTGAAAGACTAGGAGTCTCCAAGATTTCCGGGGCGTATCACTGTTTGCCCGGCAGATGGAAGCTGAACTTACTTTCCCGAAACAGAACGTAATAGCTAGTCCTAGAGGCATAGAGAACACCGTATCTGCGCTTGAGTACTGTAGCCAGGATCCGTGTTGACCAAAACGGGGAACTGCTATAGCCGTGGTCATTGGGAGTTGTAGTCGTGAGCATGATTGCCACTTCATCTCTTTGAGACTTTGAGAGAAGTACCGGAGCGTTGTTATGGCGCTTGTCCTTGAATGCCTCAGTGCCAACGCTGCGGAATGACCGTCGAATTCGCTGTACATGCTTGACAGAGAGGCCTGTCCTGTTGAGGGGACTCCCATCTTCAAGGGTGAGAACTGCCAGCGCCCGCTTATATTCGTCGATGTTTTCAGTCTTCGCCATGAATGCTTCAATAGTGGCGAGTTCCTCGGGTGTAAGCATGTCATGAGAAGATTAACACACCTTACAAGAAATTAAAAGGGCTCATTGGAGCATTTCAGAGTGTTATGCGAATAGTCCTCGATTATGGCGATCTCGACTAATTGCACCTGACGGGTCCCCATTTGTTGGTCCAAAATTGATGTGAGTTTTGGATCGGGTTGTTCTACATAATAGCTATTCCAGGAGAGATCCCTAGAGCTTTTTACCATTCAGTAGTAGCTAGCTGTTGAGGCTGTGGGCGGAGATCAATCGATTGTGTTTAAACGCTCCGCGTTTATGCACATTTCAATAATCGCTTGCGAACCGATCGTCCACGATGAAATAACCGTTGCGAGAAACCGCGAAATCAGAGAGTCAAAAACGGCTCAAAATGGCCAATTAACCATCAATCTGAAAGAAGGCAAATGCGTCAACTATCCTGACATTCGCCGTTATGCACTAGTGGTATATTGACCAACCCAAAATTAGCTTTATGGACATACAACGCTGGATGGAATGGCGTTAGCTACAAAAATGTAAATGGGAAACCGACGGTGGTCTACAACGACTCCATATTTGCCCATTCTTCTGATAATCCAGCTCGGTACGTCTTAGATGTACTTTCAAATGCTGCTAGATACAGCAGTGGAACTATATCTGGCTCGTCCAGCATGTCAGTTACAGGACTAGCGCCAGGGGCGAGCGGGAGCGTGAATCAGTTACGTCAACGTAGTGCGCTCTGGATGGCGTTACTCTCTGGGAATAGTTGTCAGTCGGCGCTACACACGTCGTGTTTCGATGCGCTTCCAACAATTATGGGCAACTATGACGGAATCGTAATCCCCTCCGCCCCGTCGCAGATGAAACAAGACCTGATATCCACCTCAAAGCCTCTCGCTGGTGACATCATTCTGTTTGGTAGTTATGTGACCACAACCAATCCGAAGACCCACAAACAGACCACCAGGTTGCAGATCAATAACAACAGCTATGGGGTAATGCTCGATCCAACCACAAACAAGATTGCGTTAGTGGTCGCTGGGACGGCACCATCTTTCCGCTCTGCAATAAATGTCTTGCAAATGCCTTCAGCCCCTAGTGTCGGTGGACAGATAGATTCACAGACAGTTCAATTCATTGGAAGTCCATTTGGGTGAGCTATCAAAATTAAAGTGTTAGACGACATATCTACCATCAATACCGCAATTTTCCTCGTGGACGTGTATCGCGACACCTAGCGAGCTATCAGTTGGTGAACTCTCTGATACGAGATGCCGAGAATATCGCCAATATCCCGTAGAGAAAGGCCCTCATTGGCCAGGTCGTGAGCGAGACTTTCGGCATCGGTCTGCACTTCACGTTCGAGTCGTATTGCAGTCTCTCGGGTAGACCGCAGTCGGGCAGTTCGTTCAGCTACCTCCACCGTCCCAACCTTCCCTATTTCTATGTCAACATTGAAACTATCGGATGGAACGTCTAGAGTGATCGCGATCAGTGAGCTCGCCATTGTTCCGGCTTCGCTGAGACGTCGTGCTTGTGTCAACCCGCCGATCTCGGGGATGCTGACCATCCACCAACGGCCCTCTCTGGCAACTGTTGCTTTGTAGGTGTGTTTGGTCATTTGTTGTCCTATCTATCTGTATGGCAGGTACAACCCGCGATTGCCTTACGCGCATTGTGAACGACACCAGGGGAGATCGTTTTGTGACCGTCCGGGAGTGTGAAATGATGCTGGCCACTGGAGCATCCATACATCGTGTGACTACCGTCGGTCCACAATGCTGTCCATTTGGCTGCTTTGAACTCTTTAACCATTTTGCGAGAGGATTCTTCTGCAACCATATGGTTAGTCTAGCCAACAATACACGTAAAGTCAATCAGGCTAGACATGAATGTTTACCGACTTTACATTCCGAAATAGGCATGTAAGCCCTCTGATTCATCCGCTGTGAGGCTGCCAAGCATATACCGAGAGCGTTAAAGTAAGTAAGTGTTTTTATGTTGTGAAGTTGTGAAGTTGATATGTCAAGTAGGCGTGGCATCACAACCGAATACAACAAGGGTGCCCAGCTTGCGCCGAACACCCTTGAAATGTTGCACCTAATCCTATAATAGTGCAGTCTACCAGGGGTTTTAGGAACACCCCCCTGAGCTGCTGCACCCAGGACAACACCAGCAAGATCCCGTTTTCATCATTGATGTTCCACATTCATAACACAGTGGCGCATCAACGATCCTACTATAAGGATGCTCATCTATGGAAACCTGTTCCTTTAGAGGCGACCCCAAAGCTTTAGCATCGGCGGAATAGTGTCCAAGTCGCATTCTAAGTTCAACTTCCGTGGGATTGCCGTCAAGCTCGGGGAATGAACTACCTACTGAGTCGCCGTTCATAGATGTATATGGAGGCTCAACCATGGTTTGACGTTCCTCTGAGCTATGAATCCCAAGCTCTGAGCGAGTGCCAGAGTCAAGCTAATCAATAGCCACACGCCTGAAGATGCAGTCAACCAAAGACGAGGCAATCCGAAGATCGGGATCGTCAGTCATCCCTGCTGGCTCAAAGCGCATGTTAGTGAACTTGCGAACATAAGTTTCAAGCGGTACACCATGCTGTAGGCCAAGACTTATGGCTATCGAGAAAGCGTCCATGACTCCGGCCGATGTGGAACCCTGCTTGGAAACCTTAGCAAACAACTCACCAGGCCGTCCGTCGTCATACTCCCCTACTGTCACGTATCCTTCTGCTTCACCAACACGGAAAGCATACGTGCGGCTTCTGCGGTGACGAGGAAGGCGACTGCGAACTGGAGAGATTACTTTAGGCTTTGAAAGTTCTTCTTCCAGCCCAGCTACACGGTGGCGCAAAGTTGAGCACTCTGCCTCTGCCTCCGCTGCAAGAGCTTCCCACGTTTCTGTTTCTGATGTCGAGTGGCGGGGAGGAACTTGCCCTCCCCGCTCTCACAGAACCGTGCGTGAACCTCTCAATTCACACGGCTCCTAGCGAACCGACTTTTGGTATTACCCCAAATGACCAGTGAGCCCAAAGATTGGGTTCACGTTCGGCTATTTGAGATAGGTATTTCCAAGCATTTGCTCGTATGCTAAGTCGCCTGTACTTTTTGCGTGCCCATCTAATCAAATAGATATTGATACGTCGGAGGAGTTGGCCTAATCTGGATTTGTAGAAGCGTCCATAGTAGTTGATCCAGCCTAAGATCACCGGGTTGTAAAGCCTGGCGAGTTCGGCTATGGTTTGGCCTGTTTGGAGGTGAATACGAAACCGCCTAAGTTCTCTGCCCATTTCTTCTACCGCTTTATCTGAAGCCGCTGGCAGGAAGTTGTTAAACTGCTGCTTGAACTTATTGCGGGCGTAGCGTGGTGCAAAGGTAAATCCTAGAAAGTCAAAGCGTATTTGTTCGAACTCTCCTTTACGGTTGGAGTCCTTACAATAGACGATTTTGGTCTTTTGTGGATGTAACTCCAACTTGACCTGCGTCATTCTCTGACCTATAGCCTCTAGGATCTCTTCGGCTCGTTTCTTTGTTTCCACATGTACCAAAAGGTCATCCGCGTATCGTTCAAACGGGGCATAGGGTAAGTTCTTTACCATCCATTTGTCAAAAGCGTAATGTAAGAACAGATTCGCCAAAATCGGAGAAATCACCCCGCCTTGGGGTAATCCTTGCTCTCGATCTATTAGTTGTCCATCTTTGTTTTGCATTGGAGCTTTCAACCAACGTTTGATGTAGAGAATTATCCATGGCTCTGATACGTGCATAGAGACAGCTTTTAGCAGCAGTTCATGATCTATTGTGTCGAAGAAGGCCTTGATATCTAGATCAATGACCCAATCGTACTTCCAACATCTCTTGCGTGCTTTTTCAATGGCATCATGGGCTGAGCGATTCGGCCTGTAACCATAGGAGTCTTCGTGGAAGACCTCTTCCAATCTTGGCTCTATGTAGGCTTTAGCTACCCCTTGGGCGATGCGATCTTTGACGGTTGGAATACCTAGGATTCTTTTACCGCCATCTGACTTGTCTATCTCGACATATCTAGTTGCCGCTGGAAAATAACTTCCAGAAGCCATTCGATTCCAGAGTTGGTAGAGATTGTTCTTTAGATCCATCTCAAAGACTGAGATGGACTGCTTATCAATCCCTGGTGCTCGCTTTGTGTCTATTGTGATTGGCTTTTGCCTCTTTGTATGCTTTAAGTACGACGTACTTGTCTTTTGTCAAAAGCTTTTTCTTGTCGTGGTCTTGACATTTGATCCCTCCCCCTCAACTTTTACCTTGAGAAGTTGTTCATTTGCCAATTACAACTAGATCTGCTGTTCACTCCATCCCCTTGGCTCCATCCTCATTACAAGGACTTCGTAGCTACTACGGGATGGTCCGCCCCCAATCCATAGGCATTTGGTACTTTCCCTCTTGTTGATCTGCAACTTGTAGGTTTTTCCTCATCTTTGGGCTTAGCCCATGTGGGCTTAGCCAAGAACGTCTAGGACTGGGTTCTCATGTTCCACATAAACGCCTGATGTTAAGCTCACGCCACCTACACGCCGGATGCCCCCATATAGCCAAGGGGAGCACTAATTGGGTTAGTCTCCAAGTTGTCCCGAAAGTTCGACGTCCCTCGGTTTCGACATCATCCATACCAATTTCGAACGCTTCGTCAGTGGTTTGTTTTCACTCGTCTTCTTAACTCATACCTGAAAGAGTCATTGCTCTAACTTTTCCGTACCGCTTTGGACAACAGTCTTTAGCTAATGCCCCGTACGGTGGTTTGGAATCTCCTCCCAAAAGGCGATCCCGGAGGGCCTACCTCCATCATCTATGTAGCATTGCAGTGTGATTGTTATCAGCTTCTACATGATTTACAACCTCTTTCATTCATGACGCACGTCGTATCTTGAGTTGCTAAATCTTTAGTGCTCGAGAGCGGTTGGCTAACCTTGCAGTTATCACGGTAAAGAACTACGGCCATAAGTCCAAGCTCCCACGCTTCGATGTAGGTTTCCTCGACTTCTTCGACGATTGTTTCCTCTGGAAGATTGGCCGTCTTTGAAATCGCTCCAGAAAGAAATGGCTGAACAGCACTCATCATCTTGATATGGCCGCTCGCTGAAATAGAGTTCTCCCCAACGGCAGTCGCGAAAACCGAACGATGTTCAGGCCGAAGATGCGGCTCTGACGTTAGAGAGCTGCCGTTTACTATTGCCTCGAGAATAGCTTACCGATCAGACTCGCTGTAGCCGAGGCGCACAAGTGCTGATTCGACGCACTGTACAGGGAGGATCATATTTCCACCACCAACCAGTTTCTTGTACGAAACAAGCGAGAAAGCGGGTTCGACTCCAGTGGTACCACAGTCCATCAGGAACGAAATAGTTCCAGTTGGAGCAAGCAGCGTAGCCTGAGCATTGCGAACGCCAGAGGTACGAGCTATCTCTAGGGTGTCATCCCAGATTTGTGTAGCAGATGAGAAAAGTTCCGGCGAAACCAACTTCTCGTCGATCTTCCCCATTGCTTCTCGGTGCATATAAAGTACTTGAAGAACTGATTCGGCGTCGCGTGAGTATCCAGTTAACGGCTCAAGGCGTGCTGCAAGTTCAGCCGAAGTCATAAAAGCAACTCCGGTCATAAGTGCCGTAACAGTCGCTGCAAGCGCCCTTCCGCTGTCTGAGTCATAAGGCAACCCTAAAGTCATAAGAAGCGCTCCAAGGTTTGCATAGCCCAGTCCTAGCTGGCGATAAGACCGAGTGTTCTCAGCTATAGCCTCGGTTGGGTAATCACTGTGATTGATGAGAATATCTTGGGCAGCAAATACCAACCGGCTTACATGAACGAAGGACTCGACATCAAACGAACCATCATCACCCAAAAAAGACAGCAGATTCAGAGATGCAAGGTTGCATGACGAATTATCAAGTGAAAGATATTCTGAACATGGGTTCGACCATTTATCCGTCCAGCTTTTGGCGTAGTGTGCCAGTGATTGATTGTGGTATCGAACTGAAGTCCTGGATCGGCACACTCCCACGCAGCTTGGGCAATCTGACGCATCAGGTCACGAGCACGCATGGTGCGAAGTAATCCACCTGTCTTTACTGCTCTAAGTTCCCAGTTCTTGTCCTCGAGCACAGCTTCCATGAATTCATCAGTTACCCGAACAGAGTTGTTAGCGTCTTGGTACTGGACTGAAAATCCGTCCCTACCATCAACTCCCATATCGAAACCAGCATCCCTGAGCGCCCTAGCTTTGTGCTCTTCTACTGCTTTGCACCAGATAAATTCTTCAATTACTGGATGTGAAGCGTCAAGAATGGCCATCTTCGCAGCTCTTCTAGTTTCCCTAGTCATAAATTCGTTTAATTAAGGAATTAATCCCTATTTGTAGTGTTTTACCTATACAGAGGTACATTTCACTACACTTAGTAGAAAAATGGAAAAGAAGATCGGTCGACCTGCTTACAAGGTTGTTCTTTCAGACAACGATAGAAAGTTCCTAGAGGGTGTAATCCGCAAGACCACCTCTCCACAGTCTCACGTAACTCGTGCCAAGATTGCTCTTGGAGCTGCTGATGGCCTTAGCCACGAAGAGATCGTTGAATTGTCCGGTGTCTCAAGCTTTACTGACTCTAAGTGGAGGAAGAGGTTCTCTCTCTTTGGGGTATCAGTTCTATCTGATGCTCCACGAAGTGGAACCCCAAGAATCCGGAGCCCGCCAAAGAAGTTGTCACTTCCACACAATCTAAGCTACCTCCTTTCGGCTCCCTTTTGATACATTTCCAACCGAACTATTCGTAGGAATAATTGGTACCTCTGCTACTGAATCGAAAGTCTCTGCACCTACCCGATATCCACCTTCGTGGTTTAGATTTGTGCTGCTCCCACCTACAGCGTCGCACCGCTTAGCACGTATCTCGATTTGTTCGACGCTATGGGCCCGTTGGGGAGTTTCAAACCATTACGAAGGGGTGTCTCAACTGCACAATTCACACTCACTTGGGCTCAAATCGCAACCCCCGTCACACCCAAAGAATTAGGGACCTCGTGTACCGGTGAATGTCAGGATAGTTGACGCATTTGCCTGCTTTCAGATTAATGGCCATTTGGCCATTTTGAGCCGTTTTAGTCTCTCTGATTTCGCGGTTTCTCGCAACGATTATTTCATCGTGGATGATCACTTCGCAAGCGATTATTGAAATGTGCATAAACGCGGAGCGTTTAAACACAATTCAACAATCTTTGACCGCTTTCACCAACAGTTTTCTTCTGCTGCTACTACCAACTAAGTCAAATAGTCATTGAAGATACTTTAGAACTAGCAGGCAAACTTTGACTAACGACCGATCTATCTCGCGGTGGTGTGGTCCATGTTCTCGCCAGGTGAGGCTCCAATCTCTCACTTTGGAGTTGACCCACCTCTTTGGATTGAGTTCCTTTGTTCTCTTGTAGAGCTCGGCTCGCTTTGAGAGTACCTCCATATGGTTACCTTCGTGGACATCGTGTGGAGTGACGAACTTTAGAGCACTATGGCGGTGGTGGTAGTTGTACTAACTGACAAACTTCTCCACCCAGATCCGACTATCTGCAAGGCTTTCAAATCCTTGAATAAGGATAACCTGGCCAGTACTTGGTTGTACGAAAGAGCGCCTCGATGTGAGGGTTGTCATCTGATATTGAAAGGTCGTGAGTTAGAGGTGGTGATTCCCATCTTGTAACAAAGCTCCAGTAGAGATGATCCTTTCATCGGTGAGCCGTTGTCACTATGTAATATCTTTGGAGCTCTTCCTCCTTCTAGGAGGGTTGCTCTTCTTACTACGTCGCTAAGTTGCTGAGACGATTCGCATCCATACACTTCGTAACCAACTATCTTTCTTGAATATAGATCCATTACGAAGTACAGGTAGTAGTAGATACCACTAGCTGGTCCACGGAGCCAAGAGATGTCCGTGACCCAAATTTCAAGTGGACAAGTCGCTAGGTGACTAGGTGTACCACGCTTGACTTGCTTTTTAGCTCTACCCCTGTGGTTGTTTTGCTTGTTATCTCGAAGAATACGATAAAAGGTAGATTCTGATCCGAGATATATACCCTTATCAGCTAAAGATGGAACTACTTGACTTGGTGGAAGTGATGAGTACTCCTCTTTGTGGAGCGTATCTAATATCTCTTGACGTTCTGATTCATCAAGGGCAAAGCTTGGTTTAGCCTTAATGACAAAGGGACGCTTGTCATGGGTATTCGCACCTTCAGCCTTGGAACCTCTGGTAACTGCGTAGTGACAGACCGAGTTCCTTAACCGCTAGTCGTAATCTAGCTCCAGCATTATGAGCTTCATCAATAAGTTCTACTGCGAGTAGGCGATCTGAGGGAGGAGATCATTGTAACCCCTTTGTCCCTCGCCAGAATAGCCTCGGCTTTTCCTTAGCCTGAATCCACAGAATTGGACCAGCTTGAGCCCTTCGGTGTGACTCTGAGTCGGTTTTTCGGAACTGATTTAGGTTTGACGGAGCGTCTATGACTCGTAACTGGTTTCAGAGTGCCAAATATGACCCATTCGCTTTGTGATTGAGCCTGTTTGGTCATTTTTGAGATTCTGAAATCTCATTTTGGCCATAGTGACCTAATCCCTTGTCTTCTAGAGCAGTTGTTTCAAGTAATATTCAGTGTGTTAGGTAACCAGATCTTCAGGTGATGGCGATCTCAAACTTTCTGATCCGATCAAGAGCCTCTAAGAACTTATCCTTATAGTGCCAGTGTTCTTCAAGATGCAGTATTACTTTTCTAGCTGAACGAGTGATATGTCCTGCGATCTGAAAGTAACACCGTCGAAGCTTTGGTGTGGTTATTACAGTTTCTGCAATAGCACCTATTTGTGCAGTTGCACCGCGCCAGGTTGTGTGCAGTTACACCAATAACTAACCAGACCAGAGCTAACCAGACCAGAGCCAACCAAACGGCATTAGCGTTCATGTATCTGGATGGAACATGATTCCACCTAGAACCTCCTTTGAGATCCTTGATGACTAGTTCGATCTGGGCATGTGCTCGGTGATCAGCCTCAAGGAAAAGCGTTTCGCCTTGTCGATCGGTAATAAATGCGTGATAGTCATAGTCTCTAAATAGTGCCAGCTGAGACCCTGGAGTAGGCTTTGTTCTTCCTACGATAAGACGAACGTCTTGTCTATCTTTTGCAAATGCGCGATATTTGACTTCTGCTACATCAGCTCCACCTTCAAGCCAGTAGGGAATTGAAGTCCAGGCATCCTCTTGGATATCGGAGATGATACCTTTTAGTCTCTTGGACATCCGTGTTGTAATGCAAAAGCGAACATCACCCGCACTAGCTGCGTCTCTAACGGCTCTTGAGTAGAACCCAGAGTCAAAACGCATGGTTATTTCACCAGTTGCTCCAGCGGCTCTGGCATTGTTGATTACCTGAGTTACAAACTCCCCGGCACCACGAGCGGTATTGGCGTTGCCTTCACGTGTCACTATTCCAAGAATGTCACCTGTTTTACCAACTGCTGCTAGGTGTGGGTGATACCCCCTTACTTTGGTATAACCAAAGTAAGCTCCTTCTTTTTTGTTTCCATATACCTGACATATCGTGGAATCAACATCAATGGTGAGCGGCTCATCACCTGGACCTGCTCCAGCTAGCCAGGCTCGTTTTAGCAACAAAGCTGCAACTCGTTCAACATCTGCGATGTCACTGGTCTCAAAACTACGCAAGAAGACACCAAGAGTGGATGGTGCTGGCATTATCTGACCAAGGATAACTTGCGCATTTGGGCTTTCAAGGATTGCAGTGTCATCAATGCAATCACCACCGGCCAAAATGGAGGCCACGATAGCCATAGCTTTTCTGCCAACATTTGCTCGTCCAGGACGATCCTCTAGGTCAATGTGTAAATCAAAGAGATCCCTAAGGCCAAGTCTCTCAGCAAGGGTGATAGGGAGTATTAACCCACTGTTGGAAACTGCGTTCGAATCGTCAAAGGTGACTATCAAACACTCTAAAGCACTAGCAGATGCTCGCATCTAAAAGGTGCTCCTTGAACTGATAGATTTGAATTGTGTTCAAACATCATTCTACCAGTTCAGAGCACCTTTTCTATGTCTAAATCAAAGTTGAGCGGCTAAATTTTCGGTGGATCCAGGCTTAGTCAGGGCAAATCATTTCAAGAAATGCAGCATCTCGAGCTCCACTTTTTCAATGTAAATCTTTTCACCGTCAAACTAGCGTTACCTCCGGAACCATCTTTCATCGAAGTCATATCTCTTTTTCCGAGTGGTTTTCTGCTATCTATCTATTGTCCAACGACAAGCGTGGTCTTTCGGCTACTACCCCCTAGCCATCAGAGCCCTTGCTAAATTCGTTCAAGTATCTTATTCGACTGGCTGGTTGATGCTAAATAAGCTACCTAAGGCAATGGCTGAGCGCAATGGCTGACCGAAATGGTTTATACAAACTTGGAGAAAGCGTCCAGATAGATGAGTTCTTTTTAGGTGGTGAGAGCCATGGCGAAGGCTAAAGAGGAAAGGGAACAAAACAAACCAATGTTCTAATGGGAGTATCGATTAGCAATGGTGCTCCTACTCATTGCTTCATGGAAGTAATCAAAGATACCACTGCTAAATCACCCAAAGATGTTTTTGTGAGATGTTTAGATTCCGACACCAAGCTGATAAGTAATGGTGACCCAAGTTACGGGGTATGTGCTGCAAGACCTTGGACTAGCGCATTGGTTCACTTTATCCAAAGACAAACAAGCACACGTAACATTCAAATGGCTCAAGATCCTAAATTGGAAACTGCAAGAAATTTATCGACGGAACATACCACGGAGATGAGGAACATAAGCAACTTATGTCTCGAGGAATTCGCATACCGATTCAACGCAAGGCACTTTGAAATGTCATTGGTAGAGCGACTTCTCAATACATGTGTGTTTGCGTCTCCACATCCGCTACTCCGCGAATCTGACTCCAAAATGGCTCTTGCCTACGAAACTTGATAAGTATGTTATCAAATGCCGCCACTGTCTCGTCAATGTCTCAAAACCACACTTACACCGGCCTAATTTGGCTCATGGGCGTGAAGCAGTGAGAGACGAGGTGGATTAATCCATAAGGCAAATCCCATTGGAACCTTTAGTAATACCACACAGACTACGATAGCGTAGTAGAAGTTACAGTTCTAAAATATAAAGTTGATTCAATTGCTCCTGTGAGTGATACCCAATACGAATAAACAGGTCAGATGTTAATTAAGATTCTTCGGCGCGCCGTGCCGCCTTATAAACGCGCTATAGCAATAGTTATAAGTCTCATTGTGATCCAGACCATCGGCAACCTCTACCTGCCAAATCTAAATGCTAACCTAATCAACAATGGCGTAATCACCGGCAATTTGAACTACATCATCAAGAGTGGGATTGAGATGATAGTAATCACCCTCGCCCTCGGTGCAATCTCTGTGGTGGCCGTCTATTTCGCCTCTCGAACCGCAATGGGAATCGGGCGCGATTTGAGAGCTATGGTCTTTTCTAAAGTCCAATCGTTCTCACAATATGACATGACCCTCTTTTCTACCGCATCATTGATCACCATGAATACCAACGATATTCAACAGATTCAACTCTTTGGACAGGTTGCCTTGACCATGATGGTAATGGCACCAGTTATGGCAGTCGGTGGGGTAATAATGGCGCTCAGAGAGAACGCCAAGCTCTCTTTAGTGATCGTCGTCGTCGTACCATTGATGGCATTAGTTCTCTATACCATGATCAAATTGGTCGTACCACTCTTTCAGTCGATCCAGGCCAAGATCGACCGTATCAATCAAGTCCTACGTGAGCAGATCACTGGTATTCGAGTTGTACGCGCATTTCTCCAGACCGAGACGGAGAAAGACCGATTCGAAGTTGCAAATGTTACCCTTACCGAAACCTCAATCAAGGTCAACCGCATCTTCGCCATCGCGATGCCAACTCTTATGGCCATTCTGAACCTCTCATCCGTCGCGGTGGTTTGGTTTGGCGGCCACCTTATCTCCAGCGGATCTATGCCAGTTGGAAATCTCGTAGCCTTTATCACATATATCACCCAGATCTTCTTTTCAGTTATGATTGCGGTCTTTGTGGTTTCACTCCTACCGCGAGCGATCGCATGCTCTGAACGAATCGAGGGCGTTCTAAATACCACACCGTCGATTCAAGAACCACAAAATCCCATGGCTCCAACTACAATTACAAAAGCCATCACCTTTGAAGAGGTGAGTTTTGGATACAGTGGCAGCGAAGAACCCATTCTGAAAGATATCTCGCTGAAGATCCTCGGCAATCAAACGACAGCAATTATTGGTGGCACTGGATCCGGAAAGACAACACTACTCAATCTGATCCCAAGATTCTATGACCCAACAGCAGGTAGGGTCATGGTCAACGAAGTTGACGTTTCATTGCAAGATCTTGAGACGCTATGGAAAGAGATCTCAATCGTCCCCCAATCTGCATTTTTATTCAGAGGTACAATCGCCGACAATCTACGCTTCGGAAATCAAGATGCCAGCGATCAAGAACTCTACAAAGCGCTAGAGATCGCCCAAGGCCTTGACTTTGTTAGGGCTATGGCCGGAGGGTTAGAGGCTAAGATCGACCAGGGCGGTACCAACGTCTCAGGAGGACAGCGCCAGCGCCTAGCAATAGCCCGAGCACTGGTGAAAACCTCGCCAATCTACCTCTTTGACGACTGTTTTTCAGCACTCGACGCTACCACCGATGCCAATCTTAGAGCGGCCCTAAAGCGTGAGCTTAGTGATGTCACCGTGGTGATTGTCGCCCAACGGGTAAGTACGATCATGCATGCCGACCAGATCATCGTTTTAGACGAAGGTAGAGTCGCCGGCATAGGGAACCACGAAGAGCTCCTCGCTACTTGTCAGGAATACCAGCAGATCGTCGAATCTCAACTAAATCAAGGAGCCCTCAAATGATGCGAGGTGGTCCACAAAACGCCAGACTTCCCATAGGAAAATCGAAAAATACCAAGGCGACAGCAAAGGCGATGGTCAAACGCTTCAATCCAGAGGCGCATTTTTTAATAGCGGCCCTGATCATTGGTTCGTTTGCAGTCGCCTTCTCGGTGGTTGGCCCTAAATTGCTAGGCGACAGCATTAACGTCATCTTCAATGGAATTGTCGCATCCAACTCCAAGGTCAAAGCCTTGATGTCTCTTTGTCATCAAAACCAGGCCTGTGTCACCCACTATCTAGTAACCCACGGCCAAGCTCATCTAGCTTCAATGCTCTCGGGTATGGCTTTGAGCTCCAATGGCGGCGTCAACTTCCACCAATTACTTACCCTCTCAGGCGAGACCGCTGGTGCCTATGTTTTAGGTTCCGTTCTCAGCTGGATGCAGGGCTTTATCATGGCTGGGGTAGCACAGCGAACGGTAAAAACCATGAGAAGTGACGTAGAGAATAAGCTTGCCAAGCTTCCTCTCTCCTACTTTGACACACATCCCCATGGCGACATTCTCTCTCGGGTCACAAACGATATAGACAACATCTCCACAGTGATCCAACAGGGGCTTAGCCAGCTCTTGACGTCGATTTTGACGATCATAGGAGTCTTGGTGATGATGTTTTGGATCTCCCCCATCCTCGCAGTTGTCTCTTTAATCACGGTACCTTTGGCAATCTTTGGCGCAGGTCAGATTGCAAAGAGGTCACAAAAGCAATTTACCTCACAATGGAAGGAGACCGGCGCTCTAAATGGTCACGTCGAAGAGATGCATACCGGCCACAACTTGGTTAGAACCTTTGGCCGATCTAAGGCCTCAATGAACACCTTCAACTCCATGAATGAGAGGATGTACATTGCAAGTTTCAAGGCCCAATTCCTCTCTGGGATAATACAACCGATGATGCAGTTCTTCTCGAACCTCAACTATGTGACCATCGCTGTAATAGGTGGATATCGAGTAGCAACTGGCGCTATGTCGTTTGGAAACGTCGTCGCCTTTACACAATATGCACGACAATTTACCCAACCAATGACCCAGATAGCCAGTCAGATGAACCTTCTCCAGTCTGGCCTTGCATCAGCTGAACGGGTATTTGAACTTTTAGACGCTCCTCAAGAGGTCGAACTAAAAGATCTAACAACTCTCAACTCGACCATAGCCGGCCATATCAAGATGGATAACGTCTCATTTTGCTACGCAGTCGACAAGCCGCTGATCGACTCCTTTAGCCTCGAGGTTCTACCTGGGCAGACTGTGGCGATCGTTGGCCCTACCGGAGCCGGAAAGACAACTATAGTCAACCTCCTGATGCGCTTTTATGAGATAAATTCGGGATCGATCACCCTAGACGGGATGGACTACTCCAGCCTTTCGAGGGAGAGCGTTAGAAGTTCCTTCGGGATGGTCCTACAAGATACCTGGCTCTTTGGCGGGACAATTTGGGAAAATATTGCTTATGGCCGACAGGGTGCGAGCCACCAAGAGATCGAAGAAGCTGCAAAAGCTGCATTTGCCGATCGATTCATTCGTACTCTAAACCACGGTTATGATACACACCTAGACGGGGAGGCCTCGGGCCTCTCCGAGGGACAAAAGCAACTCCTTACGATAGCCCGAGCCTTCTTGGCAAAGCCAACGGTTTTGATCCTTGACGAAGCAACCAGTAGCGTAGATAGCCGAACAGAAGTACTTATACAAGACGCAATGGCTCGACTGCGCCAGGGACGCACAAGCTTCGTGATAGCTCATCGTCTATCAACGATTAGAAACGCAGACATAATTTTAGTGATGGAATCTGGCCGCATTGTCGAAAAGGGTCACCACGAAGAGTTGATCGCATTGCGCGGCGCGTACTTCCGCCTCTACAATAGCCAGTTCACCGAGGCATCAGTCGTTGACATTTAGCCGCCTTGGATGCCTCAAACTCTGATAACTCATGGCGTGGCTAACTAGATTTATAAAAAGCTAATGGAGACCGAGCTTGCTGGCAAAAGCAAAGACAGCGATCTTTGCTACCCTCCAACCAGAGTCCACATATAGGCTCCGGTCGTCCATTGTGGTAGTTATTGGTGAAACGACTACATCGAGTTCGATGCTAGAACCAGACTGACTCGCCCACTAGAGTCGCCCACTAGAGGTGTCAGTGGCATCACGGTCTTCTTTTGCCAAACGGTACTCTTTTGCTATTGCGACGTCGCCGCTGGATCAACTCATCGCCAGGAGCAAGAGCCTCAAAACACACCATCAATCTCACTCTTTCGCCTTGATAAGAGGCCCTACAAAGCGAAATCCAACCTACCAAGATGTCAAAGACCCTTAGTGGTCACTCCTAGTCCGCGTTCTGGGTCACAAAACCAATGGCACCTTTTTGCTATACAAAAGCAACGTAGTTATGAAGTCTTTGCCATCATCGCCTAGGGATAAAGCAAACAAAAATCTTTAGAGTCAGTCATCTTTTCATCAAATTCACCGCGTTAGATCAAAGATTCGAGACCAAATGATTGTTAAAGATGAGTAAAAATCTCCTCTCACGGCGGTTCATGCGAGAGCCGAAATTCATAATAATGTGCATTAAAGCGTTTCAACTTAACAAATCGTAGAGTTTATTAAATAAATGATCAGAAGATACTGAGAAAATCACCCAGTTGATCGTCCGGATAGCAACGATCTTATAGATCTGACCCAAAAGAGATAATCGGCCACTTCCCTGAAACCATAGCGGAAATGGTGCCGTCCATGACACTGCCTTCGCAAAAGGGCACCACAGGTAAAGATATGCCTCTTTGGTCGACCTCCAAATCGATCGCCTAGGTCCATTACCCTCTTTGATTTCAAGTACATTAGATACAAATCAACGAGAAGAAGGCATGGAAAATGGAAGCCATCTTCTCGTGAGCACACGATTTTGACCTGCCAGTACAACTCTGCATATCCGCTACAAGCCACGAAATACTACAATTCGGATCCAGAACACCAAGGCAAAACGGCATAACTCAATTGACCCTGCCAACTTCGGATCACGCTTAGTAACAAGATCAGTGATTATATATCTATTGTTCTAAGGTGATTCTCGCCACCACCTTTGATCGCAATAACACCTTAAGCTTCAAGTGTTAATATTATTCGGATCAATACGATAACCATTGAAGTTAGAACGTTCATCCATATCTAAATAAGAAAATGAACCTTTGGTGATCCTTTCTGCCATATCTAGTGATGCTGAAGCAAACCGCTTTTATATATTTTATTACTAGGGTCATAATAACTAAATAAAGTAAATCAGCGCGCAACATAATTTTTCCTGAAATATGAATAGAAAAGCTGTCGATGGAAACAAAAAATACACAATTCAACCAAGTGCAAGAATTATCACCAAGTCAATGTCTTTATTGAGAGGCTATAAATCTCGGCATAATATCTAATTACAATAGAATTCAACTACTCAAAGATGATTCATTACCGCTAGATATCCACTTAACTGACGCTGAACAGCCGATGATCAAAACTCACCGGACTTATTGTCACGCTCCTAGCTCAAAGGAGCCTCGCTAGAGACAATAATTGGTAGACCAGCACCTTTAGGCGGCATAGAAAACTCAGAGTTTGAATAATCGCCAAAAGCTAGAACTGGAATCTACCAAATAATGCAACCATGAGGTAGGATCAGATTTCCTTTTGAAACTAATACCCTACAATCTCCCATTCTGTCGTTCCGACTAACCACAAAGTAAGAGTTGTCAAGGAAAGATCTGCGAGGTTTGACTACCCTATCAGCGCCCTTTAAACGGTTACCACCCATTGAACGGAAGGTGGAAAACAAATGAATAAGATATAAATCTTTTGCAAACTGAATACAGTTCTCATAATTTGATGCTAAATTTTGCACATCTGAGGGGTTCAAAACAGGAGGAACATTGAATAAGAAAGTAGCGATTACGCTCAGCAGCACAGCACTAGCACTTGTGCTTGGCGCTTGTGGATCGACCAGTAGCTCAAGTACTGCGACCACTGCGGCATCGTCGTCAACGAATTGGGCCACAGCCACATCAGCTCAAGCCGGAGGCGGTATGAGCGCTCTAATAGCTGCGGCCAAGAAAGAAGGGTCGCTCAACGTTATAGCGCTACCACCAGGTTGGGCGAACTATGGCCAGCTAATCTCATCCTTTGAGAAGAAATACGGAATTACTATCACAAGCGAGAACCCAAATGGTTCATCAGCCCAAGAATTAGCAGCTCTAAAAGCGGAAAAAGGAACTTCCAAGGAGCCTGATGTTGTTGACGTAGGACCATCATTTGCCCTTCTCGGTGCCTCACAGGGTCTCTTTAGCCCATACAAAGTTGCTGAATGGAGCCAGATCCCAAGTAACTCTAAAGATGCAGCGGGAAACTGGTACTATGACTACGGCGGCTACATCTCAATTGGATACAATGCGAGCGCTTTTGGCTCAAATCCCCCAACGAGTTTCGCTAGCCTTCTACAACCTCAATACAAAGGTGCAGTAGCCCTCGATGGAAATCCAACGAGCGCAGGTGCCGCTTTCGGTGCAGTATATGCTGCTAGTCTCGCAAATGGAGGCTCCCTCTCCAATATCCAGCCTGGACTCAACTACTTCAAGAAGCTCGCTGCTGCCGGCAACTTCGTACCAGTACAGAGCTCCCCTGCTGTCATTGAGAGCGGCCAAATCAAGGTCAACATCGACTGGGACTATCTAAATGCTGCTTATGCAATAGCGACAAAGGGCAAGGTCAACTGGAAAGTATTCGTACCATCTAATGGTCAATACGCCTCTTACTATGCTCAGGCAATCTCGGCTAATGCTCCACACCCAGCTGCTGCTCGCCTCTGGGAAGAGTACCTTTATTCCGCCGCAGGGCAAAACCTCTACCTAAAGGGGCTTGCTCGTCCGATCCTACTTCCAGCCATGCAAACGGCCGGAACTGTCAATTCGACCTATCTGAGCTTGCTGCCTACGGTTACTGGGCAACCTCAGTTCCCAACTGGATCACAGCTCTCTGCAGCCCAAGCACTGGTTGCAAACCAGTGGCCATCAATAACAGGCTAGTTTAGATAACAAGAAGTAGCTAAAGCGAACAAGGAGTGTAGTTGACACTAAACGACGAGCTCCTCGATCGTTCGCCATCTCCAGCAGGTGACGGAACATCAGTTCCCGAACCTGCTGGTCGCATTTTGCGGGGGCGGCGTCGGGGCTGGAAAAATGCTGCGGGAACATTACCATTTGTCGCGTATCTTGGGGTTTTCCTAGCAGTACCGGCAGTATCGGTGATTGCCACCGCATTTCAAGACGGTAAGGGCAACCTTACCCTCTCTAACTTCAACGAAGCAATCCATGGTGTATATCTAAAGAGCTTCATAGCGAGTATCCAACTCTCATTTGTCGCGGCACTAGTTGCTGTAGTGGTAGGCCTTCTGGCTGCTTTAGCGGTAAGTTCCACCTCCAACAAAATCGTGCGCTCCCTAGTCACCGCAGGCTCTGGCGTCTTTGCGAATACTGGAGGTGTCCCACTAGCATTTTCATTTGTTGCTACCGTTGGAAACTTTGGTATCGTAACCAAACTCCTACAGTCAGCTGGCTTTGACCTATATTCGCACGGCTTTTCGCTCTATTCGGTAACTGGCTTAGCCATCGTCTACCAATACTTTCTCATCCCTCTAATGATCCTCATTATGCTTCCGCCTATTCAAGCTCTTCGCAAAGAGTGGGTGGATGCTTCGGAATCTTTAGGCGCCTCACGCTCGCAGTTCTGGCGATGGATCGGCATTCCCCTATTGGCACCTCCGATCTTCGCAGCATTTATCGTCCTTTTCACTGATGCTTTTGCAGCATACGCAACCGCTCAAGCCCTGACTTCGGGAACGATTCCATTAGTTCCCATCCAATTGGGCGCACTCATCTCCGGAAACGTCCTAGCCGGACAGACCAACCTTGGGGATGCGCTTGGAGCTGGAATGATTCTCATCGTCGTAATCGCTGGTTTGATCTATGCGACAATTCAAAGGAGGACCTCTAAGTGGTTACGATAGCTCCAGATATCACATCCAAACCAGGATCAGCCAATAACTCCAGTGACGTGTTGCGTCTAGGAAGACCATTTAGATATATTGTTTTGACATTGGTTGGCCTTTTTTTCATCGTGCCAATCGTCTCATCGGCCAGATTCTCATTTCTGGGGAACCATAACAGCTTCACGATCTCGGCATATACTCAACTCTTTGGGACTGCACAATTCTGGAGCACACTTTTTCTGTCAGCAAAGGTGGGGGTTGGAACTGTCTTTCTCACCCTTTTACTTCTGATTCCCACTGTTGTTTGGGTCCATGTCCGTCTTCCAAAGCTGCGCCGTGTCTTTGAAGCTGCATCGCTGCTTCCACTCGTAGTTCCGTCTGTCGTGGTAACTTTGGGGGTCATTACCTCATTTAGGGGGCTTCCCAATATCATCTATGGCACACCGGTAATACTCTCGTTGGAATACGTCGTACTAGCACTGCCATTTAGCTATCGAGCTTTGGATTCTGCAGTACAATCTATCGATCTAAAGACCTTAGTGGAAGCTGGCCAATCATTGGGCTCTGGGTGGATCAAACTTTTACGATATGTTTTACTGCCAAATCTACGGGGTGGGATCATCGGGGCATCGATATTAACCTTTGCCTTCTGTTTGGGTGAATTTGCAGTCGCATCGCTCCTAAGCTTCACCACCTTTCCAGTCTTTTTGGTCCAGGTTGGACAATTGGCTGCAAGCCAAGCCGTAGCACTCTCTTTGCTAGCGCTGTTATTTACCTGGATACCGCTAGCCGTTATCACGATCGTCTTCTCACAGCGTCGCGCCAAACGGAGCACTCCAGTACTAGACGATCTCGAAATTTCATAATGGCAACAGCGCAGGTCATAATTCAAGCCAGCGCTGACAGATCTGAACCAAATTGCTAAGTAAAAGTAAAAGGAATTATCGTTGACAACGAAGACAAATACCCAAGGTGGACGATACGGTCGCTCAGGACTGCCGGTCGAATTCGATGGAATCGCCCGGAACTTCAAGGACGTGGCGGCCTTAAAATCCTTCAACCTGCATGCTGACCCAGGCGAATTAATCGTCCTTTTGGGCCCTTCCGGATGCGGAAAGACAACAGCACTTAGAGTCCTAGCAGGGCTCGAGATGCCAGATAGCGGACGCGTTACCATTGGCAACCACGACGTTACCTCTCTTCCTGCAGCCAAACGTAATATCGGAATGGTCTTTCAAAGCTACAGCCTCTTTCCAAATATGACAGCAAGAGAAAATGTAGAGTTCGGCCTTCGAGTGCGCGGCCAGAAGCAGAGCGACCGAACTGCTCGATCAAATGAGTTGCTTGAGCTAATCGGTCTCAAAGACCAGGCCGATCGTTACCCTCATCAGCTATCAGGTGGCCAGCAACAACGAGTTGCACTCGCCCGTGCACTTGCAATCAAACCTGAAGTACTTGTATTGGACGAACCGTTATCTGCTCTTGATGCGAAGGTACGGTCGTCTCTTCGAGATGAAATTCGAAGAATTCAACTCGAGTTAGGCATCACAACCTTCTTTGTCACTCACGATCAGGAGGAGGCACTTGCCATCGCTGATCGTATAGCAGTCATGCACCAGGGTCAACTAGAGCAACTCGATACCCCACTCGCGGTCTATACAAATCCTGCCACTGAATTTGTGGCTGAATTTGTCGGCACCGTCAACCGCCTCCCAGGGAAGATAATCAATTCCAACACGGTCGAGGTTGCTACGGTCGGGCCAATCAACTACGCCTATGACGGAGCCTTTCCATCTGGAAGTCAAGTTGAGGTCCTTGTACGGCCAGAGTCGATTGGTGTTCGAGATGGTGGCGATGATACATGCCGAGTTCTTGCCAAAAGCTTTCTTGGATCAACAATAAAGTTGACACTTTTAGATAAAAGTGACAGATTGATCATCGTTGCAATACCCACCTCTGAAGCTGCACTGGTGGCCAACTCTGAAACAGTCTCCCTTTACTCAAGAGGTGACGCCCTTTTGGTAAAAGATGGTGCCAGGTAGTTATAACAAATCCAACTCCCTAAGAGATCGACCAAACCAGCGATCATGGGTCGCGGTCGATCTCTCCTACTCGTAGCCTTAGATGACCCAAGCCAAGGCGACAGACAACTACCTATCGTTTTCCAACAGGCGAAGACAATAGGCCGTAGGCTATCTCACTTTGTGCATTAGATCCAGGGCGCATTAATTTAAAGTACATTTATTTAAACAGTGCGCATCACCGCGATCCTTAGCCAAATCACCCATAAGGCTAACCTTCAGCTCGTATGGGAACCAAGGAAACCAAAATGATCACGAAGAGCTTTTGCAACCCTGTCAAACGGCTAAGACTACCCTCTGGCATCTCAAATTGATAGCAGGAAAGATCTCGACATCAGCCGAGCGCTCATCAAGGCCATATTGCACCTTCGATCTCATATGTCAAGAAAGCTATTCCACAACATCATTTAATCGTCTATTCATCTAAATGTGGGTCTGATCGCACTCAATCGACAAGAAAACGAAATGAACTAGATTCGAACGGCGCTAAAGTATCTCGGTCAATCAATGGGTTTCCTTGATACCATGATCGCAGCACCATGCACCATCCACAGAAGCCATTCGGGTTAGCAATAACACTAGGGACTTCGATGAGTCCATGGGATAAGATTGTAAAGATGATTTGAGCTTCGACACTCTCTCAAACGACTACCCTTCGTCTAAAGTGACAAGGGGCCGCTGACTCTAAGATATGCAGACTCGCACTTACTAGTCGAACAAGTGACCAACCACAAAATATAGACTGCAACTTTACCAACTGGCAACTTTATCAACTGAGACGGCGTTTCGTTGGACCAGTTCATCAGGGAGCCAATTTACTTCTCTTGGATGCCGAGGTAATATTGTATAGTGGCAGTTGCATTATTGTTCGAGAGCAAAACAACCCAAGTTCTATCTGGAGTCGAATGAATGAATACTAACGAAATCCAAGTCATGTCGATGATGACACAATGATCGTTCTGATCGGCGGCCCAAACTACCGGGAATGTTCGCCAACAGAACGTCGCCAAGCTCGAAATGCAGTAGTCAAACACAGCCTCGGAGGTACGTCCAAAATCAATCAAGCAGCACTTGAGTGGGCGAAGTCCTCGGTGGTTATCAGTCTGTCGGGTGTCGCTATCATAGTGTTCTTTGGTCTATATTTGTTGGCTGTTCAAGGTAATACTCGTGGTGTGGAACTCCTCATTGTAGGAGTGATCAATCTGGCATTCACTGGTCTCTACCTTAGGAATCTGAAACTATTTCGTCGGCTCGTTGCACCTCAACAGTGATTCTTTGTCACAGCTTTATCGGCAACCATTTTCGGCTCTCCTAACATAGATGTGGATCAACCACCCGCCAAATGATCCCAATTTGACTGGGCGCCTCAAAGGCTCAGACCTCCGGTAGTTGAGCCGCAATCCCTGTTTTGAACAGGGATTTCTTTTATGTTAGGAATTGCATAAGTCGTTCAATAGTGCTATGATAAGGAGATGAGAAAACGCCGAGAACAAATCGAATTGCTTCCGGGTATGCCTGCGCCATTCAAGCTCACTAAGACGATGGTAAACGGCGAGATGGTGGTGAGCTGGGGGCCTCGGGCAGTTTTCGTCTACGATCCAGCGGACCTAGGAATGCGAAACTTGGCCATCGTGGCACTTACTTCGGCAGGAGCCTCGGGCTTAGAGGTGGCTGCTCTCTTTGAGTTGCGACCCGAATACATCTCGAGATTGCGGGGCAGAGCATCCAAGGGCGGTTCCGCCGCTTTGGTCCCACCTATGGGACGACCCCGGCTTCTCAGTGATGAGGCGATTGCTCAGGCCTATGCCATGGCGGATGCAAACCGTCCAGGGACCGAGATCGCCGCTGCAATTTCGGTCTCGACCGCCACTGTGAGCCGTCTTCTGGCACGGCGAGTTCGCCCTGAGTCCGAACAACTACGCCTCAGTGTCATTGATGGGGTTGAAAAGCCCGATCAAGCAAACATAGAAGCCGAATCCGCCATAGTAAAGCCCGATCTTGGAAACAGTAGCGACACCGACAATCTAGTAGTTACCCGCATCAGCGATGGGATCCGCCAAAGTGCCTATGCAGGGGCGATGCTTTTGCATGGCTTTTTTGATCGAGTGGGTGCCAGTGCTGTGTTCGGTGTGTTGCCATCAGGTAGCGCACGCCGCTACGACGTGAGCGCCACGTTGCTTGTTGCAACCTTTGGATTCGCACTTGGTGCATCGTCACTAGAGGGAACCAAGCACCTATTGGACACTGACGCCGGAGCACTGGTCGGCTTGGAACGCTTTCCTCATCTTCGAACCCTGCGCCCCCGGCTCGCTGGCCTTGCCGATGAGATTGATCCTCTTAGAGTACAAGTAGCTCTAGCCAAGGCAATGCTAGAGGCCGACGATAGCGCTCCGGAAGTGTTCTTTGTTGACGATCACTTCGTTGCCTATACCGGGTCTGCTCCACTGGCTAAAGGTTGGAATACCCGCCGACGACGCGGCGAGCCAGGTAGGAACGACACGTTAATCGTCGATGAGAATTGGCGGGCCATCTGTTTTTCATCTGGAGCACCGTCGTCGCTCTCCAAAACCATGTGGGGTCCTCTTGAACAGCTACGGGTCATCTGTGGGGACCGCCCGGTGATGGTCGGCTTTGACCGGGGTGGTGCCTACCCCAAGGTCTTTGCCGAGTTGAACAAGGCCGGCTTCGACTGGGTCACCTATCGCCGTGCCCCTCTTGAGGTACCTAGTGTTTTACCTAAACACTCATGGGTAACCATAGATGGATATCGACACTACATCCAAGTAGCATCAGAGACTCTTCATCTAGAAGATGTCGGAGCGCTCCGCCAGATCAGCATCTATGAGGATGGTCAGGTGGCATTGCAGATCCTCACCTCTGATTTGGTGAGCAGTGCTGCTCGCCTAGCACACACCCTGAGATCGCGGTGGCGCATCGAAAACAGCTTCAAGTACTTACAAGACCACCACAGCATTGGTTGGTTGTGTGACTATCGCATGGATCGCCGCCCTAATGTAGCCAAGGTAACCAATCCCATGCGCACTCAAGCCCATAACGCACTCAAGAGCGCTGAATTAGCTGTTGCAGAGCTTGAGAGATCTATTGGAAGAAACGCTACTACCCAAACTGTCGACATCAAAGAGAAAAACAACACTCTTGATAGTCTCTCGCGTCAACTCGAGGTGGCACGTGTGGTCTTCGAGGAAGCAAGAGTTGCACTCAAAGCTATCCCCGCCAAGATCCCCGCTACCGATATCGATCCCAACGCCACTAGAGCTTGGCCTGTCACCAATCGCCGGGCCTTACAGATGGTCTGTAGATTGCTCGCTTACAACGCAGAACTTGACTTGGCTCGAACGCTCAACAACTATCTCTGTGATCTAAATGAGTACCGGAGCATTACTCGTAACTTGCTTCATCAGCCCGGTGAGATCCGCTATAGCCCAAGAGCAATTACCGTTACCATTCGTCAGCCTGATGCTCCCCGCATCAATCGAGCCCTTAGTCTGCTCATAGAACAACTCAACGCTAACCCACCGCGCCTTAGCGGTGACAACCGACCAATTACTTATCAGATCGAGCCAAAATCTTGACATCGATGTACTTCGCTATTACCGGAGGTTTGAGGCTTGGTCGCTGGAGACAATCGGAAGCATTGAGGGTGAGAAATCTTCATGACGATAAAAAATAAAACCATAGATACTTCATTGACAATTTGCAAAAAAAAAATCGCAATAATTAGGTATCACTAAGCAGCCATCGCCGCGCCATGGAGTTGTAAGGTTGGTTAGTCTAAGCCCTCATAAGATCAGCCTCTCTAAATTGTCTCTCCCTACCCACGATTTAGTCAAATTGATTCTTCGTCACTGCGATGCTCAGGTGCACATATGTAAGCCATCAAACCATTGGTGATCAATCGAACCAACCAATTAGGACAGCCGATTTCAGCTGAGCCGATTTCAGCTGAGCCGATTTCAGCTGAGCCGATTTCAGCTGATCCTATCCGTCAGTAGGTGATTTCGGTTGCGATATCAATAGCGATGGTTATCCTCATTTGCCATTGCACAGCAGGTCAGCCAGTTCTTTCTCCAAAGAACCGCTCAAATCAGATAGACCAAGAGATCTAGCAGATTCCCTGAGGCTTGTCCTTTTGCTTTTGCATCGCTATTTCTTCATGATTACCGCTAGTAACCTTGGTGGCCTTGGCACCTTTAGGAACCAAGCTACGGTGGCGGTGATTAACTCGGGGTGCCGGTTTATGCCCCCTAATGAGGTGATCTATAACAGATTTAAGATCATCAATCAGATTTGATGCTAGATCCATCCCCAACCCCTCGCGCACAACGATACGCAAAACAGCGATCTCAGACGCATTAGGTGCAAGCGTATATGCAGGAACTATCCATCCTCGTTCGCGAAGTGAAGATGAAATGTCAAAGACACTATAACGAGAGGTATCGACCAAAGAGATACATACCACAGGTAGTGTCTCCTCCGCAGATAAGACTTTGAAGAGTCCAATCTCCTCTATTCTTTGAGTTATCCATCGAGCAGTTGAGTCCAAAGCAACCATGACCTGTGTGTATCCTCGACGCCCGAGTCGAAGGAAGTTGTAATACTGGGCAATAATCTGAGACGATCCTCGTGAAAAATTCAAATTGAAGGTGGGGTGATCGCCCCCAAGATAGTTGACATGAAAGATTAGGTCATCGGGTAGATACTGCCGGTCGCGCCAGACTACCCAACCGACACCTGGATAGACGAGACCATATTTATGGCCCGAGGTATTGATTGAATGGACCCTTGGGAGCCGAAAGTCCCACTTCAAGTTGGGAGTTAAAAAAGGAGCCACAAACCCTCCAGATGCAGCATCAACGTGAATCGGTACATCAATTCCGTTTGTGGCTTGTAGGTCATCGAGCGCATTAGCGAGCTCTTCGATAGGTTCGTACTCACCGGTATAGGTTGACCCCAAAATGCCAACGACTCCAATTGTATCTTCATCGACTAAGTCAATAGCCTCCTTCACCCCTATGACGTATCGATCCGATGCCATTGGAACATATCGCGGAGTCACATCAAAATAACGTGCGAACTTCTCCCAGCAGACTTGGACGTTTGCCCCCATCACGATATTTGGCACTCGATGGCTAGTCACGCCCGCACCTTCTCCAAGGCTATTTCGCCATCTCCATTTAAGGGCAAGGCCAGCTAGGTGGATCGCTTCAGAAGATCCAACGGTAGCAGTGCCCAGAGCTTGGCCGCTATTTGGTGCATTGAAGAGATCCGCGATCATATTCACGCATCGATCAGCAATCGCAATAGTTTGAGGGTACTCATCCGCATCGACAAAGTTTTTGCCCAAGCTCTGAGCCATCAGTTCTTCGGCCTCTGGCTCCATCCAAGTAGTCACAAAGGTAGCTAAATTCAACGATTGATTGCCATCCAAATTCAACTCATCTTTGATCAATTGGGCAATCAAACGTGGAGAACTCGAAGAATCTGGCATCCTAAAGCGAGGAATTGGCTCACCCACCTCCCGAGATCCATAGATTGGGGCCAAGTATTGGTTAGCATCCGAGCCACCATCATCTTCAGAGGGATCGATCTTATTTGTCAGCATTAGCTCAGTGCTCCTTAGTCCATCCAATTAGTGCAGCCGACTTAGTCTTTGTTGTCTTCAACTTAAAAATCAAAGCAGTTCACTCAAGAAGGCCGCTTTAAAAAGCCCGCTTCCGATACGTTCTTGGCTCAAACTTAGCACGATTAATCAAAGCGAGTTTGACTCATGGTCGACATTATGGTTCTGAATCGATTAGGTGGCACTGCCACTAGAGGCGAGAACCGACGCCAAAATTGCTCATACCACTTCAAAAATACAGCGTATCAAGAGATCGAATTAGCTCCTTGGGTTATCGCCGCCACGAAGATTGCTATTAACCACCGACAAATCATCAATCAACCTAGGGAACACCCATTGTTGTGGTTGCGCGGGGGTTGTGGTCACCCGGGGGGGGTTGACAAGGGAAAACCCAATAAAAACAAAAATCTCAAACAAAGCGTTTCAGATGCCTCTTTAAAGGCAAACTCTGCAATGTCAAGCCTGGAATGTCAAGCCTCGCAACAACCTGGCTATCAAGGTGACGAGGTTTCGAAATAACCTCAGCTGGAAACGAGATTGACAGGCCAAAAGGCGAAGGCGCCGGAATCGTCGAAATCCAGAAATTGAATCGCTGGGAGTAGATCCCGAAAAGGGGCTCGTCCCAATGACCCTATCTAAGATTCGCCTTAGCGGGCTGCCGATTAAAGTAACGCACGCCCTCGATTACTGGAGCGATGAAAACGGCTAAGCGGTACCGTCCATCTTGGTTTCGATCACACCTGCATTCGATGTCTTCGTTATCAATTCTTTAAAGTAGAAAGCACATTTCGATCTGATTTTTGCTCGCTGTCTCAGGTCGAGACCAGCCGATAAAGCCACCAGTCTGGCCAATCGTAGCGGTTTTGCAAACTAGTTTTCTCAGGAGCATTCAAATGGGGACGGAAGAAGGCCCTAAGCTAAGTCAAGGCAAGTACGCTTTCCATCGGCCGCATCGACATTGCTACAGTGACAGGGAAATACCTATTGCGGCCAAGCAGATCCTCCCGCACCTCGGATCTGCGCCTCGTAAGTCATAACGCTCCCGACTGAATTACTAGAATTTATTAAGCTACATTGTGCTTCCACCTGCAGTTGTCCTTTTCTAACTCTATGATTGTTTAAAATCCTGCTAAAGAGATCCTGGGCATCGATCTGTTAGTCGGGAAATTGAGCTGGGCAACGGGTGTCCAAAGATCGACATCTACCTCCAGTGCCTCAATGCTTACAATTATCGAGTATCTATCGCCATTATCGCTCCGATCAAAAGCTGGGCGATTCGCTCACCATCTAGCAACCAGATAAATTGCGACCGCCTCTTTGCTGGCAAGGTTTGATGCGGATCCATCCCAGATATCGGTGTGGAAGGGCCCACGGATTGCTGCCGGTTCGCTCCGAAGAACCAGTTCTCGGATTGACTAATGGTTGTAGGTCGGGTCTCTTCTTTGGTGCGCACCTCTTTATTGATACGTTTTCGCAAGTCGTCGATGCTCTCGATCGGGCGCTTTAGGGCAAATGAAAGCCCATCTGAGGGATATATTTATCTGTCTGCCCGACTACTGGCGGACAGGTTTGGTTCGATGAAATATGAAAGCGTGACGCGCGCCAGCCTGTGTTTTCCCAAGCATTTCGAGATCAATAGGGGTGGGATTCTGTGAGTAATGTTTCAGCTCGTAAAGTGCGACGGATATCCTCATTAACAAAACTAGATGAAGGTCATCCGTTGGACTCTGTTCGAATTCGGGGATGTGGCGGAGATAAAAGTCACGGGCCTCGTCGGATTGCGCATGAATCAGAAGCCCGCGGCAGCCGATCTTGTCAGACAGGTCGAGGAGTCGCAGAACTACGTCTCGCACAAGAGCGGATCCAAGCCTAGCTTCTCGTGTCTAAGGTCAACTCCAAGACGCGCTAGAAGGGCAATTGGCTCAGGATAATGTCTTCATCCTGCTGAACTCTTGTGGGTGCAACGTCAAAACGAATCTGTGCCATGCACCACGCATAGTAGGCTACAACCGAGTTACTGGAGCGCTGTGGGACCACAAAGACTCGCGTTGAGCCGCTAGAGGTAGCTTGAAGGGCGTGCCGATATAGCCAGTCAGTTTATTCCGATGAACGACAATGGTACTGGCTTAGATCATGACCGAGGAAGAGGAGGTCTGGTGGTGCATACCTCGGGCTCACTCGACGAAGGAAGATGGGCGCTGTGGGACCTGGCAAAGACCTAGAAGATCCCTTGTGGGTCCAGCATTGATTCTGTTCCACTCTTCAAGTACTTCTCCGTCAAGGACGAAACTGTCCCGATCAGCTAGTACGCGTTGGGCAGCCTCACATGCCTGTGAAATAACAAAATTTACAAGATCGCTCGAGCATTCTTGAACCGCACGGTCGATTAGTCGCCTCTCATCTGGAGTAGTCCGAAGGTCCATCCTCATGCTAGGACGTCGAGATGTTGTGGACACTCTAAATCTCCTCTCTGTGCGTCCTTTGTGCTACCATTCGCTAAGCGCAAAGGCGATTACAGCTTGAAAAGTGGCATTTTACGAAGCTCCTGAACTCACCACACTGGGAAGAAAATATGGTGGATGGATTAAATCACTGATGCCATCAACCACGAATCCCATCAACCCCACGTCATTGACGAATACTTATACCCACTTTTCACCCAACAGTTGCGTCCTAGAACGTCCCGTCCAGTCCGAGTCTGTCTCGCAGCTCTTTCCATAACCCTCCAATGAACTACGAAAATGGGACAGCTTCGGCCGCTATGACTAAGGCCTCGGATAACTTCGTGCTGGCTCGTGCTCCCATGATCGAGGTACATGAAATTCGGGTCGGGATCATCAATTACGAGGCCGAATGCAAGTACATCAATGGTTGCAGACCACTAGGTAGGGTTGCCCGCTTCGAAGGCCGCTCGGTCAGTATCTAGATCGTCGGGGAGTTGCGGCCAACTTCCGGCAACAGCCATCAAATAGAGACGTGCATGCCCTGCCGCTTCGATCTCAATATGGTCCACTGCTCGAACCGTGATCGCCCATAGAGATCCTTTTCGCTGTCACCTACATCTGAGAGCAACTTTACAGACTATAAACCATGGTAAAGAGCCACCGTTTGATTAGTCATGAGTACCTCGTGTAAATTCCCCTATAGACAAGCACACACCACTTTGTTTGTTATCAAACACAACCGGGCGCTTGATTATTGTCTTTTTGTAGATGCCAACTCACTTGACGCCTAGGGAGCACGAGATGCCACTACGAGACGAGCCATTCCTGTGACCTCGAAGCTCGAGCACTTATGCTTGCGTTAGCGCAAATCTCTCTTGCTTGGCGGATTCTCATGCGTGGTAAGTCTATCGTTCTTCAACAAGGAAGGCTAGACTTTCTCTAGCTCAACTACTTGGCGCGTCAACCTGGTTAGCTCAACTGGTTCCAGAGCGGTCAGAGGTTTTTCGCTTGTGGATTTACTAGCTTGGATGCGGCAACGTTTCTCGCGGGCCCATCTTCTTAGCAAATCTTCTCTAAGGAAGAGCTCTACAGCAACCTCTATTTCGCTGTTACCACAATCAATTACCCTATGGGCCGCTTTTGAACTCCAAGGTGAAGTTCCCCTTATTGATTGCCAACTTGACGCCTAACATTGCAACATCGTATGGGCAATTGGTAGGTGTCAAGTTGAATCCGCCCAGATATCAAAGAAGAACTCTATTCCATAACAACGCTAGTCATTACTCCAGGTGCGATTGCCTCCTGCTTAGGTCGCCGAACGGAAAACAATGCAATAATACCGGCCAAAACAGCCATTACTGCCCCAGCCTTAAAGCCTGATGTCCAACCTGAAACCTCGATCAGGATCTTGGCATTATGGCCAGTAAAATGGGAGGCAACAAGCTGAGCAGCTTTGTTCGTAGCACTAGCCGCTGACACAGTCGCTAAGACTGAAATTCCGAGGCTTCCTCCAACTTGCTGAGCGACACTCACCATAACCGAACTGAGTCCAGCCTCTTTAGGAGTAACTCCTGTCATAGATGTAGGAAATACCGCTGAAAATGTAGCACCAAGGCCTGTGGCATTCAACAACAAGATAGGAAGAACATGTGTTGTATAAGATGCTCCGGGACCAAGGCGGGAGAACAGGAACAATGCCAATCCAACTGCCATGGGACCATAGACCAAAAGCGGGAGCGGCCCGATCTTACGCATCGCTCTAGCTCCATTCTTGGCAATCAACATAACTGTAGCGGTCATAGGAAGGAAGGCAAAACCTGCCTTTAGAGGCGAGTAGCCAAGTACATCCTGGAGGAATTGGGTAAGAAAGAACCAGAGTGAAAATAGCGCTGCAGCCACTAGAAACATGACAGCGTAAGCACCGCTTCGGTTACGGTTTGAAAAGATCGAAAGATTCAAGAGCGGCTGCTTGGCTGATCGCTCGCGAAGGTAAAAAGAGATGAGTCCAACGACTCCGATACCAAAAGCCCCAATACTAATTGGCGAGGTCCAACCTGAGGCTGCCGAATGGATAAAACCATAGACGATTCCTGAAACACCCAGGATAGATGCGATTGCTCCTATAAAGTCGGCTGGAACGTGTTGCTTTTCAGACTCGCGCAAAACCCGAGGCGCTAAAATAGCCAAGGTTATAGCTATAGGGGTATTGACAAAGAAGACCCACCTCCAGCTAAGATATTGCGTTAGCAATGCTCCAGCTATCAATCCAATTGAGGCCCCTGCCGCAGAGACAGCGGCAAAGATCGCTAGCGCCTCTGTTCGTTCCTTGAGATCCTCAAAGTTCGAAGCAATTAGAGCAAGCGCAGTCGGAGAGGCAATAGCCCCGCCAATTCCTTGAAGAGCTCGAGCCGCAATCAAAAGCGCACCACTAGTTGCAAAGCCACCAGCAAAACTAGCGCCAGCAAAGAGTAAGACCCCGATCATGAACATCTTGCGTCTTCCAAAGATATCGCCAGATCTACCACCCAATAGAAGCAGTCCGCCAAAGACAAGCGTATAGGCGTCTACTACCCAGGTAAGAGAGGTGGGCGAAAAGGAAAACGCTTTGCCGATAGAGGGCAGTGCAACATTTACGATGGTTATGTCGAGAACAATCATCAACTGAGCACTAGCGATAAGTGCAATGGCCAACGGTCCTGGCGCTTTATGTGGCCCTCTAATCTTCTCCGGCATTATGTTTACTCCAAATCACAAATCACAAAAAACTTCTAACTGATATACTATAAGGAACGCAAGCGTTTCTTATTCCCAAACGAGATAAAAATATGAATACCCAAAACTCCGTTACCAAGACCCGGCGCCGGGGCTGTGAACTAGAGGAAGCTATCTTTGGGGCAGCCAGAGAAGAACTCTGTTCAAAGGGGCTCTTAGCCTTCTCAATTGAGCGTGTTGCTGAACTGTCCTGCACTTCAAAAGCCTCTATCTACCGGCGTTGGCCCAATAAGACCGAACTTGTAATCGCTGCAGTTGAACCTCTTCTTCCTCGAATTAAAGTTCCTGATCAATCCAGTGATCTCACCAACGACCTAATATCAGCCGCGAGGAGCGTAGTTGAAGGATTCAATGCTCCTAGTGGAAAGATCGCTCTAGCGCTCATCTTGGAATCACGTAGAAAAGATGAACTAAGGGAGCTGGTTGACAAGAGAATCGCGGAACCGAGGCGGATGATCTTTCGAAATATTATGGAACAACACCAAAGTCAACTCGCCCTCGACAAGCAAGAGCTAAACCGAGTGGGCGATCTAATACCGTCCCTTATAATCCATGCGGCGCTTGCCAATGGCCTTCCTATCAACGAAGATCTTCCAGAGGAGATCGTCATAAATTTGGTAACACCGCTGATTCATGGAATCCAATCGCTAAAGGCGAAACAACCCAATTAAAGGCCTACGGGGCGGATCCAACCCGGTATCGAAAATTAATCAATTCTATAACAACCCGACTTCGTCAACCATATTGCTAGCCATATTGCCAACCTTGTCTTTAGGGTATAAAAACTCCCTCGAGTATCCATTTTCTGGGCATTAAAACCGAAAGAAAGTTGATAAAGAAAAAAGTTGCACTAGAGAATGAGATTGCTATAAAAGGGAATTAGTTGATTTCAAATCGATCAAACTAAGAGATTTGAGACTCTCTAAGGTGAAAAAATAGACTAAATGACAAAACTTCTCAGGTTATCCAAGACTAGCCTCATGCACCATTTATTACCCTGGGTACTATTTGATCTTCTTTCACCTCCTCGCCATCGCGCCAAACGTGATAAGCGTAGCGATCTACAACTTCAGTTATGGCCTCTTCAAATAAGGTACCAACGTAGACCAAACCCACACCGTCGTCACTGGCATACCCTTCGGGCAAAGCCCCACTTCGAATAGCCTCCTGAAAAAGCGGTCGCCGCTGGGCCTCAGAATTGTAGTGGACTCCATTCGAGTAAGGGATAAAACCAAGGCCGTTATCAACAACCCTCAAATCGGGACCAAATGAATCAGTCGTGCCGCCTATATGCCAACATATCGACCCAGCCGAGACCCCTCCTAAAACGGTTCCTCCTAGCCAAAGCCTATGCATAATCTCATCAAGTCCATGGAGCTTCCAGATAGCAAGGAGGTTGGCAACGCTCCCGCCACCGACCCAAATAACATCATGCTCGCCAAGAAAAGACTCAATATCATCCACATTCGGCATTGGAAAGAGATTCAGGTGTGATGTAGTAAATCCGCTATCTCTACCAGCTTGATCCAAAGATGCTTGGAAATATCTTTGATCACCAGATGCCGTTGAGATGTGGCAGATTGATGGTCTTCTTCCCCTAACGCCTGATCGCTCAATGGCGTGATAGATAAGTGGACCATAGGCTATTGGGTTTCGTCTACCCTGAAAAAATCCACCGGAGGTCGCAATCACAGTAGGAACGTTATTTGTCATAGGAGCAAATATACATCGTCATCGGCGCTTATGAATTGCCTTCTCATCTCCAACCTTTAATCCTTAAAAAATTGCAACTTGATCAAGTCTCAATCATCTCCAATTGATCCTTGATAACCAATTAGACCCAAATAGAAATCAGCATGATTATCAGTCAAGGAAGAAGAATGAGCAATCAACGATGGAAAATACGAGACAGCGACCTATTCGGGGAAAATTGGTGAATCGATTCAAAAATGGCCATCTCCACCTATACAGCCTGCGCTAGATTTGACTCAGTTATAGGCCATATAGATCTCGAGGAAATTAGCGATGACACAATATCAATTGGAGACAATTCTAGAAAATGGCACCTTCTTTGAATCACCACGGTGGCACGACGGCTCGTGGTGGCTATCGGACTTCTACAGCCATAGGGTGATCCGTCTCGATTCAAACAATGCTCCTGAAGTAATGCTTGAAGTACCTGGTCAACCATCAGGAATTGGATGGCTGCCTGATGGTTCGATGCTCGTCGTCTCGATGAAGGACCACCTCCTCCTTCGATCAACAGCAAAAGGAACTTCCAGCGTGCATGCTGACCTTTCACAATACAGCGGCGGTCCCTCCAATGACATGGCGATAGATGCTAAAGGACACGCTTATGTCGGTAACTTTGGATTTGACTTTATGAATGGTGCTGATCCCAAATCCACCTCAATAGTGATGGTCGATATGGATGGCACAAGCCAAGTTGTAGCATCTGAGATGTACTTCCCGAATGGCTCTGTTATCACCCCAGACGGAAAGACCCTAATAGTAGGCGAAACCATGGGTTGTCGCTATAGCGCCTTCGACATCGAAGACGATGGTACGCTCTCAAATCGCCGCACCTGGGCCGAACTTGCTCCCCTACCAACGCTCGGAACCTTTGGAGAGACAATAGGACAAGTGACCATAGCACCTGATGGATGCTCATTGGATGCACAAGGACAGATCTGGGCGGCTGACGCACTTGCCAATCGAGTAATTAGGATCGCCCCAGGCGGCCAGATTACAGACGAGATCCCTGCACCCTCTGGGATGGGCTTCTTCGCATGCATGCTTGGCGGCGAGGACGGAAAGACGCTCCTTTTGTGCAGTGCTCCGGACTCCTTTGAACACCTGCGCAAGAACAAGACTGAAGCAGTAATTATGACGACCAGAGTCGAGGTGCCCCACGCCGGTCGTCCTTAGGTAGCACATAGACCGCCACCTCTAATAAAAATAGCACCCTGGATTTTCAAATTGTGAACCATGCCACTTTGGAGTGATTGCGACCTAATCAATTTACGAGACGTCCACGATAGCTAGCGAAAGACTCCTTGAAATTAAAATCAGCAGGGCTGCATCTAGATAGATGATCACCCTAGATGCAGCCCTGTTGATTTACAAATTAATCCAATATTATGCCTTACTGCAAACCAGACGACCAATGCCATGGTAGCTGAGAGATAGAGATAAAAGTCCATATATCCAGGAGCAAAGGAGATGGAGACCCAACTTCTTGGAATTGTTCAAACACCTAAGTGATTCATCCAAAACCTCTCAGTTAAAGTCGGTGCTTAAATAACTATCGACCTGCGAATTGGACCTTCTAAGTCGATTATAAAGGTTTCAGATACGAAGTAGATGATGCATGAATATCCAAATTCAGATTAGAACGTACCTCGCAATAAGCGTGAGACCTATCGTCTAGCTCTTCTAGTAGCAGTTGAACTCCAGGCAACCCGAGTTCATATCGAGCCTCTCGAATCGAGGTCAGCTAGGTCGACTCTTAGGTTGTGATCGATAAATGATCCACCCAATCAACACCATTAAAGCAAATACTAAAAATAAAAGTTCAGTGAAAGTAATAAAAAAGCGATCTGGTCTAGTAGTTCCACTATGGCTACGCGAAGAAGAGCCACTTGGGGCATTGGAGTTAGTAACGTTTGTGGTGTTGGATGGCGGAATTGGCTCCATTAATGTGGGCTTGGTTGGAGAGGTGAAACCACTAGAAGACGACGGCGACTCAATCAGTTGAGATCCCTGAATATTGCTTGCTTGGCTCCCCGGATTCGTCAGGGTCAGATTGAAGTCACTTGGTGTCGTTGGAGAACCCTGGGTCGATGGTTGAGGATTACTAGTCCCACTTGGTGTCGTTGGAGAACCCTGGGTCGAAGGTTGAGGATTACTAGTCCCACTTGGTGTCGTTGGAGAACCCTGGGTCGAAGGTTGAGGATTACTAGTCCCACTTGGTGAAGTGCTTCCAGAAGAAGTCGCGGGATGGGCTACGACAATCAAGGTATAAGTAGCGATCGATTGTTGATGTAACAAAAGACCTGAGTCAGAGTCCAACACCCTAAAGGTAAATGACCCTTGTGCTGTTGGTGTTCCATACAAAACACCTGAGGTTGACAAGGACAGTCCATTTGGAAGATTTCCAGAGACCAAGGTCCATTCATAAGGGGGAGTTCCGCCCTGGGCATTTAAAGAAGTATTGTAATAATTTCCGACGGTTGCATCATGTGGATTCGATGCAGATAGAGCCAAAGTTGGTAGGAGATTCAAGGATGCGGAGCCTGACACTTGGCCATAATTGTTGCCATCGCCGCTATAGCTAGCATAAAGACTGTAATTACCGCTGTCAAGGGTTATCCTGCATGAAGCTGCGTTCCCAGAGATAAGCGACGAACATAGCGGGCCGTTTTCATCGAAAAAATTCACATAACCAGTTGGATTGAAGCCATTGATAGTTGCAGACAACACGACCGAGGAGCCAGCCAGCGCCACGGTTGGAGATATGGAAAGCAAAAGGGAGCTATTCGACCTATCGACGGTTATAGATTCGTTTTGAGTGGCGCTAGCGCCCAATGAATCCTTTACGCTCACCCAATAGCTGTAGGTACCCGCGGCAGTCGCCCTCCCACTCAGCGATCCAACTGAACTATCAAAGTTCAGTCCCGGTGGCAAGTGGCCGCTTTCACTGAAAATATCAGCACCCACACCGCCACTAATCGTTGGGGTGTAGCTATAGTTAGAGCCAACTAAAATCGACGAATTTGCAGGCTTGGAAGAAATGGTTATAGCTCCATTAATAGTAAGGGAGGTAGTCGCTTTCGCTTGCAAATAGTTACCATCTCCGGGATAACTTGCAATGAGATCCATTGATCTCAATACGGGCGATTCGATATTACAACTCCCTACGGAGATGGCGCTCGGGATATTCAGGATGGACAGGTCACTAAGTTGAATATCGCACAAAGGTTGATTCACTCCAGGAGTAGATATTTCAACGCTGCCCGTAGGCGGATATTTATTAGTACCATTTGCATCTTCAACCGCCACCGATACCTTGGTAGACACACCTGCTTCAGATGGTGATGGCGATGCTTTCAGGGTGATCGAAGAAGTCGCCTTTTGAAAATTAATTGTGAAATTTTGGCTTGAGTGCCCACCATAGTTGTTAGCAGTTACCCTGAAGGAATAGGGTCCACCTCCAGAGGAAACGCCTGACAATACCCCCTCAGGAGACAGGGTAATCCCCGATGGCAATGTCGTGGTGGTGTTATAGGTGATTTTTGGTGTTCCAGTAGATGTGAAGGTGAAAGATCCCTGCTCCCCATCGATAAAAGTAGTGGTGGCAGCGGAGGTTATCGACGGCGAAACTACACTTTGACCGTAATTTATCTCAATGGCTCCAACGTCGCAATATCCACTTGCACTAGAAGGCCGAGAGTTGCCAAGCTCGTCGGTCGTTGGACAAAGGGTAAAGTTCGGCTCCGAGGCACTATAGGAGATAACGGTATCGTAGGGAACCATCTCTAACCCTATCGATCCACTAGTAGGCACAAAGTATCTGGAATGTGCGTCAACTGGCGTCACTTTAACGTTACTAACATCGCCAGAAGCAGTGAAATTGCATTCCGATGAATCAGAGACATTATAACCCAATGAAAAAATAGTCCCTGTAGATTGCCCGAGGCTACAGTTGTTTATCAAATCCGTAGTATTACGATCCGTATTATCTACCACGTACGAGCCGCTCATCTTAAGCAACGAAGGGGCAAGTACTCCAGGACCGAAACCGATTCCGGCACCACCACCATTGACAGAAACGTGGTTTCCGGCAATCGTCGAAGCAATAACGGCCGAATTCTGACTGATGTTGAAGATTCCGCCACCGTCGGTTATAGTTCCAGAGATCGTTTGCCCATTTCCAGCACTTCCCGAGATAGAGTTGTGAGTCACTGACGACTCGAACATATCAAGCCGACCACCATTAAATATACCGCCGCCGTAGTAGTTAGCGGGGGAAGAGGAATAACTACTCAAACTTTCATCGATCACATTTTGACTAATCAATGAGCGGCTAATGGTCAGCCGACCACCATTATATATACCGCCGCCGTAGGCTAATTGAACGCACTGGTTTGGTGAGGAGACGAGACAAAATACTCCTATATTGCCCGCAAAATTGTTCACAATGGAAGAATCAATTATCGACATAGTGCCCGCATTGTAAATACCACCGCCATTAGTGGAGAAGTTGGTATACACTTTGACGCCATTGAGCATCGTTGTAGTCCCGCTTTGAGCGTAGATACCTCCACCATATTGATTATCTCCATCCGATAGGGTCAAATCGGTGATCGAAATTTGCTGTCCAGCTTGAGGTATTGTGATAACCGATCCACCACTCGGATTTATCGTAGTAAGGCTTGTGGGTTGAAGATCTTCCACTGTCGAATTACCGTTGGTACCCACAATTTGAAGCGAGGCAATGGACGTAGGAATGGTTGCACCTTGGCCCTTAATCGCATTTGCAAAGACGATTCCATAGACGTCAATCGTGTCACCGCTTGCCGCCTGACTGAGGGCATATTGAAGTGTTTTACAAGGTGAGGAGATATTTTGGCAGTTGTTAGAAATGTCGCTTCCAGATCCAGATACGTACAGGTTGGAACCTTGGCCTTCGACTGGCTGACTCCCAAATTGCCCTATTGAGAGCACTATGACGCAAAGACACAACAGCCAACGTAGAGCTATCCGTCGATTGCACCAACGGTTGGGAGTCAACCTAAACATAATCGCTACCTTATGATGTCAACCAGAGACAAAAAGGAACACGCCTTGGTGACCTTGAGTACAAACTCTACAATTTGTGACTTCTTGCCCTAAATCCTATTCCAAAACCATAGCACTTCACTAGAAATGAATTTCTTATCTAAGGCCAAAAACTTGCTTGTTAGGCCATTCAAAGATCAGATATTTGAGATACTCCTACGGAATATCCATGGCGTCATTAGAGCCCTGAACAACGAGCTCTTTTCAAATGAGCCCCTCGCAAATATGTGACCATCAACATAGCTCCTTATGGAACCATTGTCAGGAACATAATCTGATCTGGCGACTAACTATGAAATTAGAGAGATGGCGACAACTTTTAATCAATGTGTCATTGGGGCTAACCATAGATTCTTGCGCATTGAATTTGGACTCAACCCATTAAGAGTGCCTGGAAGAGTCCAGATCATAAGGGCAAAATAAGTTGAATCCACGCTGCTTAATCCATTTATCCAGATAATCATTTCAAATCGTTCGCAGTTGCTGATCCCAAAGCTTCATCAAAGGGACATACATCTGACGCCTAAGGGCCAACATTCTAAAAGCATCGGCAAGATCTTCACTAATTACAGATTTGCCCACAGTTTTACTTTCTAGGGTTGAAACTCGGCTCGACCTAAAGTCAAGGAGACCTCCGCAACTTGTCACTCTTAAAATGAACAAAAATTGATCAAAGCAATCTAACCACAAGTTGGATCCAAACCAAAAATAAGTTCCAACATTGAACCCATCCCATTGGATCTTTCAAAAACCAAAGGCAAGGTAGCAAAAAGTTCTAGTCAGCAAAATGATCGCATACTCAAGCGAACGAAATCCACACACCAAAAACGACAATTCGAACTCAAAAGTGTTTTATCTCAAAAATCCGCCCGAGCACCTTTTAAGACCTTTATTTGCCTATTTGTCAAACCACTAGGAGGGGACCCATTCTCTCTGAATTAAGCATCCCCTATCGAGAGCACTTGGGTTGTCCCCGCGTCAAAAGATACAACAACCCATACTGTGCCAATCACCTTGCTAGGAAATGGCTACGAAGACACTTCCATGGCTCACCCAAAAAAGTCGGATGATGGTTGACGACCCTGTTAGACAGTTCATGGTCGTCAACCCTGCGGAATATCGATTTGATTGACCTTGATAAGATTTGAATTTCTAATACCAAATTATCTGTAGCAGATAAGCTAGCTATCGGATTCATTCGCTCGAGACCACCTCAGCGCGCCCAATCAAATCAATCATGACCCTTGAGGACCATTCCTAACATTTTGAGATTAAAGACCACAAATCGCCAGCCTTGGTAGAAAAGATTGGTCCTCAGTGCAATCGTTCTGGCCGTAGGCAGTGGTGCACGAGAAATATCTTGGTTTCCATTATCCATAATTCTTCATTGGACCTTTCAATTCATAGAGCTTTAAACCTAAATTGGCCTACTCGGGGATTCGATACCATCCTGGAAGGGCTTTTGCCTTGTAGATAAAGAGATAGTGAAGCATCAATTTCACCCAGTGTCCGCCTAAGCCGATCTCGCCAGATGTCCCTTTAGAGTCTCGACCGGAGCCGGGAAAACGCTGGTAATCTGGTACAACTGGGTACATTGTCATCGCTGCAGCAGTTCCATTTTTAATTCCAGCCCCAGCAGAGGCGATGCAGGCAGCACCCATCTTGGCCATTGATGCCTTATGCAATGGGGCATCTTCTCCAAGATTAATTCGATCGGCGATCGACCTGGCCACGGTCTTTCCCATTACGCCAGATGGCATGCCAGTTCTCGGAGGAGCAGGTGAGATCACTGTTCCGTTGGGACTAGTCCTTGGTCGAGAGATGGGATGTGGCGGTGCAAAAGCAATACCAACGCCAAAGACGTTCTCGTACTTTTGGGACTGATAGGTGCTAGGCCAATCCGAAGCATTCCAATCATCGAATGTTCTAGAGGTGTAGTCAGCATCCACCTTCATAAAGCCATTGGGTGCAAATATCTCAGAGGTAATGTCATCTCCACCTTGGTCATATGCCCTTAGGTCCACACCTCTAAAGGGTGGAAGCAGCATTGCAAAATCAAAAGATAGTGTTAGTTTTGAACCATCTAGCTGCTCATAGGTGAGCACCCCTTCGTCGACTTGCTCAACGTGTGCTCCGAGGATCGCCTTCACACCTCGCTCACGAAAAAGTGACTCAGTCCACATCTTTGAGGTGGTCACAAATCCATTTTGGACAAATTCCATCCCCCCAACACCAAAGTCACCTAGCTCAAATTCATTTGTCAAATAGATAACCGTAGCGAGTTCTCTAACACCCCTGTTGCGTAGTTCATGTTCCACATTGAATGCGTATTCAAATGCGGCACCTTCGCATGTGCAGGTTCCATGGCCGACACCAATCACCAGTGTCTTTGGATCACCTTTAGCGAGCGCTTCTATGATCTTTTCAAATTCACCAGCGGTCTTAGTGGCATGGTCTGGGGTACAAACCGAAAGAGTATTGGCATCAGGACCAAGACCCGGAGTAGCCGCGAAGTTCAACTTAGGACCGGTGGCATTTATGAGATAGTCATAGTGCAATCTCTCCAGCCTGTCCTTCTCTTTCTTGGAGGTGTGGATGATCTCCACAAAAGGCTTAGTCGAAGTTTGGTCGCCTTCTGGATAGAGGCCAACCGCAAGGGCTTGGCGAAAGTCGATGCCCTTACGACGATAGACGGGCGCAAGGGGAAAGGTAACCTGCTTCGTCGTCATCTTTCCGACGCCAACCCAGATGTTGGAGGGGATCCAATTCCAATTTGAATTCGGAGAGACCACCACCACCTCGTGACTAGTATCAAGAAAGCGACGTAGATAAAGAGCAGCCGTATGACCCGAGATGCCCGCTCCTAAAATCACGACTCTAGCCATAAGTTAACTCCATTCAGAGATGGTGACCCTTTTGAGAGGCCATCAAATAATGATTCCTACAACCAATCCAAATCTCGCCAAAGCGACAGAAATGGACTCTAAAACCTAACCTTATCACCATAATCATATACCCCATAGGGTATTGTGGCCCCACTTTACGATTGATAAACAGTTCAATGCCCAACACATGGCCTATAGGGTTTTGGCGAGATTGTGCTAGTCAAAGAAAGCCACGACACAAGGTACCAGCCCAGGAGAGGAATTCAAAAAAATCCCAAGCGTCACCATGAGGTATAATCAGATCTGAATCAAGTGAGCATCAACTGATCGCTAGGGCCTAATCATGCTACCTATCGATCAAGTGAAACTAGCTAAAACCTAAACCCTAACCAACACCGCATCCAAAGGGCAATTCCGAACTAATCGTCAACTACAATTTTTAGCTTTACCAACCTCGTAATTCACAGAGCGATGAAATGGTAGCCATCTCTTGGGCCGCGCCAATTGGCCAAGGCATCGAACTCTCAATTGGGCCATTCACTTTAGCGCTCACAAAAAGAGCCACTATTCTAAAGGCAATAACGCGGTGGTTCTCGGAGCGTTTTAGCTAACCATTCGATCAAGATGATCAAATCGAAATCCAAAGAGGTTCAGACAAGGATCGCAATGGAAAAATCAGCCGTCAAAACACCTCCTTAGATGCATCTTTCCGAGAACGATTGCATAAAATAGGTAAATGATCCCTCAACTTCAATTTGGTAAAACAGGACATATGACCAGCCGAGTAATTTTCGGAGCGGCAGGATTGGGAGAATCCTCCCAGGCAACCGCCGATGCGACACTGGAGGTAATCCTCGCAGCTGGTATCAATCACATCGATACGGCGTCATCTTATGGAAACTCCGAAGAGCGAATTGCGCCCTGGATGAAAGACCACAGGAACAAATTCTTTCTAGCCACAAAGACTGGCGATCGAACCGGTGATGGAGCGCGCGCATCCCTTGAACGCTCCTTAGTTCGATTAGGCGTCGATCAAATCGACTTAATACAACTCCACAACTTGGTAGAAGAAGACGAGTGGAAGATAGCGCACTCCAAGGGTGGCGCCCTTGAAGCGTTGATAGATGCCCGTCAACAAGGACTGGTGAAGTACATTGGAGTCACCGGTCACGGAACCCGAATCCCTTCCATGCATATTCGATCACTAAGCGCCTACGACTATGACTCCATTCTCTTTCCCTACAACTACATGATGCTAACCAATCCTCAATATAAGAGTGATGTTGAAGAGTTGATAGAGATCGCAACGAACAAGAACGTGGCAATACAGACGATCAAGTCAATTGCTCGGCGCCGATGGAGTGACGACAATACCACCGATCGACGCTTTAGCTGGTATGAGCCGATAAAAGATGATGGAGCAATCAAAAGAGCCGTCGCATTTGTCCTGTCAAGGCCGAACCTCTTCCTAAATACATCTAGTGACTATTCGCTACTACCAAAGGTCATTGAAGCTGCAAACCACCTACCCAAAGATTTGGATCTAGTTGCTATCGAGGCTGACGCCCGAAGCCTTGAAATGGCTCCACTCTTTGACGGGAGCACCTTGGAGCTAATCTGACACATGCATCTACGGAAAGATTTTCAACTTTCCGTAGATGCTCTCAGGCCAGAAATGAGCCAAAAACCACCACAATTGCCAATTGGCCGGGGTGCCAAAACAGAACCCTTCGAAATTAGCCGCCTAAACATTGCTAGACAAGTGAACATAAAATGCAATAGTCATCATCCGATGGGTTTTCCATGCGAAACCTCTGTCATCTGTTTTTGAGTCATCGCCTTACATTTGCGTTTTGCCCATGACTCAAAAACAACGATTTAATTTGCTTAAAACAAGAGTGACACCAAAAAAAGAGCCCTACAACTTTGAATAGATCGTAATACCGAGGCTCTTATTGTAGGTAGATCTATAGTTTGCTCTTAGGTAACGCATCGCAACTGGTCCAACACCAGGATAAGCTCCACCTAGAACCACCGTCGTAGCAGAACGAAACCAACTCAAAACCATCTTTTGAAATGCGGGGTTAGAAGCGTCCGAAGCCACCCCGGATGCACCAAAATCAACTACACGCTCTTGGCCATTCCAATCCACGACATTAGGGCAGCCCTTAGTGAATGTAGTAAGCCTGTTCATCAAAATCATTACGGTAGGAACATCACTAACAACGCACCCTAAAGATTGAACCGCAGCCTTGGCAACCGGCGGAACAATCGGAGCGGCGGGGTTCTCGAAGATCCCCACGAAGTCACCTATGACCAATATCGCCAGCAACGCCCCAACAAAGACTTTTTGTGATTTAGCCCTATAACGCCGCCGTTGTTGTAGATCATCCAAGCCCAAGGGGGAGTTTGTGAAATACTCAAAGAGCCCAACGATGCCAAATGCGCAAAATGGTGCCACAAAACCGGCATAATGGTAATAGTAGGCCGGAGCCACCGCCAATATAGCCCCAACAATTAGGGTCGAGCCGATTCCAAATACCTCTATCGACTCCCAATTCGACGATCCAACGTTCTTGATAACCTTCAAACTAAGAGAAATGAAAGTCAAAAGAACCACAATTGCGACCAGCACCCCAACAACTTTGTCCCAATGATAGATATAGAGTTCAGACGATAGGCTAGAGATCCGCCCAAAGATAGTCAACCCGCTAAAACCTCGACGAGCTTGAGTAAATAGAATCTGGTTAAAGAACGAAAATGGCGAAGTTACAAGAAAAGGCGCGATCGGAATTAAAAAACCTAACCCGGTGGCCAAGACAAAGCGCAGACTCACACCAACAGAGCGTCTAAGAAGTATCACAGCGACAATCAGAAAAGGAAACACCGCCCATAGCTTGGTTGCTCCAGCTATGCCAAAGGAGATTCCACCTAAGCTCAGGCGCCACATCGAACTAGTAAGCTTCTGTTCCCAGAAGATTATCACTATTGCTATCAAGCAAAAAAGACAGAGAGCCGGCTCTATTAAAACGGTCTGGGCTGAGGTAATCGTCCCTTCGTAAAATGCCATTACCCCCATCCCCAGCAACAGGGAAGTAGTTTTTCGAGTCCTCAAAACCAACCCGACTAAGACTACGTTACAAAGTGGAATGAGATCGATAAAAGAACGTGCTACCTCCAGTCCAAACATAGTTCCGAAGTGGTTACCAAACCAGGTAGCAGGTAGAAGTAGATATAAAATGACCGGGGGCTGCAAAAAAGCAAAGTCCTTATAGGGAAGCACGCCATGGCCAAGATTCATCGCTGAAGCAAAATAAACACCGTCGTCGTATTCATCGACAGCTCCAATGTGGCCATGTAACATAAGCTGCAAAAGAAGAAGACTGCCAAGAACCAAAGTGATGCAACCAATCAACCAAAGCGGCTTCGCCTTGGGCTCAGAAAGATCACGCCTAGCATCGTTTGTCTTAGGTATTTTATTGAACCGTTGAATCATTTACGCCAAGGCTATTACCTGATTATTAAAGATAACCAACATTGCATCTTGCTCATTATCTCTTTAGACCTTGGTAGAGGCACCAGCCTCATTGCGATCATCAATCAATAGAAATAGGGTCAAAAGTAAGAAAAAATCTAAGTAATCTCTCCACGTGGCCCAGATAATCGAAGGGCCAACTAAGTTTCGTAATTAACAAAAATTGAAATGTATTAGAAAAAGACCGAGTACCTATCATTATCGAACTATCACCACCCAAAAAAATCAACAAATATCTATTTTTCAACCATATTTGCGGCCTCGCAAAGAAAGACGGCTGGAGCGACTATACAAGAGCTCGTTACTTCGATGCCCAAGCGCCAACGAGCCTTCGATGGACGTTCCACCAAAGGCTAACGCTTTCGACGATCTCCGATCTGAAGCCAATAAAGGCCAAAGTACTAGCCCATCGCCGATCCATCTACTCACAACGATCTCCCTTAGCACTTGAGCCCAAAATTATCAAGGGTTTTGGGCTCAAGTGAGATCGATGACAACAGAAAAATTTGCCGATCGGCTTTGGCAGCTACGAATCATCTACATTGCAAGAGCTCTAATGAGCACATCGCGGGTTATAGCGGCGATTGGCGTTCCGATCTACTTTGCAGCCAGCGGATTCTCAGCTACCAAGCTAGGAGTTGTCTTTGGGTTAGCTTCAATCTTTACCATGGTGACCTCCGCCATTATTGGAAGCATCTCCGACCGTGTTGGCCGTAAGATCTTCATGGTCGTCTACCCAATTGTGGTGAGTGTAACCCTCATCGTCTTTATCTCAACCTCGATCGCTTGGATATTGATCCTCTGTACCGTCTTGGGTAGCTTTGGTCGTGGCGGAGGAGCAGGCGCGGGCCAAGTCGGTCCGTATCAACCGGCCGAATCGGCCCTTTTAGCCGAAATTGCATCGACCAAAAGAAATGATGCTTTCGTAAAAGTTACGCAGATGACAGTAGTTGGCGCCTTGATTGGTTCAGCGGTCTCTGCCACCCTCTTTGGTTCACTGCATCCATCGCACCTAAATGGTGCAATAACAATCCCCTTTTCGATAGCTGCAATAGCTGCCCTACTAGGCGGATTGGTGGCCCTTTTAATCCAAGAAGAGAAAAAACCGACTAAAGATAAGGATTCCAAGGCGCCAAGGAGATCGTTACTTCCCCGCAACTCTATGGGATTGCTCTTTAGGTTGGCAATAACGAATTCTCTAAATGGCCTGGCCGTGGGGATGTTCGGACCGTTTTTGACCTATTTCTTTTTCGTAAAGTTCCACAGTACCCCAAATACAGTGGCAATTTTATATCTGATCACCAACGCCATAAGCCTCGGTCCAATTGGCGTAGCAACCACGCTGGCTGATCGCTACGGAAGTGTCAAGGTAACTACCATTCTACGTTTTGGTCAGGCACTTCTTTTGATCCCGTTTGCATATGCCCCCACCTTTTTGCTCGCTTCTATCTTCTACATAGTTCGCGCCACGGTTCAGCGCGCCGCCTTGCCGCTACGTTCGAGCTACGTTCAGAGCCAGGCCGACCCTAACGAACGAGCCCAAGTTGCCGCGCTGTCGAATATACCCTCTCAAATAGCCCAAAGCGCTTCGCCTCTCTTGGCTGGATACCTCTTTGACTCAATCTCATACGAGATGCCCTTTGTGGTTGGATCGATATTACAGTTTGTGAGTTCCATCTTTTATGTCCGCTTCTTTATAGATCGACCCCCTCCCGAAGAGATTGCAAACCCAGTCACCGACAGCGACTAAATACCAAAAGAAGCCACAAGGCACATAAAGACCGTAGGGGTATTGTCATTGATCTCATTCTTTATGTCGTTCAAAGGTTTCGACCAAAGCGTCATAGAGATAACTGTCACCAAGTATCAAAAGACTATCTCCCGCCAACAAAATCGTAGCTCCATTGACTGGGATCAACCCGCCATCACGAACAACCATCGAAATCCAAGCACCACCAGGAAAATTCATCACCTCTGAGATGGATGACCCATCTCCTAGTGAGTCTTTGGCCACAACCAACCTATGGACTCCATCGGGCTCATTCGCCAAACTGACGCCGATGGACCAGGGCTCTGGCTCAACGATACGCATCGGTACATAGAGAAGTCGCGCCACCATCGGTACAAAAGAACCCTGCACGACAACTGAGACGAGAACCACTATCACGATTATTCCAAAGAGGCGTGATGCTCCAGGAATGTGTGAGCTTAGAAGGTAACTCCCCAACAAGACAGGAACAGCGCCCTTCAATCCGGCAAATAAGACAAAGATGGATTGCTTAAAAGACAGCGAACTAGTCGCTAAAATCGGCCCGACAAAGAGTGGACGGACTAAAAAGATCAGTACCAGAGCGATTATCAGGCCAGGCAACCAGATATCCGAAGCCATCAATTGATGAAGATCGACCATCATTCCCAAAAAGAAAAACGCAACAATCTCGCCCAAACTCGCCAGCGCAGAGTGGAAGCGCACAATTTCACCCTTATAGGGAGCGCGCTCATCACCAATGATAATTCCTCCCAGAAAGACCGCCAAGAAGCCAGATCCATGAGCAATGGTTGCAGCTGCATAAATGATAAATATGAAAGTTAGGCTTCGAAGCGGATAGAGGCCCTCCTTTGGAAGCGGAATTGACCTCATAAAGACCAAGAGAAGGCGACCACCGACTATTCCCAAAAGCGCACCGACTGCCATTTGCAGTATAAAGTTACCTCCCACGCTCAAAAGAGAAGAAGCACCAACTCCCCCAGCGCCTATCAAAGCAACCATCAATGAAATTCCAACTGGATCATTGGCACCTGATTCACCCTCGATGAGATCCCCACTAATTCCGGAGATCTCTCTTTGACCCAACACTGAAAAGACCATAGCTGGGTCTGTGGGGGCAATCGCAGTTGCAATCAGACTCGCGGCATACCAGGAGAGACCAAAACTATAATGAATAAAGACGGCGCTGGCTATCGTCGTCAAAAAGGTACCAATAATTCCAACACCCAAGATGGGAATCAGTGCCGCCTTGACCTTGCTCCACCCGATGTGCATTCCGCCTTCAAAAAGAATGATAACAAGAGCCACTGTAACTACCTTTGAGATCAAACGTGGAGAAAGATAGACGAAGTGGGGCGCAAAGGTGGCGACAAGACTAGCGCCGACAAAGAAAAACGCTGGGGATGGTATTTTGATCAAGGAAGACAACCGGCTGGAGACAACTGCAAGTAGGCCCACGATCGAGACGATCAAAATCGTAATAGCAAAAGGAACGGTGTCTGACATAATTTCTCCTCGAGAACGAGTCCCCAACCTTGGAGACCTGTCGACCAGACTTCCCGACACGCCATTCAATACTCTAACATCGGATTTCAACAGGCATAACATGATATTTCCGCATAGAGATCTTTGGGTAACCCATCTCTCAAATGCAATACCAAAATAACGAATCGCTCACCGCAACTAGGGCCATAAGTACCTATTGAGGGCAAAATCAGCGCGCTAAAATCACCTCCTGACTCAATTCGACTGAAAACTTTCGAAATTAGATTTTCCATGCGAAAACTCCAATTAGAAGGCTATTCAAAGAAGCCAAATAGGGCATCGCCAAAAAATTAGCTTCAGCGGGATGAAAGATTAAGTTGGCTTAGCCTCTTTTGACAATGGGCGCTAAAGATCACCAAGAACCTATGGGTGAATCGACTAAACAAGGGAAATGAAATTGGCTGACAACATTCGCACTCGTACTTTAGCCCCAAAGTTGATGCCTTGGGTGGCCTTTACCACTACAGCTCTCACCTACGCGCTTGTAGGCCTCGGAAGTACGGTTCGAGTCACCAACTCGGGTATGGGATGTCCATCTTGGCCACTTTGTTATGGTCAAATCGGCCCAATCTTTAAATACCATCCGATCTTAGAGGAAAGCCACCGATACCTAGCGGGGATCGTCTCCATCTTCGTCTTTTCAACCCTGGCACTGGTCCTTGCCAATCGCGAAAGGGGACCTGTGCGCAAAGCAGCCCAGATAGCCGCAGGCTTAGTCGTCTTTCAAATCGGACTAGGCGGACTAACAGTTCTAGCGAGAAATGCACCCTGGACGGTCGCCCTTCATCTACTTACAGGACTGACCTTTCTAGCATCTACCACCGTTGTTTGCGTCCTAGGTTTCACCAAAGATCGATTCGAACACCTGTCCAGAGTGGCCCGACGTTGGGGAATGTGGTCGTTGGAAACTACACTCGCACTTTTATTCTCTGGGAGTTTGGTAGTTGGCTCCGGCGCGGGAGCTGCGTGTCCAACCTGGCCAGTATGCTTTGCGAATGGTCCAGCTCGCCTAACTGCCATAGCGCTCTTTCACCGTATGATGATGGGAGCCTCAGCAATTGTCATCGTGGCCTTCGTCGTTGCTGCTTGGTCTAGCGCCGACAAAAGGTGGAAGATGCGTTCCAAATTCCTAGTCATCCTCTTAGGTGTCGTAGCCGCCGTCGGCGCCGGCGTGGCATTGAGTAAATCAAACCCTGTCTGGGCCGACATCCACCTCGGAGTCGCCGCTGCCCTTTGGGTGACGCTGACCGTACAAGTATGGACACATGGCCTCGGTGCTAAAACTATCAGTTCTACAAAAGTAGCCGATGAGCTCACTCCCAAATAAGAGATAAACCCAAGGCGCACAAAAGATCCAATTGGGCTGATCCTTCAAACATGGCGAAACGGAATAAGACTAAAGCCGATCGTTCGACTTTAATATCTGACCATCTTCCTCTTTAGATCGCCAGGCAGATAGGCCTCGAAGGACAACAAAGTGAGTTTTCACTAAGGCGCACTTTCGAGGAGTTAGCCTCCCAAAGCGACGATACCAGCTGATCCGCTAAAGCTATAACGTCCAGATACGCCTCCTGCAACACCTCTAGGGGCATTCCAACTCCCTCTTGTGCAATCATCTCAAAGATCATGGAGGAGACAACGCCTTCCTGAATCAAGATAGCCTCCTCCAGGATCTTACCCAATAACCCTTCATAACTCAAAATTGCACTCTTGAGCACTAAGTCAACGGGCAGATCAGCAAGAATCACCTCTACTGAAATACCCAAAAGAAGGTCCAATGCAGAAAGCATACCTATCGTATATGCCACCTATGCACTTTGTAGTAATAGAAGTAGCGTTAGACTTTCGCAAAGCTTCGCACGCAAAAGTGCTGAATTAAACTGCGCTTCAAATGAGTCGATTGGATCCGAAAGCGATAATAGCATCACCCAATCTTTTAGTTTGCGCCAGCCAACCAAAGTAATGGCCTCTCGCAAAGATCTCACTCTTCGAGCTAAGCCGTTCGAACTACCATCTGCTGCAACCTTTAGAAGTCGATGAGCCAACGACGGATCGTTGCGCACCACAGCCTCAATCTCGTTCAACGAAGCATCAGGAGAGTCCAGCCTTGTGAACAACCTCGCGTTAGCGATGGCAGTTGGCTCAATGGTCCGACCTTCAATAAGCGATGGCAGTTGGCTCAATGGTCCGACCTTCAATAAGCGATGGCAGTTGGCTCAATGGTCCGACCTTCAATAAGCGATGGCAGTTGGCTCAATGGTCCGACCTTCAATAATGGTGGGACGAGAAAGCGCATAACGCTGAAACAGGTCAAAACCCAAATCATCACATCGCTCAATCTCAGCCCAGGTCTCTACCTTTTCAGCCAACAAGGAGATGTTATAGTCCTTAAACCTCTCGATCAGAGACCTAATCTTATCGTTAGCGACCTCTCGAATATCAATCTTGACGTAGGTGCAAAAAGAAATAAGTGACTCAAATCGCTCATCCCATTCAACCACGCCATCTAGAGCGAATTTGAACTCCTTCTCCGAAAGTATCCTGCAAACATCCAAGATTAAGTCCTCAGCCTCAACCGTTTCAAGAATCTCAATGACCGCTCGGTCCGGCTCAAAGATAATCGGCATATCGCCTACCAAAAGTGCACGATCTGCATTTATAAAGAGCGGCCTACCGTTCGACATTTGCTCGAACCCAATGGTATGAGAGTTCAGCATCAAATCCGCGCTTATAGTCGAATCCAATTGGTCCACGAAGCTTAGATCGTGGCCACTACGTCGAAAAAGAATCTCATAGGCAACTGTCTTTAGGCTATCACCATAAATTGGTTCACGTCCTAAAAAACACTGCTACTCGTGGGTTGCTACCCAAATAAATTAAGGTCGTTGCCTCACGCCTCGTAAGCCCATATCGGCAATACCACCTAAACCCTATAGTGAAAACTCCATAGTCGTCGAAGATACATATCATTCCAAAAAAAAATTCAAATTATCGAATAGTTCAATATAAAAATAATGCCTATAGCTATCTAAAAGATTAAACGAACTCAATAATAAATTGCTTCATTCATACTAATGGCGACAAACGAAGTCATCGATGCCTCACTATCAAGAGATGCAACTGCAATTAAAGTATATATCTGAGTCTAGGCTCTAATGGCCAGTGTAGCTTAGGCAAAAAAACCTAAAATAGGAGAGGAATAAGGCAAAGACCACCAAAGAGCCAACTATATAATAACTACTAGCTAAATTTAACTAGCCCATTAAAGAATGTCCTCGAGTTATTCAAAAAGATAAAACACATAGTTTCAAGCAATATACCTTGATCAAAGATGAAGATCAACAAACTAGATACCGTTCTTATTTGCTCAAGCTACCGATAGATAAATATGAGAGCGCATCCAAGACAGTCCAGAGCGATCAATCTTCAAGCATAAGCTTCCAATCAATGCGAGTCACCTTCGTACCGCATAGTTATGCGGCATAACTATGCGGTCTAGGGCCTCTGCCAATGATGCACCATGGGTTGCTAGCAGATTAGATGAGCTATGAGCTACATGTCGCCGAAGCTAAAAGGGCCAAATTGCGCACTGAGGATCAAAGCAAAATTGAAAGATAGGCGAATCGCCCTACCGTCTGATATGGCTTTATAGTTGCCGAGATTAGGCAATCTAAACAAACGATCTGATAAAAATGCACCAATCTCTCAGGTAACAGTAACGATCAGATGCCCGATAGATGACAAACTAGATAACATGCTTTTGCATTTCGCATAAACCGCATAATCAACGATGCAGTTACCAACGATGCTGAATCCGAAAAACAATTAAGATAGAGAATTACCGATTCAATAGATTACAAAAGCGACTATTATTACTAACTCATTCTTATCACGCTTGCAAATTTGCTAATCAATTCAGCATTAGCCTATAAAATTTAACTATGCGAATCAAAAATAAAATTAGCACATTTTTGGAATTAGCCAAGATAAATTAGCAGTCCAAAAAGATAAAAGAATAATTATTTTTCCTCATAATGGGCAGAATATTGACGTCTGAGCAGATTTTTTTGAACCTTACCTGTCGAGGTTCTCGGTAGCTCACTAACTATTTCAATTGACTTTGGAGCCTTGAATCCATCAATTTTATCCTTGACTCGAGCCAATATCTCAGTCGGATCTAGATCTTGACCATTCTTTGGAACTACGAATGCGGTGATTGCTTCGCCCCATCGGCCGTGGGGCAAGCCCACCACCGCCGCCTCGGCTATCTGGTTTGAACTTGCATAGATAGCCTTTTCGACCTCGATAGATGAGACGTTCTCACCACCTGATTTAATTACATCTTTAAAGCGATCCTCAAACCACAAAATACCATCTTTATCGAAGTAGCCGCTATCACCTGAATGGAACCATCCGCGATCAAATGCCAGCTCAGTTGCAGAGGGATTATGGAGATATTCAGTCATGGTTTGGGGTGATCGATAGACAATTTCACCCGAAGAGCCATTCGGTAGCAAACAACCGCTCTCATCCATAATTGCGACAGCCACATTTATTTGGGGAGTTCCAACCGCTCCCGAATGACTTAGTTGATGCTCTGGTCTGAAGATAGTTGTCACCGGATTCATCTCGGTCTGGCCAAATCCGAGGGCAAAATCACAGCCCAGCACCTCAATACATTGGCGCAAAAGAGTATCAGGCATTGGTGCCATCGCATAAATAGCAAGACGAAGCGAGGATAAATCGGTCTGGCTTATCGAAGGGCAATCCAGCAGTTCGCGAAACATAAAAGGTAAGCCAAAGAAGACTGAGACCTTTTCCCGCTCAATAGCTGATAGTAAAGCCTCGGCGTCAAAGCCCCGAAGAAGTACTATTGTCGCTCCAACAACAATTGCAGGTGTGCACTGACCATTGAGTTGTGCAGTATGAAAGAGAGGCATCATGGCTGCCAATACATCGTCATGTGAAAATCTATCTTCGACGCATACTCCCAAAGACTCTAAGTAGACTGCCAAATGAGAAGAAACAACCCCCTTGGGAGCAGAAGTAGTTCCAGAGGTATAAAGGTAACTTATTGCAGCTCGATCTGCAATTAGCACCTCAGGTTCGAGCCCCTCAAATTCCCCTATTACTGCCTCAAACGAATGCCAATTGCGCTCGCTGAGATCTCCGACGTTTTGAAGATCACCAGAGTGAACCACAACAATCTCATAAATCTCCTCGCAAGACGGCAATACGACATTAGCTAGCTTTAGAAATTGTTCTTCGATCACAATAGCTTTAGCACCAGAGTGATTTAGCACATATTCAATCTCGCCACCTTTCCATCCCAAGTTGATGGGTACACAGACGACACCCACCTTCGCGCAGGCAAAGTAGGAGATCAGAAATTCAGCGCAATTTCCTGCCAATATCGCCATAGAGTCACCGACTTGAAGGCCCAAGGAGCAAATAAAGTGAGAGAACTTATTTACTAAGTCATTCAGTTCATAGTAGGTAAATTGCCTCGGTCCATCGACTATAGCAACTTTATTTGGATATCGCCATGACGTTCTGGTCAAAGAGTCGCCCACATTTATACGTTGAATTAGATTCAGCTCAAGTTCGTTCATCTAAAAACCTCACTCTGGATCGATCACATGCTAAAAATAGACCTGTTATCACCAAAGATAACACTTCGAAGAGCCTGCAGTGGATAAAACCAGTCCTGATCATGACTCGATCAAGGCAACCGAAGTATCACCTTTACTTAGGAGCAAAGATGTGCCAAAGCTAAGGGGTGAAATCTCATCGATTGTACTTCTTGACAAGAAGAGATGGTACCAAACGGAAAAACTGATTCTTGATCTCTTTATTGATGCTTAATCTTCATAGAAGCTTGAACGATCTAGCTATCCTTTCAACGCGGGAAACCAACCCCAGAAATTCTTACGCCCGCTAAAGCCACTAAGGTGGTCACCCTATGACGGCTGTCTTGGACCAAGAGATCTTGTGACTCGTATAATAATTAGATGGAAATCGACCAAAAATGGCGTCAGGTAGCCAAAATTGGCCTTCCCTCCTTGGGTTCTGTATTACTTGAACCGATCCTAGGGGCCACCGACTTAGCCATGGTTGGCCACGTTTCACCTCTGGCGCTTGGTGCCTTAGGCCTGGCCATAAGTGCCATTAACTTCATTACTGTTCCGCTGGCTTCAATAGCATTCGCCTTGACGTCAAGGGTAGCCCGCCTCTCAGCCAAGGCCGATCCCAATGATTTGGCGGCCTTCGCAACGACAGCGACTATCGCTCTCTTCTTGGCCGGAGTGGTATTGGCGTTGTTACTGGTTGCAATCGTCCCACTTGTGATCTCAGCAGCTACAACCAATCCAACCGTGCGCCACTTTGGAATAATCTATCTAAGAATCTCAGTCTTTAGCCTCCCCTTCTACCTCGGATCCCAGGCAGTAGCCGCATATCTAACGGGCCTTGGAAGAACAGGAAGGGCTTTCATCGTCGAAGGAATCGTAGTAGTTGTAAATATCGCAGCTGAAGCGATATTTATCTTCGGATTTTCTATGTCAGTAGTTGGATCGGCTCTCGGTTCGCTCATTGCACAATTGCTTGGCGCTATTTTGTTCTCCTTTTCAATCCAGATAAAAGGCCTCAGATGGACTAGCACCATCGCCGCACTCGCAAACTTCATTCGGGAATTCTACAAACTTGGCGTCTCTCTCATCTCAAGGACACTCGCACTCATGGGCGCCCTCTCGGGATCGATCTACTTCGCCTCTTACTTTGGAACGAGCGATCTCGCCTCATTTCAGATTGGCCAGACCATATGGCTTTTATTCGGACTTTCCTTTGACGCAATTGCGGTTCCAGCCCAGGTAATGGTCGGCCAATGGCACGGACTCTCGGCTTGGAAGGAGATCAGAATTTGGTCCAGAAAGCTCATATTGCTTGGCCTTTTTGCAAGTGTAATAATCGCATTCGCAATGGTTATATTTAGCGCTTTCCTCGCCAAAGTATTCACTTCATCACCAGCACTAATTCCATCGGCAAAAAGGGCGATCTATGTCGTAGCTGCGCTAATGCCCCCAACCGCCTTGAGCTTTACACTTGATGGTTTAGTAAGCGGCACAGAAAGCTTCAACCTGCTTCGAAATGCCATGATCGTTGCGTTGTTAGCAATGGTCGTGGTCGACATGGTCCTTATCGTCTTCCATGTCCATATCTCTCAAACTATCATCTGGTTGCCCTTTGCAATCTGGATAACAGTTCGGGGAATCACGGTCCTTTTAGCTTGGAGAGCACTAATACGCCAAAACCTCCTAGGAAAGACCGCCTAAGGAAAGACCGCCCCAAAACGAGACGCTATGGCAACACTGCAGCTGATAGCTTTCCTCGCAAAACCTCATAAGTCCAAACCTAAGGTGAGTTGGCACGATCACAAAACTCACCTGTGGCCCCCATTCATGGAACCAATATTTATATTGGTTCCAATCAGAGGAGGTGCATACAGAGAAGATTCATGAAGCGGAGATTCACCTAGAGACGAGCTCTGCAAGAAACGGACGACTTCGGCTCAGCTTAGGTCGGCTCAGCTTAGGTCGGCTCAGCTTAGGTCTGATCAGCGGGTCGCCGTAAAAGAACCCGTCCGATGAGTCAACGACCGACCGCCAAAGAGAGCGTAACTAATTTTCAATCGTTCACTCGCTTTGGATCGACAGGAAGCTACTTCGGAAAGCCACCCTCTGAAATTACGTTCTTGTACCAATGGAAGCTATCTTTTTTGACTCTCCTGCCGGTATCATAGTCAACCCAAATGATACCAAATCGCTTGGAAAAGCCATAGCTCCACTCAAAGTTGTCCATCAAACTCCACAAAAAGTATCCCTTTACGTCAACACCACTTTCAATGGCCTGGTGAACCGCCAAAAGATGGTCGTGAACGTATTCAATTCTCTCTGGGTCTTTAACGCTTCCGTCGGAACCCACGTAATCATCGTTGGCTCGTCCATTTTCGGTGATAAAGATCGGAAAGCGACCATAGTCATCTCGCACGCGGACTAAAAGCTCTCGAAGTGCATCGGACTCTACTTCCCAGCGCATTGGAGTTCGAGGGACACCAGGGCGGCCAACACCGATAGCACCCATATCACGATCAACAAGGTTTGGAGCCTTGCTATCATCAACTAGATAACCAGCAATTCGCGCTTGATCGATTCGATCTCGTGATGCAATCGTGCTTGGAGCATAAAAATTGATACCGAGAAAATCTATTGGTGTGGAGATTGTAGCCAAATCACCCTCATGTATCTCAGGCATGATAGCGCCGTAGTGCTGCGCCATGTCATTCGGGTATGCACCTTTGAAAATAGGATCCAAGAAGATTCGATTAGCGTTACCGTCTGCCAATCTTGCTGCAGTCAAGTCCGCCTCATCAGAACTCGCCGCTCGGATATTGGCTAGATTGAGAGTAATGCCGACATTTGAAGTCGAGTGCTCTCGTATTGCCCCAACCGCTAAACCATGGCCAAGTAGGAGATGGTGTGTAGCAGCCACCGCGGCCGCCAAATCTTGGTCTCCCGGGGCATGTACACCAATGCCATATCCTAGCCAAGCTGAGCACCATGGCTCATTTAGAGTAATCCAAGAACCAATAGAATCCCCTAATGCCTCTGCAACGATCGAGGCATAGTCGCTGAAGTAGTAAGAAGTATCTCTGACCCTCCAACCACCAGCGTCCTCTAGCGGTTGAGGCAGGTCCCAGTGGTAGAGAGTCGCCACTGGCGTAACTCCCTTTTCCCGCAGGCCTTCGACGAGTCGACGATAAAAGTCAAGTCCTTCGTGATTTAGAGGCCCTTTCCCAGTGGGTTGAATACGTGGCCAAGCAATGGAAAAACGATACGCCTTCAACCCTAAATCGCTAATCAGCTCAAGGTCTTCGCCGTAGCGATTGAAGTGATCACAGGCTACATCGCCATTATCGTCATTGTGAACCCGGCCAGGGGTATGTGAAAAAGTATCCCAAATCGAGGGGCCTCTTCCCCCTTCACTGATTGCACCTTCGATCTGATAAGAGGCGGTCGCAGCACCCCAGATGAAGTCCTGTGGAAAATTAGTTTGCCTGTCCTGGGGCACTTCGTCTCGCTTTCAATTTTTCAGCAGATTACCTAGTGGTAAATCTACCGCGTTATCTTTCTATGAATTTAAGATAGCTTATTTTTGTAAGCGCTTACAGTATTTCTTAATTTTTTTTTCCTAATCGGCTTGACTACCCATATCCGCGATGTTATAGTCCTTGTAAGCGCTTACAGTAAACAACATGTTTCGTGTTCGTTTACGATAACGCAAATGTATCAAACGTTTCGGTACCAAATGGGGATTGGGTACGGACTGCGGTGGGGGTGAAAATGGATACGGAAAATACTGCTTCGTCGACGTCGACTTCAACTATTTACGACGTAGCCAAGCTCGCTGGAGTCTCCATTGCCACAGTTTCACGCGCGCTAAGTGGCAATGGTCAGCTAAAGCCAGCAACTCGCGATCTCGTTCTTGCCACAGTCAAAGAGCTACGTTTTGTACCAAACAACTCGGCACGAGGTCTCTCAAGTGGATCCAAAAAGGTGGTTGGACTTCTCTTTGTAAGAACGCCTTCCGAAGATTTCTTAGAGATCGTTCAAGAGAGCCTCCTCTTTACCGACTCTGTAATTAGAGGAGCCGAACGCACGGCTTCCGACAACGGCTATTCTCTCCTTTTAGGCGGAGTTAGTGGCTTCAAAGACGACGAAATAATCAATAAGATGATCTCCAATTGCGATGGACTGATTCTTTTGGATCGCACGGTAACTGATCGCAAAATTCCCGAAATTGCAAAACGCATTCCAACCGTCCTTCTAGCCGGTAGCGGTAAATCGCGCTCGGCTATGACGGTGCGTGTAGACAACCACAACGCGATGTATGATCTTGCTCGTCACTTGGTAGAAGTCCATAAACTAAATCAACTAGCATTTCTGTCCGGATTCGCAAACTCTCCTGACTCTCAAGCACGTCGTCAAGGCTTTGTTGAAGGAGCCATGTCCGTGGGCGCCACCGTCGAAGAAGATCCACTTTGGATCTCCGACTACACCTCCTCTGGGGCTGTGGCAGCGATCGAAAAACGTCTAGCGAAATCTAGCCGACTACCACAAGCAGTCGCGTGCGCCAACGATCAAGCCGCCATCGGGGCGATTCATGCCCTAAAGGGAGCAGGTTTAACTGTAAGTCGCGACATTGCAGTCACCGGTTTCGACGACATCTCAGTGGCACGACACGTTCATCCGCCGCTGACAACGATTCGCCAACCAATTCAACAGCTTGGCTCAGCTGCCGTAGATGCACTCTTGGGTGTCGTTGGCTCACAAAAGAAGATTCCTCCCATCAATACAGTTCTTCCAACTCAAATCGTCTATCGCCAAAGCTGTGGCTGCGAGCAATGACAATGACCACTCTCTTATATCAAGGTTCGGTGAAATAAAGCAAATGAGATTTTTAGCACGCAGGCTTGGCTTTTATGTTGTTGCGCTATTTGCGGCACTAACAATAAACTTCTTCATACCGCGTTTTCTTCCAGGAAATATCGTCGAATCGATGATGGCAAAGTATCCGTCACTCAAGCCATCGGCGCAACGCGCCCTTGAAATCCTCTTTGGAATCGGTCATAATGGTTCGCTCTTGCATCAATATATCACCTACTTGGGACAGATTTTCACCGGAAATCTCGGCCTTGACCTCCTGCAATTTCCAATCCCAGTCATCGACATTATAAAAAATGCACTTCCTTGGACTCTGGTACTAGTTGGTACAGCCACGGTCATTAGTTGGGTCCTGGGCACGGGCCTTGGAATCATAGCTGCTTGGCGCAGAGGCGGAAAGCTTGATCAACTCCTACCGGCGCTGAGTTTCCTCCAAGCGACCCCGTATTTCTTTTTAGCACTTATTCTGGTTTGGCTATTGGCACTAAGATTCCACGTTCTACCAGCGCAACAGGGCTTTTCGAATGGTTTGTCGATAGGGTTCAACTGGGCTTTTATACTAAGTGCGGCCCGTCACTCCTTATTACCAGCCCTCACCATCGTGCTCACATCGACTGCTGGCTGGATGCTCCAGATGAGAAACGTTATGATCACCACAATCGGTGAAGACTACGTCCTAGCTGCACAGGCAAAGGGCCTCTCGCCCAAAAGAGTGGTATTTACCTACGCAGCTCGAAACGCGATTCTACCTAGTATCTCTGGATTCGCTCTGGCTTTAGGCTTTGTCGTCTCGGGAACGCTACTCATGGAGATCGTCTTCAACTACCCCGGCATTGGGCTTACCCTCTATAACTCGGTAACCTCAAACGACTTTCCTCTCACACAGGGCATCTTCCTAATAATCTCTCTAACGGTACTTGCCGCTAATATCTTGGCGGATGTCTTATATGTAATAGTCGACCCCAGGTCAAGAACAAGGGCGGTGGCGTGATGTCAAAGGTCGAAAGTCCGCGATTGATAGCTCAAGGAGCTATCAAAAAGAAAAAGCGAACGATGCCTTCAATTCTAATGAATACAAAGGCAAAGGTTGGAGCGGTAATAATCGGGGTCTTCGTGGTGATCGCGATCATAGGGCCAATATTGGCTCCATATAATCCATCCACACAAAACACCCAGGCGAATCTCTCTGTAGCTGCGCCTAGCCTCAGTCACCTCTTTGGTACCGATCAACTCGGTCGCGACGTCTTTTCTCAAATACTCGTTGGAACAAGAACTACCATGGTTCTTGGCCTTGTAACTGGAATTATTGCCACCGCCCTGTCGATCATAATCGGAGTATCCGCTGGCTTTCTTGGGGGTCTATGGGATGAATTTCTCTCACTTTTCTCCAATGTCTTTCTGGTAATTCCAGCTTTGCCACTTCTCATCGTTGTTCTAGGTGAGTTTCCAGGAAAAGGTGAGACACCGACGATCATACTTCTCTCTCTCTTGGGATGGCCGTGGGGTGCCCGTGTCATAAGAGCCCAAACACTCTCGCTACGAAGTAGAGACTTCATAGCGGCCTCACGGGAGACCGGTGAAAAAACTTGGAGAATCATCTTCTTCGAGGTCATCCCAAATGAGGTGAGCCTAATTGCTGCAAGCTTTGTAGGTACAGTCCTCTATGCCATAGGCGCTTCAGTTGGCCTTGACTTTTTAGGGGTAGGCAATACAACTATCTGGAGTCTGGGAACGATCCTCTACTGGGCGCAGAACGGAAATGCACTTCAACTTGGAGCATGGTGGTGGTTTGCAATTCCGGGAGTATTCGTAGCTCTAATCGGAACTGGGCTGGTACTTTTGAACTTCGGTTTAGACGAATTGGGAAATCCACGCCTTAGGGATGCAGCAACTCAAACACGAATCAATGGCAAGATCTGGAGACCTGCCGACCCAACACCGGTAATGCGATCACACGTTGATAACAAAGGGACAAAAGATCAAAGAAGAAGCCCCAAGGCCAATCTCACCGAAGATCCGGTCCGTTTGAATCAGGTTCATTCTAGTAACGGCCATCTTGGTCAAAATTCTATGGGTTCCACAACTGTTGAAAATCAGGTCCGCCACAACAGCTCTACCCTCTCCTTAGATCAGGAAGGACAATAATGATCGACGATCAGCTACCTAAAGGGTATGATTCAAAGCCACGCTCGGAATCAAATGGGGATGCCTCGCAACCGGTCCTAGAAATAAAAGGGTTTTCGGTCGCATATCGCTCTCGTGGAGGCGACGTAAAAGCCGTTGAAAACGTCGATATCACCATCAACCGTGGCGAAGTAGTCGGCCTAGCAGGTGAATCGGGATCAGGCAAATCCACTTTAGCCTATGGAGCATGTCGGCTACTGAGGCCACCTGCGGTGATCACGGCCGGCTCGGTGAGATATAACGGTAGAAGATCAAACTATACCCCTGTAGAACTGTTGGATCTGGACCGCGATCAGCTACGAAAGCTACGATGGCGAGAGATATCGATAGTCTTTCAAAGTGCCATGAACGCACTCAATCCAGTACTTCGAATTCAAGATCAGCTCATAGACGCAATGGACGTCCATTTGGATCTCTCCAAGGACGAAAAGCTAGACAAGGTCGTCTCGGTCTTAGATATGGTTGGCATTCCTCGAGATCGTCTCCGCAGTTATCCTCATGAGCTCTCGGGTGGCATGCGTCAAAGAATTGTCATAGCCATGGCCCTAACTGTCGATCCGGAATTGGTAATTATGGATGAACCAACTACGGCTCTTGATGTCGTGGTGCAACGCGAAATTCTCTCTCAGATCGTTGAGCTCAAAGAGCGCCTTGGTTTTTCAGTCCTATTCATCACCCACGACCTCTCATTGATGATGGAGATCGCAGATCGAGTTGCGATCATGTACGCTGGCCAATTGGTTGAGGTAGGACAGAGCACAGACATCCACCATCAGCCCGCACATCCATACACGCAGGGCCTTTTGAACTCTTTTCCATCGCTTAGAGGACCAAAGCGAACATTAGCTGGGATACCTGGAGTAACTCCAGATCTAAGGGATCTACCTCCTGGCTGTCCCTTTATTCCACGGTGCAAATTTGCAAAGCCTGATTGTACCAAGGTGGAGATGCGCCTTGAAAAGGTGGAAGGAATCCTTGGAGGAAAGCACTTTAGTGCATGTCCGATTGTCATTGCAAACAATTTTAAACCATCAGAGACTGAAAGGGCACATGCGTGACAAAAGAAACTCACACAAAACCAGCTGTCTCAAAGTTGGACTCTGAACCGATTGAATCGTACGAAGTAGCCTCTGCTGCTGCAAGTCGTGGGCCATTAGTTATGCGTGCCGAGGGCATCTCGAAGGACTATCGAATCTCACGAAAAGCTGAAGGTGTCATCTCCGCTGTAAAAAATGTGAACCTAGCCCTCTATGCACGGGGCGTGGTTGCAGTCGTAGGCGAATCCGGCTCAGGAAAGTCCACTATTGCCAAGTTGCTATCTGGCCATGAAAAACTCACCAAAGGCAAGATCTTCCTCGACGGCGCTGAGATCCAAGTTGGAAATCGATCTGATTTCCGCCGTTTCAAGAGCGATGTCCAGATGGTATTTCAAGATCCATTTGCCTCTTTGAATCCAGTACATACCATTCGATACCACCTCGAGCGACCGGTGAAACTTCATCAAAAAACCAAAGGGGCAGAGGTAGAGACAGAGTTGCTGGGTCTAATCAACCAAGTCAAGCTCACCCCGCCAGATCAATTCTTAGCCAAGTATCCTCATGAGCTCTCGGGCGGCCAGCGCCAACGCGTCTCAATCGCTCGTGCTCTCGCCGCGCACCCAAGAGTCTTGCTTGCAGATGAACCCGTTTCCATGCTTGACGTCTCAATTCGTCTAGAGATATTGAGTCTGCTTGATGATTTACGAGAACGGCTCAACCTCGCAATGCTCTATATAACACACGATATAGCATCTGCACGCTACTTCGCCGATGAGATACTGGTAATGTATGGTGGCGAAATAGTCGAACGTGGCCCAGCTGAAGAGGTGACTCAAAAGCCCCTTCATCCCTATACCCAGCTTTTGGTCTCATCGTCTCCAGATCCCGACGACCTTGGATCCACCCTAAAGACAGGTGCCACAACTGTAGCTCGGCAAGCCGGTAGCGCCCTCACAAATAGCGTCGGATGCCGCTTTAGCGATCGCTGCCCCTTCGCTGATGATAAGTGTACGTCGGCTAGTCCGCCTCATGTAATGGTCGGTTCAAATAGATCAGCCGCATGCTGGCACTTAGACAAAGCGGTGCCCATAATTCATCTAGACGCCAGAAAGGAGACCGTCTCAGATACAAATAAAAGCTAAAGAAATCACACGGTTTAATCAAATAATTTGTGCGCCTCCGGTGGGGCCGAGCGGCGCACTATCAAACGACAAGTCATTTGACATTCAAAATGAAAGGCTAGCAGACGCTCTATGAAGAGAATGCATAAATCGAAAATCGGCGGTACTATCGCCGCAGCCACCATCGCTGGTGCGCTACTCGCAAGCTGTGGCAGCTCCGGATCTTCCGCGAGCTCAGGGTCTTCATCAGCTTCAACGACCGGTGCAGTCGCTAAGACTAGCGCTGTCCTGACAATGGAGTCGAGCCCTACCAGCCCGATTACTCAGAACTTTAATCCATTTCTACCATCATCGGCATCGGCACTCTTGGGTGCGACGTCCATGATCTATGAACCACTTATTCAATTTGACCTTGCCAACCCCTCGATCTCTTATCCTTGGTTGGCCACCGCATACAAGTGGAATAGCACTGGAACCGCTATCACCTTCACGATTCGCCAAGGCGTCAAGTGGAATAACGGAACCCCCCTTACGCCTGCCGACGTTGCCTTCACCTACAACTTGGTGAAGAACAATGCTGACATCAATACCGGCGGTCTCTCGATAACTGGCGTCAGCACCTCAGGTAATGATGTGACGATTAGCTTCGCCACTCCTCAATATACGAACCTTCAGAGCATCGCGAACGTCTATATCGTTCCAAAGTCGGTCTGGTCAAGCGTTGGGGATCCAGGAAAATTCGCAGACCCCAACCCGGTAGGTACTGGGCCGTACACTCTAAAGAACTTTACCCCTGAGGGCTTTACCCTTAGTAAAAACGCCAATTACTGGCAACCAGTTCCGGTTAGCACCTTGGACTTTCCTGTCTATTCCTCGAACACTACAGCGCTCGAGGCTCTACAGACCGGACAAGCACAGTGGGCTGGGAACTTTATTACCGGTTTGAATAAGCTCTTTATCAATCCGGATCCCACGCATCACAAGGCCTGGTTCGCACCGCTGAACACCAACAGCCTATTCCCGAACCTCAATCAGTGGCCGACTAATCAGCTTCCAATTCGCCAAGCCATCAGCGCAGCAATCGATCGAAACGCTATTTCATCCCAGGGTGAATCGGGTCTAGAGCCTCCTGTGCTAAATGCATCTGGCCTAGTATTGCCTACCTTTAAGTCCTATATGTCGTCGTCGCTCAACGCCTACGCCCTAAATGATAACGGTAGCGCATCGGCAGCTGATGCCATCTTGAATAAGGCGGGCTATACAATTGGCTCCAATGGCTACTACCAATATCAAGGTAAGCCAATTACGATTCAAATCGTCGATCCATCGTCTTACACCGACTACGCAGCAGACGACGAAATCGTTGCATCTGACCTACAAAAGGCACATATAGACGCTAAATTCGTAGGACTATCGGTGGCAGCATGGTCAGATGCGGTAGCCAAGGGAACCTTCCAACTCACAATGCACTGGTCAAGCCAAGGTATTACCCCATATCAGCAATACCAAGGTTGGCTAGACTCTAAGCTCGCCACTGCTTCTGCTAGCGGCGACTTCGAGCGTCTAAATAACCCAACCATTGAATCAGAGTTGTCTACCCTCGCAACTGCATCTACACATAGCGCTCAAGTAGCAGCACTGCTTCCGATCGAGACCTTTGTCGCTACTCAGCTTCCGGTCATTCCAACGGTATATGGAGCAGCCTTCGATGAGTACAACACCAAGAACTTCACCGGATGGCCCACACCATCTAACCCATATGAATCTGGTCAGCCTTCTGCACCAACTAACGAAGTGGTTGTCTTACACCTCAAGCCAACCGCATAAAACGCCCCATCAAGTGCTCATCCCTTCCTTGAAATGAACCCCAATGAGAACGGATACCGATGAGCAGATGCTATCGAGGGATGCCGCTATCCCTCGATAGCAATGGGCATAGCCCCATGCGACTTCCCCCATGTGGTCGCATGGGGCTCTATTTTTTAATCAAATCCGCCAACTTTATTTGAACGATCTACTATCACAAGCTTGAAAACTGGCTATAGTTCAATATTGCACGGTCGCAAGTCTCATCAAAGAATGGACGCAAGATTGCGGATTTGGTGGTGGCAAGGTGTGGAATATTCAAAGACGCAATCCAAATAATGAAAAGTTGGAGTATCTCAGACGATAACTTTGAAATACAAGGCCACTATTGAGATGCCTTGTGCACCAAGCCCGCAATCTATCGCACTTCAACACACATTAACTATCAATCATGAAACACAAAGACGCCACATCACCCGTTATAGCTCACATATGACGAAAGACACTCTGATTCGCAGGCGTCACTGAAGGAAACCAATATCTAGCCAAATGAGGACGCGATCTTTGAAAGGATAGTATCCACCGGCCCTCCAAAGTCGATACCACTTTGAAGATCGATCATATGAACTCCGTTGTTGAAGGGAGCAAGAACCAACGAGTGGCTTTGCAACTGGACGAAGGCACCAGCACCTATCAAGGACGATCCCAATTTAGTAGTTGCACCGCTAGAAGTGACAGCGGCCATCTTGCCGCCAGATCCACGTAAAAGAGCTTGAGGTAGATTATTAGAGTCAACGGTACATGCCACCGGCACTGCCTGGCTATTGGGCGACCCAACGACACTTGAGGTGATTACTCCCGTTGGAGAGACCAAACCTAAGGTAAGAGAACTACCCCGGCTCGAACAGATAGATACCTCTTCGGTGCTGCTCACACCACTAGTTTTCACCGGAGCTGACGACATGGATATGGGATTTGGAGAAGTTATGGTTGACATCGACCATTGTCCACTTTGACTCGAATAGATCGCCAAGTGGTAGGTGCCACCGCTACTATATTGGGCGACTACCCCATTAGAGATTCCAGCAATTCCATCAATTTGTCCAGCCACAGGAAAGGGTAACGTCCGGAAAGCGCCAGCAGCACTGCTCGGTGCTTCTTCGAGGATTCGGCCATTTGAAGTCGTAGCAACCAAGAAAATAGTAGAGTCGCTTAACCCTATGGCGTCCTTAACGGGTGCCAAAGAACCCCCAAAAGATGAACTATTCCAGTGGTACCCACCATCTTTTGTAACTATCAAGGGTGAATGAAGCATGGACTGATATGGGTAAAATCCAATCACGCCATACTTTCCTGGATCGTAGGCTATAGCAAGTCCACCTTCACCGGATATTCCAACCGGACTAATCATTTTGGCGCTCTTAGTGGTATTACTCCACAGAAAGAGCTCCCAATAGGTTAGGCTCTTGGCTGTAACCCACATCTGATTTGGCGACACAACGGCTCCGTTGGTCAAAGCGCTATCGCTCAACAGTGGCTTGGCGCTCGATGCGACTGGCACGGTAACTGAATTAGCAAATGAACCGCATGCGCTCAGAACTAGTGCGCTCACCGAAAGAGATGCAAGGCTCCCTAGATGGCTCTTTTTCAACAAATCAGTACCTTTCAAATTAACTTCTGCAGCTCTTTGCGAATCAAGGTCACGTAACTACCCGACAACTCAGAACTACCGGTATTCACTAAGAGACCACGCTCAATACCCGCCTTGTCTATAAAGTACTGAACTTGAGTATGAACCACCATTCCAACTTGCGAGACCTGAACTTGGATTCCATAGTTCTTCCATACCTTCGCTAAGGCCTGGTCGCTTCCGGTCAAGTAATACCAGTTGGAAACGTTATTTAGATGCTCAGTTTTGTTGAAGGTAGCCACATCACCAATGGAGTGGAAAATAGGATTAGCAACCACTGCTACCATGGCGACCTTCTTTCCCGATGCCCCAAGCTCACTCACTGCTTGTTTCATCTCCTGTGCCATTAAAGGACATGTGTCATAGCAAACTGGATCCAAAAAAGTCAACACAATAGCTCGACCTCCGAGGCTGGCCAATGAGACCACCTTCCCATTTGCATTAGTGAGCGAGAAATTTGGAGCGCTTGTCGCCGGAAGAGGCGCCACCCCTGAGGAGTCAACCAAGGCCATCTGGCTTGACGCAGGCCCCAAAAGAGCTACCGAAGCTACAATAAATGACAGCACCACACCAGTCCCAAAGACTCTAACCAATGCACTCTTGAGGCCCTGAGAAACCTTAAGCTCGAAGTTTCGCGGCAAAAACGCAAAAGAGATCTTGGCGTTTGCCTTTGAAGTACTAACTGGCAGAAGAAGTGAAAGTACCACCACCACCAAAGGTAATCCGGAATTGAAGTCGGTAGCAGTTGAGGAAAAGATTCCAAAGTCAGAGCCAATCCACCAGCCAAAGAGGCTAACTAAGGCAACTATCGCTACACCGACAGACCTTGGACGACGAATGAAGATCGCAATTGCCCCAATGATCGTCAAAGCCACCAAAATACCATTTGCTACAGTAGGAGATTTAAAGGCAAAGGATGCATAGGAGTTGATAACCGAAGAAAAAAAGGCGGGTTGGCGAGCCTGTGCCATCGTCTTCAACATGGCGTTCAAGCCATTCTTATTCCAATATCCCTCATACGGGAGAGCCTGTAGGAGACCACCGACAACTAGAAAGGCGGCAATGAAGATCTCCAAAGCCCGATCTGAAAGCGTCCATCTCTTTCCAGATTCACTCGCAAGCAAAAAGACGGAGATAAAGCCATAGATTACAATTGCACCAGGTGCTCCAGAAATCCATCCGGCTCCTTGGTATAAGATTCCGAATCCGTTTCCTCCGACCAGAACAAATAGCGACCAAGCCAACGAGAGATACAGCACGACCTTACGGGCAAAAGATCTCCCCAGAAACAAAAGGCCAACACCTATAAAGATCTGTATGAATGCCGTCGTAATGTCCACCTTGGTTGGCTGTGCATTCCAAATCCGAAGGAGGAAGTCCACAAATGAAGCAATTGGCGTAGGCATCCCTGAGGTAGCAGGCAGTGCTACATTAGCGACAAAGCCACCCGGCATGTCAGGGCGCAATTGAAAGAGGCCATCGATGACCCAGAGCACTCCAAAAGCTATCCTAAGAAGCTGGGCACGCGACGTCTTCGAGTAGTCGTCAACGGAGCTATCGATCACTCCCACCTTGAATTTCTTAGCGAAGAGACCCTCGATCCCCAAGAATTTAATAGCCCACGAGCCAAGAACTGCCAACAAGATTGCCCCGATAAAAAGTATCAGAAATTGACTATAAAGCGCACTTGAGATAGCTCCAAAGTCAAGAGCCGAACTCCCCATACCTGGCATTACTTGCTACCCCCCAAGATCGACGCCTTATTGACTCTTGTCGTTGGGTTTACACTTCGCACCGACAGTACTTTCTCCTTCGCAATAAAGGGGTTTGCAGATAAACCCGTCTTAAATCGAGACCTATATGACTTATATAGCTCGCCATTGCTAACCATTGATTCTCCGTTCGCAGGGTCTAGTCGACGAATAGACGTTTACTGGGTTGATGATTTGAGTAGAAGAGCTCACCAAGGAGGAACCTTGCCTAAGCGGTCTTGAGATAGAAAATAGAGTTAGCGTAAGTGCCACAGCCAAGACCAATGTAGCTGGTCTCGCTACATCTATAATGAGTCTCGCACGACGGTTTCGTCGCAAAAACTGATTCGACCCTATTATTGTCAGCTTGGCTCTTCTGGGTGGCCCTGAGACTAGAACCAACGCAAAGGAGGCCAAAGTCGCACTAACCATTGGAATCTCAATGAGATAAAACCAGGTTTTAGAGAGGCCACCTTGATTGGAGAGCAGGGTGGCTACCGCCACCAAAAGGGCACAGGCTCCAAAAGCCCATCTTAACAATCGAGCATTGCTGGGCCAACGTGATATCCCAATCGCACCAACTCCAAAGCCAAAAACCATTGCCGCCAAGAGTCGACTCTCAAAGATACCAGAATGAGTCAGTTGCTCTCCGCCTCGATAAAAGAAAAGGTCATAAGCGCCAAAGATCGACCAGACTCCACAAAGGACTAAAAGTGCCCTGATCGACCTTTTCACATAATTTCGAAGTGGACCAACGTATTCAAAGTTACCATCGTTGATAGTCCAAGGCTTGAGAAGCGTTGGAGCTCTAGATAACCCACTAAGGGCAGATCCCAGCCTCAAGGAACCGACTAGAAAATGGCGACATTCGCAACAGGTCGCCAAAACATCTTCAATCTCGTCATCGCTGATTTCACTGTCGTCTTGACCGTCGACCATCTCGGAGAAGATCGCCTGGAATCTTTCGCAATCGTGCCATTTCATTACATTGGTATTCACCTAAGATGGTGTAAAAGTTCATTTACTTGAAAAAATATTCGTATCGATTGGTTAAACGCTGAGAGTCTCTAAAGCACGAGGACGTGCAACTCACTTCCTCAACTGAGCGATCAAGAATCCGTATGCATTGAAGACGCTGGACCCTCAAAGTATTAGGTAACATATGTTTAAAACACCAATTAGCAAGAACACTACATCAGTAAAGAAAACCGATGCGACCCTGGAGAGGTCTCACTTATTTGGTACCTTGTTTAATCAGTGCGCTTTATTGAATCCACGTGCTTTAGGCTTGAGCCAAAATATGGAATGGTCCCACTTGGACGCCCTGGCTCCACATTATTGCAAATGGTACAAGATCGAATCAAAAATCACCTCAACTAAAAGTCAAGACTATGTTTTGGATGTCAAGTTCATCCCTCAAGTCGACTATGACTATTCGAAGGCGACCGTCACTCGCTCGGCCCATCCAACCTGCGAAACTACGGATAGGGCTAATTGGGCCGGGCAGAACTTTCGTGTTGTTCAATTCGCAAATATATTATGCCTTTGGCTCTCTGATCCTCACCCCCATCAATGGCACGATCAAGGCCATCCAACCAAAGAACTGGATCTCATTACCATCGATTTAGCGGCCGACCTATCTCCAGGTCTTGAACGAAGATTGGAAATCATCCCTCGCAGTACGAACCGCCCAATGAGCAACTACCCAGCCGTCCAATCTCGAAAATTCCCCAAGAAGTCAAAGCCACATGGAACAGTCGAAGGCGTCATCTATTTCGCTCCAACACATCTTGGGGTGCCAATTCGTACCTCTTTGACCATCTGATCAAGGTAGCATGATGGAAGCCATGGAGAGCAAAAGAGACCAAAGCGAACGAGGATACGCACCTTTGACAGGGAAGGGCAGTTTGGCTAACCTTCAAATTCAAAGGGCGCTAAAGAGTGCAAAAATGGGAGATCCGGACTCCTTTGAGATCGTGGTAGCCAAGTGCAATGGAATCTTTGCCTCTTACATTTCGAGGTTCCATCCAACTCCACAAAGCCAAGATCTCCTTCAGGAGTGCTACCTGCAAATATGGCGATCGCTCTCGAGCTACGATGACCGGCTAGATCCCCTACCTTGGCTAATGACTATCGTGCATCGATGCTGCATAAATGGCTACCGTAGCAAATCCAAAGGTGCTCATATACAGATCCATGAAGATCATCTCGGACAAAACGATCTAAACCATGAATCTACAATCGAACTTGACGAACTCATCGATACCCTCTCGATCGAAAAAAGAAGTGTACTATTGCTAGTTAGTGTCATAGGTTTAACCTATGAAGAGGCTAGTAGCGTCCTCGACTGCCCCGTAGGAACCATAAAATCGAGAATGTATGCAGCCCGTCGGGAACTACTTTCCGCGATTTCACAATCCTCCGCCTCCAAGACCTTGGGAGATGTAGCCAGATAGACCTGATTGCGCTATATTTCCTGGATAGTCTTTCCGACGAGAGTAGTTTCTGAAATATCCCTTTGATGAGCCGTGTTCTGTATCAAGAGTTGCTTAGATTGGACCTCGTTGAAAGACAAAGAACACCAATTCGATCTTGACTTTCGCGGAGCAAACGATTTGCCGAGGTACTAGCTACGCGCTAGTTTGTAGATATAGGCGAGTAAGGTGAGATCATCATTGATCTTTAAGTCTCTATCGGTGATGCGCTCAAATCCCATCGATGCATAAATCCTTTGTGCGATAAGCATAAAGGGCGTGGTATGGAGAAATAGCGCCTCGATGCCAGGGGTCTCATTTGCAAGATCGAGACAATGACTTACTAGCTTCTTGCCGATTCCTCGCCCTTGAGCCTCGCTTGACACCGCGAGCATCCGAATTTCAGCTTGTGTTAGGAAGGAGTCCCTCTGCCATCGAGGAGTTCATATCGTCGACAAAGGTTACACAACCCACTAATCGGCGATCGACTTTAGCTACCCAAACGGAACTTGACTCAACTCGTCCCTCGACATTTCCCAGATGCTCGGCATAACCATCATCTAGATGGTCGCCGAGCAAGTGTCGATAAGCACTCACGATCAATTCAGAAGCTTGCGAATATTCATCGGGTGCGATTAATGAAATCGCAATTTCACTGGAATCAATTCCACCATGCATTAAAGTTGTCTTTCCTACCTGTTCGATCTCTAGAGGCGCCTATTGAACAAGCAACCCAAAACCTAAAGTCAATTTTAACACTAAGTTTCTACACCTTACTTTTACAATACTGCCTTTGAATCTTCAATAACTTATCCCCAAGGGAGTAAGCAACACAAGGTATTTGAGGGGCATTTGAAGGACACCTACCAGGTCAGCCTCGCTCTTATTCTTTGCAATAAAAGAAGTTATCAGACCATCTCGATCTGAAATAACACCTCGCGCCGCTTAAGATAAGAGCGAGCCAAACCTTTATTGTCCCACACGTGACCTTTGGCCTGCTATGAAGTCAAGCCACTAGCCGTTCACTGTGGACATATCTGGGTATCTATCGCCAGAGGTAGCGCCCTTTGGAAAGACGGCCTCTATCTCTTGAAGATCTTTTGCTGAAAGCGTTACATCAGCTGCGCCGATATTTTCAACGAGGCGGGCTTCATTGGTTGTACCAGGAATCGGCACGATATTATGGCCTTGGGAGCATAGCCAAGCAATTGCAAGTTGAGCTGGAGTGACACCTTTTGCCTTTGCTAGTTCAACGACCTTTTCAACCAAAAGTACGTTCTTGGCGAAATTCTCCTCACTAAAGCGGGGATGTCTCCGTCGCGAATCATCCATCGGAAGGTCGGCCAAGGTCTGAAAACGACCCGAGAGCATCCCTCGTCCAAGGGGACTATAGGCAACAAATCCAATTCCAAGACTTTTAATGGTGGCCAAGATCTCATCTTCAGGATCACGAGTCCACAGTGAGTATTCGGTCTGAAGAGCCGAGATGGGATGTACACCATGGGCACGACGAATCGTTGCAGGACTAGCCTCGGACAGCCCTAAAAATCTAACCTTGCCCTGTTCAACAGCTTGGGCCATCGCTCCCACGGTCTCTTCAATAGGCACCGATCTGTCGACCCGATGCTGATAGTAAAGATCAATATAATCTACGCCAAGGCGTAATAGGGAGGCATCAAGGGACTTGCGGACGTAGTCACCATCCCCTCGTATTCCTAGAAATGCTCCGCTTTCATCGCGCACATTTCCGAACTTTGTTGCCAAAACTACAGAATCTCGCTTGCCGACAAGCGCCTTCCCAACGAGACGTTCATTGGTAAATGGACCGTACATATCAGCCGTATCGAAAAAGGTCACGCCTAAATCGATAGCTCGATGAATGGTCTTAATGGACTCGTCGTCGTTACGACCGCTATAGAAGTCGGACATTCCCATACATCCAAGGCCGATCTTAGAGACGATCAACCCTGATGATCCTAAGCTAACTTGTTCCATTACATGCTCCCTGCTGGATTCGTTCAAGAAACCATTCACTCACTAATTTATCAATACCTCATTATAGGCGCCATGTCTGGCGGAATTTTGAATCCTACCAAGAAGAGATGACGCCCTTGGGTCAAAAGCAACGATCGGATCAACAAACAGATCAACAAAATTGAACCGCTCGATCAAATTCACCCTGAAGCGATGGCAAAGCCATAAAACCACCAAACAACAGGTCCTCGTTCGTAGCCAAGGAACAATGAGCACCTAGTGCTATCGGTGGTGGGTGCTAACGCGAAGTAGTGCATGCCACATCGAGATGACGCTGCAAGCTATCGAGCTACGATCTTGAATTATCCAAGGCATGCCCCACCTAAAAATATCCAATACCAAGAGCGAAAGACCCTGTGATGCACTGAACCTGTGATGCACTGAAATTGAGAGGTAAAGACGCTAAGAAAAGGTCCAATCAAATCTTATGTCGAAGCTGAGGTGCTCAAATGTATTTGAAAAGGCAACCAAAAAACCGTGATCAATAAAAAACACGATATACATGGAACCATCCGAGGCCTTGACCACAGGTTGGTTTCAGAGGAATCAATTCTTAACTGAGACACCTCTAGCAAAGATCCTCGCTGATTGGGAAGCTGCCTCTTCGATACCTAGGATCCCCAAGGCATGCATCTTGGAGCTAGTTGCCAGCATCCCCCCGAAATAGCCCGCGACTACATTTGAAGAAAGATTGGGGTCAATCTCTCCACGTCTTTGACGATCCTCTATTAATTTAATCAACTTTGGTGATACAACTGCTCGAGCTAATTCTCTAGCTTGCTCACTCCCAAAGTCATGCAAGACACACGAATGGCGCAAAGATACACCTAAGACCGAACGTCCAAATCGAGCAAGAGCTTCCTCAAGGGAGAGCAACGACAGAGATAGGTTATCCAATTCAATAGCAAGCTCGTCAAAGGCCACTTGATGAAGGCGAGTCACAAGCTCTTCTCGGGTTAGAAAGTACCGATAGAGGGTTGCGCGGCCAACACCAGCAGCGTGTGCAACATCAGCCATTGACGCCAAATCGCCCTTTTCCATAAAGGCCTTTGAGGCACCATCTAATATTGCTAAATATGTCCGATCTCGAATGTCGTTATTTTCAGCCATGGAAATTTCGTCTTGTGCTTTTTGTTAGTATCTACACTTACATGATACAGCCTTTACTCAAAATAATACAATTAAGTATAGAAATGAGACAAACGAGTATCACGATTGATATACTATAGAGAAATCATCTGGAGGTAAAATTGGCCAAAACCGAACCCAGCCAAGTAAATGACGTAGACAGACCACCCCAAGAAGAATCGAACGTTCGCCTTATTATTGGCGCCTTGATGCTAGCCATGCTGCTTGCGGCTCTCGATCAAACGATCGTCTCAACTGCGCTACCTACAATTGCGGGCGACCTTGGTGGAATAAACCACCTATCTTGGGTTGTGACCGCCTATCTAATCACGTCCACGATCACCACTCCCCTTTGGGGAAAGCTCGGCGACATGTATGGCCGCAAGAAACTCTTTCAAACCTCAATAGTAATCTTTTTAGTAGGCTCTGCACTCTCTGGAATCTCTGGGAACATGACCCAATTGATTGCATTTCGTGCCTTACAGGGCATTGGTGCTGGTGGTCTAATGACCGGTGCCCAGGCGATAATCGGTGACATCGTGTCACCTCGCCAAAGAGGTCGCTACCAAGGGCTATTTGGGGCTGTATTTGGACTTGCCTCAGTTATCGGTCCACTGCTTGGAGGATATTTCACAGATAGCCTCAGCTGGCGCTGGGTCTTTTATGTGAACCTGCCAATTGGAATCGCCGCTCTGGTTGTCATCGCCGTCGTCCTAAAGCTTCCCGTTAGAGTATCCCCACATAGGGTTGACTACCTTGGCACAGCTTTAATGGCCGCATCAATAACTTCATTAATCCTGGTAACGACCTGGGGTGGAACCACTTACTCGTGGTCCTCCCCCACGATCATAGGTCTAACAATCTTTGGAGTAGTTACCCTTGTAGCCTTCGCATTGGTTGAACGAAAGGCCACCGAACCTTTAATTTCACCGGCAATGTTCAAAGTTCCATCAGTTGCAGTCCTGTCAGCCATGGGTTTTATTGTCGGTTTTGGAATGTTCGGTTCAATCGTCTACCTCCCCACCTTCCTACAGACGGTCTTCAACTCCAGCCCTACTAAATCAGGACTTCAGCTGCTGCCGTTGATGGCAGGTGTTCTCATTACATCGTTATTAACAGGTCAACTTATCTCCAAATTTGGCAAGTACAAGATCTTCCCAATATTAGGGACAGCGTTAATGACAATTGCTATGTATCTGCTCTCCACTCTTACCGCAAGCACCTCAATCGTTATATTGAGCATCTACTCATTGATTCTTGGCTTGGGCCTCGGCGCAGTGATGCAGGTCTTGGTCATAGCGGTACAAAATGCAGTACCATATGAGATGTTAGGAGTCGCAACATCATCAGCGACCTTCTTTAGATCGATTGGTGGTTCATTCGGAGTGGCGATCTTTGGTGCTATCTTTACCTCTCGCCTAACCCATAATATGGCGATCTATCTACCCAAATCGTCGGCCGGATCATTTTCAAGTAGTTCGCTAGCACTCAGTCCCTCTGCATTAGCGAAATTGCCACCCGCTATCCATGCTGGATTTGTCCAAGCGTTCGCGCACTCGCTAGATACCGTCTTTTTGATAGGCACACCAATTACGCTGGTGGCCCTCCTTCTCGCATTTCTAATCAAGGAGATCCCTCTCAGAAATTCGATTTCAAAGACACCAGCAATAGTTGAATAGGAAGTTGAATAGGCGCTCTATCTCAACACTGAAGGGGCCTACCCCATAAAGCTAAGAACTAACCATAAAAGCAGGATGCGCCATGGTAAATCCAAAGTCGGATCTACCATGGCGCAATCTTTTTCTAACAGCTATTTTCTTAAGGTGATCCCTTCTCCGCAGGTGCAAAAGTGAGGCGATCTTCCCAAGTCTCTGTCGATAGAGCTCATCTAGGCATCTTCATCTAGCATCGATAGATTCAACCAGGCCTCTTCAGCCTCACCTAGTTGCGCCGAGGCGGCCTTCATCTTGGCATCCAACTCTGCTAGTCCTCGATAGTCACCAAAGTCATGTGCGGCCATTTTATCGACCAATACTTTAATCTCCTGAGAGAGACGCTTCATCTTCTTTTCCAAATTAGAGATCTCTCTTGCCGCCTCTTTCTTTGCCTTTCGGTCCTCGCGGAGATCGTTGTTCTTTGGCTTTGTGGATTGTTCGTCAATCGTGCCGATATCAGAATTTCGATCACCTAAGAGCTCTAAAAACTGGTCTACACCTCTAACCAAATGAACAAATTGACCATTTATAAGACCATATTGCATATCGGTAACTCGCTCAATCAGGTACCTATCATGCGATACAACAAAGAGAGTGCCGGGCCACGTATCCAAAAGATCCTCAATAGCAGCCAGCATATCGACGTCCATATCATTGGTTGGCTCATCTAAAACCAAAACATTCGGTTCGCCTAACAATGTCAAAAGGAGCTGCAAGCGTCGACGTTGCCCACCGGAAAAGTCATCCACAAAAGTTGCCATAGAGTAGGAGTCGAAACCAATGCGCTCTAGAAGTTGAGATACGGAAAGCTCACGACCACCACTGTTATACGTCGTCTTGTATCGCGCTACTACCTCATGGAGGCGCTTTCCCTTTACCTGATCCGATTGAAGGATCTTTTGATCGAGACGGCCAATTCGAACAGTTGACCCTATCTTTACATCTCCCGAAGTTGGCTTTAGGTCACCAGTTAAAATTGAAAGAAGGGTCGATTTTCCCACCCCATTGGAGCCGAGAATCCCTATCCGATCACCGGGGCCAACCTTCCAAGTCAGTTGATCGATGATCTTGCGCTGGCCATAACTAAAACTCACATCATCGAGCTCAATCACCTCACGGCCTAAGCGAGATACTGCCATCGCCGAGAGCTCAACGCTATTTCTAACAGGAGGCTCTTGTGCAATCAAGACGTTAGCGGCCTCAATACGAAATTTTGGTTTAGAGGTTCGAGCTGGGGCCCCTCGGCGCAGCCAAGCAAGCTCCTTACGCATCAGATTCTGGCGTTTATTCTCAATCACGCTCGCCTGACGATCGCGCTCGACCCGAGCCAAAACATAGGAGGCATAACCACCATCAAAAGGTTCAACGATTGAATCATGGACCTCCCAGGTCGTTAGGCATACCTCATCCAAAAGCCAACGATCGTGAGTTACGATGACGAACCCCCCGACGTTGCGAGGCCACCTATTCTTTATATGGTCAGCGAGCCATGTGACGCTCTCAAGGTCTAAATGGTTGGTGGGTTCGTCTAAAAATAGGACGTCCCACTCCCCAACCAGCAAAGCAGCCAGAGCAACTCGCCGTGACTCACCGCCACTCAAATCTCCAACCTTTTGATCCCATCTACTTGGTGGTATCAATCCCGACAGGATCTCTCGCACGCCTCCTTTCGATGCCCACTCGTATTCTGAGGAATCACCAACGATCGCATCTTTGACGCTAAGAGTCGGATCAATACTTTCGGATTGACCAAGCATGCCAACTCTCAAGCCATTGCGTGCAGTGACTTTACCTGAGTCAGGATCTAACACTCCTGACAAAATCGTAAGAAGGGTAGATTTACCATCTCCATTTCGTCCCACAACACCAATTCGATCACCATCGTTAATTCCCAGTGTCACCTCATCAAAGATTGTTCGAGCTGGATAACTCAACGAAATCTTTTCCGCCCCCAGCAAATGTCCCAAGACACACCCTTCCTAACATCTTTACCCAAAGGCCCAAAACACCAAACGAATTCACAGATAAAAGGCTGAAACCGCTAAAGACCACAATCTGACATAAACAATCAAGTAAAGCGGCTAAATATCCCTAGTCAAGGATATCTAAACCACGAACAATGCTATCTAAGGCAACATTGCCTCTTTTACTCGAATCCCACCATGATCATCAATGCGGCACATTTAACCGATTGGTTTGGGGCAGCTACAGTCTACTTTTTCATTTGACCAAGTGATACATCTCGATTAGTGGAATGGGCGGTGGACTGAATGCCCGCGGGCTTTAGCCATGGGAGGTTCCAACGCCTGCCTGATTAAAACGGACCGGAATAAACACAAAAAAGCAATAGACCAGAAGATCCAACTTCACTTGCGATTCAGCCACTGATTGCCATTAACAGGAGAAAACGTTCAATCGGAGAAGTTAATTTAAACCTCTCCAATCAAGGTATCATCCACCCAAAATGCAATGGGTGAATCATCTTCGACACCAGGGTGCCTGTCCTTGACCACTTCGCCACATTTAGCCATAAGCCCAAGACAAGGCCATTGCCTAACCCGCAATCGATCTCATGGCCTGAGTGGATTTAAATGATCAAAATCGAACGATATTAAAGGCGAGCTATCTTTAATGAAAAAGAGTAAGACCAACAGACTCCCCACCATGGGCCAAGAACCCCACGGAGCACCTAGATAGAACCCAAGGCAAGATCCGAGACCGATGGTTAAAGGAGATCAAAAGTTCAATCGAATCAACTTTACGATTCAAAAGCGACGCAACATCGGAAAGCTCAAAATGAGAAGTATCGAGCCAGGGTAGATAGCAAATCAAAGCGGACTTTAATATCCACTAATTGGATTATATTATGCAATGATCTCTTGGCGCCTTGAGGGAAACTTACCATCAATCCATGAAAGCCACTAAAGACTAGGAGAAATCTTGACCAAGGCGAAGATACTTCGAATAACCATAGTCTTGGCGATTATTGTCGCCATGGTTGCCATGTCGCAACTTCTAGCCATTCCTCAGATCATCTTTCCCGAAGCGGCAGCCCTCTCTGTCGGCGCGATCTATCTGGCCAAGGATGACTGGATTGAATCACCTTGGAAGTTGGCTATATTGCCGCCTTTAGCGTCGCTAATTGGAGTTTTATCGATACGCGCTGGATTTCCAAATTCAATCTCAGTTCCGGTTTTATTCTGTCTAATAGTGATTTCACTACGTCTTTTGAAGTCGGAATTATTCCCAACAATATCTGCAGGAGTACTGCCGCTAATATTTAGGATTTCAACGCTTTATTTCCCAATAAGCGTACTAATCATCTCATTGCTCATCACCTTGATTGGCCAGCTTCTAAAACAGAGCCCAAATGGTAGTATCCAAACTCTACACCAAAGCGTTCCAAGCGACAGACAATTGAATACTACAGCTATCGTCTATAGCGCCATCGTACTAATTTGGATCCTATTTGCGTGGAATTTTCTACCCAAAGTCTCCATTGCTCCTCCCCTCTTTGTCTCTTTCTATGATTGGTTTAGTTCTAACGACCAATCACATCGTCGGCTCCTAAGGAGATTTATCTCAATAATCACAGCAGCAACGATTGGAGAGGCCGCAATACACCTCTTTCCTAGACCCCTCAGCGCACTTGTTGCGGTAGCGGTCACTTGGGCTATCATCACGCTATTGGAGGACCTACACCCGCCAACATTAGCAATTTCTCTTCTACCTTTGATTCTGCCCAACCTCAAAGCCTTTACCTTTGTAGCTGGAGTTGGAGTGACAACCATCTGCCTGGGAGCTATCGGCGTAGAAGTAAAGCGCCTGGCAAAATGGCGATCCCGGCCGCTTTGATTTATGAAAAAATATAAATAAATAGTATTTCGTCTATTGATCAAACAATTATCAGATTTCGAACCGATGGAAATTAATTCCTTTCTGTCTAGCATTTCCAAATCAAAGATACGGCCCTATTGCTTGACCCATCTTTCGCAGAATTCCCGAAAAATCGCCCCAATTGGCCCCTTTTGAGTTGATTTTTGAGGATTTTCGGCTTGGGTGATTTATAGATTTCCTGGTAGATGGGTATTAGGTCTTTTTGGGTCGCGAATGTAGTGTCCTAATTTTTGAGTAGTTTTGATTATGACTTGCATTAGCTCTGACATGGTGCTATTGTCTTGTTGTGTTTATCCGTGAAACTCCAACAGTTAATAAAAAGACCGGCGTTAGCTACAGTAAGTACCAACTCGTTGAGTCCTACCGCTGTGAAAAAGGTCCCCGTCAACGTATAGTAATGACCTTGACCGAACTGGACCTGGATAAGTCATTGTGGCCAGCTCTGGCCAATGCAATTGCCCAGAGACTCTCTGGAGTAACCTCACTCTTTGAATCAGATCCTATTATTGCCAGATACGTCGATCTAGCAATCACTAAGTATGCAATTCGTTCCGAAGTTGCAGCCGCTAAAGAAACAAGAGCTACTGAGGCTGACCTTGAGATGGTAGATCTCTCTAGTGCTAAGACTATCAATAGTAGAAGTATCGGTCCAGAACTCATAGGAAACTCGTTCTATGAAGCTCTTAGCTTCGATAAGATCCTAGAGAGTGCAGGTCTATCGGGTGAATCTCTTGGCATTGCCAAGGCAACGATAATAGCTCGTCTTATTCATCCTGGATCTGATCGAAAGACGTATTCGTATATCAACTCCAACTCTTCACTACCTGAGATATGTGGTATCGATCTCTCTAAGTTTCACAAGGATAAGGTCTATGCAATTGCAGATAAGCTCTATGACGCTAAAGGCGTCATAGAGCCAGCACTCTATAGAGCTAGCTCTGATCTCTTTAGGACGAATACCAGGCTCTTTCTCTTTGATCTAACCAACACCTACTTCGAAGGTTCTACTAAGGGGAACTCCCTAGCTAAACATGGACATTCCAAAGAGAAGCGTTTTGATTGCACATTAGTTTCTCTGGCACTACTTGTTGATCACAGGGGACTACCCATCTACTCAGAGATACATGAGGGCAATACCTCTGAGCCTAGAACTCTCATTAGCGTACTTGATGCCTTGGAGTCTCTATCGGATGGATCTCTCTTTGGGGATGTTGTTCCTACCATTGTGATGGATAGGGGAATTGCTACCAAGGCAAACCTAGAACTTCTCATTAAGCGCAATCTCAACTACGTAGTAATTGAGAGAGCTAACAAAAAGAGTCTCTATCGAAGCCATTTCATGGAGATGGAAGGCTTCACCGAGATCTACGATGCCCAAGGATCCCCAGTACTGGTGAAAAAGCTCCAAGTGGAACCACAAAAGCCACAAGGGCGAGTGAGAACACAAGTACAAGGACAAGTGCAAACGCTAGAAGAAGACACCGGCACTGACGACAATAGCAGTAATGGTGCCACCAGCAAGAATACCGGCGACAGCAGCAGCAAGGGCGACAGCAGCACCGACACCAAAATCATCAAGAGCGACAGCAGCACCGACACTGACGACTATATCCGTAATGGTGCCACCGGCAACAATATCAGCGACAGCACCGACACTGATACTAACGCCACCTCCATCTCCTCCTCTTCCACCTCCATCTCCTCCTCTTCCTCCAACAACAACACCACAACCGTGGTGTTGTGTCGTTCTTTGGGGAGATCCAAGAAGGAATCAGCGATCTCTAGTCAAGCTAACGAGAGATTCTTAGTAGATATCACTTCGTTGAATACCTCAATCACAAAGGGTTCTATATCTAAGACCACAGTTGTCTCAGAGCGTATCGGACGCATCAAGGCCAAGTACCCAAGTATTGCTTCCAAATACGAGATATCCCTTGAATATCATCAAGACCATGGCAAGATCATCAAAAAGAGACGCTTTGACAAAGTAATCAATCTCACTATTACAGAAAAACCCACTAAAGCCAAAGATGATAATCTCCAAGGAGCCTACGTCATAGACACCAGCCATAGCGAGCTAGATGCAGGTGAGATCTGGAATATCTATACGACTCTCACTAAAGTAGAAGATGCCTTTAGATCCCTCAAGAGTGATCTTGGACTTCGACCGGTCTATCATCAACTAGCTAGCCGAACTGCTGCTCACCTCTTCATCTCAGTACTTGCCTATCACCTCCTTAGTGCTATTGAGCTGACCTTGAGGCAAAATAACGATAAGAGAAGATGGTCAACCATTAAAGAGCAACTCAACAGTCACCGCCGAGCCACCATAGTTCTTACATCAGATAAAGGCGTTGTCTATCACATCCGCACTAGTGGTGTTTCTGAGCCGGTTCACAAAGAGATCTACCGTCTCTTAGGAGTTAGTGATCCCCTTAAACGGATAAAGACCATTGCGACGCATTTGTAGTGTCCCAACGTAAGACCACATACTCAACTAGCTGGGAGAATAGGTTGATTTTCGGAAAGATGGGTTGAGATAGTTAATAAAAACTATAGAGTACAAAGTCCCATAAGAGCCAAACGATCTAAAGAAGGCCCGACAAAGGCCGATTTACGTAGTTATTTTGGGGACCAAGTTTGCGCCCGATTTAGCCGAATGATCTGACACTAAGGAGTCAAAATGCAACTATTGAAAAAACTCTCTAACCTCTCAGTTAAGATGCGACTGGTGACAATCGTTGTTATGATATCGATCGTTGCACTAATCACCGCCGGCGTAGGCGTCATGCAGATGTCTAGCATCAACGCTGCTGCGCAGAATATCTATCAGAACGGTCTCCTTCCGGTCTCGTATCTCGCTTCAGCTAGAGCGAACTTCCTTACCTCAAGTGGCGACCTCACAAAGCTAGCGATCACAACCAGCCCATCTTCAAGGGCGATGCTTACCAAGGAGTTCAACAGTTCGTCGTCGTCCTTTGAGAAGGCGGTTGCAAACTATAAGTCAAATCTCCAGAGCTTTGAGGGCGCAAAGTTGGTAGTTGTGAACAAGATTCAGGCTGCGGACGCAACACTACGCTCTGCTATTTCAAATGGTGGAATGAGCCTTGCAAACCCAACCACTGCAACACGCTTTGAAAACTTGGAATCCTCCACCCTCTCACCCTTGACCGTCAATATTACAAGCGATCTTGGAACGCTCATGAACGATGAACGATCAAACGCTGCCCAACTGGCGACAAATGCAAATTCCACCAACACTCAATCCAGATTGATCATGTTTATCGTGCTGATCCTAGGACTTGGACTTTCAATCGCCTTTGCCGGCGTCACTGCCAAGACGATTCTCTCACCCATTGCATCGATGCTTCGGGCGATAGGCCGCCTCGGTGAAGGTGATCTTTCAAGCGAATCAGGAATCGATTCTACCGACGAAATTGGCGAGATGGCCAAAGCCTTCGACAAAGCAGTTAGGCGTCTAAATGAGACCCTCACTCAAATCAACAACGCAGCTACCACCCTCGCTGCTTCAACGGTTGAACTAAATGCAGCTTCCAGCCAAGTCGGCGACAATGCCTCCTCTGCTAGTGACCAGGCTTCGGTAGTTTCAGCGGCAATTGAGGAGATCGCCACCATCTTGACCAATCTAAGTTCGGGTGCAACTCAAATGACCGAGTCCATAGGCGAAATATCCAGAAGTGCCTCTCAAGCATCTGAGATAACTCAGAATGCATATGCACTGGCCACCTCTGCTGCCAAGACAATAGCTGAACTAGACAATGCGAGCGAAAAGATCGGTGGAGTAGTATCACTAATCGCATCCATTGCTGATCAGACAAATCTCCTGGCCCTGAATGCTACAATCGAATCAGCCAGAGCAGGAGAGGCTGGTAAAGGTTTCGCAGTAGTCGCTGATGAGGTCAAGGACCTGGCAATCGAAACAGCTAAGGCCACAAAAGGCATCGAGGTCCAAATTCACGAAATCAAAGAAGAGACCCGCCATGCTGTAGAAACGATCACAAAGATTGCATCGGTTATCGCAGAGGTCAACCAACTCCAAATGACAGTCTCTGCAGCAGTCGAACAACAGAGCGCAGCTACCGGTGAGATCACCCACTCCGTAGAAGAGGTGGCTGTCGGATCCAATGAGATTGCCACTAACGTAGCTGGAGTAGCGATGGCTTCGAGGTCCACGACCGATGCGATTGAGCAATCCTTGATCGCTTCAAACGACCTTGCACACCTTGCTTCTGATCTGACTGGCCTTGTAGCTCAATTTCAACTTAAGGATATCAGAGCCGAGGTAGCCTTCGCCTGACAATTTAGAAGCTAAAGATCTCCTCTGCCCCACCACCCAACCCTTATGGGGCAGAGGATTATCCATAAGCCAAAAAGACAAAGAGGACCAACTGGCTCTTTTTGTCTTTTTGGTCTCTCCGACCAATACCTCTCGCTCTCTTAGCAAGCGAACCAGAAACACAGTTGATGCCGGCTAAATAAAAGCTGATCTCTGTTCACTTACTTTCTTACAGGTTTTCTAACAACGGCTTGGGCCCAAAAGGTGTTGGAGAAAATTCTCAATTATCCCCCGAATTCATGGCCACGGCGAACAATACCGCAAAGATATTAGACGCAGATCTAAGGTCTCTTTATTTAGCTCCCAGTTGGGCTCATCGGCACTTGCGCAATGAGAGCTTTATCGGATGAGGGTCCAACCGCACTTGGGTAATTACTGATACAGCCAATAATGCGGCAAATAAAATACTCGACAACGCCAATTGATATTACCCAATGACTCTTCCTTTTCGAACAAGGCAAGACGACCTAACAAAATACCCTCACCTAGGCGATCTTGACCGCTCCAGCTCTTATTAAATCGTCGATTGCGGCTCTTGTTAGACCAGCCTCCAAAAGGATATCCAGAGTATGAAGACCCAACGAAGGTGCAGGGCGAGAAAAACGTCCCGGAGTTGCCGAGAGGCGAGGAACGATGTTAGCAACTGGAATCTCACCGAGGTCGTCATCTGGAATCGAGACCAAAATCTCACGTTCGATAAAATGACGATCTCGAAATACATCGGCTATGTCATACACGGGTCCAACTGTAGCCTTTGCCGCCCTCATCTTCTCTAGAGCTTCCTTCGAGCTCTTAGTTGCGAACCATCCTCCAAGTAGCTCATCAAGCTCATCTCGGTTTAGGATCCTTGCCGAATTGTCGACAAATCTAGGATCATCAATCAAATCGGGTCGACCTATCTCCTGAAAGATCCTCTCAGCCATCGAGGGCATCGACCCCGAAAGCGCAATATATTTACCGTCCAAACAACGATAGACGTTGCGCGGAGCCGTCGTGTTTGATGCACTGCCTACACGTTGCTTGACCTCACCAGTCAAATTATAGATAGCGGCATCAGGGCCAAGAAGTGAAAATAGAGGCTCCAGAAGGGAGAGGTCAATAACCTGACCCGCAGATAAAGCATGATCCAACGAGCGCAAGGCTAATAAAGTTGCCATCGCGCCATAGAGTCCAGCCGTCATGTCAGCTACCGGAAATGGTGGAAGGACCGGCTCGCGATCAGAAAAACCGGTGCGATCGGCCAACCCACTCATCGCCTCCACGAGGCTTCCAAAACCTGGCAACGGGGAATATGGACCATCTTGACCAAATCCCGAGATTCTAAGGATCACCAATTTTGGATTGCGCTTAAGTAGCACTTCCGGCGATAGCCCCATCTCTTCCAAGGTACCCGGTTTAAAGTTCTCTATTAGAACCTCTGACTCCTCAACCAGGCTAAGCAAGACCGCCTTGGCTGCGTCAACTCGAAGATTCAATACGATTGAACGCTTGTTTCTCGAATAAGTCTTCCAATAGAGCGACTCTCCACCATCGCGCCATGCTCGCAATGGATCACCCTCAGGAGGCTCAACTTTTATTACATCAGCGCCAAAGTCGCCGAGCAGCATTGAAGCGATATTGCCCGAGACCAGACGAGATAGATCCAAAACTCGAACCCCATCTAGGGCTCCAATGTAATCTGGGTCAAAGACCTTCTTGGCGAACTCAGCATCGTTTTGATTCAACGGATCTCCTAAAAATCACTCTATCTCATCCCGCATTTTCAATCATTGATCTCAAGGAATAGAAAAGACACAAAGATCAAAATATTTTAACTCCGATATGGCAATCTTTTACCAGAAATATTGCAAAATGATGCCTTGAAGAAGTAGGGAAATTCGAAAAATAAGTCCATCATCGAACGACTAGATGACGCGAAATCTAAGCGCTCCCGGAAACATAAGCACTTCCGGTCCAATCGAGCCCAGCCCCATTTTGCTCGAGCGCGGTTCCAACTGAAATAATCGTTGAAACGAAGAGTCATTTTCGAGCGCAATCGGTCAAAAAGATCAACTTCGGAAAGAGAACACAACCGAGGTAAATGGCCACCTAGATCCGTCACTACAATTGTTATAGATTTGAAAAATCCTAGGATAATATACCCTAGTCACTTGGGCTGGACAAGGCATTTTCCACCTCGCACCCCAATGCCAAGTGCGATAATCCAAGAGATCAATCTAACGTACAAAATATTGTGGAAGGTCGCCAGTACAACTCGCTATTTGCGGATTGGTGCTGACAGATTGGCATCTGTATTTGCACATAGCTGTGATCTATCTACAAATACAGATATATCACAACAAAATAAATATATTCTTTGGAATAAAACATGCATCCGTCAAAAAGATAATTCACAATAAGTAAAAACCTCCTTGACGGAGCAAATAAAGAAGTATCGTCGTCTTTAATTTAAAGCAAATACCGCGATAACTTTCGATGATTGATAATGATAATTCCCCTAAAACCAGCGCCTGGTCTTTGGGGCCTCGTTACTTGAACATTGGCAGCGCTTTTCTTGTGGAATGTGTCCTAGGACTTGTTCCACATGGCGTCCGCAACCTGACCAAGTTGGTTTCTTACATTTATTACACGTAACTGCACTACACATACCCTATAGGGTATATTGGATTCTGAGAAATGATGCCAAAAAATCAGTAAAAAGTCTAAATATTGCCTTTCACCTGAGCCCTTTGACCTTCTAACCGTTACATCGTTATCGAAGCCACGACTTAACTACCTAATCGGTGTAATTGTAAAGGTGGCCAAAGCAGCACTTCGGATTTAACGGTAACGAGCCCTTAAAGGTCCATTAAAACAGGTAGACCAACAGGCGTATCAAATAAGCAGATCTGCGTCACTTCGAGGAACTTTATCCAACCCGCCTGACCACATCCAAAGCTTCTATTAGAAAACATACGGCTACGAATCAATCAATCCATCCATGGGGTCTATCATCTTTATAATATGCGGACCATATCCGGATGGCGCTGCGGATATGGCTCAAATAAAAGCCCTAAAGCATGATCCGTCTCCATAACTATTGGCCAATTCAACTCCCAAAAACTACGAGGGCAAAAAATCTAATAGTGAGATCTAGCTAGATAAATCGATGGATTCAATTACAAAAAGCAAAAAAGAGGGAGTCCGACCAATTCCACAAAGTTCACCTCTGGCCAGATGATCCCAATAGCGTCTGCGAAATATTCCGTTTACACAAAGGGTTTAACTAACAAGAATGCCACCTTGGCACGAAATCGATAGAGGTGACCCTAAAGAAGTCAATCTCGCAAGGGTCAAATAGCAGTTGGTAAGAAGTCATATCGCAACCATAGGGGTCAAATTTGCGAAAACTATTATCCGACTTATCACCATTGGCTAGCAATCCTTCTATCAAAATCGTAAAACTAAGGATGAACTTTACACTTTGCACTATTGTTGAGTTGACAGGTCGGCTTTTGATTAGTGGCGAGTAACTTTTAATTGAAAGCCTCATTAGATTTTGGAGAAAAATGAATATCGCAACAGATGTAACACAACTTGTTGGCCACACGCCCTTAGTGGCGCTCAATCGACTTACATCGAGCTCCAAGGCTCGAATCGTGGTCAAACTAGAGTTTTTCAACCCGGCACATAGCGTCAAGGATCGAATCGGTGTAGCCATGATTGATGCTGCTATGGCAGCAGGCCTAATAACTCCAGAGACGATAGTCGTGGAACCAACCAGTGGAAATACTGGAATTGCTCTAGCGATGGTCTGCGCTGCACGAGGGATAAAGTGCATCCTGACAATGCCAGAGACGATGTCCAAAGAGAGGCGAATGCTCTTGCGCGCATACGGCGCGCAACTAATCCTAACGCCAGGAGCCGAGGGCATGGGTGGCGCTATAGCTAAAGCACAAGAGCTAGCGGCCTCAGATCCTAAATATTTCGTTCCACAACAGTTTGAAAATCCCGCCAACCCCTCGATTCATTACTCCACAACTGGCCCTGAAATCTGGCAAGATACCGATGGTACTGTAGATATCTTTGTCGCTGGGGTTGGCACTGGTGGAACAATCTCTGGCGTTGGCTCATATCTAAAAGAACAAAACCCAGCGATCAAAATTGTTGCTGTGGAGCCTTCAGCTTCACCGGTGCTATCTGGAGGAGCAAAAGGACCTCACCCCATCCAAGGAATAGGTGCGGGCTTTATCCCGAAGAACTATGACGCTAAGATCGTGGACGAAGTCATAGGGATTGACAATGAATTAGCCTTTGAGACTGCACGTGCGGCGGCAACTGAAGAAGGTCTGCTGGTCGGGATCTCCTCCGGTGCCGCAATAGCAGCCGCACTTGAACTAGCTAGCCGTGACGAAAATAGCCACAAACTCATAGTGGTAATAATCCCATCCTTTGGAGAGAGATACCTCTCTACACCGCTCTATGCAGGTTTAGCTGAATAATGATGGTCTTAGATCTCTTACGAAAGGACATATCCGCGGCCCTAGAGCGCGATCCGGCAGCGCGAAACAGATACGAGGTGGTCCTGTTTTATCCTGGATTTCATGCCGTGGCAGCCTATCGCCTCGCGCACCAACTATGGCAAGGCGGGAACCATCTGGGGGCTAGAACCATCTCGGCTTTGGCGTATCGATGGACTGGGGTTGATATCCATCCTGGGGCGACAATTGGCTCGGGCTTCTTTATAGATCACGCCTCTGGTGTAGTCATAGGCGAGACCGCTGTCGTAGGCGACGATGTGACCATGTACCACCAAGTGACTTTAGGCGGCCGTGGCGATCAGACCGGAAAAAGACATCCAGATATCGAAGATCGCGTCGTACTTGGCGCAGGCGCCAAAGTCCTCGGACCCATCCGAGTAGGCCATGACAGCAGAATAGGGGCCAACGCGGTCGTAGTTCGAGACGTGCCGCCCGGATCGGTTGTAGTTGGTGTTCCAGGTCAAGTCATCTCCAGAGCTTCACGCTTTGAAGGCACCCCTCTGTCGAACCTAGAGATGCCAGACGCCATTGGTGATGGCCTAAAATCACTAATCGATAGAGTCGACGAGATTGCAGCTACGGTTGGCCAGCCAAGTAAAAAAGATATTCGGCCCCGAAGAGATGGCATGTGGAGCTATGAGGACTTTTCAATCTAAGTGTCAATCTAAGTAATAAAGACTTCACCTTGGATCACTAACACCAGGCTGGGTGATCCAAGGATGTTTTTTCGCACAGCTATTAATAGTTTAAAGCGCCATGATGTGATTCATAAAGTCCAGGAGTGACTGGTTCACGATCTCGGGCGCCTCTTGTTGCGTCCAATGACCACAGTCATCGATCAGTTTTGCCCGAAAAAGGCCAGGCAGGACGCCATCCATCTTAGCAATCATGGCATCGGCTCCGGGGAAATGGACTACCGGATCCACCTTGCCAGCTAGGTACATCGACGGCAGTGTGATCCGTGCTCGACTCCATGGTTCGGTAAGCTCCCAATTTCGATCGAGATTTCGATACCAGTTCAATGGCCCTCTAAATCCATTCCCACGAAAAGCCTCCACGTATATCGCTAAGTCTTTCTCGCTCAACCATTTTGGGGGCTCTTTGGGCAAGGGTGGTGCCTCAGCAAAGAAACCCCGATCAGCCGGCGAGTGCATCTTCCAAGGACCATTTACCGCGAACGAATCAGCTGAGTTACCGTAGAACATCGAGAAGATAGAGGTGGATAAGTCACCTTCAAAGTCTGCCTCGGCCCTACCCTCCAACTGAAAATACAATTGATAAAAGTCCTCACCAGAGAGTTCTCTCATTCGCACAGTCGGCTGAAAGCTTCCTCTTGGTCGATACGGAACGCTCAATCCAACGACTCCAGCGATTCGATCAGGTCGAAATAGTGCCGTAGACCAAGCCACAGGAGCACCCCAATCGTGACCCACTACTACGGCTTTCTCCAGGGAACGGAGATCCATGAGCGCAATTACATCTCCAACAAGATGCAAGATATTATATGCATCTATATCTTTGGGAGCGCTAGAGCCCCCATATCCACGTTGGTCAAGTGCAATAACGCGAAATCCACGCTCGCTCAGAAACTCAAGCTGGTAGCGCCATGAATACCAACTCTCAGGAAATCCATGGAGAAAAATGATAGGATACCCCTCCCCAGCTTCAACGTAATGGATACTCTGGCCGTTGATGGTTGCCCTATTATGTGAAATATTAAAATTCATCTCCATTACCTTTCAGCAGAGTTGGTCAAAACAAAGTAACGAAGTCAAATCCCTACGATCAAACAAGACGCCAATAGAATACCTCCAACCACGGTACTTTGTCGGTAAATCTACGATTTGACCCGCCTGGTGACTTGAAATTAAAAAAGGCGCAACAACCTATGATCCAAACAGAGCCACATCAACCAATGACATTGGCCGCCTTGCGACCGAACCAACTGATAATTCACCAGATCGTCCAAAGCGCTATTTTCGGTCACTTAGATTGAGCATTGTGGAGCGAGATCCTTGATCTGTTGTCGTTCGGCATAAATTTGAGCCAATAACTCGATTACCTACCGAAAGATTTACAACATCCCGCCAGAACCTTGCATCTAAATTGTGGTAGCGGACATGGCGAATTTATCACGGTAAATCATCACGGTAAATCATCACGGTAAATCATCACGGTAAATCATCACGGTAAATCATCACGGTAAATCATCACGGTAAATCATCACGGTAAATCATCACGGTAAATCATCACGGTAAATCGTCACGGTAAATCGTCACGGTAAATCGTCACGGTAAATCATCACGGTAAATCGTCACGGTAAATCGTCACGGTAAATCATCACGGTAAATCATCACGGTAAATCGTCACGGTAAATCGTCACGGTAAATCATCACGGTAAATCATCACGGTAAATCATCACGGTAAATCATCACGGTAAATCATCACGGTAAATCATCACGGTAAATCGTTACAGTAAAAATGTGAAAAGCGGAGATCCGGGAGGAACCTGCTCTATCTCCAGCGGGCTATTTTGCATTCTCCAAAGAAGACCACTCAGTGAATCTGGACTCTCTAAGTCGATTCCAACAAGCGCAGGGCCAGTCTCTCGGTTACTTTTTTTGACGTACTCAAAGACAACAATATCTTCTCCGTCAGAAAGAACCTCCTCTAGAAATCTTCGAAGTGAGCCAGGTTCTTGGGGAAAGGTTACCAAAAAGTAGTGGCGTAACCCTTCGTGCACCAGGGAACGCTCCAGAATCTCTGAATAACGACTTACGTCATTATTTCCTCCGGACAAAATCGCAACGACAGCTCCCTTTGACCTATCGATCGCAATTCGAGAGAGTGCTGCAGTGGCTAGAGCGCCTGCGGGCTCTGTGATGATTCCCTCGTTTTGGTAGAGCTCTAACATCTCAGTACAGATAGCACCCTCTGGAACCAAGACGATCTCGTCTACGAGATCACGCACTATCGGAAATGTGAGATCCCCAACCCTGCCAACAGCCGCACCATCTACGAACGAATCCATTTGCTCTAGCGCGATTGGACCATTATTGGCAAGCGCCTTTGTCATGGAAGGTGCCCCCGTTGGTTCCGCCCCAATAATTGTGATATCGGGCCTTTGGCTGCGCAACCACAGAGCAATTCCAGCTATCAGCCCTCCCCCGCCAACCGGCACGACCACAGTAGACACATTAGGAGTGGGAAGTTGCTCTAAGAGTTCAACCCCTACAGTCGCCTGACCAGCAATAGTGCGAGGATCGTCAAATGCATGGACAAAGACCGAGCCGCTGCGAATCTCATCACGGCGAGCAGCAAGACTTGCATCGTCGTAGCTATGGCCGCCGATAACTATCTCGACCCAGAGACCCCCAAATTCCATAATTTTCTGTCTCTTTTGCCGAGGAGTAGTTGCCGGAAGAAAGATCTTACCTTTGATGCCGAGCTTATTGCAGCTATAGGCTACGCCTTGAGCGTGGTTACCCGCACTAGCACAGACGACGCCCATTGCTCGCTCTTGGTCACTTAGGCTAGAGATGAAGTTGTAAGCTCCCCGTATCTTATAGGAGCGAGCCAATTGAACATCTTCGCGCTTGAGCAGGACGTCAACGCCAAACTTGTTAGTTAATCGACTGCTGTGATCTAGCGACGTTCTCTTCACGACGTCTGATAAGAGCTGAGCCGCCCGCTTGATCGAATTTACATCTAGAATTTCCGACATCGTTCTCATCCCACCAATTGGCTAAATCTAGGAGTTTTCCCTCAGTTGATTCTATGTCAGATGCTCCATCCCGCATGTGAATAACTTTGCTTTCAAGTAAAGCGAGGTCCCAAGCATCCTTGGGATATCACGTATCCCAAGCAATCGTGGCCTAATCAAATAGAGATGGGGTCCTTTATTACCTATACAGTCCAAAAGAGCGCTACGTAGCGGAACCACCAGAGCAAAAGAGAAAGCATCTAGTGACTGTTGCTCAAAGCTAGCAAGTTGCTTGAGGTGACTGTCGACTTAAAATCTCTTATGAGCCCTCTAATTCGCCAGAGGAGCCCACAATGAATATTCCACAAACCTCCACTAACACAGCACTCCCACTTGGGATTAGCTCGTTGTGGATCACAATTGTGATGTCGCCATCGCGCGGATACCTTGGAAGATTGGGCCTAAGCTAGCCAAATAGAGCGCTTGTCTAGTCCATCTTTGGTCAACAGTTAGATAACTTCTGGTTCCATCTAATCAAGGTTTTATCCAAGAGGATAACCGCGAAAGATGAAATTCACCAAGCTACCACCCAATGATCCTTGTCGGCTTTACTTTAGACCCCTCAACATGATCGAACCTAGATGAAGTGGAACCTTGTCAGTAAGGTCGCTAACCTGCGACCGACATGAAAAACCATCTGCCACTACAACCGCATCGCTAGGTGCCTCATTGATCTGAGAGATAATAGATCTTTGTGCGACTCTGACTGATAGATCGTAGTGAGAGAGTTCCATCCCAAAGTTTCCAGCCATCCCACAGCATCCAGTCACTGTCAAAAGATTAGCACCAGTTGCTTTAAGCAACTGAAGGTCATCGTGGACTCCTATGTCTGCATATTGATGGCAATGAGGCTGCCAAATCAAGGTTTCACCTCTTAGATTGGGAGGTTGCCATGAAGATCTGGGACTATTGGCAACTCTCATCAGAAGCTCCGCCAAAGTCACCGTAGCGTCACAGACCGACTTCGCACCTTCGCCTTTATGGAGTTCCACCAGGTCGCTTCGGAGAACACCTGCGCATGACGGCTCGAGTACCAACACCAAATAACCAGAGGAAGTTAGTGGAAATAGCCATTCAACAAGGCGTCGAAGCTTTCTTCGAGCTATCTCAAGTTGGCCAGTAGAGATCTCAGTAATAGCCATAGAGAGCTCCTTTGGCGCCACCACTACCTCTATCTCCAGTGTTCTCAACAGTTCCAAACAATCTTCGAGAACCCATGGAGAAAAGTGGTTATTGAACGGATCCACCATCAAAACTACTCGCGACATTGACCCCTTCGAGGAGGCACCAGAAAGACTCTTTGGTCCCAATCTCTCATCGTCTAATCCTCCTTCTTGGGGGACCCCACGACCTAAAGCAGATCCCGAAACGGAGTTACCTTTGAGGGTACTGACAAACGACCTTTTAGCAAAAGGTGGCAGCGTTCGTCGTCGATCGATACCCGCAACCTTCTCCATTGCCAACTTAGCAAAGTCATTTGTCAGTACCTTGTTCGCCAAATTTGGGAAAGCTCCTCCTAGCTCCGCCCAAAAGGAGAGGCGACCTAACAGATAATGATTCATCGGCCTCATGCGATGATTGTAAGCGTTGAACAAAACCTCTGCCTTGTAACGGGCCATGTCGACGCCAGCAGGACAGTCCCTGGAACATGCCTTGCAGGATAGGCAGAGATCTAAGGCTTCATGTACCTCCTTGGACCGCCATCCACCTTTCACAAACGTTCCATTTAACATCTCTTGAAGAACTCGGGCACGACCACGAGTCGAATCTTTTTCATCCAATGTTGCGACGTAGGATGGACACATAACGCTATCGTTAGCCCCTTGGGCTAAACGACACTTACCCACGCCAACGCATCGATGAACTCCGGCTCCAAAGTCACCGCCATCGAGAGAAAAACCAAATCCTTTCCTTCGTGGAAATTCTCGCACTCCCTCTAGCCGAAGCGAATCATCAAAGGCGGCAGGTTCGACCAGTACGCCCTTATTCATCACATGATTGGGATCAAATAAGCCCTTAAACTCCGCAAATAAGGAGATCATCTGCGGAGAATACATCTTTGTCAGAAGCTGACTCCGAGCGCGACCATCGCCATGCTCTCCCGAAAGCGAGCCATCATAGGAGACCACTAAATCACTAGCACTCTCCATAAATGCCCTAAAGCGTTGCGGATCAGACTCTAGGTCAAAGTCGATCCGCGAATGGATGCATCCCTCTCCAAAATGGCCATAGATCAGGCCGTCAAAACCAAATTCACCAAGCAGATCCTGGAAGTCGACGAGATAATCTCCCAGTCTAAAAGGAGGAACTGCTGCATCTTCGAATCCTGGCCATGCCGCTTTACCAGCTATTGTCCGTCCGGCCAAGCCTGCACCGTCGTCTCGAAGTCGCCAAAGCATCCTCATCGCGGTCGTGTCACGAACCACAATAGAGTCTATGACGCCGCTGGTTAGGGTGACTGCTTTAGCGCTAGCGAGAGCCTCCGATAAAGTTTCTCCTGCGCATTCAACAAAAAGCCAACCTTTGCCCTTAGGCAAAGTTGCCGAGACACCTACTCGCTTTGGGCCACTGCGCAACCGCTCGAGCAGCCGCGAGTCAAAGCCTTCTATGGTTTGAGGAGCCATAGCCGCAATTGCCGGCGCGGCATAGGCCGCAGTGATCATATCGCTATAGCCAAGGATCGCTAGGACAACTACCTTTGGCGCTTCTATCAATTTCAAGGTTGATTCAATTACCCCTACGGTAGTACCCTCGCTACCAACCAAAGATCGAGCTAGCCGCCCCGGATGGCCTGAAAGAAGATCCTGCAGCGAATAACCAGATACTTGACGTGGAAAGCGCCCTAATTGAGCGCTGATCAATCCTTCGTGGTCAGCTATCAACTTGGACAATCCTGGGACAACCTCTAAATCATCTTTAGCTTGAAACACACGGCCTCGACCATCGACCACCTTGAGGCTAGCCACATTGTCTTGGGTCTTTCCATAAGCAATGGAATGTGCCCCACAGGAGTTATTGCCGATCATTCCACCAATCGAGGCACGCGAATGAGTTGAGGGATCTGGACCAAACAAAAGACCAATTGGACTTAGGAAACTCGCCAATTCATCTAAGATCAAACCGGGTTGCACCGTCGCGGTCTTGGCCTCTGGATCGATATCTATAACCTTGTTCATATATCTCGTCGTATCCAATACGATTCCTGAACCAATTGAATTACCAGCGACAGATGTTCCACCTCCACGCATAGTAATCGATAGACCCGTCTCGTTTGCGACGTCAATGGCACCTAAGACTTCATCACCCGATCCTGGGTAGACAACCGCACTCGGAACTATTCGATAGTTAGAGGCATCGCTAGAGTACTCGGCCCGACGTCTCTTTGAGATGTCGACGTCTTTGACTCCATTTGAGAAAAGCATCTCCACCAAGGTTTGCTGGAAGCCGTTACTGGAACTTTTTCGCTCGAGTGGCTTTGAACCGTCGCGCAATCTACTCACCACATTCCGTCTCTGAATTCATATGAGCCTAGAGCCAAAAACTCTACCCTTGGTGAGTCTAGAAATCCTATCTCTAAAAGAAACGGCGAAATATACTTCTGAAAGATCCTGGCTGCACCTTGAGATCCAAGATGGAGAAAAGCGCTAACCCTGTCTTATTCTCCTCGTAGAGATAAAAAGGCGTGCCACACCTGCCGAAGCAGAAAGTGACACGCCAAGGGTAGAAAACTAAGGTCTAACTGAACCATAAGGCCATGGCCAACCGAGACCTTAGCCCTAGTCCGAGTGTGTAATCAAAAGTCACCTCACTCGAACGATCATTGCCCGCGGGGTCGAGGCTCTATTCCCCAGAACCATCGTCTCCGGCAAGAATCTTATATATCGCCTTGCGAGCTGCGATTAAAACTTCGAGAGCTCGCTTTTGTTGATCCTTAGTTCCTGCCTGAAAGACCTGCATCAAGGCTGAAGCAAATGCGGCACCTTCACGCCTGATATCGAAAAATATCGTCTCTGGGCCGTTGGCCATCTCCTCCCATGGAGGCGCGCTTCGTGGATTCTCCGCAAGATATTGTTGTCCTGCTTCGCTAAGACTGTAGATCTTCTTTCCATCCACAACCGAAAGGGTAATCAAACCCTCATCTTCTAATGCCTGAAGCGTGGGGTAAACAGAACCTGGGCTGGGTTGCCAAACTCCATTGCTTCTGGCCGATAGCTCCTGAATAATCTCATATCCATGGCGTGGCGCCTCTGCTATCAGGGTCAAAATACCAAATCGCACATCACCTCTACCAACCTTTGGACCCCGTCCTGGTCCAAAACCGGGGCCAAAGCCTGGCCCAAAACCTGGGCCAAAACCGCCACCGAATCCACGTCCAAACCCTCCGGGACCGCCGTGACCTCGGTGGCCAAATCCTTCTCCACGATGATCATGACGATGATCTGACCTACCGCACCCGCATCCTCTACCTTCACAATTATGCATATCAAATTTCCTTTTCTCTAATCTTTATCTTGTAATCAATATTATCACGATATATCGCAACTCATACTTAAAGCAATCTTTAAATCTAAAAGTTCCCATCGTATAGAAGGATTATCACCAATGGGAAAAATTGCTACTGCGCAGCAAATTCACCTTGTCGTAGATCTAACTCCACAAACCGTGCGTCGGATTGAAATTTGACTACAATTTCAGCAATTCATTGGGTAGCCAGGTCAAAAAGATCCCTTCCAACACAAACACCCAATCCCCGTCAGGTTCATGGCACGTTAAAGCCTGTTCTTTGGATTTTGGTTATCCAATTAGAGATAGAGCAATCGAAGAAATTTTGATACTCGGCCTATCCATTCATATGGCTATCAATAGGGGCGTTAGAAGGCTATATGGGACCATAGTTCACTAAAACTAATGTCAACCAACTGCTCTAGCCCGTCTCTAAAATCCAGAGAGCTAGAAGACCACTCATCATTTATTGGTCCAAATAGAAAACCACCTCTGAATCGGTCTGATTTAGGGGGTTGGCGACTACTCGGTCTAGGGTGACTGGAGCGATCTTCCCTCTACCGCTCCAGTCAAACCGGAAGTGAATCTCTCGATTCATCCGCCTTCCTGCTCGCTACTGCTCTGTGTTGGCTCATCCTCATTGCTGAGTTGGCTAGTTCGCTGCAGTCCATTCGACTGTGTTGCCAGCAACTGGGGTTACCCACTAAGAGTAGACACTGACTTAAGCAGTTTTTGCTCTTACTTCTAAGGCTAACTCATAATTGACTGGTGAGATGTTCTTAGGTCTTCGAATGTCGCCGTTTGCTGTTGTAAAAATTCTTTTACCACTTTATTCCAGCTCTTAATTCAGAGATGTCTTTGAAGACATGTCTCAAGAAGTATTCATGCTTGAAGACCGACCAGAAGGATTCAGCACTGGCGTGATTGTAACAGGATCCCATTTGCGCCATGGAGCGAATGATTCCATTTTCTTTACAGAGAGGGGATTCTGTGCGACGATCTAAGAATTGGCTTTCTCGATCGCTACGGAACACCGCTCCTCGGCAATTGCTACCTCTGGTATTAATTGCCTGACCTAGAGCTTCTAGCACTATCTCGAGCCTCATATTTTCATAAGACGCTATGGCCAAGCACTCTTCCTCGTTTACTCCAACATAAGTGCTCGTCTCTAACCTACACACAGATATGCAGATCTATCACCTATCTTCATGCAGGTGATGTCGGAGGGTCAAACGCTATCTAAAGGTCCCTTGTCAAAATTCCTATCAAGAAAAGTCTCTTGGATATGTGGCCTTAGAGTCACAAATAGTGGTCACTACTTTTTAGTAGCTTTGGGCTAACTTAGGATATTGAAAGCTCACGCATCTTTTCTGCGACAGTGTTATGGCTAGTTGGCTCACCTTGTAATTACAATTGCGCCGTTATCCTTGGTGCTCCGTAGATACCTATTGACTCTTGTTAGTGGATTTCAAGAATTTTAATCTTCAGAGTCTTTGTGGCCAACTCAGTGGAACATTGTCTATCTTTGACTTGCCTCCACTTGTAATAGCCAGCCCGAGAGACCTCAAGTAGTCTGTCCATCTGTAGATATTTGTAAAGTTCGCTCACTTACGCTTCCGTTGATGCAAATCTCTCTTGCTTGGTGGATTCTCATGCGTTGTACGCGGCTGTTTTTCTAAAAGAAGGTCTTGTCCTTCTGCAATTCTGCCACCTCCCTTGACACCTAGGGCTCACGGTGAAGTCGTATGAGCTATTGGCGTTCAGCAGTACTCAGAGGCTATTTGCTTGTGATTTCGCTAGCTTCGATGCGTCGACGTTCATCGCGGTGTTGCCAGCGGCGTTTAATTGACCCACCTTAAACGGTATTTAATTGACCCACCCCCCCCAACAAGACTCTCTGTGGAGCTACAAAAACCACAGAGGAGGATTCAATTGCTGAAGGGTGGATCATTAATGAACTTATTAGAACTTAGAGCCAAAGGACACGTTTATCTCGAGAGGAGTAAATCAGCGCGAACGATAAGCCACCCACGCTGACATGGCTTGGCGCTCAGTGAGTGCCTCGACGTCGCTTCGTACGTAGCCCGCGAGGTTGACCAGATCATCGAGCAACCATGCAGGCGCGAGTGTGTCGTCGGTTGTGGGATGCGACGGCGCGGTACGGCGCTTCTTCGTAAGACTGGCTTCGAGAAGGGCCAACACCTCTTCGAATGTTTTGGTTTGAGGACCTTCGGGCAGTGTAGCTACCCGTCGACGCATCTCGGTGTAGACCTCGCTATCCTTTCGAGCGCCAACGGCCCAGATTTCACCAATGTCGACGATTAGCTTTCCGGTATCGTCAAAAGTCACTCGCCACACAATGCGCCAGTCCCGATCACCCACGGTCAACTTGCGATAGCCGTGTAGTCCGCCGCCGAGAGGGGCGCCCGCTTCGGGGTTCCTCTCGATGAGCAAAAACTTCTTCATCGCCCATTCGAGCGCAGGGCGATTCTTCTTTTGCAGCGCAACCAGGTCGTCAATCGCGCCTTCGGTGAAGCGAAGCTCCGTATGATGCGCACTGGGGTGACGATCGGTTCTCCGAGATGACGGTTCGTCTCTTTGACTACCTTTGGACGGAGTCACTCTCGACCAGCGGCCAGGTCCTCAGCAACTTCTCGTTCGAGAACGGCTCGATCAAATCCGAATCGAGAGAAGACGTTGTCGAGTGAAGTTCGTTCACCGTTGTCGGTGGCGGTACGGATAAGAACGACCGCAAGATCGCGTAAGTCCCGTTCGGCCTCTTGGTAGCGATGGAGTTCGCTCACTCCGATAATCGCCGCGACAGGACGGTGGTTGCGCTCGACCGTAATTGACGAACCGGATTCGGCGTCACGAGCTAGTCCGGCGATGCCGCGTTTGGCGGCGTCACTAACGGAGATGATGTAGTTGGGTGTGCGGGTCACAAAGAAAAGTATACATGAATCTGTGCAGATTCTGTCGTCAGATACGCAAGCCATTCGAAGAGGCCAGTCGGTCAGGCTACTTGGACGCCAAAACATCCAAAGATGCTGGTCCTCAGCCGGTAAAGGTTAGATTCCGGTTCTTATTGTGTGACCCAAGGTCCATTCGTCGTGCTTATCACAACATTCTGCCTGGCAGATCTCCTACCTCTTTTCCGTTCGCTCTCAAGGTCGAAACCGGCTTAGCCTGAGGGACAGACGTCGCGTCTATGCCGGTCACGAGGGAATACTCGGTGGAAGCGACACTTTGCTTGGCAAAGTCTCACAACTCTTGAGTTATACACCCTATATGTTGTATACTGTCCTTTTGTGGGAAGTGAATCTCGAATTCATCGAGTCCTGGCTCTATGACCTTGATCAGAACTCTTACGAACAGGTTATTGCTGCTTTAGAGTTGCTCATCGACCGAGGCCCACAACTTGGACGTCCGTTGGTCGATACCGTGAAGGCATCACGTCACAAGAACATGAAGGAGTTGCGTCAAGGATCTAGAGGGCGTTCTGAGTTGAGGATTCTCTTTGCCTTCGATCTAGAACGAAACGCAGTTCTTCTAGTGGCGGAAGACAAATCGAGAAGTTGGAAGAAGTGGTATGAAGTGAACATCCCAGTTGCCGACAACCTCTTAGATGAGCACATTGGGAAACAAAAAAGGAGGAATTTGATGACAAAGAATTTGGAGCATATGCTGGCCGGACGTCCGGTCAACCGCGAGGTTGTGGAGGAGCACAAAAAGCGAATGCTTACCGAAGTTCGGTCTTACCGCCTTCGTGAACTGCGCGAAGCTTCTGACGTCACCCAGGTAGAACTCGCTAGTCGCCTGAACGTCAGTCAGAATCGCGTTTCACGTATCGAACATGGCGACATCGAACGCACACAACTCGACACTCTACGCAAGTATGTCGAGGCATTCGGCGGTGAATTGAGAGTTGAAGTGGAGATTGGCGACGAACGTTTTCTGATCGCATAACCGCTGTATCAATCACTCAGGCCGGATCAAACTGAGCTAGATGACGTGGTAACTTCGCAAAACGGTGGTGGCAACATGGCAAGGACATAGCCACAATTGCTGACGAATGGCAGATCGCAACACTTCGGTCGGTCGGTCGGCTGAGAATTTATTAATGCACGACATTTGCATATCAAATATTTACAAAAGGATACTTATATACAAAAACCCTAGGGTTTTTGCCAGAATATCGGCGTGGTGTAAACAAAAGTCAGGTTGCTGAAGCGGTTGGCCGAGATACTCCTTGGTGGCGAGACCCAAACTGGGCGGTAATTGATAGAGATTTGCGCGAATCAGACGCGTCACAACTTAGCTACTATCCCTCAGCTCTAGACGATATCCGCATTGGCGGTCTCTACATGCTCTACGGTCCTCGACGAGTTGGTAAGTCTGTATTGGTAAAACGCACAGTCCAAGCGCTTCTTGACCAAGGAGTGAATCCACGTCAAATTATTCGGGTAACCGTAGATGTGAGGTTCCGTTGCATCTGAGTGATAAATGGTGAGTCTACTCACTAGATGCACCTTTTTCAAGGTTCATCCCTCGGGCTTCATTCTCACTCGCCCGAGGGTCGTTCTTGCCTCTTTGAGCACCGCCAGTATTGCTAGCGGTCTTATGTTCTCTCTTGCGATGATGAGTCAACCCATCATCGCAACTGCCGCCTGTACCAAATGGCCTGGCCCTACTTTCGGCAACCACCCCATGAAAGCCCAGGTCATGACCATATTGGTGTCTGGATTTGGGCACTACAGTTGAGCAATCACCTTCTTGGTTCGAGCTAGGGTATCTACTACTCCAAGAATAGAGTAGATCTCTTTTTGGGTAGAGTTTGGAGTAGAGGAGATACGAAGGTTATGTAGACGTTTGTTATCATCTAACATCGTTACGTTCAAGCGGCTATGGGTAGACACTTGAGCAAGAATGCTGTGAACACTTCTTTTGTCACCGGCTTGAGATAAGCTAAGTGCAATTGCTCCATAGAGGTGATAAGCAACTACTGAGATAAATAGATGAGCAGCGGTACGACTAGCTAGTTGGTGATAGATCGGTCTCATCCCTAGATTGCTCTTTAGGGCTTTGAATGCATCCTCTACCTTTGTTAGGGTCATATAGAGCTTCCAGATCACTTCTGGTTCTAGATCGTTCCTATTGGTCTCAATCACATATGCACCATAGAGAGTCTCAGCTGCTTCTTTTACTTTTGGTTTCTCAGTCAAAACCAGCTCTGAACCTTCTCGCCGGTATCGTCACATAGCTGCAAATAGTACGCTGACTGACTCTAGTGCATCTCGGTATTGCTCGAAATCTCCGGTGAGCGATACTTTCCTTGTTGGGTTACCTTCGTCAAGAAGAACTTTACACCCAGTTAGTTCGGACACTTTCTGAGCCTGTGCTTTTGTCCGCATTATCGCGATCATGAGCACACCGCATCAATAGCACGCTGAGCTTTGTTAGTAGCCGAACTGCGACCGTAGAGGCGGACACAGAGAGACGTGAGCAGTTCCGTGACATCACGCACTAAGTCATCGTCTACCTCGGCTGGATCTACCACAACCAATTTCCTGGACTGAGCCTCAAGTGCAGCCTCTATATATTCAGCTCCAAACCGGCAGAAGCGGTATCTGTGTTCTACCAGAATCGTGTCTACTGTTGGGTCTTTAAGTAACGACAGAAACTTTCGCCTATGTCCGTTAAGGGCCGAACCAACTTCGGTTACTACGCGATCTATTGAGTACCCGTGCTCTGTAGCCCAAGTGAGAACTCTGGCAACCTGGCGATCTAGGTCTGATTTTTGATCTACAGAAGACACTCGTGCATATATGACGGCAGACTTAGATACGGACGGTTGAGACTCTAGATCTCCCACCAATATGGGTTGCCCTACTTTAGCGCAGGGACAGGCAGAGTACCGGCACGATACCACTTATATGCCGTTTGAGGATGTATACCTTGGGACAGTGCCCACTCACGTAAGTTCATTACATATCGTTATAGAACATCTTTGTGCCAACTGTTACAACCCCATATTTAGTGGACACCTGTTAAGCCAACGTAGATTGTTGGTAGAAAGGATGTCACCATGGGAGCAACAAGGCGTAAATTTACCCTTGAGTTCAAGACTGAAGCTGCTCATCGAGTTATAGATTCCGGAAGGAACATTCCAGAACTTGCGACTCGATATGTCAAGGGCATATGTCGTGCGCTCGAGTAACCAGCAGGGTCAACTTATGTTGGGGAAAACCCAATGTGGCACGGCCATAATCCATCAGAAACGACGACGGAGCCGAAGTTTGAGGGGGCGACCGTCGGGATCGAAAATTAACCGGTACGCAATTCCGGCCCAACGTCGACTACTAGTTGGGACGGAATCAATGACGTGCGAACGGACTCGACTCAGCGGACGGTTCCCTTCTCCGAGACTCGGCCGCCAGTCTTCGAGTTCGCGGGCCGTCTTCTTCCAGAGATCGGAACCGTGAGCCAAATCCAAAAGCTCCAAATCGGCGGGCGAGCGTCCGAGGTGTTCAGCCCAAAGCGCCAGCCGCAACTCGCGCGCAAACTTGCGGCTTCCGTCACCGAGTCCACCCGGATCCACAGGAATCCGGTCGTCGAGTGCGCTATCAATCACCGCGCAGGAAAGTTCCGAATCATGGGTCCACGAGCGGCGATTCAGATTGTCCGAACCGACAGTGGCCCATACGTCGTCAATAACACAGACCTTGGCGTGAACGTAGATGGGGGTTCCCGATTCGTTCTCGACGTCGTAGATCCCTACCCGCTCGCCGCCGGCTTTCTTGATGATATCAATGGCCCTCGCCTGAGCGAGCCTGCTTGGTGGCCCCGACAACTTTCCGTCCTTATCCGGGTAACGTGGGACGACACCGATGACTTGCAGCCCCGGCTGTCGACATAATGCTTCGGCGAGTAGTCGTGCAATTTCGATAGACCAAAAATATTGGTCCTCGATGTAGATCAACGACCGTGCTCTCTCAATCGCCTTGGCAAACGCTCGCGCTACGCTTCGTTCGCCTTCAGGCGCGAAAGGATACTTGGGACGTTTCGAAGGATAGGTCCGAAGCACTTGCACGGCGTGACCGCCCTGTGTCGGTGGATCGTCGAGACGCGCGGGGAGGGGACGAGCGACACGATCGCGCGACATGACTTGTGAGAACAACGCCCTCAGTCGACCCGCGTGATTGAGTGCGGTCTGATCTTCCCATCGTTCCCGGAACGTGCCGTCGAGTTCAGAAATGGCTGGTCCACGGATTTCTAGTTGGACATCGTGCCAGGGAGGACGGCGACCGAAACGAGGGTCTAATTTGATGACTTGATGATCTCCAAGGTGGTCGGTGTCATCTCGACGACCATGGCTCAGGTCGATTCCGCCGATGAATGCAACGTCATGCGCAGGACAAGTGGGATGTCGAAGAATGACCAACTTTTGGTGGTGCGATCCGCCTCGGCGCACTCGCTCGTCAAGCAGAACTTCGCCACCCGCCTCGGTCACGTCGATTGCCAGGCGTCGATTCCTCTTAGAGCTAAACCCGAAACGGTCACTGTGCGAACGCCAGAGCAACCCTCGAATGTCGACTCCTTGTCGACATAAGTCAGCCAATAGGGTCGCGATAGACGTCCCGTCACCGGAGACGCGTTCGTCCGCGTCTCCTCGCCAATCGGTGAAACGGACTTCATCATGAAGCTCCAGGCTCGAGAAGACTTCTTCCAGTCTGGTGAAATACGAGAACCCATCAATATGGAACGAAACGTGATTACCTTCGGTCCACGCGACTCCCGTGGACCGATGCAAGTCGATCTGGGTCATTGGGTTGCCCCGCTCTATTGAGTTCAGAAACCAGTCATCGTAACGTATCATGACCAAACGTACTATATTAAGTATCGAGACGTCCAATCATCGCTGCAACGCACCAAAGCTGCCGACCGCGCAATCTGTTACACCGCCTGATGCTCCATCACAGGCTTCCACCTTTGTGCACGATCCTCGTCGCGCCAATATGAAACCGTAATACCAAGACCATCGTGTGCACTATAAATCGTTAACGTTAAAACCAGTGTTCTGTGACTATGGAGGTTGGCTTCGAATGTGGTGATGGCCATGAAAATGCTTTATGGCAGAATCAATAAATCAAGGTCTTATCCACGATAGGCGAACTCGTTTAACGATCCATATTGACGAACGCTGTCAGAGTGATATCCAATAAGTAAGAGGGGATGTTCACGGTGGATACTAGAAGAATAACAGGAAAGATCGCAGTTGGATTGGGGGCATTGGCTGTTAGTGCGCCAGCCATTGGCGTTAGTGCAACCACTGCATCTGCACAAAGCGCGAATATTTCGGCGGTCTCCGGAAAGAGTGTAATTTCCATAAAACCCACACCTATGAGTGAGAATTATTATTACCAATATCGAAGTACTGTCGCGACGCCGGGTCTGGCCATCTCGCCTAATCTCCTTGTGGGTGGAGGCGGAAGTGCTGACACGTATTCAATTATCGAGATCACGCCATCTGAAGAGGAAACGATTTTGGCTGCAGGAGCGACCGGAATCGGAGCCATGATTACCCTTGGATGCACCCTATGGTGGTCAGGGATAGGAGCAACCGCATGCGTCGGGGCTATCGGGGCGGCGGGCTATACCGTCATCACGCTGATCCAACGTGGACAGTTCCCCTATATTTACGTATGGTGGGACGATACCACTTCTAGTTATGCAGGAACAACCGTTGTCTGGTAGCTCGTCGTGGGGGGTACGACAGAGGCGAAATTTCACGGGTCTGGCAGTCGCATTCACAATAAATGTGAGCGTACTGGCCACGGCCTCCGCCAAGGGGGACTCGTTCGAGAGATTGCTAGTGTTGTTGGTAATCCCTATGTCTTTTGCTGGGCTGTGCATCTTCGTCGCGGATCGGAGATGGCAAAGGAAACATTCCCCTCGATAGCAAACCACTAGGCGTTGTTAATAACTGAACGAGCCGAGCCAAGTGCCCCACTTACCGCTCGAACTCCCATCAATGAGAAGCTATAGTGGCGTGCGGTTCTCAAGCGAAATGGACCGGGTACGAGGGGGTCTTGTACCCCATTCCCTCGCAACAGGAGTTGAATCTTTGAGGATATTATTCAGTTCATGTTAACAGTGATAAACCGACAAAAAATGACGTGATCAGCCGCCTTTTTGGACACCTGATGATCAAAGTCACAAAGTGATAGCTTTGCTTTGGAGTTGATCTTCTTCGCAGCTACCAGCCTTCTGTACTTCTTTGATCCATTCTTGCACTTACTGATCTTGTGCTGAAGTTGACCGAAAGCCTTGTTTCTTTGACGCTTGATAGCTCGGCCTTCTCTCCCATTGATGATTGTCACATCTATGGTCTTGGCATCTACCCAAGTGGCTAATGCCATAGGGTTAATGATCCCCTCATCAATAGCGGTGACGGCGTCTCCATGGGAACTTTCGCGCACCGTCTCATAAGGGATATGCAGGCTGAACCGCGGGTGATCTCGGTCCCAGCACAGTTGGACCTCACCCCAGAGCTCAGGGTTGACATTCTTGTTGGTTTAGGAGGCTCTCCTAACCCTCATGTGGGTCACCAAGACCCCATAACCGATAAGTAACGCCTGTACGATAAGAACTTTTGGGTCTTTAAAAGCATTGAATGAAACGTGCACGGTTTGTGACCTCTAAATTTGAAGTTACTAACACACAGATTTAGGAGATCTAACCGTGCACGCTAACTCTCTAGTCAAGCAGTTGCTTGACGTTAAAGGTGTCATTGTCAACGATATTTTTATCTCAAAAGATGAAATTGTTGTAGATGTCAAACTTGCACGATCCAAACTCGCATGTCCACCGTGTTGTTGAATAAGCCGTAAATTCAAAACAAAATACCGCTACGACATCAGAACTTATCAACTCTCGCTGGAGACATCTTGACATGGGAATACGTCGTACTTGGATCTCTTGTGCCCTACGGAGACCGAAATGCCCCAATCATGGAGTAATCACTGAGTCAGTGCCATTTGGGTGACCGGTATCGCAAATTTCGCTTCACGAGAGACTTTGAACATCTAGTTGCCGGCTCAACCGCAAAGATGGATAAAACAACAGTTACGAAGCTCACCCGGATTGCTCAGAAAACAGTTGGTACGATCTGTGAGAGAGTAGTAGCCAAAGAGATCGATCCAAAGCGACTAGAGAAGCTCTCAATAATAGGGGTAGATGAGATTGCCTATCGTAAACACCATAAGTACATAACCCAAGTTATTTAGAGCCCGTAACAGATCATGAAACTGGAAAGATCGTCTATGGAGCAGAAGGAAAAAGCGCTAAGAGTCTAGATGGGTTCTTATGTGAGCTTGGTTCGCAACGTTCCAAGCTCTCACACAAGTAGCAACAATGGACATGGGACCAGCTTTTGCTAAAGCTTTCGCTGATCGCACACCAGATACTCAAATCGCACTCGATCCTTTTCATGTCGTTAAATTGGGCACTGAGGCCCTGGAGGAGGTAAGATGCGACCTATGGCGCCAACTGAGAAAACTTCCTACTCCAGATTACGCCCGTAGGTTTGTGAGTGCAAGATGGGCATTACTAAAGAATCCTGGTGATTTGACTCAACGCCAAAATGAGACTCTACGTCAAATAAAGTCAACCGCTGCAATACTTCTAAAGCCCTTAGAGATGAAAGAATCCCTAAGAGGGATATTCGGTACTGGATTATCCAATGACGAAGTAGCTGAGTTCTTGGATTCCTGGTGTGCTCGTGCTTCACGATCACAGATACCTAGCTTTGTCAGATTATCAAAGACAATTCGAATCATACTTATCAAGTTTCGTAAGTTTCGCCTCCACCGAGACCAGATTGGAGCTAATCTTTAGTAGAACAGATGTTCGATAAAGGAGGCATGGTGGATATCTCAGGCTTTATGGTACGCTTCGCTTCAAAGTAAGCATGTGAAGATCATTTGATCAAATTGCTATTGCTATGAGGGATTTAGATGCTCAAAGTGTAACTTCGATCAATTTACTTTAGTAAGGCCAAATCATTTCAAGAAATGCAGCGTCTCGAGCTCCACTTTTTCAATGTAAATCTTGTCACCGTCAAACTAGCGTTACCTCCGGAACCATCTTCCATCGAAGCCATATCTCTTTATCCAAGTGGTTCTCCGCTATCTATCTATTGTCCAACGACAAGCGTGGTCTTTCGGCTACTACCATTGCTAAGTTCGTTCAAGTATCTTATTCGACTGGCTGGTTGATGCTAAATAAGCTACCTAAGGCAATGGCTGAGCGTAATAGCTGAGCGTAATGGCTGACCGAAATGGTTTATATAAACTTGGAGGAAACGTCCAGGTAGATGAGTTCTTTTTAGGTGGTGAGAGCCATGGCAAAGGCTAAAGAGGAAAGGGAACAAAACAAACCAATGTCCTAATTGGAGTGTCGATTAGCAATGGTGCTCCTACTCATTGCTTCATGGAAGTAATCAAAGATACCACTGCTAAATCATTCAAAGATGTTTTTGTGAGACGTTTAGATTCCGATACCAAGCTGATAAGTGATGGTAACCCAAGTTACGGGGTATGTGCTGAAAGACCTTGGACTAGCGCATTCGATCACTCTATCCAAAGACGAACAAGCACATGTAACATTCAAATGGCTCAACATCCTGATAGGGAACTGCAAGAAATTTATCGACGGAACATACCACGGACGTGAGGAACATAAGCAACTTTACCTCGAGGAATTCGCATACCGATTCAACCGAAGGCACTTTGAAATGTCCTTGGTAGAGCGACTTCTCAATACATGTGTGTTTGCGTCTCCACATCCGCTACTCCGCGAATCTGATTCCAAAATGGCTCTTGCTTACGAAACTTGATAAGTATGATTCGAATCCATAAAGCTGGAATTATGGCTGCTATTGAGCCCCCTAGCTTGAAAAGGGTGTCTCCAATGGAAGGCTTGAGGGTCTAAACAATATATTAGATCCGCCATTGCTAGATGCTATGGTCTTCACTCTGCAAAATCAACACTTGGCTTGGTGATGCTTTCATGCGGTCCGATTGATCTCAAGCTCCCCTACGAAAGGGTTGCTTGATCCACATCTATGTTAGGAGAGCCCAATTTTATTTAAGGATCCAGGGGCAATTGCGATCTTATCTATCGCAACTTATCGTTACACATGGAGACTTGGTGCGAGACGAGTCTTGGTTCATATGGATCATTTACCCTAGTTCCCAGCATTGCCCTGACTCACACGAAGGGCGACGTTATTCCAATTCCCAGATAGTCATAGATCCGTTAGTGGGATAGATACTATAGTGGGTATTATTGAGATCTCAAGTTAGTTATTGATTGTCACCCCAGGAGTCTTTAGATAGGTCGCCGCCTACCTGTATTGTCCAAAGCCAAAGGCCCAATCTGAATTAGAAGCTAACTTTTCACCCTTAAATCCGAAGTCCTGGCAAAATAGGTCTCTAGCAGCGACATAGAAGCAACTATAGAACGAATCTAAGGCCGTACCTCGCAATGTTGCACCTCAGCCTCAAAGGAATCTAATTCCCCAACAAGGATCGAACCCAATAAAACAGATCTAGCCTGGATTCGCCACGAGAGTCAGAGAACCTCCCGACTTCCAACTAGATCCGCCATCGCTCGTTAAAAATGAAACGACATTACCGCCGACGCTGGCTAAAATGACGCCACTTTTAATACTTGAAAACGATACCGCTTCGATCGCTCCACCTACGCCCTTTGTGAATACGGGCGAGAGCCATGCACCTTTAGCCGCACCATAGATATGCAATAGCGAGGCGCCGCCTAAAATCGAGTCCATTAAATAGATATCACCAGAAGGGTTACCCCCAACGATTGGAAGGCCCTGGCTCTCTATCGCCTTTGAGACTCCAGAGCTTGAAACTACTACAGTTTGATAGATATTGGCTTTCTCGAAAGTAACTGCCACCTCAAAGCCATTGCCGCCAAAGCCCATGGGAACATATGAGGCGACGATACGACCAAGGTTGCTTGAAAAGGTTGAGATCTCAGTCCAGCTTGCACCGGAATTGGAAGTCTGCCAGATCCCCATAATCCCTTTATTCGTTACCTGGGGATCGATTAGCGCGACTCCCTTTGATGGATTATTGACGTCAAAGCCGATCGCCGAGGCCGACTCTTCGCTAGAGCGTGTTGGACTCTGAGCAACCACCTGGTTCTTTCCCCCCAAATAGCGCACTATCTGACTCGATTTGCCGCCTCCCACTAGCACAAATAGATTATGGACAGAAAAAGCCATCGGCTGTCGAACGCTCAGAATCGGCCTAGAAGAAAATATAGGAGGCAACAATCCACCTCTTTGAACCTCAAAGACTACTGAATTCTTCTGGTCTTGATAGGGGAAAAAAGCCCACGCACTGTCTCCTGAGGAAGACTGCGCATAGGCAATGCCGTGGCGTGGTGAGATATTCGTTGGTATCTTCAAAGTCCACAACTTCCCTAAATTATTCGAGAAAAAGCTGGACCAATAGGGGGAAGTATAGGTCGTCGCCATCCAGGAGTTCGCCCCACCCGAAAGGTTCCACAGGTTTAGATAACCAAAGGTTGGGAGTGTGGTCGTGGAAGTTACGCTCGTGACGGTGTATGGAGAAGGAGCGCAAGAGCTAAGCAGCACCGCCCCAAGGGCTAAGGGAGTTACCGCTTTTAGGAAATGCTTAATGCTAAAAAACCGCACTCGGAATGACCTTTCCCTGGTTTTTAAGGGTGGTATGGGGTAGTCCTTCGTATTGGAAGATTGCCAAACTAGATAATCGGTCTCGAGGATATGGAAAGGGCGAAATCGGTGCAAAAATCATCACGGATGCAATACTCCAAGAGTCGCTGAGATAAAGTTCTCATAGGATTTGACTAGAGATGCTTGTGAACTTCCACTATCTTCCATAAAACCAACCTCTCTACCGTTACCATCGATAAAGTAAATCAATTGGGGATTGGCAACTCGCCCTATCGGAGCTTGTGCGGGTGATGCCGAATATTGCTTCCAGAGGGCATAGAGATCAGAAAGAGGCCCCGTCACGAAGTAGAGATTTCTAACCGAGCCAAGACCATTCTCGTTCAAAAATTGATCTATCGAAGCAGCCGAGGTGAACGAGGGGTTGATATCGATCAAAAGAATCGCGACATTTTTACCCGCCGATCCTAGAGATGAAAGACTATTGAGCATCTCCTTAACCATCGTCGCAGAGACGTTCCAAGCAACCGGATCCACAAACGAAGCAACCACTACCTTGTTGGCAAAAGTTCCCATTGTAACTTGAGAACCATTTTGATCCACCAGTGAAAAGTTAGGCGCGCTTTTATTGGTCGCTACGAGGCCCCCTCCATCTGCCACCGCTCCGTAATAACTCGCGCTTGCGGCAGCCGAGGGCAAAAGAGCCATAATGGGTACTATGGCGACCAATGCACCTATTAGTCCGGCAGTGATTCCAAATCCTCTTGGATCTCGCCGATACTCCTCCTCGATCACGACCACTCGCCTTGAGGGGACTAGAGCATCACCACTGATCACTATCAACCCAATAGTCAAAACGATTAGTGGCAAGGGAGAATTTGGATCCACCGCATATGGCACAAAGATTCCAAAGGCCATTCCGACCCACCACGCAACCAAGGTTATTGCAATCGATCCGAAGGCAAAACCCTTGTTCTCCTTGGCAAAGGCAATACCAAGGCCGACCAAGACCATAGAAACGATAAAAATCAAATTCCAAAGCGAGGCAGATGAACTGGTCGCAGTCGCCATGAAAGCCATTGGGCCACTTATGAAGCTTGGTAGTGCTAAATTGGCATCCACCCGAAAGATCCCTGAAAGGCCCGATGCGCTCCAAAAGCCTTCAGATGGGAGCGCTTGGAGCAGTGCCATCAAGAACCAAAAAAGGCCAAAAGTCAACCGAGCCCAGCGTTGAACGGTTCCATCGCGAAACCGTGAAGAGGGCACAAGCAGGAGAACTCCGCCCAAAAGATACAGAAGACCGCCGCCTGGCGCGCCTGAAAAAAATGAGGCTCCGTTGGTTGCCAGCATTCCGAATCCTTCAACAAAGATCCAGGTTATGGCTCCCATTGATATAGCAAGCCATCCGACCACTTTACGAAGGGGGCCTCTGGATGCAAAGAGCATCAAAATCCCAATCGATGCCTCTAGCCAAAACTTGGCAACGCTAGCTCCCACTGGATCAAAACGCCAAAGATAAAGTCCCGCTCTCATCACCCACGAAATTGGCGAAGGTTGATTCACCAGCGCCGGTGAGATGTAGTCACTTATCATATTGGCTGGAGCGTTCGCTCTATTTGACATGATCGCATCGACAATCCATAAGATTCCGAATGATACTCTGATAAAGGCCACGCCTTTAGATTCGATCTCACCATCTCCGCCGGAGGGTTCCAAAAGGAGGACTCGACGCAAAGTAGTCATTATGCGACCAAAGGGTCTTCCCGCCATAAGAGTCCTATTAGAGGAGGCGAGATAGATCAAAAGATAGCAAATTAGGGCAACGATTACGATTATCCCGCCAAATACCGCGAGCCGTTGAATTACCGCACTAGAAGTATTGGCAGAAAGTGCCTCACCCGGCAAATTCATAGTCAAATACTCCCCAACTACAAAAGACGTCCCACAACTCGACCGCTCCAACTTCTGCGATCGATAAATTTCACTTCAAAAGATGATAAACGCTACTTTATGCTTTACTGCAAAAAAACATCGGCGACCAGCATATACTAGTCGCCGATAAATAAATAGTAATTAGGACGTTGAGTCATTGTCGAATGATCTAAATCATCCCCACATTGACCATCCGCCTAGATTTTCAACAAGCCTGAATGAACTCTCTGGGCCGTTGGATCCTCGATAATAGATCTGACACTCAGGTGGATCGGTGATTATAGGCTCAACGATTCGCCACGCCTCAATAACTGCATCCTGGCGCGCGAAGCGGGAGAGATCACCCCTTATTGCGTCGTGCAAAAGTATTTCATAGGCTTCAGAGTTTCCGGCCGACGCCTCTGGATCGGCTACTTCGAGATCAACTGGCATTGGGATCAGGTCCGACCCAGGCTGCTTCACATGGAGCCGAAGCGTGATTCTTTCACTTGGCTTGAGCTCAAAGCGCAACTCATTCGGCAACATCGACTTGGAGGAGAGCTCACCAAAAAGGCGCGAAGGTGGTTCTTTGAAACGAACTACCGCCTCTGTAGTAGTGGTATTTAGATATTTACCGGTTCGAATCAAAAACGGAACCCCAGCCCAGCGCCAGTTGTCGATCACAGTTCGCATTGCAACAAAGGTCTCAGTATGAGACATTGGGTCAACGCCAACCTCATTACGATATCCTTCGTATTGGCCTCTAACAAAGTCATCGCGAGATGGAACCCTCATCGCCTTGAGGACCTTCAGCTTCTCATCACGCAGAGCGTCTGGATCCGATGATGCCGGTGGCTCTAGCGCCAACAGTGCGACCAATTGCAGAAGGTGGTTTTGAACCACGTCGCGAGTTGCACCGATGCGATCGTAAAAACTCCCGCGATTTTCTATGCCAAAGTCCTCAGCCATCGTAATCTGCACACTGGAGATAAAGTTTCGGTTCCAAATTGGCTCTAAAATCGAGTTCGCAAAACGGAAGACCAATAAGTTTTGAACTGGTTCCTTGCCAAGAAAGTGATCAATTCGATAGATCGAGTCCTCACTAAAGTGGCGATGCAGATGGGTATTTAGATCAATCGCTGACTCGGTATCGCGTCCGAATGGCTTTTCGATTACTAATCGAGCAGATCGAGTTATGCCTTGGGCTGCAAGACCGTCGACCACGATCTCAAACATATCAGGAGGTACCGCCAGATAAAAGATTGGACGGTGATTTCGACCCAGCTTTTGCTCTAACTTTTGATAGATCGATGGATCTAAATAGTTTCCAGATACATAAGAAAGAGTTGAGCACATCTCATCTAGCACATCCATCTCGATATCTTCGCCCGCGAGCTTTATCGAAGATATCGCATAATCTCTAAATTCACCATCGGTCCACTCGGTTGCTGCAACGCCGATAACTTGAGCTGGAAGAAGCCCATTTCGAGCAAGTCGATAACAAGCTGGTAGTAGTTTCTTTTGGGCGAGATCACCCGAAGCTCCAAAAAGCACTAAGGCGTCTGATTTGGCTCGCTTTTTCTTACTCATCATCTCTTCAACAAACCACCTAACCCGCAATTCCTACGGCTCGTAACTTAAATTTATTATCAGGATCCCATAACGACGCTTGCTCAAACAATGGATATACAAAGGGGCACCCTACTGCCGCTCCTCCTATTTCCGCACTAATTCCGCATCGTTCGGCTCCTTAGCCATTATCTATAGTGATCGCGCTTCAGAATGGACTTCATTAGCACCAAAATCATTCGAGGTGGCCACTTCCTTTACGGTCATGGAGCTCAAAAAGAAGCCGATTTCAATCAAATCCTTTGACCGAAAAGGTAAATCAAGCCTCGACACTAGAACCACCGGCCATCAAATCTCGACCAAATCTCGGCTTTGAATCGACGTTTCGAAAAAGAGACTTAACCAGTGACGGATCCATTTCAAAGTCACTATTGGATAATTCATAGGCTGCGCCTTGGTAAAGCTTCAATATCTCCGCATTCATAGCCTCTAAAGTATCTCTGGCGTAGTGACCCGCACCAGCCTTTGTAGAGAGATGAACGACATTGCCCTCATTCGAAATAGCGTCAAGCAAGGGAAAAACCATCTCAAAATAGTCGTCAAATCCAGATACAAAAATTTGCGAACTTCTCTCGGATAAATCACCATCTATCCAAAAGTCCATATAGCCGACTAGCAAATCATAAAAAGAGTTGGCGTTTCTCTTTGACTGCTGGTGATCCGATTGGGTCGCATCCAAGACTAGGTCACCAGCTGCTAATATGGCGAGCATTCCATGGATAAAGTCACCAGGAAGTTCGCATTCCGGATCTGTTACAAAAATGATTCTGGGCACCGGCAATTGTTCGACGAAATCATGGAGACTTTCACCTCCGTCACCGCCCACTGAACCACGATGGGTCAGAACTTCATTCCCCAAGTGGCAAAGTCTGCCACTTAGTTGATCATGCAACAAACCTTGACCAATCAAACCAATCTTCATATAATCTCGAAATCCTCGTGCAAGAACACTTCTGATCGATCCGAGACAGAATTACCTCTCGACCGACAATTACCATGGTACGCAATCAAAAGTCTAAACCGATAGGGCGATGTTGCGAATCTTCCGACACAGGGTATGGACGATTGCCTAATTCCTAGTAACACCTACAACCCTTAAGGCTACTTGATCAAAGTTGGATATAGATAGTAAGGTTTGATCATTAGCGCCCATCACGACTAAACAACCATAGTCGATACGCACAAAGAAATAGAGGTCGCGATGGCCAATTCCGGAGGCCTCAAGCCGCCAAAAAGCCAACGCCAGCAGTTTCGACCTATAAGTGCCCTTTTGAGTTGCAAAAGCCCGAGCTTACATCGGCGATAGGCCGACAATTCAGATCACCTGTGCTCGCGCGCCCCACGACGCAGTTAAAGGCTGCCAATTCCTTGACCGATAGTGGTCAGAGACCTAAACGGTGCCAGAGTCCAAATCGTATCCGTCCGCCCGAAGTGCCTCCTCCACTGTTTTGAGTCATTATTCATTGACATCCAAATCACTAGCTAGATGTCCGAGCCTTGCCACGTGCTGTGGTTTCTCCCATGAGACAACCAACAGCTCCAACTATTACTTGATTGTTCGCATCTATGTCTCCGATCCTGTTTTGGGTCATTAGATGGAGACCTGCCAATCACTTAATATGAGTACTCTCGAAATGAATGTGCAGATAGCAAGGCCAAAATATTGGATTTACCCTACGGACGAAAGCCTGCCTTGGTGCTCATTCAAAACTGCGCAAATTTCAAAGACAACTACGACTCAAACAATTTACATAACAGCAAAAGTCATTTGAATTTCATTATTTAGCTTTCTGCGCACAACCCGAACCAAGCTAGCCAAGCGATAGTATTCAAATATGACGAACGAAACTTCTCACCAGGTTGCTCTTTCAGATAGCCATGACTTCATCACGGTGATCGGCGCACACGAAAACAACTTGAAAGGAATTGACGTAACAATCCCAAAACGGCGTCTCACTGTCTTTACTGGAGTATCCGGCTCCGGGAAAAGCTCATTGGTCTTTTCCACAATAGCCGCCGAATCCCAGCGTCTGATAAACGAAACCTATAGCGCATTTGTACAGGGATTCATGCCCACGATGACTCGACCTGATGTCGATCTCCTTGAAGGATTGACGACCGCCATCATAGTGGATCAACAACGGCTCGGGGGAGATCCTAGGTCTACCGTTGGAACGCAAACCGATTCAAACGCATTGCTTCGGATTCTCTTTTCAAGGTTTGGCAAACCCTACTATGGCTCCCCTAACGCCTTTTCGTTTAACGTTCCATCAGTAAGGGCCAGCGGATCTATTACCGTAGAGAAGGGTAACGCAAGAGCCGTTAAGACCACCTTTCAAAGACTGGGCGGAATGTGTTCAAAGTGCGAGGGGAGAGGAACCGTCTCTGACCTAGATCTGAGTGAACTATACGATGAAAATAAATCACTAAACCAAGGTGCTATCAAAGTACCTGGCTATGGACCTGACAGCTTTTGGACGCTCAAACCATTTACCGACTCCGGCTTTTTAGACCCTGACAAAGCAATAAATCAATATTCCAAAAAAGAACTGCACGACTTTTTATATCACGAACCAGTTCGAATAAAGGTAAACAATGTCAATGTCACTTACGAGGGACTGATCCCAAAGATCCAAAAATCAATGCTCTCCAAGGATCAAGAGGGGCTGCAACCTCATATCAAAACATTTATAGAGAGAGTTGCGACATTTTCTATCTGCAACGAATGCGATGGTACGCGACTCAACGAAGGAGCTCGATCGTCAAAAATTAACGGCCTTTCGATTGCGGATGTATGTGCAATGCAAGTCAGCGATCTCAATTCATGGATCAAAGGAATCGATGAACCTTCAGCTGCCCCCCTTTGCGATTCCCTAAGCAAAACCTTTGCCGCATTTGTAGAAATTGGCCTCGGATACCTGACATTAAATCGCCCCACTAGCTCACTCTCTGGCGGCGAAGCCCAACGAACCAAGATGATCGGCCATTTAGGTTCTTCACTGACCGATGTAACTTACATCTTCGATGAACCAACTATTGGACTTCACCCCCACGACATCGAGAGGGTGAACCAACTGCTTCTGCGACTTAGGGATAAGGGAAATACCGTCTTGGTCGTCGAACACAAACCCGAAATGATAGAGATCGCGGATCATGTCATCGACTTAGGTCCAGGCGCAGGTAGTGAAGGTGGCCGCGTTTGCTTCAGCGGAAGCGTCAACGACCTAATTCTAAGTGACACTCTTACAGCCAAGCACTTTGGCTACCGCGCTTGCCTAAAGCCACATATCCGCAGCTTCATCCAAAAGCTGGAAATTCGTGGTGCCAATAGCCACAATCTCAAGAGCGTTGACGTCGATATTCCGCTTGGTATTTTGGTGGTCGTAACCGGAGTAGCTGGTTCAGGCAAGAGCTCGCTACTCGCTGGGTCAGTAGCAAAAATGGATCAAGTTGTCTATATTGACCAAAGCCCGATCAAAGGATCCCGCCGCAGCAATCCCGCAACCTACACCGGCCTTCTCGAACCAATAAGAAAAGCGTTCGCAAAGGCAAATGGCCTAAAGCCCGCGCTCTTTAGTTCCAACTCAGAGGGGGCTTGCCCCAATTGCAATGGAGCTGGAGTCATATATAGTGATTTGGCGATCATGGCTGGAGCATCCGTTGTTTGTGACGAGTGCGATGGAAAAAGATTTTTGCAATCAGTTCTTGAATACAAGCTCGGGGGCAAGGATATTTCAGAGGTCTTATCGATGTCCGCAAATGAAGTTCGCGACTATTTTGGAAGCCTGCAAACAAAGATCCCGCTCGCAGAGCAAACTGTCACAAGATTGATAGAGGTAGGACTTGGCTACATTCGAATTGGTCAGCCTTTGACAAGTCTCTCTGGTGGTGAGCGTCAACGACTAAAGCTCGCAACGCAAATGGCAGAGGAAGGCGATATCTACATACTCGACGAACCAACTACGGGCCTTCACCTAGCTGACATCGAAAAATTGCTCCATCTTCTTGACCGCCTGGTCGACGGCGGTAAGAGTGTTATTGTCATAGAACACCACCAAGCAGTAATGGCTCATGCCGATTGGATAATCGATCTAGGTCCCGGTGCGGGACACAACGGCGGCGAGGTGGTCTTCAACGGACCGCCCTCGCAGTTGGTTGAAGAAAAATCCACTCTGACGGGAAAATACCTAGCAAAATATCTCGAAAAAAAAGACTAAGTAACTTCAACGATGCATAACCTTGACACTTCCAGAGGCAAATTAGCTTCAATATACCCCAGCAGGAACCTAGCCATGGTTGGCTTCTAGGACTCTCCAACATTGGTTTTAACGACTCTATCATAATTCAATTGAGCTTCTCGCTAACTTCACCGTGATGCAAAACTGGTTTCCAAAGGGGTCCTTTTCCTCACAATGATTGCTAATCACAACGAGAACGCTGACATTATGGATAAGAAAACTGACCCTAATGAAAAGCATTACAAAATCCCTTATCGATCAAGTTCGAACCTCGGATAAGATAGAGGAAAAGGCTGTGTTTTTGCGGTATCAAAAAACGGGAAGGATTTAGTCGTGCTAGAGAATGAGGATTTCTTTCGAACGACACCTCGATCCAATCAAATCAATAACTATTCAAATGACCCAAACGACCGATCGACGAGGAGAGGCCGAAGGAGCTCTTTCTCCGCAGAAACCAACAATGCGTACGGAGGCTTCAATCCTTATATAGCCGGATCAGTTGAACCCGCGAGCTTCTTTCGTCGTTTAGGCGCCACCTTGGTAGATTCACTTTTGGCCGGCATAGTCGCAGGAGTTGGATATTACATCTCCTTTAACATAATTTCGACCAACTCTAACGCGTCCGTGGCACAGCTCACCTTTTCTGCCGTAGCGTTAAACCTTATTTTTACAACGATTTATCAGATCTTTTTAATCGGCAAATTTGGTCGAACACTCGGTGACGTCGTTACCCGTACCCGCATCGTAAACCAAGATATGCAAATACCTGGTTACGTAGCCGCAACAAAGCGCTTGGCAGTCACCCTAGTGGTGCAACTTTTAGCAGCACTGTCACTTTCAACCTTCGGACTCGTTATTACATTTGTCGACGATCTTTGGATGCTATCTGACAAGAACCGACAGACAATACACGACAAAATCGCTGGTACTTATGTTATTGTCGACCCAGCCCCTCGACGCGCTCAATAATTAGAAACTGTTTGGCCAAACATCGATTAACTCACCTTCTAATAACAAGTATGCCAACGAAAAAGTATTAGCGGGGAGGTAAATTCGCATAGATGCGTCTTTCATCTTTATCCCCTTTAAACGCTAATCGAGAAAGCCCTAGCATTACGGCGTCTACAATCCATTCTTTGGAATTCACTCGTTCACTCCCCCATTGCATACCCATACGTGAGGTAACATCCTCCCCGCCCTTACGGACTGCGTATTCTGGCGATATTTGATAAACGAAATGCTATGTCCAAAAAGATCGCTCAAATGGTTGAGGAGAAACTCACCCCTTCGTGTCATTAATTGCCATTCCAAGGGAATTTGAAGAGGACCACGAACGATACAGGGTAACTCGACGTGTATCGTGTCGTCATGCCCCTTTTAAAAGAGACCGGATATGTCAAAAAAATAATTGAACAGGTTGAAAAAGTATTGTATCTTCTGGTAGGTACACTACTTGTGATAATGGCTTTGGCCGTCTTCGTGCAATCAGCAGCCGATCTCTCAAAATTGACGTTTTCAAGTTTTGTAAACTCACAGATCGCAAAACTCCTAAACGATGCCCTCTTTACCATTATCATCCTTGAGCTACTCTCAACTGTGGTTTCACACCTTTTCCGGGGAGGATTTCAGCTAAAGGCATTTTTGGTAATTGGGATAATTTCATCGGTACGACGGGTTCTCGTTATAGGAGCACAATTATCCACTACCTCCACAATTACTAATTCATCCTTTAATCGTGGAATCATTGAGCTTGGAGTCGACGCGGGCGTAGTTCTCCTTCTTTCTGTTGCACTCGCCATCAATCGAAAGTATTCAACCGACAAAGAGAAAAAATCTGACGCTGTCCACTAGTACAAATTAAAGCTCAATTAATCTTGCTTGCTTCATCGAGCGCTGACAATGTTATGCGTGGCGAGCAACAATGAAATCACAACCAACAAAATAGCCAATCTCCAAAAACATTAGCTGAGAATGATCTATCATTGAAACAAGAATGCTATTTCGTTGATTTGGGGAACACATGGCTAATCTCACCTTTCCATCAAGACCACGTTTTGATTCATTCGAGGACGAACGCCTCTATCGAAAACAACGACTCGCCGCTGGCTTTAGATTGTTTGCCAAGATGGGCTTTGATGAGGGCGTCGCTGGCCATATAACAGCGAGAGACCCTGAACGAAAAGACTGCTTTTGGGTAAATCCATTTGGTATGGACTTCTCTATGGTCCGAGTCTCGGATCTAATTCTGGTCAACGACGAAGGAGAAGTCGTAGAAGGTACATGGCCAGTCAATGCAGCCGCCTTTGCAATTCACTCACAGGTCCACAAAGCACGGCCAGACGTTGTGGCAGCCGCTCACGCCCACTCCATTCATGGCAAAGCATTTTCAACCCTTGGCACTCTCTTAGACCCAATCACACAGGATGCCTGTGCCTTCTACGGCGACCATAGTCTCTTCGATGACTATTGCGGCGTTGTCTTAGAAGCTGAAGAGGGGCGCAGAATCGCATCTACTCTTGGGTCGTCAAAGGCTGTAATCCTTAGGAATCACGGCCTCCTTACAGTTGGACAAAGTGTTGACGAGGCTGTCTTTTGGTTTATCACCATGGATCGATCTGCCCAAACCCAATTACTTGCACAAGCAAGTGGAACCCCTATACTTATCGACCACGAGATGGCGAAGCTCACATCAACCCAAGTAGGTACCAATGTCGCTGGGTGGTTTAGCTTTCAACCGCTCTACGAACGAATAGTTCGCGAACAGCCCGACCTCCTCGAATAGATCATCATCGACCCGATCCGAAGTCGATAATCAACCAAAGAATCTTTGCACTTGGGTGCTCAAACCCATGATCTTCCGATAGTTACTGCGATACCCTTGGCCCAATTCTGTCCTTGATTCGACCTACCAACAAAAAGGTGATCTAACCACAAGATCACATCGAACAACAAAAAGGTGGAAGTGGTGGCCCAACCAATCGGACTCCCTACCATCTTAAAAATAGGAACCGCAAATAGCCAGGTCAAAGTGGCACAGGGCGATTTTCAATGCATCGTTGATATCACAAACCAGACAAACTGCCTAGTCGAAGAACCTGCCTAGCAAAAAATTTACGTCAATTCATTTAGCCAACTAGTGACGTACTCGCCGCAAAGATCGAAGACCCGAGGAGATTCAAGAGATCAATGACCAGTTCTCTCCAATGGCACTGCTTGGTCGTAGTTCGCTCCTTGGGTAAGTCATTGACTCCGAAGATATAAATCGCACGAAAGTAACTTGATGACTCTCAAATTGAAAAAGTCTTTAGAGAAAACCATAGATTCCAGATCCCACTAAATAAAGCCCCAACGGCCAAGACAAATCAAGGTGCGCAAGGGCTTTTATCTTCATTTTGAATGGGCATCTACAGTTGTTATCAAGGTACGCGCAGCGCGGGCCTCGTCAACTCGGGTCACCGGGGTTCGCCTAGGGGCTCCTGCCATTTTTGATGCTGCATCTTCATCGAGTGCATCTTTGGCAAGCTCGATCAATGCCTCAGCCATCGCATCAAGAGTCTGTCTCGACTCCGTCTCGGTTGGTTCAATCATCAAAGCTTCATCTACAATGAGTGGAAAATAGACAGTCGGAGCATGAAACCCCTTGTCCAGAAGGCCCTTAGCTATGTCAAGTGCTCGAATTCCAAAGCTCTTTTTTAGAGCCGCAGTCGATACAACAAACTCGTGCATACAAGTAGCCTCGTAAGCCGGGGGATAATAGCTGGAGATCATGGCCTTTAGGTAGTTAGCGTTCAAAACTGCTATCTGAGACATCTGTCGAAGTCCCTCGCCGCCTAAAGCCTTCATGAAGGCTAAAGCACGAGCGTAAACTACGGCATTTCCATAGAAAGAGTGAACCCGCCCAATGGATTTACTCGGAGTGGTCCACTTTATACCGTCATGACCACGGACAGGATATGGACCCGGTAGAAAGTCAAGCAACTTCTCGGCCACCGCTACAGGGCCAGAACCCGGACCACCACCACCATGTGGTGTAGCAAAGGTCTTGTGCAAGTTGGAGTGGACTATATCAAAGCCCATATCGCCAGGGCGTGCGATTCCTACAATCGCATTGAGATTGGCTCCATCGTAATAGAGAAGGCCGTCCACGTCGTGGATCGCCTTTGCGATCTCTGCGATATCTTCTTCAAAAAGACCAACAGTATTGGGATTGGTCAGCATGATACCTGCGACATCATCGCCGACCAAGCTCTTCAATAGCTCTAAATCGACTAATCCCTTTTCATTTGAGGGAACTGTCACCACTGAATAACCCGCCAACGAGACCGATGCCGGATTAGTCCCGTGCGCAGAGTCAGGGATCAATATCTTAGTCTTATGATTTCCTCGATCTAAATGATACGCCTTCATCATCAAAAGGCCAGTAAGCTCGCCTTGTGCACCCGCAGCAGGTGACAAAGTTGCTCCAGCCATTCCAGTTATCTCTTTGAGGTAGCTTTCTATCTCAAGCGCAATTTCGAGCCACCCCTGAGAATAAGAAGAAGGAAGGTGGGGGTGCACCCCTGAAATACCCGACATTCCAGCAACTGTATCTGCGAGCTTCGGGTTGTACTTCATAGTACAAGAACCCAATGGGTATGCACCTAGGTCAACAGAGTACTGTCGATGCGTCAATCGAGTAAAATGACCCACTAGATCTCGCTCAGATACCTCGGGCAGAGCTACAGGTTCACTCCTAAGATAGGCGAGCGGAAGGTGGTCGCTAGCGTCCACAGATTCTATACCGCTATCTCTTATTGCACCACATCGGCGACCCGAAACAGATATCTCAAAGATGGTAGGTTCGCTATCTCCACCCATTAACGGAATCGAAGATGCTCGACCTCCGCTGGCAGCTCCATAAACTTCCTTTGTCATCTAATCACCTCTACTAGTGCTCCAACATAGCGATCTATCTCGGTCCGAGTCCGCTTCTCCGTCAGAGCGATCAAAAGGTCGCCCTCAAAATTATCGATTGCCAAAGATCCTTCAAGTGCCACACCGGCCAAAAATCCCAATGGATGCATCTCGTCTATTACTGTTGATGCGCGCTTTTTGAGTCTCACTGGGAACTCTCTAAAGCTTGGGAGCCTTGTCTCAATGGTGGTGAGACCCTCGCTAACAAGGCGCCGCTCGAGATAGACACGCGAACTCAAGCAGCTCCTTCCTACGTCTAAGAATCCCGATTTACCCAACCATGTAAGTTGGATTGCCGCCCATATCGCCATCAAAGTCTGATTGGTGCAAACATTCGACGAAGCCTTCTCTCGTCGAATATCCTGCTCGCGAGCGCGCAGTGTTGTAACGTAGGCTCGCTTGCCATTCATATCGAGAGTCTCACCTACAAGGCGCCCCGGCAAAAATCGTACAAGCTCGTTGGAGACGGAAAATAATCCAAGGTAGGGTCCGCCAAAGGAGAGAGGGATGCCAAGCGGTTGCCCTTCTGCAATTGCGATATCTGCGCCATAGCTTCCAGGCGACCTAAGAAGTGAGATCGCAATCGGATCATAAGCCACAACCATTAGAGCTCCCGCTGAGCTAGCAAGGCCACGTACCGCCTCAAGGTCCTCTACAAAACCCAGAAAATTGGGGTAACCAACTACTAAAAGAGCGACTCCGTCAAGGTTGGTGGGCCAAATAGTAGCGCCATCGGGGCCAATAGGGGCGATCTCAATCTCGTGGCCAGGACCTTTAGCAAAGGTCTCTGCAACTTCGCGCCAATTGGGATTAATGCCCCCTGAGATAACCACTCTCGAACGTTTGGTCTTAACGCAACCCAGGTTGATCGCTTCAACCAAGGCGGAAGCTCCATCGTAAAGTGAAGCGTTCGAAATTCCAAGACCTGAGATCCGACTTACCATGCTCTGGAACTCAAACAATCCCTGCAAAACACCCTGTGCCACCTCTGGCTGATACGGTGTATAAGCAGTTACGAATTCACTCCTTGAGCCAATAGAGGAGGTAACTGAGGCTATATCGTGATCATAAGAACCGCCTCCAGCAAAGCAGACCAGGTCTCGGTTGGATGGATGATTCATCGCCGCGTAATCGGCCATGACATCTATTACCTCAAACTCCGACAGAGCTTTCGGCAATTGCAAATCCCGCCTAAGTGCTACTGCATCTGGAATAGATGCATATAACTGGTCAAATGAGTCTAGGCCCAAAAAGGTGAGCATTGAATCAATCTCAGCTTGAGTATGAGGAGTGAAACTCGACAAGGAATGCCTTTCTTTGGAAAAATAATATCTTTGAATCGTCTAATTGCGCGACAAGGCCTTATCTATTTGACCTTGGCTACAAATGGAAGCGGGCATATCTCGCCTTGAATCACTCGATCACCAGAGTGAAGCTCGACCGCATCACCGAGACTTTGATTCACTGGTGCAAAACACATTGCGATTCCGACCTCTAAAATCGGAGAATAATTTCCCGAAGTTGACTTCCCAACTACTTCGCCCTTGAAGATCAGATCCATTCCATCGCGCATTGGTTGGCGACTTTTGCCCTTTACTCCAACTAATTTACGATGAATGCCTCGCTGCGACTCGGCCACCAAGGCGTCACGCCCTATAAAATCGCCCTTAGTCAAAGAGACTGCCCAACCGAGATTAGCTTGAAATGGAGTAATACCTCTCCCCAGTTCATGGCCGTGAAGCGGTAGGCCCGCCTCTAACCTAAGAGTGTCTCTAGCCCCAAGACCAGCCGGCACAACACCGACCTCTAGCAACTCATCAAAGATCTCAAGAGCGATCTCGTTTGGGACCGCTAGTTCAATACCGTCTTCGCCGGTATATCCAGTTCCAGCTACTAATACGTCATAGCCCTTATAGGAGAGTTCCTCTACCCTAAAACGCGGCACACGAGCACCCTCAGGAAAAAAACGCCCGAGAAAAATCCTTGCTTTTGGTCCTTGAACTGCTAATACGCTTCGGTCGGCGGTCACGTCTTGCCCGCCGATGGAATTTATAACCGAGCTTGTATTAGAGGCATTAGGCATCACGTCAAACCTATGCTCGCTCACCCACCAGACTATAATGTCGTCTACAACAGACCCTTCGACATCGAGATGATGTGTGTATTGAGCCCGCCCAGGATTTATCTTGGCTAGATCGTTTGTAAAGGAACGCTGAAGAATCTCTAAGCTATCCTTACCTGCCAAGCGAACCGTGCCGAGATGCGAAACGTCAAAGACAACAGCACCGCGCCGACACGCAAGATGTTCTGCGACAGTACCAGTTTTATAGGAGAGCGGCATCTCCCAACCACCAAATGGTACCATCTTGGCGCCTAGTTCCCGATGCCTATTGTTTAGAAATGTAGTTTTAAAATCCACCTTATGAACCTTAGCTCATTCGACACTTCTTTATGGTTGCTAACGATACGGGCGAGCAAGAATAAGCTACAACCGGAGGTTTCAAGGTTGTTAAATACGCCAAATGACACCGTTTTCAGACAAAGGGTATCCTAAACGAAAGCACGACCTACCCAATAGATCCCAGGTCTCTCTTCTAAGGTTGCTGACCATAGTTCCATGGATCGTCGCGATATGGCCGCCATCACTGCGAACCCGTCTAAATCAGGAAATAAGGCCTATCATAAGTGAAGCTATTCTTAGGGAATCGCCAAAAAAGAGATTAACGAACATCCTTTAGATCCATCATCGCACCCACAGGTACCGTGGTGTCGTCTAGGTCTGGAAGTTCGTCACTCAACGATGGACGAGGATCTATCGAGACTATATCCGCGTCAACCTCGTTACGTATATCACCAAAGGCCATTACCATTCCAAAGACCATCTGATTTCCACGCAGCAAGTCGACCAAATTCTCACCGTCTTGAGCAAAGACTGATTTGGAACCACTGACAACGAGAACAGGGGCACTTGCGCCGGAAAGGTCCGAGATCGACTCCAGCGACGCTAGAGCGTTTCGAACGCCTTGAAGCGAAAGACCGTTATCGATCAATTTCTTGATCATCTTCAACTTTAAAAGATCGTCATAGGAATACAGTCGTTGGCTGCCACTGCCGTGGGCATCAGCTATCGAAGGTCTAATTAAGTCCGTTCGCGCCCAATAGTCAAGTTGGCGGTAACTAATCCCTACGATCTTTGAAGCCAAATGGCCACTGTAACTTTTTAGTGGTGTAGTCATGGACAACTAGATCGACCTTTGTTATTGACTGAACTCGTATCAGCCTACTTTATCATCGTAATCTATCGAGATAACCTTAACATCTTTCGAACCCAACTTTATGGTCGACATGAACGACAATCTCAGTTCTCTAACCGAATAAATATCCCAAACTAAAGATTCCTAAAGTCATATTCGTTCAGTATCTAACTTGAGAGGCGAGTTAAAATCTTTCGATATAAAGACTTAAATCGCCGGGCACTTGGTGATGAAATCAACAAGAGATCAGATCCCGGATTCTTAGGCTAACCAAATCTATGAGACAGCCAGTTGCCTAGAGCCTAGGCAAAATCATCTGGATTGATATTGTCGAGAAATTCACGAAACTCATCCAAAACAGCGGGGTCTTCATTTGGAGTCTCGACGATTTCGTCATAGACCTCCTCATCTTGAACCACTACACCCTCTTTGGCGATCAACTCATCATTTACAAAGAGAGGAGCGCTGACCCTTATCGCGAGAGCGACCGCATCAGATGGTCGGGCAGAGACAACGAAGTTACCACTACCTGAAGTGAGATGAATATCGGCGTAGTAAGTCGAATCGCGCAGATCAACGACTACTACACGATCAATCGACGCACCTAGAGCACGAACCATATCCACAGCAAGATCATGCGTTAGAGGCCTAGGGGCCTCATAACCACGTTGAGCCATTGCAATAGCCGTCGCCTCAGGGCCACCAATAAAAATCGGTAGGCTACGATGTGGCTCCTGAACCTCACGAAGAAGTATCAAAGGAGTATTAGATCTAAGGTCGACCCGCACAGAAGATAACTCGACTTCTATCATGACACACAGCCTAGACCCACCGTCGGTCAAATAAATTTCCAAATTGAAAAATTAACTCTTTGGCTACAAATTAGCCCTCATAGCTCAACGTTGCTGATCACCTAAAAGTTGAGCTATGAGGTCACCTAGGAGAATGGATCGAAATCGGTCCACATTCTCTTCAAGGATCTTTGCGGTCTCCTTAGCACGGCGCTTGGAGCGAGCGTTGCTGCCACCTAGCGCAGTTGCAATAATCTGTTCAAACATTCCATATTCTTTTTCAACCGAGACCCGAATCGACTTCAGATGACGTGGTCCAAAGCCCAGCTGGGAAAGACTCTTGCACAATTTGACTAGCTCGACACTGCGTCTTGGATATATCAGCGATCCCTGGTGACGACGACCTTTTACAATTCCAAATGCATCTAACTCTGTCAGAAAGACCTCTGTCACCCCTGCCTCACGTGTCAACCCTTTGAGTGTCAAAAATCCTTCAGGAACGTCCTGCGCTGCTGGATTCAGCGCTCCGACTATCGCCTTAGCGGAATTGGTCCGAGGGACTCTATGTCGAGGAGTTTTACCAATTGGCTCACCCTGTAGAGCGTTGTCTTGAACCTTTGCCAGGGGCCTGCCAATTTGAATATCTGGAACCTTAGGCTCTGCCTGCTGGCTAAGATCTGGGTTCGACTCGACTACCTCCCTCGAAGGATTCGAAAAGTTAGTCGTTGCCTCCCTGGGACCGACCGGACGAGGAGTTCTGCGCCTTTTGGTCGAAGAGACATGAGAATCGCCAGAAGCCAAAATAGCACTAGGCATAACTGGTTCAACAGAGGTAGCCTCTAGCGAACCATCACCTATCAAATTGGGCGATTGGCTAAGTTGTGGATCATTTGCGACAGCGGCGATCTCTCCATCGGACTCGGGTGATTCATCCGCTCCAACCGATTCAATAGGACCATTTGGCTCTTTTTGTGCTTTGTCTACTACAAAATCACTCGAAGTTGCAACAGATAGATCAATCTCGAAGGGCTCAGGAAAATCTTCTGCTTTGAAGGATGGCTTTGGCGAATCATCGATTTGCCTCGATCGCTTCCGAAGCGGCTTTTTCAACTCGCCGCCCTTAGCCACAGAGTCGCCGACCAATGGCTCAACACCGGGTGTCAAAGAGGAAGGAGTTGGAGAGCTAGGGCTATCAAGTGGCACCAGATCTGACAAATTCAGTTTGGATGGAATGTCGCTGCGAGTTAATTTATTAATGTCTCGCAGAAATTCCGCATCTAACGTGGAATCCTCTTTGTCGCAGGGCAACTCTAGTAACTCCGAGCGCTTTGTATGGGGTCTAGAGCCACTCCTATATGCTACGACTCGTCCAACTGCGGGATTTTCAACCTCAAGGTCCTCAGAGCGAGTTGAAGTAGAACCCTCAGTAGCTGGGCTTATACCTTCAATCTCAAATGCTTTTTCGTTTTCCAGACCCAACAACGGTTGGTCGTTGCGGGTCGCACGGTCCGCCTTGGTTCTTCGTCCACCGACACTTCGTTCCAGCTGATCTAATCCAAATTGTTCACGGATTACGCGCAGCGGAAGGTACTGGTCTCGTTGGAGACGCAAGATTGAAGCCAAACGCTCAATATCTTTTGCTACAAACTTCCGAAAACCTGATGTCGTCCGCTCAGGTGCAATCAACCCCTGCGACTCGAGAAATCGAATCTTTGACATTGATATATCTGGAAATTCTTTTTGTAAAAGAGTTAGCGTTTCGCCTATCGATAGCGGTAGTTCCGGATCCTCTGCCCCCACTCTAATCCTTTGTGACAATTAGAAAGAGCAACTTGTATTTTCCAATCTGGACTTCATCGCCGCTCTTTAATACTTCAAAGTCCGAACGCTTATGATTAACATAGGTCCCATTTAGAGAGCCCACGTCGCTAATCGTATACTCGTCGCCTTCTCTCACTATTTCCGCATGGCGCCGAGATACAGTTACGTCATCCAAAAAGATATCACTAGCGGGATGCCTTCCAAGAGAAGTTCGGTCTTTTTCTAAATTAAACGAAGTACCAGCACTTGGACCGCCCTGCACGATAGTCAAAGCGCTTCCATTTTTGGCACCTTCAATAAGACTGGCAATCAGATCATCGCCCAATTCGTAAACCGGCTCGACCGAAGCAAGGGTGCCAGTCACCTCGTCGCTGTGATGCATTGCATCACCACAAGAAGAGCAATAATTAGCTCCCGCTTGATTCAAATGGCCACAACTACGACAAATAGACAAACCGTCAAACCTCTTGAACTTTTATCGCCGATACTCAAAGACCGACACCCACTCTTACGCCGTCAGATTCGCGCACAAGCTCTAATGTGCCGTTAGCTCATCATAGTCAGTTGAACTCATTGTCTCGAGATCGCTCTCATCGCCAAATTCAATAATGGCAATCCAGCCATCTTCGTAGGGGGATGAGTTTACCAGTTCCGGTGAGCTAACGAGTGACTCATTTACTTGAACGATATTTCCGCTCAGAGGCGAGTAGATATCAGAGACCGATTTGGTCGACTCTACCTCCGAAAATGAATCTCCCTTGGTCACAGCAACTCCCACCTCTGGGAGTTTCACAAAGACGACGTCACCTAAGGCGTCCTGTGCAAAATCGGTAATACCAATCTTGACTCGATTACCATCTACGAGTGCCCACTCGTGATCTTTGGTATAGCTTCTATCATTGGGATTGATCATATGAGACAACTTAGCTTTCAAAAAGGCCGAAACACTCCTAAAAATCGGACAATTCATCTTAGAATCAATTGAAAGTTCTTGAAGCCACAAAAGCTCACCCTCGCATAGATGCTTGAGGCGAACTCCCGTCCCCAGGTTAGCCAAACAAGAGATCTATCTTTTTATCAACAAGCTAATCCCAGATACACACAGAACTATTTTGATTTTCCGATCAATCCGAAAAGATTTTGATCTCACTGACCAAATTTTGCCAATCATAAAAGATCCACCGCAGATCCAACAGTCAATATCATGATTGATAAAAGACGAAAAGTCGCAAATGAAGACATTCATTTACCTCATTATCTACCTTAGTGAACCTCCCCAACCAAAACGGCGGAGCCAGAAGCCCCGTCCTTAAGGGCGGGGAGGTTCACTAAGGAGTAAGAGTCCGCAACTGCGATGCTACTGCAATCACACCTTCAACGGCAGCCTTGTTTGCTGAGATAGAAGCAAGGAGAGTGCTGTCTTTTATTCAAAAACAATCAAATCAAAGATCGCTACTAAATTAAAGTCATAAGTAAGAAAAAATTATAGGGGTCCACCTTTTTAAAGGCCGACCCCTATTGATCTATTAACGAAGACGAAGTTAACGAAGGCGAAGTCCAGATGAGTCGTTCACTATTACCGCGATTCTCTCCCTCAGAGAACTCAAAATACTTACTCCTTCAATTTCAGAGTCACTCTCCACCCATATATGCGTAATTGGCTCGACGGGATCTGGAGCTACCAAATACCACGATGAATTGGTCTCTGCATATATTCCATCGATGAGCGTGGTCTCTTGATCGCCGATACCATCCAAAAGGATCCTCATCACAATTCCCTTGGACTCCCAAGGAGTAATAACGGAGTCGTGAATTACTCGAATTGGCTCAATCTCCCCAACGACCTCGGCAAGGGTTCTATTGGTAACAGCCAAAAGCGAGAGAAGCTGGACCAACGCCGCGCAACCATCATATCCAGGAAGAAAGTTGGGAAAGATAAAGTTTCCTTCAACCCCAGCTACCAAATCACGGCCACGGGTAGCAGGCGAGGCCGCCTCCATAAGGCCACTTGTGGATCGCTTTGTAAAATGCAAGGTGCCGCCAAAACGCGTAACTGCATTTCGAAGAGCCTTTGGAGATCCAATAGGTACCGAAATCTGAGCCGATGGATTGGCCTCAGCGATTAACCGACAGAATATCACCTGAGATTCGAAGCCACTCAAAATTCGGCCCGTATTGTCCACGAGGATAATCTTCTCCCCAACAGAGTCGATTCCAATTCCAAATTCCGAACGTGATGTAACCACTAACTCAGAAAGGCGGCTCATGTTAGCAGACTGATCCGACTCGACAATTCGTTTCGTGGATGAGAAGGGGTTTATCCCCAAGACATCACCGCCGAGTTTCGACAAGACACTAGGAAAGATATGAGACGAAACACCAAAGCCATAGTCAACTACGAACTTAAAGTTACGATCTCGAATCCGACCTATCTCGGCTTGCTCAAGCAAGCTCTGGGCGTAAAATTCGGTATTACGGGCGGGAAAGTCCAATTCGCCAAGTTCAGAAGCCAAAACATTTCGAAAATCTTCTCGAGCTAAGCCACGTTCAATTTTGCGCTGCGAGGCCTCGTCGAGGTCAATTCCATTCTCATCGATGAATCGAATGACGACCGACTCCGGATCATCAGGATCCAGAACGACCGCTAGCCCCCCCTTGCTCGATGTATTTCGCACGTGAAAGCGCAAAGCTGGAATCGGTGCCACCTCGAGGTCCGCTACGTCAATTCCAACTGCATTCAATCCCACCATGAGTGCACGCTTTAACATTCGTGCCGCCCTAGAGGAGTCTCTGGCGGTCGATATTCTAGCACCAGGCTTCAAATTTGAACCAAATGCCATCGCGAGTCTAAGAGCAAGCTCAGGGCCGATATCAACATTAGCGATACCCGATACGCCATTGGATGAAAAGACACTTCTTGTCCCTTTGGACTCCCAAACGATCGATGTCAAAACAGTAGCACCGGATTGAACCGTCTTTGAAGGATAGATCTTCACCTTGGAAAAGAGCTGCGCACCATCGCCTACATAGCAGTCCGAGCCCAGGACAACTCCGTCTTCGGTGTGCACGCTTCTCCGCAAGTCACAAGATTTTCCAACGATAGTACCGCGGATAATGCTACCTTCACCGATGTAGACATTCTCATGAATAACAGAGCGGTCAACCTCTGCGTGTTTAGAGATACGTGAATTAGAGCCGATTACGCTATAGGGCCTTATCTTGGCTTCCGGACCGATTCTACAGTTGTCTCCAATAATAATTGGACCTTCAAGCAAAGCAGTGGGATGTACCTCGGTCCCATCACCAAAGTAGACACCCTTGTCTACCATAAAACCAAGAATTTCAAGATCTACACGATGATCCAAAATATCCTTATGCGCATTCAGGTATGCTTCCAAGGTCCCTACGTCTTCCCAATAACCTTCGCAAACCATGGCGTGGATCGGAATCGAATCCTCCAGTAGACGCGGAAAAACATCCTGAGAGAAGTCTAGGGCTTTACCAACTGGCATATAGGAAAATATCTCCGGCTCCAGAACATATATGCCTGTGTTGATAGTGTCGGAAAAGACCTGTCCCCAGGTTGGCTTTTCGAGAAAGCGACCTACAGTACCATCGTCATTTGTCGTAACGATACCGAACTCCAGCGGATTCTCCATTGATTTGAGGCCGATGGTAGCTGTAGCTTTGTTGGACTGATGGAACTCAAGCAATGCACCCAAATCAATATCGGTTAGAACGTCGCCAGAGATAACCATAAAAGTCGACTCTAAAAGTTCACGACAATTCCCAACTGACCCAGCAGTACCAAGGGGTGAATCCTCATTAGAGTAACTAATCCGAATTCCAAACTCCGAGCCATCCCCAAAGTAGGTTCGAATCGCGTTTGCCATGAAGGCAACTGTGATAATCACCTCATCAAAGCCATGTTTTTTCAGAAGCGTTATTATGTGCTCCAACATCGGGGCATTTCCGATTGGCAACATCGGCTTTGGAGCGGTTGCCGTTAACGGCCGCAAACGGGTCCCCTCACCGCCAGCCATTATTACAGCTTTCACATAATCCCCTTCCAGCGCTACGAACTAGTCTCTTGGTGTGAAACTAGCAGGATAGCCACCCATTTATCAACATTTTGGTAATATTTACAGCCATCTAGGCAATTATCTACAAAATTCATAGTTCCTCGCTCAACGCGAAGGCGGCAAAACATTGCCTTTCAAAACCGGTATCAAGACTTTAGTCACGTAATTAAAGGCCGCCAAATAAAGGGTTACTATCCCGATTATTGCTAGTCCGAGGCCAATAAGGTGCAAAAATGAAAGATTCGGCGACTTAGACTCCCCCGCCACCAAAGTAGGCAACGCACACAAAAGTGCAAATGTACCTGCCTTACCTAGCCATATTACGTCTAGGCGATAGCTCCTGGTCTTATAGAGATAACTCGACAGAAGTGAGATAAAGACCTCTCGAACCATGATCACAATTCCAAGCCAAAGCGGAATCCATCCCTGTATTATTGCAGTTATCCCAACAGCGATGATCACTATTCGATCTGCCGATGGATCAATAATCTTTCCCAGTTCAGAGACTTGATTAAAGTGCCGAGCAACATAACCATCTAAAAAATCTGTAAGACCAATAAAGACTAAGATGGCCGTAGCTAAAACAAATTGTCCACGTCCTACTGCCTCGTATATCGCAACCGGCAAAAGACATAGTCGCGCCACCGTAATTAGGTTAGGTACAGTCAACACGCGTGAATTTGAATCGAATCTATACTGATCTATGTCTTTTGGTGATACACCATTTGGTTCTGTAGATTCCGTCAATAATGGACCTTTCTCCACGCTCTTACACATCTACCCAAATAGATCTCGACCTTAGTGCTTATGCTAGATACCTCGAAGAACGTTTTTCAACTTAGCTTCTAAATACAACTATCTATCCTAATTCTAACCCGATGGTATCTAAAAGAGGATCTCGCCAACCCGAAGGTAAAAGTCATAGAGATAGCAACAGCGACCCTAGAGAGAGTCGCTGGAGGCATTGACCCATTTATACGAATCCGATTGCAATTAGTTTTGTTCACATCACATGGGTGTGTCGGCCGCCCTGATAAAAAGATCTCCACTTGACCTTCATTTAGTATTTGTGAAACCTTTGGACCGCACAAGAAGTTAGGTTGATGAAGGGAAAATAATGATTGCCAAATTCAACCCGTTACAACATGTGTCCCAGAAACTTGTCCTAAAAACACGAGACCACCGCGCAAAAGGGAATCCGCAAAAAGGGACCTCGATCACTTGCCCAGTTTCATCAAAAGAGAGATGAAACTAACGCCAGGATGCCTCTTGACAAAGAACTCTTGGCCATTACGTGGCTAATGGATGCCAAATCATATGGATGCACCAGCACTAAACAACCTAGCTACAGTCATTGGTAGCCAACAATCTTTCGGAAAAAATGACTTAGCTGGAACAGCGGTCATTATATTTACCTATCCGGCCGACCAAAATAATTACCCCAATGAGCACATAGGGCCTAAAAGAGTCCCAAAACCGCTAATTTGCTCGTCCAGCAACTCAAAGAATTCAAAAGTCGATTGAGCTGGGATTCTAGAAAGGCAACTAATAGTGATTCGGTTGCCATCTCGCTAAAATGCCAAGGGTCTCTAAATGGGGTATAGTGCACTATCTCACCCTAGCGCTGGGCTTATTGCCAATTAGACAGCATGGGCCTAGTTGGTGGTTTTAGCCTCAAATCTACTAAACGATTCGTGAGCCAGGAAGAGCCAGGAAACCCGAGGAGTCCTTCGATCTAAGACTTTACGATGGAATCTAAAAGTATCTAAAACCGAACTACCGTAAATAGAACTACCGATCAATACATCACGGAATCGATCTTCACAATAAGCGAAAACCAGCAAAACCAAGGCTCAATCCTCTAGTTCAGACCTCTAGTTCAGACCTCAATTACATCGAAATCGTTAGCAATTAAAATCTCCCCTGAATACTTCGTCGATGCAACTTGGCGAGCCTGATTCGGGTCATTTGGATAGGCTACGTGAGTAATTACCAAACGAGCAACGCCTGCGGCTTCGCCAAGCTCACCTACTTCAAGAGCATCCATATGAATTCCGCGAGAAGACCATCTAGGCCTCTCAATCCAGGTTGACTCCGCCAATAGGATGTCAGCATTTTGAGCAAGGGCAACCAGAGAATCGCAGTAGGCACTGTCTGCGCTATAGACGATCGTGCGACCGTCCGACTCTGTAATTTTTATACCCAAAGTCCCATCGACATGATCAGTTTCGCAAAAGGTTAGCTCAAGATCACCCAACAAAATCTTAGAATTAACGTCAATCTTTCGAAAGTCAAAGACTTCCGCCAACGCTAGACCCGTAAGATTACACAGAGCCTCATAGGTGACCGCGGTAGCAAGTAATGGTAATTTATCCACCTTCGCACCGGGCACAAACTTCATAAAATGAAAGAGTGAGACCAGATCGGCCAAATGATCGTGGTGACGATGAGAAATAAATACTCCGGAGAGCAGTGAGGTCTCGCTCACGGCCAAAAAGTTAGAAAATGAACCATTGCCAAGATCCATCAGTAGATTCGACCTCTCCGATGTCACCAAATAACTGGAACAGGCCCTCAAGGGTGCCCCATAGGAGCCTGCTGAACCACAAATAGTAAGCTTCATTGGATTCCCGTATCTTTAGCTAATGTGCGTTATTAGAGCATATCACTCATGGCCGCCCACCAACGAAGATGGCTTCATAGCCCTATAGGGTTTACAGCTCATAAGCATCCTAACCTTCACAAAAGTATTCACAAAAAAGGGCCAAAGATGCTTTAGAGGACCCAAATGATCACAGATAGACAACCAAAAGTGTGGGTTCAACTTGATCGAAAAAGACGCGTGGTTGAATGAGAGCAATATTTCCGAAAAATACTTCATCATAACTGTCGGATAAGAGTGCGGAGATGCGATAATTATTACGGGTGGTGCAGGTTGTCTAAGGTGTTCTTTGCATTTTCGATACCAATTATAGGTATTTTGTTTCTCGGAATTGCACCGGCAGTTGGCTGGTCTCGACAAAAACGAAAGATTGAGGAGGCTCGCCTAAAAAGAGCAAGATTGCATTCGAGCGAGCGCGCGCGATTGATCGCTCAAAGTTTTCCAACTTCCCAATCCGCCGAGATCACCGGAGTCGTCAACTTCGATGCAACCATTTTGATAGGTTACAAAAGGGACTTTCCTAAGGATGGCTCATTGACCCCAGGTGAGACTGTCGGAGCGGACGGAACAGTAACGGGAACTTGGGTCGCTTGGACGCACAATTGTGCAGAAAGCGATATAAGCCGCCTTCAAACCTGGAGCAGCGATACGAAATCAATCGTATACCAAGTTGATAGTCAGAGCTCTGACCTGACCTTCATTGAGCCAATATCACAAGAGAAGGTAAAAGTCCAGCTCGTTCCGTCATAGGCCCCAAGGCAATTCAACCAAACTAGATTAACTAGCACGAAACCGCTTTAGGGTGTTGGCGTCCAAGATTTAAATCTCGAGCAGGAAAAAGGAGACACGTGGCAACAAGTCTTGGTTATATCGTAGCCTTTGGCGGTGGGATAATCTCATTCGCATCGCCATGCGTATTGCCACTTGTGCCCGCCTATCTTTCAATTATTACCGGCATAGACATTCGAGATAAAAAGCGCATTGAAGACAAAAAAGATTCACCGACAATCACAACTAAGGTCAAAACCCAATCCAAAACAGTCGAATCAATTAGTTCTACTCAGTTCCAAGTCGCCAAAGCGACACTCTATTTTATTTTAGGTTTTGGAACGGTATTTGTACTCTTAGGCATGACGGCGACTGCCTTGGGACGCTCGATCTTTCATAGCCACATCTTGATAGGACGAATTACGGGTCTCTTAGTCCTGGTGATGGGCGTTTTTATAGTAATCGGTGGTCTAGGAAGGTTCAACATCTTCGCGTCGGAAAGGCGGTTTCATCCTAACATTGCACGCCTTGGCCGATTTGGGCCAGCAATCGCCGGGGTCGCCTTTGGCTTTGGATGGACACCGTGTATCGGGCCAATACTCTCATCTATTCTGGGAGTTGCAGCAAGCCAAAAAAGTGTGACGCAAGGAGCAATCCTGCTCGTCTTTTACAGTTTAGGTCTAGGGGTTCCTTTCATGATTACGGGCCTCGCCTATACCAGAATCAAGACGTCATTCGATTGGCTAAAACGTCAAAGTTCCAAACTCTCTCTCATCTCTGGATTCGCCTTAATATTCTTTGGATTGCTATTAGCGATGAACAGATTTTCACTTGTTACGATCGCCCTAAATGGCTTCTTCACGAAAATTGGCCTCTCCAAACTCGTATATTTAGGTTAAATTCCACTTCAAAGGCAAATTTAAATTTGAAGTGCTTCTCAGTTTGTAATTGATCATGTATCTATGTAGAATTTCAAAAACATTTACTGCAAGGTATCTATCGTTATGAATTCCCAAAAGATTGCAATCTTTGAAACCTGTCTAAACGGCGCACTATTTAGCCGAACCACCCAGGCCACTTTCAACGTTTTAACCAGGTACGGATACCAGGTGCATCTCCCAAAAACACAGGTGTGCTGTGGTCAAATGCACTTCAATACCGGCTATCCGGATCTGATCTCGGAGATGATTCGTTCGTTCGTTAAAACCAATATCGACTATGACTACGTCGTCTTTCCATCAGCTTCCTGTGCTGCAATGGTGCGCGAAAACTATCTCGAACTTGCGGGAGGATTTATGAGCCCAACCAATGTTCACAAACTTGCATCGATTCTAAATCGTTCATTCGAGCTCGTTGAATTTATAGATACCTACCATCGAGAAGATGTATCTAGCTCATACTTCCCCCATAAAGTAGTATTACATCCCACATGTCACTCAGTGCGATCGTTGGGTCTATTAGAGCCATCACTTAGAATTCTAGGCTCGGTAGACGGGATTGAATTGATCACAAACCCCACTCAAACGACCTGTTGTGGCTTTGGCGGTACGTTTTCAGTAAAAAACAATGACGTCTCTGAAGCGATGCTAGAAGATAAAGTCAACTCCATAATTTCCCTAGATGCGCAATATTTAGTCGCACTCGACAACTCTTGCCTGATGCATATAGGCGGAGGGCTCAAAGAAAAGGGATCGCAGATAAAGACGCTACACATAGCTGAAATACTCGCTAGCACTAAAGAGTCAGCTCTAGTTTAAGTGAACGGGAAATAATGTCTCAATATCCAAGAAAAGCAGCACTTGGGCAATCAGGCGAGATTAAATTCTCGAAATTAGCCCACGAATTTACAAAGATTCCAGCCCTAAGAGCCAACCTAACCAACGCCACCGGAACGATTAGAAACAAAAGGGCTTCGGTAGTTTCTGAGGTCAGCAATTGGCAGACAATGCGCACCAGAGCCGCAATGATAAAAGATGACTCACTCGCTAATTTGGACGACCTGATAAAGACTCTAATTCAATCAGTCCAAGAGCGTGGTGGTCAAGTTCACTTTGCTCATGACGCTCGCAGTGCTAACGAGATTATCGTTGGAATAGCCAAAAGCCATAACTTCACTGAGGCCATCAAGGTCAAATCGATAACTACCGATGAAATTGGGGTAAACGACGCTCTTGCAAAGGCGGGCATCAAAGCACAAGAGACGGATTTAGCCGAACTGATAGTGCAACTTGCCGGGGAAATGCCTAGCCATATTCTGGTGCCAGCTATTCATAAGAACAGAGATGAGATAGCCGAACTATTTTCGTCCACAATCTCTAAGACAAAACTTGAGAACTCTCCCGCAATCCTCGCAGAGGCAGCTCGCGTTTATCTAAGAGAGAAGTTCCTAAGTGTACCGTTCGGAATCTCTGGGGCAAACTTTGCTGTGGCCGATTCAGGTTCAATTGCAATAGTTGAATCCGAAGGAAACGGTAGAATGTGCCTCACCCTTCCAGATGTCCTAGTTACAGTCATGGGTATCGAAAAGGTCATCAAATCATTTCAAGATGTACCGCTCTTTATGGAACTCCTAGCTAGGTCATCCACTGGCGAACGGATGAACCCCTATACAACTATCTTCCATGGCGTAACACCAGGCGATGGCCCCCAGGAATTCCATTTGGTGCTACTGGACAATAATCGATCCTCGATCCTCTCAGATCCGGTCTCGTTTGAGACGCTACGATGCATCCGCTGTTCGGCTTGTCTGAATGTCTGTCCCGTCTATGAAAGGGCTAGCGGATTTTCATATGGATCCGTATATCAAGGTCCAATTGGCGCAATCCTTGTACCACAGTTGCTTGGACCCGAACAAGCCGGCTCACTAGCATTTGCTTCGACACTATGCGGCGCCTGCTATGAAGTCTGCCCAGTAAAGATTAACATTCCAAGGATACTGACCTACCTAAGGAGCCGAGCCAACGAAGCCAATACCTCTAAATCTCAGCGTCGCGCCTTTGCCGTCGCCTCAGTCGTGATGTCGAATCCAAAACTCCTTCGAACGGCGTATGCTGGGGTAGGTTTTGGCAACGATCTTGCCGCCAAAATTCCAAAGAAGCTAATAGACGCTATTCCATTGATGAATAAATGGACCAAATCTCGAGGAATACCTAGTTCGCGACGGATTAATAAAATCTCCGGGAAGGAAAAATAATGAGCGGACCACACGACAATCCAGATCCATTAGAAGAAGGCGTATCCGCTATCTCGGTGGCGATTCGCCGCAACCCTAAGCTCGCGCAAGTACCATCGCAATATCGTCGCACTCCGAACCCTACCCATCAGGTCGAACATAACTTACTGGGAACATTTGTCGAGTTGGCGCGCGACTACAAGGCCATAGTAGAAGTCGTATCGAGCAAAAACGTCTCGAAACTACTTTATGAATTAACCGAAAAAGACTCCCAAAAATCTTTAATAATGCCCGAGTCGTTACTTCAAGATCTACAGCTAAACATCTTGGACGATTTGCGGACGCACTTCGATCTAACTATGGATGATCCAAAACTAAATGCCTCGCAAATCTCACAAATCAACGCCTCGCTCACTGGAGCGTCCGCTGCTGCCGCCACAACCGGGTCGATAATTCTAAATAACCCAGTTACCGACGGTCGACGGATCATCTCCTTGGTTGTCGACTACCACTACTGCCTCTTGCGCGCCAGCTATATAAAGTCAAGCTTTACCGAAGCTATGGCAATGGTAAATCTAAAATATCCAATTACAGTAGTCTCTGGGCCCTCCGCAACCTCAGACATTGAACTATCAAGGGTTGAAGGCGTCCACGGTCCTCGGAAATTACGCATATTGGTCTTGGAGGATCGCTAAATCACGCTGAGGCATTAGATTTACACTCCAGGTTCTTCTTGAAAAGTCGTGGGAAGTAAACTAAATAGCTTTAACGAATCGAACTCAGCACGAATTGTGTGATTACACATTCCACGCGGTCGAACAACTAAAAACTTTAATCTCGATCCATCACTTCGAGTTAAAATTATGAACTTATTCCATAGAAATTGCCCTTTTCTATGGAATATCAATTTCGAACTCTATCATGGGAAGTAGTTTTTAACTCTTCAGTGGCTCCTCGTAGAACTTAGCCCGAGATACCTCGTTGCACTTCAAAAGACCAACTGGGACAAAGTCAATAAATTATCAAAAACCGCTGGAAAGCATTGATACATTTTGAGCAATCGTTTTAGCCATAACTGACTGTTGTTCAGTCGCAGCGGCGATTTGTTCAATACGCTCTGCGTTTCCACTGATCTTACCCACGATATCAAATAGCACAGCAGAGGTGTTTTGTATTAGAGCATCGCCCTCACCGGTTCGCTCGAGGCTTTGGGAGACCAACGTCACCAAATTAGCTGCTTCATTTCTAATCTCAGAAATCGTCCCGGCAATTTCAGTCGCTGCCGTTCGAGATCGCTCTGCCAGACTTCGAACTTCATCTGCGACAACCGCAAATCCAAGACCCGCATCTCCGGCTCTAGCTGCCTCAATAGCTGCATTTAGAGCAAGCAAATTGGTTTGACCTGCTATTGACTTAATCGCTGCCACGATGGTATCGATTTTCTCCACGCGACTAGCCAGTTCGATAATCCTAGCTTCCGTATCCGCCATAATCTCCGAAACTTCACCCATGGCCGTTGAAGCTCGTTCTGCAGAGGCAAGTCCTACTTTAGCTGCGTCCTCCGCCCCCTTCGCACCCATTGCGGCCTCCTGGGCACCTCTGGCCACTTCATCAATTGCGATGCTCATCTGATCAGTAGCATTTATTATCTCAGAGACTTCATTCCGTGCATCTAGCTGATAACTTGGCGAATCTAGGACAACCATGAACCCCTCCAGTCGGGAATTCCCGAACATAACAATCAAACATATTTCCGTCGGTTAATTTTCGACCTAATCGGTGGTCGCCTTGAATAAAGTCCTAGACGGGCCACCGTTGGTACAAAAATTATCAAATAACGAAATATTGCCTTTCTCGAGCTAAGAAATCGGTTCCATCTTCCGCGAGATCTCAACCGATACAACCGTTCTTGACTCATCATGCTCACCTCTAGCGAGCGACTATCCAAAGGCAAAAAGCTCACGCAGTCGAGAAGACCTGGGCTCGATCGACAACATAAGGGCGAACCCTAAGGAGATAAAGGCCACGTCAGTTTGTGGGTAAGAGATCAAGAGCCAGCGGTTATTAGTTATTTCGCCAAAGAGATAACAAAACTAACAGATCTAAAAGTAGAAACTAGATGGAGCAGCTAATTGGCAAACCATACGATTTTACAATCACATAGATAAAGATCATTTGCCAAGAGCTCTTCTAAAATCCAATGAGCCATAGACCTTTTCATCGCCATCTGACCATTTCAGATCACAATCGCGCGTTCGTCCAAATTGTCCTTGGGCCAACCTGGCAGTGCTAGGGTCAATAAAAACGTAAGTACAAATACAGCGATTTCAAAGCTCAAAGTATCTCTCAAGCTAACTAAAAAGTCCCCTTGTGCTGCATTTTGAGCCGCATTGAAAAACATTGAAACTAACTGTTTCTTCACTTTAGGAGCAATCGGTGCTATTTGGATTGCACCGCCAACTTCTATGCAACTGTGTGGAAGTGCACTCGGATTCTTCTCCGTTGCGCGGTCGTGAATGCATGTCACAAAGAGGTTGGTACCGACCTTTACCAGTGGAGCTGGAAGTCCAAGTGATGTCAGTTCTGCCGTGATTGGCGGTAATTGCGCTCGAGCAGCTTGATTGGCGTTCGCACCTAGAAATCCAAAAAATATAATTGCAATAAGCGCAACCCCGAGTGCCCCACCGATCTGCTGTACCGTAGAGAGACTCCCAGACGCACTACCAATTGCCTCCTCTGGGACTCGAGCGAGCACCAAAGAGGAGGCTGGCCCTACGAAGAGTCCCACCCCAATTCCAGCTATAAAGAGAGGAACGATCAACTTAAATCCGCTAAGTTGAGCACCGACATGATACAACAGACGAATCAATAGCCACATTGAAATAGCCAAAATCAGCGATCCCGCGAGCATCAAAATTCTCGCATCTTTCGACCTAGTCCGAGTTGTCAAGAACGAAGAAAGAACAGACCCAATCGCAAAAGGAGCGGTCGTTAGCCCTGCTGCTAGAGGCGAGAACCCATTCCCCTCTTGAAGAAAGATAGAAAATGCGAAAAAGAAAGGCGCAATACCAAGGAAAAATATCAGGAATAAAATCAACCCCACCCCAAGGGAACGGGTACGAATTGCCTCAATTGACACAAGCGTAACGTTTCCATGGCGATATCGCAAATATTGATGGACTCCAAAGCCCCCAATAACAAAGACCGATCCAATCAACATCGCAACCATCGAATTCGGCCAAGAAGAAGCCCTGCCCTCAATAAGTGGATAAAGCGCCATCACCAAGCCAGTGGTAATCAAAAATGCTCCCATGGAATCCACGCTCGAGGAGGTCGAGGATTTTGATTCACCAAGCAAAAATAGAGCCCCGACGAACGCAGCCACGCCAATTGGAACGTTCACATAGAAGATTAGGCGCCAATCAAGATTGGCGATATTCGCCTTTATAAGTAGTCCACCGATTAAAGGACCTGCGATAGTTGCAAGCCCTATCGTGGCTCCGTATATTCCAAAGACCTTACTTCTTTGACTTGACGGAAAAGTCACCTGGATAATCGATAATACTTGGGGAAACATCAATCCAGAAAAGAATCCTTGCACCACGCGACCAAAGACCAAAACGCTAACGTATGGCGCTGCCCCACAAAGGCCAGAGGCTATTGCAAAGCCAGCCATGCCAATCAAAAAGAGACGTCGCCTCCCAAAAACATCCCCGAGACGACTAGCCGTCATCAAAGTCGCTGCAAAGCTAAGTTGGTATCCTGCTACAACCGCCTCAACCGATCCAAACGAAGCATGCAAGTGACTTTGTATCGAAGGAATGGCAACATTTACGATGCTCACATCCAAAAGTTGCATAAAAGTTGCCGCCAAAATAATCGGCAAAATTGCTAGAGAAGTACGCCCTAATGGCCCCTTTTCTACTTCAACTCCCAACTCAACTCCAGTCATCACCTTGACTACCATTGACAAAACTAGCATCTTTGATTTAGTCGCAATATTCATTAAACGAATTAATCTGTGACGTAGCAATGAGTTGGACCCTTGCGAATTCGCAAAAAGTAAAGCCCCTGAGTCAAGTCGAATCTTTCATAGCCCAAGAGATCCACCTTTAAAAAGATGCAACCGAAGAATATGACAGATAGCTAAGAGCAAATGAAAACATCAAAGAGGACGACCAACCAAAACCAAGGGCGGAATAGGTCGAAATAACGCCATTGCAAAAAGCTACAACGACACATGAGCAAAGGCGCAACTACTGACCCGAAATCCTGCTGGGAAACGCAGCGATTCCAACGGCCGAAAGCCAACAGAGAAAAGCCTGCGAATTTAGGGCAAATCTACGAAAGTCCTTGGTTCAAAGGTGATATGCGTATTCAATGAATTCCCAGTCGGTTACGTAGCGACTAAATCGCTCAATTTCATCGCGCTTTAGGCAGATAAAGGCATCAACAAACCCATCGCCTAGAAGTTCGACTAGTTCTTCGTCATCGCGAAGTGCCTCAATTGCATCTCTTAAGGTTCTAGGCAAAGCAATAAGGTCCCTCGGATCTCCTGTTCTTACTTCTGGGAGCGTTAGCTCCTCTTTGATTCCCAGATATGCCCCAGCAAGGAGTCCTGCGATCGCCAAATAAGGATTTGCAGATGCATCGCCAAGGCGAAGCTCCATCCTTGTCGAAAGCCCTCGCTGTGACGGAATTCGAATCATAGCACCCCGGTCGTTCAACCCCCAATCCACCAACCATGGAGCAAATGTTCCTGGAGCAAAGCGTTTATATGAATTAATAGTCGGGCTGCACAGGGCGGTGACGGCTCGGGCATGACGTAAAACTCCAGCGATTGCACTCCTTGCGAGATCCGAGAGTCCATCGGGACCCCCTTTATCCTCGAAAAGGGGACGTCCGAGGTCATCCAAAATGGAAAAATGCAGATGAAAACCAGATCCACTCTCGCCGTTGAATGGCTTAGCCATAAATGTCGCCAGCTTGTTAGTTTGACGGCCCATCTCCTTTATGGCAGATTTGAATCTAAAAGCACGATCAGCCGCTTCGGTAGCTATGCAATGCCAAAGATTTATCTCAAATTGTCCCGATGAAAACTCGTGATTGGCACCAAAAGCACCTATCTCGAACCCCTCTAGCATCCTAAGGCTATTCAATAGAAAATTCTCCGGATCTCCCTTTAGGCCCGAAGAATAAATATTCCCACCGCCCAACCCATATCTTTGCCACCCAGAATTGCCATCGGGCTCTAGAAGATAAAATTCGAGCTCTGGGCCAACAAGAGGCACTAACCCCATCGCAGTTAATTTTCCTTGGACCCTTCGCAAAACCTCTCGTGGATCTTCTGCAACTGCTGTCCCATCGAGATTCTGTAGGTCTAATATTCCATGGGCAACACCTGCCTCCCAGGGGACAGCCTTCAATGTACCTATATCCAAATAGCCCAGGATGTCGCCTGCCGTTTTCACAGCTTCGATCCGGCTTTGGCCCGTTGCGGCCCCATCGGTCCTTCGATAGATCTCAGACGAAAATGGTACGCCATTTGAAAGTACGCTCACCATGGACGATACAAGTATGTCCCGACTTCTCTCAACTCCCATCAAGTCACAAAAGGCCAATCTAAGCACGTCGATCCGAATATCTTTTAGGCGAACCACAAGCTCGCTGAGTGCACTAAGATCGATCTGACCCACATATCCTCCACTTCCAACGTCGCCCTTGGCGGGGAAAACCCCCAAATTTTTCTTGCCCAGACAAAGATCAAAGAGACACACAAACCATAGGAGTAATACCTTGTTGGACGTAAAGACTTACTCCAACGACAACACCAACTATACAGGGCGCCTTGTGAAACAATTGGCCGACTTTATCGATCCAAATCAAGTTAATAATGAGGGTGATACCAACTGAGAAGTTAACTATGTGCGACTACCATATAAGTGTGACAGGCCATTACACGCTCGCAGAGACAGAAAAGACCATGGAAGCCCGATTGAGCGGCCTGCCGATTGACTTTGTAGCGCAAAGTGCCATTGCAAACCTCTATCGTGCCGCTAACTCAACTCGGAAATATTTCACAAACACGGTTCTGCGACCAATTGGACTTTCGTGGACAGGTTTCGTCGTACTCTGGGTAGTTTGGATCTGGGACGGCATCGAAGTTCGCCATGCCGCCGAGGAAGCTGGCATTTCAAAATCTACTCTTTCTGGCGTTATAAAGACGATGGAAGCACGCGGGTTCATTGAGCGAATTACCGATCAGACAGACCGTAGACTCGTTCACCTCAAGGTCACCGAATCAGGCACCGAGATGATGACTGATCTCTTTCCCAAATTTAACCAGCAAGAGACCTTCGCAGTCTCGTGTCTCTCACGCTCAAGTATTGAAAGCTTTGCAATAAATCTCAGGCAGATCATCTCGCACCTAGAAGCACAGATGGTCGACGTCGACGTCTACAACCACAGCGAAGAACTTTAGGCTAACAACTAGAAACCAAGCCATTTATTTTAGATAACTACCCATAGCAATTAGCCATAAAAGCTTGAAATTAAACTGGCCCCTTAAACCTCAAAAACCTTCAATACTAGTTCGCCAACCCTATCATCTCCCATACTTTCCAATTTGACTACCAAACAATGTGTGATAGGATGCTCCATCACCCGTCTGCAGAAGAACCATAATTGGTTGCTATAGTGTTATATGTCGGTTGAGCTCATGTGAGACTCTGGACATCCTCATTTTTTCCGCTTCGTATCGGAATCGGCGAGGCCTTGTCCCCAATGCCGAACTGAAAAAAACGAAGAACAAGGAAAACAAATATTTTGACCACCTTTGAATCACTAGGTGTGGCTAGCCACATCTCTAATCGCCTGTCCGAAAACGGTATGTCAACACCAACTGAGATCCAAGCAATCACGATCAAAGACGCCTTGGAAGGCAAAGACATATGCGCAATGGCAGGTACGGGTTCGGGAAAGACTTTGGCCTTTCTCATTCCAATCCTACAAAACTGTGAACAAGCCAAGCCTATGAGCCCTACCGCTCTTATCTTGGTGCCGACTCGCGAACTTGCAACACAAGTTCGAGACGTCTTTATGACCCTCCTTACTCAACCTAGAAAAGGCCAGCCAAGAATTGCGGCCATCTACGGTGGCAGTTCAATGGAACGACAGATCCGCGACCTCACCCGAGGCGTAGAAGTTGTAGTTGCCACACCTGGACGACTAATCGACCTTATGGATCGACGTAGGATCAATCTTGAAAACATTAAAACCGTAATCATCGACGAAGCCGACCGTATGGCCGATATGGGTTTTCTTCCACCTGTAGTTGAGATACTCTCGAAGACAGCTGCAGATCGCCAGACAATGCTATTCTCAGCTACCTTAGACGGTGATGTTGAAACCCTAATCAAGCGCCACATGAGCGATCCAATTCGCCATGAGACGACCACGAAGGTTCGAAGCATCGACAATATGTCCCACTTCTTCCTTGTGACCCGAGAGACCGATAAGCTCGAAATTCTAAAGAAGATCACCGCAGGGGCTAGAAAAACAATCGTCTTTGTGCGTACTCGTGACAACGCAGATACCCTTGCCGGTCATCTCTACGACGACGGAATTCAAGTAGACGCCCTCCATGGTAATATGCGACAGAATGCACGTGAACGCGTTCTTTCGAAATTCTCCAAGGGAAGAACCTCTGTGCTTGTCGCAACTGACGTAGCAGCAAGAGGTATAGACGTTGTCGGATTGGATCTAGTTGTTCACTACGAACTTCCAGATGACCACAAGGCTTACATCCACCGTTCAGGACGAACGGCCCGCGCGGGTTCCAATGGAGCTGTCGTAACGCTTCTAGGTAGATCACAGATGAGAACCGTCCAAGGTTTGCAGAAGAACCTGGGCCTTCCTCAGCAGATGTTCAGAGGCAATCCCGAAGAGCCAACTCTTGGAAATATCCCACTCTTGGAAGAATTCAATGGCGAGGTAATGGAGTTGGACGAAAGTCGCGCACGAAGTGGTACTGGGATGAACTCAGGACGACGTGGATTTGGATCATCTTATGGCGGAAACTCCTCACGTCCATCGAGAAGTTATCGTTCATCTTCCTCTGGATCATCGGGATCAGGAAGATCCGATGAATCTCGTTCCTACGATAGAAGCAGCAGCTTCGGACGGCCAAGTGACGCAAACGGAACTGAAAGCCGTGGATACGGTGGACGGGGCGGATATGACCGCGAGCCACGACGAGGCTATAGAAGTGCTGGCTAACTAAACCTTTTATTTGTAGTAACTTCAGATCGACGAGCGACCCTTTGGGTCGCTCGTTTTGCTTACATCGCCTTTGTTGGAGGTCATCAAGGTGTAGGTGACAACTAATATTGCTTTAGCAAAACTCAAAGACTAGGAAATCTTGAACCAAAACAGCACCTATCAAGACAACTTCGAACCTACGCCAACCTCTAAAGATTGGAAGACGCTGATAGTCGTGTTGAGCGGTACCTTCATGGCTGTAATTGATTCAACCATCGTGAATGTCGCACTCCCATCGATTGCAAACAATCTCCATGCAACGTCTAGCGATATAGAGTGGATCGTATCGGGATACCTATTGGCATTCGGGCTTATCCTGGTGCCGGCTGGTCGCTTTGGAGATCGCATTGGCCACAAGCCAATCTTCCTAACAGGTATCAGCCTCTTTACAATCGCTAGTGTCGTATGTGGAACTGCAATAAATCCAACCGAACTAGTTATCGCCAGAGTAATTCAGGGCCTTGCAGCTGGGCTCTTTGGCCCTTCAGTCCAAGCGACAATTCAACTTCTATTTATAGGCAGGGCCCGAAGCAGAGCTTTTGGAATTCTAGGAACGATGATTGGGGTTTCATCGGCACTCGGTCCGATTCTGGGTGGAGTAATTCTATCCTTAGCGGGTTCAGCCTTGGGTTGGCGCCTTGTCTTCTTTGTAAACCTCATCATCGGCGCTATAGCCATCCCCATGGCGGTTGTGCTCATCCCTAACAATAGACCCAAAATCACCCATAAGCTTGATCCATTTGGTCTGGCTTTAATCACCGTTGGACTGGCGGCCATCTTCATACCATTGATAGAAGGACAAAGTATCGGATGGCCTCTGTGGACTTATCTTTCGATAGCCTTCGGAGCCATAATATTTATATCTCTGACCAAATGGGAGCAATTCGCATCCAGAACGGGCCGTGAACCCATTGTTGATCCCAAACTAGCACGCCAACGGCCCTTTTCGGGAGGGGTTGCTATAGCGATGGCCTATTTCGGGGCTTTCTCTTCTCTTTTCATTATCATCTCTCTCATTTGGCAGGTAGGTCTAGGGCGCTCACCCCTTGCCTCGGGTCTTACCGTCGCCCCTTTCGCCTTGGGAACCTTAATCTCTGGATCAATTTCTGATAAATTCTCAGCGCGACTAAAACGTAGAGTTTTGACTCTAGCTGCCTCGATGTTAGCGACCTCGGTAGTTTCTCTTGCGCTTATATTTCACTCATCTAATTCAAATATCTCATCCATCACGCTGGTTATTCCACTCTTCATAGGGGGCTTTGGAAATGGAATCTTTATCGCTCCGAACCAAGACTTCCTTTTGAGATCAATCCCACGAAGCCAAGCTGGCACCGCAGCCGGTCTTCTTCAGACTGCTCAAAGAATCGGCAGTGCATTTGGCGTCGCACTGACTGGAACCGTATTTTTCACCGTGCTCGCAGGCCAACTCCCCCACACCAAGAACGGAATTATCTCTCAAGATAGATATATTCATGCTGGAGCGATTGCCTTCTTAGTCAACATAGCTCTAGTCATAGCAGTGCTCGCCCTAATAACAATCCTGCCAAGAAACCCAGAGGTCTCTAGCACCAATTGACACCAAATCAAATCTAAGACAGAAATTACAAGCCATATGCAAAAGTCACCTTATCCTCTAGATGTCTGCCTTTTTTGATCGCGACAATCTAGTGTTTCCTTTGGAAATCGCTCTTTCTTGTCATTTTCCAAAGGATTCTCAATCAATAGAACTTGACATCCCGCTCAGCCCGATAACCTTGCTGAATCCAATTTAGAGAATCTTTGGCACATCATTTCGAATTCTCTCAATCACTCCAATAGAGGTGAAAAAGCAACCCTTGAGAAAAAGTCGCTTAGACCTGCGCTTGCTTGACAGAAAGTGAGAACTTTAGGGAGCCAAGAGCTCTTACACACTTGGCCCCGGCGTGTGCTTGGTCACACTCAAAAAAATCAAATCCTCGGTCGCATATCGCTCCGAGGCTCATATGCCTGATATTCAAGTCCGATGACACAAAAAGAGATCAAGCGTAAAACAACCTAAAGCCTAAATTGTTGCCTTCCGGGCGCATAACCGTAATCAACTTAGGTCAAAGATCTATCTCGATCACTGTGATAGAGTTGGTGTGATATAACGTCGGCCTATATACCTTTGAACTCTTTTAGGTGGTAAAGACAACATGCTCTCAAATGAAGCTAATATGTTCAGAGATCTTCTTCTACAAATGAAACACTCCGATCATCCACCTCAAAGCGTTGAAGAGATACGTGTCATGACCGACTCCGTTAGCGATTTTAGCCCCGTGCCTGATGGTGTGGTCATCACCGAAGCAGAGATCCAAGGGGTAGTCGTTGAATACATCGATCCACTCAATCGCTCTGGTAAAAATGTTATACTCTACTTTCATGGAGGAGCATACTCGGCCGGCTCACTAAAAAGTCATCGTTCACTAGGGGCACGCCTAGCCTTAGCCTCCGAATCCAAGGTAGTAATGGCTGACTACCGACTAGCACCGGAAAACCCCTTTCCGGCGGCATTAGAAGACTCATTGAAGGTCTACTTGGGACTGTTATCAAATGGTGTCGACCCTCAAAATATCGTCATAGGAGGCGATTCAGCTGGTGGGGGACTGAGCCTTGCAACCGAAGTCGCAATTCGCGATGGAGGCCACAGCCTCCCAGGTAAAAGCTTCCTTTTTAGTCCTTGGACCGACTTAACCGCATCTGGCGACTCTCTCCGCCTGCGAAACGATATTGATCCAATGCTCGATGCTAAAGGGATGAAACCAGCCATTCAGATCTACCTAAATGGAGCCGATGCCAGCGATCACCGCGCATCTCCCCTCTTTGGTGACCTTTCGGGCTTACCTCCACACCTTGTCTTCGTTGGAACCGATGAAATTCTCTTCGATGATTCATTCCGACTTATAGAAAAATTCCACGATTGCAACGTAGAAGCAACCCTAGAGGTTGGCGAAGGGCTCTGGCACGTATGGCCAAGCTTTCCAATGCCCGAGGCAGATCTCGCCTTGGAAAGAGTCGGAGAGTTCATCCTTGGGTGATCGCCCGATCGCAAAATATCTTGTGATAAAATTCGCCTACTTGGACCCTCAAGGTTCAACAAAGGCTTAAACAACACCCTATTTTAACGAAAGCCACTGTTGTTCAAGGTAATTTGGCCCGGACCAGAGGGTAAGTTTAGGCCATTCCACAAACTAAAAACAAGAAGAATCTAAAAAAGTAGTTAGCACTTGAAATTGCAACCACTCCAGAAGAGCAATCAAATAAATAACAAGGCCGATACTTACGAAATAGCTAAATAACTCATCAATCTCAGAATCGATGAAACTCATGCTAAGTAGGCAAGATCGAAGTTAAAATCGAATCGATATATATAATCACAGCAGGAGAACCTCCGCTGATCTCAGCCAACATCACAAGCGGCTAGACGATTCCCCAGAAATGTCCGCTTGTATCTGACTCTTAGGGAAAACCATGATAGTAGTCGACTTGGCCGAGCTATAGAGAAGCGCCTTGAATCGTAGATTCAAAAATACCGATAAGAGCGATCGAACCACCTAAAACTAAGATCCTCTACTCTTCACACCTCGCATAGGTTGAAGTACAAAACTCATATCTTGTATAGTAAGTTTGATTGCCACATCAGAGCGGCAGAAGTGACCATGGCCAGAGCTGAGCCATCTCGCGTATGAAAAACTCCGACTCAGCTGATAACTCGGGGATGTGATCCAAACCATCCACTTTGCAATCTATTAGGCCAATAGTGGTTTCCAAGCGCGACAATATGCGCATTCACCAGGATAAATCTTACGGCACAAACGCAATCAAAGCCGAAAGGACGCAGCGAAGTAATCTCGTATTATTTCATCTTGAGGAGCAATTTATTGCAAAAGGCCGTCTAATTATGACAAACCTGATTAGAATTATCGAGAATTGAAAATGCGAAAGGAAGTGTGAATGGAAACCGATATACAAAAGACAATCAAAAACATTAGTGCGGTGGAAAAGGTCAAAGAGAACTCTAACTCTCTTCGAGGCACGATCGCTTCCGAACTCGAAAACGATGACCCAAAATTCTCAAATGAAGCAAGTCAGATCTTAAAGTTCCACGGGATCTACACCCAAGATAATCGTGACTCGCGCTCAACTCGACTGAAGGCTGGACTAGAGATTGAGCATTTAGTTATGGCCCGAGTCTCAATACCTGGTGGACGCATCTCCTCAGAACAATATTTAGCACTCAACCAAATCGCCAATGATCTTGGGAACTCGACCCTTCGCCTCACCACTCGCCAGGGAATCCAATTTCACTTTGTGACAAAACAAGACGTTAGAGAACTACTTTCTCGCATCAACGAGACACTATTAACGACATGGGGTGGATGTGGTGACGTAATCAGAAATGTCACAGCATGTCCAAACGTGGAGGATCCCCGGGTGAAGACGGTCGTCGAAAGAGTCGCCAACGAGATATCAAACCGTTATAAAGCACCATCGGATGCCTATTTCGAATTTTGGATCGACGGAGAAAAAGTAGCTGAATCCATCTCAGGTGCCAAGACACAAGAGCGATCTATCTATCGGGCAAACATGCTACCTAGAAAGTTCAAGATCGGGGTGGTCTCTTCGATCGACAACTGTATCGACGTGCTCAGTCACGATCTCGGGATCGTAGTCGATAACGAAAATTCCCAAATAATAAGACTCTACGCCGGAGGCGGCCTGGGCCGAAGTGGAACCGATGAAAGCACATTTGCTCGCCTCGGTGATCTCTTGGGAGAGATTGATATTGAGAGTCTCTTCGCCTTCACAGATGCAATAATCGAGCTCCAGCGTGACCTTGGAGATCGAAACGATCGGGCCCATGCACGCCTAAAGTACCTAATTGCTCGCATTGGAGTAGACGAATTCCGCCGACTCGTAGAGGAAAAGGTAGATATCCGATTCCAGCCGGCCGAAAAAGACCTGTTCTTGGCCACAAACGATCATCTAGGGCTAACACGAAATAAGTTCAACAATAGCTATGCCCTAGGTATAAAGCTACCCTCTGGTCGAATTGCCGACACAGCCCCAATCAACCATAGGACTGCGATATCGACAATAGTACAAAGGTACCGTCCAAATCTCGCAGTAACCGCCAAAGGTGACCTTATCCTTACCGACTTAGCGTCAGAGATCGCACCAAATCTTCAAGATGATCTTGAAGCTCTAGGGGTCCCATCCCTGAAGCGGCAAAAGCCAATCTTTGTCTCTTCCTTTGCGTGTGTAGCCCTTCCCACCTGTGGATTAGCCCTCGCCGAATCCGAAAGATATCTACCGACATTCCTGGGCCAACTCCAAGATCGCCTCGAGCTCCTTGGCATCGGAGATGATGATATCGAAGTTCGAATGACTGGTTGTCCCAATGGGTGCGCTCGTCCCTACTTGGCCGAGATTGGTATAGTTGGACGGACCAAGAAAAGCTACGACATCTTTCTTGGCTCCGATCGCGAGGGTACCCGCCTAAATCAACTCTTTGCAGAGGACGTCGAAAAAGAGTCGATAGTCGACTCTCTCGCTCCGTTACTAATTGCATGGCGAGATGAACGAAAAGAGTCCGAACGCTTTGGCGACTTCATCTATCGTCTCGAGCGATCGAGACTAACTGCATATGTTCCTGCCCCAAGGCGCCAACGCATAAAGGTGTCGGCAAGCTCGAAGGAGTCGTTGTGATTATCGCTCTAGAGCTGCATTCCCGCGACGTCTATATTATAGGAAGCTCAAAACAAGCTCTAATGCGGGCTCGCGTCGCCATGGCGGAAGGTGCGATTGTTACACTTTTTAGGTACGGACAGACCACGGAATCAATCAATACCGACGAGATAGATGACGATATCATAGTTGTTGATCGCAGGCCCAAAAGACGCGAGCTACGAAAGCCCTTCTTGGTAATAGCATGTGACCGCGATAAAAAGCTAAACCGTTGGATCCATCGCCAAAGCCTCAAAAAGAGATTCCTTTTAAATACCTTGGACGAGCCAAAGACCGCCAACTTTAGCCACGTTGCCACTAGGCGACTCTTTGGCTCAGTCGACATTGCAATTTCGACGAATGGTACATCTCCAGCTTTCGGCGGAATCTTTGTCGACCATCTAAAAAGTCGAACACAAGATACAGACCAACTGGTCTACGAGCAATTTAAAACCACCCGAAAAGAGTTGAAGGAAAATGGATATTCGACCTTCGACTTCGATTGGCGAGAGTTGGACTCCACGCTAAGGTCAAAGGAAAATCCGACTTCGAAAAATCACCACCAGGTGAACCTTTGACCAACGCCGAACCTGCACTCAAATAGCAGACTAAGGTCCGCCAACAAAGAAATGATATGCTACCTAGGGCCCTAATGGGCGAGAAAAACCCGTCATAGTCTTGGAAGCTAAGAATCCAAAGCTTCAACAAAAGAGGTAATTGATGTCAAATGCACAATCGAAAAAGAAGTTACCAGGAAGATAATATGCCACAAATTCCAACACACGCGCCCGTTCTTTGGTTTACTGGCCTATCTGGCGCAGGCAAGACAACGATCGCCAGGGAGATTCACCAAGAACTGACCAATAGAGGGATCAAAGTAGAACTGCTCGATGGCGATGAGATTCGCGCCGTTCTCTCTCCAGACCTCGGTTTTTCCAGGAAAGATCGCGACTTACAGGTTCAAAGGCTTGGATATATCGCCTCGCTCTTGGCGAGAAACAGAGTGGTGGTACTCGTCTCGGCCATCTCGCCATACGAAAGCTCAAGGAACCAAGCTCTTTCAATGTGTGAACGTGGCCGCGAAATCCACGTACACGCACCCTTTGAGACCGTCCTTCAAAGAGACACAAAAGGACTCTACAAAAAGGCGTTAGCTGGTGAGATAAAAGGTCTTACTGGATACGACGACCCCTATGAAGCTCCAACCCAACCCGACCTATTCGTTCCGACTGCAGAATTAGAGCTAGATCAAGCCAAAGAGCTAGTAATGAGATTTTTAGAGAAAGAGCTCGCCGATGCTGGAATCTAACTTCCAAGAAACTAAAGAGATCCTGAGATCCGCCATAAAAGACCACATCGACCTAAAGATAACCACCGGTCTAAATATCGCTGGCACCGTACTAATTGACCTTGCCGTCTCACAAGGGTTCGACGGTGACGTCGTCTTTGTTGATACAAATTACCATTTTAGTGAAACTCTTTCATTCTTCGCCTACCTCAAATCTCGATACCAGAGTGCTAACTTCATCACACTAAAGCCAAAAGCTCCCTTCGAAGACGGCTATTTGATTGATCCAGTCGCGTGCTGTAGTCAAAACAAGGTAGAGCCGCTTGAGGACTTTCTCGCGGCCACCATGCCAAGCGCCATCCTAAATGGAAGGACTCGCGAAAGCGCCTCAACACGAAATACTCTGGGTGCACTTGAAGATGGCAATCCCATCAGGCTAAACCCGTTATATCGATGGGAGCGAAAAGACCTAGAATCCTATGCCAAGAGTTACGATCTCAGACTTCACCCTCTCTATTCCCAAGGCTATCTATCAATGGGGTGCTGGCCATGTACCGCAGCTGTCAAGGCAGGCGAGGACATACGTGCTGGCAGATTCGTTGGCCAAGGTCGCACTGAATGTGGAATTTGGACTAAGACAAAGCCGCCCGCTCAAGAAGCCTAATTGTATCAAATACGACTCCAAATACCACGACACAACCGTCTAAGGTTACTAATGAAAGAGACAAGACGTGAGTTTTAATCCAAGCGACCCAATCGCCCCGCCACATGGCGGAGAACTAATCCACTTTGAGATTACCGCGCCATTTAAGGTAGATAAATTCATCGATATCGAACTTTCGCCAAGACAAAGAGCCGACCTTGAGATGATATTCGTTGGTGCTTACTCTCCCCTTTCTTCCTTTCTCGGACGAGATGACTACCACTGTGTTCTGGATTCGATGAAATTAAGTGATGGGACACTTTGGCCACTTCCAATCACCTTTGTTGTCTCCTCAGGGGAACTAGCTACCGGAACCGCCGCAGCAAAACTACACATTCAGAGTGTTCACGTGGCTACGATGATTATTAGAGAGCGTTTCCCAGTAGAACTCCATCAAGAAGCGCAGAGTGTCTACGGTACCACCGATAGCGCACACCCTGGAGTGGCTACTCTCATCAACGAAGGGGACATTGCCATTGCTGGGGAACTCTTTTTTCATCAACCCGTACGAGACTTTCGTGGTAGCGAATATCTAACGCCAACTGAGACCCGCAGTTACTTTCATGAACAAAGATGGAACTCCGTCGTCGCCTTCCAAACTAGAAACCCGATCCATAGGGCGCATGAATACCTCCACAAAGTAGCTCTGGAGTTGGTCGATGGCCTCTTTATTAATCCGTTAGTCGGCCATACCAAAGATGACGACGTACCTTCTGAAGTTCGAATGGAAGCTTATCGAACTCTCTTAGATAACTATTACCCGAGGGATCGAGTACTCCTTGGAGTTTATCCAGCAGCGATGCGATATGCAGGACCTAAGGAGGCGATCCTTCATGCCCTCTCCCGTAAAAACTACGGATGTACCCACTTTATCGTTGGCCGAGATCATGCGGGGGTTGGAGACTACTATGGCACCTACGCAGCCCAAGAGATCTTTAGCACCTTAGATCCATCTCAATTGGGAATCGAGATAATGAAGTTCGAACATAGTTTCTTTTGCCTTGTCTGCGAACAAGTGGTCTCTAAAAGAACCTGTCCCCATCCAAAATCAAGCCATTTGATACTCTCAGGCACCAAGGTCAGAGAACTGCTCAGCAGAGGAGTGGCACTACCTTCCCAGTACTCTCGACCCGAAGTCGCATCAGTCCTAGCCGCGGCTTATCTTTAATAAGAAAAAAGACAGACCGCCATGTTGTAGACTCACAATCAAAGATCGATAAATCATGGTATTTGGTCAACCTTCATAACCCAACCTAAACCAACGAGACTACCGAGAAAATTTCGGTCTGACATTTGAATTCACCGTCGTACCTAGCATGTTTACTAGGTACGACTTATTTTCTCGACTAATGCTCGTGGGGCTAAGGACGGAAAGATAAAATCACTACCATTCCAAGGGCTCTCGGCTAGGCACACAAGATACCACTTTGGCTGTATACACATCTGAATAGGCAAAGACTGGAAACGCGTGACCACAATGGCCCCAACACGTTTGAATTAGTGGTCCCACTCAATTTTCGGGCTATCTAACATAGCCGCGAATCAAGCAACACTCTCGTAAGGGAGCATCAGGTCATTTGGACCGCATGAAACCATCACCAATGCAGGTGTTTATTTTGCCCACTAAAGACCATAGCTTCTAGCAATGCACCGGAGATTCCCAAAGGCGTTTCCATCTAGGATCAACTAAAGCCAAATCTTGGATAAATTGAAAGCTCCTCCGCAACCAAGCGTCCAGCGATCAGTCCCATCCACTCCGCTCATGCCAAGGCAGGTCAGTTTTTTCTCGTAGGCCAGGCATCTAGTGGTCCTTCAATGCGCCAAAAAATTCACCATAGCAACTTAGCGCTTCATCTAGCACCAGGGGCTCGGGCTTTGGATGGTGAAGACACGCATCAACAATTAAACCTTGAGTGAAAGCCTCTAGAGCAAGTAACTTGGATGCGCTCAAAGGGAGGCCAACAGCCTCAAGAACCTTACCAAGTGCCTCTCGCATCTCACGTCTGTGAATATTGACCAATTCAAAGAGATTCGGGCGATTAGTAGCCGCCAAAAAGACCTCGAGACGAGCCCGTTGTCGCAAAATTCCCTCTTGGGTTGTAGAAGTTAAAGACAAGAGATCGCGAAATATAGCCAACGCTCCCTGCCCGTCGGAAGGATAGAGGGAAGCCTTTTCGTGTACCATGCGAATTGAGATGATATCCACCTCGCAAACTCTCACAAAGATCGCGGCCTCTAGTGCTTGGCGAGTCCTGTAATAATTTGAGGTTGATCCCTCTGGTAATCCTAAGAGTTGATCAACCGCCCTATGAGTCAACCATCGTGAGCCATGGCTACCTAAGACCGTGATAGCACCGTCAACAATAACCAGACGACGTCCATCTATTACAGAGCTTGCAAATTCCACCAGACCACCCCGTCAAGTAGTGATTCGTTCAAGGCTAAAAATCATCGGGACAGCTACACATGCGGAAAAAGTTGAGAAGTCAAAAAAACATGAGAAGTCAGTTTAATTTTCATCCAAACGTTCAAGATCAGTAACTTGCCCTGCCCAAAGAGAGCGAACTTAACTAAAGCTTAGTGCCAATCTGGCCAAAGGTTTCCATAATCAGGGAATGCCGCTTCGCCTTTTCCGGGAATCCTCCAATCAAAACCGGGCTAAGTTCCCATTAACATATTTTCAAAAATCGAATTATGTAAATAAAGCCACCTAACCAAGGCCAAAACAATAGCCCCCTAGGAACGCCGTAGCCTATTGAATAACCATTATATGGAATAAAATAATTCGCCAGCCGAAGGAAAATTATGTAGAGCTTCCTCAGAATCCTACCCGCCCACCACTGGCTGAATGAGGCTCGAACTGATTCAAGGCTATCCGTCTGCGAACTCATCCAGATGAAATAAATCAGTAACTCGATCTAAGCAATTGAGTTGTCCAATAGATGTATCTTACCTACAAATCCCTATACACTGAGGTTTTCGACAACCCAACTATCACCCACCACTTCATCTAGGCACTCAAATGCATTAGCCACAAAGCTCATAAATGATACGTTGGCTATGCGATCACGAACCTCGATCGAAGGATACCTCGAGATACCAGTAAGATAAGTGCCACCATCCATGGAGTCAAAAATCAATGTTTCTAAGGTCTCTTCCCCACTCTTTACGTCCAATTCGCGTGTAAAAACCAAACAACGCGGCGGCTGAAACTCTAAGATCTCTCCCGATGCTTGGCGAAGAATGCCACTGGGGTCGCTATAGGCAATGTCGTAACGACCCCCAACCGAAAGATCGATATTAAAAAGAGCCACCTTGTAGCCGATGGTATCTCCCCATATCTCTATATAAGACGGATCGGTTAGAGCCAAAAAAGCGTGGGCGGGTGCAACTTTCAAGAAGTTATGGTAGATAACTATCGGAACATCAACTGGGGAGTTTATTTGAAGTCTGCGTTGGTACATGAGCCTTTTCCAATCCTTTATAATTGAGCGATTACATAAAATAAATCAGTTCGATAAAAGGGTAAAAGCCTATGTTTACGGGTCTTGTAAGACCGAGTCCCAGTTGCCACAGCCCGCTGCAAAACGTGCCCACTAAGTAAGCTAGGCACCGCGGAACCATTGAAGTGGTGCCGTTTCGTCCATTCGATAGGCAATCTATCCGCAATCTTACGTGAAAACTGCATAGATTGATTTGTAAAATGAATTTCGATTATATGAGATAGCGATACAATTTTATTTGACCTGTGCATATTGAGATCCTTACGTTACTCAACAAAGTAACTATCTCATTTTTATTCAACAAAGTCAAGAGCACCAAGTTAAATATTACCTATCTCCCCAGGTAGGCCAAACATTCCAGATCAGAAAAGTCTCCAACAGATATGAATTGAGACCAATCACAGAGACAGACAACCTAAAATAGAAACAAATTATCTAGCATTGTACTTATGATTGGATTCATACGATAGCACCCCAACCGCAGGCTCGAGGACACGCATGAAGTAGATCAATTTGTGGGCGAGGAGCCATTGAGTTCAATTCTTTTGATCAAATCTTTGATCGTCTGGTCTTGAGCGTCGAGGTGTCGATGCAGCTCTAAACATTCATGCAATATCATCTCGGCATCGTTATAGGTTTGTTCAGCCCTTCGATCTGATGCCGCACTTTGTAGGTTCTGTCCTACCATAATGATAGACAATAAGACCAGCTGCAAAAAGGTCTGAGCGACCCACGCTACGATAGCTTGAATCCCAGTTCGCATTGCAGATGGAAGGCTCAGGAGATCAAAGAGGCCAAAGGCGTAGGCACACCACATCGAACCCACAATCTTGGTAATCCACATGGCCAATTTACCGTTGAAGCCAACCGCATTATCGGAGACTTTTACGGGCTTGGTATTCTTTCGGTCGACTAAGCGAGGATGTGCAACATGGTTGTAATTCATGGAAATATGATAGCGCTCCGTCGGAGCGCGAAGATTGTCCGAACTTAGTTAATCGTCGAGCATTACAAGCCAACTCACAACTACTCGGCATGCTAGAGGAGATGCCAAACAAGTGGAAGGCGAAAAATAGCCATAGTATTAGAACCGATACTAAGTCGAAATATAAAACTCTGGTTTGCCATCGGCTATTGTTACTTAGACAACAAGCAAGACTTCGCATTCGAAGGAAGACCAGATGTATACACCAAAAGAATTCAAACAGGATAATGGAGATCTCATCTTCGAATTAATAGATTTATTTCCACTTGGGCTCCTGATCACAACCTCGGAATCAAAAGTTTCACTCAGTCACCTCCCCTTTCTTTTTGAACGCGAATACGCTCAACAGGGAAGGCTACTGGGCCATTTCGCTAAAGCAAATCCACAATGGCGAGAGCTAGAAGATATCGATGAGGCAATAGTTGTCTTTAGTGGACCGAATTCCTATGTCTCGCCATCCTGGTACCACCTCGAGAGCGTTCCAACCTGGAACTACTCGGTAGTGCACATCTATGGCAAACCCACCATAATTCACGACCGAGGCGAAAAACGCGCAGTCCTGGATAAGCTTACCGATCGCCATGAGTCCTCATCAATAGAGCCATGGCGAAGTGACTTCGATTCACCGACACAATCAAAGATGCTAGAGGCCGTGGTCGCCTTTGAGATTGTGGTGACCAAAGTTGAAGCCAAGTTCAAACTCAGTCAAAATAAAGACGAAATCGATCAATTAAATGTCATCAACCATCTCGCGGCCTCCCCTTCGACTCGTTCGCAAGAGACCTCACTCCTGATGAAAAAGGCTCTGCCATTTAGCGTCCCGGAATAATCCCTAAACTTCAGACCAAATCTACACCCAAGATCAGGACCGACAACCTTGCAAGGCAATATAGCGCCTCAAGGCCCGATCGAAAGGTACCAGATCAAATCGTCTTATCCAACCAAAATGGATCCATAAGTCTTTTATTTGGCTCAACCGCTCTTGCTTTGGCACCTAAGTTTCGCCAAAAGTAACTTTGGTCGGCATCTTCAAATCGACATCGTCAACATGTCCAAGACCACCGATGTTCATCGCCAAAGCTCACCATTTTCGGTTCTCCAACAGAAATGGACTTAATATTTACCGAATAACACAAACGCCACAGGTGGCCACCAGATCGATCTATGGTCCATTGAACGGAGACGATTACCATCTTGCACAGGAATCGACTTAGGAAATCGACCTAAGACTCGTTAGCGAAGTCGATTGGAACCCGTTTAAAACGAAAATAGAGCGAGATATCGTAGATTACCTTTAGCCCTCCAGCCGCAACGAACGGTATGCCACTCAGCGAAACCGACAGCATCAAACCCGCCAATATTGGGGTAACTCCCGTTCCAAAACTTCGGGCTCCATTGGTCCATGCCGCTAGATATCCTCGATCATCGGGCGAGACCATCGCCATTGAATAAGCTGCTCGCGTCGGGACATCCATCTGAGAGAGCATATGCCTCGCCAAAAGCATCGCCACTGCAAGTGTGGCATTTGGCATAAAGGGAACCAATATCAGGAGGATGTTCGATGGTAAATGAGTAAAGACCATCGTATTCAAAAGACCGATCTTGGAGGCCACCTTAGCGGCGGCGAGCGACGAGAGCGCTGAAAGCATATTGGTACCAAAAAAGATCAACCCTAACTGAGTTAAATCCGTATGGAAATTTACTCGAAACCAATAGACGATCAAAGATTGTACGACTAACCCTGCCGCAAAAGAATCCAAGGCAAAAAGAGCCGAGAGTTGATAGACCAGCGTCCTTACGCTTTTTTGTGGCCGATATCCACTTTTTTCATCGATGGGCTTTTCGTGCTTTTGCTCTACGACATCGTCAACAAGAAAATAGATAACCAGCTGGATTACCCCGGCAAACGCATAGGCGATGGCCACCCAAATGAAAGTGTTCTTTTGGCCCGAGCCAACCGAACCAATTCCCACTAGCGCAGCGAGTAAGGCTCCCAGCGCCACTGCACCATATCCAACAAGATTGAACCATGCGTAGATCTTCGTTCGATTGTGACCCGCGAATAGCTTTGCAAGCATGGCTTGCTCCACACCCTGATAGATTCCTATCTCTTTACCAGTTGGCGATACGCTGCCAAAGACCATTATCAAACATAAGAGATATATATCCTGAGTAAAGGCCAAAAAAGGAGTGACTACCGCCCAAAGAAGACTGCTGACGATGAGAATTCGCTTACGTCCAATGACATCGATATAACGCCCTAAGAGTAGCGTTATCAATGCCGAACCAATCAATGCAGCACTATACAAAACACCGATCGAAAAGATAGAAAGCCCTTTACTCTGCCAATAAAATGGCAGAGCAATTGAGATGAATCCAAATGCCACTTCGCGTACGGTACGAGCGCCAAGGAGGGCGATCGCGGTTTTTTGTGGGTTACTTGCTCCGATAGTACTAATGACACTTCCATTCGCTTGCTTTGTCCAAACAAGGCTAGCTGTTTCAAGTTGAAGATTTTGACACCATTTGGGAAATACAAAGTTAACTCTTGGCATGAAAACGGGCCAAATCAGATTCCAATTGATCCATAAACTGCCAATCAGAGAGCAAAAACAGATAAATGAATTCGGCATTCTACGTCGGACAGCTTTGTGAGCCATATACCATTGTCGCCATCAAAGCCAACCCACTTGGTAGGCCGCTCCATAAAATCAGCCATCAAAAGGATCGCATCTGAAAATCTCACTTAACAAAACCGTACCGATAGTCCTTCGTTTGACTCGTATTCGAGAGGACAATCACCCGGCTTAAGTGTCGACTATCGCTATGGGCACTCGAAAAGGGGCTCAGCCAACGAAAATTAGTACAAGAAAAACTTCCCGATCATCGTAATGAGCAAACGATATTTATATTGCAACTGCTGCCTTTGCGGAAAAGAACAAGTTCAAATAAGCCGTAAAAGGCGCCACACGAGCGACTCTCTTGAACCTATCTCTCACTCTCGGAGTCATCGATCAAACCGCACATCAAGCGAAAAACTACGACGCCCAGAGATGATAACCGCGTCAACCGTAAAATTCAAAAACCCTAAATCAACTAAATCCAAAGGCCGCATCTTTATGATCTTAGATTGTTGCCAGATAGCCAAATCAGAAAGTTGCTTTATCATTTCTCGGTGATTGATCCGACAAAGACCACAATTCTCTGACGAACTTCGTTTTAATCAAAACAGGTCGCTCTTTTAATCAGCGCCCTTTGGCATCCATCAAAAGACTATCTTGACTTAGCCATTTGAACTATTTGAAATGGCACTCTCATGCGATAAGGTCGTCGAGTTTCCACGTAGGATGATCATTCTGGAGCCGCGCAAGCCAGTAGGGACTTTCAAAGAGTGCTAAAAGGGTGCCATCGCGCCGAACTCTCACACGAACACCGCCAAGTCCTCCGAGTTCACTGGCCGTTGCTTGGTCAGTTCGCCGAGCGACCTTGTGGGAGGTGCGAGTCAGTTCGACTTCAGCACCAAATTCGAAATGCATACGATGAGAAAAGACGTCGAATTGCATCTCACCAATTGCGGCAACCATAGGCGTGGGATCTCCAGAAGGATCAAAGAGGACCTGTACCACTCCCTCCTTTTCAAGTTGCTCGATGCCCTTTCTAAATTGTTTAAAGCGTCCAGTGTCGCGCGCCCTAGCTAGCGCAAAAAGCTCAGGCACAAAAGTCGGAATAGGTGGAAATTCAACTCGATCACCCACATAGAGCGTGTCACCAATCCGCAATTCGTTGGAGTTTACTAGCCCTACTACATCTCCCGGAAATGCCTCTTCGACGGTGTCACGGTCCGATCCAAAGACCGAGGTCGCATACTTGGTAGAAAGTATACGACCGCTTTCCGCATGGGTAACTCCCATTCCACGTTGAAATTTACCGGAACAGACGCGCACGAAGGCCAAATGATCTCTGTGAGATGGGTCCATATTCGCCTGAATCTTAAAGACAAATCCCGAAAACTCACTCTCTATTGGCCGCAAATTCCCATCTAGATCATGTCGATCACTCGGAGCGGGAGCTAGATCCACAATTGCATCCAAAAGGTGACGGACTCCGAAATTAGTAAGCGCCGATCCCACAAATACAGGACTAGATTGACCGGCCAAGAAAGACTTCTTATCGTAGGTCGCCCCTACTTCGTCAAGCAATGACACGCCGTCTACCGCCTGCTTCCAATTTTCACCTTCCTGGTGGCTTGCGGCCGTTGGATCAATCTCTTCTTCTAGAGCCTCCTGGGCACCATGAGCAGTTCGAGAAAATCTGATAAAGTTGCCACTTCTACGATCGATCACACCTCGGAAATCCCCTGGAATACCAACAGGCCAAGTAATCGGCGTAGGTCGAACCCCGATCTTTGATTCGATCTGATCCAAAACCTCAAGTGGATCGAGCCCGGGCCGATCTAGTTTGTTCAAAAAGGTGATTATTGGCACCTCCCGTGTTCGACAAACTTCAAAGAGCTTGAGAGTCTGAGGTTCAATCCCTTTGGCGACATCTAAAACCATCACTGCGGCATCGACTGCAGAAAGTACTCGATAGGTATCTTCAGAGAAGTCACGGTGTCCAGGAGTATCCAAAAGATTAATAACGTGATCGCGATAGCTAAATTGCAAGACAGTAGAGGTAATTGAAATCCCTCGCTGTTGCTCCATGGCCATCCAGTCAGAGACCGCTGCTCGCCCACCAGAGCGAGCTTTTACTGCCCCCGCTTGAGATATCTGCCCCGAATAAAGGAGAAACTTTTCCGTCAGCGTAGTTTTGCCAGCGTCAGGGTGGCTAATAATAGCAAAGGTACGTCGACGTTGCGACGCTTGAACAATTAGGTCTTCAGGCGTACCCAAAACGCACTCCTATCAAAAAAATTACATGAAAATCCGCACACGACAACCATGCGCTAGACGAGGGTTTAATAAGCTTCAACCACTACATGCCAAAAAATGAACAGCACTAAGAGATGGTCAAAGCGATACTTGCCCATCCAAGTCTGCCACAAAAGTAACCCCAGACAGATAGTGGTGGAATCATCTCTAATTGTCGCTTCCTTATTAGGCGTTGACCAATTGATAAAATATTGACCAATTGCCCAACCTATCGGGCAAACGACCCATGAAACCTATCTTTTACATTGAACAGAGATTCTAGTGGTCGCACCAGACAACAGATCATACGATCAGAGTGCTACACGTCAATTGATTTGGAATTTTCCTGAAGCTCCGAAATGCATCTAAACGAGGCGGATATTCACAAGTCCACCTTATTGAAGCTATAAAACAAAGACGACGATCTTTCGAATCAAAGAGGCGATCAAAACAGCCACTTGGAGTCCATCCATCCATTTCACCAAGGGCCATAAAAATCAGATAGCCTCCGGGTAATTCCAACAATTCATCGGCCAAATAGCCCTATCGGCCAATATTGATAAGGATCCACAGGAAGATGGTTTTGCTCACCTCGCAGTTTTCATCCTAAATCTTTTCAATGGCTGCTTGCAGTAAAAGCTCCTAATGAATTAGTAAAATGCATTAGCAAACCGTGGATTTTCAAAGACATATCCTCGAATTCAGCCTCTCATGATAGCTAGCCATATTGTTGTAGCATAATGAGGATCCATCAACCGAGTTTGCACTCTGAACTATTAGCCGCCGTAGAGACCCGTAAAAGGTTTCAAAACAAAAGGAGATCGCCAGCAATGCCCTGGTATGAAATTTGGCTCCAATCTATCGTCGACTTTGAGCCCATTACCAACCAAGAGAAAAACGCCCAGCACATAATCCTAGAAGAAGCCGAAAAGCGACGAAATATCTTTGATCGCTACGCCGATCCGCGCCATTGCACGGCATCGGCGATAATAATTGGCCCCAGAGGCATAATTTTGCATCGGCACAAAAAACTCCAAAAATGGATTCAGCCGGGCGGCCACATCGATAACGGCGAGAGTCCTTGGGATTGCGTCATCCGAGAGGCAAAAGAGGAGACTGGACTGACAGTGATCCATCCATCAAACGGCCCACTGCTCTTCAATCTCTCCTGCCACGATGCTTTTGATCATTACCATTTGGACATCAGGTATCTCCTTCTGGGTCAAGACACCGAACCGACTCCTCCTCCTGGTGAGAGTCAAGAGGTTGAGTGGTTCCAATTCGAAGATGCCCTCAAGATTGCGGACGAAGTGATACCCGACGTTATCTTTCGCATCACGCAATCGGGGCTAGCCAACTACCTAACCCAATTTGACTCAGATGGCCAAAGATAAGATCAAAGCGACCCTCGCTGCACCAAAAGGTACAACTTCTAAAGCTTTAAAGATCAATTACCTCGCTGGATAAAATCCTCACCGTCAATCTTGGACCGGGCATTAATCTCGGACAACTTTCCAGCGCTATCAATACCCCTTATAGGAGTCGAAAAGGCTAGATAAAGTAGCGACCTTCCTCGATACGAACGACTATTTAGAAAGGTATAGCTCAGACAATCCCTCAAAGGCCGATTTGGCTCAATCAGACCGCAGCTTTAGCCAAATCGGCCAAGAAAGAGAGATCGCTCACCAAAAGGTTGTCCCTATTTAAAGACCAACCATAGTTTTCACATGATGATCGATCGAGTTCTATTTCTTCAACCTTTGCGCAATAGGTAAATCCTTGTTGGCCATCTTGAAACACTTGCCGATCTTTCTGGAACATCTTCTAAAAAGGACCATCGAACTTCCCGAAAAACTCACGAATCCACGCTATGGACGCAAACTCACGCCACAATGGATCGAAATTGTAGGAGCCGTCCAGGTAGATTGCTGACTTCGAACAAGTGCTGCTAATAAGAAATAGAGAATTTAAAATACTTACCCCCAAAAGCCAAATCAAAATATCGCGTGCTTAACAAAAGTGGCGTGCTATTACTGCGCCGGGAGATAGAGATGCCAAGACCCGGGTGGAGAAGACAACCAGATAATGCACTACTCGCTGATCACATTTCAATCGGTGTTCTCACGAGGACGTTTATTAAAGATCTGATCGACGATATCCTCAACGAGACGGATAAATTAGAACAACGAGTGCGCTTAATGCCCGCTCGCATGGTTACTTGTTAAGTAATAGCCATCCATGGCAACGTTCCCTCAAGCTTCTTGCGAAGAAGTAATGCGTCATCTCACTCAAGGTTTAGCATGGCAGGGCACCTTTAGTGATTCTTGGCAGGTCCAGTCCAAGGCTGGTATATACAAAGCGCGGGTGAAACTTGGTAGTGCCCCGATGGCAGAACTCTACAAAAGAGTTGCCAAGCTCCTTGCCATCATCCAAACAAAAGGAACCTTCTAATTAAACCTGGGCCCTAATTGCCATCGATTCCACCACTCTGGACGTATTTGAATCTCCAGAAAATACGGCAAATTTTTCAAAGCCACCAACTCAATCTGATGAGGCAGTCTATGCCAATGCTCGTATAACCGCTATTGGCAAATGCGGCGCGTGTGCGGTAATAGCTGCTCTTCCGGAACCATCTTCACAATCTGAACAAATGGCACTTCGTGAGATCATTGGGGTTCTTACGCCAGAAATTTTATGCTAGCCTGATCGGGATTTCTTTAGCTATGGCCTTTGGGAACAAGCTCTTGAGACGGGTTCTGAGCTGCTATTTGAAGCTAGTGCCAATCATGAAATTGAAACTGTAGTTGAATTAGCCGATGGATCTTATCTTGGCAATATCTATCACCACCAAGATCGAAATAGACTAAACTCGATTCAGCTTCGAGTGATCGAAGGCACGTTCGAATAAAGCCCCCAATGCAACAACCCAGATACCTCCTACCGTCTTTTCACATCAATCACGAATCCTAATCTGGCCCCAGCATCGCACCTAGGAGCACTTATAGTCAACGCTGGCGGATAAAGTCGCTCTTTGAGGAGCTCAAGACCCACAATCCCGCGACCTTGTCTACCAAGAGATCTGGCGAATCCTTGGCCTTCACTATGCCATAAGGGCAACGATGTGGCGGGTCCCCATTTAATGGTCCAAAATTAATGTGATTTTTGGATAGGGTTGTTTTTAGGGGTTAGCGGCTCTAAGGGAAACCCATAGAGCCTTTTGTTAATTAGTAGTAGTAGCTGGTTGAAAGAGCCTGTGGGCGAAGATCGTTGGATTGTGCGTAAACGCGAAGCGTTTTCCACATTCCAATTATCGCTTGCGAAAAATGAGCAATGTTAGGTCTGATGCATTATTCAGCATGGTTCGTGATTGGTTCCCACCTGGGAAAACAGTTTTGAGCAGTTCTATAGGAGTTTGTCCATCGCGCACCAAAGCGCTGGTGGGAATGGATATATAACACCTGTAGTCAGTTAGATGCAATAATGATACATCTAATAAGTTGGGTCAGAGTGCATAATGTTGTATCTGATGCCATAACAGGGAGGAGCACGAATGAGACGACCGTCTAGATCTGCACTTTTGCGTTCAGGTGCTACGGTACGCTGCGTAGAACGATTTTGACCTGCTACTTTGCAGGCTCGTCTCTTTAGAAACCCCGAATCGTATCTGTAGTTTGCGAACTACTATGCGACGACGATTCGGGGTTAGAAGTTTCTTATCGCCATCTCCTTAAGCATTGCAATATCAAGAGCTAGGTCAGCAACGATGCTCTTTAGACGACGGTTCTTTAGATTCAAGTTCAATGAGTAAGCTTTACTTTGGTTCCCTTCAATGCAGCGTAGGTACTCTTCCATCGGTGCCAGGTCGTCTCGGTAAGTGCAGCGCCTTAGGGCTTTCATGGCAAAGCGGCAACTTCACTTATGGTTGCACCGTCATTTAGCATCTTATCCCCTTCGGCGATCTTCTTGCGCACCTGCGCCCTGCTTACCTTGAGTAGAACGGGTATGCCTTTTGGACTTCACAATAATTTCCTCCATCTACATTATGGATACAAAGCTCACATTAGTCGCGGATCAATTAAATGGGAGCCTTCCAATAGCGTCTTATGAAAATATGAGGCTCGAGATAGTGCTAGAAGCTCTAGGTCAGGCAATTAATACCAGAGGTAGCAATTGCCGAGGAGCGGTGTTCCGTAGCGATCGAGAAAGCCAATTCTTAGATCGTCGCACAGAACCTCTCTGTAAAGAAAATGGAATCATTCGCTCCATGGCGCAAATGGGATCCTGTTACAATCACGCCAGTGCTGAATCCTTCTGGTCGGTCTTCAAGCATGAATACTTCTTGAGACATGTCTTCAAAGACATCTCTGAATTAAGAGCTGGAATAAAGTGGTAAATGAATTTTTACAACAGCAAACGGCGACATTCGAAGACCTAAGAACATCTCACCAGTCAATTATGAGTTAGCCTTAGAAGTAAGAGCAAAAACTGCTTAAGTCAGTGTCTACTTTTAATGGGTGACCTCAAACTTCGAAGATCGGCTAGAGGCGCCCGACACCCAATCTTGCGCCTCAACACCTCCGACGGTGAATTCACGAGTCACTGCATCGATTCCACTGCGGACACGCCTTTGTCGGATTCGGTACTCCTTAGGCTGTCGACCTTCGAAAGCCGCCGTTGGTGCCTCAACGTCGCAGGAGAAACCAGCGACGTTGAGGGGAACGCTTTTGACGGATCGGTGAGCGGTCCGTTAGTCTCCTACCATACGACTCCCTGGGTGGCCGTCCCAGCGACCACGATCGCTGTGACAAACAGCGAAGCGACCACCACACCGGAGTAGATCCGCCCGGTTTTGTAGAAGAAGTATCCGAGGATTGCACCGATAAGGAGATATAGCGGGATGAACTGGAACGCGACAATCGCCAACAGCGGTTGACTTGAGGTCAGCAGTTCACCGGTGGCAAACAATACTCCGTATTCTAAAGCGATGAAGACCGCAAAGCCGATCACCAAGAGACCTATCGTCTTGGCCATAAACCCTGCGAGCGAGTGTGAGCGCGGTCGTAATTGGCCGAAAATGATCACCGAAAGCCCGATGAAGTACAGGGCAAAGAACAAGACGTAGTCGAGTCCAATCTTTGCGTGAGTGTAATCGACGCGCTTGATATTGAAGATCCACAGCCTAACGTCAGAGTTAAATGCCCAATGGAAGAAGTAGACCGGTATATAGGTCACAACGACCGTAGCTAGACCAAAGACCACTGTCTTTGCAATCATTGGCCACTCGATCTTCAAGTTCGGCTCCGCTAAGCCGTAGCTATGGAGGTCGCCTCGCTTATCAGAGTGCGTAGTGAAGTGCCAGATGAGGAACAGCACCAGACCAATTATGATGTCACCGATTGCCCAGACGATCACTCCAGTAGGGATATTCTCCGGAAAGAACGGGCCTGCCTTGAAGGTGTTCTCGCCCCAAGTTTGAAAGTCGAAGAAGGTAAGCGGTCCGAGAATCGCGAAAATCAGTGCTCCAAGCCACCATCCGCGGCCCGTCAACGAGCGACTTGGCGGCAGCTTTCGGATGATCCCTGCGAAGTAGTCCAGTCTGAGGAGTTCTCCCGCGGCTCCGAAGAGGAAGAGGCCAACTCCAATAAGAGCAAGGAAGGTTCCAATTTCATCCCAAAGCCAGATCTGATTTGAATTGGAGAGTGGGCTGACTCCGGTGAGAGTTGCTTGTTCCCAACTTACCACGTGCGAAATTACCGCTGGATCAAATGTGATCCCAGGGTGAGTTGTCGATTGGAGAAAGAGCTCACGCCCTGTTCCTGCGGCAATCGAGCCATATACCTTGCCCGGCACTACTGGGGACTTTGTCCCAAAGAGCGCCATGAGACGAGGAGAGTCTGGTATCAGGGAACCTTTAGGTACGGCCCACATGAGCTGGGAGAACTCGGAATACTTTGCCTCGACGACCTCGATATTTCGCGGGAACGTCGGCGTACCAGGCAGGGGCTCGAGTCCCGGGGTGCTGGTGGACGAACTCAAGAGGTCAACTGAACGATAGCTGCCCTTGGGACTGAGGCCTGCAGCCAGGACCGACGCCCAGCCCCCCATCGAATGTCCCACTAGCCCGATATCACCCTTCTTGACGATCGGAAGCGAATTCAGAAATGCTAAGCTTGCAGGACCGCCATAAGCGTCGGCAAAAGCTGGGCCTTGCGAGGTATCGTGACCGGTTTGGTCCGCAGCCAGCACTACGCAACCACGCCGAGCCATCTCCACCGCAACACCATCCATGGTGTCATGAGAATTGATATATCCATGGATTGCGACAACTCCACATGCCGGGGTCTTGGCTGTTGCGTTAGGCGGGACGTAGAGCAGGCCAGCCTCGATTAGACCGGACGCTGTCGGATAGTGAACGTCAACAATCCGGACCTTGCCACCAGACGTCTGCGCAGTATTGGCGACCAACCCACCGACCACGATCAGGAGTACAGCACCTAGCAGGGCGCTACGCGTCGTCCATCGCCGTTTTCGAACCGTCTGTGCTGGTTGTTTTGACCCCTGTGCGGATACCTCGGTACCGGGGTTGTTGTTAGACGAATCATTTGTTTCTGTCATACTTGCCTCCTCATTTTCTCCCTATGCGGCTTCTCGCCGGCACCTGTTTGCTTAGAGCCAGCATTGCGAACAAACCTGAGCGACGAGGACTGTCAGAAACCTCACCATCGCGCTGCGGTTTGTACAATGACTGGCGCTACCTGACAGACCCATCTTTATTTGGTTTGAAGACCCCCTTCTTTACAATGCATCTGATCGTTCTCGAATGCTTTTCGCCTCGCTCCGATCCAACAACACCCAATTGAGCGTGAGGATCCGAGCTGGCCCGATAACGGTCTAGGACTTCGATGTGAACGTCGGAAAGCGATTTCCACTTAGCCGAGATCGAAACGGCAATGGCCCGAACTCGGCCAGCTCTGGCCCACATCGATCGCTGCCGATCGACACAGTCGTCGAACACCGCTGATCCGGCTGCCCGGGTGGCAGAGGCGGGCAGAAGTGAAACTCCTGCGCGGGTATCGATCACGCCCAGGTGTCTTGGGCGGCGCCATATCGCTCTGCCCTTTGAATCTCGGACATGCCCCGTCATGGGATGAATACGCGTAAAGTACGTCGGCTACTCACAATTACCTGACCCCCCAGTCGGCTGCTAATCACAACTTACCTCAATTTGCACAAAGTGTCAAGGATTTTGCACATAATTGCAGTTTCTTTTTCAATGTTCGATTTGCCATGGACAGATACGTTCATTAGGTGATATAACGAGATGGTGAACAATCAGAAGTTAACCGACGCTCTCAGAGCGGCACGCCAGTACTACGTCCAGGACAGGACGATGCAAGAGATCGCTGAGGATATGGGCACTTCCCGATCGACGATTTCCCGACTACTCGCGATGGCGAAAGCGGAAGGACTAATAGAGTTCCGCCTGCATACTCCAAATGCCCAGGCAAGCGAACTTGAATACCGACTACGCGAAAGCTACAGTATCGAAGCTCAAGTAGTCCCGGTGCTCCAGAACACGACCGAAGTCGAAGTTTTAGATCAGGTAGCTCGTTCGGCCGCTTGGCTGTTTACCTCGCTGTGCGAATCAGACATGGTCATCGGTGTGGCCTGGGGCACCACTATTGCCGCGATCAGTAAGCACCTCACGCGAAAGGCCACCCGCAGGTCGATCGTGGTGCAACTCAACGGTGCTGGGAATACATTTACCACAGGAATCGACTACGCCAGCGATATCCTCGGGCGCTTTGGAACGGCGCTAGACGCTCGGGTCCAGCAATTTCCCGTTCCGACCTTCTTTGATTTCGCCGAGACGAAAGAGGCGCTCTGGCGGGAACGCAGCATTATTCGTATCCTTAAGCTCCAAGAGCGATCCGATGTTTTGATCTTTAGTGTTGGCGCTGTACAAGGTGGGCTACCAAGCCATGTCTATTCGGGGGGATTTCTTGAGAAAGCAGACCTTGATACGATAACCCGATACCAGGTGGTCGGCGATGTTGCCACGCACTTTCTGCGCAGCGATGGAAGCGCTGACAGCATCCCGCTCAACGCGCGTTCAAGCGGCCCACCGCCGGAGGTCATCCGCAAGGCGGCGCGGAGGCTGTGCGTCGTCTCTGGGGCGCATAAGGCGAGGGGGCTCAAGGCAGCGATCGCCGGACGCTTAGTCACTGATCTGGTTGTGGATGAGCAAACCGCATCTGCCCTTTTTAACCTCCGTAATCTCGACGGCTGAGGCTTCTCCAGCAAGTCCATCCGAGATAGCAACTGGGTCCTCAGTCTTGCCTTGCGTTGCCTAATGGCAACGGCCATTAGGCAACGCATGAATATGTTTATATGGATTCAGTTCTAACAACTTCTCTCGTACTTTGCCTTGAACGAAAGCGTAAGCGACGGATTCGCAGATGCGGAGAACTTGCCAATGGCACCAGTTCGCTTCAGTGACGCGTTCTGGGTGTAGAGCGTATTGAGTGGAATTTCTTCAGCATTAGAAAGCTCGGTAATAGCACCCTCTGCGCATTTCCACCATCGCCAAGCTCTAAGAGCTTCCTCAGCACTCGTTTCTTCTATTTTATTGGGTATACCTTTTTCATGACTCCTCTATCCTCGCCCTATATATGACTGTAGTAGATTTTTCGGCACGGACTCTGAGGGCTAGGGGTTCCCTTTCCTCTTTAGCCTTCACCATGACTCTCACCACCCAAAAAGAACTCATCTACCTGTATGTTTCCTCCAAGTTTGTATAAACCATTTCGCTCAGCCATTGCCTTAGGTAGCTTATTTAGCATCAACCATCCAGTTGAATAAGATACTTGAACGAATTTAGCAAGGGCTCTGATGGCTGGGGGAGGTAGTAGCTGAAAGACCACGCTTGTCGTTGGACAATAGATAGATAGCAGAAAACCACTAGGAAAAAGAGATATGACTTCGATGAAAGATAGTTCCGGAGGTAACGCTAGTTTGGCGGTGAAAAGATTTACATTGAAACTGTGGAGCTCGAAACGCTGCATTTCTTGAAATGATTTGGCCTTACTAAAGTAAATTGATCGAAGTTACACTTTGGACATCTAAACCCCTCATAGCATAAGCAATTTGATCAAATGATCTTCACATGCTTCTTGCGACGCGGAAGCGTACCATAAAGCCTGAGATATCTACCTAGACAGCTTTATTGAGCATCTGTTCTACTATGGATTAGCTCCAATCTGGTCTCGGTGGAGGCGAAACTTACGAAAGTTGATAAGTATGAAAACCTTCGCTAACGGGCTTACCACTCCTTCACGAAAATACATTTTGCGACCTCGCGCGTTAATTGTCCATTGCTATCAACACCAAGATCACCAGGGTGCCAAGGCTCCTTGAGCGACTATGAGCTCCCTAAACTGAGATGAGTTAGAACCTTCGGTCCCATCGACTAGCTAAAGACCCCACATGGTTTAGGCTCTTTTGTCATCAGCACAATCTCGTTACCTATAGAGCTAGATCCACCCGTCATTGCTGCTTTTATGACCCGCAAATGACTCAATTGACCGCCTTGGATGGTCGCTATCTTTAAATATTTCTAGCCCCCAAATTACCCAAAATGAGCGCTGGGAGCCAGAAAACATAGCGAGGTGAAAGGTCGTACCAGATGATCCGGGCAACCAACCACTTCTATCTTGTGATTGTTACCAATTTCACTAAACCGTAGGCTATTAAGGCATATATTGCCATCGCCACTAATGTAAACATCTCAAATTGAGATACACCGTAGTGAATGGAATAACCAAACAGGCTAAAGAATGGCGAGACAAACGGATGACTAGCTGAATAGATGAAATTGGCAAATGCATTAGTAGGATTAGCACCGAGTAGTGCTAAGACAAATCGCAATCCTAGAACGACCAACAAGACGCCGGTCACGTATCTAATTACCCTAGGAATTATAGTTTTAGTCGGGACACCCTGTCGACGAGGGACAAGGACCTCCTGTCGCTTTTGAGTTGTATGACCCACAACGGTAACCGTCTCTTGAACTTCTTGACGTGGTTCTTTCATAAGAAATCACCTCTTTCTTGAGTTAACCACTATTCTAGTCCATTGGAAGGTGGCTTAGTGATCACAAACCCCAGCACCACCAAAGAGCACCATTACCGCCATCCGACACCCCACCGAATAGCTCTCGCTACTCCTGCATTGCTAAAAGTCAGAATCCAGACCAAGACTGCCCTATTATATAAAAAACCTTTTAATCTCACAATTACGATTAGTTCACAGGCCCACACGAAGCACTCTTTATAGCTGAAGCGATATTCACCCCATGGCGAGTGGCCAGCTGCCAGAGCAGTCAACTTTAATTCAAGATCGCACTCCCAACAAAGAGACCCCTAATCCAACTTTTCGTGCCATCAGATACCCGAGCTGACTCTTTAGCCACGGAGATCCTTACTTCTAAATGGTTGTTCAATCAAAAGAGCCACATATTTGTGCACATAAAACGACAAGCTCTAGATCTCAATGGTCACGCGCCACCGAGGAAGAGCCTGTCTTTTATTGTATCTTGTTAACTGTATAGCCGCTTATGAACTGCTATTGGTCATAGTCTCGATCGTGCTACCGATCAAACCCACGACCAAACCGCCGCATCTTTCGACTCAGGAGCATCCGCTCGTTGTACCACAGCTTGTGCAGACATAACATGATCCAGCTCGCTGCATAGCGTTTCCGCACTGATAACAATATGGAGCATCAAGGCCCGCAGTTCTAGATATCAGCTGTGGTGTATCTTTTTCCTTAGAGATCTGCTCCGCTCCAGACGATGATCCTCCGGTCGCGCCGTAGCTAAAGTCAACATCTTCAACATTGGGGAAAAGGCTAGGTTGCATTCTCTCACCGGAGGTCATGATACCCAGATCCGTCCTCTCGTCAAAAGAGAGATAGTCGATCGCTAAACGTCGAAAGATATAGTCCACCAGAGAAGAGGCAATTCGAAGTTCTGGGTCATCGGTCATTCCGGCTGGCTCGAATCTCATATTCGTATATTTTCTAACAAAGGTTGCCAATGGCACACCATGTTGAAGACCAAGACTTACAGAGATTGAAAAAGCATCCATGATTCCGGCAAGTGTCGAACCTTGCTTAGAGACCTTCATGAAAACCTCACCGGGCCTACCGTCGTCATATTCACCGACCGTAACGTAACCTTCGCAGTCAGCAACTCTAAAAGCAAAGGTAGATGAGCGGCGCCGACGTGGTAGACGTTCGCGCACAGGCTGGCGAACTCCAGGCGCCTTTGATGCTGCAATCTCCAATTGCGCAATTCGAGTTTCTAGGGCGCTTCGATCGTTTGACAACGGATCGATCTCCTCAATGATGGTTTCATTATCTGACTTCTTGGAAGTGGATAGCGGCTGTGCCACTTTGCAGTTATCACGATAGATAGCGACCGCCTTGACACCCATCTTCCAAGCATCTATATAAAGGGATTCGATCTCCTCTAAAGTTGCATCCTCTGGAAGATTCACCGTCTTAGAGATAGCACCAGAGATAAATGGTTGTATTGCCGCCATCATCTTCACATGTCCTAGATAGTGAATTGTGTTATCCCCCATCGAACAGGCAAAGACTGGAAGATCTTGAGGGTCCAGACCGGGAGCTCCCACGATCGTTCCATTCTCATTAATGTACTTGACGATTCCATCTGCAACCGAGGTCGAATATCCAAGTTGGTGAAGGGCACGACTAACACCCTGATTAACGATCGACATCGTTCCACCGCCAACTAGCTTCTTCATCTTGACAAGACCAAGATCTGGTTCAACTCCAGTAGTGTCGCAATCCATCAAGAGACCGATGGTCCCAGTTGGAGCCAGAACAGAAGCTTGAGCATTTCGAACTCCATATACTTGGGCTAGCTCGGTTGTCTCCTTCCATATTGACCTAGCGGCATCCATCAAAGGTTGAGGAACATGTGACGAGTCGATCTTCTCAACCGCGTCAAGGTGCATTGAAAGAACCCGAAGCATCGCATCTTTATCGTCTGCAAAGCCTGCAAAGGATCCGAGTGTTCTAGCCATGCGGGTCGAAGTCAAATAGGAGTTCCCTGTAAGAATCGCAGTAATAGCTCCCGCATAAGCCCTTGCTGGATCTGAATCATATGGGAAACCGAGTGTCATTAGCAGTGCGCCAAGATTTGCATAGCCTATCCCTAGCTGTCGAAAACGTCGCGAATTCTCAGCGATCTTATCAGTTGGATAATCTGCATTTCCAACGAGGATATCCTGTGCGATGAAGGTTAAGGTTGCGATGTGCAAGAAACTCTCAAGATCGTAACTGTTATCATGGCGCAAAAACTTCATTAGGTTCAAACTTGCCAAGTTGCATGCCGAATTATCCACGTGCAAGTATTCCGAGCATGGATTAGAGCCACTTATACGGCCATAGTTAGGGGCGGTATGCCAGCGATTGATAGTCGTATCGTATTGCACTCCTGGATCGGCACACTCCCAAGCAGCCTTGGAGATCTGCCTAAATAGATCGCGTGCGGCCATCGTCTTTACGACCTCACCAGTAGTCACCGCCTTAAGGTTCCACTCTCGATCTTCAACTACAGCGTCCATAAAGTCATCGGTAAGACGTACTGAATTATTTGCATTTTGGTATTGAATTGAAAACGAATCCTTACCGTCCAAATCCATATCAAAACCAGCAGCCTTTAGGGCCCGCGCCTTGTGTTCTTCTATAGCCTTACACCATACGAACTCTTCAATGTCGGGATGATCAACGTCCAAGATCACCATCTTGGCTGCCCGACGAGTCTTACCGCCGGATTTAATAGTTCCAGCAGAAGCATCGGCCCCACGCATAAACGAAACTGGACCAGAGGCGGTTCCGCCGCCTTTGAGATGCTCCTTGGAGGATCGAATTCGAGAGAGATTTATTCCTGCGCCTGAACCACCTTTGAAGATAACGCCCTCTTCGGCGTACCAGTTGAGGATTCCATTCATATCGTCGTCTACCGCTAAAATAAAGCAGGCTGAAGCTTGCTGAGGCACCCCTTGAACGCCAATATTGAACCATACAGGCGAATTGAAGGCAACCATTTGGTTTACAAGCGCAAACTTCAATTCATCACTGAAGGTCATGGCTGATTCATCATCACTAAAATAGCCATCCTTGCGACCCCAAGCAGTGATCGTATCGACGATTCGATCTACGACTTGGCGCAGACTCTGCTCTCGCTCTGGGGTTCCTAGGGTTCCTCTAAAATACTTTTGGGCCAAAATATTGGTGGCATTAATGGACCAAAAAGCTGGAACCTCCACATTTTTCTGCTCGAAGGCAACCGAACCGTCTCGATAGTTCGAGATCTTTGAGTCTCGATTCTCCCAAAGCACATAAGAGTAAGGATCAACCCCGGCCTCAGTAAAGTGTCTCTTTATGCCAAGCTTCAAACTTTGTGGAATTGTTGACATCCCTCATCCTTTCAATCCAATTTCGTCATCTAAGTGTCGAACTAACCGTGGGTCATCATACGAAAAACCAAATGGACGAATCATGCCACCGTAGCGCCATAACGGGTCCAAAAACTCAATCATCGAGATGCGCATTAGCACCTCGGCTCTAGAATCGCTCCAAAATCTCTTCACAATAAATCAAAAGACTCGAGCAACTAGTGTGAAAAAGTTGACCCTCAATACACTATTCGAGAGATGGCCGCCTCGATCCTCAAATCACTCTCTAGACACAACATATTGTGATTACACAATGATCAAATACTACATGTACGCAATAGGGCTATAATGACAAAGATGTAATTTAATTTAAAGATTGGATCGCCGTAAGGGAAAAATTTAAAGATTTAGCCATTGGATCGCCCAAACATTCACATCGAACCAGCCTTCACAGCAAAAAGACCACGGAGCTTTCTAGGCGAACCTATCATTGTAACATTGCATCATGAAAGAGAGCGCCTTGGGGTCACCTATACTAGAGAGCAGGCATTTATTGCATTAATAATTCAATCACAACTATATCTCAGCTTCAAATGTTTCGATGAAGGTAACTGATATCTCACAATTGACATCTCATTTTCGGTATACGAAACACCATTGAAGATAGGTAAACTGAAGATCTGGCGGTCAAAGGAAGATTACGAAGGCGGACGGATCTGTATATGAAATTTCCAAAGACTCTAGGCAAGCTTGCGGTTGAGCGAGATGAAATTGAGCAAATCATGCATCAGCAATTTTCGTCGATGCTCCCTAACGGCACTCATTCTCCATATCTCATCGTTATTCCAGCCTTTAACGAAGAAGAGTCCCTCGCCTATGTAGCTTCAAAGCTTCCCGAGGAAATAAATGGTCATAGGCCGATGATAGTTGTCATAAATGACGGATCTACCGACAAGACAGAAGCCATAGCTAACCAATTGGGGCTAAATGTTATCACTTCTCCTATAAACCGGGGTCAGGGCGCATCGCTACGAACAGGTTACTTAGAAGCCATCAGCGCCGACTTTGAAGTTGTAGCCATAGTGGACGCAGACGGACAGTGGGACCCAAGAGACCTTGAAGCCGTCATGAAACCAATCATCACGGGAAACGCTACGATCTCCCAAGGCTCAAGAAGTCTCGGCGAAACGCGTGTCGGAGATCGATTCAGAGACTTTGGCGTCGTCTTCTTTGCGAAGTTAATTCGTCTTCTAACAAAGACAAAGGTAACCGATACGTCAAGTGGCATCAGGGCAATGTCTGTAGAGATGCTCAAGGAGCTACGGTTGAACCAACCGCAATACCAGTCCTCGGAACTTCTGATAAGTGCATTGATCTCTGGCGGCAAGCTCGCTGAAGTTCCAGTTGTGATGGAACCCCGTTTCGGCGGCGTCACGAAGAAGGGCAAAAATCTCAGATATGCATTTTCCTATAGCGCAGTGGTGCTAAAGACTGCCCTTAGAGAGCACTTCATCACCAGCGTCCTAGCTCATACCAAAACAGCCAGAACGCAACCGGAACACGTATAATTGCGTTATCTGCGTGTTCGCCAAGACCAATACCGAGTCCTTAGCTTTGGGCTTATTCTTCTTGGCTTATATTTAGCTATAAATGGTCTGCCTGCCCTTTTGGGCCATCCAGTAATCGTATCAGATAACCTAACGCAAAATAACCCGCTTAGATTTCTTGCCGGTGAGATCTATCGAAGTGGGCACCTACCAACCTGGAATATCTTTGCATGGTCGGGTACGCCGCTACTGGCGGGGTTCAACGCTGGAGTCTTCTTTCCTCTCGAAGTTCTCTACCTAGTCCTTGCCCCAGTCCCAGCCTTCATAATCTTTATCTCTATCTTAGAATGCACCTTCGCAATCGGGATGCTCCGCCTCTTTGAGCGACTGCATTTCAACCCTCAAGCCTCAAGAATAGTTGCCTTTTTTGCGCCAATTTTGAGCTACTTTGCCTCGCAAAGCGTCCATCTCGATATGCTTGGCGGCCTAGCCATGCTCCCATTCATGGTTAGTGCAATATTGCGACTTTCGGAGGAACCAAGCGCTAAAAATTCACTGAGGCAAGGTGTCATCTTTGGCACCTCATATGCACTAGTGGTTCTTTCCGGAGCACCAGAAGCGATGCTGTATGAGGGCATCTTTGTGGCTTTGGTCCTATTGATGGTGGCCATCTCCTTCAAGATACGAGTCAAACGCCTGGTCACCTTCTTGGCGATTGCAGCTTTAGTGGCGATTCTACTTTCCAGCGCACAGTTGATACCGGGTTACTCCTTCATCACAGCATCCCAAAGAGGCAGCCACCCTTTCAACTATGCCGCCGCAGGACCCTTCTATCCCATCTCATTTATCTCCCTTATCGCACCCTTCCTCTTTGGCGGACCAGGATCAGTCCTACCCAATTATTTTGGGCCATATGTCTTTGAAGAGATCACCATCTACATCGGAATTATCTTTTTAGCGCTAGCTATCTGGACCCTTCTCAGAATCATCATCCCTACAGGATCCATTTCTCCTGCAATAGATCTTGGAAGCGAGGAGCAACAAACTAGGCGGTACCTTCGGATTCTTACAATAGCAGCTGTGATCTCCACACTATTGGCGCTAGCGGCTTTTACTCCGCTAGAAAGTCTCATGCTTTATGTGCCAATCTACAATCGCCAGCGACTTCCTTCAAGAAACATCTTCGCATTAGACTTTCTTCTGTCCATCTACAGCGTCCCTGCTCTAAGTAATCTTTTTGCGAGACGTCGAATCGATAAAACACTATTTTGGATCGTCGGCGGTCTCGTAGTCGCCATCGCCATGGCCAACGGACTTCTTTTAGCCTTCACCAAGACATTCGTGGCCGCAGTTGACGGTGGCGGTAGGACGCACTACCCACTCAAAGCCATCCTCCTGTCAAGTCTCTTCGAGATCCTTCTCTTAGTTGGCTTTATTGGCATCTTTGCCACAAAGCGCCCGAGATTAAAAAAGGTAATCCAAAGGAGGCTTCTGGTAGGGCTTTTCATCTTGGATAGTGCTGGATTTGCCTTTCAGAGCTACCTTGGAGAACATACTCCGACTAGTACCATAATGGCAACCAACTCCTACGCCAAAACTTTTGCCAACATCGTCAAAAAAAGCTATGGTCGCTATGGACTTTATGACCCCAACCTTTACTACTACGGCGACCTCCTAAAGATCGGAACGCCCAATCTCAACGTCTACAATTCGATCTCCAGCATTCAGGGCTACTCATCTCTATCTTTGGGAAACTACGAGGCCGTCACTTCGTCTCATCAACAAGCCAGCTTCGATCCCACGCTATTGGTATCGCCGTTGGGTAAAGCAATCGCGCTTTCCATTGTCGCTACGGGATCGCTATATCTAAATAACTTCAATACAGGTAGCCCGAATCCCGTAACAATTCCAAATGCATCACAGATGACCCCAGGGCTAACAAACTCGCCACTTACCACGGTGCACGAGTCTAACTTTGTTGGACAGACGATCAAAACCAATCGAATCTTGATAGATTTCGCAGTTTTCAATCCTGCCACAGGATCGCTAGAAAACTCAACCACGCTCTACGATCGTTCTATAAAGTCGATCGGAGTCTCGCTAAATGGATCGAAGAAGATCCACTATGGCCGCTTAACATCACAATCGGCCATTGGCACCACTGGCATTATTCAATACACCTACACCTTAAATCAACCGACGACCTTCAATCAAGTATTGGCAACGCAAACCATACCAAAGAGTGGAAATCTTGGCCAAAGCATCGAAGCTGGGATCTCGTTTCCAGTGGCAAATGGCTATATAACGCTAAATTCACCCCTGACGCAATATCTGACTCCACAACATTACCATTTAGTTACCACGTTGGGAAGCCTAGAAATCTACCAAAGAAACACCGCTCCTCTAGTAACGATGCCTGCGGTTGCAAATCCATCCAATCCAAGTGAATTTGCCGCACCACCTATTGTCAATGCGTCGAATATGCCTCGCCTGATCGCTTCATCTATAAAGCTTGATGGTTCTATGACGTACAAGTTCTCTGCTAGCAAACCAACTGTCGTTACAATATCTCAAACCTGGGCCAAGGGATGGATGATAGCAAACCAAGCAGCTAGCGGTTCGAGTGGGTCACAAGCTATGCCTGCCCAAGAATGTGGGGTATTTATATGTTTTAGCATTCCTGCAGGAGTAAGCAATATCCACGCATCCTACAAACAGCCCCATTTATCTCTAGCCTTGGCCACTTCCGGCCTTGGGCTAATCCTAATAGTAGTCCTGTTGCTACTTTCTAAGGATAGCGATAGCGGTGAATCAAAACGAACTAAGAACAAATCGATCAAAAGACAAAAATAACCACCAAAACCCTGGGCGATTCAGGCATACGATCCAGAAAATACTTTCCTAGACCCACGGCAATAAAAGAGGCTCGAGCCGACATTGCAGTAATATCAAAGAAATATCATGTCTAAAAATATAGGTGGAAATATTTCTCGACGCACACTAGAGACGAAGTGCTAACGACACAACGATGCACCAGGATGGACTTAGACGCACAAAGGCACAGCTAAAGACGATCTGCTGTAGACGATATTGGTAAAGCCCCGAAAAAAGCCTCCTTTTAGAGGTGAATCGGACTGGGCAACTAGCAGGGTTGCCAAACTTTCAAGCAATCCGCTGGGTTCCATCCTCACCGAAGTTCTCTCCCGCCTGCGTCATAGAGCCAAACCAAAGAAGGATTCTCATCTGCAGGCCTCATTGGACAGAGGCGGCGATAAAGAACCTTCGGTACAATCTCGAATTGGGACCTACGATATAGAGACCCACAACCACTCCACACCAGCCAAGTGTCTCCTAATTCCAGCGTGTAGATCAGTCCATACGGACAACCAACGTAGAGATAGCTTTGGCTGGCGCAATCCCTATTCGGAGCGCAACCGGCAAGCTGATACAGATCACATGACCGCCTTTGAACATCAAATCAAGATCGACGATTCCCATGGCACAGCAAGAAAGACCCTTGAATAGAGTCGCCTAAGCCGAGTGAGTGGAAAGCCGAAATTGATAGTCCAGCTAATGACGACAACATAACCCTAAGGCCAAATCATGACAACGCAAATTGTCCCCAGATAATGGCTGTGGGGATACAGCGAGATCGTTGTTAGAGAACCACACAAGATAACAGATCGCCTGGCACTGCCTTCGAAGATCTACCAAGACTTCAAAGACTAAAGCCACACTCAAATTTAAGACTACTAGTTAGAGGTGTCGACCACGGGTTGGCTCTTTTTTTGGTCGCGTCCAAAGAGAAACTTCCTCAAGAAAAAGTATTTAGCCACCCAAAGTACAGCAAAGGCACCAAAATAAGCTCCATCTACCCAAATTATCTGAGCCAAACGACTATTTCCCACAATGCTACGATGAGAGTCTGCAAAGTCTGACGACCAGGTGGAAGCGACAAGACCCAAAACCGCCATTATAAAGTATGGAACCACCTCAGAAAAGAAGTGATTTCTCTCTTTTTTCTCAAACGCCCAATAACGATTTAAAAAATAAGAAGGAACAGCGCCGATTAGGGTGGCGCTAATGGACGAATACTTAGCACCAAGGATCGATAGTCCATAAAGGGCAAGAAATGCAAGCTGTGAAATAACTGCCGAAATTACCGAGGTGAGACTATAACGAAAAGCCTTTTTACCTTCTTCAGTCTTGATCCATGCCAAGAGCGTCACTATCCGCCTAATCACAACGATTATCCTAATGGTAAGTGCCGCATTTGCTCAAACGAGATAGCCTCGCTAGGAAAGATTTAACGTTGCTATAACCAAAGGGCGCTAAAGATTCGATCTAATAACCGAAAAACAAACGGGTAGCATCGACCGGTAAGACTAGGAATTGTCAGACAGACAAAGGGAAACCAATTGACTAAACGAATTATAGTAACAGGCGCCAGTGGCTTCATAGGATCCCGAATTGCACTTCGCTTTCGAGATCTGGGCTACGACGTAATAAATCTGGATCGCAACGATCGAGATTTGCCAGGAATTCAAAGTGTCAATTGCGACATTCAAGACTTCGATAGCGTTTCAAAAATAGTCACTAAAGGTGTCGATGCGATAGCGCACTTCGCTGCCAAGACATCCGTACTTGAGTCGAAAAAAGACCCTATGGGCTTCTTCTCCACAAATGTAATCGGTACTCAAAATCTACTCGAGGCCGCTCGCCTTGGAGGAATCACGACCTTTGCCTTTGCATCTACCAATGCCGTAGTAGGAAGTTCAAAACCCCCAACTCAAGTCCAAGAGAGCAACGGCGCCATTCCGTCGCTGAGCGATTCCTCCACAGTGGCCTCCAATGAACTTCTCAGTGAGAAAAACGTCCTTTATCCTCTCACGCCATACGGAGCCACTAAGGCGGCCAACGAAATGCTAAGCGCCTCATATCAAGACTCATACGGAATGACTGTCGCTCCACTTCGCCTCACCAACGTCTATGGAACCGACATGTTCAAGAAAGATTCGATCGTTCCCCGTATCATGCGCTCCCTTTTGGGAGGTCCACCATTGGAAATCTACGGCGATGGCTTGCAGTGGCGAGATTACGTATACCTAAGTGACGTGACCGACGCCTTCGAGCTAGCAATTACCCGCAATTGGGTTGGCCCCGTCTCAATTGGCTCAGGTGAAAGTTTTAGCGTAAAAGAGATAATAGATTTCACCCAAGAGGTAACAGGTATAGAGGTACCAGCGAACTTCGGCCCGGCTCGAACCGGAGAGATGCGCGGTGTCAAGGTAGACATCTCAAAGGCAAAGGCACTCGGGTATGCCCCTAAAGTGGATATCAGACACGGTCTCAAAGAGGTCTTTGAAGATTTTGCAAATAAAAAAAATAGCTAGAATGTCATCTCTTTCAGGATGGCCTTGACTTGTATCTAGAGTCAATGGAGCCAAGGATACTTCGGCCACAGTCTTTTTTATCAGCTATGTACCTTATTCTCAATCCTTGGCTCTTACTGTCCATCTCGGCCTATCTCGACTTCGCTCAAAATTCAAGACAAATGGCGCGACCACTTGGCCTGCTATGCCCAAAAAGAGCCACTTTAAGAGATCAACATTGACAACTCAAAAGGTGGCTTAAGGCCATTGGTTAGCTCATTCGATGAACATGAACCGCAGGCGTCGCCTCGTCTGAGCGCGATAGAAATTCCACTGTTTTTAGCGCCCGATTCCACTGAAGTGATAAATCAACAGCTGATTAGTTCGCTTTGATTCCAAGAACATCGAGGGAGAATTTCGCCAACTTCCTTGGACAGGGGGAACCATATAGTCGAAAGACCTCTACTCGTTATAAAACAGAAACAATTCTCCCTGAAAACGCCTAAAAAATCGGCTATCTTTAAATAGCTATAATGGAAAGTCCACTTCAGAATTATTCACCGCGTATCGGCATCTTTGACGAGATGAAAAACGATTCAAAAGACGGCATTGACAACTGGGGTCTATTGACACGAGCAATCGAATCCATGGGCATAGATAAGCTCAAAAGGCGCACCTTGGAGTGTGAAGAAAGCTTCAAAGCCAGAGGCATAACCTTCTCACTCGGTGGCCAGGAGCGAACATTCCCACTGGATCCAATTCCAAGAATTGTCACCTCCACCGAATGGCGCAGCGTTGAATTAGGACTAACGCAACGGGTTAAGGCGATCGAAGCATTCCTAGACGATATCTACGGCGCAAAAGAGATACTAAGGGACAGAGTTATCCCTCGCCGTTTAATAGTCGGATCATCCCAGTATTCGCGCAAAGCTGCAGGAATCTCCGGGCACAATCAAGTTCGAATAACAGTTGCTGGCCTTGACTTGATTAGAGATGAAACTGGAAAATTAGTAGTTCTCGAAGATAACATTAGGACGCCTTCGGGGATCTCCTACGTCCTTGAAAACAGGAGAGCAATGGCCCGAATCTTGCCAGAACTATTCGAAAGCTACGAGATTGAACCGGTTGGCGACTATCCTTCAAAACTCCTATCAGCACTACTCGATCAGGCCCCAGCTGGGGTAACTGACCCTTTAGTAGTCGTATTGACACCTGGCGTTTACAACTCTGCATATTTTGAACACTCATTTCTGGCGCGCCAAATGGGTGTTCCTCTAGTTGAAGGCAGAGATCTATTCTGTCGAGGCAATGAGGTCTTCGTCAGAACCACAGAAGGTGACCTAAAGGTAGACGTAATCTATCGTCGAATCGATGATGAATATATTGACCCTACCCAATATCGCCCAGATTCGCTTCTGGGGGTTCCTGGCCTTTTGAATAGTGCACGTGCATATAACGTAGTTGTAGCCAATTCGATCGGCAATGGAGTGGGTGACGATAAGTTGCTTTACACATATGTACCTGACATAATCGACTACTACCTACATGAAAAGCCCATCCTATCCAATATTGATACCTATCGCCTGGAAGATCCAGACGCAATGAAATATTCCCTTGAAAACCTCGACAAGCTGGTCATAAAACCGGTGGACGCGAGTGGAGGAAAAGGAATAGTGATCGGCCCATCTGCAAGCGACCGCGAACTTAGTGAAGTAGCCGAGGCAATGACAAAAAATCCTCGGGGATGGATAGCTCAACGCGTCGTCAACTTCTCCACGATACCTACGATCGTCGGTTCCGGCCTTGCCCCAAGACATGTGGACCTTCGACCATTCATTGTCTCTGGTCCAGATGGTCGTTGGGTAGTACCAGGAGGACTTACGCGTGTCGCACTGCCAGAGGGATCCATGGTGGTAAATTCCTCACAAGGTGGTGGGTCCAAGGACACCTGGGTGCTTCGAGATAGACACAATAGAGATCGCATTCATATTGAATCCCAAGCTACATCCGCCCTAGCTTTAGCCGATATTGACATCCTTTCATCAATTCCCAATTCGGGCCAGTCAAAGGCACAATTACAGTGAAAAATCGCTTCAACATTGTATTAGCACGGACCGCCGAGTCGCTCTTTTGGATGGGACGCTATCTAGAGCGATCAGAGGCAACGGCACGCCTTTTGGATGTCCATCTACACGATCTAATCGGAACTACCACAACTCAGCAAAAACGGTGGACCAACGAGATTCAAGCGATGGTCGCCATGGAACAAATCGACGAACCATTCGAAGCACTAGCAATGAGACTCTCAATAGATCGAGACCATCCAAGTTCCATAATATGCTGCATGGAAAAGGCATGGGAAAATGCGAAAAGCGCTCGAGATGCCATATCCCTGGAACTTTGGGAGTCAATAAACGTAACTTACTCACGCCTATTACGTACATTCATTACCGATCTCGGCCATTCGCCTCACGCCTATTATGCCTGGATCAAAGATCGATCAGCGGCAGCCCGAGGCCTAGGGGACACTACCATGAATCGTGATCAAGCCTGGCTATTTCTGCATATGGGAAGGGCCATCGAACAGATTGATCTGACGACACGCCTACTGAGAGTAAAACTTCTAGATCCAAATGAAGAGGACTGGGTAGTTGTATTACGGTGCATCGGAGGTCACGAGGCCTACATACGAGCGGTTCAACGCCCTGTGGAGAAAGAACTGGCAATAACCTTTTTACTCCGAGAGACTCTTTTCCCCAAGTCGGTTCTCTATCTAAACCTTCAGCTCGAGAGCGCGCTTCTATCTCTATCTCGCAATATCAGGGATCTAAATGCAAGCGACATTATACCTCCTTCGCTCGCAAGGCTCATTGCCCGTCTGTCATATCCTCGTGTTGGCGAGATGACCGGTAGTAGCCTCTTGGAGAGAATCGATGAAATCACCGAGACTCAAAGCGATCTCTTCAACCTATTCAATTCAACATTCTTTTCCCCCCTTCGAGATCTGTCAAAAGCGATTCCCCAGCGATCGGAGGTTTGGATTTGACCTGGCGTCTTGAAATAACCCACAAAACAAGGTATCAATACCAAGAGCCCGTTTACTCTAGCTATAACGAAGTAAGAATGATTCCACGATCTGGTGGCAATCAACTCCTCCTTTCTTCTTTGGTAAATGTCTCACCTCGAGCGACTCTTTACACCTACCGCGACTACTTTGGGACAGCGGTCACAGCCTTTGACTTCCACCGAGTGCATGATCACCTTGAGATCACCGCCGAGTCCCATGTGGAGGTACGGAATTACAGTGGCCCTTCATCTGAAGTCTCCTGGGACTTCATTGGATCTGAAGCAATTCAAGATGACTTTGCCGAACATTTAATGGTGACCCCCTACACCACCGTGAGTGCCGACCAAGCGAGCGAGATTCGTGATTTAGTAAGAGGCCAATCGACACCCATAGACGGCCTAAATAGAGCAATCGAATGGATCACTGAGCATCTTTCCTACCAAAGCGGCATTACCTCGGTCCAATCAAGCGCTGCCGATGCACTAGCTGTTGGGCTCGGAGTATGTCAAGACTTTAGTCATGCCACAACTGCGGCCCTTAGGGCCAGTGGAATTCCAGCCCGCTACGTCTCGGGCTATCTTTTTCCCGGTCGAGACCCAATCGTAGGCGAATCATCCATCGGCGAAAGTCATGCATGGGTCGAAGTTTGGCTCGGAAGATGGATCGGAATTGATACCTCCAACGCAGTCGAACGCACAGATCAACGGTACGTTGCTGTGGCCAAAGGACGCGATTACAGCGACGTTCCTCCGTTTAAGGGCATCTACTTTGGAGGTCAGTCCTCTACCCCATTTGTGACAGTTACGATTACTCGCCGTCAGTAGGTTCATAGTTAAAAAACCTACATCGCAGGCACTTCATTAGGCTATCGTTTATTCCATGGATCTTTTAGTTGCTTTAGATATTGGAACATCTTCGGTACGTTCAATCGCTTATGATCTCCAGGGACAAGCGCAAGCGGCCTTTGCGAAAGAGATCGGCCTCTCTTTCCCAGAGCCCAGGTATGTAGAACAAGATCCAGCTGAAATCCTCAGTGCGGCCCTTGAAGTTCTCAGACTGCTCGAGAACGAGCTCAAAAAAATGCCAGCACGAGCAATTTCCATCGGCATCACCAATCAGAGAGAGACTGTAATAGCCTTCGACTCTGAGAGCGGCAAGGCTTGCTACAACGCGATCTCCTGGCAAGATGGTAGAGGTTTAGATCTCTGCAGTGACTTAATCGATCAAGGTCTGTCACCCCTCATACGGCAAAAGACCGGCCTTGAGCTCAACCCCTACTTCTCTGCAACAAAAATGACTTGGCTGACGAAGAACGGTTATCTTGCAAGTGCCAGAAGGCCAAAGCTAGTAACCGTTGACGCCTTTATTGCCTGGCATCTGATGGGGGCAAATCCAGCAATCGAACCGGTTACTGATCCTTCGAATGCCTCGCGAACACTCCTTTATAATCTAGATTCGCTGGCCTTCGACGAAGAACTAACAGAAATCTTTGGCATTGACTTCAAACACTTGCCAAACCTTGTAAATACCGCTGAGATAGCCCTTGCGATCGCCCCTGGTATGCCGTTTTCCGGAGTCACCATTGGTTCGATAATCGGTGATCAACAATCGTCTCTCTTTGGTCAAGGCATGATCACGCCGATGTCGACAAAGGTAACGCACGGAACTGGAACCTTCGCAGTTGCAAACGTGGGACAAAAGCGTATCTCACCCAAGACAGAGGTTCTTGAATCGATAGCCTGGAAGATTGGCGATCAATCACCAACCTACTGTCTAGAAGGGTCTATATTTACTTCGGGTGTCGTTATGCGTTGGCTCCGAGACAGTCTGGGACTTATCTCGAACTACTCTGAGATCGACACAATGGCTTCCTCTGTGCAAAGCAGTGACGGTGTGGTTGTGATACCAGCCTTTCAAGGGCTTGGCGCTCCATATTGGCGGACCGACGCTCGGGGCGCAATCTTTGGAATCTCGACTGCTACTACCCCAGCCCATATCATCCGAGCTAGCATCGAAGGCGTCGTAATGCGCACCCAAGAGGTAATCGAGGCGATGGAGAGGGCCTCTGGATCAAAGGTGGAGACCCTAAGTACCGATGGAGGCTTGAGCACAAGTAATTTCGTATGCCAACTCCAAGCTGACCAGACACGAATTCCTACTGTACGAGCCAAAGCCTCAGAGGCAACTGCCTTTGGAGCAGCGCTTTTGGCGGGTATCTCACAAGAAGTGATTGACCTGCCTCAGGTAGCCGAGATAACAAGGTCAACTTCTACCTTTAACCCTAGCCCAAGCGCCTACAGCGCTAAGGCTAGAAGGGAAAACTGGAATAAATATATAGCAAAGATCCTCTAGCATATAGACTTTGGCCACCTCGCAAAGACTCATAAAGATACAAAAACCCGCCGCGAAGCTCAACGAGGAAATATCGCCTTCAGCGATTAAGATTCTTGAAGAGTATCTTGACTTTAGACGAGATCTAATTGTACAAGGTATCTTCACACGACCTGAGACTGCCTTTAGGTTAGAGTTGATCAACAACCCACCAAGCAAGATGCACAACACAATTTAGGCGGTTATAGAACCCGAGTTAGCACTTGGTTCATTAATTGATTGCCGGGCGAAAGTACCTTTTGAAATCCTATCTAGTTGGAAAATCATTCGATTTGCATATATGGCATGAGCCATGGCGGCTCGTTGTCTCTATTTATTAGCAAAGCCCAAGGGCAATCGGTAAAGAATTTAAAGCATTGGCCGCAAAAAAAGTGACTACATGTCAAAAACGGATAGCAAGAAGTAGCACACCCTAAATCTGGATAGCAAAAACTACCTAAACCTAAAGTCAGAGCGATACGAGTCTTAGAAGCTTGGCATGCTGACCACATATTCGAGCAATCATCCAAATCTGAGATCTCTCTAGAGCTCTAAATGGTCGCCCTTCGCGCGCGACAACAAACTTCAAACCGTCATAGTCCAGACCATATAGCATGATCTCCTCAGAACCTGAACTAGAGATATCCAGAGTTCCACGCGCACTTCCGCCTAGCGCGTATGCGCATATCCAAGTCAAAGGCGGTGCCTGACCATTGAGACCTGTCACTATCTCTTTTTCAATATCTACAACGCCGCACCAAGTAAGTTCAAAAACCTCTAGGACATTCTTAGTCAAAGACATAAGCAGGGAATCAACCTCCTGCTCGTCTATCAACCTCGTAGCTATCTCCAGTGGCGCTAGGCGGATATCATGCTCGTCGTGTGGCCACGGTCTAACGTCTTCCACATCTACGCCATCGACCTCATGTATCTCCCTAATCACCAAATCCAAAAGGTCAGGGTTCGAGATCTCGACGATAATTTCATCGATAGCCTTGCCACCTCCTCGTTCTAAAATCTCTATTCCGACAAGATCGCCCTTTACCGAGCCAATTCGTGATGCAACTGCACCTAAGGCGCCGGGTCGATCATCCAACCATATTCTCATCACATATTTAGCCACGATTTAAAACCTTATATCCCTACTATTACGAACAGATTTCACCAGCCATCGCAAAACGGTAAATCTTGTTCATCAACACCAACCCCTTGATCGTTAGTCTTATCCGCCAAAGATTAAGAGACTGACTCCCATCACAACAATCAAAAGACCCCCGGCGCCACTTAGGTTAGCCAGTCGACGGCTAGAACCCGAGAGCCAGCCTCTAAAGGTACCTGCTAAAATACCATATACGCTATCGGAGATGAAGCCCATGATCCCAAACTCAAGATTATAAGCTAGCATCTGCCAGCTGAGATTCCCATAACGTGAATTTGCGAACTGAGGCAAGATAGCGGCCATGAAGACAGCCGTCTTTGGATTGGCAAAACCAACCCAAACACCCTCTGCAATTACCTTAGCCATGGGCATTTGGGTGGTACCATCTATCTCAACATTTACCCTATCGTGTCGATGACGCCAAGTTCGAACTCCTAAATAAGCAAGATAAAGAGCGCCGCCTATCCTTAAAATCGTTCTTATTGCGGGAGAGTGGGTCAATATCGCCCCCACTCCAAAAGCCACAATAGAGCCCTGGACAAACACTCCTACCGAGTTCCCTAGAACTGTCCCCACAGCAGCCCTAGAACCTAAAGCTATGCCTCTTCCGATAGTAAATAAAACACTTGGACCAGGAACAACGATAAATACAATCGCCACCGCTCCAAAAGAAACAAACTGCGAAACTGAAATTACTCGTCCACCCTTTTACAATAGAGGCCACAAAGCAGTCAAAACCGATGCTAAAGCGCATTAGCCAGGTGATCTACTCGAGTAACTCACCCAAGTGCGCTGCTCGATAGTACGTCAGTGCCGCCATCAAAGAAAGCTACTGCACAGAACCGATCTATTCAAAAACCAAAAAATCGATCAATCATTTACCCTTTTCGAACTGCCAGGCAAAACACCCCATAGATCAATTCCTTAGTTAAAAGGACCCCAGCTGACTCTAGAGGTCGAGGCTATCCATAGATGATTAAGGCTTGTATCGCCCTGGCTCGAGCAAATCTATCTGACCGTCTGGAAGCACCCTGGTTCACCACCCGGCACATCGGCTCGAACTCTAAAGTTTCACAAGGGCTCGCTTGAGATTTCTAATTCCTTGGGCAATCCTAAGCTCGTTTTCAATCAGCGCAAACCGCACGAAGCCTTCGCCACCAGGACCAAAACCATTGCCAGGCGAGGTAGCCACATTTGCCTGAGTCGCTAAAAATTTAGCAAACTCAAGCGATCCGTACTCCGCATACGGTTCTGGTATCTGCGCCCATACGAACATAGTCCCGGCTGGCTTTTGTATCTCCCAACCGATCTTGGCTAAACCATCACATAGCGCATTTCGACGTGCTAGATACTGAGCATTCACCAGTGGCGGATATTCATCCAACTCATTTAAAGTCACTGTTGCCGCGATCTGAATCGGTTGAAATGCCCCGTAATCAAGATAGCTCTTCAACTTGGTCAAGGCAGCAACGACATCCTTATTGCCAACCATAAATGCAATCCGCCAGCCCGCCATCGAGTAAGCCTTGGTCAGAGTGTAGAACTCGACCGCGCACTCCTTAGCTCCTTCTACCTGCATAATCGAAGGTGGCTTGTACCCATCAAAGGCGGTATCGGAATACGCAAAATCGTGAACAATAATCACCCCACGTTCGCGAGCAAAGTCTACCAACCGCTTCATCCATGGTAGATCTACGCACATTGTCGTTGGGTTATGAGGAAAGGAGACAACGATTACTCTAGGCTTAGGCCAGGTGGACTCATATGCCTCCAGCAAGTTCTCCCAAAAAGTTTCGGGTGACGACCCGGGCTCGCCCAAACGAACTTGACGAACCTCCGCACCCGCGAAGAGAGGAGCCCAAATATGAATGGGGTACGATGGCGACGGCACTAATGCTGTATCTCCCGGTCCCACAAGGACCCACATCAGATGAGAGAGACCCTCTTTGGCGCCAATCGTGGCAACGACCTCAGTATCGGGGTCAATCTCTACGCCATATTTTCGCAAATAGAGGCTAGAAACCGCACGCCTCAAATTGGGGATACCCTTCGAAGAAGAGTAACGATGATTCCGCGAATTATGTGCCGCCTCGGTCAACTTTGCGACTGCGAGCTCGGGAGAAGGTATGTCTGGATTTCCAAATCCTAGATCAATTACATCTTCGCCAGCACGGCGCAGATCCTTCTTTATCGAATCGATAATCCCAAAGACATACGGGGGCAAACCATTAATTCTGCGAAATTCCATTGTATTAGTTTAGTATGGTCGCTTTTGATCGTTCAGCTTGAAAATATGGCTGAATAATCATAAAATCAACTCTAAGGAGGTCCATCCTCTTGTCACATGCCCCCCAAACCCTTATACGACCAAGACTGCCTCATTAAAGTATGATTAGATGGCGACCATCAAACAGGCCCACGCATACAGAGACGGAAATCCCCTGCGAGCATCATTACGAATCACCAATAAAGAGTTCTAGGTCGCCACGTTCAACTCTTCCTCAAAAACTCATCTTTGTGATCCCCTGGGTTCGCTCACCCAGGAAAAGACTAAGCCTTTTGGGATAGAGCCTTTTCGGATAGATAATGTAATCTGGAATGGGTCGCCACAAAGCAACAAAAAGTAGAAGAAGGTAACCATAAACCTGGAGGCCCTCAGCCACAACCAAAGAATCAAACCGCTCAATCGCCTTGGGAAAAACGCTAACCAAAAAGACGCCACAGGTAAAAGACGGGTGTCTACTATAGATTTAGGGTTCGTCTCGAGACGGCCAACTGACACCTTTTGTGTGGGGGGGGGCAATTGCATCATCGCAGGGCTAAAAGCTTTAAGAATTCACAAAGCTCAATTCACAAAGCTCAATTCACAAAGCTCAATTCACAAAGCTCAATTCACAAAGCTCAATTCACAAAGCTCAATTCACAAAGCTAGGGAGTTATGGATATGAGGTTACGCAATTGCAGCCGCGCCGATAGCGCCGGCCAATGGTCCAAATTCAATCGCTTGAAAGACAATATCTTGCCTAAGGCGATCGCTGGGCATCGCCAAGAGATAGGCATGGTTCAACTTTTCCTCAAAGAGATCAAATGAGGCAGAGACTCCTCCGCCTATCAAAACCATCTTGGCATCTGTTGCCTCAATTAAGTTAGAGATGACTACTGCCAAATAGGAGCAGAACTCTTCAACAATCCGATTTGCGACCAAGTTGGTAGCAGCAATCTCAAAGATACGTTTGGTCCATGTTATTGACGTTGCGTCCGCATCATCGGGTATTTCATTTAGACGGCCCTGCTCCATAGCCCGTCGAGCTCGTGAAGCTAAAAAACTACCCGATGCATAGACCTCCGCACAGCCACGTTTACCGCAGACGCATTGGTCTCCGCCTACGGCAATCACCATATGTCCAAATTCACCTGCAAAACCTCTAAAACCCCGTCGCAGGTTTCCATCTTCAACGAGCGCACCACCGATACCCGTACCAATAGTCAAAAGCAGAAACGAACTACCGTGATTCGCCATCGCGGTTACAGCTGCGCAGTTGACGTCATTTTCAAGATGAACTCTCCACCGACCTGCACTTTGTATCTCGTTTTGAATGTCCATGCCAACGAGGCTAGGAAGATGAGCACAGCTTTGAATGGCTCCGCCTGGGGCTATCAAAGCGGGCAAGCCGGCACCAACGGCCTCGATCTGTCCTGGAACGATCTTGGCGGTCATACATAGGCGCCCAATTACGTCCATCATCGCCTCCCCTAGCCACTGTCCATGAGTGGGGGCAGGCACGAAGCAAGAAGCAACAGGCTTCAAATTTTGATCGACCAAAACTCCAGCGAGTTTTGTCCCGCCCAAATCAAAGCCAACCCTAAAAGATAACACTAATGTCGGTTTGCGCCGTCATGATTCGTCTTTGCCTCTACGCGCGTCTTAAGATCCTTTAGAGCACTATGGACAATCTTTGCCTCGGCACGACGCTTCACGAACCCTGGAATTGGCACCAATAGATCAACTTCTAGAGAGTAACTTACCTCAGTCATTCCATCCTTGGTTGGAGTAAAGAGATAACGACCATCCAATTTAGATGTGAGGTCTGCCTTCTCTTGCGACCAAGTTATCGTAGGAAGATCCGAGTCACCATATGAATAAATCAAGGTGTATGCAGCGCTACGGCCAAAGGCAGCTGCCCTGAAAGAGACGCGCTTGCCGCGATTTAATTCATCACGCTCAAGTACTTCAACAGACTTGATATCGCCAGCCCACTCTGAATATCGTTCAAAGTCAATCGCGATGTTGTAGCAATCGCCAGGACTTGCTGCTACAATCGCGGTCTCAACAGTCTTGTCCATAAAACACCTCGCCGTTCCAGTTTAAACCTATTGGTCACACATCAATAAACATTGAGCGGACTCTTACATATCGCTGATAATGACGCTTCATTAATCACGCCAAAGCTATCATAATCAATTGTTTCAAAAAAAACCTGTTACCAAGGACCCTTGTTTGCCAAAATATCTCTATATCTAGCAAACAAGACCCTACCACACGACCGAATAAACCTATAACTGAAAATATTTACGCCATTTATCGGCAAGCATCTCATAGTTGAAGTCCCTAAGCGACCTCTCTCGAGCCGCCGACGAGACTTGGCTGCGTAGATTAGGATCTTTATAGAGTTCAATGATCTTTTGTGCAACAGCCTTGGGGTCTCTTTGATCTCGCAGAACAAAGCCAAAGCCTTGGCCTCCAACTGCTTCTGCTGACCCCCCGGAATCACCGGCAATTATCGTAAGACCCGATGCGGCTGCCTCTAAAAATACGATGCCAAACCCTTCTTGTTCTAGTCCAAACCACCGGTTGTAACAAAGCATCGAGAAGAGGTCGGAAAGTTGATAAAAACTCACCAATTCATCGTTGCTCACCCGTCCAAAGAATCGAATTGGCGCAGAAGACTCCTTTGCCAGCGCTTCAAGTCGGCGACGTTCCCTTCCATCTCCTGCTATCGCCACCACCAGGTTAGGTATCTCTGCCATTGCCAAGGCCGCAGCTGAGATCAGGACATCCATACCTTTTCTAGGGACCAAGCGTGAGATTGAAAATATGACAAATGCGTCATCTGCAAAGCCATATCTGACCCTCAACTCCGCCTTTTGTGATTTGGTCGCAGGTTCAAATCTCGCACTGTCTACACCGGGATAGACTACTGTAGATTGGGCCATTGCTTGTGGGGAAAGCACATTCGAAAGAGCATCTAGGGTGTAGTTGGCACACGAGATCGCCCCCTTTGCGCCCGACAGAGCTTGCTTGACCAACGACCTCAAAACAGGAAGTCGAGCGGGAATAACCGCCTCAGCTCCCCAAAGAAGAATAGTTACATCTCTATCGATCTTCTTGGAGAGCATCCCAATTGGTAAAATTGGATTCAGTGCTACGCTTTGGGGATTCATCTGATCAATGAGGTCCTCAAGGGTTCGTACAAATGATTTAGTAGGTAGCAGATTCTTGCACCTAACCCTAATTACCTTAAAGGGCAACCCACTGTCAAAGTCATCGTCCCCCGGATAGTGTGGCGTTATGACCGCGAACGATTCAGGTGGTAGTCGCTTGTAGATCTCAAATAATGCGTTTTGGATTCCACCTACCTTGGGAGGAAAGTCGTTGGTCACCAAAAAATGCCTCACAGGCGCTAGCTTTTGATTCGCCTTCCAGCTAAGGGACTTTTTTGAGCGCTTAAAGGTCACATTCCTCCATTGAGATACTTGCGATTCGATTACTTTTTGGTCTCAGTCATGATAATAGGTCTTTATCTCAAAAGGTGAAACAAGATGAAAATCCTTCGAGAAGTGCAATGAGCCAGACGCATGATCAAAGGGAGCTAAAAATTATCCGAATCACCCTGGAAAATCTTCCACAGTCTAGCGACTTCTGAATGGGCTACTTTGTCCTAAGCACACCTCCTAGCTCCGGAAGAAATCCGAAGGACAAACTGCTCGCTATTCAAACTACTCGATCTCAATTTGAATAAGAGCGCGCACCACAGAAGGTACTGTCGCTTTCGGGACTGCCACTTCGAGAAACTAAGTAAGTTGATCTAGGGCCCACTTGGCATGCTCCACCAAGATCAAATCGTCACTTTCGCAGTAGTTCCTCAAGACCTCTAATACCCTGTGGAACTCTTGGAGCTGTAATGCTTTAGAGTTTCCGAGGCCTACTAAGGCATTGCGCCGTAGAGTATTTACGTCCCGCTTGTAGATATAAAGGTGAGAAAACCGCTCCAATAATTCCTGATCGCCGAGGCCTAAAATTGCTATAAGATCGGAAACCACCTCATCCAAGTGAGGTTCATTAGCCTTCAGTTTCGCATTGTAGGGACATACGTCTTGACAGATATCACACCCATAGATTCGAACGCCAATGCGGCTCCTCAGGGCAGGGTCAATCCCTCCGGGTCGCTGAAGTACCCAAGATATACACAGCCGTGCATCGATTGTGCCGTTAGGGCCAATGGCAGAGGTGGGGCAAGCTTGAATACACGAAGTACAACTCCCACAACCCGTAATCCGAGAGCGCTTTGGCGACCTCTCAATCTCAGCATCTGTAATAATGGTTCCAATTACGACAAAACTTCCATGGCCTTGTATGGAAAGCAGTGAATTCTTTAGATAGATGCCAGAACCACTTCGCACAGCAGCCTCTTTGTCGACAAGCGCGTTAGAGTCCATGACAACTACAGCCTTAAACCCTTTAGATCGAATCAATTTCGCCAAAGTCTCAAGGCGATCCCGCAAGATCGAATAGAAGTCGCTCCGCGCATATTTAGCAATTGGAGAGGAAAATTCAATCGCAATTTCCGTGGATGGATAATACGAAAGACCAAGAGTAACCATGGAACGCGCACCATCTAAGATCGCCGAGGGATCGGTCGATCGTTTAGGGTTTCGATAGGTGAACTCCATGGAATCGGCTAGACCGATCTCCTTGCGATCTTTGAGCATTACCAAGACATTTCTAAAACGCCTTATAGGTGCCACCCCAAAGCCAATTAGCCCCAATTCCAGAGACTTCGCCTCAAGTTCTAAATAAAGTTCCATCATTATTTCCGCGCAACAGAGACGATTGGTCGACCACGACATCGCCAAATCGATCTTCAAATCCAGTCAATTTGCTATCCACGTGCCTTGAGTGATTACAGGTACTAGGAGTGACCGCCCCTGTCTCTTTGCTTTGGACTTAGTCGAAGTCCAGATAGCTTCAACCGTCGCACAAGCTCCCTAGAATCCACTTGTTGTGCGCCTAGTTCCAGGGCTGCGTCTATCAGAAAGTCCGGAATGTCATAGTGATCTCCTTGGAAAGCGCGTTCAGGAAACCCAAGCATGAATGCAAAATCGTGTAGTTCCACAAGCGAATGATCCGAGATTAAATGCGCATGCATCACCCCACGAAACTCCCACATTGGTCTATCCACCAAGATGGTCATAGATCAATCGTATTTTTCCGTACGCACACCATCTGGGTCCATTCCCAACCGAAGAAGAATCTCTTCAGAGAGGTCTACCACCTCAGGAGGCCCACATATATAAGCAACGCGAGCGGATACTTCACCATATATCTCTTCAAGCATTTGAGCGTCGATGCGACGATGGTATCTCGCCCTAGCGTCATCCGGATCACGCGTAAATGAATGGCTCACCTCTAGCCAGTCATATTCGGCGCTTAGTTCCTCTAACTCCCGACCATAGATAACATATTCGTAACTTTTGGACGAAAAAAGAAGATGCATAGGAATTGAAGTACCCATAGCAATTTGATATCGAATCATGGCCATCAAAGGCACAACACCAGAACCTGCCCCAATCAAAAGCACGGGACCACCATCACTTTGGGTCCAAGTAAAAGCACCGTAGGGCCCACGTACCTCCAAAAGGTCTCCCGGTGCCACTTGTCGCACCAGAACCGGCGACACCAGACCTCCTGGAGTCTCCCTGATGCCTACCTCGATTATTGAGGAATCCGGGTGCGGAGATGATCCGATTGAATATGCTCTTTGAATAGGGCGAGGACGACCTTCAATTGGAATTCTAATATTGTAATACTGACCTGGAAGGAACGGATCCGCCTCAGGCACTGCAATTCGAAGGGTATTTGTCTCTGGTGTCTCGACAATAATATCGGTGACTTTGGCCATCTGCCACGGCTTTGGCTTGGATCGCTCTTTCTTAGTAGTCAACTCTACAGTTAGTTCGCTCGCCATCTATTCCTGCCCTAACTCAATTCTTCAATACCTACCATGGTGAACAAAGGCCATACTTGTGGCCCAAGTCCGTAATCCACCACGCCAGTAATTAACACTATCTAGATGTTATTAATCCTAAATGAATGTGAAAACTTTCGATCGCAATCATGACCAATGTCATCATGAATCTAACAACTTAGAGATAAGCCGTCCCTGACGGCTCCTCATGGTTCTCTTTGATAAATAGCTTCCGACCAATACACAGGCTAAAGTCTTGGCAGCGCTTTAGTAGCAAGCGAGATCTTTCACCTAATTTGAGCTCAACCTAGAAAAGTCACTGCTCTATAGATGCTGCAACTTCGGCACTATCGTCGACTACGGACTTATTCGAACCACACCATCGGCAAGTAACCGACTCTACAACAAACTCCAAAACCTCACGAGATTCGATACCAAGTTCTCCCCCAAGGCTGTAATGGAAGAAAGACTTCGATCGCTCCGAAGCTACAACGTCAAATCTGGTCTTATTGCCACAGTTATCACAACGATATTTAGGCATTTGAACGGAACTCATAGTGGCAAAATCTTCGTTTCTATCTAAAAATAAACCTGTAAAATAGAGACCTTTTAAGGCCTCTGACGTGTCGCTTCAACTAGGAGCAGCGCCAATCGAACTTCAAAGCACGGCTCTGGGGATAACCGCAAAATAAGCGAAGAGGACCAAAGCGCCTCAAATCTATCATTGCGATGCCACCTACTAATAACTCGAACCCTTCAAACTTCGTCAGAAATGCTCTTATCTTGAGAAGAACAACCGTTCAACAAGAGTCATTACAACTCCGCAGTTCGAATCAAGGGTACCTCGAAGTCCTACAATCAACGCAACCAAGATGAAACACTACACGACCTTTCAGTCTAACCGCCAAATTGAAACTCGTGAAAACTTTGATCCATAAAGCGACGACGACCAAGCCAGCTACAAAAAACATTTGCTCCAAATGCGAAAAGCTATCAAGACTTTCATCTGACTTGGCTCCACCAACACCATCTCAGATATTACAAGCCTAAGATATTGTCGTACGTATGTTCTATCTAGATATCACCGGGACGCAGACAATGCAACTTGAATTTCACCATCAAGATTCCTACCTCGATAAAATCAAGTTTCTAGTGGTCGACGTCGAGACCACCGGCACTTCAGCGATCGACAACGAGATCACCGAGATCGCTGCCGTTGTGGTCCAAGGAGGTAGGGTGATTGACTCTTACGAAACTCTAGTGGCGATAAAAGGAGAGATCACTCCATTTATAAGCGAGATGACAGGCATCCGACCTGCAATGCTTGAGCGAGCACCCTCGCTTGAAGAGGCTATAACTCGCTTCTATGAGATGACAGAAGATACCGTGGTTGTAGGCCATAACGTAAGGTTCGACCTCTCGTTTTTAGGTGCAGCGGTCTCGAGATATTGGCCAAGTGCCAAGATTGATAACGCGACAATTGACACTTTGACTCTCTCCCGACGGCTCTTGCGCGGTGAAGTTCCAAATTTCAAGTTGTCCACTATTGCTGGTGCCCTAAAACTTGATCACCAGCCAGCCCATAGAGCTATGGCTGACGTACTTGCCACCGTGGATCTACTTCATCTCCTCATCGAGCGCTCGTCGAGCTATGGAGTTGTCTTTCTGGAAGAGTTTGAAGCACTGCCAAATCTTATAGGCGACAGGCATGCCAAAAAACTTAGGATTTGCAACTACATTCCAAGAAAAACCGGAGTCTACTGGATTGAAAATCAACTCGGAGAGGTCAGCTATGTTGGGAAGTCAACCAACCTCAATGAGAGGTTTCGTTCCTACTTCAATTCAGACAGTAGAAAAAAGGTAGACCCCATGCTCGGCTCATTAGCCTCAGTAGGCATTGCGACCACTGCCACGGAACTTGAGGCCCTACTTCTTGAGTCAAAACTCATTGCTGAGCTACGCCCTCGATTTAACTCTTTGGGAAAAATTGAGGCATCCAACCTCTGCTATATTGAGCTTCCTATAAATAGGAAGTCCACCAAAGGCAAGACGAACAAATTGCCAATACGACGATTGAGTAGTCCCCAGTGGTCATCCGATAGCCAAGCGATTGGTCCTTTCCGATCTTCTGCATCTGCGAAACTTGCCAATTTCGCGTTGCAGTCGATCTTAGAACCCAACCTATTCTCGCGAGATAATACAAAAGAAGATTTTGATATTATCACAGGAATCACTGAACTTTTGACATCCCCAAAGCCAACAGCGCCAAATGGTAAATCAAACGAGACGCTACGGATTCTACAATACCTAAGTCACCACCTTCACATAAAGATGATGACCCTAGCCTCATCATGTGAATTCGAACGAGCCGAGTTGCTCCGCAGGGGTTCCGATTATCTAATCAAAGGTATCCTTCGCCAATGGATAACCTGCTACCTCCAAGAGATCGAAATACTTGAGCTTTACGCTTCCTCACAAGACGTTCGTCTGCTCTTGAGCTTCGGGCAGATAGATATATCCGTCAAAGAGATAAAAAAGATCTCCACTCTAGCAGGAAGTTCTCAAATAAAAATTACATCAGGCACACCGCTACCAAATAGAGGCGATCATCCGCCAAAGCTTGCGCGCCCAAATGGTACACCCGACCCTGAGACGTTTGATGAACTATGGCTACTCTGGAAGTACATAACAAGGGTCAATGATTGGGAAGTCCTTACCACGTCGACTCCGCTAGCACTACCGACTTTTCTTTCGCACCGTTCATTTTCGCCAACTTCTAACAAGAGGTACGACAACGCTAATCCAAGGTACCCACTTCTCTGTGGTGCCTCAAACTTGAAAATGATCCTTCGCTAGTCGCAGGAAAAACTATGACATGTTGGAAGTGGCAATAAATCCTTCAAGGGTTCTTTTAGCGCGACCCGAGTCAATGAACTCTCGAGCCATCTCAATTCCGTCGGCGATGGAGCGTGCTCCCCCACCAACGTAGATTCCTGCCCCAGAATTTAACACTACGATATCTCGCACCGCGCCTTGCTTGCCATCTAAGCATTCAAGTAGGATCGATGCGTTGTAGCTTGCGTCACCCCCGAGAAGCTCTTTTGGATCGCATCTGCGAAGACCAAAGTCCATAGCATCCAAAACATACTCGTCAAAAATTGCGCTCGAATCTCCGTCGCGGGTAAGTTCTACAACATAATTTGGCGAAGTTGTTGACAATTCGTCATAGCCGTCATAGCTGTGGGCCACGAGAGCATGTTCTGATCCCAATTTGGACAAGACCTCCGCCATCGTCTTTAACATTGAACCATTGAAGACGCCAACTACCTGCCGCTTGGCTTTGGCTGGATTGACTAGAGGCCCCAGAAAATTAAATGATGTCGGAACGCCAAGTCCCCGTCTGACGGGAACTACATTTGCCATTGCCGGATGATATCGAGGCGCCAGACAAAAACCAATATTTGTCTCATCTAAGCAACGACGTACTTGGGTGGGACCCAAATCTATTCGAACACCCAAAGCCTCTAGGACGTCAGCAGAACCAGAAAGCGATGATGCAGCTCGATTTCCATGTTTTGCCACCTTAATTCCACTAGAAGCCACAACGATGGCCGCCATAGTTGAGATATTGACTGTGTGTTTTTGATCACCACCGGTACCGCAGGTATCTATCAAGTCATGAGGATAGTCCAACATGACTGCCTCATCAACCATGGCATTCGCCATGGCTGTCATCTCTTGGACGGTCTCTCCCTTGGCTCGAATCGCCACCAAAAACGCTGATGCAATAATCGGACTGAGCTCTCCATCAAGCAACGAAATCATCGCACTGTATGACTCTTCATAGGTCAAAGATTGACCCGCCATCAAGGTTCCGAGGATATTTTTCCAATCAATTGAAGGACTGGAAGCAGAACTACTAATTTTTGAACCCTGGGACATGAATCCAGACTAACGGTTTTATGCAAGTTGTTCATCCAAACTTTCACGCCATGGCTTATTTGTGCCATGAAAACCAACGTGGAAGGCTCCCAGTTGCCCCAGAGGGCCTTTGGCCAATGGCTAAAGCAGCCAATTGGTGCGATTTTCCGGGAATTTGTCGAGTGGCGGGGAGGAACTTCCCCTCCCCGCTCTCACAGAACCGTGCGTGAACCTCTCAATTCACACGGCTCCTAGCGAACCGACTTTTGGTATTACCCCAAATGACCAGTGAGCCCAAAGATTGGGTTCACGTTCGGCTATTTGAGATAGGTATTTCCAAGCATTTGCTCGTATGCTAAGTCGCCTGTACTTTTTGCGTGCCCATCTAATCAAATAGATATTGATACGTCGGAGGAGTTGGCCTAATCTGGATTTGTAGAAGCGTCCATAGTAGTTGATCCAGCCTAAGATCACCGGGTTGTAAAGCCTGGCGAGTTCGGCTATGGTTTGGCCTGTTTGGAGGTGAATACGAAACCGCCTAAGTTCTCTGCCCATTTCTTCTACCGCTTTATCTGAAGCCGCTGGCAGGAAGTTGTTAAACTGCTGCTTGAACTTATTGCGGGCGTAGCGTGGTGCAAAGGTAAATCCTAGAAAGTCAAAGCGTATTTGTTCGAACTCTCCTTTACGGTTGGAGTCCTTACAATAGACGATTTTGGTCTTTTGTGGATGTAACTCCAACTTGACCTGCGTCATTCTCTGACCTATAGCCTCTAGGATCTCTTCGGCTCGTTTCTTTGTTTTCACATGTACCAAAAGGTCATCCGCGTATCGTTCAAACGGGGCATAGGGTAAGTTCTTTACCATCCATTTGTCAAAAGCGTAATGTAAGAACAGATTCGCCAAAATCGGAGAAATCGCCCCGCCTTATGTGAAGTAAACGATTATGCGAAGTTGAAAAACATACCCGCATTTCACAGGGTATCTACCGGTGCACTAGCTTCGCATAATCGGGTATCAATTCCTCAAAGACCTGTCAAGGAGGCAAGGAGGTCAGCATCGTCCTTCCATTCGAGCAAATCTGGCGAGATCATGTTGGGATACGCCTTTTCGAGAGCTTAGCGTTTCAACTCGGTATCGGCTCGGGCATAAATCTCGGTAGTGGAAATATCTACATGCCCCAAGAATCGAAGACCTAATTCCTCAGTGAACTGCTCGGCTCTTTACTTTCAAGAAACGTTGCCGCCCACATGGTTCCACATGCGGCGATAGTAGTTGGTAGTCGCCTGGGTATAGTGCAGCCGATATAGCTCGGCTTCCAAGTCAGTTGTCAATTGTGAAAATGATTCAGGAATCAATTTAGTGCCTCCTCAATGGACTATGGGATCATAAAGATCTGCCACTCCATTTTGGAACACCATGGCGTTATGCGAAGTAAATCAGACCCAAATACCACCGTGAAATGCGGGTATGTCTTTCAACTTCGCATAATCGTTTACTTCACATAGGGAGGCTTATGCGAAGCTTCGCATAAGCCTCCTTGGGGTAATCCTTGCTCTCGATCTATTAGTTGTCCATCTTTGTTTTGCATTGGAGCTTTCAACCAACGTTTGATGTAGAGAATTATCCATGGCTCTGATACGTGCATAGAGACAGCTTTTAGCAGCAGTTCATGATCTATTGTGTCGAAGAAGGCCTTGATATCTAGATCAATGACCCAATCGTACTTCCAACATCTCTTGCGTGCTTTTTCAATGGCATCATGGGCTGAGCGATTCGGCCTGTAACCATAGGAGTCTTCGTGGAAGACCTCTTCCAATCTTGGCTCTATGTAGGCTTTAGCTACCCCTTGGGCGATGCGATCTTTGACGGTTGGAATACCTAGGATTCTTTTACCGCCATCTGACTTGTCTATCTCGACATATCTAGTTGCCGCTGGAAAATAACTTCCAGAAGCCATTCGATTCCAGAGTTGGTAGAGATTGTTCTTTAGATCCATCTCAAAGACTGAGATGGACTGCTTATCAATCCCTGGTGCTCGCTTTGTGTCTATTGTGATTGGCTTTTGCCTCTTTGTATGCTTTAAGTACGACGTACTTGTCTTTTGTCAAAAGCTTTTTCTTGTCGTGGTCTTGACATTTGATCCCTCCCCCTCAACTTTTACCTTGAGAAGTTGTTCATTTGCCAATTACAACTAGATCTGCTGTTTACTCCATCTCTTTGGCTTACATCCTCATTACAAGGACTTCGTAGCTACTACGGGATGGTCCGCCCCCAATCCATAGGCATTTGGTACTTTCCCTCTTGTTGATCTGCAACTTGTAGGTTTTTCCTCATCTTTGGGCTTAGCCCATGTGGGCTTAGCCAAGAACGTCTAGGACTGGGTTCTCATGTTCCACATAAACGCCTGATGTTAAGCTCACGCCACCTACACGCCGGATGCCCCCATATAGCCAAGGGGAGCACTAATTGGGTTAGTCTCCAAGTTGTCCCGAAAGTTCGACGTCCCTCGGTTTCGACATCATCCATACCAATTTCGAACGCTTCGTCAGTGGTTTGTTTTCACTCGTCTTCTTAACTCATACCTGAAAGAGTCATTGCTCTAACTTTTTTAGTACCGCTTTGGACAACGCTCTTTGAACAACGCTCTTTAGCTAATGCCCCGTGCCATTATCGATAAGGTGGTTTGGAATCTCCTCCCAAAAGGCGATCCCGGAGGGCGTAGTTCCATCATCTATGTAGCATTGCAGTGTGATTGTTATCAGCTTGTAGGTGATTTACAACCTCTTTCATTCATGACGCACGGCGGAGATTGGGCTGACAATTATGACCAAGCGCTTCAAGGCAAGACTGCTTTCGCTACCGACGCTTGAAAAAAAAACGCGCTAGCGGATTCAGGTATTAGGGAGAATCCGGGAGTTACACAAGATAAGGTCTCCTCGCTAGTCGGTGTGGATTTGGGGTAGCGTGAGCCCCCAAAGAAGTGGAGGACCAGTTTCACACCCGGAACGCTTTTAGTTTTGATATTGTCGTCGGGTCAAAGGTCATAGTAGTATTTCAAGCGCATGTCGAAGTGGCCCGATGGTCCTCGGGAACGTCTGCGCCATACGCAATAGCGTTGATGGTTGCGAACCAGACGTCTTAAGCCATCACTTTAGAACCTCGTTCGCCGTCTCGTATCCTTCTTTTCCGCGCAGCCGGAACGCATCGATAATGCAGCGCTCAGGCGTATAGATGCCCATCAAAATTCCTCGGAAAATCTCAATCTCTGTTCGTCCGATCTCGAAGGTACCCACATCGAACGAGTGCCACCGGATTGGTCCGTTGATTGCCGGGTGTCTCTTGCTTCGAGGCAGCGCCAGGTCAATCGTCCTCGGAATCTCGTCTGTCAAGTCGTGTCTAGCGAGAGCTGACTGGAGGCATAGCATCGCTTCGGGACGTAACGCTGCAGCAGCGATGAGGGAAGGATCTGTGTCACTAGCTTCCGTTGCTTGGTAAATACCACGGGCCAACTGCGCGATTTCTCCTTTATCTCGTAAATGGTAAAGCGACTGCCGTGGTAAGCCACTTTTCTTGGCATCGGCGTAGGTGAACCAAGGAAGCTCCTTAAGCTTGCTCGGTAATGAAAATGTGTCGGGTCTCATTGAGTCATCTCCGCGAATAACCGTATACAGATATAATTATCTGTATACGGTTATGTAATAACCTTAGTCGCGTATCAAGTAAGAGGTAACTAGCTAGCCACTCACAAACAGTTTCACCTTGGTACATCCAAGAGTTGAGAAACGAAGTTCGAAAAGGCTTTCTCGAACGACGAGACGTCCAAAAAAGGACTCTGGACCAATCAATCCACAAATACGAAAACCGAGATACCAGATCCTTCAAATCCATGCGATTGCACTTACTGCTTCTTCAAAGACTTGGCCATGGAACAAAACATCTTCAAGAGTCGTCTTAGGGGACATGAGTGCCATGTTGTGAAAAGGAGTCATCAAAATCCCTCGATTTGCCATAAATAGATGCATGTAGGTATCAAGATCCTCATCGGCTGAAGCAGCTGACTCACCACCACTTACTGGAAGCACTGGAGTAAATCGATACTCGCTACGAGCACCCAAAGTAGAAATTGTCCAAGGAAGATCGGCCCCGTCTATGACGCGCTGTACCCCGGATGCAAACTGTGCTGAGAGCGCATTCATTGCCTCCTGGGTTTCCTTGGTAAAGACTTCAAGCAAAGTCGCTCTCGCTGCGGCCAGAGATAGGGCATTCCCCGCCAAAGTGCCTCCTATTCCCCCGGTGTCTACATAGTCCACACCAGTTTGAGAATTAATTCGCTCAGCAACCTCTGTAGTAATCCCAAAAGCACCAAAGGGAACGCCACCTCCTAGAGATTTGCCAATCGTCAAAAAATCAGGATGCAGATCCCATTCTCGGGTACAGCCGCCCCAACCAGCAGAAAAGGTGTGGGTCTCGTCAATTACAACCAACGAACCAACTTCGTGGGCCGCCTCGATCACGCTTTTTACAAAACCATCTTCTGGTAGGACAATGCCTATATTAGTCATGGCGGGTTCCATCAAAATGCATGCAATCTCGCCAGTTGCCAACGCCTTTTTCACGCCATCTAAATCGTTGAACTCAACAGCGACAGTTGTCGAAGATGGATCAACACTTGGTCCAACATTCCCGGCCCGCGATCTAGTAACCCCGTCTTCTAAGACCACAAAGGTTTCATCAACGGTACCGTGATAGCAATAGGAAAAGACCATCACCTTGCCTCGGCCTGTAATCTGCCGCGCCAAACGCACTACAAATCTATTTGCATCCGTAGCAGAGAGGGTGAACTGCCACAAATCCAGTCCAAAGCGCTCTGAGAGGTTCTTGCCTACGAGCACGGAATCGGCACTTGGAAGCATTGTGGTGATACCGCCGAGTAGGCCAATTCTCTGAGTAATTGCGCTAACCGTGGATAACGGGGAATGACCTGCCATGGCCCCAGTATCCCCAAGACAAAAATCAATATATTCGCGGGAATCAACGTCAAAGATCCTATTGGCAGTAGCAGATTTGAAAAAAACCGGGTATCCGCCGATCCACTTATTCATCCAGCTCATTGGCACTCCCCCAAGGAGCACTTTGGATGACTCTTCAAAAAGGGCCCTGGAATTTGCGGTTCTATCGTAGAACTGAACCTCTTGTTCTGCGATCAAGCCCCTCAAATGCTCTCGGTTCAATATACGCTTGGATCCGACCATCTATCTACCTACCATCCCTTTCATCAAACCACAGACCTTTTGAACGCTAGGTCAAAAAGGACAACCCATTTCCAGTTTTACTGGAGAATCTCTGATCAACATAGAGCTAACTCTCGCAGAACATCAAATTAGGCTAACACTTTGGGGGCTTCGAATCTGTTGCCAGACTGACTATTGCGCGATAACAAAGAGGCCTTGACAATTGTGCAAGAGACAAACATTTCAAAGCAAACTCCCCATGGCAATCGAATGGCTCGAACTGCCATCGCCATGAAATCCAAAATACCCTATCGCAGGGCCCCAAAATCGCCAAAACCCCGACTTCGCAAAATTCTCCAGCCATGGTCTTGGGTTAAGAGCCCAGTTACCAATCAGCAAGATAAGGGAGCTTCAGATAACATAGTAGAAACCTCACAGCTCTACAAGATATATTGCTACTGGGATACGATCGATAAAAAAAACGGCGCTTCAAAGAGCCAACCCATTTCGCAAATTACCGCTCCGAAGCTAGCATCGCTCAAAGCCCAACGTACACCTTAAGTTCGCGACGGGCTCTTGCGAGTCGTCTCCTTTGACGAGTATTCAGACCGCCCCAAACCCCTTCTGACTCCCCGCTAGCCAGAGCGAACTCCAAGCAACGATCTTTCACCCTGCAAAGGTTGCAAATAGCCTTGGCTTTGCGCTCTTCCAATTCGTCTTCCGGATAAAAAAGACTCGGCCGTACCCCTTTGCATGCGGCGTTCTCTCGCCACGTTTGGACTTGCATCAACTACCCCCAAAAACGATCCACTGTGCACCCACTAGCGAAAAATGCATCGCACAGCGCAATTCATCATTAACACGATTATGTGACAGATTTCACTCATTGTAAAGAGGCAATCGCAATTAAAACAAATCTTTAACGATAAATGGTTGATTTTTACTATTTGCACGCATTGTTTTCACTAAACGTGAAAGGTCCGTACATTTGCCATCGCCAAACAAGCGAGGCCGCCTTTTCGCCAAGAGTGAAATTAATTACGTATAAAACGAGAAAAACCGCTCAAGAGACCTGCCATTGCGCTAGTTTCGTTGAAAAAGAAAGCCACTTTAAGGAGACTCTAAAGATGAACTACCGGACCCTGGGATCGAGTGGATGCTCAGTTTCAGTACTCTGCTTGGGCACCATGACCTTTGGAAACGAGACCGACGAAAACGAGAGCTTTGCGCAGTTGGATACCTTTATGGAGGCCGGAGGAAACTTTATAGATACAGCCGACGTCTACACACAGGGCCAATCCGAATCGATCATTGGCAGATGGCTGAAAAAGACAACGCCATTCCAACGCGATCAGGTGATAATTGCCACTAAGGGTCGGTTCCCAACGGGAAGCGGACCAAATGATGCTGGTCTCTCCCGTCGTCATTTGACAAAGGCCATCGATGCATCGCTGATGCGCCTTGGATTGGAGACAATAGACCTTTACCAAGTTCACGCCTGGGATCCATGGACACCATTGGAAGAGACTCTTTCGTGCCTCAACGATGCAGTATCAGCTGGGAAAATCAGATACTTCGGCCTGTCAAACTTCACCGGCTGGCAACTTCAAAAGACTGTAGATCTATCTCTAAATCGACATCTCGATACACCTGTGACCCTCCAGCCTCAATATAATTTGCTTGCGAGAGAGATCGAATGGGAAATCATCCCAGCCTGCCTCGAAAATGGAGTTGGTCTTCTTCCTTGGTCCCCGCTAGGTGGCGGATGGCTTACGGGCAAATATAAGAGAGACCAGATCCCAACTGGGTCAACACGCCTTGGTGAAAATCCGAATCGAGGAGTTGAATCATACTATCGACGCTCCAGTCAAGAACGAACCTGGGATGTATTGTCCGCCGTAGAGAAAGCGTCAAAGAACTTTAATGCAACAATGGCACAAGTCTCATTGGCATGGTTGAGAGATCGCCCCTCTGTCAGCTCCGTAATACTTGGCTGTCGAAACGTAGAACAGTTAAATGACAACCTAGGCGCAGGAGATCTTCTCCTTGACAACGATTCAATTGAAGAACTCAATCTAGCAAGTGATCCTGGCGCTAGCGATTACCCATACGGCGGACCCGGTAACGCCCAAAGGTCAAGAAACATCTCTGGAATCAAATAAAAAAAGACTCCGATCTCCAAATTTATCTGCTGAGAATGTTTTGATTAACAGACAACCAATAGCCAAGGCTAAAAAGGCCAAAGTGTGCATTCGTAAAGAGCTATAACCTTCAGCAAACGGCCCTAAAACTAAGTATCTCAGAGATCGTCGGTGTGACGATCTCTGAGATAGCAGTAATGGACAAATGGCATAGTTGTTTTAGCGACCCTCTATCGGAGATCCAAAGCCGAAATAGCGTAGTTTAGCCAATGAAAAATCGTGATTTGATAAAAAATCCCCCAAGGGTAATTATTGCCAATCCTTGACTAGCGAAGATACGCATTGGGGCGATAGGTGTGTCTCGAAATCATAAAAATGGTGACCAGAGCAAACTTTGACGTCGCCTTTAGCAAAGGCATCAGCTTGTTCCTGGGAAAGATTGAATTTAATGTAATGTACCGACGCGGTCATCTCTTGTCGAGTTAGTTGCTCTTTGTGACTTGGATCGGTAGTGGCATTGACTTCATACTCTTGGCCATCGAAGCTTATCTGAAGCTTTACCGACTCCTCAATTCCGACTAGCTTTGGCAACCACTCCATCAATTCCTCCTGAGTTCTAAGCTCCAAAAATAAGGTAGCCGACAACTCATTCTTAGCTGGGATCAAAGGATTGTAAATTGCCAATTCGGTTTCGATCTGATCATCACTAACCATCTTCTCCGCGCGAGCCATCTCTTGAATTTGGAACCTCATAGTCTCGCGGTTCTCAAAAATCAAGGTAAGAAGTGGCCCAACCGAGACACGGCGATCTTTCTTTAGTGAGATAATCTCTTTTCGATATTGATCTCGAACTCTCTCATACTCGCGTAAATCAGCGATGTCGTCCAATGTTAAAAGCTGCATCTATTCTCCAGTTGATATCTTTTGACGCTTATCTTGAATAAATAAAATTATGGAATTATCGCGGTCCAAGCAGATAGTGCCAATAAAAAAGATAGATTCACCTGCTAATCGATCTTCATTCCATAAGCCCGAGCCATTATGACCATTGGGTGGTCGACCTTTTTAGAAAGTTCTTCGGTGATTGCATAGTTGGCCAGGTGGCAGTCGCCCGAAATCGATGTGGCCGGCGTCTTTTCTATCGCACGCGCTAGCCCACCTGCGACCTTCTTAGCGAGTTCGTAGTTCTTCGCACGATATCCCCATGTCCCATCGATCCCTGAGCACTTCATAACCACGGAGATCTTTGCACCAGTCAGCTTCAACATATCTCGACTCTTGAGGCCGATATTTTGAGCCTGAAGGTGACAAGGAGCGTGATAGGTGATGTCTGGGGCAATCTCACCGGGAAATTCAAGGTCAATGGACTCTTTGTCCTGTCGATACTGTTTCATGAAGAACTCAGAGGTGTCATAGGTGGCCTCAGAGACCCTCTTAGCTGCCTCGGTATCCACATAGATTGGATAATCCCTCTTGATCACATATGAACAGGTCGGTTGGGCAACGACGACAGACCGACCAGCTCGAACTTCAGCATCTAGTACCTCAACATTCGCCTTTGCAACTTCTGTAAACTTTTCAACATCACCGCTATGGAGCCAAGGTGCCCCGCAACACTTAGCGCGCTCAGCAACAGTGCAGCCAATCCCATTGTGCTCATAGACCGAGACCACCGCTTTGCCTATTTTGGGATCCATATACTCAATAAAGCAAGTTGGAAAGACTGATGCATCGGCACGTCGATTTGAGACAAAGGGTCTTGGCCTCTTGCGAAACCACGTAGTAAATCTCTCTTTCGCATAGGGTGGCAAGACCCTAGCGGCTGCAATACCTGAACCTTTCTCCATAAGATTTCGGCTGGCGGTTGAATGGACATCTGTCAACTTATTGACAAGTGGCGAGAATGCCACTGAAGCGATTCCGATCAGGTCTGTATTTCCAAGGACCTTATCGGAGACTTTTTCGATGAATGTCTGTTCTCCACGTTCTTTGCGAATCGTCTTAGCTCGCAACATCAGTCTAGGAAAGTCGAGCGCCCATTCGTGAGGAGGCACATATGGACACTTGACATAACATAACTTGCATTGATAACACTCATCTACGACCTGATCGGATTGCGCTCGAGTCATCGCGGCCACGTCACCGTCGTATGAATCTATGAAATTGAATAGTGTCGGGAAAGAAGGACACAGGTGCAAACAAAGGCGACAACCGTGACAGAGGTCAAATACCCTCTCGAGCTCACCACGAAAATCTACTTCATCGTGGTATTTCGGATTCTTTGGATCATAGGTGATGGTCAAGTACATTCTCCAAGATAATCAGACCAGGTCTAGCCGCGAAGGCGGCTAGACCAATGGTCTTTCAAATAGCTGCTACTTTAAGAACTTACAAAAATAAAGCTTATTTAAGCCAGTGACTCAAGTCCCTGAGTAAAACGACCCGCATGGCTCTTTTCTGCCCTTGCAAGTGTCTCAAACCACTCAGAAATCTCGTCAAATCCCTCTTCACGAGCGGTACGCGCAAAGCCTGGATACATCTCGGTATATTCATAGGTCTCACCCTCAATGGCAGACTTTAAGTTGTCTTCGGTAGCCCCAACAGCGACTCCAGTAACTGGGTCACCTACACCATCAGCAAGAAAGTCAAAGTGGCCAAAAGCATGACCCGTTTCGCCATCTGCGACAGCGCGAAAGAGAGATGCAACATCTGGATATCCTTCAACATCTGCCTTTTGTGCAAAATAGAGATAGCGCCTATTTGCTTGGGATTCGCCTGCAAAGGCCTCCTTCAAATTCTCTGAGGTCTTTGTCCCTTTTAGCTCAGCCATTTGCTCAGTTCTCCTAATCTTGTTCAAAACAACTCGAAAGCTGTAGTTAGTTTTATTGCGATATTTAAATTAGATGGTTTAATGAACAATAGCTCAATTGCTCGAAGCATTACTACTACGGCAAGTTTTACAAACTCCACGAACCGTAATTTCAACGCTCTCCACCGAGAAACCGACTCTGTGGGAAAGGACGCCGATGTCTTTTGGAGTTTCAATAGCAACGTCGAAGACACCTTTACACACCGAACATACCATGTGCTGATGTTCTTGATCTAGGTTCGGGTCAAAACGTAAAGCTCCGATCCCTAAATCAATAGCATTCAGCTCACCCATCTCAACGAGCTCACCAAGAGTTTGATAGACGGTCTTTAGCGAGACGGTGGACATCTCAGTTACCAATTCACCAAAGACACTCTCCGCGCTTGGGTGATTTGGGTTCTCAAAAAGAATCTGGAAGATCTTGGCTCTTTGAGGTGTAACTTTTTTTCCAGCAGCTCGAAAAGCATCTGTCAGCTCGGATGGGCTCTTCATCAAGTTGTCTTTCCATCTAATCAACAGTCATTTACGTTCACTAACAAATGTCAATAAATGACCGTTGTTATAACCTGTCGACAAGAGATAAGATTCCTTGGGATAGAAATTTAATTAATTCTCCATGTAATCATTTCGTGCTACGAAGGCCTAAGTCCCTTGAGATTCCCTCGTCCAAATATCTCGATCATGCGGCCCAGACCCGAGTGCGCAACTTCACAAACGATAATCCATACAGATATAAGGACCAGTCCTCAACTCTATCTTCTCCCCATACTTTAAAGCGAACACCACATAGAAGCAAAAGACCAAAGTGCAAAAAACCATGACCAACAAAGTCTGAGTGGGATTACACGAACAGGGCAAAAGAGCAAAAGATTCAGTTGAGCCAAGCCGCAATCAAAGTGACTGAATAACCACTCAGCTACAATAAGGTCTTAGCACCTATCTGGAATTGACATTCGTTCCGTCGTCCATCGACGAATAATCGCCATTGATAACCTCAGTTACGTAGGGACCATTTGAGCAACATGAAAGCCACAGGTGCTATGTTGGACCAACTAGTCGAAGTCGATTCATCGCAGTTTCATATCGAATCAAGCAACTAAGGCGTCTCATGATGGTAAAAGATGAAAATCCAAATCAGGGCCAACTCCAATTTAATCCATCCAAGGGGTATCCCGAAATTAGCTCCCGCTAGGAAAGAATCCTAAGCGATTTGGAAGCAACTCCAAAGAAGACAAACAGCGATGCGCCAAAAGCACAAACACTTCCATATCGATTGCTCCGGGAAAGAGATGCTTTGTAGGCCTTTTTTTTGGGGGGGGCCGATTCGCCATCGCTCAATCTATCCAAAATGAGAGCCGTCGCCACCGAGATAGGCTATTGGCTAAAATAAATGACACTTTACAACTTAGGTAAATAAAACGTCACGTTCGTTTTCGTGTACCTTCTCAGGAAGATACCGACCATCATTTTCAAGATTTGGCATATCTATACCAAAATTGATTTACAATTTAGGCTAGCGCCAAAATCAAAAATCGGAGAGGATACATTGTCTATCACATCGCCAAAGAGGCGCGCATCACTAGATGAATTGTCGAAAAAGAAGTTTGACGTCCTGATAATCGGTGGCGGAATAACTGGTGCGGGTGCACTTTTGGAGGCAGCCTCGCGCGGATATAGCGCAGCACTGATAGAGGCAAGAGATTTTGCCTCCGGCACTTCATCAGCGTCTTCAAAACTGATTCACGGTGGCCTTCGTTACCTAGCTCAAGGCGAAATCGCCCTAGTTTATGAAAATCTTGCCGAACGATCGCGACTACTTTCGAACGCCCCAGAACTGGTCTCAAAGCTTGATTTTGTCTTGCCGATCAGAAAGACCGCCAGCCCTTTTGGTCCCTTTGGGGCCCCAGCCTACATGGCAGCGCTATGGGGATACGACCTAACCGGCGGCTTTCGCATCGGAGCGTTCCACAAGCGCATGGACAAATCGATCGCGAAATCAATGTTTCCTCGCCTTCGCAGTGACAATTTTTCGAGCGCATTTTTATACCATGACGCCTGGGCAGATGATGTAGCCCTTACCCTCGCGGCCATAAATACCGCCAGGACTCGATATTCCGCGACTGCTGCAAACTACGTCGAAGCGATAAGTCCCATCTTTGGAGAAAACAACAAAATCAAAGGCTACCGCGTCCGTGATAATTCACCGGGCTCCAAGGATGAAGGCCAAGAGTTTGAGATAAGCGCCCGGACCATCATAAACGCTTCGGGAGCATGGGCCACCCAGATCATGGCGCAACTAAAAGAGAAACCACCGTTTGAGATACGACCGGCCAAAGGCGTTCACATAGTCTTTTCGCAGAAGGTCCTACCTGCGAAGGTCGCTTACGTCCTGCCGGTTCCAAATGACTCTCGAACGATCTTTCTATTGCCTTGGGGCGATTATACCTACGTTGGAACGACAGACACTGACCTTGGGAAAGAGAGGGTCGAAACCACCATGGACGACGTTGAGTACCTCCTAGGGGCAGTCAACTACTCACTAGACACCCCACTTTCAAAGTCTGACATCACAGGCGCTTGGGTCGGCGTGAGGCCCCTGGTCTCACAACCGAAAGATTCAAAGGCGCTCAGTGAGAGAACCAAAGATCTATCAAGACGCCACAAGGTTGTCACATCACCCGAGGGAATGATCTCTATTACTGGGGGGAAACTCACAACCTATCGAAAGATGGCTTCGGATGCTATCGATGCCTTGGATACAAAAGACGGACGTGCCACAAAGTCAATTTCAAAGCGAATAAAGTTAAGATCACCTGCCCATATCGATCCACAGAGTCCAACGCCAGATTCTGCAAGAAAATCGTTAGTTCCAGGGATCGGATGGGACATCTCTCGGGAAGATATAGTCGCGCTGATAGTCGAGACTGATGCTCTGACGCTCTCGGATATTCTTCTTAGGCGTGTTCGCGTTGGAATTTTGGACCAGCGCGCTGCAATGGAGCTTTCAAAACCGGTCCTAGAAATCCTTGGCGAAATCCTTGAATTGACCAAAGTGGAAAAAGATAACCTATCGATGGCCTTTTCCAACGATCTCGCAAGAGAGTTACCACCTGAAATTCTCGATAGTTCTAAAGCATAAATTGCCCTAGAATCCTTATGCAAAATTAGGGCAACGACAAATTGCATATATTAACGCCGAAATTTACCAATTGGAAGGACTCCTAAAGACGCGATGTTGAATCGACATGAAATTCTTGCCGTGGACATCGGATCGTCCAGCATCAAAGCCTCCATTGTCTTTGATGATCTTCAAGTAGGTGCCGCTTGGTCAACTCCCATATGGCCAAAGACTCCAATACCGAATTTTGTTGAATATGATGGCAAAGAGTTCATCGAGAGCGCCAAAGCTGTCATCTCAAAGGGCCTTACCCATTCTAATTCGATTGATGCCATCTCAATAGCCAATCAAAGAGCGACGACTGCCGTTTGGCGCAGATCGACCGGCCAGTGCGTTGGCCCCATCCTCTCATGGATGGACCTACGCACTGCCCCCCTTTGCATTGCGCTAGCCCAAAATGGTCTACCAATTGCTCCAAATCAAAGTGTCACCAAGGCGGCATATCTGTTTTCGCTTGTAGATCCAGCCGAACACGATGACTTATGCTTCGGGACACTTGATTCCTACTTGATATGGCACCTAACCAATGGAAAGTCATTCGTAACCGATCACACAAACGCTGCAATGACCGGCTTCATCCAAGAGACAGATCTTTCTTGGAGCACCAAGGTCCTTGCGAACGTCGGGATCAATCTTGAATGTCTCCCCAAGATGCTTCCCAGTGCTTCGCACCTAGGGGATGCGACTATTGATGCACGTACTCTACCAATACTTGGAACCATTGGAGATCAACAAGCATCGCTAATTGGCCAAAGTGGATTCAAACCGGGCGACACAAAGATAACCTTTGGGACAGGTACGATGCTTGACCAAAATCAAGGCAAGACTCCCCCGCCAACAACCAGGCGCCTAGAAAACGGCACCTTCCCTGTCGTTGCATATACCCATATGGATCAAGTCAATTGGGCGAGTGAGGCCATAGCACTAGGTTCAGGATCCATCATAAATTGGCTCGTCTCAACTGGAATAATTAAATCGCTTGAAGATGCAAATAACTTTGACAAAAACTTTAGGGATACCTCTAGGACCTATGTTGTTCCAGCAAGCGCGGGCTTTGGCACTCCGGAGTGGGACTTCGGAGCACGCACCTCAATTCAGGGACTCACATTATCGACCGATCGCACGGCACTGCTAGCTGCCACTCTCGATGGCATCGCTCAAATTGCCGCCGACTTAGTGCAAGCGACCGAAAAAGATACCAACCTCCCAATCAACGACCTTCGAGTTGACGGTGGGATGACACTCAATGAGAATTTTCTCGCGCTGGTCGCCAATGCAACGGGTTTGACATTGAACATCTCTCCTATGCGCGAATCTACGACCCTTGGCTCGGCCATACTCGCCCTCTCGCAATTAAATGAGGTTGCAATTGAAGATTACTCTCATCAATTACAACGAGGCTCAGTGATGTTACGCCCACAGATCGAAAGGGAATCCAAGGAATGGATCGACCGACGAGAGAGGTGGAAGGAGTCCAAGGCTAAGAGCCTACGATCGGTTCCAGAGCTAAGCGACGTCTCGTTTTAAATTATCTTGGATCGTCACTTACATTGTCGTGCCGAGATAAAGATTCAGGTTTAGGAATGCAATCGCTTCATTACACGCACAATTATTCGCATAAACTATAACCCCGTGTGTAAAAGGAAAGATCGAGAGATATGACTGTCGTAGGAATCATAGGAGGCGGCCAATTAGCTCAAATGATGGTCCAAGCTGGCATTTCTCTTGGTCTTGATTTCAGGCTCCTAGCACTTGAATCAGATGAATCTGCACCGAACTTTGTACCGCGGACGACGAGAGTGAAAGAATTTACCTTCGAAGAGCTCTCAAAATTTTCCACCGATTGTGATTTGATTACATTTGACCACGAATTAGTGCCAGCTAGCACGCTGCGACAAATTGATGACCATCACACCAAGTTCTTCCCCAGTGCAAATACTTTAGAATTGGCTGCACGTAAATCAGTTTCGCGACGGATGATGGCCGAACACAAGCTGCCTACCCCCAAATTTCACATAGCTCATAACCTCCAAGAATTAACTCTCGCAATTGAAGATCTTGGCGGAATTTGCGTCATAAAATCTTCTCATGGAGGTTACGATGGCCGCGGAATCTTCTATGTAAATAATCGATCTGAATTAGAGTCATTATCCTCGAAGCTACCTCGTGACTTTGAAGTAGTCGTTGAGGAACGACTCGATATAACCCAGGAGATAGCTGTACTAATAGTACGAGCTAGAAGCGGCCAAATGGTCTCATACCCGGTTTTAGATACCTTTCAAATCAATTCAATTTGCCACCATGTATCCGCACCTTCTTCAATCCCAGAAGAACTTATCGACAGAGCCTCTAATCTAGGGTTCCAAATCGCAGAGATGACTGGTGCGGTTGGAATACTCGCCATCGAGATGTTTGTCGTTGGCGATCAGATATTAATCAACGAAATGGCTCCGAGGCCTCACAATAGTGGCCATCTTACAATCGAAGCTTGCGTGACATCGCAATTTGAAAATCATCTGCGAGCCATCTTGGATCTGCCGCTTGGGTCGACCAACCTACGACAAGGGGCGGCGATGGTAAATATCATAGGCAACCAAAACGACCTTCCTTATCAAGTCGATTTGGGAAAACTTACTAAAACTCCAGATATCAAAGTGCATCTCTACGGCAAAACTCCCAGGGATGGACGTAAACTGGGCCACATTACTGCTCTAGGTTCTACCGCCACAGATGCACTCGCAAAGGCAAATCAAGCTATTGCCGACGCACTACAAAACTAAACCGCTTTATGCAAATCAGTCATTTCAGCTTAAGTAAGGTGGAAATCTAGGCCCCATTTATTCGCCTTTTCGAAGATTTGGATCGCAATGGCATGATTGAATCTAACAAAGACTTCGTGCGGTCAAACTCTAAATGAGATCTCTGACGGAATCGAACCTGTTTGGTCAATCGCTGAGATACTGCCGACAACAGTTGCATTACGACCACGCGATTTAGCCCCATACATTGCCCTGTCGGCTGCGAGCAAAACGCTTGGCGGCGCCGCACCCGGTTGCATGCACGCTATACCAGCAGAAAAGGTTACTCTGCCTACGGCCTTCCAGCTAATTCGAACTCTATCCACAAATAGTCTCGCGTCCGACTCGTCGCAATTGCGCAAAATGACAACAAATTCTTCGCCTCCGTAGCGACATGGCAAGTCCTCATTACGAACCTCGCCAAGCAATATGCGACCAAATTCATAGAGCTCGAGATCGCCTTGGGCGTGGCCCAAAGTATCGTTTAATACTTTGAAGTGGTCAAGATCAAAAAAAGCGAGTGAGTCATTGTCACCGAGATTATTCAACTCTCCAAAAAACGCTCGCCTGCTATAGAGCGCGGTAAGCTCATCAAATCGAATCTTAGTGGCTAACTCCTCATTTTCATATTGAGTGGCAATCACCCTGGCCGCCTCGCCCAAAAATGATGAGATCGCCGCAATTAAATCTGCCTCGGGCTTTGGAGCACTTCGCTTCCAATAGATACCAACCGCTCCACTAAGAACAGTCTCGGTGGCGAGCGGCATAAAAAGTGCACTTGAATAGCCGAAGATCTCTACCGCACTTCGGTCCAGATCCGACAATGCAGTATTAGGAACAAAGATCGTCTCTTTGCTTCTAGAGGCTTCAATAAAACCCGACCTACCATCGGAACTCACTAAATTGGAGGTTACAGACTTCGATGTCTCCCGCTCAGGAAAGGAAGTTGCAAACTGTATCGAACCAAACCTCGAGCCTTTCTGCCAGATCGCCAAGACAACGCCAAAAGTTGACAGCAATCCATCGATGTGTTTAGCAACATAGGTCATGGTATCAATAGTTCGCCCCGTTTTAGCAACATCAGAGAATCCGCTCAGAAGCCAATCGTTGATCCGCTTCTTTTGAATCTCATGCGAACGAAGTAATACTAGAGAGAGGGCAACTTCGAGGCCAACCAATTGAGAGATAACGCCAACGGCGAGCCATCTTTGGACTTGCAATCCCGAAAGTAATGGAATTGAAGCAAAAAAAGCAATCGCTGCGTTTACAACGATCAACCTCGGATCCTGCATCAGTCCAATGTATACATAAATCATCAAAATAAGTGGTGGAAGAACAAAAAACCCACCCCTAAAAAGCGGTCCCAGGAGTCCGATCTCGATAAAGGCTGCAATCGAAATCAAAAGATTAACCCTTTGGTCAAGTTTGCGCCACGGTAGCCCCAAAAAAATGCTTCCCACAAATAGACCAACTAGCAAAATAATTAGCGAGAAAGGCTCATTCGCACCAAAATAATCCACCGACGGGAGGAGGCAAAGTCCGATTAAATTCAATGCAATAAGTTGAAGAGCCCCAAAGATGCCAGCCCGCTCGCGGGTCGGAAGATCCATCTTCGAGAGTAGGCCAATATTCCTAGTCAACTTCAATTCAACGACCACCTATACGACAATCGGATAACAGTATCGTATTCAAACTACCAAATTTGAATACCGCAATCTTTCCTTCGGCGACAATCGTTCTAGCCTTAATAATTGACGGAGAAATGACCATCCAAAAGATCCTAAATATATGAGGGTTTCAATCCAAATCATGAATTTGCTCTGTGCGAGTAACATGTTGCGAACCTAGCCGTATTATTTTTGCCATAGACAAATAAAAAAACTACAAGATAAGGATCGATTACGTGAACGAACAAATTAGTGACGTCGTCATAGCAATGGGATCTGGCAGCGATCTTGAAATCATGAAAGTTGCAAAGGATGTACTCGAGGCCTTCGAGGTGTCCTCAACGTTGAGAATTCTGTCAGCCCACCGCACGCCATTTGAGATGCTCGACTTTGCCACAAATGCACGAGCCAAGGGGGTCAAGGTGATAATTGCCGGTGCTGGTGGCGCAGCGCACCTCCCTGGAATGATCGCAGCCGCTACTACATTACCAGTGATAGGCGTTCCGGTTTCACTCAGACGACTCGATGGATTAGATTCTCTATTGTCGATCGTCCAAATGCCAAGAGGTGTCCCAGTGGCTACCGTTGCAATTGACAATGCAACCAATGCGGCAATTCTAGCGCTTCGAATCCTATCTATTGGGGACAAAAAAATCGAGTCGAAGCTCATAGAATACGCCCAATTCAATCGGCAAACCTCACTTGCCAAGGACGCCCAACTGGACCCTAACTAGCAAAAATATGCCTGAATCACGATCTAAAAATCTAAGAAAGTGATTCAGGCATAGCTCAAAGGTTAAGTCTCTTCTCTACATGGACTAGTTATCACTTGAGGACGAACCAGATCCTAATGTAGTTGAAGTTGAGACAGACGATGTTGTCGTACTCGTTGGAACAGTAGTAGTTGTAGACGAAGGCGAATTACCGTGATCAGTCGAATCCTTCTGTTGGTGTTTCGAATGACCATCGCCACCGCTAACCTTGGGCGCATTGTCACACTCAACCTCTTTACCGGCAGGATTCACCACTAACACCGAGCCAGCACTTGAACCGCTGGTTGTCGTCAATGCACCACCACTACCAGAACCAGCACACGACACGATAGGGATCGTGGTTGAGGTAGTCGGTGCTGCGGTGGTTGAGGTAGTCGGTGCTGCGGTGGTTGAGGTAGTCGGTGCTGCGGTGGTTGAGGTAGTCGGTGCTGCGGTGGTTGAGGTAGTCGATGCTGCGGTGGTTGAGGTAGTCGGTGCTGCGGTGGTTGAGGTAGTCGGTGCTGCGGTGGTTGAGGTAGTCGATGCTGCGGTGGTTGAGGTAGTCGATGCTGTGGTGGTTGAGGTAGTCGGTGCTGCGGTAGTTGAGGTAGTCGGTGCTGCGGTGGTTGAGGTAGTCGGTGCTGCGGTGGTTGAGGTAGTACTGCCAGATGGCAATGAGATCCCTATGCTCGCTGCAGTAAGCGACATAGCACCCTGAATTGGTCCTGGCAAAGCACCGGTAGCGGCCGCGGCCGCGGTCGCTGTGACCATAACAGCTGAGGCCCCAGCCAAGACAGCCTTAGTCGTTAAAAATTTCAAGTTCATCTTATTTTCCCTTCAAACGGAGCGTTGATTAGGTCCGTCCCGTCATTAATTTCCATGTTCATCGCAAAAAAAGTGTTCCCCTGGCTATCTAATTGCCATATCGATCCACCATCACACCATCAATGCGCGATACGCCTAGTGAGTTATGTCGTCGATCCTTCACCATCGCCACAAGGAGCAAAAGTCCTTTGTCTAACCTCGCTACTAAAAAGTCATCATTCACAACTGCTTATAGAAACGATGCTTGCGATAGAGGCGTTACAGAAATTAAAAGATTTAACTCCTCTGCAGCATTTACCAACTGCCCTCAAATACCGAAGTCGAACATCAAACAACCGGGAAAACAACTACCAGAACCTCGATGGCTACAAAGCCAAATCAAAAGCCATCGCTGCCATCGACTCAAAGGTACACATTTATTGAGATTCACAGGTCGATCACTCCATTTCGACTCCTAAAGGGTCAGCACTCAGATAACCAGATCGAAAGCTCCAATTAACCTCTGCAAGAACCATGCAAGGCCTCACAACACCCATGTAAGATGCAAACAGAAGCACAGTATTGACTCTCTATCTGTGCAGAATCAAGAGCCATCTTTTGTCTAAACCTGAATCCATAGAAATGGACCAGCTTGAGCCCTTCGGTGTGACTCTGAGTCGGTTTTTCGGAACTGATTTAGGTTTGACGGAGGGTCTATGGTTTAAATCTGGTTTCAGAGTGCCAAATATGACCTAATCCCTTTGTGGTTGAGCCTGTTTGGTCATTTTTGAGATTGTGAAATCTCATTTTGGGTATAGTGACCTAATCCCTTGTCTTCTAGAGCAGTTCCTTCAAGTAATATTCAGTGTGTTAGGTAACCAGATGTTCAGGTGATGGCGATCTCAAACTTTCTGATCCGATCAAGAGCCTCTAAGAACTTATCCTTATAGTGCCAGTGTTCTTCAAGATGCAGTATTACTTTTATAGCTGAACGAGTGATATGTCCTGCGATCTGAAAGTAACACCGTCGAAGCTTTGGTGTGGTGATAACAGTTTCTGTAATAGCACCTATTCGCGCCAGGTTGTGCAGTTGCACCGCGCCAGGTTATGTAGTTACACAAATAACTAACCAAACCAGAGCCAACCAGACCAGAGCTAACCAAACGGCATTAGCGTTCATGTATCTGGATGGAACATGATTCCACCTAGAACCTCCTTTGAGATCCTTGATGACTAGTTCGATCTGGGCATGTGCTCGGTGATCAGCCTCAAGGAAAAGCGTTTCGCCTTGTCGGTCGGTAATAAATGCGTGATAGTCATAGTCTCTAAATAGTGCCAGCTGAGACCCGGGAGTAGGCTTTGTTCTTCCTACGATAAGACGAACGTCTTGTAAATCTTTTGCAAATGCGCAATTTACTGTATTTGACGGTATTTCACTTCTGCTACATCAGCTCCACCTTCAAGCCAATAAGGAATTGAAGTCCATGTTTCTTCTGGTATGGCTGCAATAACCTGCTTCAATCGTTTTGACATCCGTGTTGTAATGCAAAAGCGAGCATTGCCCGCGCTAGCTGCGTCTCTTACGGCTCTTGAGAAGAACCCAGAGTCAAAACGCATGGTTATTTCACCAGTTGCTCCGGCGGCTCTGGCATTGTTGATTACCTGGGTTACAAACTCCCCGGCACCACGAGCGGTATTGGCGTTGCCTTCACGTGTCACTATTCCAAGAATGTCACCTGTTTTACCAACAGCTGCTAGGTGTGGGTGATACCCCCTTACTTTGGTATAACCAAAGTAAGCTCCTTCTTTTTTGTTTCCATATACCTGACATATTGTGGAATCAACATCAATGGTGAGCGGCTCATCACCTGGACCTGCTCCAGCTAGCCAGGCTCGTTTTAGCAACAAAGCCGCAACTCGTTCAACATCTGCGATGTCACTGGTCTCAAAACTACGCAAGAAGACACCAAACCTAGATGGTGCTGGCATTATCTGACCAAGGATAACTTGTGCATTTGGGCTTTCAAGGATTGCAGTGTCATCAATGCAATCACCACCGGCCAAGATAGATGCGACGATAGCCATAGCTTTTCTGCCAACATTTGCTCGTCCAGGACGATCCTCTAGGTCAATGTGTAAATCAAAGAGATCCCTAAGGCCAAGTCTCTCAGCAAGGGTGATAGGGAGTATTAACCCACTGTTGGAAACTGCGTTCGAATCGTCAAAGGTGACTATCAAACACTCTAAAGCACTAGTAGATGCTTGCATCTAAAAGGTGCTCCTTGAACTGATGGATTTGAATTGTATTCAAACATCATTCCACCAGTTCAGAGCACCCTTTCTATGTCTAAATCAAAGTTGAGCGGCTAAATTTTCGGTGGATCCAGGTTAAAGCAGACCAGTTACAAGTCGCCCTCGAGGCCAGAATCTCTATCTGAGTAAGGTATCGATCTCTGCTAAGGAGAGAACTACCGACTGCGCACCCAAGCTGGATTTGGCCCTTACCCAAACGCCTCATCTCAAAATTGACCGATATCTGACGTGGATCCTATTTTCTACATGCCTTGACCTATGAAAACCATGAAATTGCTTTCATTTAGGTAGGAGATATCGAGCAATTAAATTATCAATTCACAGGTGCCTAATAACCATTACCTTTCCCCTAGGTTCCATGGGATGCTTCTCGGTCTCCATTTGGTCCTACCTACAAATCAGGAGGGGGGGGAAGCGAGCAAGCGGTGCCAAATCATCAACTTGGATCAACATAGAACCCTTGAGAGATTATGAGATGAATTACTGCGGCTCCCCAACCATAGCAACCACGCCTGGAACTCTCGCGCCGTAAAGTTCGCGCAAACGCGAAAGACCTCTGTGAGAGATGACCCGAACATTTTCAGGAGACCTGCCTATCACAACCGCCACCTCGTCAACACTCATACCAATCAAATAGCGCATGAAAACTACTTCGGCAAGTGCCGGTGGAAGAAACCGCTGGAGCACCTGGATCAGTTCGCCGTCTCCAATCCGATCAATCTCTAAGCTATCATTAGAGATTGTATCTACCTGGGTTTCAATCCTTGAGATGAGGCGTGACCCACGAATACCTGCTCTGCGGTAGTCGGTCACCTTGTTCTTTGCAACTGTTAGTAGATAGTTTCTAAAAGAATTCGAGGTACCTTCAAAACCCTTGACCGAGCGGGAAACTGAAATCCAAACGTCCTGAGAGATATCGTCAGCCAAGGTGGGGGCTACTACAGCTAAATATTTCACTAGCATTGGATTAAACCACTTCCAAAGTTGGGCTAATGAATCAACATCACCCTCTTTGGAGCCACTCAATATTTGGCTGAAATCGTAATCCGTTACCATTAATCATCACTATAATACTACTTATCGTGATGATAAGCTAGGTAGGCCAAAGATAAGAAGGTTCTAATATCACTCTAAGTAATCTCGTACACGTATCTCATCTTTCCCATTACGGAGAAATATCAACTGACCCAAAAGTACCAGCCCTTCCAGAGGCGCTACGGTCAAACTCCGGCCTAAATTCAATGACACTACTGATACGACAAAGCGCTATCCTTAGCCGGATCTCTTAGCCATTGATGCCAGCCATTGATAAAACGCCTAAAAGGTTGAAAATTGAATGTGCTCTCCTTTGGATCTCTCGAAAACTCGGGCTCTAGGGACTTACGAATGATTGATTAAAGCTTTCGGCGCCTTTCAATCTTTCATCTCATCTGATTGCAAATCAAGTCAGAAAGTAACTAGCGAGGTAAATCCAAGTCGTAACTAGCCATACTTTGCAAAACCATCACTTGAAATCTTTAAAGCAATTTCAATGCGCTTCATAAACTCAGGTTGAAACTTTCGTTCGCATGACTGAGACAGCGAATGGCACATTATCGCGATCGTTTAGGTACCTAGAAATATCCAAAGTTGCTTCTGCGACAAATCTATCGAACTATCAACTTCGCATCTCTCTAAATCCTTGTACCAATGATAAAAATATAGAATCAGTGCTTCGACGAAATAAAGAAAATCCCGAACTAGAGTATCTAGGGCAGAGTTAACCGGGTAGTCGCGAGCATTGTTATGCTTGAGGAAGGTCGGGGCTTCACAGGGCAAGGTGCTCAATTAGAGGCAGGGTGACCTGACGGAAAGTGCAACAGAAAGTATACCGCACAATCGATCGTGCAACTTGTACCAACAAACTAAACGATCGATCTGTAAGGGTGAAACGGTGCGGTAAGAGCGCACCAGCGTTTTGAGCAATCAAAGCGGCTATGTAAACCCCACCCGAAGCAAGATCATATTGGAACTAGTGGCGGCCCGTCGCGATGAATAAAAACTTCGTCGAGTTCCGGGTAGATCGCTTAGATGGATGGCTACCGCGAATCTCACGATTCAAACAGAACCCCGCCTACAGGTTAACTCTGCACCAACAGCCATCGAATGGCCTCTTTTTACAAATCTGGTGAGCTTGTGTTACCAATGGTGGAACCGGGCCCTCTAAAGCCTAAAAAACGCGCCACCTAAAAGGATTACCCTCTTGGTGGTAGCAGAATCCGACCGCAATCCTCACAAAAATGAACTTCGGAGCTAAATCTCCGAATCCTATCACCGAGACTCGAAGATAGCCGGAGACGACATCCAGAGCAACTTCCATCGACGACATAGGCAACCTTGTCTATGACCGAAGACGGCACTCTATTGATCAATGCGATAACCTCGGGCATAGCCTTAATCTTGGCCTGAGTCAGCTCCTCCTGCAAGAGCCCATCCTGCAAAGCCACATCCCGTCGCAACTCCTCTAGCTTATCTCTTGCAACAATTGCCTCCTGAGCCAATTCCTTGACCATAGTTTCTAATTTTGATCGATCCCTCGCGAGCTCCTCGAGCCGCTCAATCATTCCCAGTTCTGCACCCGTATACTCAAGAACTTTGGCTTCCAAGTTGGCAACCTCGAGTCGAAGGGCAGGAAGGGATTTATAATCAAGGTTCTGTCCACCGTCAAGACGTTGACGAGAGACCTTTAGGGATGTAGAAAAGCGGTCCAACTCCCTCTCGAGCATCTTTCGCTCCTCTTCGAGAGCACTCTCTTCCTCAACCAAAATCTCAGCTTTTACTTTAAGTTTTTTATAGTTTTGAGCCTTAGATCTATAATCGGAAGCCTCTGGGCCGTTGGAAATACGCAAATTATTTCGATGGGCGCGGCTAGCCAAATCAGAAATAAGGTAGAGACCCTCGATATCCTCAGCACTCAAAGAAAAACTTTTTGAACTCATACTTTAGCGACCTCATCAATATACGCTTACCTATCACCCTAACCATTGCAACGCTAGAACCACACCACTGATAACCACGCTAAAACTCCGTCTAGTTCAAAGGCTACAAAAAGTTATCATTACTAACCAGGTTGCGACGACGAAGGACTTACCGCAGTTGTCGCAGTTGTCGGAGGTGTAACCGCAGTTGTCGCAGTTGTCGGAGGTGTAACCGCAGTTGTCGCAGTTGTCGGAGGTGTAACCGCAGTTGTCGTGGAAGTTGTCGCAGTTGTCGTGGGGGGAACAACAGCGCTTGTGGTTGTCGACGAAACGGGTTGCGAAGTTGTAATAGTGGTTGGCAAAGTCGTTGTAGTGCCAACTGGCGAGGTAATCGCGCCTGGCGAATCAATCGGTACAATGAACTTAGAAGGCGGTATCCAAGCAGGGTTGACGTATGGGAATTGAACCACAGGATAAGAAGCCAATGCTGAAGTCATATAATCGTGCCAAATCCGCGCTGGATAGGTTCCTCCGTAAACAGGTGCTCCACCAACATCAAACATCGGCACAGACCCAGCAGGATCTCCCATCCAAACCGTCGTAACCAGCTGAGGCGTAAAGCCATCAAACCATCCGTCGGTAAAATTATCGGTCGTGCCAGTCTTTCCCGCTGACGGCCGCCCATAGAGGCGTGCTGCAGTTCCAGTTCCTCTAATAACGACCTGCTGAAGAATTTGATCTTCAACCGCGACAATTCTCGCAGAAAGAACTCGTCGAGAGGAAACCACCGGGCTATAAACATTGGCGCCGGAATAATCTTTTATCGAAGTTACAAACCTTGCCGGATGCAGGTATCCACCATTTGCTAAGACGCTATAGGCAGTCGCCATTTCAAGCGGAGTTACATTTTCAGAGCCGATCACAACCGAAGGAACTGCTGAGAGAGGAGTGGTTACACCCATCACCTTTGCAGTATTGATAACATTTTGAAGGCCAATTTTGACACCAAGCCGAACGTAAGCACAGTTAACTGAATTAGCTGTCGCATCCGTTATTGTCATAAGGCCGTATCCAGGTTCGGCATTGGAGACAATGTAAGGAAAGGGCTTCGTATTCGGAACAGTGAATTTACAAGGACCCGTACCGTCAATAATATCATTAGGACTATAGCCCTGCTCAAGAGCTGCAGCTAAAGTAAAAATCTTAAATGACGATCCTGGCTGCCGACCAGTCCCTCCGCGTCCGGTCGCAACATTGTAGCCTCCACTTCCCTTAGTGGGATTTCCGCTCACCATAGCAACCACGTTGCCATTTGAAGGATTCATCGAGATCATTGCAGAGGTGAACTTCCCATTTGTATTCGGTAGGACTCTTGCAACAGCACTATTGGCAGCGGCTTGATCTGTCGAATTAAGTGTTGTTTTAATTACGTAGCCATCGTTTGCAAGTGCCGCATATCTTTGGGTGGGATCGCTTCCTAGAAAACTGTACTTAGCTCCGGTCTCAATGCGGTATATAACTTCTGTAACAAAAGAAGATGGGGAACTAAAGACCAAACGGTGCGAAACCGTAGGAAGCGGCTCTGCCTTAGCAGCAACATCCTGAGCCTTGGTTATCGTTCCATATTGAAGCATCTGATCAATCGCAAGGTTACGTCGGAAAAGAGCATATTTAGGATAATAAAACGGATCATAGCCACTGGGATTTTCAATCAAAGCGGCAAGTAAAGCCGACTGAGCGATATCAAGCTTGTTCATAGGCAGACCGAAATAGGTCTCAGATGCAGCTGATATCCCGTAAGCACCTTCACCGAAATAGATGGTGTTGAGATAGCGCTGAAAGATCTGGTTCTTAGACATGACGCCTTGTAGACGATAGGAGAGTATTGCTTCTTGGAATTTCCGCGAAAGTGTACGCTGTGGAGTCAAAATTGCATTTTTGACTAGCTGCTGGGTAATAGTGGACCCACCTTGCAGTCCTCCACCACCCGAAAAATCCGCAATCAAAGCCCGTCCTATGGAGCGAATATCCAACGCTCCGTGTTGGTAAAAAGTGTGGTCCTCAACGTCCAAAATTGCCGAGCGAACCAAAGGCGGTACCTGTGCCAAGGTCACCGGAGTTCGATATTGCCCATTTTGAACTTCATAAAGCAGATTCCCTTTTGAATCGAGAATCTTAGAGGGAACAGAAAGAGGTCTTAGGACCAACGGAGATGAAAACGTTCCTGGCTCTTTCAAGATCGAAAGGTTACCTACTGCCGGAATTAGCAAAACAGCTGCCGCACCCAACAAAACACCACCGACTAGCAGCGCGAAAATATACTTGAGAACCCTAAAGCCCATATAATCTTTTAAACCCCAATAGATAGCTGACACCAACGAAAAGGCGAGATTCGAGATCAGAGCCCCATCTTCGTCGGTAGGTTGGGCTAAAATCTAAGCCGAACGGTCGAAACCAATCATATCGCCAAATTGCAAATCATAGGCATCGCCGTTCTCAGCTCATACTCAAATTCTCTTGACTCATTCTCAGAAACCAAATCGACAGCTTCACAAAAAGCGGATTCTCACCATCGAGATAGACTTTCCACACCCGAAAAAGATCGTGCTCAATCAGGCACAATTGGAACTATCACGCAAAGCAATCTTGGCAATTAAACGATTCAACTGACAAAGTTCCATGAACAAATCGCACGAGCCCTAAAACAGTAAAAACCTCGTTTTGAATTTAGATGCGAAGGCACCAAATTAGAAGGAGCGACTTAGCTCATTGCAATACCATCCAACAAAGGACACCAATCCGAGCTTACTCGCACCGAATCAAGACAACCACTTGGGGCTCGCTACTGCTACTCTCCAGCTGAGCACTCTTGAACGAAGTTTACTATAATGCCTATATGACGAGGTTAGTGCCTATTGGGGTGCCAGCACAGGAGCTTGGGGTACACCCCATGACGCTACGGAGATGACAAGCAGAAGGACGTATCGATCCTCCTATACGCACACAAGGAGACAGAAGGCGTTATGACCTATCTAAGCTTCGTGCTATTACTCCTCATAAAGCTCCATCCACCAGAGCTACTATCGCCTATGCCCGCGTGTCAACCAACGCTCAAAAAGACGACTTGGTTCGCCATGTGGCTCTCCTAGAGAGCTATTGCGCCGCAAACGGGTGGAGCTATGAGATCATCTCCGATGTAGGGTCAGGACTCAACTACCATAAGCGTGGACTAAAAGTGCTTATCTCTTGGATTTGCTCCGGCGAGGTTGGGCGGCTGGTGCTCAGTCACAAGGACAGACTGCTTCGTTTTGGGTCAGAGCTTGTTTTGTCTCTTTGTGAGCATTTTGGAGTCGAAGTAATCATTATCAACGCTAGCGAGGATTCAACCTTTGAAGAAGATCTGACAAACGATGTCATTGAAATCGTAACCGTCTTCTCGGGCTGGCTATATGGATCGCGTAACCATAAAAACAAAAAGGTTATGGAACGGCTTCAAGAGGTGGCCAAAGAGGTAACTCCATGATCCGATCTCCGAGCCTCACTCTATGGTTAGCATTATGAAGCGCACGGTACGTCTAGCCACGTTGCCACTGAACAAGAACAAGTATGACGAGACGCGCTCTGTGATTGGGCACTATAGCGACGCAAAGCGCGTCTTTGTAGCTCATCTGCGCCAGACTAGCCTATGGAGGCTGCTTGATAGAAGCAAAAGCTTTCGTGACTATGCAAAGGCACAGGGCTTATACCCAGAGGGCATCAACGTCCATTTGGTAGACCAAGCTGCCTTTGACGCCGTGGATACCTGTATTCGCCACATCGAGTCCTGCTTTGTAAGAGCTAACGTCAAGGCAAGGGTGTGGAGACGCTTCACAGACGAAGATGAGAGGCATTATGCCTATGCTTGTCTAACGAGATACTCGGCTATTGGCCAAATCATGGGTGGCGGCGTGCCAGAGATCTCCACTGTGACTACCTCCCCCGAAACGGGTGCAAAGATAGCCTCGTACTTACATCGCGTCATTCGAGATGCACTCGATGGTAGCTGGCCAACCGTTATCAAGTCTCACTCTATGTCTTTGGACTCTACCTTGTATTCAGTGGTCGACAACGACACAGCTAAAGGCAAGACCAGACGCTATGTCAAAGTTGTCAGCTCAACTCGCAACAAACGCATCTCGCTACCCCTGTCTGGCATTTCTCGTGTGTCGGGGAATGTCAGGGTCGTACTTGATGAAGAGAACAAGCGGGCCTTCATTCACGTTAGCTACGACGTTGCAGCTCTAGCCAAGGCCACCGGCCCCGCTGTATCGCTCGACTGGGGAATCACCGAGGTCTGCACTGATGACTCGGGAGTTCATCATGGCGACGAGTATGGCCGAGCGCTTAGTTCCATGGCTAAGCGCAGGCATAAGACCGCCAAGGCAAGGAACAAACTTCACGCTCTATCAAAGAGAGATGCTGGCTCCAGAAGAACCAAGCACATCTCACGAAATAACCTAGGGACCAAGAAACAAAAAGCTCGACTCAGGCGTGCAAAGGCACAACTACAGACAATTTCGGGCGCTGCAATCAAAGAAGTGGTCTACGGAGAGGGCAATCGCACCAGAGCTAATGGACGAGCTCCCCAACATCCATCACAACGGCCAAAAGAAATCATCACCGAAGATCTGTCTCACCTAGGGGGTAAGGCTAAGTCTAAGAAGATATCTCGACTCTGCTCATCGTGGGCAAGGGACGAGAACCAAGAACGCATTATGGTACATGCGCATGTCGGAGGTTCCGGCATTAAAACGGTCAACGCGGCCTACACCAGCCAAACATCTCCTAATCCAACGTGTGGGTATGTCTCTTTCGACAACCGAAGCGGGGATGTGTTTCACTGTCGTAACCCTTATTGGGATTGCAATTGGCAGGGCGATGCAGATCACGTAGCCTCCATGAACATCAAATCAAGGATCCAAGATCACCAGATCGACCGGTTCACTCCCTACACGGAAGTGAGAAAGATTCTTGACGCGAGGTTCCCACGCTAAATGGAAAGCCGGAACATCCTCGAAGATGCCAAGGATAGCGCTCACGGCAGGACTCCAAGGATACCACGACAACGCGAGTTGGACGTGGGAGGTGTGCAACCACCGACTCGCCCTAGTTCTGTCCCCGTGGATGGGGCAGAACACGCAAAGGCGTCTGGAGAGCGAAAACAAAAGAGGTGCATATGAATGTATATGTATTTCGGAGCGGCAACGGCAAGGTCCAACCAGGTTCAATAACCAAATATAGAAACCAACGGCCAGAAGAAACGCTTATAAATCGCCAGCAGAAGACGGAATCTAAATACATACAAAAGGCGCCAAGCATAAGGCGCCTTTTGTATTACAAACGTATTTATAAACTTTAATAATCTCCCCTAGGGACGTAGCCTCCACGTCCTAGCGAGTAGCTAGATTCAAAATCTAAACTCTCATCGACGCCGCCACGGACCTCGGTCACCCAATCGAGTCGACCCTTGATTATTCGCTCTATTCCCGCCTGTAGGGTTACAGATGAGATTGCACAAGATGAGCAACTACCTTGGAGCTGTACCTCAACGACTCCCGCCTCAACGTCAACACTAACTAGAGCTAAATCGCCACCGTCTGCTTGAACAGCCGGGCGGATCATCTCTATGAGTTCAAAGACGTCTCGAGTTCTATCATTATCCTGAAAGGTGCTTTGATCTATAGTCACGAAAACATCTTAGTCCACCCGAGCAATTGTTACTATCGCTATAGGAGTAATTGACCAAGAGATTCCATATCCAAAGATGGGACTAATGGTCCGAGTGCAGGCGTTCTATCGCACCATCTAACTCAACTTGAGCAGCTGCTTTGTTTGAGAATCCCTCAATGGTGGCAAACTTTTTAGGTTCCAAATCCTTATAGTGTGCAAAGAAGTGGCTTATTTCGTCCTTCAAAAAAGAAGAGACATCTTCGATGTCGTGGATGTGATCAAACCTTGGATCACCATCAATGACACAAATCAGTTTGATGTCGCGCCCTTTTTCATCGGACATCACAAACGTGCCGACTGCTCTAGCCTTGAGGTGACACCCTGGCACCAACTCCGCATCTAATACTAACAACGCATCCAAGGGATCGCCATCTTCACCCAAGGTCCCCTCGATATATCCGTAGTTGAGAGGGTATGCCATAGGCGTGAACAGAACCCGATCCAACCAAACCGCATTGGTTTCATGGTCGATCTCATACTTATTTTTGGAACCCTTTGGAACCTCAATCACAACTTCGAAACTCATAGAAACTCCTTGACTCAAAGTTACTGGATGCACGGCTATGACATCACAAACAACTTGATCTCAACTGCTATAAAACCGCAGCTACAATACCACAGCTATTTTCAGGTAGCCATAGTGATACGTCGAAAAATCCGATCGCGCAAAGATACAAACTAGGCTCCTATTTCCCAAATACCGCAATCTTTGATTAGATTTCTCATACTATTTGCAACAAAATTCATAGCGCATAGCCTCGACTTGAAACCGCATAGCCGAGATTCAAGCAAATAATTTAGAAAAATCTCAGAGCATCAGAGCTCTCGGTGTTTCACAGCAAAATCAAAAACTTCAAAGCTTGACGACACGTCCACCCCGATGACTATCGATCGGCGCCAAATACTCCCCGGACTCTATCGCTATATCGCGCTCTGTAACCTCTGCCAAAGTCGAAGCGGCCAATCCATCCCTAAAGGAGCTCAATGCGCCCTTCCAAGAGTCATGGAGTGGACAAACTTTTTCCCAATAACAAGGTCCGTCACCCATCGCGCACCGATCAGAGTGAATATCGCCTTCGCCGGCTTCAATCACCTCTAAAAGCGAGATCTCAGTGGGTGGCCGAGATAGCCAATACCCTCCACTTCGACCAGCTCTTGAGATAGCAATGCCAGCTCTAACTAGGTCAGCAAGAACTTGAGGAGTAAAACTCACTGGAATAACAGCAAATTCCGAAATTTCTCGAATTTTTTTTGGAGTTCCATCGACATACGCTCGCGATAGACAAATAGCAGCTCGCAGTACATAATCACCCCTTCTCGATAGCGTCACATTCAAAATTAACTCCCAATTTTTCACAATCTGACTTGACATTTATATTCTACAGTGACAAACTTTACGTTTAGTACTTTACTAAAGGTACATAACATTACAAAAGCACAATAGGGGGTGCAGATCGATGACTTACGTCACTGATCCAAAAACGAAGGCTATGCCCTTCAAGGATGAGGATGATCCTCGAAAAAACGTTACCAGTGAGGGACGGCTCGACCCAGTCGCAGTCGCGATTCGGCTGCGACCAAAGGTCGAGACCGACATGGCATCTCACTTCGCTCCTAGCGATCCAAAGCTAGACCTCAGTCGCACAAAGCCAGTCAAAGCTATCCTCAAGAAGCGTTGGCTCCAATTCGCACTGATCGTTCCAAACCAGCTCATCTTCTGGTTGGTTATCTTTTCCGGCTTGATCGGGACCGTAGTACCAGGATTAAACTTCGCAACCGCAATTACATGGTACATCTGGTTCTGCATCGTATTCGTCCTTATGGTCGTCGTAGGACGAGCTTGGTGTGTTATGTGTCCCTTCGGCGGCTTCGGCGAATGGATACAACGTAAGACCTTCTTCAAGAAGACCCAGAAATCACTAGGCTTTGGCCTCAAGTATCCAAAGAAGCTAGCTGCTTACGGATTGGTCTCCTCAGCGGTCAGCTTCTTGGTACTAACCTATATTGAAGAGTTCTTCAATATAGCTGGTCCAGGAGCACCCCATGACACTGCATACATGGTCCTTGGCATCGTAGCATTCGCAACAATAACCTTCCTGGTCTTCGAACGTCGTACCTTCTGCCGCTATCTTTGCCCACTATCAGCCCTAATTGGTTCCGTCGGATCGATGGGATCGATCGCAGGCTTCCGCACAAAGGATCGTAACGCTTGCCAGTCTTGCTCAACCAAGTCCTGCATGCGAGGCGGCGAAGAGGGATACGGATGCCCATGGTACACTTGGGTCGGCAGCGCGGACTCCAACTCACTTTGTGGTCTTTGCACCGAATGCTACAAGTCTTGCCCAACTGACAACATTGGCCTCTATGCACAAGCTCCTCTCACCTCAGTAATCCAACCGAACAAAAAGAGAATGGACATCGCCGTTGTAAGCGCTATTCTTCTGGGACTCGTCGTCTTCCAGCAAGTAAATGCACTCAGCATGTTCACATCGTTGGACGATTGGCTAAATAAGCAAACCCACTTCCCACAATATCCAAATCCAATCGATTACGTAGGCTTCATTGCTCTCTTCGCCTTGGTTCCTGTTGCAATCTACAAAGTAGGCGCAATTCTCTTCTCTAAGGGAACGATCGCCACTACTGACGGCACCTTCATGACCAAGAGAAGCGAATTCAGAAATTGGTTCATCTCTGGCTCATACGCCCTGCTCCCAGCCATTGGTGCTGACTACTTCGCTCGTCAGCTTCCAAAGTTCTTCAAGCATGCAACCAGAATCGTCCCAGCAGTTGCTCACCCATTCGGTGGCACCGCAAAGGCACTCTACAACTACCGACTTCTTTCGGACTCCCACATCGTGATGGTTCAAGTCGCAATCATGATCATTGGAACTCTAGCGTCTCTTTATGCAGCCGCGAAGATCTCCAAGAGGGATCTCGTCTTGACCAACAAGGGTTCAAAGGTCGCATACGCCTACTTTGCGGTAGCAATCCTCGCAATGTCCATCCCAATGACCTTGCTCTACATACCAATGCACGCCGCAAACTAAATGCATCAGGGCTGATCGAGTTCGCCTCTTGGTCAAACAACATCAGCCCTACAGAATTGATTCGATTTTACATCTGCTCCACGCTAACAAAGATAAAAAGCCGGAGCCATCAAGGAGTTCTACAAGATGACAACTACCTTCAATCCAACTAAGATTTCAAAAAACCACAGCGAAGCCCCAGAGGTCCCCACACTAGGAAGCGAACTTCTCATCGAAGTCCTAACTGATCGATGTGCGGGCTGTCAGGAATGCCTTATTCGCTGCCCAACGGGAGCCATTGGCCTAGACACCGACAACTGGATCGTCACTGTCGATTCAGCACTTTGCGTAGGATGCGGACAGTGCGAGCGCACTTGCCCGTTTTCAGCAATTACAATCGACGGAACGCCAAAGGTTGCACCAAGCGAGCGCCATTACCTTCAGAACCGAGCCATACCCGCTATCGCCCCTTGGGAAGAGACCAGATCCGGCTTCTCTAACCTCGAAGCTGTTCTCGCCGAGGCATCACGATGCCTAAGCTGTCCCGATCCAACATGCGTTCGCGGATGCCCAGCGCACAATGATATTCCAGCAATGATTGCCTCGATCCGAGAGGGCAACCTAGATCAAGCTAGATCAATATTCGAAGCCACTACCCATCTTGGATCGATCTGCTCACGAGTTTGCAATCAAGCTGTCCAATGCGAGGGAGCTTGCTCGTGGAAACTAGCTGGTAATGAGCCGGTGGCAATTGGCCTTCTTGAACGTTTCGTCTTCGACAATAGCGAGATCCATGCTCCACATATCGAAGCTTCCTCTTCGATGAAGGTCGCAGTAGTTGGTTCCGGTCCTGCAGGAATGTCTGCGGCATGGGAATTCGTTGAAGCCGGAGCTGAAGTTACGGTCTATGAGGCCGACCCAATTCCAGGCGGACTATTGAACCATGGCATCCCGGAATTTACTCTTCCAAGTGAAAAAGTTAGTGAAGTTTGGAAGTCTCTAAGCGACGCAGGCGTGAAGGTTGAACTAAATCACCGCGTTAGCCAAGACGATCTTCAAGACTTTACCGAAAAGCTAGATGCAATCGTCCTAGCAAATGGAGCATCATCACCGATAAGGCCCTCAGTCCAAGGGTTGGACAGGCCGAACGTAATCGATGCTATGGCCTTTCTTGCAGCTTATGGCGAAAAGCTTGGCGCACATAACGACACCAATGCCATTGAAGGAAAGAAGATCCTCGTCATCGGAGCTGGCAACACAGCAATGGATGTTGGACGAATTGCAATCCGCTTCGGAGCTATTCCGACTTGTGTTGAATGGGTAACTGAATCGTTCGCTCGTGTTAGAAGTGACGAGCTCGAAGAGGCACGACATGAAGGGGTATCCGTCCGGTTCAACACTACCGCTACATTGATAACCGACGGAAAAGCTACTTTGGTGACAACCCAACAGAGCGATCCAAAGGTACTACCTAAGCTGATTCCGGGAACCGAAGAGATCGTCGATGCGGATATCGTCGTTCTGGCACTTGGATATCGTCTTGGAAGCGAATTCGGACAACTTGCACCACAGGCACCTTTTAGAGCCAGCGAATCCACAAAGCCTGACGACAACTGGATCACTAGTGGTATCTTCTCCGGTAACCATAACCACAATCGGTCGATAGCCGATCTGTCTTGGAAGCGAGAAGTCGCCGTTGCCGCCGCTCGAAGCCCCTATGCTGCAAACGTATTTGTAGTAGGAGACGCCCTAGTTGGGCCGTCCAGTGTAGTCGAGGCAATGGCTTCCGGAAGAGAAGCTGCACGCGCTTCAATCAGAGCACATGCTAGCAAAAAATAGCAACGAGGCGCGCGTTACATCCCAATACTAAAACAGGGAGGATGCCAATACGAAAGAAAAATCAATCAAAAAGCTAGATCTTAATAATTACCTTATGAAAGATCAGATCACCTTCGACTAAGGAAGTGATCATAAAGTTTCTCCCTTCGACTGCATGAACCCTGCACCCCCAGTGCCATGCTTCGAAGGGAGATCTTTTATTATCTACATGATACATAGATATCGCCGAAAACGGGATGCACATTTAATAAAACTATTCCCAAGTGGACTTTCACTAGTCCTATGCCCCTGGCAAGTCAGTATAGAAATACTACTCTCCCACAAGGGAAAATACCGAAATGGTTAGCTAATGGTGATTTGGCCGACGTTCCCAATACCAATTTGAAGTCCCCGAACCCTTGCCGAACAAATGACCAATTGCTTTGCCAAGCCTAGGTGCAGTGACATTCACCGTTCATTTATCCAGGCCAACGCGTTATAAACTCCCGGTCGTGCGATGTTAAATCGGAGGCAATGACCAAATCAGAAGATGACCTAATACCTGATGGAATAATTCGCGCCCTACCGGAAGAAATATTGTCTGTGGTCATTAATGGCCATCCAGTGGTAGTCACACTAAAGAAAACCACTCTTAGTGACGATATTCAACTAGGCGTTAAAATCATCTTTACAGGAACGGGTAATGAAATGGTAAAATGCAAGAACCTAGAGAATGCACTTCATTCCACTAAAGATCAGCACATCACCAATAGTGACTTAATTAAAGAGAAGGCCGCCTATGATTCGCAGACCACGGAAACGGCACAGCATCTCGTATACCTAGAGACCCAAATCGCCAAGAATTCACTAGAGAGACATGCTCCAGATATCAAAGGCGCAGTCGATCTTTTAGCCTTTGCGAGCGAGCCCACCACAGCCAAGATACTCCCCTTCCCACAAAAAGCACCGCCTAAAGACGATCCCAACTTGGCCCCGGGTCCACCACTACTCACTGAGATTATAGATTTTCAAAGCCGCTCCCAGATAGCACTGCTGAATCGAGCAAGGAATGGAGCTGTCGGATCAAACATAATCCCGGAAACGGCTGACATCGAACTCTTCAAGCTTCACGAGCTTCGATCACTGCGAACAATGCGCTTTTCAAACTCAAACATATCAATCGAAACTTCGATCGCCAATCGTCAATCGAAACAATACGCAAGATCCCAACGCCAAGACGACGAACCCGATCAATCACAGAGACGCTCGATGAGCCATTTAAGGTACAGCCAAGGGCCGAATCTCTCTCGGAAATTTAAAGCTAGTGTTGTGGATACCGACAAACTATGAAATGCTACGAACTCTGGGACACCGATTGCGACCTTAACCTCTCCCGAGAGCACCACTATCGGTGTCGAATGCAAGCCCATTCAACCGATGACGTCATCAATCGTTGCTTAGATGCTGGCTTTACCCCAAACGAAGTAAAAGAAGTACTTTCAATCAATGCTGATATACCTCCCGATAACCGAGTGTATGAATTCCTCACCACGTTCTCTCAAGGACGGGCTGCGCTGGAATCCACCAGAAAAAAGAAGGAGATAGACCTAGAAGCACTAGCTCGGATCAATAATGCTAAATACCTTTGCGAAATAGCGTCCAATCGTTATAACACCGTCGAAACGCTCAATTTCCTGGCACAATCACCTCATCGCGCGGTACGAGTAGCCGTTGCAGGCAACCCAAACACGCCACCTGAAACGCTAGTGGAACTTTATCTCGAATCAACACCCGAACTGCGTGGCTTTTTAGCTGAAAATCCAGCCACTCCTAAAAAGTATCTAGAGAAGATTTTCAAACGTGACAAGGGTTCAGCCGAACGGCGACTGGCAAAAAACCCCTCTGTTCCCGGCGAGATTCTAGAAGCGATTATTGCTACCGAAACAGCCGACACCAGAATAACGATCGCAAACAACCCCGGCGCGGAACTTCAACTTCAATTTAAGCTCGCCGAAGATGCTGACTGGAGAGTTAGGTATGCCTTAGGGAGATCGGTCTTTGCAAAAAATGAGGTCATTGTCAAACTCGCCACCGATCCATTAGCCTCTGTGAGATCCGCGATCGCCTTGAACCCGCGCACCCCACATCCTACAATGCTCCAATTGCTAGAGGAGGAGGATTACGTGGTACGGTACCGTCTAGCCCAAAACTCGGCTCTACCTCTACCAATATTTACAAAAATCATTGACGATCGCGATTCCTCAGTGCGAAGGATATCGACTACAAATAGCCACTCCCCTTTTTATTACATACCTGAAGAAATGGCTGATGCGATAGAGAACCAACCGAACTATGCATGGGTATCTTTTCTCTCAAATGAACAAATTCCAGAATCAATTCGACATCAATTAAGAAACACAAATGTGCCCCAAACCGACGTAGCTATTAATGAATTTTCCCATAGCCATCCGAGCAATATCGCTCTCTTTGCTGAATTAATTGCTCGCAATAAATACAAAACGAGCTTACATGTGAAATTTACTTTAACTGGATTACTGTGTCGACATCCTAAACTAACCGATGAGATTGAAGAGTTGACCATTAGCATTCTCGAAGAGTGTGACTACTCTGAATCGATCCGACTACATTTGCGCCAAATACTCATATCGAACTTCCATGGAGAGCACAATGTCATTCAAGCTTTGCTGCGTCGCACCGTCGCTGCATAAAATCTCAAGTCTTTATCAAGAGCTAAAAAGCAGGTCGTCTTGATACTCGAAGATGACCCCAATCTGATCCCAGAGTTAGAGTTGCACTGCTTGAAAAAGATCATTTAGACAAAATCGATCTACAAATTAAATTCGAGAGCTCCGGTAATCTAGAGTCATTAGATGGACTTCGATCTAAATGAATCTCAACTTCTCTTTCGCTCTCGAGTAAAAGCGTTCGTAGACAAAAAGGTAATTCCGAACGCTCGAAAACTTGAGCAGAGTAGAACATATCCTGAAGATCTCGTTCTGGAGATGGCCGAGATGGGCCTCTTTGGAATGACTATCCCCCAAAGCTATGGCGGACTTGGCCTTGACTGTGTGTCGATGGCTATCGTCTTTGAAGAACTTTCACGTGGATGGATGGGACTAGCTGGGGTGCTAGGGACCCATAGCCTATCGAGCGCAATGATCTCCAAATTTGGAACGCCTAAGCAAAAAGAGAGATACCTACCCAAGCTAGCCAGCGGTGAAAAAAGGACAGGAATCGGACTCAGCGAAGCGAATGCAGGCTCCGACCTCCAAGCGATCAATACAACTGCGGTAAAAGTCGACGGAGGCTACATAATTAATGGCTCCAAGATGTGGATAACGAATGCGCGCCACGCAAATCCCCTACCAATCCTCGTAAAGACCGACCCCAAAGCGACACCTAGGCACCTCGGGATGTCTATATTTCTCATAGAGACACCAGCCAAGGGATTCTCAATAGTCAGAGACATCGACAAGCTGGGATACATTGGCCCTGAAACCTGTGAAATTGCAATTGAAGATCTCTTTGTAAGCGACTCTCAACTGCTAGGTGAAGATACTGGCCATGGTCTGAGCCAAGCGCTTTGGGCGTTACAACTTGGGCGTATAAATGTTGCGGCGCGCGGAATTGGTCTTTCACAACGCGCTTACGACGAGGCCCTCAAATACTCAAACGACAGAAGCGCCTTTGGCTCACCCATCTCCGATTTCCAACTTATTGGGGCTAAGCTCGCCGAAATGGCCATGAACATTCAGGCCGGAAGATTACTTACCTACTGGGCGAGCGAAGCAGTCGATCGGGACCTTCGACTCGACCAACCACCAGCAATGGCAAAGCTATTCGCCTCAGAACTCGCTTTATCGACCTCACTCGAATCGATGCGTATCCACGGTGGATATGGATACTCCACGGACTTCGAAGTAGAGAGACTCTATCGCGACGCCCCTTTATTAGCCATAGGAGAAGGAACAAACGAGATATTAAAGACGGTAATTGCAAAGTCGATCAATCGGGACTACCGAAATAAAAACCGAAGATAGTACTACCAATCCAGAGAAATATCTCAAACATGCCTATGATTAACGATCCGACTTCCATCAGAGCATGAGCAATCAATTAGCCTTGTTAACTTTTTATACTATCGAAAAAGGGCTAATTAAAAAACCAGCTTGGCGTAACTATCTACCTTGAAATTTCGGCGAACGCTTTTCAACGAAAGCCGTGATAGCTTCCTTGGTATCTAAACTTTTGAAATTAATGGCCTGGGATTTAGCCTCGGAATCAAGGGCGCCGACCATGGTTGAGTCGAATGAATCGTTCAAAAGTGATTTGATCAAAGAGAGCGCAATAGGAGGTCCCTGAGCCAGCCGAAGGGCCCAATCACGAACGAAAGAATCGATTTCGTCTTCGTCGATCAATTGGTTCAACAGCCCCATTGAAAACGCCTCTTGGGCACTCAGGATATCACCGAAAAAGGCCAACTCCTTCGCCTTATGCAGTCCTATAAGTCGAGGAAGCAAAAAAGACCCGCCGAAATCAATCGAGAGCCCCCGCTTCACAAAGATCTCCGAGAAGCGAGCTTGAGGGGAGGCTACTATCAAGTCGCAGCCGAGGGCCATATTGCACCCCGCACCCGCAGCTATTCCAGTAACTTTAGCGATAGTGGGCTTAGAAAAACGATGTAGCATGAGGGCGACATCGTTAATCTCCCTCATTCGGGCCATTCCATCACCACCGACGAGCTCGCCGCCAGAGAGATCAGCACCGGAACAAAAGGCACCGCCCGCACCTGTTATCACCAGGACTTTGGCTGTAACATCTGATTCTAGGGCGACAAGAGTCTTACGCAATTCCATCCACATTTGATTGTTGATCGCGTTCTTCTTCTCAGGGCGGTTGAGAATCAGCTCAACCACACCTTCATTGTCTCGGCTTGTCAAAATAGTTTCCATAACCCACAAAGGATAACACAAGGAACCGTCGAGGGCTTAAAAATTAATCAAATGAGACCCAATTATCCCCCGCACCCAAATAGACCCGGAAATCAATCCTTCCTCAAACCTCGCCCAGTCACCGCCAAAGTTAATTACCAACGCGATATAAATCCATCAACTGCCGTTTCCGAGATGAAGCTAGAAAAATATCATTCATTCTCAAAAACGACAAATTACTTTGTTAGATTTAAGTTGGCCGAACTAGTGATCGACCTTGTGAGCTAATTTTTGGAGGAAAAGCACTTATATGCGAAGCGAAATAAAGGGAACCACGATGCCCGTTCTCGAGATGTGGCTTGATTCCGGCGAATCGATAATCTCAACACACGGCGAGCTCTCCTGGATGACTCCCAACATGACAATGAACACTACATCCGGGCTAGGCGGAGGAGGAAAAGGACTTCTTGCTGGTATAAAGAGGGTGGCCGGAGGTGGATCCCTCTTTGTAACCAAATATAGTGCCGCCAATGGCCCAGGAAGCGTCGCCTTTGCGGCCAAAATGCCGGGCCATATCTTTCCAGTCGAGATTACCCAAGGGGCAGGATACTTAGTACATCGACATGGCTGGCTCTGCGCCACACCCGGAATCACTCCGACCATCGGCCTTCAACAATCTTTTAGGGCGGGCCTCTACGGGCGAGATGGCTTTGTGTTGCAACGTCTTGAGGGCAGCGGTACCGCTTGGATCGAGCTATCTGGGGAGACAATCACATACGACCTCCAACCCGGACAGAGTCTGCTAGTCCATCCTGGCCATGTGGGGATGTTTCAAGATACAGTCGCCTTCCAGATGACAACCATCCAAGGACTCTCCAACATCTTCTTCGGTGGCGACGGATACCATCTAGTAGCACTGACCGGACCCGGCAAAATCTGGTTACAGTCCATGCCACTTCCAATCTTGGCCCATTCGCTGCAACCCTATATAGCTCCGCCTCAGTCATAAATGACAATAACCCCTAATAAAACCCTAATAAAAGAAGTCGAACCGTACGCTAAAAAACTACCTTGAAAATTACACCATTGCTGGGCGTGAGGGACCTTGCTTAGCTACGAGCGGAATCGATCCACCTTGGGGGCAACGTCCCAAGAAAAGCCGGGGCTTTTCTTGGGACGTTTCAAAGAACAACCAGTATTTTTATATTTGCAGTAAATAGATCACTGGTACACCAAGTCGTCAATAAAGCTAAAGAATTTCTAAATCGCCAGCGTCGCCAAGGCCAAAACACGACCTTCTCATTTAGAAGCTAGAACAAGGAAGCTACCGGGACCGAAGAGTTGTGACCACCTCGACTTAACGCAGACTCCAAACAAAACACATGCGAAATTATTTGGCTTTCTGCCTCAAATACCAAATCATCGACCGTCACCACCCCTTTTATCTCACCAAGGAACAGCAGATATCATGGACTCGCAATTCAATCATGCAAGCGCTATCTATCTGTTTGAGATGTGGATACCATTGCTTGTCCGTAGTCCATCCCTGCCTAAATGGTAATTTAAAACAAAGCCAAGATTACAAAGCGAAATCCAAGAAGCGAACTTTTTAAAGTGGGTATCTAAATCCTCGATATCTGCCTAGATAGCTCCAAACCACACGCAAAGGCAACTATCGACAACAAGAACAACCGCCCGCCTCCTCAAATCCTAAACCACACGTTGCAATCTCCAAAACCACACGTTGCAATCTGAGATGAAGCTAGAAAACGTTTAATTCAACCCCCTTGGACCTAGACTGTTGAAGTTGTCTTAAGGAACCTTAGGCAAAAGAGGAAAGGCCTCCCTCAGTGCTCGAACGCAACATCGGACCGATCGGAAGGATAGTTGATCCATCAACAAATCAACTCTCACAGTGTCGCAAAGTTCAGCCTTTTCAAGCGTCCAAAATCTACCTTTGTCCCGCATGTAGCTATGAGATTGGCCATGGCATCGGCCACTTTGTAGTAGTTCCCGACTTTGATCCCACACAGCGTCGTCACTGGCACGAAAGTTGTCTCAAACGGGCGCTTTCGCAAAAGATAGCCACTTCAAACAGGTCAAAGGGGCGGAAGCGCAAAAAGACTAAAAAGCAAAGGCACGACCAAGGCCACGACGAAAATCATCAATCAAATCATCAATAGATTCAATTCCGACGCTTACTCTAATCAATCCTTCACTCACTCGTTTTCCATCTTGTCTAGCTCGTCTTTCCACTTGAGTCTCCACCCCTCCCAAGCTCGTGGAATTAAGAGCGATCTCTAAACTCTCACAAAACAACTCAGCCCTATATGGGTTGGGACCCAAGTCAAACGAGAACATGCCACCACCAAATCGCATCTGTCTCTTAGCGATCTCAATTGACGATTCGTCGCCCAGAAATGGGTGGTTCACCGATATGACCTGGCTTTGAGCGGCCAAAAAGCTGGCCAACGATAGAGAATTGCCCGAAGCTCTCTCTATCCGCAGACCTAGGGTCCGGACTCCCCTTAATATTAAAAACGCCTCCATTGGGCCAAGGATTGCCCCATTTAGGGTCCGAAGGGTGACCAAGGATCCGTGCCACTCTCGATCTTTGGTGACAACCACGCCACCTAGGACATCTGAATGGCCAGAGAGATATTTAGTCGCGGAATGCACCACGACGTCCGCCCCTAACTCAAGGGGATTTGTGGAGATCGGTGTCGCAAAGGTGTTATCGACACACAGGCGCCCGCCAACTAAATGAGTACTAGAGGCGATGGCCTCAATGTCATAGATCGACATCAAAGGATTAGTGGGCGTCTCCATCCATACAATATCAACGCCACTACTAGCTTCAATAGCATCACAGAAGCCCTTGGTTGAGGAAGCGTCAACGCCCTTATAGAGAATCTGGCCTGATCGAAATCTGGCCTCGAACTGATTAATAGTTCCCGTGTAGGAGCCGAGCAACGCAAGCACGCTGATTGGGCGATGAAATAAAAAGCTAAGCGAATCGATGACGCCGCTACAGGCCGCCAGCCCGGAAGCAAACGCGACTGCCTTACCCTCTTCTAATCCCCCTACCACCTCTTCAAGGGCCTCTACGGCCTCTTGAGAAGAGCGTGAGTAGATTCGCTCTCCCCCAGCTATATAGGTGCTTGAAAATACGGGAGAGACATTTAGGGGAGATCCGGGATATTGCTGTGGGCGCCCCAAATGAACGCTCTTGGTGTTCTTTGCCTGTTCCATTAAAGCCCCGAATCAGTCGTCATATGGCAATTATGACTAAGAGCTTAATGGCGACAAGTCAAGCAACGGACCTCAATGAATCGCCTCTTTCTTGGGAAGCTCTTCCACATTGACATCTTTAAAACTAATTACCGAAACGGACTCGACGAAACGAACCGGCCTATACATATCCCACACCCAAGCGTCTTTCAATTTGACCTCGATATGCATTGCCGAACCAGATACGACCGGAAAAATCGAGACTTCATTTGCTAGGTAAAACCGTCTGTCTGTCTCTACAACATATTTAAACATAGGCAAAACAGCTCTGTACTCTTGGTACAGAGCTAGCTCTACTTCAGACTCAAACTTTTCTAGTTCCTCAGCACTCATATCTCTTCCTCAATGTCAGATCGGATTGGCTCACTAGCGATCCTAGTGTCATTCCAAAAATTCATGAAAAGACAATCGAGACTCGCCAACACAACTGAGCGCCATAGCGCCATCGAGTTGGACGTTTGAATTAAAGGAGTCTTCCTTTAGGAGCATCAATATCTCCCAAGGGATATTAATCGCGCTTCTCTTTGATCTTGGCAGCCTTACCAATTCGATCACGAAGGTAAAAGAGCTTAGCGCGACGAACGTCACCTCTCGAAACCAACTCAATCTTAGCAATAATTGGAGAGTGAAGAGGAAAAGTCCTCTCGACACCCACGCCGAAACTTACCTTACGAACCGTGAAGGTCTCATGGACGCTTCCGCCTCTTTTGGAGATAACAACACCTTGAAAGACCTGAACACGCTCGCGGCTTCCCTCTACAACTCGAACGTGTACTTTGACCGTATCCCCTTGGGAAAATTTGGGCCTATCAGCCTTTAGGCTATCAACATCGATTAAATCGGTCGGCTTCACTACGTCTCTCCTGACTAAATTAGCGACAATCAATCATAATCGCTCGAAAAACTTTATACCGCCAAAACACCACCAAGCGATGATGCGGTGAACGACACAGAGTAAACATCCTAGTCGAGATGGGGTAGAAGATCCGGCCTCTTTGACCGAGTGCGCTCTAAAGCGCTCTCCTTGCGCCACCTAGCAACCTCGGCGTGGTTACCACCCAAGAGCACCTCTGGAACCGAAAGGTCTCGAAAATGCTCCGGACGTGTGTATTGCGGATATTCAACTTGATTATTACAAAAGCTCTCTTCGTAGAGAGACTCATGGTTTCCAAGGACGTTTGGAAGAAGTCGCGCGGCAGCCTCGATGGTTGCCATGGCTGCAACTTCACCCCCTGCCAAAACAAAATTTCCCAAAGAGATCGCCCCATCCACCAAATGCTCTTCAACCCGAGCATCGACCCCTTCATAGCGGCCACAAAGCAAGGAGAAACCTTCCAATTCGCTGAGTTCACGAGCAAAACCTTGATCTAACGGCCTTCCCCATGGAGCCATCAAAAATAGGGGCCTAGGAGGTTTAGTCTCTTCTATTGCCTCAAAGATCGGCTCCGGTCGCATAACCATTCCCGCTCCCCCGCCATATGGGAGATCGTCAACGCTCCTATGACGATCATGGGTAAAGTCACGAATATCTATACATGAAAGCTCTAGCGCACCAGAGTCTTGAGCTCTACCAAGGATCGAAACTGAACAATAGTCCTCGATGACTTTGGGAAAGATCGAAAATACCACTACCTTCAAACGTGCTCCTTCTAATTCACTCTCGACGATCGATCTGTTGGACCGCAACCATCTTTGGCCTACATCAGATAATTAGAGTCCAACATTTCCAAAAGCAAAGAAAACCTAGTTCAACCTTGGGGCTCAGAACTAGACGGGTAATCCACAAATAGCCCCTCTGGCGCCTCTATGTAAATCTTTGATGAAGCAGCGTCAAATCGACTTACAAATACAAGTGGCACAAGCGCTCCACTGGCAAGAGAGAGCAGATCGCTGGCGGGGTTCTCGATAACTTCAATCACCACACCCCGATCTATGCCATCTTGGTCTAAGACGCTAGATCCAATCAACTTATGAATCCAAAGCGCTTCATCGTCTTCGATGGGCTCTCCGTAAATCATCATCCCCGAAAGTAATTCGGCGCGATTTCGGTCGCTATAACCCTCAAAGCCGATCAAGATACGGTCATGATGAACCTTTGACGACGCCACGATTAACCATTGTCCGCCAACGAAGAGTCGCGCACCGACTTGCCTACGTTCTTTCCGATTGGAGACAAACGATACCGAAACCTCACCTTTTATCCCATGAGGGCGATGAATTCTACCTATTTCTAAAAGGTCATCAGTAATTTTGAACTCCTTCACATTCGACGTAGACCTAGCTCGACGGCTAGCAACGAATAACCAACTTCTCGTTCCTACCCATACGACAATAGGGCCTTAGTATTAATTTTCTCGTTGAGCATGCATGGCGCCATGAAAATCAAGCATGCTCCCAGAGATATATAGCCCGGCCGTAAGGAAACGACCGGGCTATATATAATCACTTTATAATCACTTAGCTGATTAAAACTCTTAGCTACATTGTTTGACCAACAAAGACTAGCTAATTACTCGCTTCAACAATCTCTATAAAGGCGTCACAGCCGTCTTTGGCAGCGGCGGCACGAACGACTGCTCTTATTGCTCCGGCGATCTTACCATGGCGACCAATCACGCGTCCCATATCAGACTTATCTACGTGGAGGGTCAATTTAACTTTTCCGCTCCCTTCGATCGTCTCGCTAACCGAAACACGATCGCTCCTTTGAGTGAGTGAAGCGCCAAGATAATCTAAAACGCGTAAAGCAGTGGGAGCTCCTGTAGTGGCTCCATCACCCTCGCCCGCCTGGATAGTCTCATTCGACTCCGAGCTTGAATCATAGTCAACCACTAGTTAGAACCGCCCTTGAACTGATCCCAAGTTCCACTAATTTCAAGAAGCTTGCGAACGCGCTCGGTAGGCTGGGCACCTTGTCGGAGCCACTTGAGAGCCTTCTCAGAGTCGATCTTTATATCTGCTGGTGAGCTAGGACCGGTGCCATCAGCCTCGACTACGACTTTGGTAACGGGATTGTAAGTACCCAACACTTCGATGAAACGACCATCACGAGGAGACCTCGCATCGGCAGCAATTACACGGTAAGTTGGGCGCTTCTTTTTTCCCATACGGACTAGACGTAGTTTTACAGACACAAAATCTCCTAAAAAATATTCGACACACACGAGAGAGAAATTTTGTCCTCGAGCAATTGGAAGTGTCGACTAATTACAGCCTCTAAATTCTAGAGTCCTTCGGCACACTTTGGTGCACTTTATCTCTTTATCTCTTTGCGCGCCTCTTTTTGGCACCCTTTGAGGCAATATTTTTTTTCGTTGGACTCGGTCCGCCGAGGCCCATCTGTCGCATCATCTTTTGCATATCTCTGAACTGCTTCAACAAATTGGAGACCGCAGTAGGGGTACTTCCAGATCCTTTGGCAATTCGATTGCGCCGGCTTGCATCAATTAGGCCGGGGTCACGTCGCTCTTGATGGGTCATCGACGAAATGATCGCCTCAATCTTGGTCAGTTCGCCCTCGTCGATATCAGCATCCTTGATCTCCTTTGGAATACCCGGCAACATAGAGATGATTCCCTTCAGAGGGCCCATCTTCTTGACTTGCTGCATCTGTTCCATAAAGTCTTCAAGATCGAACTTGCCCGCCTGAATCTTTTTAGCACCGCGCTCGGCTACATCTTTATCCAGATTTCGTTCGGCCTTTTCGATAAGGGTTAGGACGTCGCCCATACCTAGGATTCGATTTGCCATCCGATCTGGATAAAAGCTGTCGAAATCTTCCAGCTTCTCGCCTATAGAAGAAAAAGCGATCTTCTTACCAGTAACTTCAACTACAGATAGTGCAGCTCCACCTCGAGCGTCACCATCTAACTTGGTCAAAATGGTACCCGAGAGATTTACCGCCTCGGCAAAGGCGTTTGCCGTATTTAGCGCATCCTGACCAGTCATAGCATCGATCACCAAAAAGACATAATCCGGAGAGACGGCGTCTTCGATTGCCACCATTTCAGCCATCAAATCTGCATCGACCGCTAAGCGGCCAGCAGTGTCAACTATCAGGATATCTCGGCCCAGGGACTTAGCTCGGTTTAGACCCGCACGTGCCACCTCAATGGGTGAAGTTGTCTCAGAAAAAAAGTCCACCTTGGCGCTCTCGGACAAGATTCGCAATTGCTCAACAGCGGCAGGGCGAGCAAGGTCCGCACCCACTAAAAGTGGATGTCTACCTTGGCGGCGCAGATGAAGTGCCAACTTAGCAGCAGCAGTGGTCTTACCAGAACCCTGAAGTCCGACCAACATAATTACCGTTGGAGGCGACGATGCGAAGGTGAGTCTAAAGGCATCACCACCAAGAGTCGCCTTCAGCTCCTCATTCACCAACTTCACAATCTGCTGTGCCGGAGTAAGTGCTCGGGACGTCGCCTCTGAGACCGCAGCCTCGCGAATGCGACTTGTGAACTTGCGAACCACCTCCAAGTTGACGTCCGCCTCTAGAAGCGCTAAACGAATCTCTTTGAGTGCCGCTTCAATGTCCACAACCGAAAGGCGGCCTTTGCGCCGCATCTTCGTTACTACGCCCTCGAGACGCTCGGAAAGATTATCAAACATCTTCTAAGATCTCCCTGATACCTAGCTCGACAGCCATGGCAGTCGATCAAATCACCTAATCAGCATAAATGGTATTTAGTCACGCTACCTTTTAATGCTCGATTTCTATAACCTCCAAAACAGTCTCGCTAACCCAAAAGCACTCAATTCACATTTGAAGCACTGCAAAAAATGCCGATTTGGTCGATTTCATCATCGTCGCGGGCCACATAGGCCCAGTTGAAAAAATTGAGTGGAGAAGGCTCAAAGGTACTATCAACATTTCCTAAGTAAAAGTCCTTGGCAGAGGAAGTTCCTTGACCTTTTAAAAGTGCCATAGAGCAGTGAGGTCAAACTAAGTTTGCAATGGCTCGGCACGATTCGACAGCCATAGATGACCTCATTTCTAGATTTCTAGCTCGGACACCTCAAATAGACCATATCTACAATTTGCACCGTTGACCTTTGCAGCTATATGACAAAATGGTTCTATCGACCCCAACCCATCTTTCCAAAAATCAAACCATTCTCCCAGCTATTTGAGTATGTGGTCTTACGTTGGGACACTACAAATGCGTCGCAATGGTCTTTATCCGTTTAAGGGGATCACTAACTCCTAAGAGACGGTAGATCTCTTTGTGAACCGGCTCAGAAACACCACTAGTGCGGATGTGATAGACAACGCCTTTATCTGATGTAAGAACTATGGTGGCTCGGCGGTGACTGTTGAGTTGCTCTTTAATGGTTGACCATCTTCTCTTATCGTTATTTTGCCTCAAGGTCAGCTCAATAGCACTAAGGAGGTGATAGGCAAGTACTGAGATGAAGAGGTGAGCAGCAGTTCGGCTAGCTAGTTGATGATAGACCGGTCGAAGTCCAAGATCACTCTTGAGGGATCTAAAGGCATCTTCTACTTTAGTGAGAGTCGTATAGATATTCCAGATCTCACCTGCATCTAGCTCGCTATGGCTGGTGTCTATGACGTAGGCTCCTTGGAGATTATCATCTTTGGCTTTAGTGGGTTTTTCTGTAATAGTGAGATTGATTACTTTGTCAAAGCGTCTCTTTTTGATGATCTTGCCATGGTCTTGATGATATTCAAGGGATATCTCGTATTTGGAAGCAATACTTGGGTACTTGGCCTTGATGCGTCCGATACGCTCTGAGACAACTGTGGTCTTAGATATAGAACCCTTTGTGATTGAGGTATTCAACGAAGTGATATCTACTAAGAATCTCTCGTTAGCTTGACTAGAGATCGCTGATTCCTTCTTGGATCTCCCCAAAGAACGACACAACACCACGGTTGTGGTGTTGTTGTTGGAGGAAGAGGAGGAGATGGAGGTGGAAGAGGAGGAGATGGAGGTGGCGTTAGTATCAGTGTCGGTGCTGTCGCTGATATTGTTGCCGGTGGCACCATTACGGATATAGTCGTCAGTGTCGGTGCTACTGTCGCTCTTGATGATTTTGGTGTCATCGGTGCCGGTATTCTTGCCGGTGACACCATTACGGATATAGTCGTCAGTGCCGGTGCTGCTGTCGCTGTTGCTGATACTGTTGCTAGTGTTGCCGGAGGTGGTGTAACTGTTATTGTCGTCAGTGCCGGTGTCTTCTTCTAGCGTTTGCACTTGTCCTTGTACTTGTGTTTTCACTTGTCCTTGTACTTGTGTTCTCACTCGCCCGTGTGGCTTTTGTGGTTCCACTTGTAGCTTTTTCACCAGTACTGGGGATCCTTGGGCATCGTAGATCTCGGTGAAGCCTTCCATCTCCATGAAATGGCTTCGATAGAGGCTCTTTTTGTTAGCTCTCTCAATTACTACGTAGTTGAGATTGCGCTTAATAAGAAGTTCTAGGTTTGCCTTGGTAGCAATTCCCCTATCCATCACAATGGTAGGAACAACATCCCCAAAGAGAGATCCATCCGATAGAGACTCCAAGGCATCAAGTACGCTAATGAGAGTTCTAGGCTCAGAGGTATTGCCCTCATGTATCTCTGAGTAGATGGGTAGTCCCCTGTGATCAACAAGTAGTGCTAGAGAAACTAATGTGCAATCAAAACGCTTCTCTTTGGAATGTCCATGTTTAGCTAGGGAGTTCCCCTTAGTAGAACCTTCGAAGTAGGTGTTGGTTAGATCAAAGAGAAAGAGCCTGGTATTCGTCCTAAAGAGATCAGAGCTAGCTCTATAGAGTGCTGGCTCTATGACGCCTTTAGCGTCATAGAGCTTATCTGCAATTGCATAGACCTTATCCTTGTGAAACTTAGAGAGATCGATACCACATATCTCAGGTAGTGAAGAGTTGGAGTTGATATACGAATAGGTCTTTCGATCAGATCCAGGATGAATAAGACGAGCTATTATCGTTGCCTTGGCAATACCAAGGGATTCACCCGATAGACCTGCACTCTCTAGGATCTTATCGAAGCTAAGAGCTTCATAGAACGAGTTTCCTATGAGTTCTGGACCGATACTTCTACTATTGATAGTCTTAGCACTAGAGAGATCCACCATCTCAAGGTCAGCCTCAGTAGCTCTTGTTTCTTTAGCGGCTGCAACTTCGGAACGAATTGCATACTTAGTGATTGCTAGATCTGCGTATCTGGCAATAATAGGATCTGATTCAAAGAGTGAGGTTACTCCAGAGAGTCCCAGGTAATAGCATTGGCAATTGCATTGGCCAGAGCTGGCCACAATGACTTATCCAGGTCCAGTTCGGTCAAGGTCATTACTATACGTTGACGGGGACCTTTTTCACAGCGGTAGGACTCAACGAGTTGGTACTTACTGTAGCTAACGCCGGTCTTTTTATTAACTGTTGGAGTTTCACGGATAAACACAACAAGACAATAGCACCATGTCAGAGCTAATGCAAGTCATAATCAAAACTACTCAAAAATTAGGACACTACATTCGCGACCCAAAAAGACCTAATACCCATCTACCAGGGCATCTATAAATGACACAAGCCGAAAATCCTCAAAAATCAACTCAAAAGGGGCCAATTGGGGCGATTTTTCGGGAAATCTGCGAAAGATGGGCCAACGCAGGAACATCTCAAAGGTGTCTAGATAAACCTTTTAGGAAACAATTCGTCGACCAATGGTATCAAATTAGCACCGGGCCAGGCCAACCGAGGACAAAGGAAGATAAAGACAGAAAAGGTCACGGCTAAAGAGAGGATAAATCCAGCTGAAGTAGCGATTTAAAACCATCTCAGCCCCAAAAAATATCCAATCAAAACAGCGCTCCATATGATTCTGTCTTTAGATCTTGAGCGTGCCATTAGATCTTGAGCGTGCCATTAGATCTTGAGCGTGCCATTGGATCCTGGGCCTACATGTAGAGATAAATGCACAAATCTCGAACTCAGTAGCTATCTTGCTTGGAGCAGAGCCACGTTTTCAACTTTACCAACCATAACAAGATCTTTTAGAAATTTGGCATGACCATCCAAAATTGTTCAAGCTCTTCGAAATTTTAATAGCCCTTGAAATTGTTAACTTACAGTGATACACCCATATCCCCCAAAGTGGTATGAAAGGCTAATATTTTGATCTCCCAGGCACAAGGCATCGCCCGTCTGACCGCACATCTTCAAGAATTTCTAGGTGCTTGGCCACCTTCGGCTGAAGGGATCGAGGTAATAGGCTCGCCCATGAGAACATTACCAGGTTGGGACGGGACCGTCGCTAAATACGTTGGAGTAGTTCAAGGCAATGGGGCCGGAGTGTTGTCGGTACCGCCTTCCCAACTCGAGAGGTTCAAAGATGCGCTCAATATTGCTGTTGAAAGACACGGTGCCCCTGATGCCCTAAAGCACCTGCCCGAATACCTTGAGCTTGGTGACATTACTTACTTTAGCGGTATCTTTAGGTTCACCTACTCTCCAATTGAATTTCCATCGTCTGGGAGATGGTTCGACTATCTCGATCCGATAGTTCCCACCTGGCTGAAACCTTTTAAGAGTGAAGTCCTTTTAGCCCTTGACGAGGATGGAGACTATATCGCTGGCGTAGGGGTCAAGCACCACGGAAACTATGGCCGTGAGATCTCAGTAGTAACCGAAGAAAGAGCACAAGGTCGCGGCTTAGCTAAGGCATTGGTATCCCAATGCGCACGCAAAATTATCGACGATGGATACGTTCCCACCTATCTGCATTCCCCTCTAAACCTCGCATCGTCAGCCGTCGCTAGAGCCGTTGGATTCAATGATTTAGGGTGGAGGATAATCGGTCTGAGGGCCGTTTAGTTAATGTTTAGGGCGAAGTGCAAATCAATTTATCCTTCATGATTCGCCCTTTGATTTGAAACGTCAAATTAGCCACATCGACTCGTGAAAGTCAAAGTGGCTCCTAGTGTCCCCTCTCATAAGTTCCCTGAGTTCTAGTTCCCCAGATACTTTGCCATCGATGCGAATATCTCGTCAGCTGTCTTTACCCACCTAAATGGTGTTGGGTCTTGGTTCCAGCGCTCTGCCCAGGTGTTGATCGAAGCAACGAGTTGCTTTTGTGACTTATGGGTGGATCTGTGGAGCATTTTGGTAGTCAGTTCCGAGAACCATCTCTCAACCAGGTTCATCCACGAGGAGTAGGTGGGTGTAAAATGGAAGTGGAATCTGGGGTTTTTTATGAGCCAGGCCCGTACAGCATCGGTTTTATGCGTTGCATAATTGTCCAGGATGACGTGGACTTCGAGTTCTTTTGGAACTTCTTTTTTCACCTGATCCAAAAAGGCTATGAACTCGATCGCCCGATGAGCCTTTGTGGTGTTGGTGATCACCTTGCCAGAGGCAACATCAAGTGCTGCAAAGAGATTTGTTGTGCCGTTGCGTTTGTAGTCATGTGTTTGCCGCTCTGGAACAAAAGGTCTCATGGGAAGCAGTGGCTGGGTTCTATCCAACGCCTGGATCTGTGTCTTTTCGTCAATACATAGTACCAGTGCAGCATCAGGGGGATTGAGATAGATCCCAGTTATGTCGCGGACTTTTCGGTAAAGGCCGGATCGGTACTGATGTTGAAGTATCCCAAGACATGGGGCTTGAGGCCAAAGGTTCTCCAGATACGTGAGATGCTCGCTGGTGATACCCCGATCCGCTTGGACATTGAAGACGTCGACCACTGGGTAGCAAGCGGGGGCTCTTCTTCCAAAGTGATCCTTAGAATCTCGGCGATCTTTTCGTCATCAATGCTTCTCGGTTTTCCACTTCTCGGTGCGTCATCGAGAAGTTCCACTCCGTAGTTGATAAAACGCCGCTTCCATTTGCATACCGTCTCTGTAGATATCTGAAGTCTTTGCGCGATCTCGTTGGTTCCAACCCCTTCGTTACTCCATAGGGCAATGCTGGCCCTTGCCACCTGTCCTATGGGAGCTGTGGACTTTCTTACCACTGCTTCTAATTCGCTACGTTCTTTGGGACTGAGCGGAACCACCGAAGCTTGTCGTCCAGATCTCTTCTTGGGCGGCTTGCTCTGGTTGGCATCAATGTTTGGCTCCTCTGAAATGGTGTGACTTTGCATCGTTCTCCCTTGCAAGGTTATGTCCTTACCAAGGAGAACAACCTTAGAAGGGATTAATTCCTCAGTTTCAGGGAAATTATGAGAGGGGACACTAGCCATGAGCTCAAAATCAAATTTGACCCCCGATGCCGCCTCGCTTAGAGATATTATTGATTGGCTGCTATGGCCAACTTGGAAGTGGTGAATACCGAAACCAAATTCTAAAGGTTGCATTAGGTGCCCCGAAGCGATCACTACAATAATTACGATACTAAAAGGCAAATTATGGAGTCAATAATAACAAATACCGGAATTCTAGAGGACGCTAAGTCCATCGCGACGGAGATGATAGATCTCCGAAGAACGATTCATTCCAATCCAGAACTTGGACTCCATCTGCCCGAAACTCAGCAATTAATCTTGAAGTATCTCGAGAACCTTGGCTTCGATATAACGCTTGGCAAAAATAGTTCTTCTATTATTGCAATCCTAAAAGGTGATCAGCCAGGACCATCTACCCTACTACGGGCAGATATGGATGCATTACCCATGCCTGAGGATACAGGCCTTGGCTATGCCTCTAAAATTCCCAATAGAATGCACGCCTGTGGCCATGACGCACACGTCGCAATGCTTTGTGGAGCCGCAAAGATATTGGCTCTTCGAAAAAGTGAGTTACGAGGACGAGCGGTTCTAATGTTCCAACCAGGAGAAGAAGGCTACGGTGGAGCGGCTGTGATGATTGAAGAGGGGCTCATCAACGACTTTGGCACTATCGATCGAGCCTTCGCAATCCACATAACGCCAGTGATTCCTAGAGGGATTATCGCAATAAAATCAGGTACCTTGATGGCATCTGCGGATGAATTCTCGATAGAGGTGATTGGAAAAGGTGGCCACGCATCAATGCCTTCGGATGCAGTTGACCCAATTCCTGTGATGTGCGAGATCGTCTTAGCTCTTCAGTCCATGGTTACTCGCCGCATTCCGGCATTCGATCCCGCAGTTCTGACGGTATCCAAGATAGAAGCTGGAACCACCTCTAACGTAATACCCGAGAAGGCAACCGCTCTTGGGACGCTGAGAGCGGTCTCTGAAAACACGAGGCTAAGTGCGATCGAACTGATCGAAAGAGTCGTGATCAATATCGCCAAAGCACACGGATGTGAAGCCCTCTTGCAACTCCATCACGGGAGTTACCCGGTAACGATAAACAACGAGGTTGAAACCCAGAGAACTGCCGGAATAACAAGAGAGCTACTTGGTCAAAATTCCCTGGTAATGATGCCAACACCAGTCATGGGAGCAGAAGATTGGTCATTTGTTCTTCAAAACCTTCCAGGTGCCATGGCCTTTTTAGGAGCAGCCCCTCCTGGAGTGGCAATGCCGGCTCCGAATCACTCAAACAAAATGATCATCGACGAAGATGCAATGGCCATAGGAGCAGCCCTTTACGCCGCTATGGCACTCTAGCCAAACCAAGCACTTTGGCCCTTTGGCCGATTTTCATTACCAACCGTCATATACTGTTTATTAGTGGCTTCTTCCAACTCAATGGGAGTGGCCACTTTTTTTCTTTTTTTATCCTCTTGCCCAACTCTGTCATCTCAAAGGTCTTCTTTGGATCCCATTTAGCTGGTAACCATCTCAAAAATCAACGCTGGCAAAATAATATCTGGTTGATCTCAAGTTATGCTCAAATGGCGCCGAAATGCTCTAGACACAAGGTAGAAAGTTATCTTCCTAACTGGTGATGATCAATACTGAACTGAAGATCCCAAACGGGATAAAAGTCATGTTTTGATCGCAATAAGAAACGACGACTAGAAAATCAAGGGCTCGTGAGCCATCGATGTTGGTTTTCGAATCGCCGAGTTCACGGATGACAAAATAGGGGTTGGTCCATTTTGAGGCAATTTCAGGAATTGCGGGTTGGTCAACGACTCGCAATCGGTTCAATAATTCTAGGTTTACTCTTCTTGGTTGTGGGGGGATTCGCAATAAATACCACGTCAAGTGGATCATCGACCATAAACCAACTAACAAAACTAGCCATAAGCAGCAAGACCACCTCAGATCTAGAGCAGATTGCCACCCAAATCGCTCTCGCGGAAAACTCAGTAGCATATGACTTTGCCTCCAACTCTGTGGCTAGCGGTGACATCGCGAGCTACAAGCAGGCAGTTGCTCAATTCGCTGCATTGGATAAAGCTCTCACCGCAAGCACTCTATCGAATCCAAATAGGAAACTTTTGACTCAAGCAACGTCGGGCTTTGACACCTACGTCTCAATGTCTAACCAGATCAATTCTCTTTTATCCACCCATAACGCAGCGAACACTAATAAAGCGGGCAAGATAATTGCAAACTTAGCCTTTGGATCCATGGCTACTCCACTAAATAAGGTGGTCACCTCGGTGGACAACAACTTTCTAGCGGCGTCAAATGGAGCCTCGTCTTCGACAACCCTTCGGCAAGAGATACTCATATCACTCATTGCGATCGCACTTTTGGCCTCAGTCCTAATCTCGCGCAAGACTGCTCGATCGATAACAGTTCCATTGAATGATCTCGTAGGATCGCTCGGCAAGGCAGCACAGGGCGATTTGACTGTCAGCGCAAACTATCAATCCAAAGACGAAATAGGTAGTTTATCGGTTGCCCTCAACACCTTTATAACGAAGGTAAAGGGTGCCATAACGGAGATGTCGGCCACCTCATCCACTTTGGCTAACTCTTCCATAAGGCTTACCAAAACATCTGACGAACTCTCAACGTCGGTCGAAGGTACGCTTGATCGAACCAACAACGTAAGCCGAGCCGCCGAGAAGGTATCCACTAACGTTACCCAAGTCGCTTCTAGCACTGAAGAACTTCGAAGTTCGATTGACGAAATCGCACGAGGCGCCGCCGAAGCTGCTCGCGTAGCAGGAACAGCCGTCGGAACTGCCGAGGTAGCCGTAGCTTCAATGTCCAAACTCTCTGAGAGCTCTTCCAAGGTTGATGAAGTTGTCAAAGTTATCAATGCAATTGCCGAACAGACCAACCTGCTCGCTTTGAACGCTGCCATCGAAGCAGCTAGGGCCGGTGAGGCTGGAAAGGGATTTGCTGTCGTCGCCTCCGAGGTAAAGGATCTTGCCAAAGAGACCTCTGAAGCAACCCACAAGATTGCAAACCGTATCTCTGAGATGCAAGAAGATACTGACCAAGCCATCGAAGCAATAAATGCTATCGCCGGCGTGATCGCAAAGATAAACGATCTACAGACCTCGATAGCATCAGCAGTAGAAGAACAATCGGCAACAACTCAAGAGATTGGAAGGTCGGTCTCTATTGCAGCAGACGGTTCCGGTCAGATTGCCCACCGTCTTGAAGAAGTCGTAAGCATTGCACGCTCAAATACCGACAATGCCTCGGCTACAAAAGAAGCAGCTCAGGACCTCTCTAGGTTTTCAGATAGCCTGATTCAATTGGTTGGACGATTCAGATTGGGTGGACCAACAAACCAAACAACCCAAAAATCCGCCCCCAAGCAAAAAGCACATCGCTCGCGATTTGCTCCAAAAGAAGATAAGGAATCCTCCAACCACAACCTCGAGACCAAAAGATAGAAGGCTAGTAGGAGCCAACTATCTCCTTTTGTGAGACAAGATTCAAAAAGATCAAAAACCCGGAGGTCAACCAATGGCCTCCGGGCTTTTTGCAATAGCAGCCCAATTTTGCGAGTAAATTCATTTCGTTATTGCCCGCCTGTCAAGAATTTCCAAAAAAAACAAGGCTATTCAACCCCGCATAAAAATTGGCCAAACTCCCGAATAAGAAGCATCATCTTTTAGCTCGAGCTACAACGAGTCGCGTACCCCGACCTGTATCCCTGACTTGTATCATTTGAATACTGTCGTCCTTTCTTGCTCGACCGTAGGTGACCCTATAGGGGATGACCAAACGAGAAAGCAACTATAAAAGAGATCGGAGTTACACCCAAATCGGCCTAACAAGATCTCCTTTTTAAAAGAGTTCGTCCATCTCGCCTGATAGGTGATAGATCGCATAAAAGCTATTGGCCATTTGCGCTTACTCGCTTGAAAATGAAAAAATTGAGGCGACATTCGCTACGCTCGCCTTGGCAAATCCCGAAGTCATTATCAACCCCAAACAAAATATCGTGGTTCCAAAGCCAACCAAAAGCCACCAACTCGAATGGCTAGCACCTGCAAGGTTACCATTTAGGTTTCCACCCATTGCAACCGATAACATGGCCCCCACTATCGCGACACCAAGGGATTGGCCAACCTGACGACTTGTGGATGCAACGGCGGCGGCTACACCAGCCTGTTGCCTGGGCATTCCAGAGACAGCGGCATTAGTAATTGGGGCATTCACTAGCCCAAAGCCAATTCCAAAGACTAAATAGGCGCCAAAGAGCCACGAAAAGGGAGTAGTTGCGCTAAGACCAGTCAAGGCAAGGCTACTTAGCCCAATTCCGAGGCCACCAACTAGCAAAGGGACCCTCGGCCCATAGCTTCCCACTATTCGACCAGAGAGAGGGGCCGCAAAAATTGTCATTATCGCCATTGGAAGAGTGTCAATTCCGGCCGAAAGTGGAGATAATCCTCTAATATTTTGGAGATAGAGGGTATTCATAAATAAAAAACCACCCAAGGAACCAAAGGCTGCTATCGCAACGAGAGTTGCTCCTGAAAAGGGGATACTCCTAAAGTATCTAAGGTCTATCAATGGTTCATTTCTACGGGGTTCGTAGATCAAAAGCAAGACAAGAGCGATGGCCGCAACACTAAAGGTGGTTACGATCTTCACGGATCCCCACCCAGAGGCCGGCCCTTCAATAATTCCAAAGGTAGCCGATGCCAAAAAAGTCAATATCAGAAGCTGTCCAATTGGATCTAGCTTACGTGCGTGGTCGGCACGCGACTCCGGAATAAACTTCCCTGCTAAGACAAAAGCAGCAATTCCAATTGGTACGTTGATCCAAAAGATCGAACGCCAACCCACCGAATCCACTAGAGCACCTCCCAGGATTGGACCAAGTGCCATAGATACTCCAATCACGGCGCCCCAAATTCCAATGGCCTGGGCCCGCTCTTTGGGTTCAGTAAAGGTGTTGGTGATTATTGAGAGTGCTACAGGGTTCAACATAGAGCCACCAATGGCCTGCAACATTCTAAAGGCCACTAAAAACCCTAGATTTGGGGCGAGACTGCACAGCAATGATCCCATTGAAAAGACGGTCAACCCTATCTGGAAGGTCCTACGTCGTCCAATTCGGTCCCCAGTGGAACCAGAGAGCATCAAAAGACTGGCCAAGACTAGGGTATAGGCGTCTACGGTCCACTGTAACCCAGAAACACTCGCCCTTAAATCTCTCCCCATCGAAGGAAGTGCCACATTTATAATCGTGTTATCAATTCCAACGATAAACAGGCTCATTGAGCAGATAGCCAAAACGGCCATGCGACGCGACTTACCGAGATTGTTCAATGAAATTCCATTTGAAGCCAATAAAACCTCCTCAGAGTATTCAACGAGCCCATTACGCTCTCCTTTAAAACCAGCTGGAGTTCATACACAAAACTTCAACCTGGTCCAAAATATAAATGACCAGATCAAAGATAAAAAACTCAAACCTCTAGCTCTAGCCATGAAAAATCCACGTTGCCAAAAAAAACAAAACACAGACTGATGATCCAACCCACAAAGCCGCATTAACTAACTATCGAATCTTATTTAGCCATGATCAACTATAACTAGGTTGCGCTCTAAATAAAGTCCGGATCTTTAAATAAGTAGTTGAAGAGACTGCTCCAAAAACAAGGCTCCCCTAACATAGATATGGATCAAGCAACACTCTCATAGGCTTCATCGGGATTAAGCCGAGATTTTCATTAAGGCGAGAAATCGTGATTTGTGCACTTCACGTGGCTTAATTATCATTATTCCTCGGCTAACATTTCAGTACTAACGCCGCCTATACGGGACCAGAAGTCCATCCTAGGTGAGGATCTTCCCGGCGGGAATCTGGTTGCTGGAGTAGTCGTCTTCAAAGTGAGCACGGCGCCTGACGGTGGGAGTAGACACGTCCCTGTTTGTCGACGAACGCAGCCAGAGTCCTGATTATCTTTATCCACTTGCCAATTGTCGAGTTTCAAAAATGAGAATCGTGAAGTTCTGGAACGGTAGATTGCCAATTGGCACAACCTTGGCATCTATACCTGTCCCTTTCTATAAACATATAGATACAACGAATAATAACGATAATCAACTGAAACATTAAGCCGAAGAATTGTTCAGTAAGCCACGACTACGCTGGAATAACTATGATTTCTCGGCTTAATGAAAACCTCGGCTTAATCGCTATGATGGACAAGGCCTGGCTACACCGCCCTTTGGTGAATAGCCATCTCAAGGGCATCGGTTGCCAAGTTTGCCTTAAGCGATGGCGATACCTTCCATCCTAGTGTCCCCTCTCATAATTTCCCTGAAACTGAGGAATTAATCCCTTCGTAAGGTTGTTCTCCTTGGTAAGGACATAACCTTGCAAGGGAGAACGATGCTAAGTCACACCGTTTCAGAGGAGCCAAACATTGATGCCAACCAGAGCAAGCCGCCCAAGAAGAGATCTGGACGACAAGCTTCGGTGGTTCCGCTCAGTCCCAAAGAACGTAGCGAATTAGAAGCAGTGGTAAGAAAGTCCACAGCTCCCATAGGACAGGTGGCAAGGGCCAGCATTGCCCTATGGAGTAACGAAGGGGTTGGAACCAACGAGATCGCGCAAAGACTTCAGATATCTACAGAGACGGTATGCAAATGGAAGCGGCGTTTTATCAACTACGGAGTGGAACTTCTCGATGACGCACCGAGAAGTGGAAAACCGAGAAGCATTGATGACGAAAAGATCGCCGAGATTCTAAGGATCACTTTGGAAGAAGAGCCCCCGCTTGCTACCCAGTGGTCGACGTCTTCAATGTCCAAGCGGATCGGGGTATCACCAGCGAGCATCTCACGTATCTGGAGAACCTTTGGCCTCAAGCCCCATGTCTTGGGATACTTCAACATCAGTACCGATCCGGCCTTTACCGAAAAGTCCGCGACATAACTGGGATCTATCTCAATCCCCCTGATGCTGCACTGGTACTATGTATTGACGAAAAGACACAGATCCAGGCGTTGGATAGAACCCAGCCACTGCTTCCCATGAGACCTTTTGTTCCAGAGCGGCAAACACATGACTACAAACGCAACGGCACAACAAATCTCTTTGCAGCACTTGATGTTGCCTCTGGCAAGGTGATCACCAACACCACAAAGGCTCATCGGGCGATCGAGTTCATAGCCTTTTTGGATCAGGTGAAAAAAGAAGTTCCAAAAGAACTCGAAGTCCACGTCATCCTGGACAATTATGCAACGCATAAAACCGATGCTGTACGGGCCTGGCTCATAAAAAACCCCAGATTCCACTTCCATTTTACACCCACCTACTCCTCGTGGATGAACCTGGTTGAGAGATGGTTCTCGGAACTGACTACCAAAATGCTCCACACATCCACCCATAAGTCACAAAAGCAACTCGTTGCTTCGATCAACACCTGGGCAGAGCGCTGGAACCAAGACCCAACACCATTTAGGTGGGTAAAGACAGCTGACGAGATATTCGCATCGATGGCAAAGTATCTGGGGAACTAGAACTCAGGGAACTTATGAGAGGGGACACTAGGATCGTCCTTGAAAATACGTCTGTAACGAAGGCAACGTAGGCCCAGCCAATCTTTGTCTTGACGTAAGTGATATCCGCCACCCACAAGTTGTTTGGCTCATTAGACGTAAAGTTCCTGTTTGCCAGGTCTTTCGGGCGTTCTACGAGCTCATTCGCGACGGTGGTTACGACGTAAGTCTTACCACGTCTCACCCCAGAAATACCGAGCTCAGCCATCAAACGCTCTGTTGTGCAGCGCGCGATGTCGATACCTTCGCGCTTAAGCGCACACCAGAGCTTCCTAAGCCCATATACGAAAGTAGTTGTCCTTGTGAATTTTACTTATCTTCGTCTTGAGAGATTTATCACGAATAGATCTCACTGAGGCAACTCGTGATTTATTAGAGTAATAAGTCGAGGAAGCGAACTGTAAGACCCTACAGATCGGCTGGACTCCCCACTTTTGCTTATTGCAATCTATAAAAGCAATTACTTGCTTCGCTTCGCGCTTTGACCGTCCAACTCGGTCGCAAAGAAAATCGAGGCCGCACGTAAAATCTCATTAGCTCTACGAAGCTCTACGACTTCTCGCTCTAGTTGACGGGTGCGCTCTCTCTCATTGAGTAGTTGTTCCTTTAGTCTCACCGACATCTATCGAAGCCTGACGTACCCAAGTACGTAGCGTCTCGGGCGTCATTTACAGCTTCTGAGCAACAGATTGAATAGCTGCCCACTGTGGGGGATACTCACCTCGATGGTCCGTGACCATTCGTATTGCTCGATCACGAACTTCGGGTGAATACTTCTTTACTCTTGCCATAATGATGACTCCTTAACTGAAAGACTAGGAGTCTCCAAGATTTCCGGGGCGTATCACTGGTCTGGTTAGCTCTGGTCTGGTTAGTTATTGGTGCAATTGCACACAACCTGGCACGGTGCAACTGCACACGACCTGGCACGAATAGGTGCTATTGCAGAAACTGTTATCACCACACCAAAGCTTCGACGTTGTTACTTTCAGATCGCAGGACATATCACTCGTTCAGCTAGAAAAGTAATACTCCATCTTGAAGAACACTGGCACTATAAGGATAAGTTCTTAGAGGCTCTTGATCGGATCAGAAAGTTTGAGATCGCCATCACCTGAAGATCTGGTTACCTAACACACTGAATATTACTTGAAGGAACTGCTCTAGAAGACAAGGGATTAGGTCACTATGGCCAAAATGAGATTTCACAATCTCAAAAATGACCAAAAAGGCTCAATCACAAAGCGAATAGGTCATATTTGGCACTCTGAAACCAGATTTAAGCCATAGACCCTCCGTCAAACCTAAATCAGTTCCGAAAAACCGACTCAGAGTCACACCGAAGGGCTCAAGCTGGTCCATTTCTGTGGATTCGGGGTTAGTGAACTCGAAGGCCAGATTGGCGCGCTCACCGAGAAGGTGACGACTCTCGCAAAGCTCGTCTTTGGCACCTCGTCGGAGAAGAGTAAGTCAGTCGAGCCTAGAAGAGGCAAAGACGATATCACAGGTGAGAAACGCCCCCGTGGTCAACAACCAGAGAGTCCAGGGCATGGCCGACGGGACTACTCGGCCCTTGAAACCGTCGAAGTGATCCACGACGTACCAGACAACGAGCGAATCTGTTCGGGTTGCGGGGCACCTTATGCCGCCTTCGGCGAAGAGACCTCCTACCAGATCGACTGGCAAGTACACATCGTGCGACACCGACATCGCCGCCCTACCTACCGCCCTACCTACCGGCGCACCTGCAAGTGTCAGACTCGGGGCATGCTCGTCGCACCGGTCCCGGCCAAGCCAATCCCCACTTACGGTTAAGTCTCTTGACAGATTAGTCCCGTATAGCAAAGCCTTCATTTATCTCAGCCTTACGCCATGTTGGTCTCTTGAAGTGATCTGGTCTTCCCCACCAGTTTTGAAAAGCACGGTCTAAGTCTCTCAAGGCTTGTTGCTGGATAGCAGCAGAACCCTCTTCTAACCAAGTCTCCTTGCGGGATTGGGTGAGTTCCTTGGCTTGGGTATTGTAGGTTATCTTTTGTGATCTACCCGTAACCCATAAGTTGCGTTGTTCGAGACCAAGATTCCAAACAAAACGAGCATCAGAGCAGTGTTGTACCAGAATGGGTAGTTCTTCATCCCTTGGGTATAAGCGCTCTCGAATACTCATATCTATACCTATCCACTCAATACACGCTGGACTTTAGTTGGACTTGTCAACATACAGATTGAGTACTTTAAGAAAAGAGAACTGCGCCTATCCATCCCCGCCCTTACGGACGGGGTTTTCCGGCGCTCTGATAAATTCATAGGCAGAGATGGTCACTCCGTCCTTCATATTCCTAGCTTAAATCGTTGAAGTTAGGGTGTCAAGTATATAAATCCCAAAAGATACCACTACAGATGGTCTATTCGATCCCGAAACCTTCTTACATAGTTTCACCGAAGGTACCCAAAATTAAGCCAACCGGAGCGAGAGTGAAGCATGTCTACCTAAAAATGCCGCCACAAGCTGAAAGATTGCTGCCACACAGAGCACGACCAAGATTGAAGCCGTCACACTCAAAAACCACATGAGACCGATAAGAAGCGAGATGGCGACGATACGGCCTACGTTGGTCGCTATCTCTCGAGAGAGCACATACTCGCCCCTCAGTTGCGCTGCGGACGGATCGGAAGCTATAACGTCCAAGACAACACTCGACAAAGAGACCATAAGGCCCGGATAGGCAAAGCCTGAAACGAGTCCATAAACCAACAAAATGGCGAAGTTAGCCCCAAATAATAATAAGATCAGAGCCATCCCGTATCCAAGGGCTCCAATCCACATTGTCCTGCCTCTAACTAAGGGCGGCAAGCGCCCAGCAATAACTGAACTAGCAACTCCGGCTAGCGAAGCGATTGAGACATAGATACCCTGATCACTTGAGCTGTGTGTTGCAAGTTCGACCAAAACAATCATCCCCAGATCTGCACCGCCCTGTTTGAATCCGTGAAGGGCGATTGCGATCCAAATAAAGCTCCAGCCTCTTTGGCGGGGTGGGACGATTAGAGCATGACGCATTGAAACTGCTCCAACCCCGGTGCTAGTTTGCAACTTTCGCGAGGTCCACCATGCTAGACAAAAGCTCACTAATGAAACCCCAAAGACACAGACATAGCCAAGTTCACCGCCAACACGCGAGATTATCAATCCCCCAGCCAAGGGCATCGCCACATTGAGAATGCTCATAATTGCGAAGCTCAAACCATAGTAGTGGCTTCGCTCATCTGGACTAAGGACGTCAAAAGCCAATGTGTTATTGCCAAACCAGTAGATCCCAGCAGCAGCTCCATTGAATAACCCGAGTGGCACGACCAAACCAACCGCACTTGTCCTCAGTACGATAATGAGGAGATAGAAGGCTGCCGTCAAAATTAAGCCGATCCGAAAGAGCTGCCTGGGTGAACTTTGCGGAAAAACCTTAACGATTATCCCCGATATGATAATAAGGCCGACATATCGCCCCAGCCCATAGAGGGCCATCTCATCTACGCTTCCACTGGCCACATAAAAGAACAGCGAGACAAAGACCGTCGATGTCGCAAAACCACCAAAGACAAGACCAGAGCTAGCAAGCAGGCGCTGTGCCGGCCGGCCGATCTTTAACAATGACGCTAACTTCGAATCGCTATTCTTTCCAGTCAATCGTTCTCCGGACTATATTTGTCAAATCGCAGACCTATCTCATAGGAGACTTTATCGACAAAGTTGCACCACCTTGAACAAATCCGCCGAGGTGAGAGGCTAAAAATTCGACTCTTGCCCAAAGGGCAAACCAAATGAGTTGGCTTTCTCGAAGGCCTGCCAACTAAACACCTTAATTTTCAAGTTACAAAAACTACGATAATAAAGTGATCTTCAAAAGTGGCAACTGCGCCAAAGAGCTCTCTTCTGATTCTATCCTTGATAAACCTAACAAACCCGGAAAACGCCATTTATGAACAAAAGGCTGTTCACACACAGAGGCAGCCCCTAGTGGCACGAAGAGACTCTCTCAAGCGCCCGCTAAGGCAGTGCGATATTAAAGTCCACTTCGAAGTTGTCCAAAAGGCTAAAAAAGTCAATCAATGCGCCAACGTCGCCATCTATGATTACCTGCTTGGAACCTATAGCATCGATCATGGCAAGCTTTTGGCTAAGGACCAGATCCAGCACATGGCGATCTAATCGAATGGTAGCTGTAGCCTCGAGATCATGGCGGCCTAGGTAACTAAGCGCACTATTTTCTAACCACAGGACCCACTTCTCGCCGGTATCAGGAAAGTCCCAATTTATAGCCATATTGCGCCCCTGCGCATTTGGACCATTGAGACGGACTCCAAAAAGATCAAAGATCATATCGATAGACATCGAAGAGAGAACTTCAAAATTTGCCCCAGGTCGGGCCGTGGGAACAAATGAGACCTCCGAGCGAAGCTCTAGCGCTCCACAAAGGTAGAAGTTACGCCAGGGACCAGATTCAGCCTGATAAGCAAGCTGCTCATATGTCGAAGCAAGAAGTTGACGGGCAGCGATATTCTCTGGTTCGCTAAAGACCAAATGAGTCAAGACTTGGCTGACCCACCTATATTTTCCAAGGCCATAGTCGCGCTGTGCTCGTTCTAGTAGGGCCGCAGCTCCACCCATGTATTCAACATAGGCCTCACCGGCCTCGCTTGGCGGAAGAGGATTGAGATTGGAGGGATTGCCATCAAAAAATCCTAAATATTTCTGATAAACCGCCTTCGAGTTGTGACTTAGCGTGCCATAATATCCTCGATTAGAAAACTCCTTGGCAAGGCTGTCGGGTAGCTCAAGCTTCTCAGCAATCTCCAAAGGCGTAAATCCATGATTGGCTAGGCGCATGGTCTGATCATGAATAAAGCGATAGGTATCACGCTGACACTTTAGATATTCAACCAAATCGTCCTGCCCAAAATGGGGCCAATTGTGACTGTTGAAGAGCACGTTTACTCTTCGTCCAAAGAGTTCAAGGGCTTCGTTTATGTACTTCGACCAAGCTAGGCTGTCGCGCACCTGCGCCCCTCTAGGCGTATAGACGTTATGCATAACGCCACTACAGTTCTCGGCCATACAAAGGGCTTCGAGTTCTGGGAAAAAGAGAGCCATCTCTGCTGGAGCTTCAGAGTCGGGAGTGTACTGAAATACGATCCTCACACCATCGATGGAGAGCTCCTGCCCGGTCTGCGAGATAAGAACGCTAGGAGCTACCAGACTTATATTTCCGCTGGGAACGCTCTTGCCCAGCCCACAGTCGATCTGTCCATCGGGCCCTTTATCAAGGATGTTGCCATACATATATGAAGCACGTCGCAACATCGCGTTGCCTGCGATGACATTCTCAAAGACCGCTGCCTCCATGAAACCGATCGGAGCAATGATCGGAATAGATTCTTGCGCGATCTCTTGGCGAGATGCTACCCCGCAAACGCCCATAAAATGATCCGCATGACTATGGGTGTAGATGATTGCCTTTATCGGCTTGGCCCCTAGTTCGCTCTCGACCAAAGCCATTGCCGCTCGGGCAGTCTCACTTGAGGTCAACGGATCGATAACGATCCATCCCGAATCTCCTTCGATAAAACTAATATTCGAGATATCAAAGCCCCGGACCTGATAGATACGTTCCGTTACTTTAAAAAGCCCGTAAATCCCATTCAACTTGGCTTGACGCCAGAGACTCGGATTGACAGTATCTGGCGCTTCCCCTTCAACAAACCTGTATGCATCCATATCCCATACAATGCGTCCGATAGATTGATCGTGAAAGACCACCAACGAGTCAAGCGAGTCAATTCTTCCCCTAGTTGCCCTCTCAAAATCTCTTTGATCATCCAAACTGAGCTTGCTGGCAAATTCTTCATTTGCGCTGCGGGTAAAGTTTGACGCATAGGTTCTACCCGTCTCGCTATTTACGGACGGAACATTTGCACTCAAAATATCTCACATTCATTACTAAGTAGAAGGTAGAGCGCTTAGGACTACCCTCACAAACCTAAAACCACCAAAAATTAGGGAAAGATCTAGTTTCACCCCTTGAAAAGGTTCTCCAACCATCGAAGCCTTGATTGAATCATGAGTTTGGCGATTCGGGAGTCTGGAGCAAATCCATCACATGCATGAAAGCCACCAGGCCAAACGTGCAACTCAGCGACTCCTCCATGGGCCCAGATTCTCATTGCGTAATTGACGTCTTCGTCTCGGAAAACCTCAGCCGAGCCTACCTCGATGTAAGTTGCTGGTAAATTTCCCAAATCGCTTGCGCGTCCAGGTGCTGCATAGATCGAGACCTCATCACTACCCCTTCGATCGCCAAGAAGGGCATTCCACCCGGTATCGTTGCTACCTCGATCCCAAATCCCAATTCCGTCAATTTGGTGGCTCGAAATCGTCTCGTTCCGATCATCTAGCATCGGATAGAGCAGTAGCTGTCCACAAAGCTTCGGACCGGACCTATCGCGAGCCATAAGTGCGACACCAGCTGCCAATCCACCACCGGCGCTCCCACCAGCAACCAACAGTCGATCCGGGTCAAAACCCAGCTCAGAGGCGTTATGGGCCATCCAGGTTAACCCGGCATAGCAGTCATGAACAGGCGCTGGATCTGGGTTTTCCGGAGCAAGTCTGTATTCAACGGTTATGGCAATAGCATCGAAGTGCTCAACAAAATCCAAAACATTGCCTATTCCTACAAATCGATCTCCTATGACCATTCCGCCACCGTGAATATAAAAGATGCCAGGTCCTCCGGGGATGTGATCGCTCCTTGAAAAAATTGTCACAAGAACCTCTGGATCGCCGTTAAATCCGGGCACCAAAGTTTCAGTGAACACAACGCTTCGATCGACTAGAAGGTCTTCGATCGGAACAGACATTGGGTTTGCGCGAAAGATCGGAATCATTTCGGGAGTAATTGTGGATGGGATCAAATCACCTGCGGCTGCCAGTGCGGCTGCCAGCTCTGGATCAAAAGGTGGCGCCGGATGCGAGAGGTCACTCAAATTAGCCTGCTTTCTAAATACCCGTTAAATCAAATCAGCGACCACTATAGCCCTCGGAAATCCTTGAGTCATTTGATAATTGACTCTTGCGAAAAATTCTTTCCAAAAAGTAGAGGATTCGCTTGTACTATCCCTAGAGATCCTGACAAAAAGCTACTGCGTGCTATGTACCTACACCCAAGAATTAGGTATAGGTACATAGCAAATTTACCTGAAAAGCCTCAATGACAATTGAAGACTTGAATGTGCCCGACAAGATCGGCCATCAGGGTCTTTGGACAAAAAAGAATTTCCAAATTCGCTAACAAGAATCGTCGGAGTCCTAAGATTTAATCAGGTCGCCTTGGGTAACGGCGAGAACTCGTACCACCAAGGATTCAAGGAGAACCCGATGGGCATCTCCATTCAGGCCTTCGCCATGGACCCTTTTATGCAGATCCACCAAAGCCCCATCTCCATATAAGCGGCTCTCCAGATAAGGCACTAGCAGGCATTCAGAGAAGTCATCTTTGTCGAATTGACTCGCCTTATGAGCCTTACTTACAAAATATGCCAACGCTCCCAAGTCAGTCTGGATTGCGTTCTTTGATGGAGATCTGCGAGAATAGTCTTTAAACCAATTGCCTACCATGTCACCGGCCATCGGTCGCGCAAAGTAATACCCTTGTCCATAAGGAGCACCAAGGAATTTGGCAGCCTCAACCATACCAAGATCTTCCAACCCTTCCATAACTACGTCACGCCCGAAATCTCGCCCCAGATTGATCAACATCTCCATCAGGCTAAGTGTCTGTAGTGGCGACTTGTATAGCTGATTTAGGACCTCGCGATCCACCTTGATAGTTGCAAATGGCAATGTGGAAAGACGAAGCAAACTTCCATAACCAGATCCCAAGTCGTCGATTGCCAACTTCACGCCCATCTCGACCAGGCGCGCAATCGATTTATTTTGTGAATCCTCAGAGATCTCTTGAGTCTCAAGAAGCTCTAGATATAAACGACCAGCATCCACCCCCCTATGCTCTAGAGCACCTTGAACCCAGTTTGGACATTCCTCGTCCGATAGAACCGAAGGGGGAAGATTGACCGAAATGTCAAACTTCATACCCAAGCTGTCCCATTCCTTGAGGCGATCGAGGGTCTGGTCCAAACCTTGACGAAAGAGACGATCCAGTTCCACTCCACCTAGTAGCCCTAAAAAACCATCGGGATCGATAATCGTCCCGTCGTCGGTCTTCAACCTGGCGAGAGCCTCGAACTTCTCGACTTCGCCAGTAGCAAGATTCACAATTGGCTGCATATACATCTGCAGGCCACCGGAAAATAGCGTCTGACGGTATTTGAATCCAATCTCATGCCCAACGACTCGTAAAGCGTTTAAATTACATTTTCGATGTAACTCGCCGATTCGAACCTGGATGCCCTGGACGAATGGAGATAGTGCCTTGGAAGCAAACTGATTTGGAAAAGCTCCATAGATCTCCACAAGAGAGACTATCCGTTTATTTTCATCAAATATCGGAACAAATGTAACACACCTAATCGCCCCACCCCGAGCCTTTTTCGTACCCTCTCCTAATGGAACCAGAGCTTGAGCGTTCGAAGTCGTGACAATCGTCTCGGTATGCCAAGATCGAGACAGTAACTCTCTTTCGCCCATAAACCTAAATAGATTAGCGTGAAGGGATCCGCTATCGCCTTTGGATTCATCGTGATTTTGGGCAGAGGCTAGCACCTCAAGGCGAAACTCCCCTTCGGAGTCCAATTTCCAAAGCGCTACGCCAACTATTCCCGGAAGACCGCTTAGCCTTTCGAGTTCAGAATCACGAATAATATTCCATTCAGTGTAGTCATTGGAAATTTCCCTACTGAGGAATAGGCGGTACGAACCGATCGTCTCTTCCATCGAACGCAATTGCACCTGTGCATCTTCGTGAAGTCGCATCTCAGAGGCTAATAACAGACGATACCGATCACGTGAATCAAATGGAGCGACTCCTAAATGTCCATTAAGTAGGCTACGGTACATCGAAACTGACCTCATCAAGGTAGAGCTATCGCTTCCAATCAATGCATGGACCCCTCCAATCCTTTTGGCTGACTCTTCAATATCCAAACGTGTCGTCTTAGGTGAAAGCAAAAATTGAAGATGGCTAGCTTGGATCTTCTTTAGAGCATGCATCTCCTCGACGGTTAATGTAGAAAATATCGAATTCGCATCACTCTCTTGAAGCAAACCACCATAAAACTCTTCCACAAATTCAGTCGCTGCTACCTCAATATATCTGTGAGCTCTTTCTAAGAGTCCAACGATTTCACTGCCGTAAGTGGGGTCATCGTCGTTTTCATCATCTGTCCCCCCAGCCATTCGCCACCACGAGTGCCGCGAACCTTTTGCCTCTTTGGAACGATAGAGAGACAGATCGGCTTTGCGCATAAGCATATCGCCATCTCGAGCCTCAAATGGGTAGAGCGCAACCCCAAGGCTCATGGCAAGATTGACAAAGCACCCCGGCGATACCTCAAATGGAGCTTCTACGGCCTCATGTAGACGCGCCATAATAGCGTCCAAATTCTCCTTGAGTCGCGTACGATCAATACCTCGAAAAACGACTACAAACTCGTCACCACCGAGTCGTGCAACCAAATCATCATCGCGCAACCTCATCTGAATTCGACGGGCAAACTCCCTTAAAACGACATCTCCGGCATGATGGCCCCAGCAATCATTTACGAGCTTGAAATCATCGAGGTCAAGGATGCCAACACCGACCGTTGAATCAACTATTTCAGCCTTTTCGAGAGCATCTTCAAGAAATACTTCCAACCGCAGGCGATTAGCCAACCCGGTCAGTGGATCATGCAATGCTAGATGCTCAATTTGACGATGCATCCGATGTTCCCTATTCACCCTATCAACTCGCTCAAGGCCATTAGAGAGGCTCTTAGCAACTTCATTCAATAACTCACTAAATTGATCCTGTCTGAAGGTGCTAGGAGAATCCAGAATCAATAGCGACCCCCACTGTTGCCCATCACGGCTTATAGGCACACTGAAGGCATCTTGTTCGAATGGCTTTTGGCCATTTGAATGCTTTGGGTCGACCTCGATCTCCCAATTGGAGGTTCTATTGAGTTGCCCATCCCCAACGGTCAATTGGTAATCTAGAGAACTGCCTCTTTCGATGAACGTGGACGAAGCGAGGTCAAGAAATCTCAGATATTGCCCCGTTCCTGAAGATCCGGCCCTAGCGACGACCTCGACACCATTTTCATTGGCTTCAGCAACGATAAGAGCTGACTTCATGCCAACAATATCAACCACCAAATTACACACCTGACCTAGTAATTCCGCCTCGTCGTTGGCCCTTACCACGGCAGAATTCACCTCGGCTAAAAGGCGCGTTAGCAAAACCAGTCTCTTGCTCTTTTGAATCTCTTCTTCGAGTTTGAGGTTTAACTCCATCACCTCGAAGGTACGCCACCCCAAAGTGTCGTTTAGCGCACTTACAGAGTCTATGAGAAGGTCCTTGACGGAATTTTCCCGATCCGTTGAGAGGTCTCCCTCGCCATTGCCTTCTTGGCAATCGCGAATCTGGCGTGTCATACGGGAATCCACCTCCATAATATGATGCAGGAGCCATTGCGCTAAAAACGAGGTGAGATTCAGAATCACATCACGGGGATTAATTTGCGCGAAGTCTTGGGCCCGCTCTAGAAATTGAACAAAATTACGATGGGCCTGCATATGAGACCTGCAGTCTTCATCTGGCAAACGAAACCGGACCATAAGTTCTTCCTCAGCGCCAAAGTGGTACCGAGTGTATTCAACAAGCCGCACCAAAATCTCTTTTAGCTCCGCGTAATAGGAAGATCTCTCAAGGCATGCTGCAAGCTCATTGAAGATAGCCACCAACCGCATATGCTGATCATCAACTATATCTAGCCCGCATAACAGCTGTTTGCTCCAAAGAAGCTGACCAGATATGTATCCATCCCGAACATTTATTCCATCGGAGTTTGAGTCATCATTTGACCGGCTCCTACTATCCAAACTCAACGCACCCCTCCCTGCTAATTGGGGTTAAGGCAATCTCCGCTGACTTCATTTAAATCCAATTCAACGCCGCACCACTCTACTGCAAAGAACTTAACCAACAATGCCACTGCCTTCTCCTAAGTAACTATCGTCAACGAAGCACCCATACCTAAACCTATCTCATGCTTAGTAAGGCTAATTCTCGCACATAAATCATCTCAAGTCTTCAAAAGAAACTATTAACTATTGCGAAACCGACGATGTCAAAAAGATGGGCCCAGCTCCCCAGCTCCCCAGCTCCCCAGTGATCAAGGCGTACCAATTTTCAAGTCACCCAAGTTGACCTTGATGAAGAACCATAATTCTGCCCAAACAAGGTTTCAAATCCCACGACAAACACTGAGAAACCGCCCTATCACGAAGAAGAAAATTTCTCAGGTTTAGGACCAAATCCCTAACGGCTGACTCGTGCATGGCTCAAAGATCTACAACTAGGAGGTTTTAGCGCGAGAAAAATCCTATCAATTCCCCCAAAGCGCCTCAACCATAAATCTCCTACAACCACCAAGGCGACAGCACGGGGCAAATCAACACAATGTTCCTCAATACAAGCAAGGAATTTCTCAAGACTAATCATGAAGTGGATTTCTTATTATCTAATCTAATGTGGCGCGAGTGGGATTCTATATTTTTAGTATTCAATTAATTTTTATGAGTATTTCCGAAAGAGATACACCCATTCAAAGATATCTCTGACCAACCGACTCTGGCTTGGTAATGCAATTTTATATGGTGTTAGGTTTGACTCACTTTCAATATCCACGGTGGATTAGAATCATAAAATGAGCAATAGATCTTGGTGGGGATGGGGAAACAGTGACGAGGGTCTCTCCAAGGCAGCCCGAAACCAAGTCACCCAGATGCTCATTGCTTCCTTTGGCGCGGACTCGATGAATCGCCAAGATCCAACCGAGATTGGAGAGATCCATCTTCGCAAGCCCCAGGTTGAATTGGCCAGTTCAATTACGATACCTTCGCGAAACGACCCTATAAGTCGTATTACTCATTCATACGGAAAGAGCTACAAAGATCTCATACGAGGCTTCCGCGGCCAGTACGAAAATCCGCCCGATATAGTTTCATACCCACGAAACGAAAACGAGATTGTACAACTCCTCGATTGGGCTGAAAGCTGTGAGGTAGCCGTAATACCCTTTGGAGGAGGTAGCTCCGTCACAGGAGGCGTCGAACCCAGCACCGAGGGAAGGTTCAAACGCACCTTGGTTATTGACATGTCATCGATGAACAAAGTACTTGAGATCGACTTAGAATCCAGATCGGCAAAGATTCAAGCCGGCATCTTTGGTCCAAAGTTAGAAGACGAGTTGCGTCCAAACGGGCTAACATTACGGCACTTTCCCCAGTCATTTGAGTTTTCAACTTTAGGTGGATGGATTGCCACACGGGCGGGTGGCCACTATGCAACTCTTTACACCCACATAGATGACTTCGTAGAGGCCATCGACCTCATCACACCAGCCGGCCGACTCTCCACTCTAAGATTCCCTGCTAGTGGCGCGGGACCACAACCCGAAAGGCTCATACTGGGCTCTGAAGGCGCCTTTGGGATAATAACCCAGGCATGGATGCGCCTTCAAGATCGTCCCCAATTTAAATCGGTAGAGTCAGCATCATTCTCGCGCTTCGAAGACGCAATATCAGCGCTGAAACAACTTTCACAGAGCGGTTTAAATCCGTCGAATCTTCGACTGCTCGACCCAATCGAAGCTGCAATTTCAATCGGAGACTCCTCTGGAGATACAATTGTCTTAGTTGGATTCGAGTCAAAAGACCTACCGACACAAGGCTTAATGAGCCAAGCGACAGAGATTCTGGCATCTCACACCGGCAAATTCCAAAAGCCAACCTCTGCCTCATCAACCTCTGCGAATCTATGGAAGCAATCATTCCTAAAGGCACCTTACCTCAGGGATCATCTAATCTCACTCGGCATTATGGTTGAGACCTTTGAGACCGCATGCACATGGAGCAACTTCGACAACCTTCGCTCCAAAGTTACCATCGAAGTTAAAAAAGCATTGGATGCAATCTGTGGCGGAGGCTATGTTAGCATGCGCATCACCCACGTCTATCCAGATGGGCCAGCTCCATACTTCACCGTCATAGCCCCAGCAAAGACGAATAGCGAAATAGCACAATGGGAAGAGATAAAGTCGGTAGCCAGTGAAGCAATCCTTGCAAGTTGCGGTACTATCACTCACCACCACAGCGTTGGTCGCGACCATCAATCATACTATCTAAGACAGATACCGACCTTATTCGAACAGAGTTTACGGGCGATGAAAGATAGGCTCGATCCAAAAGGAATCATGAACCCTGGAGTGCTTATCCCTGATCATAGCCTCGCTATTTAGCCTGAATCCACAGAATTAAACCAGCTTGAGCCCTTCGGTGTGAATCCAAGTCGGTTTTTTGGAACTGATTTAGGTTTGACGGAGGGTCTATGGCTTAAATCTGGTTTCAGAGTGCCAAATATGACCTATTCCCTTTGTGATTGAGCCTGTTTGGTCATTTTTGAGATTCTGAAATCTCATTTTGGGTATAGTGACCTAATCACTTGTCTTCTAGAGCAATTCCTTCAAGTAATATTCAGTGTGTTAGGTAACCAGATTTTCAGGTGATGGCGATCTCAAACTTTCTGATCCGATCAAGAGCCTCTAAGAACTTATCCTTATAGTGCCAGTATTCTTCAAGATGGAGTATTACTTTTCTAGCTGAACGAGTGATATGTCCTGCGATCTGAAAGTAACACCGTCGAAGCTTTGGTGTGGTTATTACAGTTTCTGTAATAGCACCTATTCGTGCCAGGTTGTGTGCAGTTGCACCGTGCCAGGTTGTGCAGTTGCACCGTGCCAGGTTGTGTGCAGTTGCACCGTGCCAGGTTGTGCAGTTGCACCGTGCCAGGTTGTGCAGTTGCACCGTGCCAGGTTGTGCAGTTGCACCGTGCCAGGTTGTGCAGTTGCACCGTGCCAGGTTGTGCAGTTGCACCGTGCCAGGTTGTGCAGTTGCACCGTGCCAGGTTGTGCAGTTGCACCGTGCCAGGTTGTGCAGTTGCACCGTGCCAGGTTGTGCAGTTGCACCGTGCCAGGTTGTGCAGTTGTAAACAGCGACGTTTTTTTGACCCACATCAGCGGTTTAAAATTGACCCGCCCAATTGAGTTCAATAGTAGTTGTTGGTGTCAGTAAAAGTGTCTCATTTCTAAGACACCGTGGATCTGAAAATCTCAGTTGAGAAATTCGTTTAGCCGAGCAGTAAGACGCTCTGCATTATCTCTAGTTTGATCGAAGGTGACTATCACTTCTTCATTATCTCGAAGTAACTTGACCATCCAGGATCGCTCCTCTGGTCGACTCCGGGTAGTTGCAGAACCAAAATGTACCTCTGCTCTAATCGGGCCCCTTTTCCTCTGTCTATGAGCTGCCATACGACAAGCTGCTGAGCAGTACCTTTGTGGTCTTGCTATGCAATGTTCCGGAAGTATTTGATCACACCCCTGTCTCTCGCAGATCTTTGAGATAGGTAGTTCCGTAACGTTACGCAATGGGTTCTCCTCTCTGTTCAGTTCTCAGCTGAGATAGTTCCGTAACGTTATGAAATGGTTCTCGGGTTCGCTCTAGTGATCCCAGCTGAGATAATTCTGTAACGTTTTGAAATAGGTATTGGTTCTTCGGTATTTGTAACCCCCGAACCGATTGGAAATCATTTGAGACCGGATCAGGTTCGCTTAGGTATCGCTAGTGTTGACTTCGAGTTTTCATTTTTCCACCTCTTCACCTTTCTTCACGTTGTCACCAGTTTGTGGATTGGTATAGATTCCTTGTTTGATTCGATCCTTGAGCCGTTAGCTGTTGCCCTTGATGTTTATAACGTGGCAGTGATGTAACAGTCTGTCTAAAATTGCGGTACTTAGTACTTGTGAGGTCAACCAGAATTAGTAGACACCTAACAATTCAACATACGATGTTGAATGAAAGAATTTCACTATGGCAATCAATAAGAGGAACTTCACCTTGAAGTTCAAAACAGAGGCAGCCCATAGGGTAATTGATTCTGGTCGTAGCGTAAAAGATGTGGCTATATAGCTTTCGCCTAAAGAGGATTCGCTCAGAAGATGCGTCCGTGATGAAAGAGGAAAATTTATGCCATCTAACCTGGACATTTATGGTCGGGCTGAGAAGATTTGAACTTCCGACCTCTTGACCCCCAGTCAAGCGCGCTAACCAAGCTGCGCCACAGCCCGAACTCATTGAGTTACAACATCTTAGCCCGTAGGAAGGCCAGGACGGCGACGAGAAGACAAAAAACCACCCTTTACACTTTCGGAAAGATTGAAACCTGAACCTCGAAGCGAATCCAGTATTGCAATCACAAAGACGCTAAACACTCCAATTTGCACAAGCACATCCGGCATCAAGACCGGAGAAGCCACCATCAAAATTACTAATCCTAAAATGAGAAAGACCCCTGGCACCACCGACCGCAAAGGAAGTCGCTTCACGGCCAGAAATAAGCGCTTGCCAAAAGCCTCTCCCAATAAGTCGACTCTAGAATTAATGTAGATTCGAAAAGCCAAAACCAAAGAGGTAAATTCTATTAAGAATTGAAATCCATTGACTGCAAGGGTTCCGCGATCTGGGGTCACCAACAATGTACCAATTGTGCCTGCAACTACCAAAAAGAGCGGATCTCTCCTCTTGATCAAGATCGGAACAAGCAAAATAGGAAGATAACTGCTCCATAGAATCGGTGTCAAGACCAAAGATGCCGCAATCAAGGCGACAAAGAGGATGGAATCGTCCTTAGTCTTGCGATAAATTCCAAGCCCTACAAATATCACTCCACCAGCAACTGCTCCAACCGATAGATCGCGTAAAATATGGCTTGTTACGAGAGTTCCCATCAACCGAGTCAACGACCAACCCTGAAGCGTCTCATGGCCCGAAAGAAGTAACAACATCTTGGCAAATCCAAGAGGTGAGAGGGGCCCAACTACAAAGCCAATACCCAATAGAAGTATCGAGCTAGTCAATGACGAAATCGTCAAAGAATACCGTTTAGTCCAAATGGGAAAAAGCAAAAGAGGAGCCAGATAGAGCTTTGACATTGCGACGCCAGCCAATACAAAGCCACCGACTATCTTGAGCCGATCTCTAAAGTGCCAAACAAAAACCATCCCAAAGATCAGAATTGGAGTCAATGTACCCATCTGGATGGCAATCACGAACGGGCTAGAGACCATTAGGGCTACGGCGACCAAAGGTTTAGCCCCAACTGAAAAACGAATAGTGAGTGCATTTAACAAAATCGAGAGATAAACAAAGATCATTGAGGCTAGATAGTTGGAAAAATAACCCAATGGCTGTAGGAGATATGCGACAAAATAGGGATATACATAGCTAGATCCCGAATAAGTAACCGGCGATCCCACGGGCGGATATGGACTCCGACCCCTCGAAATCTCGCGTGCCGCATGCAGGAAGACAAGAAAATCAGATTGATTGACGCGCCGAACATAATAAAATAGGATGATCGATGTGAGAACGACGCTCAACCAAAAGATAAGTTCCGACCTAATCAAACTGCGATTTAAACTAAAAAATCTTCCCTTTTTCATCGATCCGCCGAGATAAATATTCATGAATATAATCTGTCAAACGCCAGCGCTCAGGGCGATTGTCGCCAGGCACTCTAAAGGCCTAGACCACAAAACAGAGGTATCGCGAGCCTTCATCAAGCAGACTACCAACCATGAGGATCAACAGAGGAAATTCGCATCCACTCTCGGAACGATCCCTAAAGCGCTAAGTTCGCCAGGTAACACCTTAGCAGAACTTAGCAACAACCAAACGTAGGCGAAACTTCAGTGTATGGAAGATTTAGAGGACCCTTTGTACCCAAAGCGATCAACTGGAGAGGTTGATTGAGTAGAATGTTCTATCTCTTCGTTCGAGGTACTACTTAGAATGTGATTTAGGTTTCGTGATATGTCTGAAGATGCAACGCTCTGCTCCTCGGCTGCCGCGGCGATCTGCGAGACCATATCACCAACGCTTGCCACGTCTTCAAATATCTCTAACAAAGCATTATCAGCCCGAGCAGACGACGCCTCGGATTCGGCAACCTTGCTTGTAAATGATTCGATCGACGTTACTGCGGCCGACGTGCCATTTCGGATCATCCTAATCTTTTCGGTAATTTCCGTAGCTGCGATTCTGGATCGTTCCGCCAACTGTCGCACTTCGTCAGCTACAACTGCAAATCCCTTGCCAGCGCTCCCCGCCCGGGCTGCCTCAATCGCGGCATTTAGGGCCAAGAGGTTCGTCTGTTCGGCAATGCTCTTGATGGAAGAGACGATAGAGTCAATCTCTTCAGATTGAGTACCCAGCTCAGAAATTATATGTGCTGTATCTTTAACTCTCAAAGCGACATCCCGCATCGCCGCACTTGCACTCTGTATTAAAACTTTAGATTCAGAGGTAACGCTTGACGCCTTTATCGAAGAATCACTAGCTACTTGAGAACTCCTAGCAATTTCAGCTACAGTAGCGCTCATCTCTTCCAACGCAGCAGCAATAGCTGAGACTTTATCGTTTATACTTCCGGTACGTTGAAGTTCAAGGGACCGCTGTGTGCGTTCAAGGGCACGCTGAGTTGAAATATCAGTCCAACAGGCCATGTAGCATAAAAGCTCACCCTTTTTCTGGGGATGCCATATGGGATAGGTTTTAGTCTGGAAGTAGATATCATTGCCCATTGGAATATCGGCAACGTGCTCTGAGCTTGATCCACTTCCCATCTCGCCCAGTATTCGCCGAACCCGCTCCGGATCCTTATGAAATTGATGAATCGAATTTCCCATCGCGTGCGCTAGATCCGAGTGTGGTAACGCCTCGGTGAGCTTGGAATGGTACTTTACCATGGTTGACGAAGCAGCCTTATTCATATAAATGATTGTATTTTCACGGCTTGAGTCACAGAGCATAACAATGTTATCTACCAAGTCCAAGACAGCTTCGAGCCGTCCGACATCTACAGTCTCTTTCGATTTACCAAACATATTTCGATAATCGGCATAGCACATCATCAAGTAAACGAATTTTTAATTATTCAATTAAATAAATATCCGAATTTGAATATGTTTGCCGATAGTATCAAGCAAATTACAACCATATCAGGCAATTAAAATCCACAAACCTACAATTCAGACGATCCATTAATTGCACAATTGCGTTCTAAGATTAACTAACTAAGCCTATTTAGCAGCCGACTTATTAATTCGAGCAGATCGATCCAGGATGTTTCAAGCCTACATCCTCTTTGCAAAGCTTCATAAAATATTCAAAAATGGTAGATTACGCTCTAAAATCAGGCGATCACTTTTGACAAAATAATTACAAACGCTATAACCAAGCTAATGACGCTTATACCTTCTATTGGTCAGCATGCCTAGCCGATCACCACCCAACAAATGGCTATTTTCTACCGACACAAAAATCAGTCGATACCGCAATCGAACTTCATGAGCTAAGCAAAAAATTACTGGAATGGAAAGTCCAGGGTAATTATCAGGCTAAATCAGGCGACCGTGCAATTAGAGGTGATGGGGCAACCAAATAATCAATTGAACCAAGCGATAGACCAAATATATCGCGGTGGCCACCACTAGTAATTTGAAGTGCCATGGAGCTTTCTTCGGCTTCACAATAGGAGTGTCGCAAACCGGACAGTGGCCATTACGCGGAATTCTGTCGTCCTCTTGAAACTTCGCACATGTTTCACACCAAGCCAAAAAACTCACCTACATAAATAATAACTTTGACAGTGATCCTACTTCCTCCGAGATCGGAACTACAAGAAAACCTTGTCAGGATGGTTTGGGCTGAGAGCAAATTCTATACCGGATGAACGCCGTGGTGCTTTGGCACATCTAACCTTGGCTTTCCAATGGCACAGTCAAATCTTCCAATCAACTCACTGCGCAGATCACTTGGACTGACTATGTCGTCAATCACCAAATCACTCGCAAGTCTATACAGATCGACGTCAGCGACATATTCGCTTCGCTTTTGTGCAATGAATTGCTCCCGCTCGACTGGGTCTACAATTCCAGCAATATGATTGGCATAGACTGCATTCACCGCAGCTTCAGGGCCCATGACCGCGATCTCTGCGCCCGGCAAAGCAATGGTTGCCTCGGGCGAAAAAGCGGGTCCGGCCATGGCATAGAGTCCAGCCCCGTAGGCCTTTCTTACAATGACGGTCACCTTCGGGACCTGAGCCTCTGATACCGCTGCGATCATCTTCGCGCCATGGCGAATAATGCCTTGTCTCTCGACTGCTGTACCAATCATAAACCCTGGCACATCAGCTAAAAATAAAAGAGGGATGTTGAAGGCGTCACACATCCAGATAAATCTTGCCGCCTTATCGGCGGAATCCACAAAGAGAACTCCACCACGGCTGGCGGGATTATTTGCAACAATCCCAATGCACTTGCCATCGAGTCGAGCCAAGCCTACGATCAATTCAGGCGCAAAAAGAGGCTTTACCTCAAAAAAGCTACCTTCATCGACCAATCGCTCGATCACATCCAGCATCTCATACCCAGCCGTGGATAGCTCCGGGAAGAAGTCATTCTCGAGCTCCAGCGTTGGGGGCTCACTCAAATAGGTTGGAGGAGTATCTCTAAAGTTGGTCGGAAAATAAGAAAGGTATTCTCTAGCAGCGGCAATCGCTGATTCGTCGGAATCAAACAGATTATCGCCACAGCCCGAGACACTTGCATGCATGCGAGCGCCACCCATCTCTTCTAATGTAGTCTTTTCTCCAATCACCATTTCAGCCATCCTTGGTGAACCGAGGTACATCGAAGCGTTGGCTTCCACCATAAAGACAACGTCACAAAAAGCAGGTATGTATGCACCTCCGGCCGCACTCGGGCCAAAAAGACAGCAGACCTGGGGTACCTTCCCACTAAGTTGCACCTGATTATAAAAGATCCGTCCAGCTCCACGTCGACCCGGGAAAAGCTCAACCTGATCAGTGATACGCGCACCAGCAGAATCGACCAGATAAACGATCGGTAGTTCCAAACGGAGCGCAGTCTCGGTAATTCGAATTATCTTCTCAACGGTACGTGCACCCCAAGATCCAGCTTTCACTGTAGAGTCATTCGCCATCACGCAAACTCTGCGCCCATCGATCTCACCTAGGCCGGTTACGACACCATCGGCAGGCAAAGAGTTGGATGAAACATTGGCAAAGAGGCCATCCTCGACAAAACTGCCCTGATCAAAAAGGAGCGCTGTACGGTCGCGCACGTAAAGGCGTCCGCTAGATTCGAGCTTGGCTTTGGATCGCTCGCTATTTCCGGTTCTAATCTCCGAGCGAACTTTATCCATATCAAGTGGTCTACTTGTCAAATCTTCCCCTTAGGTGAAAGCTCCATATGAAGTTATCAATGTAGCAGCCAACAAAGTTACAAAGCAATTGAAAACATTAATAGATCAAGTTAATCAGTCGGAACGACGACGAACCCTCATCTTTATAGGAGTTGGGCCGAGGCCAAATCTCTCTCGCAACTTACGCTCGAGATAGCGCATATAACCAGCATCTATCGGTCTCGACGAAAAGAGAGTAAAGGTAGGTGGGTCAGTCGCACCCTGGACAGCATAGAGGATCTTTGTTCCCTTAGGCGGATGTACAGTCTGAAACTCAGAGATAGCCACATTCAATTCACGAGTTGGAATTCGTCGACGATAGGCAACGATCGCATTTTGGACTGCAGGAAGAATTCGATGGACTCCCAAACCAGTTTTGGCACTAATCCTAATAAAAGGAGCATAGGTGAGGAATGCCAGCTTCTCTTCGGCCTCCTCGCCACGGATCAGCTTGTCTTCAGAGGAGAGGTCTTCCCACTTATTCAAAACGACCACCACGGGACTACCTGCAGCATCTACACGCTCAGCGAGTCTTTGATCTTGATGGGTAACACCTTCTTGGCCGTCAACCACCAAAATCGCTACGTCGGCTGAGTCTATAGCCTTTAGCGCACGCACCATAGAGTAATACTCGGTTCCACTTGCCTCTTTTGCTCGCCTACGCATTCCTGCAGTATCTAAGAACCGAAGTACTCCAATGTCGGTTTCGATGACCGTATCCACTGTGTCGGTGGTAGTACCTGGCATATCGTGGACTACGGCTCGATCATCACCAACCATCCGATTGAACAAAGTCGATTTACCCACATTTGGCCGTCCCACAATTGCCACCGAGAAGATTCCGTCATCGACATCGGTTTCGCTATTCTCGCCATCATCAAGATCGATAGAGCCCTCAGGCGCATTCTCAGTAAGTCGATCTATGAGCACATCAAGAAGGTCTCCCGTCATTACACCATGCAACGCAGATACTGGAATTAGATCGTCAAAGCCAAGCGCTGCAAATTCCCAAGAATTAAAGCGACGAGACTCAGACTCTGCCTTGTTAGCTACGACTATGACTGGCTTAGAGATACGACGAAGCAGTTCCGCGACATCAGCATCCTCGCTAGTTATGCCCACTGCAGCGTCCACCACAAAGAGCGCTATGTCGCAATCGGCCATAGCCGAGCGCGCCTGCTCTGAGATCTTTACCTCAAGGGCGTCGCCGGCTTCAAGCCATCCGCCTGTATCGATCAACTCGAAACTATGGCCCCGCCAAGCCGCAACATAAGATTTGCGATCTCTTGTAACGCCTGATCGTTCCTCAACGATGGCATCCTGTCTACCCACTATACGATTTACAAGCGTCGATTTACCGACGTTTGGCCGTCCCACGACTGCCACTTTAAACATTAACGCTCCTTGAAACTTCTCGCCTTGGAATTTATAACTTCCAATTAATAAAGCTCGATAACTATCGAGCTAAAAACTCACCCTTTGGTACACCTTTGTGCCCATAGATCTCCTCCAATACACCCCGAAGAGCAATGCCATCGGTCGCCACAACGCGAATAGGTGCGTCTATCTCATCCACGGAGGTGCCATCTAAAAAGATATCCTCAGAGAGAGCCACATCTGGAAGGAGATACAAATCATACTTTGACGCTTTTGAAATGGTTCGTTTGATGTCTTCTCCGACCATCAAACCCGCAACACCGATATTGCCTCCGAAAAAGTCGTTGCGTACCTCTAAGAATTCAACATTAGGAAATCTAGGCGAGACTACCTCTGGGAGGGTTGCCATACCATAAGTCGAAGTCAAAATCGCGATTCGACGGTCACTCCTTTTGCGCGGAACTCCCACCGAGACTCCGATCTGATCGGTGATCCTCTGTGCACGATAGCCACTCTTTGGGGCACCTTCTACCCAAGAGAAAAAGCCCGACTTCACAGAAAATGCTGCGTCACTATTTCCGTTGAAGGCTGCCTCAAATGCTCTAGCGATACCAATTCCATTCTCGTGTTGTGAAAAATCGTCATAATCTTCATACTTAGGAAGTGGCACCTGGGCGAGAATGTAATATTCATCAGAGGCGTAAACCATCCTTCGTCCAAGTAGTTCCAAAAAAACTTTCTGCATCGAATCGATAGCTTCAACCACCGAGAGCGCCTCTTGCTGGGTATGTGGGCGCATCCGCCCCTCGTTAGAAAAGCGTGACACGCCTAAGGGCACAACAGCTACATTCACCAATTTCGGGAAACGATCCAAAATCGATATAAGAGTCTCGTGCAAAAAAGCACCATCATTCACACCTGGGCAGATCACAAGCTGACCGTGAACCTCTATACCCGCCTCTAAAAGTGCCTCTAGCCAACGCAAAGAGGTGGCACCACGGCGGTTTCGCAAAAGCTCAGTCCGTAGCTTTGGATGCGTTGAATGGATCGAGACAAAGAGCGGTGAAAGCTTCTCAGTAATTACCCGTTCTAAATCAGCTTCTGTAAAACGGGTTAGCGTTGTAAAGTTTCCATAAAGGAACGAAAGTCGATAGTCATCGTCCTTCATATAGAGCGTCTTTCGCATTCCCTTTGGCAACTGATAGATAAAGCAGAACTCGCAATGGTTGTCACAGGTCCGAACCTGATCAAATATCGCGGAGGATACCTCAATTCCCAATGGATCTCCGGCAAGCTTTTCTATCTCAAAATCGAACTCAATACCACCTCGATCGATCAAAAGAGCTACATCTGACTCTTCTACTAGCATCTGATAGGCTATGACGTCGGTTGGAACCTGACCATTAATCGACACTAGCTCATCGCCAGGTATAACACCTGCCAATGCCGCCGGGGAATTCTTCGCTACTGAGAGCACTATTGGATTCGACAATTCGAGACACCTATTGCCTTGGGCTAGAATTTAGCGTATGGCCGTTGAAAAAGTTTTACTAGCAAAGCCTAGAGGTTTTTGCGCAGGAGTCGAGATGGCAATCAAAGCCCTCTCTTGGATGGTGCGCGTCTTCGACCCTCCAGTCTACTGCTACCACGAGATAGTACACAACAAAATTGTTGTAGATCGTTTCTTAGAACAAGGAGTTATCTTCGTGGATGACCCTAGCGATGTTCCAAATGGCGCACCAATAATGTTAAGCGCACATGGAAGTGCGCCTTCAATCGTTGAGTCTTCACGTTCGATCGCCAGCATCTCGATAAACGCAGTCTGCCCACTTGTAACAAAGGTACATCACGAAGTAAAAACGCGAGCAAACAAGGGGTTTGAGATAATCTATATCGGCCATCACGGCCACGATGAGGCACTTGGGACCAAGGCGGTAGCGCCTGAAAATGTGAAACTCATTGAAACCATCGCGGAACTCGAGGATTTGACGATCGAATCGGAGTCAGTCGCGCTCATCGCCCAAACAACGCTAGCTCTGGACGAATGGAGAGAGATGGCTGATCGCGCCAGCGAGCTTTACCCGAGTCTTTGGATGCCTGGCAAAAGTGATCTCTGTTTTGCAACCACAAATCGCCAAAGTGCCATTAGGCATCTTGCGCCGCTAGCACAAACAACAATTATTATCGGTTCGCAGAATTCCTCGAACACCATCGCACTTGAAAAGGTGGCCAAAAAGGTTACCGACGCTAGGGTGTTACGGGTCAATTCTGCAAGCGAGCTTCCAGATGATATTCATGGTGTCGTTGCGATTACAGCAGGCGCTTCAGCCCCAGAGGACCTTATCCAAAAGGTAATCGAACGACTAGCCCCAATTCAAGGAGTCGAAGAAGTTGCCGTGGTGGACGAAGATGAATATTTCCCGCCTCCACGAGAACTAAGAGAATTTCTACGAAGTCTCACATTGGTTAGCGCCTTTGTCTTCGGGGCTCCCAAGCCCGCTTACTTCCCCTTAGATAACGATTCATCAATCTCCGCGTCGTCTGTAATAAATTAATCGCTATCACCAAATTCACCCCAACTAACGGAAGCTACACTGTTTCGCCTTTTACCGCCTTAAAAAGGCGAAACAGTGAACCGATACCAGTAACTCATGATCGGAGCAATTCAATTTCTAAGATAAAGTCTCATCATTTCGAAGATCGAGTCTCATCGAGCCGAACAAATAAATGATTTCCGTGGTCAATAAGTAGCCAATGAGCCACATCGGATTAGACAGTTGATGCATAATTTACATATGCATGAAAAGACTACGACGGATGAAAAGACTACGACCAGTTCACTCAATAATACTTTCAGCGCCATGGATTCATCCAACAAAGACCAATGGATGGCGATAGGCCACGAAACCTCCAAAAATCAACCAAGGGTCGCTCAATCGATATTGACGATGTTAAATTCGCTAAAAGATATCGTCGATGGATTTTCTGTCGACCAACTTACCCACTCCCTGCAAACTGCAACGCGCGCTGAAGAGGATAAAGCAGAACCTCAAATGATTGTCGCTGCGCTCTGTCATGATATTGGTAAAGCAATTTCTGTGGCTAACCATGCTCAAATTGCGGCTGAAATCCTTCGTCCTTACGTAGACGAGGACGTATACAACGTAATTAGAACCCACCAAGAGTTCCAAGGCCGACACTATTTCGAATATTTCGGAGGCAATCCAGATGCTCGTGAAGGCTACCGCGACGAAGCATGGTTTTCAACTGGTGAAACTTTCGCGGATAAATGGGATCAAAATTCATTTGATCCTACCTACCCCACTCAACCTCTAAGCCACTTTGAGCCGCTAATTAGGCAAACCTTCGCAAAGCCAAAAAGGTCATTTGGTTAATACGAAGAAAACGTGATCCTTAAACTTCTTCCTTGAATCAACTAATGGTACCAAAGGCTATAGGATTCTAAAATAATAAAGATTAAAACCACGGTTGTCTCTAGGCGACCTAGTGGCTTTGTTGGATATTTTCAAATCAGCACGCTCTCAACCAACGGTTCAAGGAGGAAGTAGTGATTTCGATGCTCAAGGGCGAACGCAATCAAACGATAGCCCGAATCGTCTTTGCTTGGTGGGTTATCTTTTCACAGACGAACTACATGAGTCATTCGAACTCAGCCTATGAAATCTTCATATTACTCTCAAGCGTCACCGCAGGAGCTGCCCTGCTATTGTTATCCGGGGTAAGAGGTGAGCTCGATCTAGATCTTTATAACTTCATCCTACTCGCATCAACCTTTATCATGATTTCGAGCTACGTGATCTACACCTTGGTCCTACTTGGATTAGTCGTCCTACGCGACATCTCCATTCCGGGCGGTATCCTAGATATCTTTCACGTAATCGTCCTAGTCGGCGCAGGTATTGCTATCTCTGGTAAAAGATTTAGAGAAGATGGCACCTATTGGCGAACAATTGCACTTATAGGCAATCGTAGCCAATAACGATCGCCTTGTCGATTACCTAAAGATAAAGGCGATGAACACACCAAAAGATGCCAGCCATAGTAGCATTTAGAGCTTCGAATATGTCCCGACTCCCTAATCCTTGCTAGCTACTCCAGACTAAAATAGTCCCCCAAATACAGTCCTATCAAAGAACAGCATCCTTTGGAAGCCACGAGATAGTTCCTAATCGTTTGATCAACGCTCTCGCCTCATTTACCGTTTGGATTACTAAAACAACCACAACCGTAAAACAACCACAACCGCTCTAGGCGCGTCAGATTATCGGGTAGCCCAAAAGAAAAACCAATTGATGGGTCACTTTGAATTACAAATCTCAGCTATTACTCAATGAACTACCTCGCAATGGGAGTAAAATTTAGTCAAAATTCAATTGCTAAAGCTTTCCCGACTGCTGCCCAAGGGCCTCTAGCGCCATATCATATTGCGCTTGAAGATCATTCCTAAGTCTGTCTGTCAAGACACGAATACGAGATCGAGCTATGCGCTTTTGATCAGGGTCGCCCTCGACTCCATCTAAAATTGCTGGCCCAATAGACATGATGCACTTCACGGGACGAGGAAACTTGGCACCCTTAGACATTGCACCCTCACTGCCTGCAATTCCAATTGGGATAACTGGAACTCGGGCCTTAAGTGCAATATAGGCTGCTCCATCGAGCAGGTCGGTAACGATTGGCCCGTGGCGTCTAGTTCCTTCGGGAAATAAAACTAGCGACTGTCCAGCTTGTAATATCCGAATACTAGCCTCAACGGCATTGCGATCAGGAGTACCGCGACTGACTGGAATCCCTCCCATACTTCCCATCACCTTTGCTAGAAAAGGATACTTCCACAGTTCCTCCTTGCCCATATAGCGAAGACGCCTTCGCGTCAATGATGCCATCAAAATTGTGTCGAGATAGCTACGATGCGTTGGCGCTATTATGTAGGGTGGTTCTGGGAGTGGAAGATCACCTTTGATTTCTAATCGAAAGTAAAGACGATTGACGACATTCAAAATTGAGGTCGCTGTTGCATACAGACCGCTATCAACTGCACTCGTATGAAGTCGAACTTCAAAGTCGCCAACCTTCATCAAATCATCCAAAAGACAACCTCCCGAGATATGGGCAAATTTCCCAAACCTAGCAACACTCTAGCGCATGACCAGCACGTCATGGATGCGCACGAAGCTTATAAACAAAATCCGACAAGGGGCCGTTATCTAAACGAAACGGTTCCCATAGAGTGTGACCAATTCATCCAAAAGATCATCGATAGTTCGATTAGATGTATCGATCTCAATCGCATCGTCTCCAATAGCTAGGGGACTATGAACTCTCTTCGAATCGCGCAAATCGCGCTTGGAAAGCTGTTCAGACGTCAACTCTTGTCGCCTCGCGAGGCGGACCTCCGGGTTAGCCACTAGAAACACCTTGAATTTAGCCTTTGGAAGCACTTTGGTCCCAATATCTCGACCCTCTAGAACGGCCCCTCCATGACTTTGAGCGTAATCTGTCTGCCATCTACTCAAAAACTCCCGAACGCAAGGATGTACTGCTATCTGGCTTGCGGCCTCGGATACTTCAGGGGTGCGAATGGCTCCAGAGACATCGGACCCATTTAGAAACATCCTGCCATCGACGTAAGAAAGTACCACCGATTTAGCGAGTTCACAGACGGCGGCCCCATCATCTAAGTCCAGCCCATTTTGAATCGCCAAAAGGCCAATTGAGCGATAAGTTGCACCAGTATCCAAAAATGCGAGACCCACCTTTTGGGCGATCAATCGAGCTAAAGTGGACTTACCTGTACCCGCCATTCCATCAATCGCTATCGATCTTTCATGCCAGTCCTCAACATTTTCCACAATACGAAACTATTCGCTCATGAGGAAAATACCTCTGATTTATGATGGAAACAGGCGACCTTGACGGACCTAAGGTAAAACCACACAATCCCTTTGGACAGATAGAGCCAAGATGATGCCAATCTTCAAAAACAAACTATTCAGAAAGAACTCAGAAAACTCGATCGATTCCTGAAGAATTCGGGCTAAGAATATTGGTGTGGCAAAATCAAAATTTCCAAAAGACAGAGGCCTTACCGCAAGAATGGGATTGACTGTATTCCTTCTCGGGTTGGTTTACGTAATTTTTATCGCAGTGCTTTTAATGCTCAAGCTCTCACTCTCGCTTATAGCAGTCGTTGCCTTCGGGATTCTCTTCGTGCAGTACTTCTTTTCCGACAAGATTGCTTTAGCATCTATGAAAGGAAAGATAGTAACCAGGGAAGAAGAGCCTCAGTTGCACGCGTTAGTGGATCGCCTATGCGCGTTGGCCAATATGCCAAAGCCTAAAGTTGCAGTCGCTCGAAATGATATGCCAAATGCATTCGCCACCGGTCGCAACCCATCAAATTCAGTGGTGTGCGCAACTACTGGCCTCATGAGGAGATTAAACGAGCAGGAACTAGAGGCCGTGCTTGCTCATGAACTCTCGCATGTAGCCCACCGCGACGTCGCAGTCATGACCATTGCATCATTTTTGGGCATGGTAGCTGGTTTTCTTACTCGAATCGAACTCTGGACCGGTGGAGGTATAGGCGGAGGTGGCAACAGAAGGGGTAACGGAAACAATAACCAGGGAAATGCTGGAATGTTGATTCTGGTTGTCTCGGTAGTCGTCTATGCCGTTAGCTTTCTAATCACTCGGGCACTTTCTAGATACCGCGAACTCTCTGCAGATCGATCAGGAGCGATCCTGATCGGGCGCCCCTCAAATCTCAAGTCAGCACTGATCAAGATCACAGGAGAGATGGGCCGAATTCCAACTCGAGACCTAAGAAGCGCCTCTGCCTTCAACTCCTTTTATTTCGCTCCAGCGATTAGCCCTAATAGCATGAGCGGACTTTTCTCAACGCATCCGAGTCTAGAAAAGAGAATCGCTCAGTTGGACAAACTCGAACGCGATCTGATGCAATAGTTTTTCATTTTATAACTGCGTGGCAAGCAACTTTTGGAGCAAGGTTACATTGTCACCTTGCAAAACGCTGTCACCTCCAAATAGGTTAAAGCTGGCGTGATTTTTGGGATCAAAGGCTTCAAAGAGCCACTTGAACTTCGAACGCCATAATTTTTGATAATCGAGATTATGGCAAATCAGATTGGATAAACGCTAGCTCGAATTAGGTGAAAAGTCATCCGATCCTTGAAAATCTTTCCAAGTAGAGCCACAAAGTAGGCCCCAGATCGATGAAATAGGGATCGAAGAAATAGCGGGTTTACTTGGACCCATAGACAACCACAAACCAGCCGCACATCCGACTGCTTTGACACCTAGGGGGACCATGGGAAGATGCATCTCTAATCAGTTGGGAAAAACTATCCCATTTTGGCCACTCTTCATTAGAGAATGACATTTGCCCGAATGAAGATAAGGAATAGAATATCGATATAGCATCGGCTCTTTAGAAAGGCACCGGTTTGGGAAAACTTCGCGACATCATACTTGGGCGCACTGCTCCAGCTCAGGCTAACTTAGATAATCTTTTTGCACTGCCTGCGGCAGGGATTACGCTTGAAATTTCAGCTAATTTGATATCCACCAACAAAGCTTCGGTCTGTTTCAAACCAGCATCTGGAAGCGCATTCGCCAACACCACTTTGGACTTTAAAGCGATCCTTGAGATGGAAGATGACGGTCAGAAACCTCCGGTTGAGACAATCGATTCTATGGGCTATAAATGGGTAACGATTGAAGCCGACAACCTTGAAACTCTAACGACCGCAATCCATGCGGTCAATTCCACCTTAGAGTCAAACAACTTTGGGCCACAGCTGCTCTGTTCCGTCTTTGCCTTTACCGATCGCGATAGCGCACAGCGCGTTTATCTCATCTATCTATATAAACGCGGGACCTTCTACCCATTTGCACCACTTAGAGGCGAGCGACGAGACAATGAGCGCGAGCTTTCTCTTCAAGCGATAATCAAAGACGATATCGTCCTAGAAGCCGACCTTGAGAGGTGGTTTCCGATCTGGGACTTACCTCTGTGAGCTAATAGCACCGTTGTAGTTTAATGAGAGAACTAGTTTCAAATCCCCATCTCTTAGAGGTTAAGGTCACAAAACTACAGAGATCATCGATCTTGTCGCCTCGGCGCAATCTAATATGTGATTTCTTTTATTTGTATCCATAGTTGGAGATGGAACCCACGCAGTATCGCATAAAAAATTTAAAAAGGATACTCCGCTAAAGGCCAAATGGAGCCAATCGCTAAAACTTGTCAAAAGAGCAACGTAATGTCGCCTATCGCACTTCGATCTCAAAGCCACAAGATCTAAAGACCGAAACAAAGGTAGGGAAAGAGGTCTCAACCGATTCAAAACCCTCAATGTAAGTCTCCCCTTGAGTTAGGGCACCTAAAATAGCGCCAGACATCGCTATCCGATGGTCATAGTGACTTACAACGACACGTGGCTCTTGAACGAATCCATTGCTTTCTAAGACGCCTTTGGATGGATCATGGCCAATGCCATCGACATAAAACCCTCCATCTAACTCACCAGTATCTACCCCAAAAGAGGCGAGCATGTCGCAGGTGGTGGCTATTCGATCGCTCTCTTTATGTCGCAACTCCCCAACACCTAAAAACTCAGTTCTCCCGCGCGCCATGGCCGCAGCTACACCAAGAATGGGAACCTCATCGATAAGATCGGGGGTGCCATCTGGCCCAACTACTACTCCACTCAATTCACTAGGATAAGATTTAATATCACCCAAACCATTGCCCTTATCGCTAAGGTCAATCCGCCCACCCATAGAGATCAGAGTCTTTAAAAATCCATCGCGTTGCGGTCCCAAATATACGTCCGTAACCTCTATTGAGCATTGACCTATCAGTCCCAATACAACAAAAAAGGCAGCCGAAGAGGGATCACCTGGAACCTTGATGTCGATTGGGCGCAATTTAGATGGCTCAATCGAGATTTTATTTGCAGTTGGGGTCCTGGTCACTTCTAGATTTGCGCCAAATTGGCTGAGCATCTCTTCAGTATGGGCCCGTGTTGGAACCGTCTCTACCAAAGTGGTAGTCCCCGAAGAGTTCAATCCTGCAAATAAGATGGCAGACTTTACCTGAGCCGAAGCCACTGGCATCTCATAGTCAATACCGTGCAACTTAGTGCCAACTATTCCAAGAGGTGCAAGGGTTGAATAACCTCTACCAATAATCTTCGCCCCCATCTTTGTCAAAGGGTCGATCACGCGACCCATGGGACGCTTTCCAATCGAAGAATCACCCTTCAAAAAGAATGTATTACCCTCACTGCCCGCAAGAACTCCAGATATTAGGCGGATCAGTGTACCCGAATTGCCAACATCTAAGAAGTCATTGGGCTCAGATATATCAAAGCCAACCCCCCTAAGGATAATTCTGGAACCTTCTTGAGAGATATGAACGCCTAGGGTTTCGACAATATCCTTAGTTGCGAGGACATCGAGAGCACTAGATAGGCCATCTACTGAGTACGTCCCGCTCGCCAAGAGAGAGAGTAAAAGACTTCTATGTGAGATCGATTTGTCTCCAGGAACCGACACCGAGGCCTCGTTGCCAATCCCACCTCGTACAACAGCCTTCATAGGGACATCTCCTGACAAAAATTTATAAGTTATAAAAATCGATAGTGGCCCAATCTGGCCAAAAAACTAGCAAAACAGCACGTCAAATCCACGACCATATGGCTAATGGCAAAGCAAAAGTTATCTTCAATCGTTTCCAGAAGGAGGAAAGTAGACTACGAAGTAGCGACCCCGGATTCACCCTAGCTAGAAATTAAAGCCCAAAGGCTCATGATCTCTAGGCTGGAAGATCGTCGCGCAACCCTTTCGCGCCCCAAAGGTAGACATGTCGGAGCTCGTCTCGAGCCTTCGTAGTTTCAATATGGGCCATGACCCGAATGCAAAGGGGTGTTCCGCCATCAATCGAAAGTTCCTGAGCACACATTAGTGGCACGTCGCCATAGCCAAGCTCTCGCGCTGCAGCCGCTGGAAATGCGCCGTGTACGTCGGGAGTTCCAGTAAAGAGTATCGAAATCAACTGGTCCTTATCAACCTCATTGCGCAAAAACATCTCTCCCAATAACTCTTTGGTACGAGTGATGATCTCCTCACGGCTATCTCTATCTATTGTTGTTGCTCCACGAAGTGCTCTGACTGACATTCGAAAAATTTTAGTCACTTTCCAACGCAGCCGCCCACAGAGACCGAAGTTCAATCTCCTCCAATTTGCGAAAATCGCCCGGAATGAGTTTGGAGTCCGACAACGGACCAATGCGGGTGCGGATCAATCTCTCGACATCGTACCCCAAGACGGCTAGCATTCGCCTTATCTGTCTGTTTCGGCCCTCACGAATGGCAATACGGAGCGCACCATTTCCTAGATCATTCACTTGAGCTGGAAGGGTAATACCATCCTCCAATTCGACGCCTTTTCTTAGGCTCACCACATGTTCGCGACGAACCGGACGATCCAATACCACAAGGTATTCCTTTTCGATCTTGTATCTTGGATGTGTCAAGCGGTTGGTAAATTCCCCGTCGTTGGTCAGTATCAATAGCCCTTCGGAATCGGAATCCAAACGGCCAACGGGATAGACAGGCGGAGTCGAGGGCACCAAATCGATCACCACCGGTCGCTCATGAGTATCACGCACCGTCGAAACCACGCCCCTTGGCTTGTGAATCAAATAGTAAACTCTCGACGAATTCACCATAATTGGGACGCCATCAATCATTACAGTATCGCAATCAAGGTCAGCGCGATCTCCCAGACAGGCTACTTCACCATTGACCATGACGCGGCCCGCTACAATCAGTTCTTCGGCGTGACGGCGCGACCCAAGTCCAGCCTGGGAAATCACCTTCTGAAGACGTATGCGGCTACTAGAGTCGTCGATATTGTCCTTTGTAATCCCTAGATCTTTTAGTCCATCCCAAAAGTCTGACAAGTTACGCCTCCTCTCTCAAGGTAACTTCGAAGGCCTCAGCTATCTCAATTGGTGGGGTAAAGTCCGCCAGATGAGGAAGATCGCCCAAAGAGCCCAGACCAATTTTTTCTAAAAACAAGGTTGTCGTTCCAAATAGCACTGCCGATCCCGGACCAGAATCTCTTCCCACGCTAGCTATATAGCCCTTCACCCCCAATAGTCTCATGACTGCATCTGAGTTAACCCCTCGAATTGTGGATACGGCTCCTCGTGAAATGGGTTGCTGATATGCGACTATTGCCAAAGTTTCCAAAGCTGCACCCGAAAGTTTAGACTCATTGACGTCATCAGAGAAGTTCTTCAAATATTCGTTCAAAGTAGGCTTAGTATAAAGACGAAATCCTCCAGCTACCTCAACTAATTCCACGCCGGAAACGCTATCATCATACTTTTGCGTTAGTGTATCGATCGCATCGCGGATCTGGCTGGGGTCATAACGGCTAGCTCGACAGAGCTGATCGACGGTAACTGGTTCAGTTGCCACGAACAATATAGCCTCTACAATCGCGCATAATTCAAATTCCGACAATGTCTATACCTTCGAGGTTCCAGCAAATCTGGAGTGCTATTTAATCGTGAGTTCAACCAGCCAACTTCAAATTCATCATTTTTACATTTGCATGGCCCCGAGAACTCGGGTAATGGTACCACTTATCCTAGTTTGCACCCATTACATGAGACCACTTTGACCCAGAGAACCGCATGGCTAAACCAGTAGTCGAGCCGAAAGCAAAATTGGAGAACTGCTTCCCTCCTGCGATATCTCAATTTTGCCCAATTTGAAGAGCTCCAAAAGCCCAAGAAACATCACTACAATTTCAATTCGATGAGAAGAAAACTCAATCAATTCATCGAAAGGTACCTCTTTTTTGAGGGTCAATCGAGCCAAGATCTTATCTCTAGCTTGGGCTACTGAAACCTTGGGAAGCGGCGTTACATGGATCGGACCAAGACTCTCCTTGGGTTGTCTTGAAACCACTTCTCGATAGACGAGAGCTAGCTTGTCTGGAGAAACCTTACCCAAGGGATCGGCGACCAAGTGAGAGAGCTCGATCCCAAATCCAGCATCTCGAGATCGCCTTCTTCCCCCAACCTCCAAAAGCGACGCAATCACTAAAGAAACATCTCGATAGGTCTTGCATTCAAGCAGACGCGCCAGAAGAAGGTCACGCTCTTCAAAGAAAGCAATCTCTTCTTCATCATCTAAAGCGGTAAGGTTCGGGAATAACCGCCTACATTTAATCTCCAACAAAGTAGCAGCTACCAATAAAAACTCCGTGGCTACTTCAAGGTCTATCGCCTTGCGCCTCTCGATCTCCACAAGGTAGTCGCTCACCAACTTAGAGATAGACAATTGATAGACATCTAGGTCCTGCCCTTGGATCAAAGAGAGCAATAGGCCAATGGGTCCCTCATAAATATCCATCTTGACTTCAAAGGACATTTAAACCAACTTCACCCACATCGACCAAAAATTTTGAACAAATCACCAAATGTTTAGACCTCAACGTCACCATTAACACTACCAGGCACCTCTGAAGGCTCCATTAACTGTAGGCAAGATAGTCCAAGCCCAGATCTACCAAAGACCGATGTTCCCATAAAACCTCCCAATCGTCACGTAAAGTCCCAACACATCCGAACAAACTGTGTTCGCTAAAAGAGACACGAAAAACCGAGTCAGCCCAGATAACCATCAAGAACTATTCTCCATCCCAAGGTAAGATCACTTGTAGCATCTACCTCCCCCATCAAGAGGGCGCTAACTCTTTGTCCATGGATCTGAAAGTTTGAAATCGATAGGGATAAAATGATAACGAAGGCGACCTTTTTCAAGTCCAGCAATAATGGGTAGCCTCCAAAATTAGCCGCTACAGGTAGATCTCATTTCTAATTCGGATAGATATCAAGATGAAAATCAAACACAGACCGAGCTTTGATGTGGCATTATTTTGACAAGTCAATATCTCAAGGAAGACAATGAAAATAGTAAGTCCCATGTCTGGAACGCTAATTACCTTCAGCGTTGCAGTTGGATCATCAATCTCCAAAGGAGACGATGTAGCCATCATCGAATCGATGAAGATGGAGATACCTGTCTCAGCAGAGACTGACGGTGTTGTGGCAAAATTATCCCTAGCCCCGGGTGACTTCGTTGAAGAAGGACAAACAATAATAGAGCTCGCCTAACTGCGCCCAATTTGACCATTGCGACCTAGTCGCTCAGATAATCGTTCGCTTTCTTCACCAAATTTCGCTAACTCATGGGTGCTACCGTCAAATCGAGGTAGCAGATCACCCAAGTTGACCCTAGGGCTAAATAATTAACAAGTCAGTCACAATAAAAGATGCCTTTGCGTCTATAACATCATAAGTTATAGATAAAGCTCGCCACCGTTGAAGCTGGTTAATTGCCACCTTTACCTAAATTGTATTAGATCGGCTTGGGCGCTGTAGCTTCGCCAAGCTACCACGTATGTTCTGTTTATTTAGCCGCAACTACGCCAAATCAAGCCAAAAAGCTAAGGAGACAATAATGACAGCTTCGAATCTTTATCTGATCCGCCATGCAAAAGCAGGAGAACGCTTGCACGATTCAAAGGATGATCAAGATCGGAGTCTCTCTGCCAAAGGGAAGTTGCAGGCTGAGATGATCGCTCAACATCTTGGAAATCGACCAATAAATTTTCTGTGGGCATCTCCCTATGCCCGTGCTATCGAGACACTGACGCCTTTGTCCACCGTGACCCAAAAAAAGATCATGATTGATCGTCGAATCGGAGAAGATGCCTCGATCAAAGAGTTGGATGCCTTTATCGAAGAGGTGATCCATCTCGAAGGAGAACACGCGATCTGCAGCCATGGAAACATTATTCCCTTAATCCTACGACTGTTAGAACGCTATAGCCCTGACTCGATCAGATGCGCAAAGGGCTCAATCTACCGCGTCGACTTATCTAAGCTTGAGGTCGAATATCTCGAATTCAAGGTCGTATAGCCTAAAGAACCCCTCGCCAATTAGCCCAAGCACTCTAGTCATAGAACTGATCTAAAATAATCGATAGCGCGCATCAACAAGGTCCGTCACGCCTAAGAGACGAGACAATTGCCATACCGTAAAAAACTCATCACAAAGGAACTTGGAGAGGGTTGATCACCACTAATAATTATTCTTTGTTAGAATAAAGGGTGTTTAAACGGTACGACGAGACTAGTGCGGGGTAGCAATGACGTTTGTAGATAAATATCTGCTGAGCCATTGGGGGTTCGATCCGATATTTTTCATACTCACGGGAATACCTGTGGTCTTGTATGTGATCGGATACCGAAGACTCGAGGCCACAATTGCTCGGGGTTCAAAACGATCGCCCAAACGGCGGCGACTCAATGCGTTGATCTTCGGAAGTGGAATTGCCATCCTGGTTCTGGCTGTAATGTCACCTGTTGACTATTGGTCCGATACTTACTTCTGGGTCCACATGTTCCAGCATGTCATGTTGATGGTCTATGCACCAGCGCTAATAGTGATATCGGCTCCATGGTTAGTTATCTACAGAGGACTCCCTGTCAAATGGCGTCGATCCCTAGGTCGAACATTTCTTGTGAGCGAACAAACCTCAATTTTAAGGTCCATTGGAAACTTCTTCATGAACCCAGTTTTCGGATTCTTGTTTTTCAACGTCGACATGTACTTTTGGCACTTTCCAGCCCTACTTGACCTGGCGGAACGAAACCAGGTGGTCCACAACTTTATGCACTTTTTCTTTGTGGTCTCAGGAATGCTTCTTTGGATCCATTTAGTAGATTCCCATCCAATTCGACCTCGCATCTACCCCGAGATCAAGCGGATTGTCCCGATATTCTTCACAACGGTCCTCTCTTGGATCCTGGCCATGATAATGGGCTTCGCATCAGTTCCCTTCTACAGTGTCTACCTACATATACCAGGAAAGACCCTTTCGGGAATGGCCGATCAAGAACTTGGCTCTGCAGTTCTATGGGTCCTGTGCATGGAGCCATTTACCTACGCTGCGATCTACAACATTCGAAAGTGGATGTCTAGAGAGGCAGACTTTGACTACGAACTAGAAAAACTTACGACAAAGTCATCAAATAACAAGGTCAAGAAGAGGATACCCGGCCTCTCATAGAGTGTCATTATCGAAACTTGTTCTACGTCTAACAGCCAACTCGTGGCCGTTTTACCCAGAGGGGACTCCCCACTACTAGATAGCATGGGGTGCAAGGTTGAAACGAGAAAATGCTCAACCATATCGACTTTACCCATAGATAAGCATAAAGTTTGCAAAAAGTCAGACGTAGCAATCAATTTCGACCATCATCATTGAAGACCCATTTATGTTCGCTATAAATGCTCGATGCTTCGTTGAAGTGCATATTTTGCGCAGTTCCAAAGAATGTTAGTCCAACAAAGAATTAGACGGTTCAAAGATTTTGGCGGGATGGACCGAAGATTAAAGAAAGGTCAGGTCGACCCATCAACTCATATCTTGGCTACATCTCTTTCAGTTACGATTCTTAAATCTATCCAAAACGTCAAATCTTCTGGGAAAACTGCATCTAGTCAATCCGCGCCTTCGCGAACTGGAAAAGCTCGACCCAGAGGCGCTGTTTATGCGCTAGCTTGTATATATTTCGCCTTAGTCTTTGCGAACATCAACTCCCCATCGAATCCACCCAAGTGACACTCTTGAATCCTAAAGTGCCCACCAACCACATTTATCCGAGCAATGCTTTTTATGTTCTTATGTTCAATCTATTACCAAATCCATAAATCTCACCAGCCATAAATCTCACCAGAAAATCGCCCCTGCGACAAATACAAATTTATTTCGGTTCCCATCAAACCTTTGATCCACTCAAAGAAGCCCTAAACATAAATCAAAAAAGAACAGACATGGCGCCAACTCCCACAAAGCACTAGGCAGATCGGCCATGAAGCCTCCTTGGAAATCCCAATCTGACTAATTACCCGGGCCAACAAACCTTGATTGTGAATAGCACGACAAATGGTCAGATCAGATCTGTTCCAATTTGAAATCCCCAATAACACACCACAGAAAACTATCAGATAACAAAGGGTAACCAGGTAACTTGACGATCAGCCTCGATGAATCTTCTCGTCTCGAACTAGTGCGCTAATGACTTGCGCAATAGTTGAACTTGCCTCATTGACGCAAAAATTTACAACCATATTCATGTCAAAGGAGTCATCGGCGAAGTCCGAGATTACGCGAATAGCACCCCAGGGCACCCCTGCTGCAAGCGCCACCTGAGCAAGAGCAGCGCTTTCCATATCAACGCAGATCGCATCGGGGAAATTTTTCTTTATTGCAATCTTTTGCGCTTTTGTGCCTATTATCGCATCTCCGGAAGCCACTTCGCCTATCACACATTTAATCGATCGCGAGATTGCACCCGATCCAAAAGACGATTCGCTACCTACATTAGAAAGGCAATATCTATTGGCTATCTCCACCTCAAGCGCCAAAATCCCTGGATCGGCAGAGATTAGATGACAACTTGCTCCCGGAAGAATGCCAGGCGAATTCAAAATGGGACGAAGGTCAAAGTCATGGTGAAAGGCGCCACTTGCAAGCACTATGTCACCGATGTTTAACCGATCATCCAAAGATCCCGCTAATCCGGAGATTAAAAGTGCACTTACGGTGTACCTCTCTACCAGGGAGGCTGCGGCCATCGCAGCGTTAACTTTACCCATCCCCGAATAAGCCATCACAACGATTGAATCCCCGATTTGACTTTGAGACATCGGAACGAGCCCCTCAGTGATTTCAAAACCCTGGAAATGACGATTACGGAGCTCAAGGAGTTCCTCTTCCATAGCCACAACAAGTCCTATAACTTTGGACTTTTCCTTTGACACCGCAAAGCTCCTTATCTCAACCAATAGCAAAGCTAGCAAATCAATAAATTGCCAATGGCCATTGTAACCCTGATCGAGAAAGTAACTCGGCTCACAGAGACCATATGGGAGAAAGCCATGTCCCATTTGAAAAAAGAGGCTAGACACTGGGCTACTTCTACAGCGTTTAACTTTGAGGAGCTTGATGAAGATATCTCTCGAGCGGTTAGAATCTTGGCTTGATGAGGGTACTTTCAGGAATTCAACCAACGGGACAAGCACATATCGGTAACTACTTTGGAGCAATAAAGTCCTGGGTCGCCCAACAAGAGCTCCAAGACTCCTATTTCACAGTCGTAGATCTTCACGCCATAACGATAGAGCACGATCCGAAAGAACTCTATTTGGGCACATTGGAACTATTTGCAACTCTTTTGGCCGCCGGTCTTGACCAGGATAAATGCACACTCTTCGTCCAGAGCCACGTAGCAGCACATGCAAATTTAGCCTGGCTAATGGAGTGCACTGTCAGCATGGGCGAGCTTAACCGAATGACCCAATTCAAAGACAAGGGCCGTGGAAGCGAAAGTGTTAGGGCCGGTCTCTTTACTTATCCTGCGCTTATGGCAGCAGACGTCCTATTGTATCAAGCAGATAAAGTACCAGTTGGAGACGATCAAAAGCAACATCTAGAACTCACTAGAGACCTAGCGATGCGCTTCAACCGACTATACGGCGAGGTGTTCACGGTACCGGAACCATCGATTCCTACAATCGGTGCCCGAATAATGGATCTTTCAAATCCAACAAAAAAGATGTCTAAGTCCTCCTCCTCGCCTGCGGGTATAATCTATCTGCTTGAACCAGCTGATCAAATCAAAAAGAAGATCTCAAAGGCCGTAACCGATACCGACAATTGCGTGGAGTATGACCCTCAAAACCGTTCGGGAATCTCCAACCTCTTAGAGATATTTGGTGTAGCGACCGGCAAAGATCCAAGATCGATTGCTCAATCTTATTCGAGCTATGGAGCGCTCAAAAACGATCTAACGGAAGTGCTCGTTACAAATCTGGCACCGATAAGAGACAGATTAAATAACTTACTAGATGACAAAGCTGAACTAGCAAGATTAATGCGTATGGGCGCCGAAAAGGCTGAAATTACAGCCAACGAGACCCTGCAAAGAGCACAAGACGCGGTCGGGTTTGTTCCTAGAAGTCAATAGAGACGATCAGGCTTTACCTTGACATTTCATAAACCTTTAACCTAATATCAAAACCTCAAGTTGTAGTTACCCTAAAGAGCAACTTAGGAGACTTCGATAGCCGTGCACCAGGGGCGATTCTACGGGCAAACTACTTATATATAAGGAATCTTGTAGGTTATTCACTTAGGCAAGTACCAGAGCTAATCGGCCTTACTAATCGGCCTTACTAATCGGCCTTACTAATCGGCCTTACTAATCGGCCTTACTAATCGGCCTTACTAATCGGCCTTACTAATCGGCCTTACAAAGAATAGCCGTAATGCCAGATTTTGCGTTGTTGTACTGAACAACTAGATAGATGAAAGAACCCAAAATGAACGAACACCTATAAATTGAAGTAAATAAAAAATGCACACTCCCGCGACCTTGGCGCCTGAAAGTTATAGCTAGAGGAGCAAAATTATTGCATCTAGTTCATCAATTTCAATAACTTTAATAGAAGAATCACTCCGACCGAGTTCAGATTTTAAGTAAGATAATGAGCTGTATAGATTCATGCAAGCAAGTTGCGGGGTGATTTCCTTCCGATATGGACATAGTGAGCCGGCTTTCCTTACCAAAGGGTTACATCGGATTAGTAGAATCGTTTTCACACAAGAATGAATTGCATTTACTCGCGAACAAAAAATCGCTGACGGCATTTATTGTCACTAATTGTGCAAAATACCCTTACAGCCACAAACTAGTGCTATGATAAGTCACATAAAGTAGTTGGTCCACCACCCGCCCAGAGAATGCGGCTACACCAGAAAAAAGGAGCGCGAGCCAAATAAATGCTTACATCAAATCGCGTTCCTATCGAACATCTCGATCGAGCTATTACCGAATTCACCTTCGCTTCAAAGGCAACCTTCGTCATAGCCATCACCTTCAATGATGCTAACTCGATTATGGGACTTGTCGCCAAGAGAGCTTCGAAGACAAAGAACGAGACAATCACTCTTGAATTAGGCTCAACGGATTGGATGAAGTCCAAGGAAGTCATTCGCCACGTTAAAATGGCATTACCTTCGCATAAGCCACGTAGAGTCAAGATGACGACGCCTCTCAAGGAAGAACTGAGCCACTTCATCCCCGAAATTTTGACTCTAAACGACCACTCCTGGCAACTCATAGTCCCTATCTACAAGTCAAATCTTGCCTTAATTCTCATCGATGCCAAGGAGTGGAATACTCCATCAATCGCTGAATTATCCAGGCTCATCCCTAAAGACGTAACGGCATCCTTTGACCCAACCTCAGACGAAGCCTTAGACAGACTTATCCTTGAACTCTCCAGCGCCGCAGCTACCGCGGATTCTTGGGTTACAGGATTACGCAGCCTCTGTAGTTGTCTTGCAATACATCTAGGATTTTCTAATTCCACCTTATATGCGCTTGATCAAGGTCGACTAGTCCCAGTTGTAGCTTGCTCGAACGGGGAGGTAGTAAACTTCAATAGCTCCTATCCAACCAAAAAGACTCTAAGCGCACTTTCCAGCCTCTCTGATAGAGCATTTGAGTTACGGACACCTATTGACTTCGACTCAAACTATATCGATGCGATGCACTTTAAAGATTCGCGCTCCAACGCTGATGGAAGTCGCCATGGAATAGTCGTCCCACTTCGTCGCGGTGAGAGTAAATTGGGCGTAATCGTCCTTGAGAAACCGATAAACAGCAGCTGGAATAACCTCGTGGATTCCCCAAGTGTTACCCTTTTGCTGGCACATCTCGCGCTTTTATTTACTCAATTTCAAGAAGACCAGCAAAAAGAGCTCCGCCTTAGAGCAACCGATGGACTTGCACCCATGTTGGACGCCGCCACGCAGATTATCACCCGTGATGAAATGGCAAAGTTTCTTGCACGATCCCTCTCATTAACCCTTGGATCCGAATCCGCTCTATTTGTTCTATTTGAAAATCAAAGCAAGATCTCCGTCATTGCAAGCTTTGGATGTGACGAAAACAAAACGGAGCAAATTCGCAGTAATTGGATCGGAGTCGAAGCTTCCTACCTTCCTTTTTATCGCACTATTGCGGCTTCCCATGAGCCACTACTCATCGAATACACCGATTCCAGCTTCTACACAAACGAGATAGTAGATCTAGTCCAACAAAAGCCATATGCGATAGTCCCAATCTCCACTTCGGATGGCCTAATAGGTTTTGGAGCATCAACGATCTCAAAAGACAGGAAATTCTGGAGTTCTCAAGAGAAATCAATCGCACTGGATTGGAGTATTTCAGCAACACTGGTCGCCGATAACGTCGGCCTCCGCCTTTCTGAACAAAGGAGCCTCGAGAAATTTCGCGAGATGGCTTTCAAGGACTCCCTAACCGGCCTTCCAAATCGCGAATTATTCAACGATCGACTCGGCGTCGCCCTGGGGAAAGCACAGCGAACCAATGCGCGGACCGCAGTAATCTTCATCGACATCGACCTATTCAAGCATATTAACGACACCTACGGCCACCAAACAGGCGACCAAGTTCTAGTACAAATTGCCCGACGCCTCCTTGGGGTATTTAGGGATACGGATACCGTGGCACGCCTATCTGGAGACGAATTCGTAGTTCTTGTAGAAAATGCCCCTGAACGGGACGAATTGATCGAAATTGCTACCCGCGCCTTCAATAGACTCAATGACCTCTATTCAATCGGCCAACTCGAGTTAAATGTCTCGATATCCATGGGCATCGCACTCGGCGCGGCTGGCATAAGCGGCCTAGATCTTCTGGCGAATGCTGACAAGTCGATGTATCGATCCAAAGAGCGTGGTCGGGCGCGACTCTCATTTCACGATAATCGAGAACAATTTGGTGAAATCGACCTTCGCGAGACCTTTGAATTTTCAAAAAGAAAGATCGAAGACCAGGCAACAAATAAGTTGAGATCTGACCTAGTGCCCACTCTCTACCTACGCTTTAGTGCCGACTATGTGGAAATGGCAAAGTTGCGCCATGCCATAGAGTCGCTAACCGGCAGTCCTGCGCCACATTCATATGATCGCCGGATTCCAAACGACCTACAACCGACCACCTTTCTAGCAAGCCAAATAGGTGACGTACGACCTGAACTTGTCGCCTTTAGACCTGGCCTCGATGTGGCAAACTCCAACGATGGACACCACCTCTCTGTTCTTAGAAAATTGACAGAGATGGGTCCAACTTCCGAGATCTTCTCGTCGTCAATGACATATAGAGGAGCAAAGGTCTTAGTCGAATTGGGGCCGATCAGCGTGCAAGGGGTCGGAGACCTGGCATATTCTGTCGCTAACTTTGCCCGAACCTTTGAACGACATAGAAGGCTCGTCCTCTCAATCACCTCAGGAGAACTAGCAAAAGATCCAGACCTCCTCACCGCACTTTCGGCATTAGCAATTAGATTTCGATGCGAGCTAATGATCTCTTCGGTAGAGAATCGAGAACTACGCTTCCATGACATCTGCATGCCAATGGTAACATATCTCGCAATCAGCGCCAATGAAGCAGTTAGCGACGCTAACCGCGCAATTCCGAATTCCCTCTCTTCTCTCCTGGCAATTGCACATGACCGAGGAATTCGAATCGTAGCGCAACATCTAAATGACGAGCACAACGTGGATCCTCTTGTAATGGCCGGTGTTACAGTCATCTCAGGAGATGTAGTGAGCTTTGCCACCTCCAGAGATCCACATCCAAGACATCCCTTTGGCAATAGCATCTCTTTCGGCTACTAAGTAGCCCCATTAGACCCCTTCGAGGGGGCCAAAAAGCTATAACTGGCAGCATTTGAAGGATCATAAGTCAATTGATGTCGAAAACATCCCCCAAGCCGGCATAAACTAGACAACTGTGCGTTCGCTTCTAAATAAAAAAGAAAAGCTACTTGGCTTCGCCATAGCAATCTATGCAATAGTCGTCTATTTGATCTTGTGGATACCCCACCTTCACGATAAGGTCGTCAAAGGTCAATCATCTCCATACATATACGCGATTGAAGGTGTTGCGATTGCCCTCTTCTTTGCGCTTACAGTCTTTGTAGGCAAACGAATTTGGGTCGGGTTCGCAGGACTAGCACTCTCACTTGGACCTCTTGGCAAATATGTCGTTTTGATGATGCCTGCTGTTATCTTCGCGGCCTTTTCTGGCTTTAGATTTGTCATGCAACCCAAGAAGGATCGGATCAAAGCTAACGCAGAGGCGAAGCAGTCAGCAAAGGCCACATCGACTCAAAATCAAATTCAATTCGAATCACGACGCATTACACCACCAAAGCCCCGCAAAAAGAGACAACCAACTCCAGCACCTAGCAGTCAACTCTACGGAAGCTTGGGCCGATTGGGACCCAAGGGTGGTGCATCTTCAGAACATGATAACAAAAAATAGTTCCCACGGCCGAACTAATAGTGAACGTAGTAATTATTTGGGTTTAATCGTCAATCAAGGTGTGACAATGCAGTCCAAGCCCAAAACAAGCGAGTTCATTGCAGAAACGGTGAAAAATTGATATCTCAAACACTCGAAGGCAAAACATTTTTTGTGACCGGAGCAACCGGTTTTCTAGGAACTGCCCTAGCGGAACGAATCCTAAATGTTATTCCCGACGCAAAGCTGATCCTTTTGATTAGGGCGGGCCGTCGTGCATCTCCGATAGAGCGTGCCAAGCGAGAGATCATTAAAAATGATGCATTCAACCTCATGCGCGAACGCTTTGGCGATGACTTCGACCGTTACATAAATTCACATCTAAGTGCTGTCCCAGGCGATGTATCAAAGCCCCTTCTGGGCCTAGACGACTCTGGTCTTGACGCTCTTGCAAGTGCTGACATCGTGGTACACTCTGCAGCTACCGTTAGTTTCGACTCACCATTGACACAAGCGGTATCAGTAAACCTTCTTGGACCAACAAATGTCGGTGATGCAATCAAAGCGGCTGCCCAAAGAGCCGGGAAAGCCCCTACCGACACCCACTTTATTACAGTTTCAACCGCCTACGTGGCTGGCTATCGCAGAGGGTTAGCACCCGAAAAGCTTCTTCGAAATACCCCGTTCTCGCCGATGCCTGACTTTAAAACTGAAGTTAACGTAGCCTCTCAATTACGTGACGAGGTCGAACGAGACTCCCGAGTCCCAGAGCGCCTCGAGGACTTCAAAAAGAGCGCCCGTAAAGAACTAGGGGCGGTTGGTGGACCGCTTTTAGCTCAAAAACTCGAAAAGATTCGCGACGAATGGGTTAATGATCGTCTGGTTGAACTAGGAATTGCTAGAGCTCAGTCGCTTGGATGGCCCGATGCCTACACCTACACAAAGGCATTAGGCGAAGAGGCACTGGTCTCCAACCACTCCGACCTTGCCATCTCTGTCGTTCGACCTTCTATTATTGAATCTTCAATGATCCACCCATTTCCGGGGTGGATAAAGGGCTTTCGAATGGCAGAGCCTATCATCATCTCCTACGCTAGAGGTCTCCTCAAGGAGTTCCCCGGAGTACCTGAAGGCATAATCGACGTAATTCCCGTCGACTTTGTAACTGGTACCATCCTTGCTGTAGCTGCGGAAGATAAGCCAAAACCTTCGACAAATATTCCTGTCTATCAGGTTGCCTCGGGCTCTGCTAATCCTCTACGCTATAAGGTCCTTGTCGACCTAGTGCGAGAGTGGTTCCTAGAACACCCACTTTATGATTCACAGGGACAACCTATCCTGGTACCAGAGTGGAACTTCCCCGGCCGAGGTCGGGTCCAAAAACAACTCGCAAGGTTAGCTACCAATTTAGAATTCGCTGATTCGATAATTTCACATCTCCCCCTCAGAGGGGAACGAGCCGAACTCGTAACAGACTTAGAGGAGAAGAAGGAGGCTATAAATAGAGCCCTTTCATACGTCAAGCTCTATGGCTCCTACGCGGAGACCGAAGCTATCTTTGACGTAAAGAACCTCCTTGCGCTTTGGAATAAGCAAAGCGCCTCAGATCAATTAGATTTTGCATTCGATCCGCGACTGATCAATTGGGACTCTTTTGTAACAGAGATTCATCTACCTTCAGTAGTCAAACACGCAAGAGTAAAGACGACCCCAGATCGCAAGTCCACTAGCGCTCGAGTGGATCGTACCACCTCATCCATATTGAACGATGAATTCAAAGTGGCAGCTTTTGACCTAGAGAACACAGTTATAGCATCCAATGTCGTCGATGCATATGCCTGGTTTGCAACAAAAGATCTCCCTCTTGGTAAGAAAGCACTTTTTTCGCTCGCGCTAATGGCTGAAGGACCGTCGCTGATAGCCTCTGATCGAAGTGATAGAGGTGACTTTCTGCGCAACTTCTATCGACGCTATTCAAAGGCAGAAGCGGCTCATCTCAGTGAAGACGCCAACGAACTCTTCAACTCCTACCTCCTAAAGAAAGCATTTCCTCGGGCTATCGAACGGATTCGCCATCACCGCAGATTGGGTCACAAGACGATACTGATAACTGGAGCACTCGACTTTGTCATAGCACCATTAGCGCCACTCTTTGACGACATCGTCGCATGTACCATGACGACCGATAGCCGTGGACGCCTTACCGGAAACTTAGATCAAACCCCACCTACCGGGGAAGCGCGAGCCATTCTGCTCGGAGACTTTGCCGATAAATACGAGGTATCCCTCTCCAAATGCGTTGCATATGCGGACTCGTCATCCGATCTTCCAATGCTGGAGGCTGTTGGCTTCCCGGTGGCTGTAAATCCAGAACCGCGCCTACTAGCGATGGCAAAAAGACGGGGTTGGACGATAGAAAATTGGGAACGGCAACCAGGACATTCAAAACTACTCCTCCCGATTGGTAAAGCACGATGAAAGCTTTAGTATTCTCAAGATCTCCAACGAGGTACGCGGCGACGCGGACTCTTAGCGTGGTTAGTTCGCGTTTCAATGCGTCGGTCTCTCCCTTAGACTTCACAACTAACTTCGAACTACCAAATAGAAACCTTCCTTATCAACAATGCAAGGTACTTTTGAGCGGAATCTGTGGCTCTGACATATCCATGCTGGACTCATCTTCTTCTCGATACTTCGAAGATTTCACCAGCTTTCCTTTTGTCCCCGGCCATGAAATTGTTGCGCTTGCCCCCAATGACGATGGGACTAAAAGGCGAGTGGTAATTGAACCGGGATTAAGTTGCATCGTACGAGAAATCTCGCCCCTCTGTGACTACTGCAGCGTTGGCGCTACCGACAAATGCATAAACACCATCTCCGGATCACTAAATAGTGGAATTCAAACTGGCTACTGCCATTCAACTGGCGGAGGATGGTCTGAGAACTTTATCGCCCACCCGAGCCAAATCCATGACTTGCCAGAGTCGATCTCAAATGAAGCAGCCCTCATGATCGAACCACTTGCATGTGCCATGCATGGAGTTCTGCGAGCTAAGCCCAAGGCCGATTCTGAGGTAGCAGTTATTGGCGCTGGAACCGTCGGTCAGATGACGCTCGCAGCCCTCTTCACCTTGGCGCCTGAGGCCAAGGTAAGTGCCTTAGCCCGCTACTCAAACCAAGCCGAACTAGCTAGTTCGTTCGGTGCCTCGATTTTACGTTCCAACGACGAACTACGTCGAACTGCAAGGCGAAAGTCAAAGGGTATCATGGTTGCCAATAGGGTAATGGGCGGCTTCGATACCACATTTGATTGTGTTGGCACAAATGAAACCTTAAGCCATGCACTCGAAATAACTAGACCTGGTGGCACTGTAATTCTCTCCGGTCTTCCTTCTCCGATGCGAATAGATTTAACTCCGCTTTGGCACAAACAAATCTCTATCGTGGGCACCTACGCATATGGTAGCGAAATCTACGAAGATAAGACGATACGAACATTTGAACTCGCTATTCAAAGAGCCAACTCGCTTGGCTTGGAGCGATTTGTATCGACAATTTATCCCCTCGAAGATTTCGAAGAAGCAATTAATCACGCTAGAAATTCAGGGCGCAGAGGAGCGACCAAGATCGCATTTGACCCTGCATCCAAAGTTTCACACACACCTCGAAAGGCATCCTAATTGAGTCCTAGACCTGGATTTATCCTAAATGTAGACAAGTCGTATCCGGGAACTCTCTTTTGGCACGGCGAAGGCTATCGAATTGAAAAACTTCCCGAAGGTTCATCTGTCATCTATGCACCTGAATCGCTACCATCTTTATCTGACCCTCTCGGGGCCATCGAAGATGCTCTGGACAACCCAGTTGGCGATAGCGATCCGTTGGATACCCTTCTGACCTCAGGGATGCGCTTGACAATCGCCTTTGACGACGTGTCGCTTCCTCTTCCTCAAATGGTCTCACCCGACATTCGCTCCCTAATAATTGAAGCAGTATTAGAGCGTGCGGCTAGAGCAGGCGTCGAGGACGTGGTGCTGATAGCTGCTTTAGCTCTCCATCGCCGAATGACCGAATCCGAACTTCGCCATGCGGTCGGAGATCGAGTTTATGACTCGTTTTACCCACGCGGTCTCCTTTTGCAGCACGACGCCGAAGATCCCAAGGGGCTTAGCTTTATAGGCCTCACGCCACAGGGCGAAGAGGTCGAAATCTCCAAGCGCGCCGCTGAAAGCGACCTGATAGTCTATGTAAATGTCAATTTAGTCTCCATGGATGGCGGCCACAAGAGCGTAGCTACTGGTCTATCTAGCTATCGGAGCCTAAGACATCACCATAACGTAAAGACAATGGTCCACTCTAAGTCATTTATGGATCGTCACAATTCGCAGTTGCACTCGTCCAACTGGAGGATGGGAGCAGTCATAAAAGAGGCAGGCATCAAGATCTTCCAGATCGAAACCACTCTAAATAACGACACCTTTCCAAAGCAATTCGAATTCCTCCAAAAGCGCGAATGGGAGTGGAACCTAAAAGACCGCGCGAAATTCATCACCACATCTAAAGCTCTAGAGGCCACTCCCCATGGATGGCTCGTAATATCTTTCACTCCATAAGATCTCCCTATGGCCTTACTGGCGTGAACGCAGGTGAGGTAGACGCCGTCCATGAAAAGACGCTTGAGCGGGTCTACAAGCAACAACTGGTTCATGTCTCTGGACAATCCGACATATTGACTATGGGTTTGCCATTCATTGGTCCATACAATGTCAATTCGATCATGAACCCAATTCTGGTCTATTGTTTGGGACTTGGGTATTTCTTTAATATGTACAAAAACAAGCCTCTCGTGCGAAAGGGAGGTGTGTTGATAATGAGCCACCCCACGCGCAACGAATTTGACCCGGTCTTTCACCCTTCCTACATTGACTTTTACGAAAACGTCCTAAGTGAAACCACAGATCCAATTGAGATCGAGGCAAAGTACGAAAAGAGTTACGCTGAGGACCCCTGGTATATCCATCTCTATAGAACAGGTAACGCATACCATGGAGTTCATCCGTTCTATATGTGGTACTGGGGAGCCCACGCACTTGACCACCTCGGAGCAGTGATTATTCTTGGTGGCGACCCTAAGGTTGCAAAGCGACTGGGTTTCATGGCAGCAAGTACCCTTAATGACGCATTAGCAATGGCCTCGGCTTATGTTGGTACTTCTCCGTCGATTACACACTTGCACTCACCTCCTCTGTTGATGGCTCAAGTTGAATAATCTAGAATTCGAAAAGATCTAATACCAAGGACGAGCAATGGCAAAAATGCGTGGACTACTGGGCAAGATAACTATGCCCTTCCCACTTGGTCGGCCCACTTGGCCAGCCAATGTAGAAAGAACAATTCCCAAGTCAAAACTCGGTGCAAACTACGATACAGAATGGGCTAGAAGGTACTCAGTACGTCTTGTACGATCACTGATAACTGACTATGTCACTAAACCCGCGATAAATATAGTTGCTTCCCCAAAAGTGCTCGGTACCGATCGCCTAAAGGGTATCGACGTACCTGTTATCTTTGCCGCTAACCATGCCTCTCACTTAGATACTCCGCTTCTACTCTCGGTGCTTCCAGATGACTTTCGCCACAAGACGGCTGTTGGAGCCGGAGCAGACTACTTCTTTGACCGCAAATACAAGGCAGTCATCTGGTCATTCCTCTTAGGAGCAATTCCTATCGAGAGAACAAGGGTATCGAGAAGATCAACCGATTTAGCCTTAGAGATCCTGCGCGATGACTGGAACCTAATTCTCTTTCCTGAAGGCGGCAGAACCCCTGACGGTTTCGCAAGGGAGTTCAAAGGGGGCGTCGCGCAGCTAGCCCTAAAGACAGGCTCGACCATCGTACCCGTCTTCATAGGTGGCACCTATGAGGTCCTAGGTAAAAATAAAAAAGGCTTTAGCCCCGGTTCTACAGTTGTAAACTTTGGCAGGCCAATAAGTCCTAGCGGTTCAAATCCCCGTGATTTAACCAAAGAGTTACAAAGTGCGGTCAACCGTCTTGGAGATGAAGTCTACAGCGACTACTGGGACGCTGCGCTAAGAAGCGGAGCAAGTTCCACGCCGGACTTGGCCGACAATGGCGATAATTCCTGGATAGCAGAGTGGAATCGTCCCAGGTTTAGCGACACCTTTGAAGATTCAAAGAAAAGTCGTTGGCCAAGATTACCATTTATCGACAAGCCACTCTGATTTAAAAGCCTGCTAGAGAAAGACGAGCCGAGCCTTAAGGTCGACGTCGACATATTTATTATCCAATGTACTCCCAGGGAACGGCTTTCTCTCGGTTTAGGTAAGGCCAAATTACACGATGCCAGCTCGTTATTTATAAGGTCAGTTTTAAGGATAAAATCATCTACCCGTCGCTCTTTGGCTGTCTAGCGGTGGTTATCCCATCCACTTATAACCTAACTACCAATCGCTCCAAGGACTAACCCCTGGTTGATCCAAACTCTAGATACGAGGAGACTTATACTTGGACCTAACGCCTAATAAAACGAGGGACTGAGATAGCCTAAGGCAGTACTAATTGGTTAAAAATTGAAAAATCGGCGCCGAAAGAGCGGCTATGATTGCACTAGACGCAGACCCGAAGGAGCTATAGAATCTGGCTCACTAACCAACTCGGTAACAAATTCCGTTTTATGACCAGGAAAGACGGAGACTGAATAAAGTTTGGCCCCACCGTCTTCATCATAGGTAATCCTCTCACACCAAAGCGCCGGCGAGTCACGCGGTACTCCAAGCAACTTGGCATCGTCATGGTCGATTGCAATGGCCACAATTGTCTGCACCGCCCGACTCAGACGCTTAGCTAGATTACCCCGCTCCCCCAAAAGATCATACAAACTCGCCTCCTCCAGTTCAGGTATCGAAAACTGAGCACCAATTTGCGCCGGAACCCAAACTGTAACCCTAGCAAACGGATTACCATCGGCGAGGTTGATTCTCGTTATGACAAGCAACTCGCCCTCGCCGAGAATCTCCTTCAGCCGGCCCTCGGCGATCTCAACCCGTGCGGAGATAATCTTCCTGCCCGGTTTAACACCTCGTTCAGACATCTGGGCTTCAATGGTAGTGAAGCGCCCTAAGCTCTGACGTACCGGGTCTGAATTCGCGATCCAACCAAAACCCTGTCTTGAGTCAACAAGGCCCTCGCTTCTCAAGACATCGAGAGCTTTTCTTACAGTAATCCGACTAGCCCTATGAGTTCGTGAAAGGGCCGCCTCGCTCGGTAAGACCGAGCCACGACTCACCTGTCCGGACACAATTTGCGTACGGAGGCTGGATGCAATCTCTATATATCTGGGTGTTTTTTTGCTTTCTATATTCCCAAGATACCCAAAGTTGGATACAATTCCAAAACCGAGCCCTCAACAATCATTAAAAGCAAAAAAGTAAAAGCTAGGTTCTAATTTTAGCGTTACAACTTAGGCTAGGTACAAAAAGCGCCTAGGCGAGAGATTCTCTGGTTGGGTAGATTCTCTGGTTGGTATATATTCGCTCACCGACCTATAAGCAGCCAATCTCCTCTGTAGACATTAGTTAGCTGTTCAACTTCGAGATGCGCCAAAATCGTTTGGCTAATTTCCGAGAGCGCGATCAACTGTTGGCCACTCAACACATTCGCAAAGCAATGACAGACTGCTACGGCGTGGATAGGCTCCGCCATAGTGATTCGCTTCAGACCCTCTTCAGTGAGCACCTTAATCGATCCACGCCGATCGGTGCTACATATCCTTGCGAACAACGACGCCACGCACGCCATCCGGCTAAGCTGCTGAGAGGTACGACTGCGCTACCAGCCAAGACCGCTGGCGAGATCCATCGAACGCATCTGGTGGTCAGAAGACTTCGAGAACACAGCACTGGTCCTCATCGACCACCACGTCGGCACGATCAGCTGGGCGGGCGAACTCGTGGTCGAAGAGAAGGAGCAGTTTGTTGCTGGCAGCACAGCTCAAGATGTGAGTTACGGTCATCGCGCGCTTCGCTGAGGCGGCTGGTATACCTCTTGTCCTCACGAGCAGCCTCGAAACCGAAGCACAAGGACCGCTATTGCCCGAGTTCGAAAAGTTCCTTCCCGAAGAGTTCGTCGCGCGCATCAAGCGAGAGGGAGTCATCAATGCTTGGGAGGACCCGGCTTTCGCCGAGGCAGTGAGAGCCACTGGCAAGACGAACTTGCTGATAGGTGGTTTGACGACCGATGTCTGCTTGGTCCCCCAGCCCTATCGGCGAAAGAAGAGGGCTTCAACGTCGTAGCACTGATGGACACCTCGGCTGCTTGCACCAAAATCGGTGCCCAGAACAGCCGTGACCTCTTACTAGCCACGGAAATCGAGTTGATGACGGTGATACCCATGATCACCTCCATAATCTCAGGAACTACTAGAACCCTGCCTCTGGGGAGCTTTACGCCGCGTCCGGTGAAGAGGGTGTCTATCACGCCTTCGCCCAGGGCGACCTCCGCTAACATCGCCACCGGAACCCTCGTCGTATCTGCGGTGTGAGGGTTCCGGTGGCCCGAGATTCAAGAGGGTACAACTTTGCGTGATTGGCCCAGCGCATCACAAGAGCGAGGCTTCTTCTTGCCTGTAGCTGAAGCCCTGACAGTCGGCGTCGTGTTCGTCGCGGTATTGCTGATTGGTTATCACTCACCACGCCCGCGCGATGGCCGCGTCGACGTGGTTGGCAGTCCGGCATCCGTTCCGGCGCTAGTTCATCAATGTCAATCAAAGCAAACCGGGGGCTCTCGACCTTGTCCGGGCTCGCTCGAGCGAAATAGGCCTCGAGTCGCTACGCGAGGGACGGATATTCGGCGTCCTCACTCTAAGCAGCAATCCAACTCTCTACGTTGCCGGCGCCAACGGGCTGTCAGTGACATCTGGCCTCGAAACGAACTCTTACACTCGATGATCTCGCAGAGCGCTCCATTGCACACCGTCGACAAGTTGCCCCTACTGCCCAATGACACGTCGGGGCTACCCCTCTTCTATCCAGTCTTTGGCGTTGTAATTGCCAGCTACCTGTTCGGGATCGCGTCGGTGACTACGGGTCGGAGCCTCTCACCGACTGGTCGCTGGGCCCCGGCGTCCCTGCTTGCATCGCTACTCGCCGCATTATCAACGTTGATTGCTCGCTTCAGTACTCAAACCATCAACGGCCACGCCACTATCGTCTTCCTCTTTCTCCTGTCGCTTGTTGTAGGTGCGGAACAGCGATGTTCCTCGGTATCTTCAACACCTTTCGCGCAACCATGGCCACTGTGGTCCTGGTGCACTCGCTAGCGCGAGCGGGGGTCTGCTCCCGGCTCCGTGGCATCCTCGTTGGCTCGGAGCGTTGCGCGGCCTCTTGCTTATGAGTGTGGCACTTACTGGTATTCGCGACGCCGCCTACTTCAGTGGGTTGGAGTGATCCAACCTCATCTGTTCAGTCTGCGTGGTCGTCGCGAATACCAGTAAGTGCCACACTCATAAGCAAGAGGCCGCGCAACGCTCGAGCCAACGAGGATGCACGGAGCCGGAGCAGACCCCGCTCGCGCTAGCGAGTGCACCAGGACCACAGTGGCCATGGTTGCGCGAAAGGTGTTGAAGATACCGAGGAACATCGCTGTTCCGCACCTACAACAAGCGACAGGAGAAAGAGGAAGACGATAGTGGCGTGGCCGTTGATGGTTTGAGTACTGAAGCGAGCAATCAACGTTGATAATGCGGCGAGTAGCGATGCAAGCAGGGACGCCGGGGCCCAGCGACCAGTCGGTGAGAGGCTCCGACCCGTAGTCACCGACGCGATCCCGAACAGGTAGCTGGCAATTACAACGCCAAAGACTGGATAGAAGAGGGGTAGCCCCGACGTGTCATTGGGCAGTAGGGGCAACTTGTCGACGGTGTGCAATGGAGCGCTCTGCGAGATCATCGAGTGTAAGAGTTCGTTTCGAGGCCAGATGTCACTGACAGCCCGTTGGCGCCGGCAACGTAGAGAGTTGGATTGCTGCTTAGAGTGAGGACGCCGAATATCCGTCCCTCGCGTAGCGACTCGAGGCCTATTTCGCTCGAGCGAGCCCGGACAAGGTCGAGAGCCCCCGGTTTGCTTTGATTGACATTGATGAACTAGCGCCGGAACGGATGCCGGACTGCCAACCACGTCGACGCGGCCATCGCGCGGGCGTGGTGAGTGATAACCAATCAGCAATACCGCGACGAACACGACGCCGACTGTCAGGGCTTCAGCTACAGGCAAGAAGAAGCCTCGCTCTTGTGATGCGCTGGGCCAATCACGCAAAGTTGTACCCTCTTGAATCTCGGGCCACCGGAACCCTCACACCGCAGATACGACGAGGGTTCCGGTGGCGATGTTAGCGGAGGTCGCCCTGGGCGAAGGCGTGATAGACACCCTCTTCACCGGACGCGGCGTAAAGCTCCCCAGAGGCAGGGTTCTAGTAGTTCCTGAGATTATGGAGGTGATCATGGGTATCACCGTCATCAACTCGATTTCCGTGGCTAGTAAGAGGTCACGGCTGTTCTGGGCACCGATTTTGGTGCAAGCAGCCGAGGTGTCCATCAGTGCTACGACGTTGAAGCCCTCTTCTTTCGCCGATAGGGCTGGGGGACCAAGCAGACATCGGTCGTCAAACCACCTATCAGCAAGTTCGTCTTGCCAGTGGCTCTCACTGCCTCGGCGAAAGCCGGGTCCTCCCAAGCATTGATGACTCCCTCTCGCTTGATGCGCGCGACGAACTCTTCGGGAAGGAACTTTTCGAACTCGGGCAATAGCGGTCCTTGTGCTTCGGTTTCGAGGCTGCTCGTGAGGACAAGAGGTATACCAGCCGCCTCAGCGAAGCGCGCGATGACCGTAACTCACATCTTGAGCTGTGCTGCCAGCAACAAACTGCTCCTTCTCTTCGACCACGAGTTCGCCCGCCCAGCTGATCGTGCCGACGTGGTGGTCGATGAGGACCAGTGCTGTGTTCTCGAAGTCTTCTGACCACCAGATGCGTTCGATGGATCTCGCCAGCGGTCTTGGCTGGTAGCGCAGTCGTACCTCTCAGCAGCTTAGCCGGATGGCGTGCGTGGCGTCGTTGTTCGCAAGGATATGTAGCACCGATCGGCGTGGATCGATTAAGGTGCTCACTGAAGAGGGTCTGAAGCGAATCACTATGGCGGAGCCTATCCACGCCGTAGCAGTCTGTCATTGCTTTGCGAATGTGTTGAGTGGCCAACAGTTGATCGCGCTCTCGGAAATTAGCCAAACGATTTTGGCGCATCTCGAAGTTGAACAGCTAACTAATGTCTACAGAGGAGATTGGCTGCTTATAGGTCGGTGAGCGAATATATACCAACCAGAGAATCTACCCAACCAGAGAATCTCTCGCCTAGGCGCTTTTTGTACCTAGCCTAAGTTGTAACGCTAAATTAGAACCTAGCTTTTACTTTTTTGCTTTTAATGATTGTTGAGGGCTCGGTTTTGGAATTGTATCCAACTTTGGGTATCTTGGGAATATAGAAAGCAAAAAAACACCCAGATATATAGAGATTGCATCCAGCCTCCGTACGCAAATTGTGTCCGGACAGGTGAGTCGTGGCTCGGTCTTACCGAGCGAGGCGGCCCTTTCACGAACTCATAGGGCTAGTCGGATTACTGTAAGAAAAGCTCTCGATGTCTTGAGAAGCGAGGGCCTTGTTGACTCAAGACAGGGTTTTGGTTGGATCGCGAATTCAGACCCGGTACGTCAGAGCTTAGGGCGCTTCACTACCATTGAAGCCAGATGTCTGAACGAGGTGTTAAACCGGGCAGGAAGATTATCTCCGCACGGGTTGAGATCGCCGAGGGCCGGCTGAAGAGATTCTCGGCGAGGGCGAGTTGCTTGTCATAACGAGAATCAACCTCGCCGATGGTAATCCGTTTGCTAGGGTTACAGTTGGGTTCCGGCGCAAATTGGTGCTCAGTTTTCGATACCTGAACTGGAGGAGGCGAGTTTGTATGATCTTTTGGGGGAGCGGGGTAATCTAGCTAAGCGTCTGAGTCGGGCGGTGCAGACAATTGTGGCCATTGCAATCGACCATGACGATGCCAAGTTGCTTGGAGTACCGCGTGACTCGCCGGCGCTTTGGTGTGAGAGGATTACCTATGATGAAGACGGTGGGGCCAAACTTTATTCAGTCTCCGTCTTTCCTGGTCATAAAACGGAATTTGTTACCGAGTTGGTTAGTGAGCCAGATTCTATAGCTCCTTCGGGTCTGCGTCTAGTGCAATCATAGCCGCTCTTTCGGCGCCGATTTTTCAATTTTTAACCAATTAGTACTGCCTTAGGCTATCTCAGTCCCTCGTTTTATTAGGCGTTAGGTCCAAGTATAAGTCTCCTCGTATCTAGAGTTTGGATCAACCAGGGGTTAGTCCTTGGAGCGATTGGTAGTTAGGTTATAAGTGGATGGGATAACACCGCTAGACAGCCAAAGAGCGACGGGTAGATGATTTTATCCTTAAAACTGACCTTATAAATAACGAGCTGGCATCGTGTAATTTGGCCTTACCTAAACCGAGAGAAAGCCGTTCCCTGGGAGTACATTGGATAATAAATATGTCGACGTCGACCTTAAGGCTCGGCTCGTCTTTCTCTAGCAGGCTTTTAAATCAGAGTGGCTTGTCGATAAATGGTAATCTTGGCCAACGACTTTTCTTTGAATCTTCAAAGGTGTCGCTAAACCTGGGACGATTCCACTCTGCTATCCAGGAATTATCGCCATTGTCGGCCAAGTCCGGCGTGGAACTTGCTCCGCTTCTTAGCGCAGCGTCCCAGTAGTCGCTGTAGACTTCATCTCCAAGACGGTTGACCGCACTTTGTAACTCTTTGGTTAAATCACGGGGATTTGAACCGCTAGGACTTATTGGCCTGCCAAAGTTTACAACTGTAGAACCGGGGCTAAAGCCTTTTTTATTTTTACCTAGGACCTCATAGGTGCCACCTATGAAGACGGGTACGATGGTCGAGCCTGTCTTTAGGGCTAGCTGCGCGACGCCCCCTTTGAACTCCCTTGCGAAACCGTCAGGGGTTCTGCCGCCTTCAGGAAGAGAATTAGGTTCCAGTCATCGCGCAGGATCTCTAAGGCTAAATCGGTTGATCTTCTCGATACCCTTGTTCTCTCGATAGGAATTGCTCCTAAGAGGAATGACCAGATGACTGCCTTGTATTTGCGGTCAAAGAAGTAGTCTGCTCCGGCTCCAACAGCCGTCTTGTGGCGAAAGTCATCTGGAAGCACCGAGAGTAGAAGCGGAGTATCTAAGTGAGAGGCATGGTTAGCGGCAAAGATAACAGGTACGTCGATACCCTTTAGGCGATCGGTACCGAGCACTTTTGGGAAGCAACTATATTTATCGCGGGTTTAGTGACATAGTCAGTTATCAGTGATCGTACAAGACGTACTGAGTACCTTCTAGCCCATTCTGTATCGTAGTTTGCACCGAGTTTTGACTTGGGAATTGTTCTTTCTACATTGGCTGGCCAAGTGGGCCGACCAAGTGGGAAGGGCATAGTTATCTTGCCCAGTAGTCCACGCATTTTTGCCATTGCTCGTCCTTGGTATTAGATCTTTTCGAATTCTAGATTATTCAACTTGAGCCATCACAGAGGAGGTGAGTGCAAGTGTGTAATCGACGGAGAAGTACCAACATAAGCCGAGGCCATTGCTAATGCGTCATTAAGGGTACTTGCTGCCATGAAACCCAGTCGCTTTGCAACCTTAGGTCGCCACCAAGAATAATCACTGCTCCGAGGTGGTCAAGTGCGTGGGCTCCCCAGTACCACATATAGAACGGATGAACTCATGGTATGCGTTACCTGTTCTATAGAGATGGATATACCAGGGGTCCTCAGCGTAACTCTTTTCGTACTTTGCCTCGATCTCAATTGGATCTGTGGTTTCACTTAGGACGTTTTCGTAAAAGTCAATGTAGGAAGGGTGAAAGACCGGGTCAAATCGTTGCGCGTGGGGTGGCTCATTATCAACACACCTCCCTTTCGCACGAGAGGCTTGTTTTTGTACATATTAAAGAAATACCCAAGTCCCAAACAATAGACCAGAATTGGGTTCATGATCGAATTGACATTGTATGGACCAATGAATG